>UCII01000059.1 GCA_900472485.1 Hyphomicrobiales bacterium
GTATCGAGGGGTGGGGCGCTAGGGGCACCCCTCGTCCTGGCCCGCGCCGCTCGATGCGGTTCGGGATAGGCAAACCGACGACTAACCACCTGGCCACATCAATATCGGACGGGGCACCGACCGCTGTGATTAAGTACCCCTAATAAATCCCCGCTACGCCTCGATCTTGACCGCAGGTGCCTTCGACATCGACCGGCAGATAACCAGATTTTCAACCATCGTTGCTTTCCTTCGATGTTACGGCCGCCAAAGCGTCGTTTTCATCCTTGGAGAGTGTGATGAGCTTAGCGTCCGTGCGAGTGGCTGAACAGAATGCAAGGCGATCCCGGACGATGCAGGAAAAGCCGCTATCGGTCCAAACCCGAAACCCTTCCGGGATCTCCTCCTCGAACCATCGGTCACCGGCTTCAATGCAGTCGCGAATATTGTTCAGGGTGATGAAAAATGCGCCGCCCCACGATGAGGGGACACGAGCGTGAATTGCGTTGGCCAATGCCATGGGACGAACATGGCCGGTGATTTCCCGCAGATTGGCGATGGCGACAGGGTGCGCGGTGTTCATTGATGCTCTCCGATAGAGTGGTGATGGATAGAAAGCGCCGCAGCGCGGCGGCGCTCTCGCGATCCTGGTCAGGATTTCAGGGCGGCCATCCGTTCGCCGAGCAGCCAAAGTGCCTTGTTGAGCTTGATATCCTGATCGATCCCGTTCACGGCGCGGGATTTCACGCGGCGCGGCCGGCCGAGATCGTCGCGGCCAACACCACGCAATCCGCCCTTGATGGCGTTTTTCTGCACCACGTTCCAGACTGTCCAAAGATCGTCGGCACGGTCGTCATGACGGCGGGGGACGAGTAACTGTTCGGCCTTGATCGGCGTCGTCGTTTCGCCTTCGCTGTCACCAAATCGCAGGACATGAGCGGCGTCCGCCAGAATATCCCTCTCATCTCGGTTCAACCGCAACATTGACCAGTCCTGTGGAGCGGCAAGCGTGCGCTCGGCTTCGCCAAGGACGCGGTATGTGCCTTCGATCACCTTATGCTGCACGTCGCCGGAATGGCGGACCTTAATGGCATCGATGGTGCCGGTCTGCGTCACCAGGGAATTGAGGCAACGGACTCTGAACAGCCCCGCCATCAATTCGTAGGCGCTGGTTCCGTCATTGGCATTCTTGAGGAGGATTTCGCAAACGGTATCGCCAACATTGTAAACCTTGCCGTCATCGGTGCGGCGCAGGCGGATCAGATGCTTGGTGAAGTCGGCCTTTCCCTCTATGCGGCTGCGCGACTGCTTCGCTCCAACCGGCATGAAACCTTCCCGTATGAGAGCACGCAGAACCTCGATCGTGGGAATGGGCTGGAACCGTTCGGATCGGCTTTCATGGGCGGTCACGGCAAAGATTGACGGCGCGATGCGGCGCATTTCGGTTTCGCTCAGTGCCCGGCCAGTGTCGAAACGTGCGGTCTGGGTATAGATGCTCATTATCTCTCTCCAAAGCTTTCCGTTGCCACCCCGAAGGGCAAGCCCCCTCGGGCGAAGCCTCCCCGGTCTTTCCGGGGAATGGCCTCTGACATTCCCCTGGACAGAGAGGGGAGGGCGAAAGCCTGCCCCACGGCGGCGAACTGGACTGTCAAGCGGCGTGGAGCGGAAGGCGGAGCATCTTCACGGGTCCGCTCCGCGGACTGGTGCGGAAGATGGACCGGCTTCACGGGCCGCTTGACCGACCTGGGCGGCGATGTCATGGGGCGAACGAATGGAAGCGGCCCGGAACGGGCCTCTGATCGGCTGCGCCAGCAGCCCGATAGACGAGCAATCGTCAAATGATCGCTCGCGGGCAAGCGTAATCCTGAAAAATGGAGAGCATCGGAGAAATCAGCATGGCGCCGGCCGTTGGCCGGGATTTCGGGAATTCTCGACGCGCAAGGAGCGGATCAAGGGCAGCCGCAGGAGCTTCAACATCGTGGCCCGAAGGGGAAGCGGGACCGACTGCCTCCGCTCCTTGCGCTCCGTTTTTCATGGGCGGGCGGGGAGTTCCGAGG
>UCII01000056.1 GCA_900472485.1 Hyphomicrobiales bacterium
TTCCCAAAACAGCGGAATTGTGATTCATGATGGCTGCTGGAATGGAGGCCAGCATCCATGACGCGACCTTACTCAAATGATCTTCGTGAACGGGTGGTGGCTGCGGTTGCAGCCGGTCAGAGCTGCCGGATCGTAGCTGGACGGTTCGATATTGCCGTCTCGTCTGTTGTGAAGTGGTCGCAACGCTATCGGGCCACCGGCAGCGTGTCGCCCGGCAAGATGGGCGGCCACCGTCGACGGGTGCTTGAGCCGCACCGGGCCTTCATCGTCGAGCAGATCGAACAGACATCACACCTGACGCTGCATCGGCTGAAGGACGAACTGGCCGCTCGCGGTGTGACCGTCTCCCATAATGCCATCTGGCAATTCATGCGCCGCGAAGGCCTGAGCTTCAAAAAAAACGCTGTTCGCCCTTGAGCAGGGCCGTGGCGACATTGCCCGGCGCAGAGCACGCTGGAAGGCTTGGCAAGACCGCTTCGATCCACGGCGGCTCGTCTTTATTGATGAAACCTGGATCAGAACCAACATGGCACCATTGCGCGGCTGGGGGCCGAAAGGCAAATGGCTGCGTGGCTTTGCACCCCATGGCCGCTGGCGCACGCTCACTTTCCTCGGCGCCTTGCGCTGCGACAAGCTGACCGCGCCCTGCGTCTTCGATGGTCCCATCAATAGCGAATGTTTCGGCGCCTATATCCGACAACAACTGATCCCGACCCTCAAGCCCGGCGACATCGTCATCCTTGACAATCTCGGCTCACACAAGGCCAAGGCCATTCGCGATGCCATCAGGGCGGCCGGCGCAAGGCTGTGGTTCCTGCCGAAATACTCCCCCGACCTCAATCCGATCGAGCAGGCCTTCGCAAAGATCAAACACTGGATGCGCCAGGCTCAAAAGCGAACCGTCGAGGACACCTGGCGCCATCTCGGATATCTCACCGACACCATCAAGCCGGACGAATGCGCCAACTACTTCTCTAACGCAGGATACGCTTCCGTCAAAACTTGAAACGCTCTAG
>UCII01000055.1 GCA_900472485.1 Hyphomicrobiales bacterium
CGGGCCCACCATGCTTCGCCTTTTGGCTACGCATGGCGCAGCCGGGAAAGAACGGTGACGCGGAAGTTGCCGAACCTCAATGAAGATTGGGGCGATCGAGCTGATGGGGCTGTAGCTCAGCTGGGAGAGCACCTGCTTTGCAAGCAGGGGGTCAGCGGTTCGATCCCGCTCAGCTCCACCAAATCGATTGGTGTCGAGACTGACGGCATGTTGTCTTCTGAAGAAATAAAGGTTTTGCGTCGGCCTACGGGCCTGATGCGTGTTCTGCATACATTGTGAAGAGAAGATTGATCTGGAGGCTTCCAGGTGTTTTGAGTTTTACTCAGAACGTCCGAGCCCGGACCTTATGATATCGTGGATGGCCTAGCCGGCTGGAAACGAAGGAGGGGACGGAGGTAGGAAGGAAGCTTGTCGCTCTGGGTTGCCAGCGTAAACTACGCAGTAGTTTATCGCGTGTTGTTTGCACTTCTTTGAAGTGCATCTCGACGGTGACCGGATTACCGTTGCCTGACCGCGCGGTATCGGATCCAATCTCGAGAAGCTGGTCTTAAGACAGGCTGCAAGCGAGCTGCTCGGCGTAGCTCCAATATCTCGCGAAAGCCTTATGGCTTTTGCGTAAAAGCAAGCCTGTCGAACACGTCGATGGCATTGTTGATAGGCTGGGTTGTAAAAGGTAACCCGGTCTGTTGCTCGTTTCCGAAAGGAAATGGCGACTAGATGATGAGCATTGGCAATGAGAACGATCAAGTGTCGTAAGGGTATTTAGTGGATGCCTAGGCATGCACAGGCGATGAAGGACGTGATACGCTGCGAAAAGCCGTGGGGAGCTGCGAATAAGCTTTGATCCATGGATCTCCGAATGGGGCAACCCACCTTAAATACTTGGAAAATCTGAATTGTTGACCGCAGGCATCCTTGTCTCCTCCTTAACTCTTCCGAGTGGGCGAGGGAAAAGGATCGAAGCTCGTTTGAGCTTCGCAAGGCCCGAGGCCGTCGCCGCTGATGCGGCGTAGCCTCAAGGCTCTGGTGGCCGGTGAAACACTTCAGGTTTCCAAGTATTATCAATAAGGTATCTTCACCTGAATAAAATAGGGTGTAA
>UCII01000053.1 GCA_900472485.1 Hyphomicrobiales bacterium
TAGAGCGTTTCAGGTTTTGACGGAAGCATAACCGGCGTTGGCGAAGTAGTTTCTGCATTCGCTAGGCTCGATGGTTGTGACGAGGTGTCCGATGTAGCGCCAAGTGTCATCGATGGTTCGCTTCTGAGCCAGGCGCATCCAGTGCTTGATTTTGGCGAAGGCCTGCTCGATGGGATTGAGGTCAGGAGAATAAGGCGGCAGGTACCAGAGCCGTGCACCAGCATCGCGGATCATCTGCCGGATGGCGACTGATTTGTGAGAGCCGAGATTATCCATCACGACGATGTCGCCAGGTTTGAGCACGGGTAGGAGTTGCTGTTCGACATAGGCTCGGAAGCACTGGCCATTGATCGGTCCATCGAAGACGCAGGGTGCGGCAAGCCGATCGCAACGCAGCGCGCCGAGGAAGGTCAGGGTGCGCCAATGGCCGTGCGGGGCAAAGCTGCGCAGGCGTTTGCCCTTCTGTCCCCAGCCTCGGAGCGGCGCCATGTTGGTCTTGATCCAGGTTTCATCGATGAAGACCAGACGCCTTGGATCAAGACCGGTCTGCCAGGACCGCCAACGCTGTCGTCGCCGCGCGATGTCGGCACGTGCCTGCTCAAGGGCGAACAGTGTTTTTTTTGAACCGCAGCCCCTCGCGCCGCAGGAATTGCCACACGGTGTCATGAGATACCTTTACCCCTCGTGCGGCCAGCTCTTCCTTCAACCCATGCAGTGACAGATGCGGCGTCTGGCTGATCCGCTCCGCGATAAACGCCCGGTATGGCTCCAGAACACGCTTGCGGTGACCGCCCATCTTCCCGGGCGCGACAGAGCCGCTCGAACGATACCGCTGAGACCACTTTACCGCTGAAGACACTGCAATACCGAACCGCGCCGCCACCGACCGACAGCTCTCGCCGGCCTCGATCGCATCGACAACACGTTTGCGAAGATCATTTGAAAGAGGTCGAGTCATTCGATGCTGGCCTCCACTCCAGCCAGCATCTTGAATCACAAAACACCCAAAAACGGAATCCCTCCGATTCAGATAAAATCGGAAACGCTCTAG
>UCII01000052.1 GCA_900472485.1 Hyphomicrobiales bacterium
CTAGAGCGTTTCATGTTTTGTTTGAAGCGTATCCTGCATTGACAAGATAATTGGTGCACTCGTCTGGACTGATTGTCTGGACGAGTGAGCCGAGATATCGCCAGGTGTCTTCGATGGTGCGCATTTGCGCTTTTCGCATCCAATGTTTGATCTTGGCAAAAGCCTGCTCGATTGGATTGAGGTCTGGTGAATAAGGCGGCAGAAACCAGAGCCTTGCGCCGGCGGCCTTGATCAACTGGCGTATCTGCCCGGATTTGTGGCTACCCAGATTGTCCATGATGACGATGTCACCTGGCCGCAGTGTCGGCACGAGTTGTTGCTCGACATAGGCCTTGAAGCATTGGCCATTGATCGGGCCATCGAAGACGCAGGGTGCGGTGAGACAATCGGCCCGCAGCGCGCCGACGAAGGTCAATGTGCGCCAATGACCATGCGGAGCAAAGCCACGCAGGCGCTTGCCCTTAACACCCCAGCCGTACAACGGGGCCATATTGGTTTTAATCCAGGTTTCGTCGATGAACACAAGCCTTCGAGGATCAAGTCGCGTCTGCCATGACTGCCAGCGCTTGCGCCGACGGACGATGTCAGTGCGTGCCTGCTCAAAGGCAAACATCGTTTTTTTTGAAGCGCAGCCCCTCGCGGCGCAGGAAACGCCAAACGGCGTCATGCGAGACGATGACGCCTCTCACCGCTAGTTCATCCTTGAGGCCATGCAGGCTGATCTGCGGCGTCTGCGCAATCCGCTCGGCTATGAAAGCGCGATGCGGTTCCAAAAGGCGCTTGCGATGCCCTCCCATCCGGCCGGGCGCGACAGAGCCACTGCGGCGATACCGCTGCGACCACTTCACGACAGAGGAGACGGAGACACCAAACCGCGCCGCCACCGAGCGGCAGCTTTCTCCCGCCACAACGGCGCCCACCACACGTTCACGCAGATCATTCGATAGAGGTGCGACCATCAATGCTGACCTCCTCTCAGCCAGCATCTTGAATCATATTCGACATCAAAAGGGAATCCACGATTCAAACAAAATCTGAACCGCTCTA
>UCII01000049.1 GCA_900472485.1 Hyphomicrobiales bacterium
TGACTAAGACGGATACTGCGAACTTTTCCTGGAATTGCTCTAACGAACCGGAAAGCGAGGTCATGCCTGGATTTCCGGTTGTCTGTCAGGCCGGACGTCTGTCAGGCCGTGTGATCGATGATGGCCTGCGCGATCTCATCAATGTCACGCTCGTGGATTTCGTGCCCTCCGCCTTCGACCCGGTGCAGCCGGGCATCTCGCACGACCTCAGTGAAGGCCTCGCCGTGTCCTATAGGAAACAGCGGATCAGACGTGCCATGGATCGCAAGGACCGGCAGCTTGATATCGGAAGCGTGAAGTCTTTCGGGCCTTTCCTCGCTCACGAGCGTGAAATGGTTCGTAGCGCTGGCAAATGACGGCGCCCGCGCCATGTCGCGGGCGATCAGGGCCCTTGCAGCATCAGGATCGTGCGGATGCCGAGTGCCGGCCAGCATCGCCGCATCGCGACGCAGAAAATCGGCAATAGCCTCGAGGTTCGACCAGTCGACTGCTTCGGCAGACCTGGAATGCTCTTGATAGGCCTCTGTCGAGGAGGGCAAGCCCCCGACTCCGAGCGGTGATGTGCTGATCAGCGTGAGCGTCCGCACACGCCGGGGATGGCGCAACGCGACTTCCTGTGCAACGGCGCCGCCCATCGACATGCCCATCACATGCGCCGTTTCCAATCCGTAGCCGTCGAGAATGGCGATGGCATCGTCGGCCAAATCGCTGAACGAATAATGGGGTTCGCCTTGCGGATAATGTGTCGATAGGCCCGTGTCGCGCTGGTCATATCGGATCACATAGCGCTGGCGGGCGGCGAGCGCCTCCCAGAACCTGTCCGGCCACCACAGCATCGAAGCCATCATGCCCATGATCAATATGATGGGCGGGCTTGAGGGATCACCGAAAGCCTGGGTCTGCAGTCTCGCTCCCTTGACCTCGATTGACGTCTCGGTGGCAGCGAACGATCTCGTTTCTTCCATGACAGAATCCATCCGATTGCAAATTGCAACTGGAATCATATTGCATAACTGATCTTATTATGCAATCAGTTTATGAGGAAGCTGCAACACGGGTCATCGACGTCCGTCAGAGCAGTTCCAGAAAAACGCCCAGCAGTTTTCCATTCGAAATTGCTTAGGAACAATACGTTGAGGCTGTTCGAAGGTCTTGCAAGAACTGAGCCCGATGGAGATCGAGGCGAGATGAGGGAGGCTTGTAGTGCTGCAATGTGCTGATTTTTACGACGCTGAACTATCACGGCATAACCGGTATTTGCGAGCCGCCGCCAGCGTCCGGACGCATGACCGGATACTCGATATCGGCTGCGGCGCTGGACAAACCACCCGCGAAGCAGCTCTTGCCGCGACACAAGGCGGCGCGGTCGGCGTGGACACGTCCGCCGAGATGCTTGAGATTGCCCGCCAGCGTAGCGCTGAAGCGGGATTGCGCAACATCAGCTTCGAGCTGGGTGACGCACAAACCCACGACTTTCCAGCTGCCGGCTTCGACCTATGCATCAGCCGGTTCGGCGTCATGTTCTTTGCCGATCCGCAGGTAGCATTCGCCAACATCGTCCAAGCAATCCGCCCGGGTGGACGCATCGCCTGGATGGTATGGCAAAGCCAGGAGCGCAACGAATGGTCTGGCGCAATTCGGAATGCGCTGGCTCCGGGAAGCGCAATTCCAGAAAATGCCGGCAAGCCGTTTTCGCTTGGCGATCCCACCATAGCCAAACAGCTGTTAAACACCGCCGGCTTCACCTCGATCGACTTCACCGAGGTGAAAGAACCGGTATTTTATGGAGCAAATGTCGAGGCCGCCCTCGATGCCCTTGCCGGCCTCTATATGGTCAAGGACGCACTCATGCACACCGATGAGGCACCCGACCGACCACTGCAGCGGCTACGCGATTTGCTGGAAGCGCATATGACCTCCGAAGGCGTGCTCTTCGACTCCCGCGCATGGATCATCACCGCTAATCGGGCCAGTGCCTGAAAAAGCTTGGGTCCGACGAAGTGGGACACCGCGAGTTACGCCCTCCTCCATAAGCCATAAATCCCTCCCGACAGGTATTTTATGAGCACCGCAATCAAGGATTGTTTTTTCAAATGCGATCTTGGTCATCCGAGGAGATTGTCGAGTGACTGGAAAACGCCTGCTGTTTTCCAGAGGCTTCGGTTACCCACGACGTAAAGAGCTTCCTTAGCCCTCGTCGCCGCGACATTCAGCAAATTGGGGCGACCACCAGCCCAGCCGCGCGCGCCGCGCTGCCGCGCGTCCGGAGCACCCAGGATGAAGAAGACGGCTTCCGCTTCGCGGCCCTGAACGGTATGGACCGTTCCGATGCGCTCCTTGACCCATTGATGGGGATTTTCGACCCACCCCTCGAGCAAGCCGCTGGTACGCAACACTTCCCGCATACGATCCTGCACCACGACGAACGGGGTCACGACATAGAAGTCGGGAGCGCATCCTCGATCTCGCAGATGACCTAGTTGAGCGAGCAGTGCCTCACCCTCCTGTGGGCACCATTTTTCCTGCCCTCGCCCCTCGATATCGATCCATCGGGAAGGGCCGAGAACATCCCGGATTGCGGAGGGCTTGGCCGCTTTCGCCTGTACCATCAGGTTTTCGTAGGCAATGGAATTGGAAATGCTGAACATCGGCTCGGCGCAGCGTCGATGAACCAGAAGAGGAACGCCAACTTCACGGGTTCCGAACTTTGTCTCGAAGGTTCCGTAGTATTCCGTGGCACTGTCGGCCAGTGTTTGCGCCGAAGCCCCGGGCGCGTTGTAAATCAGCGGATCGATCCCGAACTGCTGGCACATCGCTTCTGTCAACTGGTCAGGCAGAACGACGACCGGCTCGATCTGTATCGGATCGCCGACGACCATTGCCCGCTGAGTCCGCATCAATGCGCCCACGGCCGCCTGTGGCAATGCCTGGCCTGCTTCGTCCACAAGCAGCCAGCCGAAAGATTCCGGTCCGATTTTACCGAGCATGCGGGAGACCGAGGCAAAGGTGGTGGAAACCACCGGCACCAGCAGGAACAAGGTCGACCAGAGATCCGGGATCAGCGCGTCCTTTTCCGGACTTCCCAGCGAACGTGTGCCAAAGCCATCCATCAGAACGTTGAGGTTATGTCGGATCGGCTTTGCGGCGCCGTCAACAAACGCCTTATGCAATGCCATCGCTGCTTCGAAAACATCGTTGCGCAAACGTGCGGTAGCCGCATCCAGCCAGGGCGCACTCTTCTGTTTATCCTGATGACGCTGGTCGAAAAATTCTTCCGAAATGAACGTGCCGGGATATCGGCCGGCAAGATCTTCACATGCAATTCGTTCGCGCCTGAGCGTCTCGGTCAGTTCGATGACCGAAGCCTGCATTTTTTGCAGCTCGCCGTTCGCTCGCGCAAATTCCGACCTTTTCGTCTCAGGATCTGCCGACAGACGCGAAAACTCTATTTTCTCTGAGGTCAGTTTTTTCGAGAGGCTATCGTATGCCTCGTGCCATAAACGATAAGTCTGTGTGCCGAACAGCCGGCTGAGAAAACCAGGTCGAGTGCTCCATAAAGCGGCTCGATTCTGATCCAGTGCTTCCACATTCCGCTTCTGGACATCAAAAGCGGACACCGCCTTTCCTCGGGCTTTCGAAAGGACGGAGGAGACAAGACCTCCATCGCCGTCCACGCTGACAGGATGCTTTCGGGATCATTACCGACAGAGGGGCGTTCTAGGGTGGGACGGATTGGTACCGCCGAGGCTGACGCTGGTCTGGGAAGAGGAGAAGCCGGGCGGCCTACTGGTGTTGCGGCAGCAACAATCGGGCTTTCCATAGCAGGTTCGTTGGTGTCAACGCGCGAGGCAGATCGTTGAGCGATTGTTCCTCTGGCCTGCATCGCTCGCTGCCGTAGCTCCTGCGCACGCTGGGTTTTTCGCTCGGAAAGTTCTTCAAGCAGGTCGTCCAAAAACTTTGGATCATCGCGCTGTTGATCGAACAGCTTTTCAAGCTCTGCTACGCCCTTCTGGATCAATGGTCTTTTTGGCATGTAAAATATTCTCAAAATTACTGCTTGGCTCTATTTGCCACCAGAAGCTGTGTAAAATCAAACATTAGGAAGCGAAAATTTATACAGCCCGAAGTGCGCCGCCTGGGATCACCTGTTTGACTTCCTTAACCTCGATTGACTGCAAGCTTTGTATTTGTGCGGGTTCTGCGCTGTTCGTTGTTTGGCACAATCGAGTGGACTCTCCGCTTGATCTTTGCTCGAGCGCGTCTCACCCTTCAGGTTATGGTGAGCTTTAGCGACCGAGAGCTACGGATGGCGATTGGCGCTTATGCTTGGCTTCAGCGATAATTGATTTCAGGGGAAAGATTGGTTGCGGGGGCAGGATTTGAACCTGCGGCCTTCAGGTTATGAGCCTGACGAGCTACCGGGCTGCTCCACCCCGCGCCAGCGCATTCGGCTTTGCCGAATGTCGCGATTGCGTCACCGCTTTAGCGGTGATGCTTCCTGCCGGAGCAAATTGCCGAAGGCGATTTGTCTCCTGTAAGGGACGGACGATCCGCTTGCCAGACCGATGCGTCCATTATGTCTTCTGCTGTTGTCTATTAGACCAAAAAGCAAAAGGCCGCGATTGCGGCCCGATGATTTCGGCTTGGGCCGAGGCGTTCAGAGAAGATTGTTATTAAACAAAGTTGCGATTAGCAGACCT
>UCII01000047.1 GCA_900472485.1 Hyphomicrobiales bacterium
AAACTTACTCTTTGCCATTTGAATGCTTCCTGTGAACGTAATGAGTGACCCCGGCGAACCGGTTTAGTGCCGCCGTTTAAGGCTTTCATCGCATTTGCGCAAGACTTAATTGCAGGCCCCATTCCGGGCGAAGTCTGGCCGACGACAGATGATCTCAAGCCATCAACATTCCTTCGCCGCGTAAGGTCCGCCGGTCGATCCGGAAAGACAAAAAAGCATTTGCCGGTTCAGGCGCTTACATAGGGAGGTACGGCGAAGAAATCCAGTGCCGTTAGAGGGGGAGAAATTCGTCCGATCTCGAACGCAAAGCGCCCTCTCCCGGCAGGAAAGGGCGCAGAATTATCAAACCACAATCAATCGTCGTTTGTCACGATGCAACATTCGACGCAGCCGATCGAAGACGCCAAGCTTTGCGGCGATCAATCGAGCAGATCGGCCGGCACCTTGCCGCCATTGTCCGCAAGCTTCTTCAGAAGAGCCTTGTGGAGGAATATGTTCATCTTGGCGGAATCGCCCGTATCGCCCGTATAGCCAAGCTCTTGCGCAAGTTCCTTGCGCTCGGAAAGGCTCGCATCCATGCCGAGTGCCTTCATCAGATCGACGATGGAATGCTTCCAGTCGAGCTTCTGGCCGCTTTTCTTGACAGCAGCATCAAGGATCGAGGCGATATCCACCGGAGCGGACGGCGCGCTGGTCGCAGGCGAGGTCGCTGCCGTAGTCGCTGAAGGAGCCGGTGTCGGCGCTGGTGCCGGATTGGCGGTTGCGGCAGTGGTCGAAGGTGCCGGAGCTGCCTCGGCAGCCTTTGCCTCTCCCCAGATTGCACCCTTGATCTTGTCGAAGATACCCATTTGCGCTCTCCCGTTTCGGTTGCCTGAGCAATATGTATCGCTCGCGCAAATATAAGCAACCCTTCATGTCAAATACGCAAAGACCGAAGCTAATACGAGCCGGTGAGACACGCTGACCGAAGCAGCGATCAGGACCAGCAACCGTGCAAGGCAGGGGACGCTCTTTGCCGCTACAAAGAACGATAAAGATGCTAACAAATTGAAATTCTTGGAGCGGGTAGCGGGAATCGAACCCGCGTATTCAGCTTGGAAGGCTGCTGCTCTACCATTGAGCTATACCCGCGGGATGGTCAAGATCCGGCACGGAATGGTGGAGGGAGTTGGATTTGAACCAACGTAGGCTGAGCCAACGGATTTACAGTCCGTCCCCTTTAACCACTCGGGCATCCCTCCAGTATTCCGACTGGATCTTGCGACCAAGCTTGTCAGACCGTGGCGTCGCCGCCGTGATCTGCGCCGCGTATATGGCCGGACCACTTCCGTCTGTCAACACAAGGAATTGCCAAAAATGACAAAAAAATTTCAGCCCGTGGAAAAAGTCCACAGGTCAAAGAGGACTATGCGCTCGCGGACACGCTGGTTATAAAGCCGCATGAGCAAAGATAAAAAACCCGGCCACCAGGGCCAAGACTACATCACCGGCGACAAGTCCGCCAAGGACACGCACTACGCCACCTTGCGGCGCGCGCATCGCGATGCCAAGCGCGAGCGCGGTGAAATCCCAACGCCGGCGCCACAGAAGCGCAAGAAGGCCGGCGCTGACGATTGGAAGCCGCCGGCGCTCGCGCCCGACCAGGTCTTTCTCTATGGCCTGCATACGGTCCGCGCCGCGCTTGCCAATCCCGAGCGCAAGAACATCAAGCTGTCGACGACGCAGAATGCGCTGGTGCGGCTGGAAATCGGCCCCGCCGACGCGCTCGGCATTCCCGTCGAGATCGTCTCGCCGCAGGATATCGACAAGGTGCTCGGCCCGGAAGCGATTCACCAAGGCGTCATGCTGGAAACGCGCCCCCTGCCCGTGCGCAGGCTTGAGGCATTGAAGGACAGCCCGTTGCTGCTGGTCCTCGATCAGGTGACGGACCCGCATAATGTCGGCGCCATCATGCGCTCAGCCGTCGCTTTCGATGCAGGTGCCGTCATCACGACACAGCGCCACAGCCCGACCGAATCAGGCGTGATGGCAAAATCGGCCTCCGGCGCACTGGAACTCATACCTTATATACAGATCACCAATCTCGCCGATGCGCTCGGCGAGCTGCACCGGCTCGGCTTCACGACGATCGGCCTTGATTCGGAAGGTCCGGCACCGCTGGAAGGCACCTTTAGCGGCGACAAGATCGCCCTCGTGCTCGGCTCCGAGGGCAAGGGCCTGCGCCAGAAGACACGGGAGACGGTGAATGCGCTCGCTCGACTCGATATGCCGGGCGCCATCAAGTCACTCAATGTCTCGAATGCTGCCGCGATCGCGCTATATGCAACGCGGTCCTATCTCAAATCATAGTGGCGCCCTTGGCGGCCGCAGCACGTTGGGAGAATTTGCTTTGATCCGTCTTCTTGGTCCTGCGGCGGTTGCCGCTGTCCTTGCTTTGACCATAGTCCAGCCGGCGCGCGCCGCCGATGACGAAATGATCCAGGCGCAAGCAGGCGTCTGGCTGGTAGCGCCGGAAAGCGGCGCCCAGGGCTGCCGCCTCACCTTCGGGACGAATACGGTCTCCGGGGGCTACGAGATTACAGGGGCGGATGCATGCGCGATGCCGCTCCCCGCCCTTACCGCGGCCAAGATCTGGAATTTCACCGATGATGGCGCGCTGGCGATCGCGGACGGTGGGGGCAAGCCGCTCATGCGCTTCCAGCAGGAGGAAGGCTCGCCGTGGGAAAGCGAAGGCGGCGATCCGACCTGGCTGCTGCCGTCGCTCGGCGATGTCGACCATGTGCCGACCGCGGCAAGCCTTGCAGGTGCGTGGCGCATCCAGACACCGGACGGCAAGCCCGTCTGCGATATCACGCTCACCACAGACAAGGATCAGGACGGCACTTCCAAGATGTCTCCGAGCGGCGATTGCGCCAGCGAAGTCGGCGACCTCAAGCTCTCACTCTGGGCGACGGAAGGGTTCGGGCTTGTCATGCTGGGTAATGACGGCTCCTCGCTCTCCTTCGATATGAAGCCCGACGGCAGTTTCCAGAAGTCCGAAGAAGAGGAAGGCGAGCCGTTGCTGCTGGTACGCAAATAAGCAGAGCCCGGCCGCTACCCGCCGTATCTCAAACACCACATCTCTGATGTTGGCGACCGCCTTCATGTGACGGCGAGCCCCTTCCCGAGGCTGTTCTTTCCGCGCACCTAGCGCCGCCAATGCGCGGACAGGTGATCAGTGTATCGCAGGATCCGCTTCGTCGAAGAACGACCTGATGCCATCGCGTGCAATCGTCGCAAGGAACTCATCGAATGCCTCGCGGTCTGTCGCGAAGGGTTCTTCCCATTCGATCAAATCCTCTTCCGGCGTGATAACCTCCATCCGCCAGTCGGCATTCGTGCCAGCCGGGCGAAAGATATCGACCAGGACGGTCACGCCATCATCGGTGAATTCACCCGAAAGCTCGGAGTGTTCGAGTTTAGGCTTCTTGGGTTTGCTGGGCATAGGGTTCCAGGCACACGAATATAGGAGCGATGGCTGCTGCGCGTGTTCGGAACTCGCGCACGACTACATATTATGTCACCGCCACCGGTTTTCCATACCGGAGATGAAACGATTGAGGATATCCAGGAAAATGGTGCCCCCGGCAGGGTTCGAACCCGCGACCCCCTGATTACAAATCAGGTGCTCTACCAACTGAGCTACAAGGGCGTATGGGCATGCCAAATAACAGACTTTGAAATCCTGTAAAGGGAAAATCGGTCGATCGGCGTCAAACCTGGGGATCGACCGATTCACCAGTTCGCGCGAAACGTCTTGTCGCGACAAGGGAATAACATTACGAAGAATCGCTATTCAGAGGACATTGCATGTCGCGCAATCTTCAATCCGTTTGTTTTCTCGCCTCCACCGCGTCAGAGGCTCAAGCGGCGCAGGAAGAGCTTACTCGCCTCTACGGCCAGACCTCTCAGGAAGATGCGGATATCATCGTGGCTCTCGGCGGCGATGGCTTCATGCTGCAGACGCTGCACAAGACGATGAATACCGGCAAACGCGTCTATGGGATGAATCGCGGTTCCGTCGGCTTCCTGATGAATGACTACCGCACGGATGGCTTGGCCGAGCGCATCGAAGCAGCTGTCGAAAACGCGTTTCACCCCCTGCAGATGACCACGCGCAATGCCGACGGCAGCTCCTGCGTCGCGCTCGCCATCAATGAAGTGTCGCTGTTTCGTCAATCCTATCAGACGGCAAAGCTGAAGGTGGAGATCGACGGGCGGGTTCGCCTGCCGGAACTGATCTGCGACGGGCTGATGGTGACGACGCCAGCCGGCTCCACCGCCTACAATCTTTCAGCCCATGGCCCCATCCTGCCTCTGGAAGCGCCGCTGCTTGCCATGACGCCCGTCAGCGCCTTCCGTCCCCGCCGTTGGCGCGGCGCGCTCCTTCCGAACAAGGTGACGGTCGACATCACCGTGCTCGAAGCGGATAAGCGCCCCGTCAACGCCGCCGCCGACAATACTGAGGTCAAGTCGGTCCTCGGCATTCAGATCCGCCAGAGTGAGGATACGACGGCTCGTATCCTCTCCGATCCGGACAGGTCATGGTCGGACAGGATCCTGGCGGAACAGTTTTCGGATTGAGAGAGATTCTGCGTCAGCCCCAAAGGCCGGAAGCAGCCAGGCAGGATGCACCATGAAAAAAAGCCCCGTCTTTGAATTGACCCCCGAAAGTT
>UCII01000022.1 GCA_900472485.1 Hyphomicrobiales bacterium
GTCATAAGACAAGCGGTTTTGCGACAACGACATGCCCCAATCAAAGACCTAAAGCGCAAGAAGCGAATCTGAAAGATCGCGACGCGTTTTTAGGCGGGCATCAATGACAGACGGATCGATCATCCGTGATTACGCGACCTTGAGGTCGGCTCAAAATCGCTCCATCTCGCGGCCGACCTTCGTCAGAAATTGGCTGCGGGAACCTTCCGTCGAGCGGTTCATGTCGTAATGGGCGAGGAAGACGACGGGGGCGAAAGGCTTGATCTGGGCGCGCAGCACGCGCTTGACGATCTTCTTCGGCGGATTGCCGGCGATGAAGGCACGAAACGGATCGGCGCCATAGGTCAAGACCGCGCCGAGCTTGCGGATATGCTGCAGTTTCGACCGCACTTTGCCATCGACGAGTTCGAAGGAAACGCCGGGGAGCCAGACCCGATCGAAATAGCCCTTGAGAATGGCCGGAAAGCCGAAGTTCCAGACCGGAGTGACGATCACGAGAGCCTCGGTGCGTTCCAACCGTTCGACATAGGGCTTCAGCGCCTCGGTATTTTCGGGATAGTCGTGATAGATCAGCCGGTCGTGGCGCGAGAGCACGGGATCGAAGCCCTCGGCATAGAGGTTGCAATCGTCGACTTCATGTCCCGCACGCTTCAGGCTCTGGATGGTCTGGCGATGCAGCGCGCCGCCAAAACTTTCCTCGACCGGATGGGAATGAAGGACGAGAACCTTCATGAGGCCTCCATCAGCGCGGCAAGGCCGGGGAAGAGGTAGTTCTTGCCGGATTTGAAATCGAAATTCGGGTCGTCCCAGGCGATCATCTTGCCCGGATTGAGTAGACCCTTCGGATCGGTTTCCTTCTTGAAGGCAAGCTGAACGGCATCCGTCTGCTTCATGCCGCCCTCCTCCAGCGTATAGCGATGCGGGTTGAAGATCGGGCAGCCATGATCCTGGTGAATCCTAATGATCTCTTCGAGCCGCGCTTCGGAGGTATAGCGCACCAGCGGCAGACCCGAGCACTGGATTTGACCGTCGAACCTGATGAATTCGAGGTGGCCGGGCACCTCGTCACCAAAGATCTCCACCATCTTCTGGACTTTGGCGACGTGATCCGGCCCCGGATACTGCACCTGCAGATAGGTGATCGACGGATCGACCTTGATGGCGCGCAGCGTCGTATGGTTCCAGGCAAGCTCATAGGCATGCGGAATGCCCTTCATGCTCTCGACCTTGTCGGAGCGGAAGGTAATCTCACCCTTCTGCTGCATGGTGAAGGCGACGAAAGGATCTATCGAGTGTGGCGCGATCATCAGCGCCACGATCGATTGCCCCTGACGGATGTAGGGCTTGTGGCGGGTAAAATAGTCTTGCGGGATGGGGGCGGCGATCGGCGCGATTTCCTTGACCAGAATGCCGTTGCATTTGGCGAGCGCGTCCGAAAAGCGCACTGCATCCATGAAGTCGTCATAGCCGACCAGCACGTCGATCCAGTCATAGGCCGGCGCCAGCGGCATCTCGATCTCGGTAATGATGCCATTGGTGCCATAGGCATGGCTGACCTTGGTCAGGTCCCAGCCGGTCAGATCAAGCGTGCGGGGCTCCGCCTCCATCGTCACGACGCGCAGCCGCAGGATATTGCCGAGATCGCGCAGGCCACCCCAGGTGATCGAGCCGACACCGCCCGACCCGCCGGCGATGAAGCCGCCGATCGTTGCGGTCTGTGCGGTCGAGGGATGGAAGCGCAGTTCCTGGCCCGAATGGGCCTTTGTCTGGCGGTCGAGTTCGGCAATGACGATGCCGGGCTCGCAGACGACGCGGCCGGGATGGATCTCCTTGATCCTGTTCATGGCGGCGAGATTGAGCACGATGCCGCCGGAGAGCGGCATCGCCTGGCCGTAATTGCCGGTGCCGGCGCCGCGCGGCGTGACGGGAACGTCGTGCGCATAGGCGACCTTCAACGTGCGGATCACCTCTTCCTCGGTTTTCGGGGTGACGACGAGATCGGCCGTGACATTGTCGAGCTGGGCCTTGAGGATCGGCGAATACCAATAGAAGTCGCGGCTTTTCTGGCGCACGAGCGCCGGATTGTCTTCGACGGCGATGCCTTCGAGTTCTTTCTTGATGCGCTGATAATCCGGCATGTCAGGCTCCAATGACGCTGTCGAGTTCACGATAATCCGGCAGGCTGCGATCGATCACCTTGCCCTTGCGAAGGACGACGCGATCGGACTGCGGACGGGAAAGGAATTCGCTCCAGCGCCGGGCGCTGAAAAGCACGAGATCGGCCGGGCTGCCGACCGCGATCCGCCCGATGTCCGGGCGACCGAGAATGCTGGCGGGCGACGTGGTGATGACTCGAGCGGCCGTATCCAGCGGATGGTCGAGATGCAGGATGCGCACGGCCTCGCGGAACACCTCGACCGGATCGAGATCGCCATAGGCGTAGAAGGGGTCGCGGGTATTGTCGGAGGCGACGGCTGTGGGAACGCCGGCCGCGGCAAGCTCGTGCAAAAGGGTGACGCCGCGCCAGCGCGGCGTGCGCCCGGCATGGCGGTCCTGCAGATACATGTTGCACATTGGCAGCGAGACGATGGAGATCCCGGCCTTGGCAACGAGATCGATGGTTGCGCGCGCGACATCCTCGTTCTGCCGGGCAAGCGAGCAGCAGTGGCCGGCGGTCACCTTGCCGGTAAAGCCGTTGCGAAGCACGGCTTCGGCGATCGCCTTCAGCGTCAGTACCTCCCTGTCCTCGGTCTCGTCGACATGCAGATCGATGTCGAGACCATTGTCGGCAGCAGCGCGGATCAGTTTGTCCAGTTGCGCGTCGATGTCCGGGTTCATTTGTGTGACGCCGCCCATCAGACCGCCGGCGTCTCGAACCACGCGGAGCAGATCGGCAAAGAAGGCATCGTCGACCATGCTATCGAGCGGGAAGAGGGCGACGGCCTGCAGCGCGATCTTGTCCTTCCAGGCTTCGCGGACCGAGGTGAAGACCTCGAAAGAGATGCGGTGCTGCGGCGCCAAGGAATCAAGGTGAGTGCGGATCAGGCCTGTGCCATGGGCGTAAGCCGAGCGCAGCGAAAACTCCATGCGCTTGCGTACGTCGTCGGCCGACCAATTGGCCTCGCGATCGGTGCGCACGGCATCGAGCGCGCCCATGAAACTGCCGTCCGGGTTCGGCCGCCGTTCCCAGATGTGCCCCTTGTCAAGATGGGTGTGCATGTCGGCGAAGGTCGGCCAGACCATACCTTCCTTCATATCCACCTTGGCGTATTCCACTGGCGCGGTGCCAGGCGCGACGATGTCACTGATAAGGCCATCGGCGACGACGATATCGGCCTTGATCAGGCCCTCGCTGGAAGGTGCCTTGAAGCCCGAGAGCGTCACGGCGGGAACGGTGGCATTACTCAGCACGAAACGGGCGGCGTTCGGTGGCGACATGAAGGCGTGGGACATCAGTTCTCCCGCTTGAGGCTGCTCTCATGCCAGCGATGCAGGCTCAGCCATGAGATGAAGGAGGTGAACGCAAAGATGGCGACGCCAAGCGCCGACAGGAGAAGCAAGGCTGCGAAGAGCCGTGGCATGTTCTGGCGGTATTGCGCCTCCAGCAGGCGGAATGCCAGGCCGGAGTTCGGACCGCCCGAGCCGGCGGCGAATTCCGCGACCACCGATGCGATCAGCGACAGGCCGCCACCGATCCTCAAGCCCGTCATGAAATAAGGCTGGGCGGCGGGCAGCTTCAGATGCAGCAATGCCTGCCAGCGCGAGGCGCCGTAGAGGTCGAAAAGGTTGAGCAGGTTATGGTCGACGCTCTTCAATCCCTGTACCATGTTGGAGAGGATTGGAAAGAAGGCGACGAGGAAGCCGCAGATCAGAAGTGCGGCTTCGCGTGTCGGCGCATAGATCAGGATCAGCGGCGCGATCGCGACGATCGGGGTTACCTGAAGGATGACGGCCAGCGGATAGAAGGCGAGTTCGATCCAGCGGGACTGCACGAGGAAGATCGCAAAGCCGACGCCGCCGATCAGCGCCAGGATCAGCGATATGAAGGTGATCTCAGTCGTCACCCACAGAGCCGGCCACAAGATGCCCCAGTCGGAAACGAGCGCCTTGGCGACGGCGATCGGGCTTGGCAGAATATATTGCGGAATGCCGGTGCCGACGACCAGAAGCTGCCAAAGTACAAGAAGGACAAGGACGGTCAGGATCGGCACAAGGATACCGAACGCGCGTTCTAGATTGCGCTGTCTGACGGCGGCGGTAGCCGGCGCATCGACTGTTTCACCGGAAAGAGGGGTGGGCAGGCTGGTGTTTTCGCTCATCAATGGGCCTCCGGCCAGCCGATGGCCTCGATCAGGGAACGGGACACTTTTTCGCACACCTGCCGATATTCTTCAGACGAGCGATAAAGCGGATCGCGCTCGCCGCTGGTTTTCAGCGGAAAGTCGCTATGAACGCGGCCCGGCCGTGCCTTCATGACGACGATGCGGTTGGAGAGATAGGCGGATTCGTAGACGGAATGCGTGACGAAGATGACTGTGATGCCGGTCGTCTGCCAGAGGCGCAAAACGTCGTCATTCAGCTTCTGGCGCGTGATTTCGTCGAGGGCCGCAAAGGGCTCGTCCATCAACAGCAGCTTCGGTTTGGTTACCAGAGCGCGAGCGATCGAAACCCGCATCTTCATGCCGCCGGACAATTCGCGCGGATAGGCTTGCGCAAAATCCTGAAGGCCGACGGTTGCCAGCGTCTCCATGATCTGATCGTACGCCGCCGCTTTCGACACACCCCGCAGCTTCAGCGGCAGATGGACATTGCCGAACACGGTCTTCCAGGGAAGCAGCGTCGGCTCCTGGAAAACGAAGCTGATATCGCCCTCCGGCAGGCCCTTGACGTTGATGCGCGAACTGGGCCAATCGATCCTGCCGCTCGAAGCGCCGCCAAGGCCCGCGATGATCCGCAAGGCCGTCGACTTGCCGCAACCGGAAGGGCCGAGCAGGCTGATGAACTCGCCGCTTTCCACATGGAGCGACATGCCCGACAGCGCCAGCGTGCCGTTGGAGAAGACCTTGGAGACCTGTTCCATAACGACAAGCGGCCGCTTGCGTGTCTCGGTTTGGGTGGATTTGGTGGCTTCAGACACTGGCATGGTTTAGCTCTTTGTTGATCCACCCTCCCCTTGAGGGGGAGGGTCGGAGCGAAGCTCCGGGGCGGGGTGATCTGTTGCTATCTCAGGCAATCACCTCCACCCGCCGCTTTGCGTTGACCTCCCCCTCGAGGGGGAGGTGCCTAGGCTTACTTCTTCAGCGACATGCCGAGGCCCTTGCAGACGAACTGCGTATCGAAGGCCTTTTTGTATTCGATGTCGGCATCGAAGAGCTTGATCTGCACCATCTCGTCGAAGAACTTCTTGTAGTGCGCTTCGGTGATGCAGCCGATGCCCTTGTCCAGTGCATCGCCGGATTCGACGATGCCGTATTCCTTCATCTTGGCGATGGAATAGGCGATCTGGCCATCCGTCATATCTGGATTGTCTTTTTTGATCAGTTCGTTGGCCGCCTTGTTGTCGCCGTAGAGGTAGTTGTACCAGCCCTCGATCGAGGCGTTGACGAAACGTTGCACGAGATCCGGGTTCTTGTCGACCAGCGCCTTCTGCGCGGTGATCATCGTCGAATAGGGCGAGTAGCCGGCATCGGCGATCAGGAAGACCTTCGGCTTCCAGCCCGCCTGTTTCTCGATCTCATAGGGCTCGGAGGTGACATAACCCTGCTGCGCGGACTGCTTGTCGGCGAGGAAGGGTGCGGGACTGAAGTTATAGGGCTTGAACTGTTCGTCCTTGAAGCCCGGGAAGTTCGCCTTCATCCACTCGAAATAGGTGATATAGCCGTCCTTGCTCAGGAACAGCGTCGGCAGCTTCGCCAGATCCTCGAATTTTTCCACGCCGGCATCCGGATGGGCAATCAGCACCTGCGGGTCCTTCTGGAAGATGGCCGCAACATCCACGATCGGAATGCCCTGCTTGACCGCATCGATCTCCTGCTGCGGTCCACCCATGTAGAAATCCAGCTTGCCGGAGATCAGTAAGGCCGAATTGGCCGCGTTGGGGCCGCCCTGGACGATCGTGACATCAAGACCGTATTTCTTGTAGGTGCCGTCGGCGACCGCCTGGTAGAAACCGCCGTGCTCGGCTTGCGCAAGCCAGTTCGTGCCGTAGCTGACTTTGTCGAGCGCATTTGCAGGCTCGGCAGCCATGATCGCGGCGGCAAGCCCCATGGCGGCAAAGAATGTTTTTGTCTTCAAGGCTTTATACATGGCTGACTGTTCCCCTTATCTGCCATGGGACGTCGTGGTTGGCGCCCATTTCCTGCATTTGAGCGGTTGCGTTGCTCTTTGAAAAGCATCAAAATTCGTGCGCATTGATGCCTTTTCGGCATCTGTTCCCGGGTCTGTGCCTAAATTGTGCGGTCTGGGCAAAAATTAAGCAATGGGGACACGCATGCTGCACTCGCGACGGCTTCTCTATATCAATGAAATCGCCCGCTGCGGCTCGATCCGCAAGGCGGCGGCACGGCTCAATGTGGCCTCATCGGCGATCAACCGGCAGATCCTGGCGCTGGAGGAGGAAATGGGCGCGCCGCTTTTCGAACGGCTGCCTCGCGGGCTCAGACTGACGGCGGCCGGCGAGCTCTGTATCGAGCACATTCGCGAGGTTCTGAAGAATTACGAGCGGCTGGAGGGCCGCATTCGCAGTCTCAAGATGCAGCAAGCCGGCAAGGTTCGTATCGTCGCCACCGTCGGCCTGGCCTCAGGTCCACTGCCCGAGATCATCGCGCGTTTTCTTTCCGAGCATCCAAGGGTCTTCGTCCAGCTGCGCAATGATGCCGGATCGACGACGATGGCGCCGGTCGTCTCCGGAGAAGTGGATCTCGGGCTTGGCTTCAACATTCCGGCAACCCCGGGACTTCGCTCCCTTGCTAATTTCGACATACCGATCGGCGTCGTCCTGCCGCCCGGTCATCCGCTGATCGGGCCCGGTCCCATCAATCTTGCCGATGTCGTGGAGGAGCGGCTATTGCTCGCGCAGCCCGGGACGAGCCTGCGCGAGGTCATCAATCTGATGCTTTCGCGCCTTTCCGTGCAGGTCGAGCCGGTGCTGGAGAGCAATGCGTCGGAGATGTTGAAGCAGCTGGTAAAATGCGGGGCAGGGCTGACATTGCTCAACCCCCTTGATGTGCTGACGGAGTGTCGCCGGGGAGAGCTGGTATTCCGGCCGATCGCCGAGCCGCATTCGCGGCCTCAACCGATGAAACTCATCGCCCGCGCGCGAGCACCGCTCGACGCCGCCACCAGCCTTTTCGTCGAATACCTGCTTGCTGAATTAGCCGGGATCGTCGAGGAGCTGCAGGCGAAGGGACATATCATCCCGCCCTCCGAACGACGCCGCGCGGACGCCTATTTCGAATAGAGGTTGGCAAGCGAGTAGTCGCGCAGATCCCGCAGCATCTCGATGAAGCCTGCGATCTCGTGGCGGCAGATGAGTGCGCCCTTTTCCGCCGTGCCATTGGCCGCATTACCGACCACACCGTTCGGATTGAGATCATGCGCGATCCAGGCGAGCGAATGCGGCGGCAAGGGCTGCAGATATTTCGAATGCTCCGTCATCCATTCCGCCTTGGAGGCGAAATTCTCAGCCTTTTCCATCCGGACCAGATCAGGCCGGAAATGCAGCATGAGCGAGGTCTCGACGTCGCCGCCATGGATGCCAAAGCGCTGCTCGTGCTCGTCGATCATACCATCAGGCGTACCGAAGCGCGTCCATTGCGTGGCGACGACGGCCATCTGGTAACGCACGCGCAGTTCGCGCGCGACGATACTCATGATATCCACATTTCCGCCGTGGGAATTGACGATCACCATTTTGCGGATGCCTGCTTCAGCGACCTTCGCGCCGATCGCGGTCCAGACCGGGATCAGCAACTCTGCGCTCAGCGACAGCGTGCCGGGGCCGTAGACGTGTTCGTTGGCCTTGCCGATCTCCTGCAGCGGGAGGACCAGGAAATCGAGATCGTCCGGACGCTGGACCTTCAACTCGGCCAGCATGCCCTCGGCGATCGCGACATCCGTGGCAATCGGCAGATGTGGACCGTGTTGCTCCGTCGAGGCGATCGGCAGGATCGCGATGGTGGTATCGGGCGAGAGATCGGCGAAATCATAGGTGTTGAGTTCATTCCAATAGAAGGGCTTCGTCATTGCCATGTCCTCTCGTCAGCGCCTGGTCACTCAACGGATACGGCAAGGATGGTAACGGTGGAAAGCATCAATTTGCGCCCGTGCCGCTGCCTTTTTGCGTACGCCTGGAACGACAGCGGCATTTGCCAATCGAGGACCGATCAGGTCCGAAACTCGGATGGCCTCTTGATTGCTCCATCATTACGAAATTCCTCCACCTGTGCGTTGCAGATGAGGATTGACCTCACGGCCGATGCAGGACATGCGCGGCCTTCACTGCCGCAGATGCGCGGTTCTCGACACCGAGCTTCACATAGATTTGTTCCAGATGCTTGTTCACCGTGCGGGCCGAAAGGCCGAGGATCTCGCCGATGTCGCGGTTCGACTTGCCCTTGGCAAGCCATAGCAGCACCTCGGATTCGCGCTGCGTCAACGCAAAGCTCTGACGCAAGGTCTCGTCATCGGCGCTCTGATTGCTCGCCGTCAGGCGAAAGAGATATTCGTCGGCGCCGATGGCGCCGAGGAAGGTGAATTGCAACGCGGCCTGACGGCCATTGCTGATGGAAAGAAGATTGTCGCGTGCCGGGCCGAGCCGTTCGCGCTCGAGCATGAAGGCGGCGATGTGTTGGGATGCCAGTTCGAGGCCATCGTCACTACCGGTGGCGGCGTTGATCAGGCGGGTTGCCTGCGGCGTCGACCAATGGATGGCGCCATTGCCCTTCACAGCGAGGAGATGGCGTCCCGCAGCGTCGAGCGCCACCCTGGCGCTCTGGGCGGAGCGGGCATTGCGCAGGTGAACGCGGATGCGGGCACGCAGCTCGTCGACATTGATCGGCTTGGTCAGATAATCCACGCCGCCCGATTCGAGCGCATGCACCACATGTTCGGTTTCGGTGAGCCCGGTCATGAAGACGACGGGAATCTGGGCAATGCCTGCATTGGCTTTCAGCCGGCGGCAGGTCTCGAAACCATCCATTGCCGGCATGACGGCATCGAGCAGGATGAGATCGGGCGTGATGCGCTCGACGATGTTGAGCGCCGCCGAGCCCGAGGTCGCGATCAGCACGGAGAAGCCGGACTGCTCGAGCGCATCCGTCAGGAAGCCGAGCGCCTCCGGTGAATCATCCACCAGCAAGACTATATCGCGGGGAAGGGCGGGCTCAGCCAATCTGTTCTACCTTTTCGATGTCGAAGCTGCGCAGCACGTTTAGAAAACCATCGAGATCGAAAGCCTGGACATGCGCACGCAAGGCATCGGTGAAGGGTTTGTTTTCTTCAAGCTTGGCAAGATCCGCAAGCTTTGCCTCGATACCCCTGACATAACCGATCTCGCCAAGCCGCAGCAATTCGCGGACATGCTCGATACCGGGGCTTTTCAGGGGTGGTGGCGGCTTCGGCGCGACCGGGATGGAGGCATCGGCGTAGAGCCATTTCAGCCCGAGATGCAGCGCGAGCTTGTCGCGAAGCTGGCGGATGTCGACTGGCTTCGAGATGGCGTCGTTATGGCTGTCGTCACTGTCCGTCGCTGCGGCTGCATCGCCGATATTGGCCGACAGCATGAGGATAGGCGCCGTCTGGCCGTTTTCCCTGAGCCGTGAAACGAGCTGCCAGCCGTTCATGCCGGGCATCGAGATATCGACGAGGAACAGATCCGGCTTGATCCCCTCGATCAGCGTCAGGCAGTCCGGCCCGCCGGCAGCGGTGAGCACGATGAAATCGAGTGGCGACAGTATCTCGCGCATCAACTCGCGATGATCTTCATTGTCGTCGACGACGACGATGGTGCGGCGTGGACCTTCGTAGCCGACGATACGCTGCTCCTGCGCCGGCGGTTTCATCGGCCGGATCACGGCCGACAGCATCAAGCGCACCCTGAAGGTCGAGCCCACGTCCTTCTCGCTTGTAACAGAAATCTCGCCGCCGAGCGTATTGGTCAGCAGTTGCGTGATGGTGAGGCCGAGGCCGAGGCCGGGCATTGGTCTTATGCTGTCGGCCTCGCCGCGCTGGAAGGGCTCGTAGATACGGGTAATGTCCTTGGTCGCGATGCCGCGGCCGGTGTCCGAAACCGTGAAGGTCGCGACCTGGTTTCTGTAGCCCACCTCGAAGCGGACGGTGCCTGCATCGGTAAACTTGATGGCATTTGAAAGCAGATTGACGAGGATCTGCCGCAGCCGTTTCTCGTCGGTGCGGACATAGTCGGGCAGTGCGGCGGAACGTTCATGGATGAAGCTTAACCCTTTGGCCTGCGCCTGAGGCTGGAACATGTCGACGATCTGGTCGAGGAAATCGTGGATGTTGATCTCGTTGGAATAGACCTGCAGACGGCCGGCCTCGATCTTCGAAATATCCAGCAGCCCGTCGATCAGACCCGACAGATGCTCGGCGCTGCGCCGGATGACTTTGAGGGAGGATTGCCGGGGTGCCGGAATGGTCTCGTCGCGCTCCAGAATTTGCGCATAGCCGAGCACGGCATTGAGCGGCGTGCGCAATTCGTGGCTTAAGCCGACTACGTAGCGGCTCTTGGCGCGGTTTGCCGCCTCCGCCGCCTCCTTGGCGCCCTGCAGAGCGGCATCCGTCTTCTTGTGGGCGGCAATTTCCTTCAAGAGCAGCGTGTTCTGACGCGAGGATTCCTCTTCGGCGACAACGCGGCTGTCATGGGCAAGCACATAGAACCAGCACGCGACGCCGGCGATGACGGCAAAGACGAAGAAGACGATGAGGATCGTGCGGTCGACCACCGCGGCGGTCTCGGGAGAGGCTGCGCCCACCTGATGCGCGATCATTGCTAGAATAGCGCCCATGGCGGTCAGCGCCACGGCGACGGCAATGCCGTAGCGGCCGAGGCGCGTGGCGAGCTTGGCGACGATGCTTTCCGGCAGCAAGGTCTTTGCGACCGTGCCAACCTGCGTATTGAGCCGAGCTTTCGGCTTGCACATGTCATGGCAGCGGCTGTCGAGTGAACAGCAGAGCGAGCAGATCGGCGCGGCATAGGCCGGACACCATGCCATGTCCTCCGGCTCGAAGGGGTGTTCGCAGACCGAACAGGTGATGGTGCTTAGATTCTTCCAGCTCTGGCGCGGCTTGCGGGCGAGGTAGTATTTGCCCTTGGTGGCCCAGGCGATGGCAGGCGAAGCGATGAGCGCGACGATCAGGGTGATATAGGGCGCAAGCGATGCGGCAATCGAACCGAAGGCGCCGAAATGCGCGATGAGGGCAATGGTTGCCGAAAGCGCCATGGCGCCGAGGCCGACCGGATTGATGTCGTAGAGATGCGCGCGTTTGAACTCGATGCCAGGAGGAGCCAGCCCGAGCGGCTTGTTGATGAAGAGATCGGCGGAGACGGTGCAGAGCCAGGCCATAGCAATGATCGAGAAGATGCCGAGCGTCTCCTCCAGCAGCCGGTAGATGCCGAGTTCCATCAACAGGAGCGCGATGGCGACGTTGAAGACCAGCCAGATGACGCGGCCCGGATGGCTGTGCGTCAGCCGCGAAAAGAAGTTCGACCATGCGAGCGAGCCGGCATAGGCGTTCATGACGTTGATCTTCAGCTGCGAAATCATCACGAAGGCGGCCATCAACAGCAATGCTGCGTTGTGCCAGGGGATCATGTAACCGAAGGCGGTCAGATACATCTGCGCGGGATCGGCGGCGCGACCTACAGGCACACCTGAAGTCAGCGTCAGGACGACCAGAAATGAACCGGCCAGCAGCTTCGGCGCCCCGATGATGACCCATCCAGGTCCGGCGAGGAAGATGGCCAAGCGATGACGCCATTTGCGGTGACCTTCCGGCGGCAGGAAGCGCAGGAAGTCGGCCTGTTCGCCGATCTGCGACATCAGCGCCAGGATGACGGCGGAAGCGGCGCCGAATTCCACCAGATCGAAGGGAGCGGCGGTACCCGGTGCGCTTGCGGGATGATGGATACCGGCAAAGGCCCGCCAGAGATCGAATTTCCCCCAGTCGGCAAAGGCAATGAAGACGAAGGGCAGGATGTTGAGAACGATCCAGAAGGGCTGCGTCAGCAGCTGAAACCGGCTGATAAGACGGACACCATGGGTGACGAGCGGGATCACCATGAGGGCGCTGATGATGTAACCGATCCAAACGGGTATGCCCAGCGTCAATTCCAGTGCGCCGGACATGATCGAGGCTTCGATCGCAAACAGCATGAAGGTGAAGCTGGCGTAGATCAGCGAGGTGATGGTCGAGCCGATATAGCCGAAGCTCGCGCCGCGCGTCAGAAGATCGATATCGACGCCGTGGCGGATGGCATAGCGGCTGATCGGCAGGCCCACGGCGAGCATAGCGAAGCTTGCGACGATGATGGCGTAGAAGGCGTTGGTGGTGCCATAGGAGAGCGTTATCGTGCCGCCGATCGCCTCCAGCGCCAGGAAGGAAATGGCGCCGATCGCGGTTTGCGAGATGCGTTGCGAGGAAAACTGGCGGGCGCTCTTGGCGGTGAAACGCAGGGCATAGTCTTCCAGCGTCTGGTTCGCGACCCAGCGGTTATATTCGCGTCTTACTGGAATGATGCGTTGCCGCGCAGCCATGCTTACCCTTCAGCAGTCCCGCCATCGTCACTCCGGCAGTTCAGAGATGTCGTAACATGGATCGAGGTGGTGCTTAAGGGCATGAGAGTGCCGAAAACTGCACATTTCGCCCCGGCGCCTACGTCATTTTACGTATGTGGTTTCCAGAAGGAGCGCCGGATAGTCGCGGAAGGCAACGGTTAATCCTTATTTACCGGCCGTTGCGGCAGACAAAAAGAGGGGAACCACGGATGAAATTCAAGACTCTCGTCTCCGGCGCGCTGCTCGGCGCCATCATGTCCACCACAGCATTCCACGGCGCTTTCGCGGCCGACGACACCATCAAGGTCGGCGTCCTGCATTCGCTGTCTGGCACCATGGCGATCTCGGAAACGACGCTGAAGGATGCCATGCTGATGCTCATCGACGAGCAGAACAAGAAGGGCGGCGTTCTCGGCAAGAAGCTCGAGCCCGTCGTCGTCGACCCGGCTTCCGACTGGCCGCTCTTTGCCGAAAAGGCTCGCGAGCTGATCCAGAAGGACAAGGTCTCGGCCGTATTCGGCTGCTGGACCTCCGTGTCGCGCAAGTCGGTGCTGCCGGTCTTCAAGGAACTGAATTCGATCCTGTTCTATCCGGTGCAGTTCGAAGGCGAAGAATCCGAGCGTAACGTCTTCTACACCGGCGCCGCTCCCAACCAGCAGGCGATCCCGGCTGTCGACTACCTGATGAAGAACGAAGGCGTGCAGCGCTGGGTGCTTGAAGGCACCGACTATGTCTATCCGCGCACGACCAACAAGATCCTCGAAGCCTATCTGAAGTCCAAGGGCGTCAAGGACGAAGACATCATCATCAACTACACGCCGTTCGGCTTCTCCGACTGGCAGACGGAAGTCTCCAAGATCAAGGCTTTTGGCGCGGCCGGCAAGAAGACGGCCGTCGTCTCCACCATCAACGGCGACGCCAACGTTCCCTTCTACAAGGAACTGGGCAACCAGGGCGTCAAGGCCGAGGATATTCCGGTCGTCGCCTTCTCGGTCGGCGAGGAAGAGCTTGCCGGTGTCGACACCAAGCCGCTGGTTGGCCATCTCGCAGCCTGGAACTACTTCCAGTCCGTCGACACACCGGCCAATGCCGCCTTCATCAAGGAATGGCACGCCTATACCAAGAACGACAAGCGTGTGACCAACGACCCAATGGAAGCTGCCTATATCGGCTTCAATATGTGGGTGAAGGCCGTCGAGAAGGCCGGCACGACCGATCCGGACAAGGTGATCGACGCGCTCGTCGGCGTCTCGGTGCCGAACCTCACCGGCGGCACCGCCACCATGATGCCAAACCACTACATCACCAAGCCGGTCCTGATCGGCGAAGTGCAGGAAAACGGCCAGTTCGACGTCGTTTCGCAGACCCCCGCAGTGGTCGGCAAGGAATGGTCCGATTACCTGCCTGACAGCAAGGACCTAATCTCGGATTGGCGTATGCCGATGAACTGCGGCAACTTCAACGTCACCACCGGCAAGTGCGGCGGCAAGGGCTCCTGATTTCAGCCGACGCAAGATCGCCGCGGGCAGGCTTTTCTGGCCGCGGCAGCTTGAGGGGACTAGCGCAATGTTCGACAAATTCGTTTACCGCATTGCCTTGGCGCTGGTCGCCGGCTTCTGCCTGGTGTTGGCGCTGACGGCCACAGGTCTGCGCGCCCAGGAAGACGCCCACGGCCTCATCAATTCCCTCGGCCAGGCCAATTTCCAGAAGGCCGGGGATATCGTCCAAAGCCTTGCGAAGTCAGGCGATCCAAAAGTGGTGCCGGCATTGCAGGCCTTCTCCGACGGCGATCTCTACGTCAGGAAATCCGACAATCAGGTGTTCATCGCCAAATCCTCCGGCGACATGATGGATCTGGTGGATCCTTTGACCGGGCAAGGGGCCGGTCAGGAAGCCAAGGACAATCTCGGCAAGATCAAGATCAACAACAATCTGCGCCGTGCGGTTCGCGCGGCTCTCGGCGGTCTGACGCTGATGAGCCCGGATCGTGCGACGCGGCTAGAGGCGGCGCAATCCATTCTGAAGGCGCCGAGTGCGGATTCGCTTGATGCCGTGGAGACCGCACTGCAGAGCGAAAAGGACGCCGACATTCGCGGTGTGCTTGAACGTGCAAGGGCGGTTGCCGTGCTTGGCTCGGACCGTCCGATCGAGGAAAAAAAGGCAGCGATCGAGACGATCAAGAACGAAGGCGGGCGGGATGCCATCGGCATTCTCTCGTCGGTTTCCGTCGATGATAGCCTGAAGCCCGATGTGGCTGCCGCCATTGCCGGCATCCAAGAGCAGTTGAAATTCTGGGATGCGGTGCAAAATGTCTGGTACGGCCTGTCGCTCGGCTCCGTGCTGCTGCTGGCCGCCATCGGCCTTGCGATTACCTTCGGTGTCATGGGTATCATCAATATGGCGCATGGCGAGATGGTGATGCTCGGCGCTTACTCGACCTTCGTGGTTCAAAGTATTATTCGGACCTCATATCCCGAGCTATTCGACTGGTCGCTGGCCATTGCCCTGCCGATCGCCTTCCTCGTCACCGGCGCCGTCGGTCTCGTCATCGAGCGCGGCGTCATCCGCTTTCTCTATGGGAGGCCGCTCGAAACGCTGCTCGCCACCTGGGGCATTTCGCTGATCCTGCAGCAGGCGGTGCGCTCGATCTTCGGGCCAACCAATCAGGAGGTTGGCAACCCCTCCTGGATGTCCGGTTCCTTCGACCTCGGCTATCTCTCGGTCACCTGGAACCGGCTCTGGATCATCGTCTTTTCGCTCGGTGTTTTCGTGGCGCTCCTGCTGCTCCTCAAGCGCTCGGCTTTTGGATTGCAAATGCGGGCGGTGACGCAGAACCGGCGCATGGCGTCTTCGATGGGGATTCGCACCTCCTGGGTCGATGCCTTCACCTTTGCGCTGGGATCCGGCATTGCCGGCATGGCGGGTGTGGCGCTCTCGCAGATCGACAACGTCTCGCCAAACCTCGGCCAGGGCTACATCATCGACAGCTTCATGGTCGTGGTGTTTGGCGGCGTCGGCAATCTCTGGGGGACGCTCGTCGGCGCCTTCTCGCTCGGCATCCTCAACAAGTTCCTCGAACCCTATGCGGGAGCGGTGCTCGGCAAGATCCTGGTTCTCATCCTTATCATCCTCTTCATCCAGAAACGTCCGCGCGGCCTCTTCGCGCTCAAGGGAAGGGCGGTGGAAGCATGATCACGGCCTTCATCCTCCGCTCGCTCGACCGTCGGATCAGCATCGCCATCGCGATCCTGCTTGCCGTGGCGGTGCTCGTGCCGCTGTCGAACCTGGCTCTGCCGGAAACGAGTGCGCTACATGTGCCGACCTATTTGATGTCGCTGTTCGGCAAATATCTGACCTATGCGCTGCTCGCCTTGGCGCTTGATCTGGTCTGGGGCTATTGCGGCATTCTCTCGCTCGGCCACGGCGCCTTCTTTGCACTCGGCGGCTATGCGATGGGCATGTATCTGATGCGGCAGATCGGTTCGCGCGGCACCTACGGCAATCCGATCCTGCCCGACTTCATGGTCTTTCTGAACTGGAAGGAGCTGCCCTGGTTCTGGTACGGCTTCGACCAGTTCTGGTTCGCCATGCTGATGGTGCTCGCAGCACCCGGCCTGCTCGCCTTCGTTTTCGGTTGGTTTGCCTTTCGCTCACGCGTCAACGGCGTCTATCTGTCGATCATCACGCAGGCGATGACCTATGCGCTGCTGCTTGCCTTCTTCCGAAACGACATGGGTTTCGGCGGCAATAACGGCCTGACCGACTTCAAGGATATTCTCGGCTTCAATATCCAGGCCGATGGCACGCGTGCCGTGCTGTTCGCCATCACGGCCGTGTTCCTGGCGTTTGCCTTGATGCTGTCCTCGTCCATCGTGCGCTCGAAGTTCGGCAAGGTGCTTGTGGGCGTACGCGATGCTGAAAGCCGTACGCGCTTCCTGGGCTATCGCGTCGAACATATGAAGCTCTTCGTTTTCGTCGTATCGGCCATGATGGCCGGTATTGCCGGCGCGCTCTACGTGCCGCAGATCGGCATCATCAATCCCGGAGAATTTGCGCCTGCCAATTCGATCGAAGTGGTCATCTGGACGGCCGTCGGCGGCCGGGCCACCCTGATAGGGCCTATCATCGGCGCCATCCTCGTCAACGGCGGCAAGACTGTTTTCACCGGCCTATTCCCCGATTTCTGGTTGTTTGCGCTTGGTGGCCTCTTCGTGGCCGTGACGTTGTTCCTGCCGAAGGGCATCGTTGGCACCATCGCGCAGTATTTTGGCAAGACACGCCGGCCGGCAAGCCCGCCGCCCGAGGCTGCGAAGGATGAAGCCGACAAGTCCGTACAGGCTGCGGAGTAGGACCATGATCCCTGATATCAAACCCAACAGCATGCTCTACCTCAACAACGTCTCCGTCTCTTTCGATGGCTTCAAGGCTTTGAATTCGCTGTCGATCGTCATCGAGCCGGGCGAGCTTCGCGCGATCATCGGCCCGAACGGCGCCGGCAAGACGACGATGATGGATATCATCACCGGCAAGACCCGGCCCGACGAGGGCGAGGTATTCTTCAACGGCCAGATCGACCTGACGAAGAAGGATGAGGCCGATATCGCCCAGCTCGGCATCGGCCGGAAATTCCAGAAACCGACCGTCTTCGAAAGCCACACCGTCTGGGATAATCTCGAACTGGCGCTCAACCGCAATCGCGGTGTCTTCGCGACGCTGTTCTACCGCTTGACGCCTGCGGATCGCGATCGCATCGACGAAATCCTCGAGACGGTGCGGCTGTCGCATCGGCGCGACGAACTGGCGGCCAATCTCTCGCATGGCCAGAAGCAATGGCTGGAAATCGGCATGCTGCTCGCGCAGGAACCAAAGCTGCTTCTGGTCGATGAACCGGTGGCGGGCATGACGGATGCCGAGACGGCGGAAACCGCCGTGCTCTTGAAAGAGATCGCCAAGACGCGTTCGGTCGTGGTGGTCGAGCATGACATGGGCTTCATCCGCGATCTTGGCGTCAAGGTGACATGCTTGGCGGAGGGATCGGTTCTGGCGGAAGGCTCGATCGATTTCGTCAGCAGCGATCCGAAGGTGATCGAGAATTATCTGGGGCGCTAGTGGGCTTTTTGTGGGTGGGGAGAGTCCCCCTCATCCGGACTGTCGGCCACCTTCTCTCCGAGGGGAGAAGGGGAGGATACACCTCCGATTACCCAATGACTGATACTGGCGAGGTACAGAGGTCATCCCCTCTCCCCTCGGGGAGAGGGTTAGGGTGAGGGGGCTTGAAGGAAAAGAAAGAAGATGAAGCCATGCTGACAGTCGAAAACGCAAATCTGCATTATGGCGCCGCTCAGGCGCTGCGCGGCATCTCCATCAAGGCCGAGATGGGAAAGATCACCTGTGTCCTCGGGCGCAATGGTGTCGGCAAGAGTTCGCTCCTGCGCGCCGTCACCGGGCAGCATGCCTTGTCGGCCGGCACCGTTGCCTTCAACGGCGTGACGCTGAACGGCATGGCGCCGTTCGCGCGCGCCAAGCAGGGCATCGGCTATGTGCCGCAGGGACGCGAGATTTTTCCGCTGTTGACGGTGAAGGAAAATCTCGAGACCGGTTATGCGCCGCTTTCCCGCCGTGACCGTAATATTCCGGATGACATTTACAGCCTGTTTCCGGTGCTGAAATCCATGCTCTCGCGCCGTGGCGGCGATCTGTCGGGCGGCCAGCAACAGCAACTGGCGATCGGCAGGGCGATGGTGACGCGGCCGAAGATCTTGGTGCTGGACGAGCCGACCGAGGGTATCCAGCCGTCGATCATCAAGGATATCGGCCGGGCAATCCGTTATCTCAGGGATTCCACCGGCATGGCGATCCTGCTGGTCGAGCAATATCTCGATTTCTGCCGCGAGCTTGCCGACTACGTCTACATCATGGATCGCGGCGAGATCGTACATGAAGGGCTGGCGGAGACGCTGGATACACCGGAAGCCCGGCGCCATCTGACTGTCTGAGCAGGGGACATTTCTCACAGCCAGAGTCCGGATTGCCGACGCTTTAGCGGCAGTTTCAGGCGTGTGGGCAGTTCGCCACAGTTTCGTCTCTCAGACCATCTTACAGATGGACGATACGGGCTGTTTCGTACGATGATATGCGCTCAATGGAAGCAACCCTCACGCATTTGTGACAGTTTCCCGAATTCCTGGGATATCTTTGCGACAAATCGCGGCTAGAGTGCTGGCAATTGTTCTATCTCTTGAAGGCGCCCCGACTTTGAAAGAGAATCCCATGCAGCAACGTAAAAGTGTATCGGTCGAAGAGCTTCCGGAAAATACAGCACTTGCGATATATGAGCTAATCGGCGGTACGTTCCGCAACTATTCCGAGATCCTTTACATACGTGTACCGGATGTGACTGATGATGGCAGGTCCATGGGTGGCATCGAAATCACCATTCGCAAGACGGCTTCTACTGCATCACTGCAATGAACGCGGCTTATAACAAGCCTTTCTTCTGGTAAAATCCGGGCATGTGTCAGCGGTAGTCCAGCGGTCATGCACAACCGATCTCCAATCTCATTGCAACTACGCGCTGACCGATAAATAACAGGCTCATCAACCGATGAGCGCGCATGCATACATACATACCGATACTCATAGTGATGATGCACATATATAAGATTGAGTGGATGATCGTATCTAAGCCATATATCGCGACATGATTTCGCAATTGGCCACGTCGAGACCACTTGACACACTTTGACCATTTTCCGGCAAAGCTATGCGACAAACCAAGAGTAATCCTGCTGTAAGAGCATATTAGATAGGGCTTAAGGCGGTGATCATCAGCTTCATATCGAGCAATCCGATGGACAAGAAGGTCGGTTCAATCAGAGGGTGTGATGGCTCTGTACCTGCGAGTTATCCATCTACTCCATGGAATGCCGATACAGACGTAACGGCGGAGATCGTTGGTATCAGTCCTCACATGCTTATTCATCGGTTTGATCCACGTACCGATTCTTGCGCTGATCGATCGGATCTTCGCGAGAATATGTTCATTCAGCGAGAGCGATGAATAACATGAACCATGGTCCATCCGTTGCCTGCTCCACCATGCTCAACGGATCAAGAGCGCGCGGTATCGCGTCAGCAGTTGCAAATGCAATTGGCAGCCCAAGCAGAGCACGGGCGGGAAGCTACCCGATCGCGCCAGACAAGCTGCCGTATGCCCTATCCGAGCAGACTTGACGGTGATTTCCGGAGACGATGGTCGCGAGTTTGCGCAGAGCCGTGCCGCCCGGGAAACAACCTTTTCGCTCCTTCCCTCCCTTCAGATTTAGATCCGCACGCAACGAGGAATATATGAAACGACATCTAACGCGGGCCGTGGTTTCAGGATTCGTGTTCACATTCTTGGCTGGCTGCAACCAACAGCCGGCGGCACAGAATGGCGGCAGAACGGTGAAATCCGAGGTCAGTGCGGTGACATTGCATCCGCAATCGGTCGCGATCACCGCCGATCTACCCGGCCGTATCAGCGCCAATCTCGTCGCCGAGGTTCGGCCGCAGGTCGGCGGCATCATCCGCAGCCGCAATTTCAAGGAAGGCAGCGAGGTCAAGGAAGGTGATGTGCTCTACGAGATCGATCCGTCGTCTTACCAGGCATCCTATGACAGTGCAGTTGCCGCTTTGCAGAAGGCAGAAGGTGCCGTGCCGAATGCCCAGGCCAAACTGGACCGCTATGCGGGTCTGAGTGCGCAGAGCGCCGTCAGCCAGCAGAATTTCGACGATGCGAAGTCCACCTTGGTACAGGCACAGGCCGATGTCGCCTCCGCCAAGGCGGCGCTCGAGACGGCACGGATCAATCTTGATTATACAAAGATCCGTGCGCCGATTTCCGGCCGCGTCGATGCCTCCACGGTGACGGTCGGCGCACTCGTGACTGCTGAACAAACGACTGCGCTGACCACCATCCGCCAGCTCGATCCGATCAATGTCGACGTGACGCAGTCGAGTACGAATCTCCTGAGATTCCGACGTGCGGTGGAGGAGGGGCGCCTGAAGACCAGCGGCGACAATGTTTCGGTCCGTCTGACCTTGGAGGATGGGACCCAGTATAAGGAAAGCGGCACGCTGGAATTTGCCGAGGCGGCCGTAGCCGAGACGGTCGGAACACTCAATGTCCGCGCCAGCTTCCCCAATCTGGAGCGGATTCTGCTGCCGGGCATGTATGTTCGTGCCACCATTCAGGAAGGCATTGCCGAAAACAGCTTCCTCGTGCCGCAACGTGCCGTGACCCGCAACACGAAGGGCGAACCGATCGCTTTCTTCGTCAGTGCGGACGGCAAAATCCAGCAGCGTGTGCTGACCGTTCAGCGCAGCATCGGCAACAGCTGGCTCGTCGGCAAAGGAGTAGAGGAGGGAGATCGTGTCGTTGTCGAAGGCATACAACGGGTGCGTGACGGCCAGGACGTGAACGTCGCGCTGGTGACGGTCGATGATGCCAGCGGAAATCTCGAGCAGGCATCGGCGGCCGGCACATCCCAATCCGGCCAGCAGAGCAAGGCCGACGGCACGGACAAGGGCGCCGTCACCGGTTCGACGAATTGAGGGTAAAACATGTCTCGCTTCTTCATCGACCGGCCGGTCTTTGCCTGGGTGATCGCCATCGTCATCATGCTGGCGGGCGCACTTTCGATCCTCACGCTGTCGGTCGCGCAATATCCGCAGATCGCACCGACGACGGTGCGCATCACCGCCACCTATTCCGGCGCCGACGCCGCAACGGTCGAAAACTCGGTGACCAAGGTCATCGAGCAGGGCATGACCGGTATCGACAATCTCGACTATATGGCGTCGACCTCGACGGCGACAGGGCAAGCCTCGATTTCGCTGTCCTTCACCAACAAGGCCAATCCCGACGTCGCGCAAATGCAGGTACAGAACAAGCTGCAGCTCGTCACCGCGCAACTGCCGCAAGTCGTCCAGAATACCGGCATTACCGTTTCGAAATCGACCAGCAGCTTCTTCCTTGTTGCGGCGTTTGTGTCGACGGATCGCAAGCTTATGCCGACCGATCTAGCCGATTATGTCGACAGCACTCTGAATGATACTTTGAAGCGGGTTCCAGGCGTCGGCGACACCACGCTCTTCGGTGCGCGCTATGCCATGCGCATCTGGGTGGATCCGGACAAGCTCGTCAAATACCAGCTGATGACATCGGACGTCGTCTCCGCCATCCAGGCGCAAAACGTGCAGGTCTCGTCCGGCCAATTGGGTGCCCTGCCGCAGCTTGGCGGCCAGCAGCTCAATGCGACGGTCACCGCCGGCAGCCGCTTCCAGACGCCGGAGGAATTCGAGAACATCATCCTCAAGAGCCTGCCTGACGGCTCCATGGTTCGTGTCAACGATGTCGCTACCGTGCAGCTGGGCGCCGATAGCTACGTCACGTCGGGTGTCTATAACGGCATGCCTGCCGCAGGCCTTGGCATCAGTCTGGCGACCGATGCAAATGCGATCGATACGGCGGCGAGGGTCCAGTCGACGATCGATAGCTTGCGCAGCACGCTGCCGCCGAACGTTGAGATCGTCTATCCCTACGATACGACGCCCTTTGTGAAGCTGTCGATCGAAGATGTGGTCAAGACGCTGTTCGAAGCCATCGTGCTCGTCTTCATCGTCATGTTCGTCTTTCTGCAGAACCTCCGCGCCACGCTGATCCCGACGCTCGCCGTCCCGGTCGTCCTGCTCGGCACCTTCGGTGTGCTGGCGATGTTCGGTTATTCCATCAACACATTGACCATGTTCGGCATGGTGCTGGCGATCGGCCTTCTGGTCGACGACGCCATCGTCGTCGTCGAGAACGTCGAGCGCGTGATGGAGGAAGAGGGATTGTCGCCGCGTGAGGCGACGATCAAGTCGATGCAGGAAATCACCGGAGCGCTGATCGGCATCGCCACGGTCTTGTCGGCCGTGTTCATCCCGATGGCCTTCTTCTCCGGTTCGGTCGGCGTCATCTACCGGCAGTTCTCGGTGACGATCGTCTCGGCGATGGTGCTGTCCGTCATCGTTGCCCTCGTTCTGACACCAGCCCTGTGCGCCACCATTCTCAAGAAGCCGGCGCATGGGACACGTGAGCGCGGCCTGTTCGGCTGGTTCAACCGCAATTTCGAGCGGGGAACGCGCGGTTATCAGCGCACCATCCATGGCATGATCCGCCGTGGTGCCGTGTTCCTCGTCATTTTCGTCCTGATCGGCGTCGGTGTCGGTTATCTGTTCAATCGCCTGCCGAGTTCCTTCCTTCCGGAAGAGGATCAGGGACGCCTTCTGACCAGCATTCAGCTGCCTCCCGGCGCGACCGCTGAACGCACCCGCAAAGTGCTCGATCAGGTCATGAATTATTATCTCAACAACGAGAAGGACTATGTCGACGGTGTCTTTGGCAGCGTCGGTTTTAATTTCAGCGGTCAGGGCCAGAACGTTGCCGTTGCCTTCGTAGATCTGAAGGACTTCGATCAGCGCAGGGCGCCGCAAGCCTCCGCCCAAGCGATCGCCAGACGCGCGATGGCCGCCTTTTCCAAGATCAAGGACGGCAATGTCTTCGCGCTGGCGCCGCCGGCAATCCCGGGCTTCGGCAATAACAGCGGCTTCGACTTCTACATCAAGGATATCAACGGCGCAGGTCACACCGCATTGATCGCCGCCCGCAACCAGTTCTTGGGTGCGGCGTCGGGGAGCACGAAGCTGAGCGGCACGCGCCCGAACGGATTGGACGATACGCCGCAATATTCGATCCATATCGATCAGGAGAAGGCTCGCGCCTTGAATGTCGATCTGGCGGATATCAATGGGACCTTGTCGACCGCCTGGGGCGGCACCTATGTCAACGACTTCATCGATCGCGGCCGCGTCAAGAGAGTCTATGTGCAGGCCGACAGCAAGTTCCGCATGCAGCCGGAGGATTTCGATCGCTGGTATGTGCGCAATTCCAGTGGCGACATGGTACCGTTCTCGGCCTTCGCCTCAGGTATCTGGACCTATGGTTCGCCGCGCCTGGAGCGTTATAATGGTGCTTCTGCCGTCGAAATTCAGGGTGCTGCTGCTCCCGGTGTCTCCTCGGGCGACGCCATGAACGAGATCGATAGGATCATGGCGACACTGCCGCCCGGCTTCAGTCATGATTGGACCAGCCTGTCTGCCCAGGAAAAGCTCTCGGGCAACCAGGCAAGCCAGCTCTATGCGATCTCGATCCTGGTCGTCTTCCTGGCACTCGCCGCCCTTTATGAGAGCTGGTCGATCCCGTTCGCCGTCATGCTGTCGGTGCCGATCGGCATCTTCGGCGCTTTGCTGGCCGCAACCATTTTCGGCCAGTCGAACGACGTCTACTTTAAGGTCGGCCTGCTGACAACAATCGGTCTGGCGGCAAAGAACGCCATCCTGATCGTCGAATTCGCCATCGAGCAGCAGAGTAAAGGCAAGGGCCTGATCGATGCGACGCTCGAGGCGGCAAGGCAACGTCTGAGGCCGATCCTGATGACCTCATTCGCGTTTATCCTCGGCGTGCTGCCGCTGGCGATCGCAAATGGGGCAGGTTCCGGCAGCCAGAACTCGATCGGCATCGGCGTCATGGGCGGCATGATCTCGGCGACCGTGCTCGGCATCTTCTTCATCCCGCTGCTCTTCGTCTCCGTCCGCCGTGTCTTCAAGGGCAAGAGATCGACCGATGCAACGGGGCAAGAACCGGACGTTGCCGCCGCGACGCCGGATACGCCGTAGCCAGCATGCATGTAGGCCCAGCGTCAGGGCTGGGCCTGCCGCAGCATGGGGAATGCCCTAGGAACGAGCTTACGTCGAGAGCATCGGAGGTCGCAATTGCCTTCAGCTCATTCAGTTTTGATGGCTACTTTGTTTCGAGAGTGCAAAGCACCCCACACTCGCCATTTTCGAAGGCCGATTTGAACGTGAGCGCTTTCTCGTGTTCAGCGCCGGCTAAAGCCGGCAGGATTGCCTCGGTTTGAGCGACCAGTGCCGCCCTGTCGGCGCGAGGGGTTGAGGCGGCGATGACTGCGGCGTCGTCTGCAAGGGCACTCAGCAGGATGTCCCTATTGGCAGGGTTCAGACCCGGCGAGCGTACCATCAGGATCATGCTCGTGATCATTTCATTTATGCCGAGGCGTACTTGCTGCAATCCCGTCCGACGTGGCGCGGTCATTTCGCCGGCGGGAAGCGTGCTGACAAAGTCGGCAATTGCCTCGAGCTCGGCTGCTTGAACCTTTAACAGATAGGCGGCGGCCCGAGAGACCTCGTCCTGATACTTGGCCGTATTGGCGGCCGTATCGGGCAAAGCTCCAGGCTGAGATGTAAACAGCAAGTAGGTCTTGTAGAGCGCGCCCGCGCGATCAGCAATCGGCAAAAGTGCCGGAACATCAGACGATCTGTAAGGCGGGGCACCCAGCGTGGTCTTCACGTTCCAAAAGCGTTCGAGGACCCTGGCGTGATCCGGTATTGACCAGCGTGGCAAATCGCCTTGCGCGCGGGTCTGGCGCGCCAGCGCATCAAGCTTTTGATACGAAGCCGCCGCCTCACTTTGGTTTGACGGCGACATGTTTGCAGAAGCCGTTGATGACAAAAGGCCGAACCAGATGGTGGCGAGAAGTGTTGGGAACGCGTATTTCAAAAAATCACCCTGGCTGTTTCAGTGATGTTGATCGCCTTGACACATGTTCGTGTAAGTAGCGCGACCGTGATCCATGACAACCAGACGCCGATCACGCGTTCGGCGCTTTCTAGCCGTAGTTAAAGCTTTCTTCCTATTCGGCTACCGGGTCCCTCCATCAGCGATACGCTGCCCATTTTCGTCGAAGAGATGGACGGCGTTATGAGCCGGAGCGATACGCAACGTATCGCCGGGTGCGGCCCTGATCCGCTCGCGGAACACGCAGGTGATCGTCTGCGTGCCGAGGCGGGCAATCACCATCGTTTCGGATCCCGTCGGTTCGACGACGACGGTTTCCACCTCGATGCCGTCGGCCACCAGCTTGAAGTCCTCGGGGCGAATGCCATAGGTCACGGCGGTCGGCGGATATTGTTCGCTCGGCAGGATAAGCCCGTCGGTGGTACGGAAACCGGCGTTGGTCATGCTGCCCTTGATGAAATTCATCGCGGGAGAGCCGATGAAACCCGCGACGAAGAGATTGACCGGGCGGTCATAGAGCTCGAGCGGCGATCCGGATTGCTCGATCAGGCCATCCTTCATGACAACGATCTTGTCGGCCATCGTCATTGCTTCGATCTGATCATGCGTGACGTATATGGTTGTGGTCTGCAGCCGCTGGTGCATCTCCTTGATCTCGGAGCGCATCTGGACGCGAAGTTTCGCATCAAGGTTCGACAAGGGTTCGTCGAAGAGGAAGACGGCGGGATCGCGCACGATCGCCCGGCCCATGGCAACGCGCTGCCTCTGGCCGCCGGAAAGCTGCTTCGGATAGCGCTGGAGAAGGTTTTCGAGTCCTAGGATCTTTGCGGCATTGCTGACGCGCTGATCGATTTCCGCCTTCGGCATCCGCTTCAGCCGCAGGGAGAAGCCCATGTTCTTGGCGACCGTCATATGAGGATAGAGGGCATAATTCTGGAAGACCATCGCGATATCGCGATCCTTCGGCGCGAGATCGTTGACGATATGCTTGCCGATCTGGATATCGCCCGAGGTGATCCCCTCCAGGCCGGCGATCATTCTGAGCAGCGTGGATTTTCCGCAGCCCGAGGGGCCGACGAGCACGACGAACTCGCCGTCGCGGATATCCACCGACACGCCCTTGATCGCTTTGAACGCGCCATAATCCTTGCGCGCGTTGTTCACTCTGACATGTGCCATCTTCCGTCCCTCCGGATAGCTTCAAAGCCCGTTCAAGACCTTTCGGAGATAGGCAAGGCCGAGGCGCTCGCCCTCCTTTCGTTGAGCAAGATCCTTGCCCGGCCAACCGAAAGCTGCATCCTCGTGCTCGATCGACAGCGTGCCGTCAAAGCCGCTGGTGCGCGCCTGACGCAGGAAACGCGGCCAATCGAGAAGTCCATGGCCCGGCAGCTTGTATTGCCACCACCCTTTGCCATGATAGCCGACGGCCTGCTGAACGGCCGCATCGATCGCGGTATCCTTGGCATGAAGGATGGCGATGCGATCCTTGACTGCATCCATGGCGGCATAGGGATCGACGCCGATGCGGATGAGATGGGAAGGGTCGAATTCGAGGCCGAAGCGTCTGTTGGGAATTCGTTTGAAGAGTTCTTGCCAGCCTTTCGGCGTGGTGCCGATGAAATTGTCCTTCGGGCCGGGCCAGTTCTCGATCGCGAAGATAAGCCCGCTCGAGGTTGTCCGGGCGATCAGCCGGTTGGCGAAGTCGGCGAAATCGTCATAGTTGGTATCCTCGTCGGCGCTGTCGTCGCGCCCGGGAAAGATTATGAAAATCGATACGTCCGCTTCGCCGATCGCTTCGGCGAATTCCTCGGTGATGACTCGAAGCTCGCCGCGTTTGGCGCGATCGGCATCGAGCTGATTGCCGAAAAAGGCAATCGAGGAGACGAAGAGGTTCCGGTCGCGGGCAAGAGCGACCGCCGCTCGCACCTTGTCCGGTGTCTTGATATGGCCGCGGACATCGATTTCGATCGCATCGAATCCGGCTGCTGCGGCGAAATCCACCACCTCCTCGAATGGCCTGTCATTGAATGTCGACGTATAAAAACCGATCCTCATCAAAATCCTCCCTGCGGCCGCGACAGCCGGCTCAGTTGTTCAGGCGGTCCATGAATTTGAGTGGTGAACGCGTGCGCTGGACCTCGTCGGCCGAGGCGAGCATGAGGGCTGCCGCCATCGGCATTGCCGCGGCGCCGATCGCACAGGCGTCCTCGCCGAGCGAGGCACGGTGGATCGATGGCAGGGTTGCATCCTCCATATCAAGGTGGTCGTGGACATAGCGCAGCAGCTCATCGATCATGCGGATTGGCAGGCGACCGCCTAGGATAATGGCGTCGGGATCGACGATCATGCCGATGTGCTTGACCGCAACGGCCAGATGCGCGCTCATCGTCTTCAGCCATTGCGAGACCAGCTTTCTGCCACGGGCGTCCAGGCCAAGGAGATCGGAGGGCACGCTTGCCTCGATGCCATGCTCACCCAGGAACTTGTAGAGGAAGAAGAGCGAGAATATTTCGCCAAGAAGCTCGACTTTCTGGCCTCCCCTGTGACGTGGATCGACGATTGGCAGCCATCCGATCTCTCCGCTTAGGCCCATGGCGCCGCGATGGCCGGCGCCGTCGAGCACAAGCCCGCCACCGGGGCAGGCATTGACCGAAATATAGAAGAAGCTGCGGCTTTCGGCGCCAAGCCCGTAGTCGAGTTCGGCAAGTGCTGCCGCATTGGTTTCGTTCTCGATGAAGACGGGATGCTGTGTCAGGTTTTCCAATGCGGCCCGCACATCGAAATCCATCCACTCTCCGTAATCGTCGGGCTTGCCCAGGAAGGCGATCTCGCCGAGCCAGTCCGGCATCGCAAGTCCGATACCGGCGAGATGCGCGTCGTCGATCAGACGGCTTCGCTGGAAGTGCGATATCGCATCAGCGGTCAGCTGCATGAATTCGTCGGGCAGGATGTAGCGCTTCTCATGATGGACGCGGGCGCGCACGTTGCCGACAGCATCGGCTGCAAGGATCGTCAGATGATCGCGATCGATATTGATGCCGATCGCAAAGAAGGCGTCGGGGTTGATCTCAAGCTCAATCGCCGGCTGCCCCCTCAGACCGTGGCGCCGGCGGGCTTCGATGATCAGCCCTTCGTCCAGCAGGCGATCGACGATGCGGGCGATCGCCGGCTTGGTGAAGCCGGTCTGCCGGGCGATTTCCGCACGCGAAATCGGTGCCTGCCGGTGGATGCAGCGCAAAACGACGGCTCGATTATGTTCGCCCGCATCCTCGACATTGGCTCCGGTCAGGTCGGGAGACAGTTTGACACCGGTCGTTTGGTTCATCGTCGGGATCCTTTATCAGTCTGGCACGCGCAAACCGGCCTCATCCCTTTACCGAGCCACTGGTCATGGAGCCAAGGATCAGCCGCTGCAGCGACAGGAACGCCACGATCGCCGGTACGACGGAGATGAGGCAGGCGGCCGCCAGCAGCTGGATGGACGAGTCGGTTTGCATGCCACGGAAGTTAAAGATCCCGACACCGATCGGCATCAAATTGTTTTGCGTGAGCAGCAGAAAAGGCACGAGGAATTGCGACCAGCCGGCAATCACGGTGATGATGAAGACGGAGGCGATGCCCGGTGCCGACAGGGGCAGCACGATCCGCCAGAAGACGGAGAAACGGTTGCATCCGTCGATCATCGCGGCTTCGTCCAGGCTGCGGGGAATTCCGTCGACCGTGCTCTTCAGGAGCCATGTTGCAAGCGGCACGCCGAGCGCGATATAGACCATCGTCACGGCGAAATGCGTATCGAGCAGGCCGAGGCGGTTCATGTAGCGGTAGAGCGGCACCATGATGACCAGCGGCGAAATCATCTGGAAGAGCAGAAGCCCCATCATCGACAGGCCCTTGCCGCGGAACTGGAAGCGCGAGAAGGCGTAGGCCGCGGGCATGGCAACGATCAAAACGCCGAAGCCGCTCAGAGCCGCAAGCTTCAGGCCGTTCCAGAGATAGAGCGGAAAGTAGCTGTTGTTGAGCACGGTGATGAAATTGTCGATGGTAGGATTGTGCGGAATATAGCGCGCCGCGCCGCGATAGATCTCCCGTTTGTCGCGTAGCGCCATCGATAGAAGGTAGGTGAGGGGGCCGGCGAAGAACACGAACATCGCCATCATGAAGAGATAGCTCAGGAAATCACCGAAGCGCGTGCCGGTGCGCCTGCTCATCGTTCATCCTCCTTCGGCAGGAATGATGCGTAGACGACGGCCAGTCCGAGGCTGATGATGAGCATCAGCACCGAGAGCACACTGCCGCCGGACAGATCGTAGTTGCGGAAGACGATGTTGAAGACATAGAGCGATATGACTTCGGTAGCGCGGCCGGGCCCGCCGCCCGTCAGCGTTATGATCGCGTCGAAAGTGTTGAGCGTCATGATGGTGATGAGGATCATGTTGACGAGAATGGCGGCGCGCAGCTGCGGGATGGTGATGAAGAAGAACTGCTGCGAGCCCGTCGCGCCATCCACTTCCGCCGCTTCGTAGAGCGAGGGATCTATGGCTTTCAATGCGGCATACATGACGACCATCGAGAATGCCGTTCCGCGCCAGATGTTCGAAATCAGCGCCGACCAAGGTGCGATCGCAGGATCGGAAAGCCAGGCGACCGTCGGCAGGTGCATGAGCCGCAGAATGCTGTTCAGCGCACCATATGGTGCTTCCGAAAACAGCATCTGCCAGATGATGCCGCCGGCAATGCCGGGCACGACCCAGGCGATGAGCGCCGTGGTTCTGAGAATCGTTGTGCCGAACAGGCCGCGCTTTTCTCCGCGAATGACGACGACGGCAACGGCAAGGCCAAGAATCTGCTGGCCGACGACGCTGCCGCCGACGAAGACGAGGGTTGCCCAGAGAATGTCGGGAAGCTGCGGCGAACTCAGCATGTTCGCAATGGAAGCGAGCGTATAATCCTGATTGTCGCCGATCAGCGTGGCGTTGGTGAAGGACAGGCGGAACACGTCGATCACCGGATAGAGATAGAAGATTCCGATGACGATGATCACGGGCATGATCCAGGGCAGCGGCGCTCCGGCGAAGCGGCGCATGAACGATCTGCTGTGCGGCCGGGTGGCAGCCTCGATGGCGATTGGGGTCATTGGGCTTCTCTGTCCGGGTTAGACACTGTCGGCAACGCCCGCAAGGGCGCTGCCGCGATCATAATCGTTAGAGACGCTTGTAAGCCTCCATCGTCGCCTTGAATGCCGCGTTTAGGGCTTCTTCCGGCTGCTTGGTTCCCGAGAGGACGTCGCCCATCATGATCTGGATCTGGTTGGAGATTTCCGGATAGATCGGCGCGCCCGGGCGGGCCTGGCCGTTGGCGAGAGCTTCGGCAAAGGTCTTGTTGGCTTCGGTCGCGAAGACCTCATATTTGTCGAAGAGCGATTTGCGTGTCGGCAATTGCTGCTGCAAAGCATTGCCCGGCCCCATATAGATGTCGCGGGCAAGATTGGCGCACATCTCGACCTTATCCTTGTCCTTGCTGAAGGAGGCGATCGTCCAGCCGCCCGTGCCTGTGGAACGTTGATCGGCCGTTGGGCCGGGAATCGGCGAGAAGGTCCAGTTGGCGAATTCGTCCGGGTCCAGCGTTGCCTTTAACTGGGCGAGCTGCCAGTTGCCGCCGATGAAGAGCGCCGTGGTTCCGGCAGCGGCCGCCGCGTTCAGGTCGTCATAGTTGCCAATCGTCGTTACGCGCTTGGGTGCGGCACCGGAATCGACGAGATCCTTGTAGTAGGTCAGCGCCTTGAGGAACTTCTCCTTGTTTTCGCCTTCGCCGAAAACAGGCTTGCCGCTATCGTCGACGAGCTTGCCGCCGAGCGCCCAGTAGTTGGCAAGCCAGTCGAAGGTCGACCCTTCGTAGCGGGCGGCATTGAAGAGGATGCCCTCCATACCTTCCTTGACGGAGGCGAGGCCGGCCTTCTTCAGATCGTCCCAGGTCTGCGGTGCATCGGGAACGATGGACTTGTTGCGATAGAGCACACGGAGATCAGTGTCCCACCACCAGGCGCGGATCGTCTGGTCCTTGTCGGTGATACCGTTGCGGATGAAGGGGAAGAGATCGGCGACTTCGTCCTTCGAAAAATAAGGCGTGAAGTCGGCGAGCACATGATTGACCATGAACTGCGAGAGGACGAAGGAGTCGACGGCGGCGCAATCCGGAGCATTGCCGGCCTTTGCCTGTTCGAGCATTTTTGCCTGTTCTGTGCCGATATCAGCCGACATGAACTGCATCTGCAGCTTCCAGTCGGGATGCTTCTTGATGAAATCGACGAAGAGCTTCTGATAGCCCTGGGCGATGGCTGGATCGGCATTGTTCTGACTATCGTTCGTGAGCCGGACAGTGAGTGTTTTCGGCGCGTCGGCGAGGCCGATCCTGTCCTTTGTCGCCAATTCTTGGGCAAATGCGGCAGGCACTGAAAACAACATTGTGCTCAGCGCTAGCGCGCTGACGAACGCTCTCTTCATGATGGGTCTCCTCCCCATTTTAAACGGATACAGCATGGTGGCCAGTTGACCTCTCCTCATTTCCATGCTGCACTAATTAGATTAAGTTACTTTGGTTTGATGTCAAGTCGCAGCTCGGGAGGATTGAGATGCTGATGACATTCGACAGCAGCTAGCGGCCTCAAGCCCCATTTCCCGATCACGGAACAGTCGAACCATCGTGGATATCGCGGTGGGCAGTGAGGCTTTTGCCTCGGCTGTGAAAATAGCCAAACCTGACATCTATGGAGGATCAGATGCGCCTACTCATTCTCGGCACGGGCGGAATGGCCAACAAGCATGCGGCAAGTTTCAAGGAGATCGAAGGCGTCAGCGTCGTGGGCGGCGTCGATGTCGTGCCCGAGCGGCTCGCCGCTTTTTGCTCGGAACACGGTATTCCCAATCGTTTTGCCTCGCTGGAAGAGGCCTTGGCCTGGGGCGAGTTTGACGCTGTTGCCAACGTGACGCCCGACGCTGTTCACCACCCGACGACGCTGCAGGCGATTGCGGCCGGCAAGCATGTCTTCTGCGAAAAGCCGCTTGCGACAGATGCGGCCAAGGCGATGGAAATGACCGAGGCTATCGAAAAAGCAGGCAAGGTCGGCATGGTGAATTTCACCTACCGCAATTCGCCTGCCTTGCAGAAGGGCCGGCAGATGGTGCTCGCCGGCGAGATCGGCGCGGTGAGGCATGTCGAAGCCTCTCATCTGCAGAGTTGGCTTGTTGGCCGGCATTGGGGAGATTGGAAGTCGGAGAGCAAATGGCTGTGGCGCCTCAGCAGGAAGCACGGTTCGAACGGCGCGCTCGGCGACATCGGTATCCATATCGTCGACTTTGCGTCCTATGGTTCCGGACTTGATGTTGCTCATGTTTTCGCGCGGCTGAAGACCTTCAGCAAGGCGCCGGGCGACAGGATCGGCGAATACGATCTCGATGCGAATGACAGCTTCACAATGAATGTCGACTTCACGACGGGAGCGATCGGCACGATCCAGGCGACGCGCACCGCCGCGGGGCAGATGGACCAGCTGCGCTTGAGGGTTTACGGCGAGACAGGCTCGATCGAGATCATCTACGACACAGGAAAATCGACGCTCCGCGCCTGTCTCGGCGAAGATGTTCACACGGCGACCTGGTGTGATATCCCCTTCGATGACGTTGAGACGAACTACCAGCGCTTCGTTCAGGCCGTCAGGATGGGCACGACCCAGGAACCCTCCTTCCGCCGCGCGGCAAACATACAGAAGGTCCTGGACAAGGCACTCGCCTCGGACATCAGCCATAAAGACGAGGCGCTTGCCTGAATCCAGAAGCGAGATTCAGCCGGAGACCGGCGGCAGAAGAGTGTTGAGGAGAGGCAGAAGTGCCGCTCCCAGCGCCACGCCGCCGCCGCTGAAGCTTGCCGGCTTCATCGGTGAAATCCAGGGCGTCAGGAATGGCCGTTTCGACGTGTCGCGGCGCTCGACGGAAAGCTGATGGATCAGCGCCTCGATGACGCCGCGCGGCAGGTCGCCGCCGATCATGATCACGCTCGGCGCGATGAAGCCGGCAATCGCGATGATCGGGTCGAGCAGATGGCTTGCGGCCTCGCGTATCCACTGCGCTATCAGCGGGGAAGATGGCTCCTCGCCTGCCAGAAGGCGCCGGAATTCGTCGTCGCTTACCAATCTGCGCAGCGCATCGAAGCCGGCGACCGTGTTCAAGCGGATATTGTCGGGACCGGTGCGCATCTCGCCGATATTGCCCGCGCGTCCATGAACGCCCGAATAGGGAACGCCACGAACGAGAAATCCGGCCTGGACATCCTCGTCGATGATGATCATCGCGAGCCCGCCTCTCGGTGCCGGTGTGCCGATCGTGCGCTCGGCGAGCAGGCTTGCCGTGCATTCGTTCTCGACATAGCTGCGCGGGAGTTTCGATGCGGCATCCAGTTGATCGCTTTCTTCCGGGCTCCAGTCATTCGAGCCAATACCCAGGCCGATGATCGGCAAGTCGGCACGGCGACCAATCATGTCCTCGATCGCCGAAAGGATTGATGCGACCCGCGTTGTCCGGGTGAGGGGAAAATAAATGCGGTCGTGAACCTGGCCGCTGAGATCGACGAGAACCGCTTCGCCGCGATTTTGACGGGCACGAATGCCGATCGAGAAGGCCCCTTCTGGCCGCAGGGCAAATTCAGTTGAGGTCGCACCCCCGCCGGCGCCATTGCGCCGATGCGATGTTACCAGCCCTTCATCGCCAAGCCGGCGCAGAATATTGGTGATTCCCGGCCCGGTCAGTCCGGAATGCTTTCCGAGCTCCATGCGGGTCAAAGGCCCGTGTCGGCGGATCGCCTCCAGGATGACGCGAATATTTCTATCGGCGATTTCTCCCGACCGCAGACCGAGGGTCTTGCCCCGCGTAACATCCGTCTCCTCCGGCGGGCGCCACCGTGGGCCGGATCGAAGATACCGCATGATCTATTTCCTTGCGCACCTTGACGCTTGTGTATCATGGACAAATGATGATGCCCCTAACTATCAGCATCGCCGGAAAAAATAATGCGCGGAACAAGACGTGGCTCTACGTCTTCATATGCTGATGCCAGTTTTCGGCACCATTCTCATGGCCACTCTGAATGCTGATCTTTGCTGGTTGAATCGACTTGCCGTGTACGTCGATTGATATTTTCCCGGCAGGCAACCGAAGAGGCGTGTCGGTCGTCTTTGGATTGCGATGGGAACGAAACGCCGGCTGCCGGAACTCTTCATTGTTTAGTGTCATTCATAAGTTCATGCAAATTGCCGCGTCTAATCGAGGCATGGCCATCACACTATATTCGGTGCCTCTGGCAAGCGATGAAGGATGACAATGAACTGGTCACAGGATGAGCTTTCGAAGATCGACGAGGCAGACGATCTGAAGATTGCGCCATTTCGCGAGGATGGTATCACCTACGGCACCCCGACCTGGATCTGGGAGGTTGTCGTCGATGGCAGTCTCTACGTGCGCGGCTACCATGGTCGGAGGTCTCGCTGGTATCAGGCGGCAGTCCGTCAGAAGGCCGGCCGGATCATCGCAGCAGGCGTGACACGAGAGGTCGCTTTCGAACCGGTTGAAGGGTCGATCAACGACCGCATCGACGATGCCTATCGCGCTAAATACGGCAAGAGCCAATACCTAGCTCCGATGATCAGCGCTCAAGCGCGTGTTGCTACCGTGAAGATCGTTCTGCGCGAGAATTTGTGAGGAAGCCGCCGGATCGGGATGATCTTCGCGCTACGCAATCGTCTGAGGAATGCAACGCGCCTGCCGCATCGCAGTGACGTCGGCCATTCGGCAGCAACTCGAAGAAGGAGAGCAATATGATCAAGCGTAAACTGGGCCAGGGTCTGGAGGTTTCCGCCTTGTCGCTCGGCGCTATGGGCTACGGTAAGGCGCGCGAGCTTCCTGACCGGGCGGAAATGGTCGCCCTTCTTCGCACTGCGGTCGAACGCGGCATGGATTTTTTCGATACCGCCGAAGTTTATGGCCCGTGGACGAATGAGGAAATGGTGGGAGAGGCGCTCGCCCCCGTCCGCGACAAGGTCAAGATCGCCACGAAATTTGGCTGGGACATCGATCAGGAAACAGGCCGGCATCGTGGTGGGGTCAACAGCAAGCCGGCGCAGATTCGCCGCTCTATCGAAGGCAGCCTGAAGCGTCTGCGCACTGACCATATCGATCTCTATTACCAGCACAGGGTCGATCCCGAAGTGCCGATAGAAGATGTCGCGGGGACGGTGAAGGATCTGATCGCGGAAGGAAAAGTATTGTGGTTCGGCTTGTCAGAAGCCGGCGCTCAGTCCATTCGGCGGGCACATGCCGTGCAGCCGGTTGCGGCATTGCAGAGCGAATATTCCCTCTGGACCCGCGAACCTGAGGCCGAAATCATTCCGACCATCGAGGCGCTCGGTATCGGGCTCGTTCCCTACAGCCCGCTGGGAAAAGGATTTCTGACCGGCACGATCGACGTCAATACCAAGTTCGACAGTTCCGATATCCGGGCCGAAACTCCTCGCTTCTCGGAGGAAGCCCGCATTGCCAACCAAAAGCTGGTCGACCTGATCCGCAAGATCGGCGAGAAGCATGGCGCGACACCGGCGCAGGTAGCGCTAGCCTGGCTCTTGGCCCGGAAGCCCTGGATTGTTCCTCTGTTCGGCACGCGCAAGCTCGAGCGGTTCGAGGAGAACATCGGCGCATTGGATATTGCTCTGGATCAGTCCGATCTCGACGAAATCGAACAGGCCAATATCGTGATCCAGGGCGCCCGCTACCCAGAGGCCATACTGCGCCGTTCTGGACTCTGAGTATCGTCGATGCCAGGCCCAGGCCGCTTTGGCGGGCATGCACTAACTCTCAGCTGATCGGCAAAGTCGCGTCCATCCTCGTGCATGCGAGGCGTCTGACGGGATGGATGCTCCACAACAATCAAATCGAAGGGAATGTCAATGAAACGGATCTTGGCGGCCACGGCGATCTCGCTCACGATGGGCGAGCCTGTCTTTGCTCAGGAAGGAATGGGCGGCGGAGCTATGCCAGAACATGCCTCGTCATTGACGACCGGCGACATCCGTTCGGTATCGCCCGCTCTCGGCCGGTACACCGAAGAAGATGTGGTTGGAAATCTGTGGCAGCGGCCACAGCTCTCGCGACGTGATCGCAGCATTGTTACGCTGTCGGTCCTGATCGCCCGAAACCAGGGTTTCGATCTGAGGCATTATGTAAATGTCGCTCTCGATAGCGGCGTCACTCCGAGTGAAGTCTCGGAGATCATAACTCATCTTGCCTTCTATTCAGGATGGCCGAATGCCATGTCTGCCATCGCCGTGACGAAGGATGTGTTTGCCGAACGCAATATTGCGGCCACTAAGCTTCCCGCGGCTTCTCCGCAATTGCTGCCTTTGAATGAGGAAGCCGAGCAGCGGCGCGCAGCGGCCGTTGAGAAAAATGTGGGACAGATTTCGCCGGGCTTGGTGCTCTTTACCGCCGAACCGCTCTTTCTCGATCTCTGGCAGCGGCCGGGTCTTGCGCCACGGGACCGGAGCCTTGTGACCGTAAGCTCGCTGATCGCTTCGGGCCAGAGTGCCCAGATCACCTATCACCTCAACCGGGCGATGGATAATGGCCTCACCGCTGAAGAAGCAGGAGAAGTCGTGGCCCAAACGGCCTTCTATGCAGGATGGCCGAACGCGTTCTCCGCTTCGACCGTTGTCGGTGAGGTATTGCGCAACCGACCGAAATGAACGCCAAATTGGTCGCCGAGAGCGTGAAGGAATGGCGACGCTGATCGGCATAATCACTGCCCCAACCGAAGCCGCTACTATTTCATGATCATGTGCTTTATAAATGAACATATGGTCATGAGAAGGAATCATGAGTGGAGCGACAGAACATCAACGACCTGATGGTGTTCCTGCTGGTCGCGAGAGAACGCAGTTTCACCAAAGCCGCCGCTAAGCTCGGAGTTTCACAGTCGGCGCTCAGTCACACGATTCGCCAGCTCGAGGAGCGGCTTGGCGTGCGGCTGCTGACGAGAACGACGCGCAGCGTCTCGCCAACCGAGGCCGGCGAGCGGATGCTTACCAGCGTTGGTCCACTTTTTGATGAAATCGGAACGGCGATCGATGGCCTCAACGCACTGCGCGAAAAACCTGCCGGCACCATCCGTTTGACGGCAGGCGATTACCAGATCCAGCATTACATTTGGCCGAAGCTTCGAAGCTTTCTTCACCAGTATCCGGACATCAGGCTTGAGCTGGATGTAAATTACGGCTTGCAGGACATCGTCAGCGATCGTTACGACGCAGGCGTACGTTTTGGCGAACAGATCGCCAAGGACATGATCTCCGTTCGGATCGGTCCGGATGTGCGCTTCGCGGTGGTCGCCGCGGAGTCCTATTTTGCTTCTCGGGATATCCCGGGACATCCAAAAGAGTTGACCCAGCATCGCTGTATCAATCTTCGACTTCCGACATATGGTGGTCTCTACGCCTGGGAATTCGAGGAGCAAGGACGCGAAGTGAAGGTCAGGGTGGACGGACAGCTCGTCTTCAACACCATCTATAATGTTCTCGAGGCGGCGCTCGACGGCTTCGGTTTTGCCTATGTCCCCGAAGATATCGCCAAGCCCCATCTCGAAACCGGGCGGCTGCACCGGTTTCTTGAGGATTATTCACCCTATTGGGAGGGTTTTCACCTGTACTATCCCAGCCGCCGTCAATCCTCTCCAGCATTTTCCCTTCTTGTGAACGCATTGCGTCATTCAACATGATTGGACACTGGGCGAATTAAACAGCCTCCTGGCCGAAAAGTTTCGGCAATTCGCTGGCAAGAGCGTCGATCGCGAGCCTGGACCGTAACGGCAGATGCTGTGCAGCCGGCCAGACGGCATAGGCTTCGATCGTCGCACTTGGCCTGTCCGTCCAAAGTTCAACCAGTCTGCCAGCGCGTATGTGATTGCTGATGAGCCAGTGGGGCTGCCACGCAAGTCCCATGCCTTCGACCGCAGCATCCGTGATAGCTTCAAGATCATCGAAACGGAGTCTGGAACTGACGGGCACATCAACGAGGTCCCCCGATACGTCCGGAAGCCGCCAAGGTAACGCATAATCGTTGCGCCAATAGACGAGCATGTCGTGATCCCTCAACTCGGCAAGGGAATGCGGCTGTCCGCGTTCTGCAAGATATGCGGGAGACGCACACAGCGCCTTGCGCTGGCCGACGAGCCGCCGAGCGCGCAACGACGTCCCATTGCCAAGCGCGCCGTTGCGTACGGCAAGGTCGAAACCATCGGCGATCATATCAACCTGACGATCGTTGAAGCTGAGTTCGAGTTCGAGCTTCGGATGCTGGCGAGCATAGGAACGCAGAATGGGCGCAACGCAGTAGCGGCCAAACAAGACAGGTAGTGACACGCGAAGCTTGCCAACGACCTCGCGGCGTCCCGTTTCCAAGAGGGATTCGCCCGTGCGCAATTCCTCGATGGCACGCAGACAGCGCTCGTAATATTGCTGGCCGTCTTCAGTCAGACATTGCGTGCGCGTCGTTCGTTGAAACAGGCGGACGCCCAGCCGCTCTTCCAGCCGTGCAATGGCTTTGCCGACTGCGGAGGGCGTGAGGGACAGCCGATCGGCCGCGCGTTTGAACCCTCCAGCTTCGACCGCTTCTACAAAAACTTCTATCCCGTCAAATCTGTCGCGCATGGCGAAACCTTTTCAGACGCCTTTATGGCGCGATTGCGGAATTCCAGGAAGTAAAGAAGTGAAAAACAATCGCCACTACTGAATACCATTCTAAGATATTGATGAGATCAAGCAAATGACATTTTTCAGTGCGGTTGGGGCAGTTCGCCCCAAAATCGTTTCCCGTCATGCGCATTTTCATTGCAGGAAGATGATCAAGTTGTTGATTTCAATCGTATATGACAGTGGCTTCGGCCACACCGCGCGCGTTGCCGAGGCTGTGGCGGCCGGGATTGGTGAAGTACGAGAGGCCGAGGTGAAACTGATCGCCGTCGCGGACGGGCCGATGGACTGGGAAGCGCTCGAGCGCAGCGATGCCATCATCTTCGGATCGCCGACCTATAACGGCCTGATCAGCGCCAAGCTCAAGCAGTTCTTCGAGGATTCGACCAAGGCGGCGTGGTCGGCCCAAAAGTGGCGCAACAAGATTGCGGCCGGCTTTACGAATTCCGGAGCCCAGCATGGCGACAAGCTGAACTCGCTCATATCGATTGCTCTATTCGCAGCCCAACACGGCATGATCTGGGTCGGCCTCGATATGATGCCGGGCAACAGCAGCAGCACCGGCAGCGTGGACGATCTCAACCGGCTGGGAAGCTGGCTGGGGGTCATGACCCAATCCAACGTGGACCAGGCCCCGAACGACGCGCCGATCGGCAGCGACTTGAAAACGGCTCAATACCTCGGCCGGCGCGTGGCGGAGACGACCCGCCGGTTCCAGCCCACCCGTCTGTAAACCAAGGAAACCTGATCATGAAATTGCTTTGTCTCGACGTGCCACAGCCTGGCGCCTCGCTGGAGAAATATGGGCCGCATATGCAGGATGAGGCCCGTCACGCCTGGCAGATGTACAAAGGCGGTATCATCCGTGACATCTACTTCAGGCAGGACCGTCCCGGTGTTGCCATCATCGCGGAAGCAGAGTCCATCGAAGCCGCCAAGGCGGCGCTTGCCGAATTCCCCCTCGCCAAGGCTGGCCTGATCGGTTGGGAGGTGATTCCGCTCGGTCCTTTTACGAACTGGGAATCGCTCTTCGCTCCCGGCAACGCCTGATCTCATCTTCGTTCGAGCGATTGGCGCGCGGCTGAGCCGCGGATGTCGAGATCATCCCCATCCAGAAGATCAATGAAGCCTGTGAGCCATGTTGAAGAGCGACGTGAACTATCGCTTCGCGATCGCCATGGCCTCGCTTAAATCCCGAGGGAACCGACCATGGCAAATACAATCAAGCCCATCCTGTGTGTAGTCACCAGTCACCCGATCCGGGGCGATAGCGGCGAGCCGACCGGGTTTGCCATGGTCGAACTCACACATCCGCTGGAAGTCTTTGGCGAAGCTGGAATTCCCTACGAAATCGCTTCGATCCGCGGCGGCCACCCGCCGATCGACTTCTTCGATCTGTCCGATGCGGCCAATGCCCGCTATTGGAAGGATAAGGAGTTCCGCAGCGCGCTGGCCAACTCATTGATCCTGAAGGATCTCGATCCGTCGCGCTACTCGGCAGTCTTCTTCGCCGGCGGGCATGGCACGATGTGGGATTTTGCCGACAGCGAGGCAGTACAAAAGGTCATCCGCGAAATCTGGGAAGCGGGCGGCATCGTCTCGGCTGTCTGTCATGGCCCCGCCGCGCTGGTGAATGCGACACTGTCCGACGGCAGTTATCTCGTGGCTGGCAAGAAGCTTGCCTCCTTTACCGATGAGGAGGAAGCCGAGGTCAAATATACGAATGTGGTTCCATATCTTCTGGCGACCACTCTCAAGCAACGCGGCGCCCTGCATCAGGCTGCGGCCAATTGGTCGGAGAACATCGTCACCGATGGCCGTTTGATCACTGGGCAGAATCCAGCTTCGGCGCATGGCGTCGGCCAAGCTCTCGTCGAGCGATTGACCGCCAGCGGCTGAGCGACGGTCTCCGGCTCCCTTTCAGCGAGCCATCCTCCGTGCACGGACCGGCAAAAGCTGAAATCACCGAGAAGCAAAATATAAAGGTTTCAGGGATGAAGATCATCGCGATCGAAGAACACATCCTTCCTCACGAGGTAAAGGATGCGTGGAACACCATACCCGGCGCCGGTGACGGGACACTCGGTCTCAATCAGGGAGTGATCGGCGAGCGGCTTGCCGATATCGGAGACCAACGGCTGGCTCTAGAGCGTTTCATGTTTTG
>UCII01000023.1 GCA_900472485.1 Hyphomicrobiales bacterium
CATTGGCGACAATAGCGCCGCGCGGCGATGACGGCCGCCGGCGACAGCAGGAAGACCAGGAGGATACTGGTGGTGCGGAACGAGGTCAGGCTGATCGCGACATCCGTCGGCATGTATTCCAGTGACAGAAACAGCAAAAACGACCGAATAGGGAATGGTGGCGGCCGAAGACAGCTTCGAAAGACGTGCAATTTCCGACGCCTTCGCTTCGGTGGCGATGGTCGCCGGCCCATTGAGGATCAAGGCGATCATAAGTCCGAAAGGCCTATTCGCAGCGCTGACCGGTGGCACGATCGAAGAGATGCAACGCGCTGGCGTCGAAGCCGAGCTTGAGGCTCTGCCCTTCGGCAATCGCGGTGCGCGGCGGCAAGCAGGCCATCAGCCGCTGCGAACCTGCCTTTGCGGTCACGATCAACTCGGGGCCGGTCAGTTCCGCCACTTCGCAGATCGCCTCAAGCGTGCCGTGCTCATCGAGACGCAGGGTTTCCGGCCGGATACCGACCACAAGCTGCTGTCCTTGGGCGATCTCTGCTTTCGTTGCCGGCATCGGCAGAATGATCGAGGTTCCGTCGATGCGCAGCGAGCCCTGATCGGCAGTCGCGTTCAAAAGGTTCATCGGCGGTGCGCCGACGAAGGTGGCCACATAGAGCGTTGCCGGATGATTGTAGATCTCGTCCGGCGTGCCGAGCTGTTCGATCCGGCCGTCCCTCATCACGGCGATGCGGGTTGCGAGCGTCATCGCCTCGATCTGGTCGTGCGTCACATAGACGACGGTGGTCTTCAGCATCTGGTGCAGGCGCTTCAGCTCGGTGCGCATTTCCATGCGCAGCTTGGCGTCCAGGTTGGAAAGCGGCTCGTCGAACAGGAACACCTCCGGCTTGCGCACCAGCGCCCGGCCGATCGCCACGCGCTGGCGCTGGCCGCCGGAAAGCTGGCTCGGCTTGCGCTCCAAAAGCGCCTCGATCTGCAAAAGCTTTGCCGCCTCGCGCACTGCCTTGTCGCGCTCGGCGGCAGGCACCTTGCGCATCTCCAAGCCGAAGCCGATGTTGCGGTGGACCGAAAGGTTCGGATAGAGCGCGTAGGACTGGAACACCATGGCGATGTCGCGATTCTTCGGATGCACGCCGAGCACGGAGCGATCGCCGATGCGGATATCGCCGCTGGTTGCCTCGGCAAGCCCGGCGATGATGTTCAGAAGCGTGGACTTGCCGCAGCCGGACGAGCCGAGCAGCACCAGGAATTCGCCGCTTTCAAGCGAAATATCGATGCCTTTCAGCGTCTCCACGTCGCCGTAGCTCTTGCGGATGTTCTGGATTTCGAGCGCGCTCATTGAACGGCCTCCTCGGATGCGTTGACCGGGCCATAGCTGCGCGGCAGAGTGGAAATGGCGCGGGACGCGACCGCGGTCCCGGCCGAAAGGCAGGCTGCAGTCGGCTCGCCGCGGACAAGGGCGGCCAGGAAGCCGGCATTGAAGACATCGCCGGCGCCGATCGTATCGACCACCGTAACTTTTGGCGCTGTAGCCGAAACGAGCTTGCCGTCGGCATCGATGGCGATCGCACCATCCGGACCGCGCTTGACGACGAAGATGGCGCCTTCTGGCATCAATGCATGGAGTGCGCGGGCGGCTTCAGCGGGATCGTCCATGCCGGCTAAGGTCGTCGTTTCGACCTCATTCATGAGCGCCACGCCGCAGCGGGAAAGCCAGCGCCGCGTGGCATCGCAATTCTCCTTGGTCCAGCCGTCGAGCGGCCAGCCGGTATCGAGCGCGACGGTGATTCCATGCTTGTCGGCCCAGTCGAACAGAGCATCGTAATCCCGGGTGAGGTCCTCGGTAAGAAAGGCCCCGCACAACAGCACATAGCCGTCGCTGAGCCTGTTACCATCGAGCACCGCATGCACGTCAGCGAGATTGAAGCGCGGCAGGTGGCCGCGCGTCGTGAAGAAGGTTCGCTCGTCATCGGGATGCGTGATGCCGACCGAAAGTGTCGTGCCCTCCGGGCGTATCGGCCATTTGCTGCTGCGCGCGCCAAATGCCTCGCTGAGCCAGCGCCCGAACTGATCGCTGCCGACGTTGGCCGCGATCTCGTAATCGACGCCGAGGCCTTCCCAGGCAAGCGCACTATTGCCCGCCTGGCCGCCGACGCGCAGCTCGTCATGATCGACGATGATCTCAGTTCCGGCCTTAGGCCATGGTGCCGCCGGCCCAAGGATCAGGTCGATATTGACGTTGCCGATGACTGCAAGCGGCTTCATTCATTCGCTCCGGGTGATCTTGGTGGAGCGCACCGGCGTGCCGGCATTCTCCACCCGCTCGTCGGCAAAGGAGATCATCAGCGACTGGGCGACAGGCAGCATCTGGAAGATGGCGGCAAGTCCGGTTTCCGGCCTGAAGCGAAGACTGATACAGCCGGGCACCGGCTCTTCCTCCGAGCCGTCGAAAATAATCACGGGCGCACCCGTCTCGAACGCAGAAACGGCCATGGCCGTTACGAGGCCGGCCGTCGCATCATTGCCGCGGAAGAGGACGACGCCGATCGAGGGGCCGAGCATTTCCATCGGACCATGGCGCAGCTGGCCGCCTTCAAGCGAGAAGCAGGGACGACGGGAAAGTTCGGTGAGGCCGAGCGCCAAGGCCTCGGCAACGCCCTGCAGCCGGCGGCCCGAGGTGACGACCGTCGCGACATTGGCGAGGGCCGCAAGCGCCGGCTTGATATCGAGGGCTTCGGGCGCGCGAAGCACGGCGAGCGCCGGCGCGGGATCCTGCCCAAGTGCGGCGAAGATCGCCAGATGCAGTGCGAAGGTGACGGTGAGGCTGCGGGTTGCGGCAAAGGCAAGCTCGGTACCGCCGGCGCCGACGAGAGAAGGCGAGGTTCTGGCGAGGAAGGAGCTGCCTTCCAGCGTCAGGCCAAAAGTCTCGGCGGTACCGCCCGTCTCGTTGAACCAGCGCACGACCTCAGCGCTTTCGCCAGATTGCGAGGTCATGAAGATCGTGCGGCCCTCCAGCGACAGCGGCTGGCCGAGCTGTTCGGAAAGCGGCAGCGCGATCGCATCGATGTCCGCTGCACGATAGAGCGGCTCGACGGCGCGGTTGACGGCGTGCGAGCCGCCCATGCCGAGCAGCAGCAGCCGGCCGGTGCGCTTCAGCGAGGCTGCGGCCTTGGCGGCCATATCGCTCGCGGCCTCGAAGGAAGCAAGCGCATCGGCATGCTGGCGGGCCATTTCGCGGTCGATGGCGGCAAGGCCTTCGGGGCGTGTTTTCTCTTTGGTCATGGTCATCCCTTGACGCCGCCATTGGTGAGGCCCGAGATCAGGGCACGTTGCATGACAAGGCCGATCAGCACCGGGGGCAGGGCGGCTAGCACACCGGCAGTCGCGATCAGTCCGTAATCCGAGACGCGGCCGCCGGCGAGATCCGCGATGGCGACGGTGAGGGTCTTGGCGCGCTGGTCCGAGGTAAAGAGCAGCGCATAGAAGAATTCATCCCAGGCAAGCAGGAAGGCGAAGAGCGCCGAGGTCGCCATCACGGGCATGGCAAGCGGCAGTGTGATGATCTTAAGCGTCTGGAACAGCCCGGCGCCGTCGATCATCGCGGCGGCCTCGATTTCCTTCGGAATGGAATCGAAGCCGGATTTCATCAGCCAGGTCGTGAATGGCGCGAGAATCGTCAGATAGACGAGCGCCAGGCCGAAGACGTTGTTGAGCATACCGAGATGGGCAAGGCCCATATAGAGCGGCACGGCAAGGGCCACCGGTGGCAGCATATAGGTTGCGATGACCATGGAAAGTGACCACCCGACGGACGGCGTGCGCGACACGGCCCAGCCGGCGGGGATGGCGAGCACGATGGCGGCGATGGTCGCCATGCCGGCGACTTCGATACTGTTGCGAAGCGACGACGTGAAGGCGGCGCCCTCGCTGTTTTCCAGCGTCGACAAGAGCAGTCTGTAGCGCGAGAAATCCACTGTCTGCGGCCACCAGCGCAAAGGCTTGGCGGCAAGATCGGCAGCCGGCGAAATGCTCATGATAAAGAGCCAGGCGATCGGCGCCAGGATGACGACGGCGAGCAGGATGGCGCAGACATAGATGAAGCAGGTGAAGAGCGGGCTCTTGCGTTCCATCAGGTGGCACTCCCCGCGGTTTTGCGGACAAGGGCGGCATAGGCGGCGGCAAGCACCGTGACCAGCAGCGTGATGATGAGGGCAAGCGATGCGCCCGATCCCGCCCGCTGGAAGGAAAAGGCTTCCTGGTAGACGAGGATGGAGAGCGTGCGCGTGCTGTTTGCCGGGCCGCCGCGGGTCATCACCCAGATGATGTCGAACACTTTGAAAGCCTCGATGGTGCGCAGCACCAGCGCCACCATCAGCGGTCCCACAAGATAGGGAAGGATGACGAAGCGGAAACGCTTGAAGGGCCCGGCGCCATCGACCAGCGAAGCGGCGGTGATATCGCGCGGCACGGCCTGCAGGGCGGCGAGCGCAATCAGCGCTACAAGCGGGAAATTCTTCCAGCAGTCGGCAACGATGAGTGCCGTCAGCGCCGTGCCCGGTTCGCCAAGCCAGGAGCGGTAGGCGTCGAGCAGGCCAAGCTGGGTGAGCGCTGCATTCAGCGCGCCATATTCCGGATTGTAGATCAGGCGCCACAGCGTTGCGTTGACGACCGTCGGCAGCGCCCAAGGCAGGATCATCAGCGCGCGCAGCATGCCGCGACCCCTAAAATTGTGGTTCAGTAGTAGCGCGGCCAGCACGCCGAGCACCATTTCGGCGGCGACGGAGACGATCGCGAACCAGGCTGTCGTGATCAGGGTGCGCTGAAAATTGGAGTTCGCCAGCATCTTTGCGTAATTGTCGATGCCGATGAAATTGCCGCCGGTTCCCACAAGCTTGGCATCGGTGAAAGAAAGGCCGACCGTGTCGACGAGAGGCCAGCCGATGACGGCGATCATCACCACGAGCAGCGGCAGCATCAAAAGCCAGGCGCGGGTTGTCATAGAGGTGCCGGACATGACAGGCCCCTTCTTTCATTCTTCATGGAGGATCAAGAGAGGCGGGCGGTGACTGGCACCGCCCGGCAAGAGTATCAGAGACCGCTATTGTCGGCAGCAGACTTCAGCGCATCTTCCGGAGAAGACTGGCCGAGCAGCGATTCCTGGATTGCCTGCTGAAGTGCGGTCGACAGTTCTTGATATTTCGGCGTCGTCGGACGCGGATACATGGCGGCGAGGCCGACCTTTGCGGCCGCGATCAGTTCTTCCTGGCCTTTGGTAACGGCCGGATCGTCATAGGATGATGCCCAGATCGGCAGGCTGAGCTTGGCATACTGGTTCTGCGTTGCCTGCGAAGTCATGAAGGAAATGTACTTCCAGGCCTCGTCCGGATGCTTGCTGGCCGAGGTGATGCCAAGGCCCATCGAGCCGTTCACGGCCGAAGCCTCGCTCTTGCCGGTAACGCCCGGTGCCGGCACGACGCCGACCTTGCCCGCGACCTTGCTGTCCTTCGGGTCGTTGGCCATGTTGTACATGTAGGTCCAGTTCAGCGCGAAGGCGGCGTCGCCGTTTTCGAAGACCTTGCGGACATCCTCTTCGAGGAATTCCTTGGAGTTCGGATTGGTGAGGCCGGACTTGTAGCTAGTAACCATGTATTTCAGGGCATCGAGGCCGCCGCCGGTCTGGAAGTCCGGCTTGCCATCCTTGATGAAGTCGCCCTTATAGGCACTGACGAGTGTGGCGTAATCGCAGATCGCGGCTTCGGCCTGCGACCAGCTCCAGGCGATCGGGGTTGCGAGAAGACCCTTGTCCTTGATGATCTTCGCCTGTTCGTTCAGTTCATCCCAGGTCTTCGGCGGCGTCTTGATGCCGGCCTTGTCAAGGATTTCCTTGTTGTAGAACAGGTACTTGGTATCGAGGATCCACGGCATGCCGTAATACTTGCTGTCATACTGAACCGTCGTCCAGGCGCCCGGCAGCACGTTCTTCTTCGTGTCATCGGAGATGCGCGAGGAGACGTCGACCAGAACCTTGTTCGTCGCGTATTCGGCCGGCCAGATCACGTCGAAGAGCACGACGTCATAGCCGCCGCCGGAGCCTTGAGCGAGCACGGTCTTATCGTGCAGGCCTTCATAAGGGACGAATTCGAGATTGACCTTGATATCGGGATTGGCCTTGGAAAAGGCATCCGTCATGGCGCGTACATCGGCTTCGCTATAGGCAGCCTGCGCCATGAAGAGGGCATTGATCGTGGTTTCGGCAAAGGCGTGCGAGGCGAAGGATACGCCGATCAACGCTGCGCCGAGCAATGTCTTGTTCAAGGATTTCAACATTCCAGCCTCCAGTTTTTTGACAGTCACGCGATTTTTCCAACGGCGGCTGAAGCGTCGCCATCGGGTGTCGAGCAGGCAATTGGCCGGGCCGGCTGCCGAACATCGATCGGCGCGTCCTGGAGCCCGAAGGCTCGCTTAAGTTCCCCGATGAAACTCTGTGGTTTCTTTTAAGTCAATTGTCTTGACTAATTTGTTCTTCAATATTCTATTGCTGTCAAGAGGCAAAAACAGATGAACGATATTCGCCCGATCAGGGCTACCAGCGGAACGAACCACGAAGGTACCAGCGCCCATAACCGGCGAGTGATCATCGATGCCCTGCGGTTGAATGGTGCACTCTCCCGCGCGGATCTCGCACGCGCCACCCGCCTGACGAAGCAGACGGTCTCCAATATCATGGAGGAGCTGGAACACGACGGGTTGGTGACCTCAAGAGAAACGGTGCGCCGTGGCCGCGGCCAGCCCTCGACTCCCTATGGCCTCGTGCCGGAAGGCGCTTTCGCCATCGGCCTGCAGATCGACCGGCACATCACCCGCGCCATCGCCGTCGATCTCGTCGGCAATGTCCTCATCCGCAAAGAGGCAAATTTGCCGGCCGGTGGACCGGCGACGGGTACACCGGTGGTTCTGAAGCTGATAGCAGACGTGCGTGCTGAGCTCAGCCAGCGTGTCGTGCAGGCGGAGAAGCGTCTCGTCGGCCTCGGTGCGGCGATGCCTGGTCCCTTCGGCATCGAGCAGGACGATGCCGACAATCCCTGGATGATGGGTGCCTGGCAACGCTTTCCCTTGCTCGAAACACTGTCGGCCGGAACCGGTCTCAATGTGACCCTTCAGAACGACGCCGCCGCCTGCGCGACCGCCGAGCGTATGGTTGGCGCGGCCCATGGCCTCGACCATGCCGTCTGCCTTTATGTCGGCTATGGCATCGGTGCCGGGCTAATCCTCGGCGGCGAGCTCTATAGTGGTGCCCATGGCAATGCCGGCGAAATCGGCATGGCGTTGCTGACATCAGGCGGAAAACAGACCCAGCTGGAGCATCGCGCGTCGCTGGCTTCGCTCTACGATCACCTCGGCGTCGATCCGATGGCGCCTGATATTTACTCGCTGATCAATGATCGAGCTGCCGCCGACGATCCGGATATTCTCACATGGATCGAAAGGGCGGCGATCGATCTGCGCTGGAGTGTCCAGCTCATCGAAACCGTCTTCGATCCGCAAACGGTGATTCTGTGCGGCGGTGCCCCCGTCGCGTTGGCAACACGGCTGATCGCGGCCATGCAGCCGCTGCTGCCCTCTAATGCCGATCGTCCCGGCCGATGGCTACCGCGCCTGCAGCTCGGCATGACCGATCCCTGGGCGGTGGCGCGTGGTGCGGCGGCCGAGCCGATCGGCCACGCCTTCGACCCGCGTTTCCAGGCGATCTTGAAATCCTGATACTCAGGGGTGTCTCGGGCTGGCCCCGAGGCGCGCAAGCACTTTGTTCGGAATGCCATAGCGCTGGATGACATCGCGGCCGTTGCGCAGGCCGCAGATCTCGCGATGGATGAACATGGCCCAGACAGCTTGCGCCGCGGTATCCACCAGCCGCTCGTGCTCGATGCCCTCCTTGCCCTTCGCTTCCCCCTCCTGCAACGCGGCAAGCGCCGCTTCCACCTTCATGCCGTGATGGCCGAGCGTGCTGGCGCGTTCCGACATCATCTCATATTCGAGAATGCCGAGCCCGGTTTCTTTGGTTTGCGATGGATTGAAGTTGCGTGGCGGGCGAACTGTCATATCGAGCTCCGCATGCTTGACGATCTGGCTTTGCGCGATTCTACACAATTCCAGCCCATTCCCCAAGCGTGCGCATGGAGGCTGCGTCATCTTGCAGCTGAGCACAGAGATCGGGAAATGCCGAGATTTTCTTGCCCGCCCTCCGTTTTCGGGTGGTTGGCGACGGTCATTTGAGGTCCAATACGAACATAAGTGCTCCATCAGAGGCAATCTCGCCCGATGCCACGAGCGCAATTCAAAGAAAGGATATCGGCATGACCAAAGCCCTGAAAAATGCGGAAAAGCAGTATGTCTATCGGATCATCGATTCGCCCGTCGGCGCCTTGAAGCTCGTCGGCAGCGATGATGGCCTTGCTGCGATCCTCTGGGATAACGACCGGCCCGGCCGCGTGCCCTTGCTGATTGTGGCGGAAGACGACAGCCATCCCGTGCTGCTGGAGACAGAGCGGCAACTCCGCGAATACTTCGCCGGCGAACGACAGGCTTTCGATCTGCCACTCGATTTTGCCGGAACAGAGTTCCAGCAGAAGGTATGGCAGGCGCTGCTCGCCATCCCCTTCGGCGAGACGCGCAGCTACCGCCAGATCGCGACCGAGATCGGCTCGGCAAAGGCCATCCGTGCCGTCGGCGCTGCCAACGGCCGCAACCCGATCTCGATCATCGCGCCCTGCCATCGCGTCGTGGGATCGGCTGGCGATCTCCGGGGATTTGCCGGCGGTCTCGAGCGCAAGGCCTATCTGCTGCGGCTCGAAGGGACGGATACGAAGACATTCGATTTCGCCGCCTGATCTCTCATGCTTGGCGCTATAAACTCCTTCTCCCCTTGGGGAGAAGGTGGCCCGAAGGGTCGGATGAGGGGGTTAACTGCGCTGATTTAATTGGTTTTCGTGCTCTTGGCGAATCCCCCTCATCCGCCTGCCGGCACCTTCTCCCCGACGGGAGAAGGGGTAACAGCGATCTCTTCCCATGTGAAAGCAGCCCATCCGGTTTCCCGGATGGGCTGCTTTCATTTCTCGAGCCCCGCCGGCCGACTGTCTTATCTCAGCCTTCGAGCCACTTCACCTGTTCCGGCGTCAGCTTGATGTCAAGCGCCGAAAGGCTGTCTTCCAGCTCGGCGATCGTCCGCGGTCCGATCAGCGGGATCACAGGGAAGGGCTGCGCGACGACATAGGCAAGCGCGATGTGGATCGGGCTGCGGCCGAGCTTCTGCGCCAGTTCGATCGCTCGGTCGCGACGGCCGAAATTGCGGTCGGAATACCAGACGCGCACCAGTTCCTCGTCGTCCCGCTTGTCGCGGCCGGCGCGGTCGGTAAAGAAGCCTCGGCCCTGGCTCGACCAGGCGAAGTTCGGGATCTGCTTCGCATTCAGCCAGGCCTTCCACTCGTCGTCCGAGGCGGCAACGCATCCGGCCCAGATCGGATCGAGCATTTCCGCCAGCGAGAAGTTGTTGGAGAGGGCCGCCGGTGCCGTCTTGCCGTTCTTCTGAGCATAGGCGATCGCTTCGTCGAAGCGCGCGCGCGTCCAGTTCGAGCCGCCGAAGATGCCGCGAATGCGGCCGGCCTTCACCTCGGCATCCATGGCATCGACGAACTCGCCGACCGGAACGTCGGTATTGTCGCGATGCATGAAGTAGATGTCGACATAGTCGGTCTTCAGGCGATTGAGGGATTGGTCGAGCTGCTTGGCGATCACGTCCGGATAGCAAAGCGGCGAATGGGCGCCCTTGCCGATCAGCACGATCTCCTCGCGCGGTACGTTGCGGCTGGTGTGCCAGTCGCCGAAGATGCTTTCCGTCTTGCCGCCGCCATAGACATAGGCCGTGTCGAAGGCATTGCCGCCGGCTTCATAGAAGGCGTCGAGCGTCAGCGAAGCGGCGGCGAAATTCGGGAAAAACTCGAAGCCGAGTGTGACGAGCGATGCCGGCTTGGAGATGCCGGGAATGCTGCGCTTCGGAATGCTGTTGCCCTTGGTGACGGTCGCGCCTGCGATGTTCTTCGTCCGCTTCGCCGCCTTCTCGACGCTATATTCCAGGCCGATCGAAGCACGCCATTGGTCGAGCACCTTGAGGTTTCCGATCGAATCGGCCCAACTGATGCCGGGATAGGCGAATTCCTTTTGTCCGGCACGGATGGCATCGCCCGCCGCATCGACTTCGAAGGAGTAGAGCCAGCGATCTTCCTTGACTTCGATCGTCTGGGTTTCGCCGCCCTTGATCACGTTGATCTTGCCGATACCGCCCTTATGGCCGGAGGCGAACCAGAAGTCCTTGACTTCGATACGACCGTCCGAGCCGATGATGCGCAGCGTATTGTCTTGGTTTGCCATGATCGAGCAGGACACTTCGGCGATGACGTTGTTCGGGAATTTCAGGACGGCGGAAGCCCATTCGTCGACGCCTGTCTGGCCGAGATGGCCGACGCCCGCGACCTTTTCAGGATCGAGGAACGGCTTGCCGTCGACCGCGCCGGCGATCAGGCGGGCCATCGAGACCGGATAGCCGCCGACATCGAGAATGCCGCCGCCGGCCGCGTCATTGGCAAACAGCCGGTGTTCCGGATTCACTTTGCCCATGTTGAAGCCAAAGGAGGTGCGGATGATGCGCAGATCGCCGATCACGCCGCTCTTGATAAGCTCGATCAGCTTAGCCGTCTGCGGATGGACGCGATACATGAAGGCTTCGCCGGCGAAGACGCCGGCTTTCTTGGCCTCGTAATAGATGGCTTCCGCATCAAAGGCCGAAAGCGCGATCGGCTTTTCGACGAGCACATGCTTGCCGGCGCGGATCGCCTTGATCGCCCATTCGGCATGGCCGGTGTGCGGGGTGGCGATATAGACGGCGTCGATCTCCTTGTCGGCGAGCAGGGCTTCGTAGCCGTTGACAATGCGCGCACCCGGGAAACCGTCACCGAGACCCGGCTTGTCCGGGTTGCGGCTGGCGATCGCCACCAGCTTGCCGCTGCGGGAATGGGCGATACCATCGGCAAAAGTCTGTGCGATCCTGCCGGGGCCGATGATGCCCCAGCGGATTGGTGTCTCAGTGGTCATGGAACGATCCTTTCCTAAATCTGCATGCTGTCTTGGGAGAATAGGCTGCGCCTACCGCAATCGGTTGCCAGCGCTGTCGAACAGGAATGTCTTGGCGGCCGAAAGCGCCACGGTGAGCTTGTCGCGGTTGCCCGTGTTGCGGGACTCCTCGCGCTCGATGACGATCTGCTCGCCGCCTTCGACATTGGCGTAGATGTAGCTGGTATTGCCGAGATGCTCCGCGACGTCGACATCGACATTCATGTCCACATCACCCCGTCCGGCCTCGAGGAAATGTTCCGGGCGGACGCCGAGCGTCACCGGCTGGCCGACCTCCAACTTTGCCGAGGAGACGGGCAATGTCAGGCGAACGTTGCGCTGGCCCTTGAGCACGACGGCGATGCGGCCCTGCTGATTGTCAGCCACCTCAGCCTGCAGGAAGTTCATTTTCGGCGAGCCGACGAAGCCTGCGACGAACTGGTTGGCCGGGTCGTCATAAAGGTCAAGCGGCGCGCCTACCTGCTCGATATTGCCGCCGCGCAGCACGACGATCTTGTCGGCGAGCGTCATGGCTTCCGTCTGGTCGTGGGTGACGTAGATCATCGTCGTGCCGAGCTTCTTGTGAAGGCGCGAGATTTCGACGCGCATCTGCACGCGCAGTTCGGCGTCGAGGTTGGAGAGCGGCTCGTCGAACAGGAAGATCTGCGGTTCGCGCACGATGGCGCGGCCGATGGCGACGCGCTGGCGCTGACCGCCGGAAAGCTGCTTCGGCCGACGCTGCATCAGCTCCGTAATCTGCAGGATCTCGGCGGCCTGCTTGACGCGACGATCGGTGTCGGCCTTCGGATTGCCGTTCATGCGCAGCCCGAAATTAAGGTTCTGCTCGACGGTCAGGTGCGGGTAGAGGGCATAGGACTGGAAGACCATGGCGATGCCACGATCGGCCGGTTCCACGTCGTTGACGACGCGGCCGCCGATCTTGAGCTCGCCGCCGGAAATATCCTCCAGCCCGGCGATCATGCGCAGCAGTGTCGACTTGCCACATCCGGACGGCCCGACGAAGACGACGAATTCGCCGTCCTTCACCTCGAGATTGGCGCCGTGGATGATTTCCAGCGAACCGTAGCGTTTGACGATATTGGTGAGAGAAAGTTCAGCCATACGGATCTCCCGGAATTATTTGATTGCGCCGGCGGCAATGCCGGCGATGAAGTGGCGTTGCAGGAGAACGAAGATGATGAGGATCGGCGCCGTCAGCATTACGGCACCGGCCATGATGCCGCCCCAGGAGACCCTTGTGAGGCCGATCAGCGTTCCGAGCGCGACGGGTGCCGTCATCATTCCCGGCCGGGAATTGATGAGCAGCGGCCAGAGGTAGTTGTTCCAGGAGGCCAGGAACAGGATGATGGCAAGCGCCGCCATCGTCGGCCTTGCAAGCGGCAGGGCGATGCGCAGGAAGATCTGCCATTCCTTGACGCCTTCGACGCGGGCGGCATCAAAGAGTTCACCCGGCATCATCGAGAAAGCCTGGCGCATGAAGAGCACGCCGAGCGAATTGAAGAGCGGCGGTACGATCAGCGCGACCCATGAGTTGGCCAGTCCGAAATCGCGCGCCACCATGATGAATTGCGGAATGACGACGACGGAGTAGGGCAGTGTGATCGTGCCTAGAATGATGCCGATGACGCCCGAACGGCCCGCGAACTGGTAGCGCGCCAGCGCCCATCCGGCCATCGATGTCAGCAGCACCGACAGGAAGGTATAGGTGACCGCAACGACGATGGAGATCGTCATCGCGCCGACGAAGTTGGTGTCGGCCTGCAGGTTCCGGAAGTTGTCCATGAAACCGGTCGACGGTGTCAGGATGATGCCGGGGCTGAAAATGCCGTAATCGGGCATGGTCGAGAAGACGAACATCATCCAGAGCGGAAACAGCCAGATGATGGCGAGCGGCGCCAGCAGGCCGTGCAAGGCGATCGAGCGGATCAGAGTGGATCTGGATTTTGATTTCATTTCGGTTCGCGCCCCACCCAGAGATTGAGAAGAGAGATGGCGACAGCAAGCGCCGCCATCGTATAGGCGATCGCCGAGGCATAGCCGAAGTTGGTCGACTGGAAGGCCTGGCGATAGAGCAGCAGGCCGAGCGTTTCCGTCCCGCCGCCGGGGCCACCCCTGTTGGTGATCAGATATGGTTCGGTGAAGAGCTGCATGGTGCCGATGACGGACAGGACCACGCAGAATAGAATGATCGGCTTCAGGAGCGGCAGTGTGATGTGGATGAACTGCTTGAAGCGGCTGACGCGGTCGAGGGTTGCAGCCTCATAGACATCCTCCGGGATCGATTGCAGCCCGGAAAGGATGATGATGGCGTTGTAACCCGCCCAGCGCCAGGTGACGGCGATAACGATAAGCACCATTGCGGCGTGCGAGTCGGCGAACCACGACACCGGCGCGATGCCCACGCCGCCGAGCAGCTTGTTGATGATGCCGAAATCGACGTTGAACATGAGGCGGAAGACGGCGGCATAGGCCACTTCTCCGACAACGACGGGCGCGAAGAAGGCAAAGCGAAAAATGCCACGTGCCTTCAACAGCGGTGAATTCAGCAGCACCGCCATGACAGTGGCGAGCGTGATCATGACGGGCACCTGAACGATCAGGATGATCAGCGTATTTTCAAGCGCGTTGTAGAATGCCGGATCGCCGAACAGCCGCCCCCAATTGAGCGATAGATTGAAGGTCCACGGATTAACGCGGGTATTCTGGAACGATATCAGGAACGAATCGATGATCGGCCAGACCCAGAAAGCGGCGAATACCAGAAGATAGGGTGCAAGGAACGCATAGGCGCTCCGGTTTCGCAACCGCATGAAAGCCTTCTCCTTTAGCGCAGTGAAATCACGCGTGACATCACACCCCCGCCGCCCCTGGAGCGTGACGCCGAAAAGTGTAGGCGGTTTTCGGACGACGTCACGCTCTACTTCTTTGATTTTAGAGCCGGAGGGCGGCGGGGGTGCCGGGCGCGGCTTGGGAGGCACGCCCGGCAGTGTCACTCATTTCGCGAGCGGCAGACCTGTCGCCGAAGCGATCTGCTGAGCCGCATCGTCGAGCGCGGCCTTGCCGTTCGGATAGCCGCCAGCGAGATATTTCGTCTGGACAGCCTTTATGACCTCGTCGGCGTCACTGAAATACTGGGTGCCCGGGCTCGGGTGGATTTTCGGCAGGGTGGCGAGAATATCGGCCCAGACCTTTTGCCCACCCCAATAGGGCTGCGGTTCGTTGACGAAGGGATCCTTCACCGCCGTCAACAGCGACGGCACGAGACCGAAGGATTTCAGCATGGTCACCTGGCCCTCGTTGGTACCAAGCGTGTATTCGAGGAATTTCCAGGCGGCTTCCTTGTGCTTGGAGCCGCTGGCGATTGCGAGCGACGAACCGCCGAGATTGGCTGCATGCGGGCCGTCGGCCGTCATGCTCGGCATCGGGTAGACGCCCCATTTGCCGGCGAGATCCGGCGAGGTGGAGCGGACGGTGCCTTCATACCAGCCGCCATACAGCTGCGATGCCACTTTGCTTGCAGTGTTCGCCTGAATTTTCTCGTTCCAGTTCGCCGCGGTCATCAGGCCCGCGTCCTTGATCTCCTTCACCTTGTCCAGCGCTTTGACGCAGCCGGGCTGGTTGACGGTGATGCTCTGGCTGTCACTCGAAAAATAACCACAGCCCTGTTCGTTGGCGAGCATGCGGAACCATTCGCTATCGCCGTTGAGATCGGCCTGCGTCATGACGACACCGGGATTGGCGGCGGAGATCTTCTTGCCGGCGGCGATGAAATCGTCCCAGGTCTTGATCGTTGCCGGATCGACGCCTGCTTTTTCATAGAGGTCACGGCGATAGAACATGGTGACCGGGCCGGAATCCCACGGCATCGCGTAGGCGGCATCGCCGACTTCAAGCTCGGCGCGCTTGAAATCCGGAAACTGCTTCTTCAGTTCGTCGTTGTAGCCAAGCTTCGTGAGATCGGTCAGGCAGTCCGGAAAGCGGTTCCAGAAGATCGAAGCCTTGTGGTTTTCGATCGACATGACATCAGGCAGGCCATCCCCACCGGCAGCGCAGGCAGCCAGCATCTTGTCGAAGACCTGTGGGTTGCCGATGTCTTGAACCTCGACCTTGATGTCGGGATTTTTCTTATTGAACCCCTCGACCGTCGACTTCAGCGCCGACGCGGCGATGTTCCAGCTCCAAACAGTGATGGTGGTTTGCTCAGCAAAGGCAGAACCGGAAGCAAGCAGGGCAGCAAGTGCCGTCGCTCCAGCAAGTTTTAAACGCATTGAAAATCCTCCCTTTTCAATTGCCGTCCTCAGTAGAACACGCTTAAACTATCCGCCGGTACGCTTCTGTCTCCTAAAAAGGGAACATCGACTTGGCGAAAAGTAAGGTAGGTCAACGGGCAGTTTATCAGCCGGGTGCGAGCAGTGTCGAAGGGCTCCCAAACGTCCTGCAGATGTTTCATAACCAGCCGTTGCCGATGGCAAAGCCGCATTGGCACGCGCAGGTGGAAGTCAATTACATTGTCCGCGGGACCGTGCACTACCGCATAGGCGATCACGAGCTTACTTTGCGAGCCGGTGAGATCTGCCTTTTCTGGGGCGGTCAGCCGCATCAGCTGGACGAGCTGTCCGACGATTCGATCTATGCGGGCGCGCATCTGCCGCTCGTGCATTTTTTCCGCCTGCGTCTGCCGCTCGACATCTCCGGCCGCCTCATTCGCGGACAGGCATTGATAAGCTCGGCGACCGATGCCGCCGATGACGAGAACTTCGCCCGATGGCACCGCTATGTCATGTCCGGCGACGGCGCCAAGGCGGAACACGCCGTGGCGGAACTCCTGCTGCGTTTGGAGCGCATCGCTTTCGAGCCATATCGCATGGTGCCGGAAAAGACCGGGAATGCGGCCAATGACCAGGCTCATCCGCAATCTTCACGCAGCCTGGCGCGCATGTGCGATTTCATCGCCGATAATTTCCTGCATGACATCGATACGGTTGACATCGCCAAGGCAGCGAATCTCCATCCGAAGTACGCAATGAACCTCTTCAAGAAATCCACCGGCATGACGCTGGCCAAATATGTGAACCTGCTGCGCCTTTCGCGGGCCCAGGCGATGTTGATGCGCGACGGCGCCAACGTTCTGCAGGTCGCGATGGACAGCGGCTTCGGCTCGATCAGCGCCTTCAACAAATCCTTCCGCCATATTGCCGGGATGTCGCCTTCCGATTTCCGGCGCGACATGCGCGTGCTCTCTGCAGTGAAGGTAGAGGCCATCAAACCTTCGATGCCGCGGCTGCCGCAGCAATATCATCGCTAGCGAGGCTTGCAGTCATGGGCGATCTCGCGCATTGCTCCTGACCGATGAGGGAGGAGGATCTCATGCGGCAGTTTTCGGCTTGTATCGAGTGGTTGTTTGCGCGCGATGGCGACGCTTTTGCCGATCGGGTCAGGCTGGCACACTCGGCCGGGCTCGATGCGGTCGAATTCTGGCACTGGACCAACAAGGATCTGGACGCGATCGCCGCTGTCGTCGCCGAGACCGGCATTGCGGTGTCCGGCATCGTCGCCGAGCCGATGATCGCGCTGACGAATCCAGCAAACAAAGAGGCGTGGCTGAAGGGACTGCGAGAGTCCGTTGCTGTCGCCCAGCACCTTGGCGCACCAGTTCTGATCGCGCAGGCCGGCGATGATCTGCTGGAGTTTTCCCGTGCCGGGCAGCGCGCGGCCATCGTCGCTGCCCTCAGCGCCGGTGCCGATATTCTCGAAGGGTCCGGCGTTCGCCTCGGCCTCGAGCCGCTGAACACGAGGATAGACCATGCCGGCTACTATCTATCCTCGACCGTGGAAGGCCTCGATATTGTCGATGAGGTCGGCCGTCCGGAAGTGGGTATCGTCTACGATCTCTATCATTCGGCGGTCATGGGCGAAGATACGCAGCAGGTGATCGGCGATCGCGTCGACCGCATCGTCCATCTCCATGTTGCCGATCATCCCGGCCGCAACGATCCCGGCACCGGCCATGTTGATCTGGCGGAGCGGCTGGATTGGCTGTACGGCCAAGGCTATCGCGGCAGGGTGGGTCTAGAATACAAGCCGACGACGCAAGATCCGGCGGCCGTTCGCGCTGTCGTGAAATCGCTCGGCGGCTAGACCGGCTCCATCATACCGAAGACGGCGACGAGGGCGATGACGACAATGGCGATAACGATCTCGCCGATGCTTCCGAGCCGAAGGCCCAGCAGCGCGCGGTCGTGATTGCGGCCGATCCAGGGAACGAAGAGGTAGCGGTTGATGATGGCCAGCACGGCCATGACGGCGACCAGCGCGATCTTGATGGCAAGCAGCTTCTGATACGGCGAAGACCAGTCCGTCGGCAGGCGTTTCAGGATCAGCAGCGTGTTGACGATGCCGGAGAAAATGACGAGCGCGACTGCAACGTGACCTGCATTGGAGAACCGGCGCAACGCCATTTGCGCTTCTGCCCGGCATTCCGGTCGGCCGAGAAGCTTGAGGAGAGGGAGCAGCGGCACCAGCGCCCCCACCCAGCCGCCGCCGGCAAGCATATGCAAGATATCGTTGGCCCGGTGCGCCTGCTTGAGCCAACCTTCCAGCATCGAGGCGTGCCCGGTCCATGACAGAGAGGCAAGGCCGAGGCCGGCGCCCAAGGCCAGCCCGTGGCGGCGCCAGTTCGGCGGCAGAAACAAAGCGCAAATCATCACGATGGCTGCCAGCACTTGCGCCTGCCAGGCGACCCCGATCGTGGTTTCGAAAATCACATCATGGAGCATGCCGACATCGAGCGTATCGCTCCAGCCATTGCCGATAGTCGCCGTCGTCACAGGTAGTGCGGCCAGTGCCGTTAAAACCGCAATCGCGACAACCAGCACAAACGGTTTTGCAACCCTGCGCCAAACGGTGTCGGCAAGCGCTCTTGGTACGAGGAACGAAAGATAGGCGCAGGCGCCCCATAGAAACATCAGGGATGCGTCATGCAAAAAGCGGCAGAGTTGGAGCGCTGTCGTCGTATCCATCAGGACTTCACGATAAGTTTACAGTCGCCATGAATGGAACGTTCCCAGTTTGAGGCATGTTGTTTGCGGCGGCAATCCGGCAGCCAATATACCGAAGCTGTCCGGTACCCATGTTTTCTTGGGTTGAACGGCGGGAATTTCTCGCGCCAGTGTGGTTGGCGCGATAAGATTGCGGATACGCACTGTCAACTTTCTCCATGCATAAAGGCGCCGTTCAGGACGCTTTGCCGCAAGGCGGGTCGGTGCCGCAGGTTCGCTGCTGCTGGCAGAACCGTCATCAGCGATGATATCCGCCTTTCTGGCAAAGAATCGTCGCTTTTGAGTCCTTTTTGCAGACACGGTTGAGGCGTTCCGGGGTGTGCGCTCGAAAGGCAGGTTCATGGCGGCGTCCAGAATACGCGAAAAAATGGTCAATGGCTTCGGCCATCGTCGACGCCGGGAATGGCTCGAACATCTCGACATGCCCACCTACGTCATCGGTGACGTTCATGGCCGTTACGATCTGTTGAGCGCGCTGGAACGCAAGATCTTCGCCGATGCCGCCGACCTGCCGGGCCGCAAACTCATCATCATGCTCGGAGATTACATCGATCGCGGCCCCGCCTCTGCTCAGGTCGTCGGCCGCCTGATGGCGCCGCCGCCGAACGGCTTCGACCGCATATGTCTCACCGGCAATCATGAGATGGCGATGCTGTCCTATGTCGACGGCGAGATATCGCTCGAGGATTGGGTGGCGCTGGGTGGAGATGCGACGCTCGCCTCCTATGGCGTGGATATCCCTCGTCTGCAGCAGCTATATCCCAAGCAGAAGAAGCTCGATACTTTCATTCGCACCTGGCTGCCCGACGATCACGTCAATTTCCTGCGCCGAATGCCTATTATGCTGGATACGCCAGAGGTCCTATTCGTCCATGCCGGCATCGATCCTGATCGGTCGATTGCCCATCAGCAAGATGACGACCTCATCTTCATCCGCTCGCGCTTCTACGACAGCGCACAGCCGCTGCCGAAGCTGATTATCCACGGACACACACCAGTCCAGCGGGCCGAAGTCAATGGCCTCAGGCTCAATCTCGATACCGGCGCTTTTTACACCGACCGTTTAAGCGCGGCCCGGCTATGGCAGGGCCGCATTCACATTACGTCAACTTAATAGCCGGTTATAGATTGCCGATGCAGAGATACTTCATTTCCAGATAGTCGTCGGCGCCGTGGCGCGAGCCTTCGCGGCCGAGCCCGGATTGCTTGATGCCGCCGAAGGGTGCCGTTTCTGACGACATCAGGCCGGTATTGATGCCGACCATGCCGTATTCCAGCGCTTCCGCCACGCGCCAGACCTTTTTCAGGTCGCCGGCGAAGAAATAGGCGGCGAGGCCGAATTCGGTATCGTTCGCCTGGGTGATGACATCCTCGACGGTGTCGAAGCGGAAGAGCGGTGCCACCGGGCCGAATGTCTCCTCGCGGGCGACCTTCATGCTACGGTCGACGCCAGTCAGGATCGTCGGCGCGAAGAAGGTGCCGACGCCCTCGATGCGCTTACCGCCGAGGACGACGCGAGCACCCTTCGAAACGGCATCCCGAACATGGTCTTCGGCCTTGCCGACACCCTGTTCGTCGATCAGCGGCCCCACGGTCACGCCCGGCTTGAAGCCGTCACCCACGGAAAGTTCGCCCACCTTCGCGGCAAGCTTGGCGGCGAAGGCGTCATAGACATTGGATTGCACATAGATGCGGTTGGCGCAGACGCAGGTCTGGCCGGCATTGCGATATTTCGAAGCCATTGCCCCTTCGACGGCAGCGTCGAGATCGGCATCGTCGAAGACGATGAAAGGCGCATTGCCGCCGAGCTCGAGGCTGACCTTCTTGATCTGGTCGGCACACTGGCGCATCAGGATACGGCCGACTTCCGTCGAGCCGGTGAAGCTGATCTTGCGCACCTTCGGATTGCCGCAAAGCTCGCGACCGATAGCAGGGCCATCGAGGCCGACGATGATGTTGAGCACGCCCGGGGGAATGCCTGCCTCTTCGGCAAGCACGGCAAGCGCGATCGCCGTCAGCGGCGTCTGTTCGGCGGGTTTCGAAACCACGGTGCAGCCGACGGCAAGCGCCGGTGCGATCTTGCGGGCAATCATCGCCGCCGGGAAGTTCCAGGGCGTGATCGTGCCGACGACGCCGACCGGCTGCTTGATGACGACCATGCGCTTGTCGTTGGAGGGAGCGGGAATGGTTTCGCCATAGATGCGCTTTGCCTCTTCCGCATACCATTCGACATAGGAAGCGGCGTAGAGGATCTCGCCTCTCGCTTCCGGCAACGGCTTGCCCATCTCGGCCGTCAGGATCGCTGCCAGCTCATCGGCATTGGCGATCATGAGATCGAACCATTTGCGTAAGATCGCGGCCCGTTCCTTGGCCGGGCGGGCGGCCCAGGCGGTCTGGGCGATATAGGCTGCGTCGATCGCTGCGGTCGTCTCGGCGGCACCCATGTCGGGTAACGAGGCAAGCACTTCGCCAGTGGCGGGATTGATGACGTCGAATGTCTTCGTCGCCCCACCGGCCGTCCAGGCGCCGTTGATATAGCCGGCGGCGCGCAGAAGGCGCGAAGAGAAAGGCACATGCTTGGTCATTGCCGTTGTAAAGGACATGCTATGCACTCCGACAGGTTTCGCCCGGCAGGCTGCACGGACGGATAAGGGAACTACGCGGGTCGGCTTCGTTAATGCGAGGCGCTCGCCTCGATCAGCGATGCCTCGAGAATGTCGAGAGCTTCGCTGAACACGCCGTCCTGAATGGTGATCGGCGACAGGAAGCGGATGACGTTGCCGTAGACACCGCAGGTTAACAGGATCAGCCCCCTGTCGAGCGCGATCAGCCGGACCTTGTTGGCGAAATCCGCACTCGGCAGCTTCGTCGCTGCGTCGTTGAATTCCACGGCATTCATCAAGCCCGGGCCGCGGATATCGACAATTTCAGGCACCTTGTCGCGCAGCGATTCCAGCCGCTGTTTCAGGCGCGAGCCGAGCTGATTGGCGCGATCGCACAGACCCTCGTCGGCGATGACGTCAAGCACGGCATGGGCAGCGGCGATCCCGAGCGGATTGCCGCCATAGGTGCCGCCGAGGCCGCCTGGAGCGGGTGCATCCATGACCTCGGCGCGGCCGGTGACGGCGGCGAGCGGGAAGCCGCCGGCAAGGCTCTTTGCCATGGTGACGAGATCGGCGGCCACCTCATGGTGGTCCATCGCGAACATCTTGCCGGTGCGCGCAAAGCCGGTCTGCACCTCGTCGGCTATCAGGAGAATGCCGTGCTGGTCGCAGATCTCGCGTAGCGCCTTCATGAAGGCCGCCGGCGCCGGATAGAAACCGCCTTCGCCCTGGACTGGTTCCAGAATAATGGCCGCCACGCGCTGCGGATCGACATCGGCGGCAAAGAGCTTCTTCAGCGTTGCCAGCGACTGCTCGACACTGATGCCGTGCAGCGGCACTGGGAAGGGCGCATGAAAGACATCACCCGGCATCGGGCCAAAGCCGATCTTGTAGGGCGCGACCTTGCCGGTCAGCGCCATGCCCATGAAGGTCCGGCCATGGAAGCCGCCGCCAAAGGCGATGATCGCGGAGCGGCCTGTGGCGGCGCGGGCGATCTTGACGGCATTTTCGACCGCTTCGGCACCCGTCGTCACGAAGATCGTCTTCTTGGCGAAATCGCCGGGAACGATCGCGTTCAGCCGCTCGGCCAGATGCACATAGCTCTCATAGGGTACGACCTGATGGCAGGTATGCGTGAAGCGGTCGAGCTGTTCCTTGACGGCGGCAATCACGCGGGGATGGCGATGGCCGGTGTTCACCACGGCTATGCCGGAAGCAAAATCGATATAGCGATTGCCTTCTTTGTCCCAGATCTCCGCATTTTCGGCGCGGTCGGCATAGATCTGCGTCGTCATGCCGACGCCGCGGGAAATGGCGGCGTTCTTCCGCTCGGTCAAAGTCATTGCAGTGGCTCCCAGGAAGGCGTTTCCGAATTATCTTGCAGAAGTTCTGCAAGTTATTTAGAAAACTCCTACATTTTTCCTGCAAGATTTCAAGCGAGATTTTGTGCGGGTGACAAGAAAGCGCGAAAGGTTTCCATGGAGTGCAGCGTGGGCTTTTAAGGCGCGCTAAGCCGCGTCATCCATGCTAAACCGCTCAAAAGACGAGAGATCAGGGAATCTTGGCAAATGAGCAGCATCGAGCCGGAGCGACACCCGGTGCGCTACAAGGTGGCGGAAGCGGCGCGTCTTGCCGGCGTATCGGCCTCCACGCTGCGGCTATGGGAAAGCCAGGGGCTGGTCGTTCCCTCCCGCTCCGAGACCGGGCACCGCCAGTACAGCGCCGAGGACGTGGCGCGGCTGAAACGCATTGCATGGTTTCGGGCGGAGCGCGGTCTCAATCCGGCTGCGATTCGGGAGGCGCTGGAGATGGAAGAGGGTGGCGCGGCCAGCCTTGAGAATGGCGAGCAACCGGCCTCCTCCGATATCGGCCGCAGGCTCCGGTCACTGCGCCATGCCGCCGGCAAGACGCTGGAGCAGGTCGCCGCCGACATGGGCATGACTTCCTCGACGCTGTCGACGCTGGAACGCACCTCACAAGGCGTCAGCTTCAAGACCCTGCATGACCTTGCGGATTATTATGGCACGACGGTATCGCGCCTGTCGGGCGAGGAGCGGGAGGATGCTTCCGCGCTTGTCCGATCCGGCGAATGGCGTGCCTGGCCGGCAACGACGCCGGGCGTCACCGTCCAACTGCTCGCCGAGGGCAGGACGATGATGGACTGCCATCGCTTCGTGCTAGCCCCTGGTGCGACGAGCGAGGGTGCCTATCGCCACGAAGGCGAGGAGTTCATCCATGTCGTTGCCGGTCACCTGGAACTGGTGCTCGACAGCGATCAGTTCTTCGATCTCCTGCCGGGTGATTCCCTTTATTTCGAAAGCCGCCGTTATCATTCCTGGCGCAATCGCCATGACGGTGAGACCATATTGCTCTGGATCAATACGCCGCCGACTTTTTGACGGGCGCCGGTATGGTTCTCATCCCGTCTATTCTGTAGAACGGACAAAAGCGAATTCAGAACGACAGAGCCGGGAGAATCTCATGGCTGCCACCATCCGTTATCACGAAGGCGATATTTCCACTGAGGATGCCGCCCGCTACACCGGCGCCATTGCCATCGATACCGAAACTCTCGGCCTCGTTCCACGCCGTGACCGGCTTTGCCTCGTGCAGCTTTCGCCGGGCGATAGCACTGCTGACATCATCCGCATCGCGGCTGGCCAGAAGCAGGCCCCCAATCTCGTCGCCATGCTCGCCGATCCGACGCACCAGAAGATCTTTCATTATGGCCGCTTCGATATCGCCGTGCTGTTCCATACGTTCGGCGTCACCACCACGCCTGTCTTCTGCACCAAGATCGCCTCGCGCCTCTGCCGCACCTATACCGACCGTCACGGCCTGAAGGACAATCTCAAGGAGATGTTGGACGTCGATATTTCCAAGGCGCAGCAATCGTCGGACTGGGCGGCGGAAACGCTGTCCCCAGCGCAGCTCGAATATGCCGCCTCCGACGTGCTTTATCTCCATGCCCTGCGCGAGAAGCTGACGCAACGCCTGCTGCGCGATGGCCGCATGGACTATGCGGATGACTGTTTCGCCTTCCTGCCGACCCGCGCCAAGCTTGACCTCCTTGGCTGGGAAGAGGCGGATATCTTTGCGCATAGCTGATTGCTTCGCTTACCGGGCGAAATCTCGGGGCCGATGTCGCGGAAGTGGCATCGGCCCTTTTATTTAGGGATCTGTTAAGGACTCGACTGCTATTTTGCGGATGATTTCCAGTTTCTGCGCGTTCGCGCCTCGCCACTTTGGTCATCCGGCGCTAGGAAATCCATAGGCCGCATGAGCGGACCTCGATTGAACCTGCTTCCCGCTTCCATCGTCGCCTTGCCAGACAAAGGAGCATGTCATGTTGCTTCCCGTTGGTGCCGTGTCCGCTGTGGGTGTGTCCATTGAGAAGCCGATTGCAGCGACGGCTGAAACCTCCGGACTTCAGACGACGGCAACGCCGCTCGCCGTCCTGTCGAGCACCGTCAATGCCAACGTCGAGGGCAAGCTGAACATGCTGCTGGTCGCGGCCCGCGAACGCATGCTCGACAGTCTGCTTTCCGCCATCGATGCCGCCAGCAAGGTGATGAATGTTCCCCGTGAGCCGGGCGAGAGCAATACCGCCTATGCGCAACGTGTTGCCGCCGCAATCCGCACCCTGACGCCGCCGCAGCTCGCTATTGCTCAACAACGGCTGGATGCGCAGATGAGGACGCCGGTGCCGTTGCCGCTTCTGGCAGCAGCCTTGGAGGATCCCGAAAGTCCACAGGCGGTGCAGCTGGCCCTCAGCCTTGAACAGGCGTCGGCAGCCGAGCCGGATGCCGTGCTGAAGGCGGTCGTCAATTCCTATGGGCAGAATGCCGGCGAAGTGGAAACCCCAGCCTCCCAGGCACCTGTTTCAGCCCCGCTGCAGAAGGCGGCCGATCTGGCCGCCCTGGCAACGGCGCTTGCCGCTGCCGCAGAAGAACCCGCTTCCGCTACGCCGACACCCGCGCCTACGACGGCCACACCAGCGACGGCTCAGCTTGCCGCCCAACCGGCACCTGCGGCGCAGCCGACGCTGCAATCTGGCATTCCCGTCCAATCTCAATCCGCGCCGGCTGCTGCCCAGACGAATTCAGCGCAGACGGTCGCGCAAAACGGTATCGCCGCGGCCCCGCAAGCCGCGCTTGCCGGCAGTGGTGCCGCCGCCACCGCCACGGTCCAGCCTTCCGCGCTCGCGTCTCTCGTCGATGATTTGACCGCGAGCGTACTGCTGACGGCGATCGCCGCCGAGGCCGAACTCCCGACAGAAGTCGCATTGATCCGGTCGCCGCTGACGCCGCCACCGGTGCCGCGCGATATCCAGCAGATAGAAGCCGACATCAAACAGGGCCTGCAGGTCGTCATCAGTCCGCCCGCGATGGCGACCGGTTCCGATCTTCTTCAGATCATCAACAATCCCTCTTCCTCCGTCGAGAAGATCATCGCCCAGGCACTGACCGGCAATACCGCGACGCAGGCATCGTCGACGCAGCCGCCGGCCGTCAATGAAGGTGCCAAGAGCCCGGTCGCAGCGGCGGCCATGCCGGTGTCATTGGCGGAAGGACCTGAAACACCTGACGTTCTTCCCGCAGCTTCCGGCAAACCATCGGTGCAAACATCATCCGCCGTGCCGATGGTAGCCTATGAGGCCGCGGAACAGGCGGGAATGCAGGCATTGCCACCGCTCGGCGTTCCCTTCGTCGTAGCGAACTATCTGCCGGTCGATACCCCGATTAAGAATGACGAATCGAAGCTGCTCAATCGCGTCGATCCCATCGGCGATGAGGAGGGCGGGCAGGCGCAGGATGAGGAGACCCCGCAAGGTCAGGATGAAGAGCAGGCCCATGCCGAGGATTCGTCGGCACAAGCAGAGGGCGAGGCATCCGACGAAGCGGAAGCCGGTTCAGTCTTCGCGGGGGACGATAACGTCAGGCCGGAACTCGTTGCCTTGCCGCAGCCTCTGCGCGATCCGCTTCAAGACCATGCCTTCGATTTCTACCGGCGCATGGTGGCCTGGGAATAGACGACCTCGCAATGGGCAGGTGGCATGGACGCCGCAGAACGGACAAAGAAAAACCCGCCGGAGCGATCCAGCGGGTCTTTTGTTTCCAGGCTACTACCGAAAATTATTCGGCGTTGCGGTTCTTCAGAGCCGCACCCAGGATGTCGCCGAGCGAAGCGCCCGAGTCGGACGAACCGAACTGAGCAACGGCTTCCTTCTCTTCTGCGATTTCCAGAGCCTTGATCGACAGCATGATCTTGCGGTCCTTCTTGGAGAAGTTGGTGACGCGGGCGTCGACAACCTGACCAACCGAGAAACGCTCCGGACGCTGTTCGTCACGGTCACGCGACAGATCGGCGCGGCGGATGAACGAGGTGATGTCTTCGTGGTTGACGAGCTTCACTTCGATACCGCCGTCGTTGACTGCGATGACTTCGCAGGAAACGACTGCATTCTTGCGCAGGTCGCCGGAAGCTGCTGCTTCGCCGACTGCGTCCTTGCCGAGCTGCTTGATGCCGAGCGAGATGCGTTCCTTCTCGACGTCAACGTCGAGAACGACAGCCTTGACGACGTCACCCTTGTTGAACTCTTCGATGACCTGTTCGCCCGGACGGTTCCAGTCGAGGTCGGAGAGGTGAACCATGCCGTCCACATCGCCGTCGAGGCCGATGAACAGGCCGAATTCGGTCTTGTTCTTGACTTCGCCTTCGACTTCGGTGCCAGCCGGATGGTTGCGGGCGAATGCTGCCCACGGGTTTTCCAGCGTCTGCTTCAGGCCGAGAGAGATACGACGCTTGGTCGGATCCACTTCGAGAACGACGACTTCGACTTCCTGGCTCGTGGACAGGATCTTGCCGGGGTGAACGTTCTTCTTGGTCCAGGACATTTCCGAGATGTGGATGAGGCCTTCGATGCCCGGCTCCAGCTCGACGAACGCACCGTAGTCGGTGATATTCGTGACGGTACCGGAAATCTTCTTGCCTTCCGGATACTTGGCCTGGATGCCATCCCACGGATCGCTCTCGAGCTGCTTCATGCCGAGCGAGATGCGGTGGGTTTCCTGGTTGATGCGGATGATCTGCACCTTGACCTGCTGGCCGATGGACAGGATTTCCGACGGATGGTTCACACGGCGCCATGCCATGTCGGTGACGTGCAGCAGGCCGTCGATGCCGCCGAGGTCAACGAACGCACCGTAATCGGTGATGTTCTTGACGACGCCGTCAACAACCTGGCCTTCTTCGAGGTTCTGAACGATTTCAGAACGCTGCTCGGCACGGGACTCTTCCAGAACCGTACGACGCGAAACGACGATGTTGCCGCGGCGCTTGTCCATCTTGAGGATTTCGAAGGGCTGCGGGTTGTGCATCAGCGGGGTCACGTCGCGGATCGGACGGATGTCGACCTGCGAACGTGGCAGGAAGGCGATAGCGCCGTCGAGATCGACGGTGAAGCCGCCCTTGACCTGGTTGAAGATAACGCCTTCAACGCGCTCGCCAGCTTCGAACTTGGCTTCGAGCTTGATCCAGCTTTCTTCGCGGCGAGCCTTTTCGCGCGAAAGAACAGCTTCGCCAAGCGCGTTTTCGATACGCTCGACATAGACTTCGACTTCATCGCCAACCTTGAGTGTGCCGTCCTTGGCGCGTGCACCGAATTCCTTCAGCGCGATGCGGCCTTCGACCTTGAGGCCGACGTCTACAACGGCGACATCCTTTTCGATGGCGGTGATGATGCCCTTGGTGACATAGCCTTCAGCCAGATCGTTCTTGGCAAAGGATTCTTCGAGAAGGGCCGCGAAATCTTCGCGAGAGGGGGAAGTTACAGACATAAAATCTCCTGGCGTGTCCCGATCATGCAATCTGGACACTGATGCGCCGGTGGTTCGCGTTGAACAGGCCTGACCCCAGTCCGCCTCCCTTCGGGAAGCTATCCGGCGCTTGGACGGAATGTCAGGCTATCTTGAAATCGGCGGTTTCCGGCGCGAGGCGCGCGAAGGCCGCTCAAATTTTCAGGCATTTCGGCTCAGAGCGGCGTCGATGATCGATTTTGCCGTCTGAAACGCCGCTTCTATACTCATTTCTGAGGTATCTAGCAAGTATGCCTCTTCAGCTGGTTTCAGAGGGCTGTCGGTGCGGCCCATATCGCGTTCGTCGCGGCGCTTCACATCCTCGAAAATGGCGTCGTAATCGGCGTTGCCACCGGCTTCGATGATTTCTTCGTAGCGCCGTTTCGCCCGGACTTCGACCGAAGCCGTCACATAGAGTTTTACCGGCGCATCCGGGCAGACCACGGTGCCGATATCACGGCCGTCGAGCACGGCGCCCGGCTCCTTCTGCGCAAAACGACGCTGCGCTTCGACCAGAGCGCGGCGCACGGTCGGCATGACCGCGATCTTCGAGGCGGCCTCGCCGATCTCGTGCCGGGAGAGAACGGCCCGGTCGAGCCCGGCGAGATCGACCTTGCGCGCCATGTCTTCGGCTATGGTCTCGTCGTCAAGCGGCTGGCCGGCATCGAGCAGGGCCTTGGCGGTGGCGCGGTAGGTGAGGCCGGTATCGAGATGATGATAACCATAGGCTTCGGCGATCCGGCGCGCCAGAGTTCCCTTGCCGGCAGCCGCTGGTCCGTCGATGGCGATGATCATGTCTTCTTCCGTCCCTACCCGATATCTCGTTATTTGCTGTAGCGACGCACCAGATCGGCCATCTCGGCGGCGTCCGTTCGATCGATTGCGCCAAGACCTCCGGCCACGCCCTGTCGGTCAGCCAGCGGCCGGTTCTGGCTCACCTTCCATTTTCCGTCAATCGTCTCAATGTCGATTTCGATGCCGATGATGCCCTTCAGCTGGGCGGCAATGAACTCCGGCGGCGCATCCTCCACCGCCCAAGGCTGGGCGCGATCGCTCTCGTTCTCGCGCGTCAGCGCGCCGATCTGCGCGCGCAGCCAGGTGGGGTCCTCGATCGTTCGCGCCTTCCCGCGCACCTGTACGATCGCATAGTTCCAGGTCGGCACCACTTTGCCGGTCTCCCGCTTCGTCGCATACCAGGAGGGCGTGATATAGGTATCGGCGCCCTGGAAGACGACGAGTACGGGCGCGCCGGCCGCAATCTCCTTCCATTGGCCGTTCGCCCTGGCCACATGCGCCTGCAGCGTCCCTTTCGGCGAAAGCTCCGCATTCAGGTGGAACGGCACTGCATTGGCGATCAGCCCGCCGTCACCAGCCGTGATGAGCATTCCCAGCGGGTGCGCGCGGATCAGCTGGTGCTGCGTACCGAGATCGTCTTCGCGGTGATGGGGCGGCTGATACATGGCTTCGGTCCGTTTGCTGAGCCATTCCCAGGGAACCCTGCCGGGAAACCCCGTATGACAAGGCTTCGAATGGCCAATGGCGCGGTCTATCAGGCTTAAGTTTCGATCGTCGCGCCCAATCTTGTCATCATAGCAAAAAATTCCGGAAAGCTGGTGGCGATCATGGCGGAATCGTCGATCGTGACAGGCCGCTCGGCGGCAAGCCCCATGACGAGAAAGCTCATGGCGATGCGGTGATCGAGATGGGTGCTCACTTTGCGGCCAACGGCATTGCCCAGGCCCTTGCCGTCAGGCCTGCCGCGAACGATCAGCGAATCCTTGCCCTCGCTGCAGTCGACACCGTTGAGCTTCAACCCATCGGCGACGGCCGAGAGCCGGTCGGATTCCTTCACCCGCAGCTCCTCCAGCCCCTGCATGATGGTCGTGCCCTCTGCAAAAGCAGCCGCGACGGCTAGCACCGGGTATTCGTCGATCATCGACGGCGCGCGCTCGGCCGGCACGGTGACGCCCTTGAGCGCAGAGGAGCGCACGCGGAGATCGGCAACATCCTCGCCGCCCGTCATGCGCCGGTCGAGGACCTCGATATCCGCGCCCATCTCCTGCAGCATCAGGATGAGGCCGGTGCGCGTCGGGTTCATCAGCACATTGCGGATGGTGATGTCGGAGCCGGGCACGATCAATGCCGCCACCAGCGGGAATGCGGCGGAAGAGGGATCGCCGGGGACATCGATCGTCTGGCCGGTGAGCTTGCCTTGGCCCTCAAGGCGAATGGTGCGGACGCCCGTCGCATCGGTCTCGACCGAAAGTGCTGCGCCGAAACCGGCAAGCATTCTTTCGGTATGGTCGCGGGTCATGACGGGCTCGATGACCGTTGTTATTCCGGGCGCATTGAGGCCCGCCAGCAGCACCGCCGATTTGACCTGCGCCGAAGCCATCGGTACGCGATAGGTCAGCGGGCTTGCCACTCCCGGGCCGCGCAGGGTGACCGGCAGCTTGTCGCCCTCGGCCGCTCTGACCTGTGTTCCCATGAGGCGCAGCGGATGGAGGATGCGCCCCATCGGCCGCTTCGAAAGCGAGGCATCGCCGATGATGGTAGTCTCGAAATCGTAAGCGCCGACCAGGCCCATGGTCAGGCGGGAGCCGGTGCCGGCATTGCCGAAATCGAGCGGTGCCTCCGGCGCCAGCAGCCCGCCATTGCCGGTGCCGCCGACGATCCAAACGTCGCCATCCTTGCGGATCGCAGCACCGAGCGCCTGCATGGCCCTGCCCGTGTTGAGAACGTCCTCACCCTCGAGCAGGCCGGTGATGCGGGTTTCGCCCGCGGCAAGGCCGCCGAACATCAGGGAGCGATGGGAAATGGATTTGTCGCCGGGAATGCGGATCGTGCCGGAAAGGCCGGCCGAGCGGCGTGCCACGGCTGGTTGGGGAAGGGTATCGTGCGGCATGGGCAATTCCTTTGCGATGCCGGTATTCCATCCGCATTCTGTGCTGGCTGCGTTGCTCTTGCGCCAGATGTTCTGCGGTTCACGCCAGCTGGTTAGCACAGGCCCGTTCCCCAGTCATCCCGCCATGCGCAAAAAGCACGTTCGAGGTGGCTTGAACTTTAGCTTTGACAGAAACGGCCGCAACGATTAAGGGGACCGGCTGATATTTCCCTTAAAACGCCGGCTTCCCCGGCATTGCCGAATTTTCATTCGGCCATTCATGAGGCTTTGACAGTGGCGAAAGCGGAACTTGGAACAAAACGTACCGATCCCGATACCGGCAAGAAGTTCTATGACCTGAACCGGGATCCGGTGGTCTCGCCCTATACCGGCAAGTCCTGGCCCTTGTCCTTCTTCGAGGAAACCTCCGCTTCCAAGGAAGTTCCGGAAGAAGACGAAGTGGCTGAAGTCGATACCGAAAACACGGAAGTCGAACTGGTCTCGCTCGAGGATGCCGACGAAGCGGCGGGCGGCGACGACATTCCGGATATCGGCGATGACGATGTCGAAATCGGTGACGATGACGACGATACCTTCCTCGAAGCCGACGAAGATGAAGACGATGACGACATGAGCGACATCATCGGCGTCACCGGCGACGAAGACGACGTCTGATCTGAAAGACAATCGGCCCGGTGAAAGAAAAAATTTCCCGGGCCGAATTTTTCGGCTTGCTATCTGTGAAAACCACAAGTAATAAGCCGCCACCCCGACGGGCGAAGCGCTCGCAAGGGACCCAGGGCCGGTCAAACGGCACCATCTTGATGGGGCTATAGCTCAGCTGGGAGAGCGCTTGCATGGCATGCAAGAGGTCAGCGGTTCGATCCCGCTTAGCTCCACCACGCTTCGCCCTTATGGGCTTCGCGTGGCGCAGCCGTAAGGCTTAATCGGCCGAGGGCGAGAAGATAGCGCTTCCGAATTCACAGCAAGAAGATTTACTTCGTTGATTCACTTTTTGTCTGCCTACGGTTATGCGGCGCGGGCAGCGGATCGGGTTTGGGTGGAGATTTGCTCCAACTAATACATTTTCTCGGAGGCCACTTCCTTGATTTGGCTGTTTGGAGAATATTGATTCACCATACCCCATTGGCTTTTACTCAGTTTGGAATGGGATTCCTTGAAGATTCAACGCTTTGGATATATATATTAACTTGCGCTCGGGAGCCTGACATCTATGGCGTCGAGACTACGGTCTCGCCCGGCGTCTACTTTCTTTCGAGATTTGGTCTGAAGCGCTCTCGTGGATGATGCACAATCCCGTGTCCAGCGACTGATCCATCATCCTTTGCCCTAATGCGAGAGCGGATGATCTTGGCAAGATCGCTGTCCTTCGTCGAATAAGCTCTATGGATAGCACCTGCTATAAAGTCCGCTAGTTGTATTCCGATTGAATGGCAAGAGTCTTGAAGGAGGAGACCTTCGATCAATCGGTTATAGCCAGAGACCGTATTGCCGGGTTTTGCAATCAAGGTGTCATGGTGGGCTCGAAACAGCCGATCATCATCACGACCTCGATGATCTGCAATGATAATTCCGATACTTCTATTGTCTTGAAGGAAATACTGAAAACGCTCTGTGAGCGGCTTGTAGGCAAAGTGGTAGAGTTCGCGCTGGCTCGTTACAGAGGCGTATTCGAAAGCGGCGCCTATGTCCGTGACGCATGCGATGATGGTCAGAGGGCTTTTCGAAACAATCCCCGCAAGCTCAATGCTGAGCGCCTTTCTCTCCTCTGCGCTTTTCCCCAACATGGGGTTTTCTGCAGACGAATTGTGGGGCGAGAAGTAACGCCATTTCAATTCACCCCGTAACCTGTGTCGTGTTGAAAAACCTCTAATAGCTTTGGCGATACTATGCCAATCTTCGTCTTTGATGATTACCGCTCCCAGCGTAAAGTACGGCTGGTTTGGATTTGGCTTGGATGGCGGAGTTCCGCTCTCATCGATAAAGCAAAGGTGCATGTACAGCCCATTTAAGTTGTAAGCGCTAATACCTTGCAACGTTGCAAGATTCGAGTCTAGTTATCCTCCGCATCTCGCCAACTTCATGCTAGCCTCCAATCCTCCTTAACCCGCCCCGAATCGCCCATGACCAGACAGCGCCGCCGTCGTCTCATCAAGACCCGCCGTACCGTGACGGGGTTTCTGCTTGTTGCCTCGATCGCCTTTCTGGCTGGAATGACCGATGCCGTCGGGCTGATGCTGACGGGCAATTTCGTGTCCTTCATGACCGGCAATACGACACGCGCGGCGATTGCCCTCGGAATGGGCGAGTTCGGTCATGCGGCGGTGCTTTTCTCGGCCATCCTGACATTCATCATCGGCAACGCGCTTGGGATCGTTGTCGCCCATGCGGCGGATCGACGAGCTTTCGTGGTGCTTGCCTGCGTCAGCATCCTTCTGGCCGCTGCAGCGGGCTTTGCGGAGCCGTCGCTGCTTCTGGTACAGTTCTATCTCGTGGTACTTGCCATGGGCATGGTCAATGCCACGGTCGAGCATATCGAAGGCCTGCCGATCGGGCTCACCTATGTCACGGGTGCGCTCTCGCGATTCGGCCGCGGCATCGGCCGGTTTCTGCTGGGGGATCGCGATTTTCTCTGGACGATGCAAATCGTGCCCTGGAGCGGCATGATCTCGGGCGCCATCATCGGCGCACTTCTGGCCGGCGCCTTTGGCGCGCACGCGCTCTGGCTGGTGTCGATGGTCGCACTTGTCCTTGCGCTGTCGACGCTTTTCATCCCCCGTCCGCTGCAGCGCCGCTTCAATCAGCGCTTCGCGCCGCCGCCGCCGCTGGCACGGCGGGCGAAATAGCCACATTGCAGTGCACAAAAATCTGCTAGGGAGTAAAGCGAATCGTTTGGCGACAAGCGTAAGGATGTGCCGTGTTCGTTTTTTCGAAACTTGTCTGGATCTTCGGTCAGCCGCTGTCGCTGGCCTTTCTGTTTGTCCTGTTGGCATTCATCGCCGCTCTGCTGCGCTGGCGAGCAACCGTCATCACCTCGACGCTCTTGTCGGCGCTGATCCTGTTCGTCTCGCTCTATACGACGGCCGGCGCTTATGTCGTTCAGGGGCTGGAGGAGCGCTTTCCGCATCCAGCCGCCGATCCCGCCGATCTGAAATGCATGATCGTTCTCGGCGGCGCCACGCAGAATGAGGTGACAACGGCGCGCGGCGGTTACGAGCTTGATTCGGCCGGCGATCGTCTGATTGAATCGCTGCGACTGGCACAGAAATATCCGCAGTCACGCATCGTGATCTCGGGCGGCGATGGCTCGATCGGCGGCACCTATGAGGGCGATGCCGTCATCTCCGAGCGCTTCTTCACCGCGCTCGGCATTCCCACAAGCCGCTTGGTCGAGGACAAGACCTCGCGCACGACCTTCGAGAATGCCGTCAACACCAAGGAGCTGCTGGCGCAGAACGGTCTTTCGGATTGCTTGCTCATCACTTCGGGCTTCCACATGCCGCGCTCGATGGGCATTTTCCGCAAGCAGGGCATCAATGTCGTGCCCTGGCCGGTCGATTATCGCAGCACCGGCAAGGAAAGCCTCGGCCTCGATTTCACCCAGCCCTCGCGCAATGCGCAACTACTGGCAACCGGCCTGCGCGAATGGGTCGGCTTGGTCGGCTATTACGCCGTCGGGCGCACTTCGGCGCTCTACCCGGGGCCGTAACCACGTGCCCGGGGCCGTAACCACGTGCCCAGGCCCTAACGATGCGCGCGCGCCGTAAACCTATTTCTTTGAGATTGTGACGAATTTGACGCCGCGGACCCTGACGGTGATTTCGCAGGCGGCCTCGCCATCCTTGCGGTCGCAGAAGCGCGGATGCATCTTCATGACCAGAACCATGTTGCCGAAACGCTGGATGAAATCATAGCCGTAGATCTTCGCCGTGGCGATCATCAGGTAGCCGCCTTCGGCCACCTGGACATAGAAATTGTAGGGGCAGCCTTCGTCCGTGCAGTAGGGTCCCTTTTCGCCCTTGCAGGTGATCTCGCCTTCATTGATGACGATATCCATCAGCTTGTCGTTGTTGATGTCCTGCTGGGTGGCGAACTTGTCGCCGAAGCTCACCTGGCCGTCGCAGCTCTTGGTGAAGTGGTCCTTCTCGAAGGCCACGGGGTCCTGCAGGATCGATTGCTGCGCCTCGGCCACGGCAGGCATGATCACGAGAGCGAAGAGGTTGAGGATTACGATCAGCAGGGATTTCACGGGGGATTCCTTTTCGAAGCGCCGTTACGGCCACGATAACAGCCGCAGCCGCTGCGACATCTTTGCACGCGCCTGCTTGCGCGGCCCTTGCCGTCGTGATTCATTTCGGAAAAATCGCGGGCGTTCCGCTGGAGTTTTCGATGTCGCTTCTCTCGTTTCTTGATTATGCCGGCGTCGCCCTTTTTGCCGCAACCGGCGCGCTCGCGGCCTCGCGCAAGCAGCTCGATCTGATCGGCTTCCTGTTCCTGGCGGCCGTCACCGGCATTGGCGGCGGCACGCTGCGCGATATCGTTCTCGGCCGGGTGCCGGTCTTCTGGGTACTGAACCCGACCTATATCATCATCTGCGCCGTGGTTGGCGTCCTGGTCTTCTTCACCGCGCATCTCTTCGAATCGCGCTATCGGCTGCTCATCTGGCTCGATGCGGTGGGGCTATCGGCCTACTGCGTGATGGGAGCGGCCAAGGGCATGGCGGCGACGGGCTCACCCACCGTTGCCATCGTCACCGGCGCGCTGACGGCGACCTTCGGCGGCATTTTACGTGATCTCTTGGCAAACGAACCTTCGGTGCTGCTGCGTCCGGAAATCTACGTGACCGCTTCGCTCGTCGGCGCCAGCGTCTTTACCGCCGCCAATGCAACGATGCTGCCGCTTTATGCCTCTGCGGGATTGGGCGTAATCGCGGCCTTCGCGGTGCGCGGCGGCGCGCTCTGGTTCGGCTGGACCTTTCCGACCTATCACCACAAGCCAGGCAGGCATCCGGACGATGTGATGTAGTTGGAGGCAGTGGGGAATAGGCATTAGGCAATAGCGGTCGGCTGGCAGACAATTCTACTGCCTACTGCCTACTGCCTACTGCCTACTGCCTACTGCCTACTGCCTACTCTTGCGCCGCAGACGGATCACCACATCGACATGGGCGATTTCCATGCCCTGCGGCGGCTCGGGCAGATTGTCGATCGTCAGATTGCTGATCGGAATATCCAGCACCTCGTTGTGGCCTTCCACGAAAAAGTGATGGTGATCGGAGACGTTGGTGTCGAAATAGGTTTTGGTGCTTTCGACCGCGAGCACACGGATCAGGCCTGCCTCGGTAAATTGATGCAGCGTGTTGTAGACGGTTGCGAGCGAGACGGGCACGCCTGCGGCAACCGCTTCCTCGTGAAGCTCTTCTACGGTCAGGTGGCGGTCGCCCTTGGCGAAAAGGAGGTCTCCCAGTGCGATCCGCTGCCTGGTCGGCCTTAGGCCCACATTGCGCAGCCTGGTTTCGATCGCGATTTCGGCATGTTCTGCCATTCAGGGACTCCGGATTCCTGATCTCTATAATTCTTTACTAAGCCATATAACTTTTGCCTTGATTGCTTTCAATAGTTTCCATGGGGTGGGAAGGCGCTCAAAAGCCGGAAAAATCGGGCTTTTGCCGCATTTGGCACTGGTAGCGGCTCTGGCGTTCCTGTATGCGACCACCACATAAGAGCTACTGCGTTCGATCGAACGGCTGAATGAGAGTGTGATGGTTACGCTTCATTTTCTGTCGATCTTGCACTAAAGCTTCACATCCATCGGCATTCATGCGGGGGAAACGGAATTTTTATGACGACGAGACAGTCCAGCTTCAATTACGAGGAAATCCTGTCCTGTGGCCGCGGCGAGCTGTTCGGCCCGGGCAACGCACAGCTTCCCCTGCCACCGATGCTGATGGTCCATCGCATTACGGATATTTCCGAAACGGGCGGAGCCTTCGACAAGGGCTATATTCGCGCCGAATACGACGTGCGCCCCGATGATTGGTACTTCCCCTGCCATTTCGCCGGCAATCCCATCATGCCGGGCTGCCTCGGCCTCGACGGCATGTGGCAGCTGACCGGCTTCTTCCTTGGCTGGCTCGGCGAACCCGGACGCGGCATGGCGCTTTCCACGGGCGAAGTGAAGTTCAAGGGCATGGTTCGTCCGGACACGAAGCTTCTCGAATACGGCATCGACTTCAAGCGCGTCATGCGCGGTCGCCTCGTCCTTGGCACCGCCGACGGCTGGCTGAAGGCCGATGGCGAGACCATCTATCAGGCGACGGACCTGCGCGTGGGCCTGTCCAAGGACAAGGTTGCCTGAACCGCGGCACCGCCGCCTCCACAAAGACAGATGTTTTAGAAAAGGTCATCGACATGAGACGGGTAGTTGTTACGGGTCTGGGTATTGTCTCTTCGATTGGAAACAATGCTCAAGAAGTGACCGCCTCGCTGCGCGACGCCAAATCCGGCATTTCCTTCTCCCCCGATTTCGCCGAGCATGGCTTCAAGTGCCAGGTCTGGGGCGCGCCGAAGATCGATACGACGGACCTGGTAGATCGCCGCGCCATGCGCTTCCTGTCGCAGGGCGGCGCCTGGAACCACGTCGCCATGAAGCAGGCGATCGCCGATAGCGGTCTCGAGGAAGGTGATATCACCAACGAGCGCACCGGCATCATCATGGGTTCCGGCGGCCCGTCGACCCGCACGCTGATCGAAGCGGCCGACATCACCCGCAAGAACAACAGCCCGAAGCGCATCGGCCCCTTCGCGGTGCCGAAGTCGATGTCGTCGACGGCCTCGGCCACGCTTGCGACATGGTTCAAGATCCACGGCGTCAACTACTCCATCTCGTCCGCATGCTCGACCTCGGCGCACTGCATCGGCAATGCCGCCGAAATGATCCAGTGGGGCAAGCAGGACGTCATGTTCGCCGGCGGCCACGAGGATCTCGACTGGACCATGTCGAACCTCTTCGACGCCATGGGCGCCATGTCCTCCGACTTCAACGAAAATCACCCGGAAAGCGCCTCGCGCGCTTATGACGCCAAGCGTGACGGCTTCGTCATCGCCGGTGGCGCCGGCGTGCTGGTTCTGGAAGAGCTTGAGCATGCCAAGGCCCGCGGCGCCAAGATCTATGCCGAGATCATCGGCTACGGCGCCACCTCAGACGGTTACGACATGGTGGCGCCGTCGGGCGAAGGTGCCGTGCGCTGCATGCGCCAGGCGCTCGCCACGGTGAAGGGCGATATCGACTACATCAACACCCACGGCACCTCGACGCCGGTGGGCGACAGCAAGGAAATCGGCGCGATCCGCGAAGTCTTCGGCGCCAAGATCCCGCCGATCCAGTCGACCAAGTCGCTGACGGGCCATTCGCTCGGCGCAGCGGGCGTTCAGGAATCGATCTACTCGATCTTGATGATGCAGGAGCGTTTCATCGGCGAAAGCGCTCATATCACCGAACTCGACCCGGAATTCGAAGGCGTGCCGATCGTGCGCAAGCGTATCGACAATGCCAAGTTCGATATCGCCCTTTCGAACTCCTTCGGCTTCGGCGGCACCAACGCCACGCTCGTATTCCAGCGCTACAACGGATAAGGCAATGACGGGAATTATGCAGGGTAAGCGCGGCCTCATCATGGGCGTCGCAAACAATCACTCGATTGCCTGGGGTATTTCAAAGGCGCTGGCAGCCGAAGGCGCGGAACTGGCTTTCACCTTTCAGGGCGAAGCGCTCGGCAAGCGCGTCAAGCCGCTGGCAGCCGAAGTCAGCTCGGATTTCCTTCTGCCTTGCGATGTCGAGGATCTCGCTTCGGTCGATGCCGTTTTCGCGGCGATCAAGGAGCGCTGGGGCAAGCTGGACTTCATCGTTCACGCCATCGGCTTTTCCGACAAGAACGAGCTGAAGGGGCTCTATGCCAACACCACGCGGGAAAATTTCACCCGCACCATGGTGATTTCCTGCTTTTCCTTCACCGAGGTCGCCAAGCGTGCCGCCGAACTGATGACGGAAGGCGGCAGCATGCTGACGCTGACCTATAACGGTTCGACGCGCGTGATCCCGAACTACAACGTCATGGGCGTCGCCAAGGCGGCCCTCGAGGCTTCCGTCCGCTATCTCGCGGCGGACTACGGCCCGCGCGGCATTCGCGTCAACGCCGTCTCGGCCGGTCCGATCCGCACACTCGCCGGTGCCGGCATTTCCGATGCCCGCGCCATCCTGTCGTGGAACCAGCGCAACGCGCCGCTGCGCAAGTCCGTCACCATCGACCAGGTCGGCTCGTCGTCGCTCTATCTCCTGTCGGATCTTTCGGCTGGCGTGACCGGCGAAATCCACTTCGTCGATGCCGGCTATAACATCACCTCGATGCCGACGCTGGAAACGCTGTCGAGCGCAGATACGGAGTAAGCTCCCGATCTCAGTCGTCCTCCCGGTTTTGGCCGGGAGGATCGAATTTCCGGATATCCTTCCAGAGGATTCCCGATGACGTCCAACGACGCAGAACCTTTGACATCGACCGACCGTCTTATCCTCCGCCGCTTTGTGCCTGAGGATTTTGTCGCCTACAGCGCCTATCGCTCCCTGCCGGAGATCTATCGTTTTCTCTACCGCGATCCTCCCTCGCCCGAAGTGATGAGGGAGCGTTTCGATATCCGCCTGAATTCCCCTTTCTCCGAAGATGGGGATACGCTGCTATGCGCTGTCATTCGGCGGGAGGATGGCGCTTTGGTCGGTGATGTCAGCCTGACATTCGCAAACAAGGCGGCACTTCAAGCCGAGCTCGGCTATACCTCCAACCCAGCCTATGCCAGGAAGGGCTATGCCACCGAGGCGGCGCAAGCCATGATTACCCTCGGCTTCGAAAGGTTCGGCTTTCACCGGATTTTTGCACGGCTGGACGCGAAAAATGTCGGATCCGTGGGCGTCGTCGAACGGCTCGGCCTGCGCCGTGAGGCGCTTTTGATCGAGAACGATCGCTTCAACGGTATATGGGGCGACGAATGCGTCTACGCCGTGCTGAACCGCGAATGGGCCGCGGGAGCACCGCGTGAGGCGTGATCTGTTTGCCACCCCAGCGTACCCATACTTCGTCATCCTCGGGTCAAGCCCGAGGATGACGGTAGAGATAGCGGAGGAAGAGCCTCGGGGACTCTGTGGCGCCAGGCAGCGCGGGCTGACTCTCGTATAAGAAAGGCGGGCGATTGGCCGCCTTTGTCGCTTACTTCTTGGCCCAGAGCACCTTGTAGCGGGCATTGCGGCAGGTCTCGCCGAATTCTTTGAAATTCTCCGCCAGCACCGGTTCGTAAGGCAGGCCGCGATTGGCGACGAGCATCAGCCGGCCGCCGCCACGCAGAGCCGAGGCGGCCGTCTTGATCATCGCCTGGCCGAGCGAGGGTTCGGCGGCATGGCCTTCATGGAAGGGCGGGTTCATGATGATCAGGTCGTATTTGTCCTTGACCGGCTCGCTTGCCAGATCGTGCCAGAAGAAGCGCTGGGCGACTTTAGGGCAGTGCGACAGCAGATTGGCGCGTGCGGCCTCCAGAGCGCCGTAATGGGCCTCGTAGAGGTCGATGCGCTCGATCCTCGGCGATTTCGTTGCGAGCTCTACCGAGAGATAGCCCCAGCCGGCGCCGAAATCGGCGGCATCGCCGGCAAAGTCGGCCGGCAGGCGCGAGGCGAGCAGTTCGGAGCCGGCATCGATACGGTCATGGGAGAACATGCCGGGCGCCGTGGTGAAGCTGTCGTCGACCAGCGTCGCCGGCTTTGCGAGCTGTGCCGTCAAAAGCTTGAGATCGGCAGGCCGCGCAAACCAGAAGGCCACGCCGTGATATTTCGGCATGTGCTCGATTTCGAGACCGAAGGCCTCGATGCGCTTGCGCAGCGGCTGGATGCCGTCTTCCTTGCCGCCGGCAACGACAATGAGGCCGCCTTCCCTAACGCGCGCCAGCGCTTCGGCGATATGATCCTCATTCTCGCCCTTGTGCTTGCCGCAGAGCACCAGCGCTCCGTCATAGCCTTCGCCTTCGATTTCCGGCGTCACGTTGATCCGCTGCGCTTGTAGCTGGCGATAGAAGGGGCGGAAGCCCTGGACGGCCGAAAGCTCGGCGGCAAATCCCTCCGGCAGCGCAAAGCCCGCTTCGGCGCCGAGAAACAGGATGCGCTGACCCTCGCCGGGCGCGTCGACAGTGCCGGAGGCAAAGGGATGGAACAGGGTCTTCAGGGCGTCGCGGCTCATGGGCGTGGTCTCGTCTTGAAAAGTGGACTTGGATCGTCGGATATCCGTGGCCTTGTCGTATCTCGTGCTTGCCCCTCACCCTAGCCCTCTCCCCGTTGGGACGGGGAGAGGGGACGACGGAGTAAGACAACATGCCTCAGCTTGGAAGAAGAGGATGATCTAGCACGGTCGTCATCCCCTCTCCCCGCGTGCGGGGAGAGGGCTAGGGTGAGGGGCCGGGCACATAGCTTCAGCGAAAGCAGGCTAGGCCGACAGCATCAACATAAAAAGGGCGCGGAAAAGATCCCGCGCCCCGGAACTTGGATGAAGGCGCAGCTTATTCGGCTGCGTCGTCCTTCTTCTTGTCGGCAGCGATTTCCTGGCCGGTGGCCTGATCGACGACCTTCATGGACAGGCGAACCTTGCCGCGCTCGTCGAAGCCGAGCAGCTTGACCCAGACCTTGTCGCCTTCCTTGACGACATCCTGCGTCTTGGCAACGCGCTCGGAAGCGAGCTGCGAGATGTGGACGAGGCCGTCACGGGCGCCGAAGAAGTTGACGAAGGCGCCGAAGTCGGCGGTCTTGACAACAGTACCTTCGTAGATCTGGCCGACTTCCGGCTCGGCGACGATCGAGTGGATCCACTTGCGGGCCGCTTCGATTTCCTTGCCGGAGGAGGAGGCGATCTTGACGGTGCCGTCGTCCTCGATGTTGATCTTCGCGCCGGTCTTTTCGACGATTTCGCGGATGACCTTGCCGCCGGAGCCGATGACTTCGCGGATCTTGTCGACCGGGATGTTCATGACTTCGATGCGCGGAGCGAATTCGCCGAGCTGGCCACGGCTTTCGGTGATTGCCTTGGACATTTCGCCGAGGATGTGGGCACGACCGCCCTGCGCCTGACCGAGAGCGACCTTCATGATCTCTTCGGTGATGCCGGCGATCTTGATATCCATCTGCAGCGAGGTGATGCCGTCAGCGGTGCCGGCGACCTTGAAGTCCATGTCGCCGAGGTGGTCTTCGTCACCCAGGATGTCGGAAAGAACGGCGAAGCGATCGCCTTCCAGGATCAGGCCCATGGCGATGCCGGCAACCGGCTTTGCCAGCGGAACGCCGGCATCCATCAGAGCGAGCGAGGTGCCGCAAACCGTTGCCATCGAGGACGAGCCGTTGGACTCGGTGATCTCGGAAACGACGCGCAGCGTGTAGGGGAACTGTTCCGCCGTCGGCAGCATCGGGCGAATAGCGCGCCATGCGAGCTTGCCGTGACCGATTTCGCGGCGGCCAGGGGAGCCCATACGACCGGTTTCGCCAACCGAGTAGGGAGGGAAGTTGTAATGGAGCAGGAAGCGCTCCTTGTACATGCCGGTCAGGCTGTCGACATACTGTTCATCTTCGCCGGTGCCGAGCGTGGCGACGACGATTGCCTGCGTTTCACCGCGGGTAAACAGCGCAGAACCGTGCGTGCGCGGCAGCAGGCCGACTTCCGAAACGATCGGGCGAACGGTCGACAGGTCGCGGCCGTCGATGCGGCTCGACGTGTCGAGGATGTTCCAGCGAACGATCTTCGCCTGCAGGTGCTTGAAGATGGCGCCGACTTCTTCGGCCGTGTACTTGGCTTCGCCTTCTTCCGGCAGGAAGTGTGCCTTCACCTTCGCCTTGACGGCGTCGACGGCAGCGTAGCGATCGGCCTTCTGGGTGATCTTGTAGGCGTCGCGCAGTTCGGCTTCGGCCAGACCGAGCATTTCCTTCTCAAGCTCGGAATAATCTTCCGGCTGGAAGTCGCGCGGTTCCTTGGCGGCGACTTCGGCGAGCTTGATGATCGCGTCGATGACGGGCTGGAAGCCGCGATGACCGAACATTACGGCGCCGAGCATGACGTCTTCAGGCAGTTCCTTGGCTTCGGATTCAACCATCAGAACGGCGTCCTGCGTGCCGGCAACGACGAGATCGAGGCTCGATTCGTCCATCTCGTCGAGATGCGGGTTGAGCACGTATTCGCCGTTGATGTAGCCGACGCGAGCGCCGCCGACCGGGCCCATGAAGGGAACGCCCGAGAGCGTCAGGGCAGCCGAGGTTGCAACCATGGACAGGATGTCCGGATTGTTTTCGAGGTCATGCTGGATGACGGTGACGACAACCTGAGTGTCGTTCTTGTAGCCTTCCGGGAAGAGCGGGCGGATCGGGCGGTCGATCAGGCGCGAAACGAGGGTTTCGTTTTCGCTCGGACGACCCTCACGCTTGAAGTAGCCACCGGGGATCTTGCCAGCTGCGTAGGTCTTTTCCTGGTAGTTGACGGTGAGCGGGAAGAAGTCCTGGCCCGGCTTCGGCGCCTTGGCGGAAACGACGGTCGCAAGCACCACGGTCTCGCCGTAGGTGGCGACAACGGCGCCGTCAGCCTGACGGGCGATCTTGCCGGTTTCGAGCTTTAGCGGGCGGCCTGCCCACTCGATTTCGACGGTATGGATATCGAACATATCTTGTCCTTGCATGATGCGGGAAAAGGCGCCGTCGCCGACGAATTCGGCAGGGCACATCTTCGACCGCACGAAGTGTGACGCATCACGGGCAAGACAACGAGAGGCTTTCGAAGATCGGCCGAAGCGCTAGGCTTCGGCTGAAAGCATCCGGCAATCCTGCCCCATGACAGGTCAACGGTTGTTGTTGGCAGCACCGGCCCATCCGGCCTGCCGTCGGTCTCGCATCGCACCGGCATAAGGCGCGAGGGAAACTGGTCTCAAGGGTTCATACCCTTCATAAGCATCCGGCGGACGTTCAGGTGAACGCCCGCCGGAGATTCCTTTAGCGGCGGATACCGAGGCTGGTGATCAGCTTGGTATAACGGCCTTCGTCCTTCTTCTTGAGGTAGTCAAGAAGCGAGCGCCGGCTGGAAACCATCGTCAGGAGGCCACGACGGGAGTGGTTGTCCTTCTTGTGGTCCTTGAAGTGTTCCGTGAGGTTGTTGATGCGCTCGGTCAGGATCGCAACCTGGACTTCCGGAGAACCGGTGTCGCCTTCGGCGGTAGCGTATTCCTTGATCAGCGCAGCCTTGCGCTCAGCAGTGATCGACATCGGATGGTCCTTTCTATGAGAGGAGATTGAAGTCGCCAAACGCCGGGATGTCGTCCAGCATTGGCCGCGAATGCAATCAGGCATGCCTGATGCTGGCGCTGCCTATAAACCAAATGAGCGCCAATTGAAAGAGGGTTCTCCCTGGGCGCCTTTCAGCGCCCCGCCATGGCGTCCCGGATCATGGCATCGTAGCCTTCCGGATCCTGCAGCATGGCGAAATGGCTGGCGTCCTTCAGGATGACGAGCTTGGCGCCCGGGATCTCCTTCGCCATCATCTCGGTATGGTCCAGCTTCACCGCCTCATCATGGTCGCCGATGGCGAGCGTCACCGGCACCGTGATCTTGCCGAGGTCGGCTGCCGTCCATGCCGGCTGCGCCGCCCACATCTGCGAGATCTGGTTGACGAAGGCCTCATATTCGTTCGGGGTCGGCGACAGTTTCTTGTAATACTCGCCGGCGACGTTGATGTAGTCGTTGAAAGTCTTGTTGCTCATGACGTCGGGCTTCACGCCGTCTGTCGTGACATTGGCGGCTTGCGCGATCACGCGGGTCAGCTTTTCGGGATGTTTCATCGCCATGTCGATGCCGATGATGCCGCCGTCAGACCATCCGACCAGCGTCACCTTGCCGACCTTCAGATAGTCGAGCAGCGCAACGTAGTCCGAAGTCATCAGATCGTAGCCGAAGGGTTTCTCGCTGCGCGTCGAGCGGCCGTGCCCGCGGCTGTCGGCGACGATGACGAGATGATCTCTCGCGAAATCGGCGACCTGAGCGCCCCAGACGTCGGCATTCCCGAGACCGCCATGAATGAAGAGGATCGGGTCACCCGCGCCATATTCGGCATAATACATCTTGATGTCGTTGACATCGGCCATGCCGCTTGTTTTCGGCTGCGGCATTGGCGGAAATGGCGGTAGCCCGGCCCACCGCTCGGCGGATTGGGTATTCGTAACTGTCAGGAACAGGGAAAGGAATGCAACTATTCCGAATGCAACTCTGCGCATGTTTGCCCCCTTTGAACGGGCCATGATGGCCCGTCGGGGAGCATATCGCATCGCCATTGCCCGCAATAGCCGCTATTTCCGGTTGATTGAGGTCAGCCGAACACGCGCTTGGGGCGGAATTCGCCCTGGCCGATCTCGCCGATCGCTATCAGCTTGCCGCGGGCCGTGGCATAGGCCTCGGTTTCGGCAACCGGCGCATCGCGGCCGCGCACCAGGATCGGGTTGCCCATCTTCAGGCGGTGTGCCTGGTCGTCGCTGATGACAAGATGCGGCAGCGAAGACAGCGCTTCCGCCGTGTCGATCAGCAGTGCGTCGAGGGCTGCAAGCCGCTCGTCCGCGTCCTCGATCTCTTCCAGCGCCACGAGATCGGCAAGCGGCACCATCGCTTCTTCGGCGAAGGGGGCAACGAAGCTGCGGCGCAGACCGGAAATATGGCCGTAGCAGCCGAGATCGCGACCGAAATCGCGGGCAAGCGCACGCACATAGGTACCCTTGCCGCATTCCACTTCGAAATGTGCCGTGTTGGCATCAGGGCAGGCGAGCAGCGTCAGGCGGAAAATCTCGACTTCGCGCGAGGGGATCTCGACCGTCTCGCCTTCGCGGGCAAGGTCATAGGCGCGCTCGCCAGCAATCTTGATGGCCGAGAACTGCGGCGGGATCTGGTTGATGACGCCGGTATAGTTCGGCAGCAGTGCGCGAATATCCTCTTCGCTCGGACGCTTGTCGGAGGTGGCGGTTACCGCGCCCTCGAGGTCGTCGGAAGCGCGTTCTTCGCCCCAGGTCACGGTGAATTCATAGATCTTGCGGCCGTCCATGACGTAAGGAACCGTCTTCGTGGCGTCGCCGAGCGCGATCGGCAGCATGCCGGAGGCGAGCGGATCGAGCGTGCCGGCATGGCCGGCCTTCTGGGCCTTGAATAGCCACTTGATCTTGGAAACGGCTTCGGTCGAGCCGAAGTCGATCGGCTTGTCGAGGATGAGCCAGCCCGAAATCGGACGGCCCTTGGGCTTGCGTGGCTTGGACATTCTCTGTCTCTGTTATTGATCTTGGTCGTTGTCGTCGTCGAGATCGCGGCTGACCTCGGGCGAGCGCAGAAGCGCGTCGATCTTCTTGTAATTGTCGAAGCTCGTATCATCGCGAAAGCGAACTTCCGGCATGTACTTCATCTGGCGCAGTTGCGGGCCGAGGCGACCGCGGATGTATTTCGCGTGGCGGTTCAGCGCTTCGATGACGGCGCCGTGGTCGGAAACGCCGAGCGGCGTCACGAAGGCCGTCGCGATCTTCAGATCAGGCGACATGCGCACTTCGGAAATGGAGATCACGGTGCGCTCGATCAGGTCGTCGCGCACTTCGCCGCGCTGCAGAACCTGCGTGATCGCTGAGCGCACCTGCTCGCCGACGCGAAGCATGCGCTGCGAAGGCGCGGAAGAAGTTGGTCTGGTCATGGTTGTTCCGTTAGCAGCGTCCTTTGGACGCGATAAAGCGGGTCAAATGACTCGATCCGGCTCAAAGGTCAAGGCTGGACAGGGTTTGCGGCCCGCCAGAAGCCGAGAATCCTTGCGAAAGCCGTGTCCTGCTCATAATGCGCAAGAAAAAACCGCCGGTTTTGGCCGGCGGTTTTGATATCTCGCAAATCGAAAGATCGCTTACAGCGTACGGGTGATATGCTCGACGCGGAAGCACTCGATCGTGTCGCCGGCGCGAATATCTTCGTAGTTCTCGAAGGCCATGCCGCATTCCTGGCCGACATTGACTTCCGACACTTCGTCCTTGAAGCGCTTGAGGGTCTTGAGCTTGCCTTCGTGGATGACGACGTTGTCGCGCACCAGGCGGACGCCGACGCCACGCTCGACCTTGCCTTCGGTAACGCGGCAACCCGCAACCTTGCCGACCTTCGTGATGTTGAACACCTCGAGGATCTCGGCATTGCCGAGGAAGGTTTCGCGGCGCTCCGGAGAGAGCAGGCCCGACATCGCCGCCTTCACGTCATCCACCAGGTCGTAGATGATGTTGTAGTAGCGGATCTCGATGCCTTGACGCTCGGCGAACTGACGTGCCTGCGCGTTGGCGCGGACGTTGAAGCCGATGATCGCTGCATTGGAGGCTTCCGCCAGCGAGACGTCCGACTCGGTGATGCCGCCTGCGCCCGAATGGACGATGCGGGCACGGACTTCGTCGGTGCCGAGCTTATCGAGAGCGCCGGCAATGGCTTCGATCGAGCCCTGCACGTCGCCCTTGATAACAAGCGGGAATTCCTTCACGCCGACAGTCTGAAGCTGGGTCATCATCTGCTCGAGCGAACCGCGCTGGCCGGACAGGCGGGCAGCCGCCTTGTCGCGGGTGAGGCGCTGGCGATATTCCGAGATCTCGCGGGCGCGGCTCTCGCTTTCGACGACGGCGAACTTGTCACCGGCCTGCGGTGCGCCGGAAAGGCCGAGCAGCTCGACCGGCATGGCCGGGCCTGCTTCCTTCACATGCTCACCCTTGTCGTTGACGAGCGCACGAACGCGGCCCCACTGATCGCCGGCAACGACGATCTGGCCGGGACGCAGCGTACCCTTCTGCACGAGCACGGTGGCGACGGAGCCGCGGCCGCGGTCGAGCTGGGCTTCGATGACGGTGCCTTCCGCCGTGCGGTTCGGATTGGCCTTGAGGTCGAGGATTTCCGCCTGCAGCAGGATGGCTTCGAGCAGCTTGTCGAGGTTGGTGCGGTTCTTCGCGGAGACTTCCACGTCGAGCACTTCACCGCCCATCGATTCGACGAAGACTTCGTGCTGCAGCAGTTCCGTGCGGACCTTCTGCGGGTTGGCTTCGTGCTTGTCGATCTTGTTGATCGCCACGATGATCGGAACACCCGCCGCCTTGGCGTGGTTGATCGATTCGATCGTTTGCGGCATCACGCTGTCGTCGGCCGCAACGACCAGGATCGCGATATCGGTCGCCTGGGCACCGCGAGCACGCATCGCCGTGAAGGCGGCGTGGCCGGGGGTGTCGATGAAGGTGATCTTCTGACCGTTCTGCTCGACCTGATAGGCACCGATATGCTGGGTGATGCCACCGGCTTCGCCGGCGACCACATTCGCATGGCGGATGGCGTCGAGCAGCGAGGTCTTGCCGTGGTCGACGTGGCCCATGATGGTGACGACGGGCGGACGCGAAACCAGTTCGCCCTCCTCGTCGGCAACGTTGAAGATGCCCTGTTCGACGTCGGATTCCGAAACGCGCTTGACCGTGTGGCCGAATTCGCCGGCGATGAGTTCGGCCAGATCGGCGTCGATGACGTCGCCCGGCTTCATCATCTGACCTTCCTTCATCAGGTACTTGATGACGTCGACGGCGCGTTCGGACATGCGCTGCGACAGTTCCTGAATGGTGATGGTCTCGGGCAGCACGACTTCACGCGAGATTTTTTCGCGCGTTTCTTGCATCTGGCTGCGGCGGAACTTTTCCTGACGGCGGCGCATGGCCGAAAGCGAACGGCCGCGTGCGTTGCCATCTTCGTCGACATCGGCGGTGGTGACCGTCAGCTTGCCGCGGCGGCGCTCTTCGTCTGTCTTCGGACGCGTGGTGACAGGCTTTGCCGGTTCGGGCCGGGTAACCTTGCCACGGATCGGAGCACCGCGCGACGGGCCACGGCTTTCCTCCTCCTCATTGCCCGGGCGACGGCGATTGGCCGGCGCTTCCGCGGCGGCTGCGCCGGGGCGGGCGGACTGAGGAGCAGAAGCATCCGGGCGGCGCGCAACGGCCGGCGACGGAGCTGGCTGTGCAGCCGGCTTCGGAGCTTCAACCTTCGCCTCGACGGGAGCGGCCGGAGCCTGATCGGCGACCTTGGCTGCTTCCGCGGCCTGAGCAACCTCTTCGGCGGCACGGCGCGCGGCTTCGGCCTGTTCGGCAACGCGGCGGGCTTCTTCTTCTTGGCGGCGTCGCGCTTCTTCCTCGGCACGACGCACGGCATCGGCGGCGTCGCGAACCTGGGCTTCGGCGAGCGCACGGCGTCGAGCATCCATTTCGCCGGCCGACAGATGATTCAAGACCACCGGTCGCGACGAACGCTCCTGCTGCGGGCGCTGCTGGTTGTTCTGGCTGGACTGCTGCGGCCGTTGCTGCTGGCCGCCCGGCTGATGAATGCGCGGAGCCGGCTGCGGGGGGCGCGGCGGCTGCGGCGTCGGTTCTGCGACGCGCGTCACTGATGGCGCTGTCGTCGGCGTGATTGGCTTTTCGTCTTCAGGACGTAGCGGGCGGCGCTTACGGGTCTCAACCACGACCGCCTTGGTGCGACCGCGGCCCATGTCCTGGCGCACGGTGCCCTGGTTTACGCCTGAAGGCTTCAAGGTGAGGGTCTTCTTACCCGAAACACTCAGCGTCTTGTCGTCTTGATTGTCGGTCATTCCGTTCCTGTTCCTTCGGACAGGGCTCGGAAACGTCCGTTAGACCCTGTCGTTCAATGCATGTACCTTAATGAGGCGTCCGGCAAAGGCCGGTGACCGCGTCATTGTTTTCGCCGGCCAGCGCCGCCCGTTGCCCGGGACTGACCGCCGTTGCGGTACCGTTCGAGCAGGTTTGCGCGCTTCACTACACCCTCACCCGCCTGCCCTGCAAGCGCTGCGGCATGGATAAAAGCATTCTGGCCCATCAGTTCGTCCATTTCCGCCTCCGTAAAGACACGGAAGGACGGTATTTCCGCTTCTGTCTCCATGCCGAGATGCCAGGCCTTCCTTGCCTGATCGATCTTGCGCACGCCATCGGCAGCGGCGTTTATCGCATGGAACACGGCACGTGCCGAGCCGTTGCGAACGGCGCCATCCACTTTCGACGAGCCGGATACGAACTGGCCCGCCTTGCGTGCCATGTTCATCATCCCGGCCAGTTGCGCCGCAAGAAGGCGGTCGACGATAGCGCCGAGATCGCTCGGCGCGGTCACCTCCGCCTTCAGGGCGCGGGAGAACAACTTCTTTGCCACTGCCTTGTCTACGAGCGCCCGGTCGACCTTGACCCAGCATCCGCGTCCCGGCAGCTGCCGCTTCAGATCCGGAACGACGGTTCCGTCCGGAGCGGCGACGAAGCGGATCAGCTCATCCGGCGATCCGCTTTCGCGTGTTACGATGCACATACGGCCATTTGCGCCGTCACCCGCAAGATCGTCGTCCTCGGGTACGGCCTTCGGCCCCTCTGCGCTCATCATGCTTCCTGCTCGGCCTCGCCTTCACCTTCCGATACCTCTTCGGCTTCGGTAGCGAGATCGGCTTCGGTGATCCAGCCGGCCAGCAGGCGGGCCTGCACGACCATCTGCTCAGCTTCTACGCGCGAGACTTCGAGCTTCGAAAACAGGCCTTCGAACTTCTTCGTTTCGCCGTTCTTGCGCTCGGACCAGCCAACGAGATCGTCGGCGGCGCAGCCGGCGAAGTCCTCGATCGTCTTGATGCCGTCCTCGCCGAGGGCAACCATCATCTGCGCCGTCATGCCGTTGATCTCACGCAGCTCGTCGGAAACGCCGAGAGCCTTGCGCTTCTCGTCCATCTCCGCCTCGAGCTTCTCGAGATATTCGCGGGCACGGGTCTGGATTTCCTGGGCGGTATCTTCGTCGAAACCGTCGATCGAGGAGATTTCGTCGAGATCGACGTAAGCCAGTTCCTCGACGGCGGCAAAGCCTTCGGAGGCCAGAACCTGGCCGACCATTTCATCGACGTCGAGCGCGTCCATGAACAGGTTCGTACGTTCGTTGAATTCCTTCTGACGGCGTTCCGATTCCTCGGCTTCCGTCATGATGTCGATATCCCAGCCGGTCAGCTGCGAAGCGAGGCGGACGTTCTGGCCGCGGCGGCCGATGGCCAGCGAAAGCTGCTCGTCCGGCACCACGACTTCGATGCGCTCGGCGTCCTCATCGAGAACGACCTTGGCGACTTCGGCCGGCTGCAACGCGTTGACGACGAAGTTCGCCGGCTCGCTGGACCAGGGAATGATATCGATCTTTTCGCCCTGCAGCTCGCCGACGACGGCCTGGACGCGCGAACCGCGCATACCGACGCAGGCGCCGACCGGATCGATCGACGAGTCGTTCGAGATGACCGCGATCTTGGCGCGCGAACCCGGATCGCGGGCAACCGACTTCACCTGGATGATGCCGTCGTAGATTTCGGGCACTTCCATGGTGAAGAGCTTGACCATGAACTGCGGATGCGTGCGCGACAGGAAGATCTGCGGGCCGCGCTGTTCGCGACGGACGTCGTAGACATAGGCGCGGACGCGGTCGCCGTAGCGGAAGTTTTCGCGCGGGATCATTTCGTCGCGGCGGATAATGCCTTCGCCACGGCCGAGGTCGACGATGACGTTGCCGTATTCGACGCGCTTGACGGTGCCGTTGACGATTTCGCCGACACGATCCTTGAATTCGTCGAACTGGCGGTCACGCTCGGCTTCGCGCACCTTCTGCACGATGACCTGCTTTGCCGACTGGGCGGCGATGCGGCCGAAATCCATCGGCGGCAGCGGATCGGCGATGAAATCGCCGAGGGCTGCGTCCGGATTGCGGTCGCGGGCCAGTTCCAGCGGGATCTGCGTGGAATAGTCCTCTGCCTTTTCGACCACTTCGAGCAGACGCTGCAGGCGGATTTCACCCGTCTTCGGGTTGATGTCGGCGCGGATGTTCGATTCCGTGCCGTAACGCGAGCGCGCGGCCTTCTGGATCGCATCCGCCATTGCGGCAAGCACGATCTCGCGGTCGATGACCTTTTCGCGCGCCACTGCATCTGCGATCTGCAGAAGTTCTAGCCGGTTCGCACTGACTGCCATTGTCTTTAGTCTCCGTCTTCCTGCCTTCTGGTTTCCCGTTCCGTCAGGCGGTTCGTTGATCGGTTATTCCTGGTCGTCCGCTTCGTTCTGGTTCGCTGCCTCGGCTTTCGCCAGCTTGTCGGCGCGCAGCGCGTCGCGGATGAGATCGTCCGTCAGGATCAGCTTGGCTTCGGCCAGTGTGCTGAACGGAATGGTCACCTTGGGCTCCTCGCCATAGGCGACCTGGTCGCGTTCGATCGTGAAGCCGTCATTGTCGACGGCGGCGATCTTGCCGCGGAAACGCTTGCGGTTGTCAACGAGGATCGACGTCTCGCACTTGACGATATGGCCGATCCAGCGCTGGAAATCCGACTTTCGCACCATCGGGCGGTCGATGCCGGGCGACGACACTTCGAGATGATACGCCTTATCGATCGGATCTTCCACATCCAGGACCGGAGAAATGGCCATGGAGACCCCTTCGCAGTCCTCGACGGTCATGGTGCCGTCGTTGCGCTCGGTCATCACCTGCAGCGTCAGGCCGTTCAGATTGAGGAGGCGCACGCGCACCAGGCGGAAGCCCATGCCCACAAGGACGGGCTCGATGATGGCGGCGACGCGCTGGTCAAGGCCGGTTTCGACGATCAGCCGGGGTTCATTGGTATTGTCTGCGTTTGTCACGTCCGACAAGCATTCACTCCTGCATTGTTCATGCATTGGGAGATCGCGCTAATAAAAAAGAGCGGGTCCTTGCGGCCCACTCTTCATCACACGATCAAGAATTTGATGCGGATATAAGCCTCTTTCCGGCAAATTGCAAGGCATTCGCGCCGAAAGCCTTTCCGCAGCTATTTCAGCACGCCCAGCATCGAACTGTCCGGATAGCAGGTGGGCTTCATGCCGCTCTTTTCCTGCCACTGGCCGATCGAGCGCCTAGTCTTGTAGCCCGGCAGGCCGTCCGTGCCGCCGACGTCATAGCCCTTGCGCTCGAGGGCCTTCTGCATGTTGGCGACGTCGGAGCGCAGCATCTTGCCGACATCGCCCCATTTTTCCTGGAAGGCGCCGCTGCCATTGGCAATGCGATCGGCGAGATTGCCGATATAGAGGCTGTAGAGGTCGGAATTGTTGTATTCCTTGATGACGTAGAAATTCGGCGTGACGATGAATTCCGGCCCATCGCGGCCGGCCGGCACCAGCATCATGCCGCTGGCGCGCATTTCGTCCGCCGGAAGGTCCTTGCCAGAAACCGGCTTGATCCCGAGCGAAGCCCATTGCGAAATCGGCTTGGCAAGATCAGGCCCTTCCTGCGCGCAGGACACGTTCTGCGGGATGGTCACTTCGTATCCCCAACTCCGGCCGCGCTGCCAGCCCTTCTGAACCATATAGTTGGCGATGGATGCCAGCGTATCCGGCACGGAAGTCCAGATGTTGCGATGGCCGTCGCCATCGAAATCGACGGCATATTTCAGGTAGTTGGTCGGCATGAATTGCGGCTGGCCGAGCGCTCCGGCCCAGGAGCCCTTGAACTGATCCGGCGTGACATCGCCATGTTCGAGGATGCGCAGCCCGGCGATCAGCTCGTTACGGAACATATCCTTGCGCGTCGACATGAAAGCTTTGGTCGCCAGAACCTGCATCGCCGAATTCGGCAGTTTGGCGATGCCGAAGCCGGTCTCTCGGCCCCAGATCGCCAGCAGGATTGGTCCGGGTACGCCATAGGTCTTCTCGATGCGCCGCAGCACCGGCCCATATTGCGAGGCGAGGCTCCGCCCGGTTACGGCCAGTTTCTGTAACCGTCCCTCATTGAAATAGGGGGCGGGAGAGGAGAATTCGGCCTGGCTCTGCGCCTGTTGTTTCGGCTTCGGGAAGCCCGGCGGCTCGAGATCGGGCAGATCCCAGTTCAGCGTCACGCCCGCGAAAGCGGCTTGGAAGGTCTTTTCTGAAATCCCGGCCTTTCGCGCCTCCGGCCAGAGATCCTTTTGAATCCAGGTTTGAAACTGCGCTTCGACATCGGCTTTCGAGGCGGCGAGAGCGGGGAGGGGAAGGAGGGCGAGGAGGAGGATGAGCAGCGGTAGAATGCGCCGGAAGATACCCCCCTCTGTCCCTTTCGGGACATCTCCCCCACAAGGGGGGAGATTGTGGGCGGCGGGCTTCGCGGCATATCGAAGGTTCGAAGTCTCTACGATTACGGTGGCAGATGGTTTGGCGAAGACGGTGCCGCAAGCGGCCAATCTCCCCCCGTGTGGGGGAGATGTCACGAAGTGACAGAGGGGGGTGCGCACTCTCCTCATGAACCTGTCCCTTATTGCAGCTCTCAAATCAAATCACCGTCCGCGCCCTCAGCGCCGCCGCAAGCGTACCCTCGTCGAGATAATCGAGTTCGCCTCCGACAGGCACACCATGGGCAAGACGGGTGATCTTGACCTCGAGGCCATCAAGCTGGTCGGTTATATAGTGTGCTGTGGTTTGCCCCTCGACCGTCGCATTGACGGCGATGATGATCTCACGGATGCCGCCTTCGCTGACGCGAGCGATCAATCCGCGAATGTTGAGATCGTCAGGCCCGACACCGTCGAGGGGCGACAGGACACCGCCGAGAACGTGATAGGCGGCGTTCATCGCGCCTGATCGTTCCAGCGCCCAGAGATCGGAGACATCCTCGACGACGATGATAACGGACTGGTCGCGACGGTCGTCGGTGCAGACGGTGCAGGGATCGACGGTATCGACATTGCCGCAGCGCGAGCAGATCTTCACCTTGTCATAGGCATCGCCCATGGCATGGGACAGTGGCCCGAGGAGCTGGTCCTTCTTCTTGATGAGATGCAGCGCCGCGCGGCGCGCCGAGCGCGGCCCGAGGCCCGGCACTTTCGCCAGGAGCTGAATGAGTTTTTCGATTTCGGGGCCGGTGACTCGCTTTGCCATGGGAGGCTTTTAGCTCATATGCTCAAGGAACGGAATCTCGGAAGGAACGGTTGACCGATGAAAATTCTCGCCGTGTGCCGTGGTGTTCCTAAAACGCTGCCGGGCAAGAAAGCGAAGACCGGTATCAACAAGCATGCCGTCAACGGTACCGTCATGATCGACGAGCTGGGGCTGCTAGGCGATGCTATCTGCAATCGCAAGCATCATGGCGGCCGTGACCAGGCGGTTTATGTCGAAGGTTCGGTGACGCTGGACTGGTGGGCAAACGAGCTTGGACGATCGCTGGAGCCGGGCACCTTCGGTGAAAATCTCATCATCGAAGGCCTGGACAATCGCAAGATCGCTGTCGGCGATCAATTCATAGCCGGCGATCTTGTTCTGGAGGTGACCTCGGCGCGTATCCCCTGTTCCACCTTTGCAGCGAAGATGGGGGATCCACAATTCGTCAAGCGCTATATCCGGGCCGGTCGCCCCGGCATCTACTGCCGCGTTCTTGCGAGCGGCACGGTGAGCGCTGACATGCTGGTCACCTACCTGCCTTATGCCGACGCGAGGGTCACCATGCCGGAAATGATGGCGACCTTCGGCAGGCGATTGTCGCGGCAGGATCGGGCGCGCTATCTGGCGGCGCCTATCCATTATAAGTTGCGTGCGTTCATCGAGAGCGACGCAGCAGCGTGAAATCACCGCATGGCAATCGCGACGGCCGCGCCTGCCATGGTGCCGGCGCTGGCGCGATTGGCGATACGCACAGCCCGGCGACTCCTAAGGAAGGTTCTGGCTTTGGCCGCCAGCATCGCCCAGGAGAGATCGATGACGACGAGCACTGCAAACATCGTCGCCACCAGCTCGGCCCAGCCGGAGATCGTCACGCCGTGCAGATCGATGATCGAGGGCAGCAGCGCCACATAGAAGACCATGATCTTCGGATTGCCCATGGTGACCGTGAAACCGGCGAGGAAGAGCCGTGTGGCCGATTGCTCGTCCGGCAACTCCTCTCCCGTGGTGTCGGAGGAGGCAAACCACATCTTCCAGGCAAGATAGAGCAGGTAGGCGACGCCAAGCCATTTGATGACCACGAAGGCGAGATGGAAGGTTTCGGCAATGGTCGCAAGGCCGGCAACGGCGCAGGTGAGCCAGATCGCCTCGCCGAGCCACATGCCGGACAGGAACGGCAGTACGTTGCGCGCGCCCTTCGTCAGCACGCGCGCCACCAGTGCCGCGATGTTCGGTCCCGGCGATCCCGCCGCAATGAACAAGGCACCGGCAAAAACAAGCAGCGTCGATAGGCTCATCGCATTCCCTCCGGTCAGGCACGCCAGACGATCTCTGGAAGAAGGGGTCAGAAATAGCATTCCGGCGCGGCTTTTCCAAATGCCGGATTTGCGGTCATGCAAGCCGGGCACGAAAGCGCTCGAAGATTGTCTTGCCTTCCGGCCAGTCGCCCAGCCCGGATGCCGCATTGATATGCCCGCGTGGCCCGACATCGACGAAGGCGCTGCCCCAGCTTTCGGCGCTGCGACACGCATGGTCGAAGGAGCCGAACGGATCGTCGGTGCTGGCGACCAGCAGGGATGGAAAAGGCAGCCGCTGCCGTGGGGGATTGGCAAAGCTGCCGGCCTCGGCAAGATAGGTTTCGCCCGTGGGGTCGGGCGCGGCCACCATGAACGCACCAAGGATCGCCGTCTTCTTCATGGGCGCCCAATGGGCGATCAACTGGCAGGCAAGGCTGTGCGCGATCAGGATGGGCGGCGTTTTGGAGCGCGAGATTTCGCCCTCGAGCGCGGCAATCCAATCCGAAAGGATCGGTCTGTCCCAGCTTGACGGCTGGAAACGTCGTATGGTCGGATCGTCCCGTTCCCACAATGTCTGCCAGTGATCTTCGCCAGAACCGCCCAGCCCCGGCAGCGTGATGATATCGCTCATCTCAATCCTTTCTCCATGGTCTCCCACGGAGAAAAGCTGGCATGCGGGGATGCCGATTGACATTGCAATCCATCGGATAAAACTTGTCCTAACCGATGAATTGAAGGCGACTAATGGATACTATCGAAAGAGGACTGGATCCGACGGATCTATCGATCATCGAAATCCTGCAGCAGGACGGGCGAATCTCCGTATCCGAGCTCGGCCGCCGCGTCGGCCTGTCGCAGCCGGCTGCATCGGAGCGGCTGAAGCGGCTGGAGGAGCGCGGCGTGATTGCAGCTTATCGCGCCGTCATCGATCCCGCTGCCGTCGGGCTCGGCATGATGGCGGTCATACGTCTCAGGACCACGCATGAGCATATCCGGCCATATCTGAAGCAGTTTTCGGAAATGCCTGAAATTATCGAGGTGCTGAGATTAACGGGCGAGGATTGCTTCCTGCTCAAGGTTCTCGTGCCGACACCATCGGACCTTGAAACCATCGTCGATTCCATTGCCCGCCACGGCGCGGTTACGACATCGCTGGTGCTGCGAAACGAACCCATCAAGGCGATCGGCCGCGATCTCATTCGCAAGGCGGCCGCCCGGTAATCGGATTGAACGCTGGCCTCAGAATGGCAGCTTGAAGCCGGGGGGGATCGGCAGGCCGGCGGTCAGTTCGCGGGTCTTTTCGGCTGATATCGCCTCGGCCTTTTCCTGCGCATCCTTGTTGGCGGCAACGATCAGGTCTTCGAGGATCTCCACATCGTCTTCCTTGAAGAGCGAGGGGTCGATTTTGAGGCCAAGCATCAGGCCCTTGCCGTTGACGGTGACGGTGACGAGGCCGCCGCCGGCCTTGCCTTCGACGCGAATGTCGGCGATCTCCGACTGCATCTTCTCCATCTTCGCCTGCATTTCCTTCACTTTGCCCATCATGCCCATGATGTCGCGCATCGTCATTGGTCCTTCTTCTGCAAGTCTCTGTTTGAGCGACAGGATATGTTGTCACGGTCGTCAACCGCTTCAAGCCGAAGCGGTTCCGTCCGCATTCATCCTAGCCTTAGAATTCGATGTCGTCGCCGGGTAGAATATCGCCATCGATGGATTCGGCGATTGCCGGCGGAGCTGCGGCTTCATCCTCTTCATCGGCCTCGGGTGCTCGCACACGCACGTCGATGATCTTTGCGCCCGGAAATTGCGCCAGGATTGCCGCGACATCGGGATCCTGGCGCGCATCGGCGACTCGCTGCTTCTGGGCGTTCGCTTCAGCTTCGACGAGCGTCGGCTGCCCTTCCTCGCGGCTGAGGCTGACGATCCAGTGGATGCCGGTCCATTCCTTCAGCTTGACGGCAAGCTCGTTCAGCAGCGTGCCGGGAGCGCCGGGGGACAGGCTGACATCCAGCCGGCCCGGCTCCAGCTTGACGGGGCGCACGAAGGTGCGCACCAGCGCCTTCAGCTTCGGATCGCGCTTCTGGCTGGCAAGCTCGGCGATATCGGCCATAGAATTGATCGGCACCAGCGGCTTCGGCGCTTCGGCGGGTTTCGACTCGATGCGTCCGACGGGTTGCGAATCCGGCTGCGTATTCGGGACGGAGCGCAGCATGGCGACCGGTGCGGAAGGCGTGGGGCGCGGCGTCGGCGTTTCCACAGAACGCGCTACGGCATTGCCCTGATAGGACACAGCGCCGCCACCATTGCCGCCGCTCGAAGAGGGCGACGGACGAGCGCCGCCATTACCATCAGAAAATTCGGCAAGCCTACGCGCCGCATCTTCCGGTGCCGGCAGATGGGCCGCGTGCGCGAGCCGGATCAGCACCATTTCGGCGGCGCCGGCGGTGCGAGAGGCATTCTCCGTCTCGGCAATACCCTTGAGAAGCATCTGCCAGATGCGGGAAAGTGCGGTTACCGCGATGCCTTGCGCGAATTCCGCCGCTTTCGTGCGCTCGACTTCGCTGAGCGACGGATCGTCGGCGGCATCGGGCACATATTTGAGGCGAGTCACGAGATGGGTGAAATCTGCAAGGTCGGTGAGCACGACGACGGGATTGGCGCCGGCCTCGTACTGGCTGTTGAATTCGGCAAGCGCTGCCGAAACATCGCCTTTGACGACATGGCCGAAGAGATCGACGATGCGGGCGCGGTCGGCAAGCCCGAGCATCGCGCGCACGGCATCGGCGGCAACGAAGCCACTGCCATGGGCGATCGCCTGATCGAGCAGCGACAGGCCATCGCGTGCCGAGCCTTCTGCAGCGCGGGCGATCATAGCAAGCGCTTCCGGCTCGGCCTCGATACCTTCCTTGCCGGCAATGGTGGTGAACAGCCCGACGAGATCGGAGGCGCTGATACGGCGCAAATCGAAGCGCTGGCAGCGCGACAGTACGGTGATCGGAACCTTACGGATTTCGGTGGTGGCGAAGATGAACTTCACATGCTCGGGCGGCTCTTCGAGCGTCTTCAACAGCCCGTTGAAGGCGGCCGTCGACAGCATGTGCACTTCGTCGATGATATAGACCTTGTAGCGGGCCGAAACCGGCCGGTAGCGCACCTGCTCGATGATTTCCCGGATATCGTCGATACCGGTATGGGAGGCGGCGTCCATCTCGATGACGTCGACATGCCGGCCTTCCATGATTGCCTGGCAATGGTCGCCGGGCTCGCGCAGGTCGATGGTGGGACGATCGATGTCAGCGGTCTTGTAGTTGAGGGCACGGGCAAGGATGCGGGCGGTCGTGGTCTTGCCGACGCCGCGCACGCCGGTCAGCATATAGGCCTGGGCGATGCGGCCGGTCTCGAACGCGTTGGTCAGCGTACGGACCATCGGCTCCTGGCCGACCATCAGATCCGTGAAGTCCTTGGGTCTGTATTTGCGGGCCAGCACCCGGTAGCCGGTGCCGGTCGAAGCGGCATCTTTTGCTTGTCGCTCGGTGTCGCTCATCGCCCTGCTTGTCGCCCGGAAAGCCGGGTCTTGCTTTCGGAAAGGGTGGGAGGCTGGCACGAATGACCCGTGCCGGGCTCGTTAGGGCTGCTTCCTTCCGGACCTGACCCGGTTGGCGAGTGGCTCGTCCACCACCAACCTCCCGGATGCACATATCGGCAATATCGTCATCAAAAGCAAGCCAAGGTCAAAAAAAACTGCTAAACATTTGATAAAACAATGGAGGATGCCCCTTTGAAGGAGTTTACGCTCGACGATCGTCTTGCGAATGACAGCGTTTCCGTCACCATAACTGGCCTTTGCGACGTCAGGCTGATGAAGGATCGCCGCTGGCCGTGGCTCGTGTTGATCCCGCGCCGGCCCGACAAATCCGAGGTTTTCGAGCTGACGCCGCTCGACCGGATCTTGCTGACCTTCGAAACGGATAAGGTCGCAAGCGCCTTGAAGACGGTGACGGGGGCAACAAAAATCAACGTCGGGGCACTTGGAAATATCGTCCGGCAGCTGCATGTTCATGTCATCGCGCGGTTCGAAGGTGATGCCAATTGGCCGGGTCCCGTCTGGGGCTATGGCAAGGCGGAGCCCTATTCGGACGAAGACATGAACAGCCTCATAGCCAAGTTGCGGGAAACGCTTTCACAATGAGCCATTCCATCTTTTCCTCGGATGCCCCGCATCCGGAAGCCAGCAGTCTCACCGCCTTTGCGGAAAACCAGCTCAACAGGGATGCCGAGCATCGCGACGAGGAATCGATCAAGCAGGCGCTCGCCAAGGAAGGCACGCATATCCTGGCTTTCGCACAGGACCGGCTTGTCTTGAAGCATGACGGCCAGGTGCTCGACCCTCTGTTTGCCCGCTACGAGTTGAAGGATCTTGATCCGAATTGGGATGAGGCCGTTCTCCTCGGCTACCGCAAGACCGGCGAGCCCCGGCTTGCCGTGCCCGTGCGGGTCAATCCAGACGAGCTTGCCAGCCAGTACAAGCCGGCTGACATGCGCGCTCTCTGGCGCGATCTTCTGCTGGAAGGCGAAATCCTCGGCGAAGCCGCGCAGGGCATGAGCCTCCTCCGCTGGAATGGCGACAACCGCTTCTGCGGGCGGTGCGGCTCGGTCATGGAAAGCCGGATCGGAGGCTACAAGCGGGTCTGCACGGCCTGCGAACATGTGATCTTCCCGCGCACGGATCCCGTGGTCATCATGCTTGGCATCGACGAGGAAAGGAATCGCTGCCTGCTCGGCCGCAGCCATCATTTCGCGCCGGGCATGTATTCCTGTCTCGCCGGTTTCGTCGAACCGGGCGAAACCATCGAGAATGCGGTGCGCCGCGAAACACTCGAGGAATCCGGTATTCATATCGGCCGTGTGCGCTATCACGCTTCACAGCCTTGGCCGATGCCGCATTCCCTCATGATCGGCTGCTATGCCGAAGCCAAGTCGATGGAAATTCATATGGACGAGGCCGAGCTTGAGGATTGCCGCTGGTTCACTCCGGAGGAGACGCTTGCCATGCTCGATCGCGTCTCTCCATCCGGCAATACCTCTCCGCCCAAGGGCGCCATCGCCCATCGCCTGATGCGCGACTGGGTGGAGTGGAAGCGCTAGGACTATTCTGCCATGGCCCGCTCCGAACGCTTGTTGACGCTGTTGCAGACGCTGCGGCGCTATCGCCGACCGGTCAGCGGCGCCGTTCTGGCGGAGGAAACCGGCGTCAGCCTGCGCACGCTCTATCGCGATATCGCCAGCCTGCAGTCGCAGGGTGCGATGATCGAGGGCGAACCGGGGATCGGCTATGTCCTGAAGCCGGGTTTCATGCTGCCGCCGATGATGTTTTCCCAGGATGAGATCGAGGCGCTGGTGCTGGGATCGCGATGGGTGGCGCGTGCAACCGACGCCCGCCTGGCGGCGGCCGGCGCCGACGCGCTTGCCAAGATTGCCGCTGTGCTGCCTCCCGATCTTCGCGATGAGGTCGACCAGGCGGCGGTGGTGGTCGCCACGCGCCGTGTCACCGAAGACAAGGCCGATCTCTCCCTCATGCGCAAGGCGATCCGCACGGAACGCATGGTGCAGCTGACCTATGGCGATGTGAACGGCGCCATTTCCACCCGCCGTATCTGGCCCTTCGCGCTCGGCTATTTCGACAATGCTCGCATCATCATGGCCTGGTGCGAGCTGCGCCAGGATTTCCGCCATTTCCGCGCCGATCGCATCGTCGATTTCGCGGTGCTGGAGGCCCGCTATCCGCGCCGGCGTGTGGCGCTCGCCAGGGAATGGCATGCCCGTGAGGGTATGGTCCACAATTGATCCGGCAAAGCATGTCGCGCAAAAGTGTGCAGCGTTTCTGCGGCAACGACATGCGTAAAATCGAAGACCTAAAGCGCAGAAGGCGAATCCTAGAGATCGCGACGCGCTTCGGTGTGATGCTACTGCCAGAAACTGTCAGTAGATAGAGCTATGATGGATCCATCCAATCAGGAAGGAGGACCGATCATGGCAGGCAACGTTTCCATCATTTCGCAACATGTGCATCGCGGTGGCGTCGAGGCGCTTAAAGGCAAGCATCAGTCATGGCCGACTCGTCTTTCTGAGGTCGCGTTTGGCTATTTCACCCGCCGCTGGAATCGTCTCGATATCGAAGAGGCGCCGAGTTCCGTGATGCGGGATCTCGGTTTTCTCGATGGCCGCGCACCTTACCGTGAGGAAGAGCGGATGCATTAGAATTGCAGGAAAATGACGAGGTAGGGCGGTTCGTGAAAAACTGAACCGCCCCGGAGCATCCCGCGCGAAGTTCGCCGCGATTTTGCAATAACGGCATCGGTAAAATCGAAATTCAAGCGCAAGACGTTGATCCGAAGGCTGCATCAGGCTTCGGAAACGCGGCTTCGCAAGCGCTCATCATGACAGACAAAGCCATCTTCGGCGGCGGAACTCCGTCCGCCGGACTGCAGTCCCATGCCCTTAAATCTATCAAAACGAGAGGATTATTCAGATGACCAGCCCGAACCTCATCATCTTCTATGTCAAGGATCCTAGCGAAAGCACGCCGTTCTACCGCGATCTGTTCGGCCGCGAACCGGCCTTTGCATCGCCGAACTTCGTGGCTTTCTCGCTCGACAACGGCCTAAGTCTCGGTCTCTGGCGCCGAAGCAGCGTCGAGCCCCAGCCCTCCGCCATCGGCAATCGCGGCGAACTGGGCTTCATGGTCGAAGGCGCCGGCGCCGTCGAGCAGCACTACAAGGATTGGAAGGCACGCGGCCTGCCGATCGCGCAGGAGCTGACGACGATGGATTTCGGCCCGACTTTCGTCGTGCTCGATCCCGATGGCCATCGCCTCCGGGTTTGTGAGCCGGACAAGTAGGCACTGAGCGAATGGCTTGCCCCTCACCCTAACCCTCTCCCCGCACGCGGGGAGAGGGGACGACCCAGGCTCTCGCCAAGCTCGATGATGGAGGGCAGGCTGTAGGTGCGTCTATTCCTTCTCCCCGCAGGCGGGGAGAAGGTGGCCGAAAGGCCGGATGAGGGGCTAGCGGCGACCGCCGGAGATCGTTTCATCAAAGTGGCTTGCCATGCAGTCATGCCAATCGTCCAAGTTGACTTCCAGCATTTGCAAAAGACACTGATCGATGCACCCAAAGCCACAGGAGAACCAATTGCTCCATCATATTTCGTTCGGTGTCGCAGATATCGAGAAAGCCGCTGCATTCTACGACGCAGCATTCGCGCCACTCGGCTATGTCAGGGTCTGGGAAGACTTGTCCCCGGGCGATCCCGATCAGGCCATCGGATATGGCCCGCCGGGTGGGGGCGACAAGTTCGCCATCAAATTGCGGGGCAAAGAGGCTCATGCGCCAGGCGCGGGCTTCCACCTCGCCTTTGCTTCACCGGGCCGCGAGGCTGTCGTCCTGTTCCATCAGGCCGCATTGGCTCATGGCGGCAAGGACAATGGCGCACCTGGTCTTCGACCGCATTACGGACCGACTTACTTCGCCGCCTTCGTCATCGATCCCGATGGGCATCGCATCGAGGTTGTGACCAAGGCCGAAGGATAGCCGTTAGGCTGAAATTGCACCGTCACCCGCCTCGTGGTTCGAGGCTCCGGCCCCCTCGACAAGCTCTGGAGGCTGCGTACCTCATCATGAGGACTGACCTTTTTTGCTTCGCCACAGAGCGTGATCCACCTCATGGTGAGGTGCGTCGCCGTTAAGCGCAGCGAAAATGGCGACGCCTCGAACCACGAGGTGGTCCGGGTTCACGCCGAATGTTAAAGATCGCCCCGCGTCGGATGGCCCTTGTAGACGCCGAGGATGCGGACCTTTTCGGAGAAGAAGCGCAGTTCCTCCAGCGCGCGGCGCACATGCGCATCGGCGGGATGGCCCTCGATATCGGCATAGAACTGCGTTGCTACAAAACGACCGCCGAGCTGATAGCTTTCGAGCTTCGTCATGTTTATGCCGTTGGTGGCGAAGCCGCCGAGCGCCTTGTAGAGCGCGGCCGGAATGTTGCGGACGTTGAAGACAAAGGTGGTGACGATCTTTTCGTCCGGCGAGCTGCGTTCCGCCCAGTCCTCATCGCGCGACAGGATGACGAAGCGCGTCATATTGTTTTCGGTGTCTTCGACATTCTCGGCAATGATTTCCAGCCCATAGAGATCGGCCGCGAGCCGCGGTGCCAGCGCCGCCATGCTGCGATCGCCCGTTTCCTTGATCAGCTTGGCCGCCCCCGCCGTATCGCCGGCAATCACAGGCTTCCAACCATTGGCACGCACGATATTGCGGCATTGGCCAAGCGCGTGGATATGACTATGCACTGTGCGGATCTCTTCCTTCTTCACGCCGGGCAGAACCATTAACTGGAAACGGATCGGCATGAAATATTCGCCGACGATATGCAGGCGCGATTCCGGGAGCAGATGGTGGATGTCGGCGACACGGCCGGCGATCGTGTTCTCGATCGGGATCATGCCGAGATCCGCGTCGCCATTGTCGATGGCGGTCAGCGCATCCTCGAAGGTCTGGCAGGGCAGCGGCTCCATGGTCGGGAACATGTCACGGCTGGCCATATCGGAATTGGCGCCGTACTCGCCCTGGAAGGAGATCTTGTTGGTCTTGGTAATCATGGGGCTGCCCTTGGGGGAATGCCGTCGCTTAAGAAGCGGCGGAGAGGATACGTCTGGCCTTTTCGAGGTCGGCGGGAGTATCGACACCGAGCGGTATCGTGTCAACGATCTCGACATCGATGCGCATGCCGGCCTCCAGCGCCCTCAGCTGTTCCAGTGATTCGCGCCGCTCCAGCGTCGATGGGCCGAGGCTCACGAATTTCGCGAGGGCGGCGCGGCGGTAGGCGTAGAGGCCGATGTGGTGATAGAGCGGCCCTTTGCCATACGGTGCGGTCGTGCGGGTAAAATAGAGCGCGTGCAGACGGCTGTCCGAGATCGGTGAGCCGACGACCTTGACGACGCTCGGCGCGGTCTTTTCTTCCTCGTCCTTGATTTCGACGGTCAGTGTAGCGATGTCGACGGCCGGATTTTCGAGCGGACGCAGCGAGGCGCGGATGGTTTCGGAATCGATTGTAGGAAGGTCGCCCTGCACATTGACGATGACCTCCGCGCGACCTTCAGGATCGACGGCCTGCAGCGCTTCGTAGATGCGGTCCGAGCCGGATTGATGGTCGGTGCGCGTCATGACGACCTCGAAGCCGGCATTGGCGACTGCGGCATAGGTATCCTCATGGTCGACGGCGACGACGATGCGACCGATCGCCGCCTCGCGCGCGCGCTTGGCAACCTGTACGATCATGGGCAGGCCGCAAATGTCAGCCAGCGGCTTGCCCGGTAGGCGAGTGGAGGCCATGCGGGCGGGAATGAGGACCAGCGTCTTGTCTAAATTCGGATCAGTCATTGTTGGGCCTTCTATTCCCAAGGGAAAAGTGTCAAAACGTCTCATGGTGGAGACCGTTTACAGAGTTGCAAGAAACAGCCAAAAGACATAGGTTTCGCGCGAATTCAAGATGGGCCGGCGGAGGATGCCGGCGGCGAGGGGAGCATAGCAGATGAATTCATCCTACGTGAACATGGGTGTCGGGGCGCTTTTGGCCACGCTGTTCGTGTTGAAGTCCGTGTCGCTCGCGTCAGGATTTATTTTCCATTCAGAGGCGCCGGAAAAGCCCGGTTTTGCCATCGTCGCGACCGAAGAACCGGCTGCAGGTGGAGACAAGGGTGCGGCTGCCAAGGCGGAAACGCCGATCGCTCAGCTCTTGCAGAAGGCTGATGCCAAGGTCGGCGAGACGATCTTCAAGAAGTGTCAGGCCTGTCATTCCGGAGAGAAGGGGGGACCAAATAAGGTTGGCCCGGATCTCTGGGGTATTGTCGATCGCCCGGTCGCTGAGCACGAGGGCTTTGCCTATTCGGCCGGCATGAAGGATTTCTCCAAGGGCGGTTCTGAAAAGTGGACGTATGACCACCTCTATCACTTCCTGGCCGCTCCGAAGAAATTCGTAGCCGGTACGGCGATGGGTTTTGCCGGCCTGCCGAAGGAAGAGGACCGCGCCAACGTGATCGCCTATCTGCGCACGCTTGCCGATACGCAAGTGCCGCTGCCGGATCCGAACGCACCGGCCGCCACGAACTAACGCAAGTCGCAAGCATGATTGAAAACCCGGCCGCCAGCGCCGGGTTTTTCGCGCTGCATCCTTCAGATTGCGTGACGGCGGGAGCGCGTTCGCTGATCGAGATCGAACACCTTCAATCCATCCTCTGCGCTCGGCGGCATGCGCCAATCCTCGGCAACCAGCGCCTTGCGGGCATCGCGCAGGCCGGCCTCCCAATGCTCATGCATGGACAGCGCCGAAAACTCGTAATCCTTCGAATGCGAGCGGAACTGCTTGTTGCGGTAGATCAGGTGGATGATCGTCACACCGTAGTCGGAGCAATGCTGTTCCAGCTTCTTGATTTCCGGATCGGCCTTGGCCTCTTCGGGAAGGCGTGCATAAAGCTCGGAGATGGCGCGCCGCAGGCGGTGACGCTCCAGAAAGAGATCGGTGTTGAGCCGGGTGCGGCTGGAATAGGTGATATCCTTGCGCCGCTCCTCGACTTCCTCGATATCCTGCGGCAGCGGGCCGACGGCGCTGAAGAGATCGACCTGAAAGACAACCGTGTCGATCGCGGCGCCGTTGCGCAGCACGTAGCTGAGTGGCGTGTTCGAGACGAGGCCGCCATCCCAGTAATGCTCGTTGCCGATCTTGACCGCGGGAAAACCCGGCGGCAAGGCGCCGCTTGCCATCACGTGCTCAGGCCCGATCTTGATGTCCTTGTTGTCGAAGAAGGCAAAATTGCCGGTGCGCACATTGACGGCGCCGAGGCTCAAACGCACCGGGCCATGGTTGATTCGGTCGAAATCGACGTGATCGAGCAGCGTCTGGCGCAATTGCTCGGTATCGTAGACGCTGGTTGCGCCCGCCGAGCCGCGCGTCTGGAACCAAGCCGGGATCTGCCACGGAGAAAAGAAGCCGGGCACGCCGAAGGTCGACACCCACCAGCTGCTGACCGAGCGGTAGAAAGGATTGGTCTCGCGCCGATCTTCCATCAGCAGATCGACGGGGAGATGCACGGTCACCTTGTTCCAAAAGGAGCTCAGCGCCTTGAGCCGTTCGCCGGGCACGTTGCCGGCCATGATCGAGGCGTTGATCGCGCCAATCGAGATGCCGGCGATCCAGTCCGGCTCGATATTCTGTTCTCTAAGCGCCTGAAAGGCACCCGCCTGATAGGAGCCGAGCGCGCCGCCGCCTTGGAGCACGAAGACTTTCTGCGCATAGGCTGACGCGGGATTGGTGAGCGGAGCTGCAATATTCATGTGCCATCCTTTGCTGCGCTCCGGGTGGGAAGGCCGGGATGCGCAAAATATATGACCATTTTCCTGCCTGTCTCTCCAAGTGCGGAGAGATACCGTTACCGTCGACGGTTTTCGGCCTCGGTCATCCGAGCAGATAGGCCCAGAGCGACACCGAGAATGCGCCGAGCGCTGTCGTCAAGGTAATCGTCGAGGCCGCGAGACTGTGGCCCACGCCGAAGCGATTGGCAATCAACCAGGCGTTCACACCTGTCGGAACGGCGGCCGTGAGGACGAGTGCGGCCCGCCATTCCGGGCTCAGGCCGAGAAGAAGTCCGGCAGCCAGCACGCAGGCCGGCAGCAGAAAAAGCTTGAAGGCGGCAATGACGCTGGTGATGCCGAGATTGCCTGACATCCCGTATTGGCGCAGTGCCATGCCGAGCGAGATCAGCGCCGCCGGGCCGGCGATGTTGGCAATGTTGTCGACGACCGTGCCAAGCGTTGCGGGAATGGGAAGGCTGGTCAGGTGGACGATGAGGCCGCAGAAAAGGCCGATAACGAGCGGATTGCGGATGAGATTGCTGCCGACCTGCCGCAGCAGTTCGGCGGTGCTGCGGCCGGCGCCGGCATTTTCCTTGCGCTCGGCCTGTTCCATCAGCAGCGTGCCGGCGATCATCATGGTCGGCAGATGCACGGCGATCAGGATCGACATCGCCATGACGCCATCAGGTCCGACCGTGCGCCCGACCAGTGGCAGGCCGATGAAGATCGTGTTGGCGAAGGCGGACGAGACGCCGGCAAGCACGCCGATCCGTGCGTCCCGGCCGAACATGCGTGTCGCCACAATATGGCCGGCGGTCCAGGTGATGGCGACGCCGGAGAAATAGGCGATCCATAAGCGAAACGGCGATGCGCCGCGAAAATCCGCCTCGGCGATGGTCTGGAACAGCAAGAGCGGCACGGCGATCTTGAAGACGAACTCGCTCATGGCTTCGCCGACCTCGGCCTTCAGCAGCCCCGTGCGCACGATGACCCAGCCGACGAGAATGAGCAGGAAGACGGGAAGAACGTCTGTGAGGATTTCGGACACGCGGGTATGAAGCTCGTGATTTCGAGGAATTGAACCCGAAACTTGTAGCAGCTTGCCCGGGGCTGGAAACCCGCAAAACAAAAAAAGCGGGCTTGGCCCGCTCTTGTCGATCTTGCCCCGGTGGGGAGGTTCCCCCCGGTGCACATGCCGCCAGTTCATCCGTGGTCGGCCCGCGTACCGGTGAGGCGGAAGGCATCATTCCTTCCCAGGCTGGCTCGGAACTCTTTCGAGCTTCCCATCCCAGCCGCTTGATAAGCATTTAAAGATAGAAAGTGACAGGCAAATGACTGAATGCAATTAACTTCACCGCGCTGGTGCTGATTTTTCTTCCAAACTTCACAAAAACCGATAATACCGGATACCGGCTATCACCAGTATCCGGGACCTTCCTATAGATGACTCGCTTCGATGTACTGACCGTTGGCAATGCCATCGTCGACATTATCGCCCGTTGCAATGATCAGTTCCTGATCGACAACAACATCACCAAAGCCGCGATGAACCTCATCGACGCCGAGCGCGCCGAACTTCTCTATTCGCGCATGGGCCCGGCTCTTGAAGCCTCCGGCGGCAGCGCCGGCAATACGGCTGCGGGTGTTGCGAGTTTCGGCGGCAGGGCAGCTTATTTCGGCAAGGTCGCAGAGGATCAGCTCGGAGAGATTTTCGCCCACGATATCCGCGCCCAGGGCGTGCATTACGAGACCAAGGCGAAGGGCACTTTCCCGCCGACTGCCCGCTCGATGATCTTCGTCACCGAGGATGGCGAGCGTTCCATGAACACCTATCTCGGCGCCTGCGTCGAGCTCGGTCCGGAAGACGTGGAGGAGCAGGTTGTTGCTGATGCCAAAGTGACCTATTTCGAAGGCTATCTCTGGGATCCTCCGCGGGCCAAGGAAGCTATTCGCGAATGCGCTCGAATCGCCCATGCCAATGGTCGGGAAATGTCGATGACGCTCTCCGACAGCTTTTGCGTCGGCCGCTATCGCGACGAATTCCTCGATCTCATGCGCTCCGGTACCGTCGATATCGTCTTTGCCAATCGCGACGAAGCCCTCTCGCTCTATGAGACCGACGATTTCGAAAAGGCGCTGAAGCTCATTGCGGCGGATTGCAAGATCGCCGCCGTGACGACGGGCAAGGACGGCGCCGTCATCGTGCGCGGAAACGAGCGCTATGTCGTCGACGCCCATCCGATCGAGGAACGTGTCGACACGACCGGCGCCGGCGATCTTTTCGCCGCCGGCTTCCTCTTCGGCTACACGCAAGGCCGCGGCTTGGAAGACTGCGCCAAGCTCGGCAACCTCGCTGCGGCGATCGTCATTGAACAGATCGGCCCGCGGCCGATGCGGTCGCTGTCAGAAGCCGCGAGAGAATTCGGACTTCTCTGACGGAAGTCGTCTTCAGATTCCTAATCTGCAGATCATGGAAGCCGCCCGCTGCCGAGCGCCGGGCGGCTTTGCTTTGACGCGATCGCCTAGCGCAAGAAGAGCGTCGCGGTCCCGGCCTCGTAGAAAATGAGGATGCCGAGAGCGATCAGAACGAAGGGCACGATCCTGTGGCCGTGACGACGGATTGGCGCACCCAAGGTCGGATGATTGACGAGCGAGTGCGCGGCGCCAAGCCAGACCGCGGTCAGGATTGCGAAGATGCAGCCGATGGCGAGGATCTCATAGGCGGAACGCGTCGCGAAGATCGGCGTATAGATGCTGATATTGTCGCCGCCATTGGCGATCGTCACCAGCGCGACCGCCACAATGTTTCCATGTCCCGCCGAAGCTTTCGCATGATCTTCAGGATCTTCGCCGGTCTCGATGCCGTTCCAGAGTTCCCACAATCGCCTGACGCCAAAGTAGATCGGAGCAAGGCCGAGCAGGCCGATATAGGTGGCTGGAATGACGAGAACCAGAAACGAGGCGAGGGCGCTGAAGCCATAGAGCGCGCCGATGCCGAGATATTGACCGATGACGATCTGCCTCAGGCGGAATTTCCGATCGGCGAAAAAGCCGAGAAGGACGAATATGTCGTCTATGTTCGTCGATGCGAACATGACGATGGCAACGCCGAAAACGCCTAGCACGTGACCCAAGATCGCCGATCTCCCTATCCGATCCCGGATACAGCCCGGATACAGCCCGGATACAGCATTGCGTAGCGAAAGTCGCGTGGCTGCGTTCGGCGCCAGGCGGGCGGTCGTTACTTGAAGGCTTCGCCGGGATAAGCGCCCCAGATCTCGGATTGCGCCACCCATCCCTCGGTGCCATCGGCGGTGACGAGGCACCAATCGCCCGTGCATTCCTTGACGGTCATCATCACGCCGGGCTGAAGCTTGGCGATGACAGCGGCGGATGGCTGGGATTCGCGGCGCATGTTGACGAAGACTGCCTTGCCCTTGCCCTTCATCCAGGGAGCGGCAATCGCCGAGCGCTGGCCCGACAGCAGCGACTGGTTGACCCAACCCTCGGTGCCGTCGGCATCGCGCACCCGCCGCCAGTTATCATATTCCTGGATGATTTCGACCGGCAGACCCTGCTTGAGATAGAGCCATGATACGGCGTAATCCGCACTCGGGCCGATGCGCAGATTGACCCGCTTCGACTTCAGGGTGACGAAGCGCGGCAGCGGCAGGCCGCTCGGACCCTTGGCGGCCTGGGCGGCGGCAAGATCGGCCGACACAGCAGCCATCATCAGGCCGATTGCGAAAATGGCGCAGGACTTCAAGACATTGCCACGCATGGGAGTTCCGTTCGTTCGTCATGACAAAGGCGCCATTCCGGCGACCTTTCGCTCCGGTGAGCGGCAAATCCTCGGATCGCGTCAGCGAGTTTTGTTTGTCTTCGCCTGCGGGTCTGGTAGAAATGCCCGGAACGGGAAAATTATCCTGCTTCTTGGTTAAGAACATCTGAACAAGGCATCGCCGCTCGCCATGACGACGAAGAAAAAACCGAAGGTCTACGTCACGCGCAAACTGCCTGACGCGGTGGAGACGCGCATGCGCGAACTCTTCGATGCCGAGCTTAACATAGATGATCGCCCGCGTACCAAGGACGAATTGATGGAGGCCATCCGCTCGGTCGACGTGCTGGTGCCGACCGTCACCGACCGCATCGATGCGGAGGTGATCGAAGAAGCCGGCCCGCAAATGAAGCTGATTGCCAGCTTCTCCAACGGCACGGATCATATCGATGTCGAGGCCGCAGCCCGCCGCGGCATCACCGTCACCAATACTCCAAATGTGCTGACCGAAGACACCGCCGACATGACCATGGCGCTCATTCTCGCCGCGCCGCGACGGCTGGCGGAAGGTGCGCGCGTGCTAACCGATAACCCCGGCGAATGGGCCGGATGGTCGCCCACCTGGATGCTTGGCCGCCGCATTCATGGCAAGCGCATCGGCATCGTCGGCATGGGGCGGATCGGCACCGCCGTTGCCCGCCGTGCCAAGGCCTTTGGCCTTTCGATCCACTATCACAACCGCAAGCGCGTCAATCCGGCGACTGAGGACGAGCTGGAGGCGACCTATTGGGACAGCCTCGACCAGATGCTTGCCCGCGTCGATATCGTTTCGGTCAATTGCCCGTCGACACCCGCCACCTATCACCTCATCTCGGCCCGTCGTCTGGCGCTGCTGCAGCCGACGAGCTACATCGTCAACACGGCGCGCGGCGACGTCATCGACGAGACGGCGCTGATCAAGATCCTGCGCGAAGGCAAGATCGCCGGTGCCGGCCTCGACGTGTTCGAGAATGAACCGGCCGTCAATCCGAAGCTGGTGAAGCTCGCCAATGAGGGCAAGGTGGTCATCCTGCCGCATATGAGTTCGGCGACGCTTGAGGGCCGCATCGACATGGGCGACAAGGTCATCATCAACATCCGCACCTTCATCGACGGCCATCGCCCGCCCAATCGCGTGCTGCCCTTTCGATGAAGGAAGCATGCTGATTCGCCCGCTGAAACGGGGCTGAATACCCGGCTGCAATTTGATCTCACTTCCCTCTGCCGGTCATGTGCATGTCACAAAGCCGGCCCAGAGGTGACCACAAACACAAATCAGGAAGGGCGGAAATCATGGCGCGGGCGCTGCCGCACGAGCGGATTCAATATGTAGTCGAGGGCGGCTTCAAGCTGTCGGGCGAGATCGAACCGAGCGGCAACAAGAACGCCGCATTGCCGATCATCGCCGCATCGCTTCTGACCGATCAGCGCGTCGAGCTCAGCAACGTTCCGCGCATCCGCGATGTCGAGGCACTGGTGGAACTGATCCAGTCCGTCGGCGCCAAGGTGAGCTGGCTCGGCCGCAATGAGCTCGAAATCGAAGCGCGAGAACTTAGACCCGCCAATCTCGATCCCGATCTCTGCGCCCGCATCCGCGCCTCCATCCTGCTTGCCGGACCGATGCTGGCACGCTGTGGCGAGATCACCTTGCCGCCGCCCGGCGGCGACGTCATCGGCCGCCGCCGTGTCGATACGCATTTCCTGGCGCTGGAACAGCTCGGCGCGAGGATCGAGGTCAATAGCGTCTACAGCTTCCGCACTGATGGGCTGCGTGGCGCCGATGTCTTTCTCGATGAGCCGTCGGTGACAGCGACCGAAAATGCGCTTTGCGCTGCCGTGTTCGCCGAGGGGACGACGATCCTGCGCAATTGCGCGTCCGAGCCGCATGTTCAGGATCTCGCCCGCTTCCTGATTGCCATGGGTGCCCGAATCGAGGGCGTCGGCACCAATATGATGACCATCCACGGTGGCCAGCGGCTCGGCGGTGCGTCACATCGGATCGGCCCCGATCATAACGAAGTCGGCTCGCTGATCGGCCTTGCCGCCGTCACCGGCTCTGAAATCACCATCCGCCGTGCCGGCGTCGAGCATCTGCGCTCCACCCTGATGACCTTCGAGCGGCTGGGCATCCGCTGCCAGATCGACGGCGATGATCTCATCATCCGCTCCAGTCAGGAAATGAAGATCCAGCCCGATTTCGGAGGCCATATTCCGAAGATCGAAGACCAGCCCTGGCCGGCCTTTCCGGCCGACACCATGTCGATCGCGATCGTTACCGCCACGCAATGCGATGGTGTCGTGCTGATGTTCGAGAAAATGTTCGAAAGCCGCATGTTCTTTGTCGACAAGCTGATCGCCATGGGCGCTCGCATCGTGCTGTGCGACCCGCATCGCGCCATCGTCGCAGGCCCCTCCAAGCTGCGCGCCGCCCAGCTCGAAAGCCCTGACATTCGCGCCGGTATGGCCATGCTTATCGCGGCCATGTGCGCCGAGGGCACGAGCGTCATCAACAATGCCCAGCAGATCGAGCGTGGCTACGAGCGCATCGAGGAGCGGCTGAATGCCATGGGCGCCCGCATTACGCGCATCCCGCCGCGCACTCCTTCTCCCCTCGGGGAGAAGGTGCCGACAGGCGGATGAGGGGGTCTGCCAAGAGCACGAAAATCCATGAATTCAAATTGGAAAGCCCCCTCATCCGACCCTTCGGGCCACCTTCTCCCCGCTGGGGAGAAGGAGCTTCCGGTGCTCATCCGCCCCATGTGCTGCGGCCCCGCCATTTCGGCGGGAGAAAGATACTAGGCAATCGCCTTGTGCATCTCGATCGATGTCGTCCGATCGAAACCGGCGTGGCGATTTTCGGCCGTCTTGCGAAAGCCCCAAGCGGCAAAGGTAGCATGGTTGTCGACTAACTCGATCCGCGTTTCCAGCCGCAAGCTCTTGAGCCCAAGCTCTCGCGCCGTTGTCTCAGCCATGCCCAGCAGCCGCTTGCCAATACCTCTACCCTGCGCTGCCGGCAGCACGGCGAGTTTGCCGACGTAAAGGCTTTCCACCTCTGGCCGGGAGAAAATGCAGCCAACCAGTTGCTCGCCATCGAGTGCAGCATAAGCGATCTCGCCGATAGCCTTCGTCTTCAGCGTTTCGGATGTCAGCGCCAGCGCGGAGGATGGCGGATCGATGCGTCCGTTCATATAGGCGAAGGACGTCAGGATAAGGTCCAGCAAGGCATCCCAACGATCGAAGCCGCCATCGAGGCGACGAAGCGTCATATCGCTCATTCGGCAGCAGCCCGGGCACGTCTACGGCGATAGCGTACGGTTTCGAAGCGCGAGGAAAGCCCGTCATAAAGCAGCAGGCGGCCGATCAGCGGCTCGCCGATGCCTGTGATGAGCTTGATCGCTTCCATTGCCATCAGCGTGCCGATGACGCCGGTCAGGGCGCCGATGATGCCCGCCTCCGCACAACTCGGGATGAGCCCTTCCGGCGGTGGTGCCGGGAAGAGATCGCGATAGCGCGGATTGGGATTGCCATTCGCATCGCTTTCATAGGGCTTCAACGTGGTGACAGATCCATCGAAGCGCCCGACAGCGCCGGTCACCAGCGGCAAATGCGCTGCCTCGGTCGCATCGGCAGCCGCATAGCGCGTATCGAAATTGTCGGAGCCGTCGATGACGACATCGAAACCGGCAAGGTGCCGCGTGGCGGTATCGGCACTGAACCGTTCCTCGAAGCGGACGACACGAACATGCGGGTTCAGCCGCGCGATGGCGTCTGCCGCGCTCTGGGTTTTCAGTTCGCCGATCGTGCCCGTGTCGTGAATGACCTGCCGCTGCAGGTTGGACAGCGAAACGCGGTCGTCGTCGGCAATACCGAGTGTCCCGACACCGGCGGCAGCGAGATATTGCAGTACCGGCGCGCCAAGGCCGCCGGCACCGATGACAAGCACCCGGGCCACCTTCAATTTTTGCTGGCCGGCTCCGCCAACCTCCGGCAGGAGGATATGACGGTGATAGCGGGCGATTTCGTCTGAGCTCAGAGGATCCATAGGTGCAAGTCTAGCACAATCGCGCCGAAGGAGGCGCTAGGTTTTCGTAATGCCGCCATGCGCCACGGTAAAGAATTGCGCCCGTTCGCCAAGGGCCGAGAACATGGATTTGTCCGTGCCGGTCATGAAGGCTTGGCCGCCGAGCCCGTCGATGAGATCGAAGAGGGCTGCACGCCGCCCCTCGTCGAGATGCGCGGCGATCTCGTCGAGCAGCAGGATCGGCGCATAGCCCGTCAGGTTGCCGACAAGGCGTGCATGGGCAAGGATGAGGCCGACAAGAAGGGCTTTTTGCTCACCCGTCGAGCAGCGTTCCGCTTCCATGTCCTTTTCGCGGTGGCGTACGAGAAGGTCGGCTCGATGCGGTCCGTCCAGCGTCCGACCGGCGGCTGCATCGCGGTAACGCCCCTCGCGCAGCATATCGGCATAGGCGTCTTCCAGATCGACGGCCGGCCGGTCGAACTGTCCGTCGAGAAAGCCGGAAAGACCAAGCGCCGCCGAAGGAAACGGTGTCGTCTCGCGCGACTCGGCAATCAGCCGCGAGAGAAGGCCGAGCATTTCATGCCGGGCGATCGCCATGGCGATGCCGAGGCTTGCCATCTGTTCCTCGATGCCGCCGAGCCAGGATGGATCGAATCGGTTTTCGGATAGCAGCTTGTTGCGGCTGCGCATGGCGCGCTCGAAATCGCTGGCGCGGCGGCCATGGGCGGGATCGAGCGACAGGACCAGCCGGTCGAGGAAGCGGCGACGCTCCGAGGAACCGCCGGTAAAAAGGCCATCCATCGCCGGCGTCAGCCAGAGAACGCGCAAATGATCGGTCAGCTCGTCGACGGTCTTGGCCGGCGTGCCGTTGATTCGCAGCCGGCGGGCGGCCGATTCGTCGGTCGTATCGATACCGGTACCGATTTCGACGCTGCCATCCATCCCCTCGAGCTCGGCGAAGATGGAAAAGCCACCCGGCGCATTGACCCGGGTAACATCGGCATAGGCAGCGCGGCGCAGGCCGCGGCCGGGCGACAGCAGCGAGACCGCCTCCATGAGATTGGTCTTGCCGGCGCCATTGTCGCCGGTCAGCACCACATGCCGCTCGTCAAGCGCCAGCGCTGCCGCCGCGTAGTTGCGGAAGTCCGTGAGCTTGAGGCGGGAGATGGAAACCTTGTTCGGCATGGGTCTTTCGGATTCTGGGTCGATGGGCGAGGCGTATGCCGAACCCCGGCCAAGTGCAAGGTTTTTGCCGATGGTTCGAAATGTAAGCGCCGTCACGGGCCACCTTTGTCCTTCGACGGGCTCAGGATGAGGGTGGAGTGAGATCTTGCGCCCAACCTAAGAAAATTGATTCGGCGAAGACTAGCCCACATGGTGAGGTGCGAAGGCCGGAGGGCGTAGCCTCGAACCACGAGGGCGGGTGATTCGTCTGTCATTCGGCGTCGTTGTCCTTCGAACAAGTCCGTCTGAATTCCTCTAGAAATTGGCATTGGTGCATGATGCTACCTGTCTCGCTATGCTCGGGGAAGTTGGGACAAAAGGGGCGTCAATTGGAATTTGCAAAGACACTTCTCGCGGATACGCAGGGCAATTGGACACGCGTAAAGGCGGGCGAATCGGGTGATCTCGTCTATCGACGTGAGGATGGTCTTGCCTATGCGAAAATCGCAACGTCGGCCCGCTCGGCAGAACTTGCCGGCGAGCGTGATCGGCTGCTTTGGCTACAGGGCAAGGGCATCGCCATCCCCGAAGTCATTGATTGGCAGCAGGTAGAGGAGGGTGCGTGCCTGACCATGACAGCAATTCCAGGCGTACCGGCAGCCGAGCTGGATGGAGATGCGCTGCTGAAGGCCTGGCCATCGATGGCGCGGCAATTGAAATCTCTTCACGAAGTGCTGGCGGATCGATGCCCCTTTGATCGCAGCCTGTCGCTGATGTTCGCAAAGGCAGAGGATGTGGTTTCGCGAGATGCCGTAAACCCGGATTTCCTGCCGCCGGAGGATCAGGATAGGCCCGCCCGCGAACTGCTTGATCGCGTCGAGCGCGACCTGCCACTTCGGCTCGATCAGGAGGTCGTCGATAGGGTACTCTGTCATGGCGATGCCTGCATGCCCAATTTCATGGTCGATCCGCACAGCTTGCAATGTACCGGGCTCATCGATCTCGGTCGTGTCGGCAAGGCCGATCGCTATGTCGATCTCTCGCTGACGATTGCCAATGCCGAGGAGAGCTGGATGACGCCCGAACAAGGAGAGCGAGCCTTTTCGATCCTGTTCGAAACCCTGGAGATCGCTGAACCGGATCGCGAGCGTCTCGCCTTCTATCTCCGGCTCGACCCCCTGACCTGGGGTTGATTCGCGTACGCCAACAAAAAATCCGGCCGAATCATCGGCCGGATTCATGTGAAACATTTTGATTCGCTGCACAGTCCGGCGAATCAGTCGCTGAACGTGTCGAAGAAATCCTTCATGCGGGCGAAGAAGCCCGTCGATTCGGGATTGTTGTCCTTCGAAGAGATCTGCTCAAATTCCTGCAGCAGCTCGCGCTGGCGCTTGGTCAGCTTCTGCGGCGTCTCGATCTGGATCTGGATATAGAGATCGCCGACCTGGCTGGAGCGCAGCACCGGCATGCCCTTGCCCTTCAGGCGGAACTGCTTGCCGACTTGCGTGCCTTCGGGAACGGTGACGCGCGATTTCGTGCCGTCGAGGGTCGCGACATCGAAAGTACCTCCGAGAGCCGCGGTGGTCATCGAGATCGGCACGGCGCAATAGAGATCGGCGCCGTCCCGCTGGAAGAACTCATGCGGCTTGACGGAGAGGAAGATGTAGAGGTCTCCCGAAGGACCGCCGCGCAGGCCGGCTTCGCCCTCGCCCTGCAGGCGGATGCGCGTGCCGTCTTCGATGCCCGACGGGATATTGACGGAAAGCGAACGCTCCTCGGTGACACGGCCCTGGCCGTGACACTTGGTGCAGGGGTCGGGAATGATCTGGCCGCGGCCGTGACAGGTCGGGCAGGTGCGCTCGACGGAGAAGAAGCCTTGCGCCGCGCGGACACGACCGGAACCCTGGCAGGTGCCGCAGGTTTTCGGCTGCGTGCCGGGCTTGGCGCCCGAGCCGGAACAGACGTCGCAGGTGATCGAGGTCGGAACGCGGATCTGCGCGGTCTTGCCGCTGAAGGCCTCCTCGAGCGAGATTTCCATATTGTAGCGAAGATCTGCGCCGCGCTCGCGACCGCCGGAAGAGCGTCCGCGTGCGCGGCCGCCACCCATCATCTCGCCGAAAATATCCTCGAAAATATCGGAGAAACCGCCACCGCCGAAACCGGCTCCGAAGCCGCCACCGCCGCCCATGCCGCCATGCTCGAAAGCTGCATGGCCGTAGCGGTCATAGGCTGCGCGCTTCTGCGGGTCCTTGAGCGTTTCGTAGGCCTCATTGATTTCCTTGAACTTCCGCTCGGCATTGCTGTCGTCCGGGTTCTTGTCCGGATGATATTGCATTGCCAGCTTGCGAAAGGCGCTCTTCAGCTCTTTCTCGTCCGCCGTCTTGGAGACGCCCAACGTCTCGTAAAAATCCGCTTTTGCCATATTAAGGATTAGAACCCCGGAAATGGATTTCCGGCTGCCCGAAGGCAGCCGGAGCTAAGTTTCCTCGAGAATCTTTCGATTCTCGCTTATGCAGACCGCTTGCGGTCGTCTTCATCCTTGATTTCCTCGTAGTCGGCATCGACGACATCGTCCTTGCCGCCTGCTGCCGAGGCATCACCGGAACCGGCTTCCGCCTGCTGGGACTCATAGATCGCCTGGCCGAGCTTCATGGAAACTTCCATGAGCGTCTGGGTCTTGGCCTTGATGTCTTCGGCATCCGGCTCGGAAGCTTCGGTTGCCGCCTTCAGCGCTGCGATCGCGTCGGAGATTGCGGTGCGATCGGCCTCGGTGACCTTGTCGCCGTAATCCTTCAGCGACTTCTCGCTGGAGTGGATCAGGCTTTCAGCCTGGTTCTTGGCTTCGACACCTTCGCGGCGCTTCTTGTCTTCAGCAGCGTGAGCTTCTGCATCCTTGACCATCTTCTCGATGTCGGCGTCGGAAAGACCGCCGGAAGCCTGGATGCGGATCTGCTGTTCCTTGCCGGTGCCCTTGTCCTTGGCCGAAACCTGGACGATGCCGTTGGCGTCGATATCGAAGGTGACTTCGATCTGCGGAACACCACGCGGTGCCGGCGGCAGGCCGACGAGGTCGAACTGGCCGAGCAGCTTGTTGTCTGCAGCCATTTCGCGCTCGCCCTGCGAAACGCGGATGGTCACGGCCGACTGGTTGTCGTCGGCGGTCGAGAAGGTCTGCGACTTCTTGGTCGGGATCGTCGTGTTGCGTTCGATCAGACGGGTGAAGACGCCGCCCAGCGTTTCGATACCGAGAGACAGCGGGGTCACGTCGAGGAGCAGAACGTCCTTAACGTCGCCCTGCAGAACGCCGGCCTGGATGGCTGCGCCGAGAGCGACGACTTCATCCGGGTTGACGCCCTTGTGCGGCTCCTTGCCGAACAGCTGCTTGACGACTTCCTGCACCTTCGGCATGCGGCTCATGCCGCCGACGAGAACGACTTCGTCAATTTCAGCGGCGGTGACGCCGGCATCCTTGAGGGCTGCCTTGCACGGAGCGATGGTGCGCTGAACGAGATCGTCAACCAGGCTTTCGAGCTTGGCGCGGGTCAGCTTCAGCGTCAGGTGCTTCGGACCGGTGGCGTCTGCCGTGATGAAAGGCAGGTTGATTTCGGTCTGCTGTGCGGACGAAAGTTCGATCTTGGCCTTTTCGGCAGCTTCCTTCAGGCGCTGCAGAGCAAGCTTGTCGCCCTTGAGGTCGATGCCGTTGTCCTTCTTGAATTCGGCAACGAGATATTCGACGAGACGCATGTCGAAGTCTTCACCGCCGAGGAAGGTATCGCCGTTGGTCGACTTCACTTCGAAGACGCCGTCGCCGATTTCGAGGATCGAGATATCGAAGGTGCCGCCGCCGAGGTCGTAAACGGCGATGGTCTTGCCGTCCTTTTTGTCGAGGCCGTAAGCAAGCGCTGCAGCCGTCGGCTCGTTGATGATGCGCAGGACTTCGAGACCGGCGATCTTGCCGGCATCCTTGGTTGCCTGGCGCTGAGCGTCGTTGAAGTATGCGGGAACGGTGATAACGGCCTTGTCGACCTTTTCACCAAGATAGGATTCGGCGGTTTCCTTCATTTTCTGAAGGATCATTGCGGAAATCTGTGCGGGCGAATAGCCCTTGCCGTTGGCTTCGACCCAGGCGTCGCCATTGTCGCCCCGAACGATGTTGAAGGGAACAAGGTGCTTATCCTTCTCGACGGTCGGATCTTCGTAGCGGCGGCCGATGAGGCGCTTGACAGCGAAGAGGGTATTCGTGGGGTTGGTGACAGCCTGGCGCTTGGCCGGCTGGCCGACGAGACGTTCACCATCGTCGGTGAAGGCAACCATGGAGGGGGTGGTCCGGGCGCCTTCGGCATTTTCGATCACTTTTGCGTCCTTACCGTCCATGACGGCGACGCAGGAATTTGTCGTTCCAAGGTCGATACCAATTACTTTTGCCATGTCATTCTCTCCTTGAAGCAAGCTATCGGAACCCCTGTCAGGCATTCCATTGACAGCCCCTTACGGGATGGTCTTGAGGATTGCGCAGCCATGACTGCGGTGATGCCGCGTATATAAGTAGCGGTTTTACTGACTGCAAGGCAGGAAATGGCCTGAAATCCAGCAAAACAAATGGTTTGTCGCCCAAATTCCACATGGTCCCATATGCGCCGGGGACCTCAGGATTTGACGCGACCGCGTATCAGAGCAGCCTTGCCGCGGCCATGCAAGCGTCTACTGCATAATTCCTTAAATCGGGATCGATTTAGGAATAAAATTACGCAGCAGATCTAAAGCGCGATAGCGACCTTAACGCGCCCTATGTGGCGCGCAGTGCCGTGATGCAAAATTGCGATTTTATCGACCGAGGATGACGTCGAGCAGCGAGGAGCGATGCGGCCGCGTGGTGGCGACCGGAGCGCCGCTATCGCCGACATCGGCAGGCGGTATATCGCTGTCATAGGGGTTGGAGCTGTAGGGATTGGTATCGTCGGCCAGATTTGCCGGCGGCAGGTCCTGCGGATCCTCGTTGGCCGAGACCTGATTGACGATCTGCGGCTGGATCGGCTGCTGCGATGGCCTTTGCTGCAAGGTCGGCTGCTGGATCGGCTGTCCGCCGTCGGCCACGCCGGAGATGATGTTGCCGATGGTGGTCGGCTGGTCGCCGTTCGGTCCTGTCTGCGCCATCGGCAGGCCGTTGTCGATGATCTGGCCGCCGCCGAAGATTGGCGTCGGCGTGATGCCCTTATGGGCGGCAACCATGAATTCCTTCCATGCCTTTGCCGGCAGCCCGCCGCCGGTCACCTTGCGCATCGACTTGCCGTCGTCATTGCCGAACCAGACGCCTGTCGTCAGATGGCTCGTGAAGCCGACAAAAAGCGCATCGCGGAAGGATTGCGTCGTGCCCGACTTGCCGGCCGCCTGCCAGCCTGGAATGCGCGCGGCCTTGCCGGTGCCATTGGCGATGACGCCGGCCATCATGGCGTTCATGTTGGTGACGATATCCGGATTCAGCACGCGCTCCGAATTGCCTGTATTGGTCTGGTAGAGCACCTTGCCGGAGGCGGTCGTTACCCTCGTGATGACATGCGGCGCCACTTTGTAGCCGCCGTTCATGAAAGTGACATAGGCGGAGGTCAGCTCCAGCAGCGACACTTCGGAGGTGCCGAGCGCAATCGAGGCATTGGCCTGCAGGTCCGATTCGATACCGAGCCTGCGGGCGACCTTGATGACCTGATCCGGCCCGACCTCGGCGACGATCTGCGCGGCAACCGTGTTCAGCGATTTCGCGACGGCGGTGGCAAGCGTCACAGGGCCGCTGTAGCGCTGCTCGTAATTCTCCGGCGCCCAGTTGCCGATCTTGACCGGCATGTCGTTGCGGATCGAATTCGGCGTCAGGCCCATCTCAAGTGCTGCGGTATAGACGAACGGCTTGAAGGCGGAGCCAGGCTGGCGCTTGGCGGTGACAGCGCGGTTGAACTGGCTCTGCGCATAGTCGCGGCCGCCGACGAGCGCGCGGATGGCGCCCGTTGCATCGACGGAAACGAGGGAGGCCTGCGAGGCGTTCAGCTTCTTGCCTTCCTTTTCGAGCACGTCGCTCAGCGCCTTCTCGGCCTTTTCTTCGAGCGACATGTCGAGCGTGGTGTCGACGATCAGGTCTTCCTTGACGTCGCCGCCGATCAGCTTAGGGAGCTGGTCCATGACCATGTCGGCGACGTAATTCTCGGCGCCGCTCCAATAACTCTTCGATCGGGTCGGCGGCTGCGCCATCGCCGTCTTGATGTCGGATTCGCTGATGAAGCCCTGGTCGTGCATGGCCTGCAACACTAGTTGCGCGCGGGCCTCGGCGGCGGCAGGATCGCGGGCCGGCGACAGCCGCGACGGCGCCTTCACCAGACCGGCAAGCATGGCGGCCTCGCCGAGATTGACGTCCTTGGCCGATTTATTGAAGTAACGCCGCGCCGCGGCCTCGACGCCATAGGCGTTGGAGCCAAAATAGACGCGGTTCAGGTACATCGTCAGGATCTGGTCCTTGGTGTACTTGTGCTCCAGCCACAGCGCCAGCAGCACTTCCTGCACCTTGCGCTCCAGCGTGCGGTCCGGCGAAAGGAACAGGTTCTTGGCGAGCTGTTGCGTGAGCGTCGAGCCGCCCTGCACGGCGTGGCCCGTCACGACATTTGTCACCATGGCGCGGGCAAGGCCGATCGGGTCGAAGCCGAAATGCGAATAGAAGCGCCGATCCTCGATGGCGATGATGGCTTCCGGGATATAGGGCGACATGTCACCAAGCGCGACGGCTTCGCCGCCCGTCGTGCCGCGATTGGCGATCAGGCTGCCGTCGAGATCGTTGATCTTCACATTCGGCGGCCGCTCCGGGATCGACCAGGTGCTGGCACTCGGCATGCGCGAGCCGTAGTAGGCGACAAGACCGGCAAGGCCGATGCCAGCCCAGAGGCAAAGCACGAGGCCCCAATAGATCGTCGAACGAATGAAGCCGAAAAAGCCGCGGCGCGGCGGTGCACGGCGCGCAGGTTTGCGGCGGCTGCGGGCGCGGGTGCGACGAGGCTTTGCGACCACGGGCTCATACTCGTCGTCTTCATCCTCTTCTTCGTCGGGTTCCGGCTCTTCATAGTATGTCTTGGAAGAAGATGAATATGCCTTGGCCGAACGCCTGCTGCCGACGATGCGTTCGCCGGCATTGAATCCGTCATCGCTGCGTTCCCGGCCGCTGGAAAAGGATGGTTCTATCCTCTGGCGTGATTTCTTCTTATCTGCCATTGCCGGCCGGTCGTACCTCGGTGCCCTTGTAATCCATGTCTTCTATCAGGCTGACTACGGGAGCGGTAGAAATCTTTGAGCCTGCTCCGTCGCCTGGGTGGCGCGCGCCCGAAAACCGTCATTGGCTTTCAAGGCGTAGCAACCCGCTATTCGTCCACGCACCCCTCGTGAAGACATCAAGTCCCGCCTGAACTGTAAATGCGGCGATTTAAGGAGGGATTAAGAACATTCCGGTCCGCATTGTCGCTGTCTTCGCCCGGCGTCCGCCAGGCGTGTGCACGGAACTTTTCGCTATCCTGAGCATTATTCCCTCATAAAACGATAGAGGGCGAACCTATGAGTTCATTGCTGAAGATAGAGGAAGTTGTAGAGAGCAAGCTGCGGGAGGTCTGGAGCGTCGAGGATTTCGCCCGGCGTCATCGGATTTGCAAGGAGGAGGAAGCCCGGCTGAAAAAGCTGTTTGGCGACTTCGCAACGAAGCAGGAATTGCTCTCAAACGCGCAAAGGCCGCCCCAATTTCGTTGATGGGTCGCTGAAAGGATTTGGCAGGCCGGCGCGATGTTTCGTGGGCTGCTGCGGCCGAAGGATTCGCAGCGGAGGAGGCTACGCCAATGTGGACACGTTTCGAATTGTGGCTGGTCGACCAGATCGACCGAATATTCGGCCTCGAACGGCTTGCACGCCGTGCCGGTTTTTCCCCGGATGAGGCGAAGCGGATCGCACGTGAAAAATAGTTCGCCCGTGCGGCTTCAGTTATCCGCAGCCATGTCCGTTCTCCTGAAATTACAGGATAGCACCTCGCTTGCCTCCATACAGAGCGAGGCTGCCACCCGGATGCGTCGCTACTTCGCGAGGCGCACGCAATCTTCCATATTTTCGAATGGGCTGATCAAGGTTATAGTGAGGCATGTGGCCGTCTTGAAGGGCGGTTCCAAGTAATTGGTAGCGCGTGAGGAGGAGTGTTCATGCGACACATCAAATGGAGCAATCCAATCGAGGTCGGTTTTGCTCAGGGTACGTTCCAGGTCGTCACGGGCCCGTCCGAGGCTCTCAATTGCATGGCCAATCTCTGGCCTGACCGGCGTGGTCCGCTCTATGTGGCGGCACGAAGCCTTTGCCGAGCTGCCATTGATGGCCGCAAATCCGCCGAAGAGGCACGGGAAATGTTCATCTCGGCGACACGGGAAGCGCATCTCAAGATGCATTGAAGCATGCCGCTACCATCGAAGATTGACCGTCCAAATCTTGCGAACCGGCGAAAGCGCGGCAGAAGTCGAAAGTTTTGGGCGCGTGTTTTTCCATGAAAGCATCTCTTGAGTGCAGCTCCCGCATGGTGGCGAGCGCATTCTTCTCGGAGGCGATAGATCTCATCAAAAAGGCCGGCGACTTTCAAAGTCGCCGGCCTTTTGGCTTTTCAGGCTTTGGCAGGGCTGTCCGTCAGCGATTCGAGCCTCTCACGGACATCCGGCAATTGGGCTCCGACGCGGGGCATGGATCCCGATGATCGGGGCTGTAGGGTCCTGGTTGGCCGGCGTTGGGCCGCGGATTGTTCTGCGGCTGCGGCTGCGGCTGAGGCTGAGGTTGAGCCTGCTGCGGTTCCGGGCGCGGGCGGTTGTCCGGACGATTATTGTCCGGGCGATTGTTGTCGCGCTGGCGGTCCGGCCGGTTACCCCAGTCCTGGTTGTTGTCGGGGCGCTGTCTGCCCCAATCGCGATTGCCATCACGTTGCCTATCCCAGTCGCGATCACGATCGGGCCGGCGATCCCAGTTGCGGTCCGGTTGGTTGCTCCAGTCCGAGCCGCGATCCCAATCGCGGTTGCGATCCGGACGACGGTCCCAATTGCGGTCCGGCCCGTTATCCCAGCCGGGGGAATTGCGGTCCCAGCCGCTGTCCGGGCGGCGATCGACCCAGCCCGGGCCGCGGCGCCAACGGTCGCGGTCACGATAGAAGTCGCGGCCGCGATAATAGCGACCCCAGTAGTCGTCGAAGTTGAAGACGACCGTCGGAATGCCGAGCGGGCGGTAATATTGCGGACCGACATAGATGCGGCGTGACTGGTAGGTCGCCTGGATATAACGGCCGGCAACCCATCCGCGGCCGCCATAGAAGGAGACATCGCACCACGGCGTATCGTTAAGACAGCCATTGATCTGAAGCGGTACACCGACGGGGATCATCGTCACCGCCGGATAGGCAGTGCTCGGGCCCGACCGCATATTGACGTTGGCGGTGGCAAAGCCTTCCGCCGCTTCCGCGATGGCCGGCAGCGCCACGAGCGCCGCCAGAATACCCGCCGCAAGAATCTTGAACCTCATAGATTACTCTCCCTTTGCGCAGCCATGCCGCGAAATCGCTGCCCGGCGCCTGTTCCGCTGTCGTGCGCCTACCCCGGCGCTCTTCGGTAAGACTTTCCAAATTCGGCAAGATAAAGGCCTAGCGCTGCACGGAATCTGATAGGATTCCATGATGCCTCTTCAATCTTTGCATGTGTTATAAAAGTAATTGCATGAATGCAGCTTGAACGGCTCACGTCGAAACTAAAATGCTGCCTCTCGAACTCCGCCGATAAAGCCCGCCAGACTTAGCCGCCATCGCCAGAACCTTGCCCGTGAAGGGCAGGTTTTCGCCAGGCTTGCCTATCCTCATCGGCGTTATCGATGTGGCAGCATCGACTGCTTCAAGAGCTTTTTCGAGGAAACTAAAAAGCGGCCTTGAAATTGCCACCTTACCCTCTCATATACTCTTCAGTCATGCAGCCGATGGGCGCTGGCGCGCTGGAAAGCGAGCCGTTTGGTCCGTCGATATCATGGAAGCAGCGTTAACTCTTCGTTGACCTTTCATGATCAATCTGGCTGCAGTTCCGCCCTTGCCTTTGACCACGGATGTACTGGCACTGATGTGAAGGCGGATGGCGAAAGGCCGGATCATTCCGGCCTTTTTGTTTTTTGGCGATGGCGTGCTTCCGGCGAAAGCGGAGTGCGCCATTTTCATTTTCGACTCTTTCGCGTGACAAAAGAAAAACCGCCGCAGATGACTGCGGCGGCTTTGCATTTTAAGCGATGCGCCCGCCAGGCGGGCGATATCCTTAGTTCGCCTTCTTGGCCGAAACCTTGACAACCTTGGCCTTGGCCGGAGCCTGAGCAATGGTTGCCTTGCTGGCCGGGACATAACCTGCGCCGATGTTGACGTTCAGCGAGATATAGTCGAGAGCGCTCTGTTGGACAGCCTGCGCCAGGCTCTGCTGGGCAGCGGTCACGTTACGCTGGGCATCGAGAACATCGAGCAGCGAGGATGCGCCGTCCTTGTAGCTTGCCGTCGAGAGCTGCAGGGCTTCCTGGTAGGACTTGACCTGAGCCTGCAGCGCAGAGACTGTCTGTGCGTCGCGGCTGACCGCCGAGAGCGCGTTCTCAACATCTTCGATTGCCGAGCGTACCGTCGATTGCCAGGCGAGATAGTTTTCGCGGCTCGTCGATTCCGCACTCTTGACGCCGGCGCGCAGGGCGCCGCCATCGAAGATCGGCAGGTTCAGCGACGGGCCGAAGGACCAGGTGGTCAGGCCGCCGCTTGCCGACGAAGTATGGATATAGGTCGGCGAAATCGAGCCGCTGAGCGTGATCGACGGGAAGAGCTTGGCTTCGGCCACGCCGATCTGGGCCGTCGAGGCTGCAAGGGTCCGTTCAGCAACGCGAATATCCGGGCGATTGCGGATGAGGTCGGCGGGAACGCCGGTGCGAACGCTGCCGCGGAAGATCGGCTGTCTGCCGCCGCCCTGCATCTGCGCAATGATCGTCGATGAGGGAACGTTGAGCAACGTCGCGATATGATGCACCTGCTGACGATAGCTGATTTCATAACCAGGTACCAGTGCCAGCGTCTGGTTGACGAGGCCTTCGGCTTGAACCACGTCGAGGCGGGATGCCGCACCGGCTTCGAGCTGGAATTTGGTCAGCGAAAGCGTGTCGCGCCGCGACTTCAGGTTTTCCTGAGCGATCGAAATGAGCGCCTGGTAATAGCGGGCATTGACGTAGCTGTTGGCGAGATCCTGCAGATAGGTCAGACGCTGGACGTCGACGGTGGAGTAGGCGGCGTCGAGCGAGGCGTTGGCGCTTTCCGTTGCGCGGCGATACTGACCCCAGAGGTCGAGCAGCCAGGAAGCCGAAGCTGTGCCCGTCGTCGTGTTCCGTCGTCCAGCTGAGCTTGATACTCTCGAGCCACCTTTCTGGCCGCTGGTCGTGTTGTCGCCGGAGACGGTGAGGCTCGGGAGACCGCCTGCACCGGCGGTGACGACGGCAGCTTCCGCCTGGTTGATGCGTTCCAGTGCCTGCTGGATGGTAAGGTTCTGGGCAAGTCCCTGTGCGGCGAAGGCATTCAGCTTGGAGTCGCCGAAAGCGGTCCACCATTGCGAGCCGGCAATATCGCCGTTCGCCTTCGTACCGCCCTCCGAGAATTTGGCCGGGAGAGGCATTTCCGGTGGCTTATGGTCTGGGCCGCTGACGCAGCCTGCCAAAACAAGCAGCAGGGCGGGGGCGGCAGTACGAATGGAAACCATCACATTGTCCCACAATTCAATTTACTGATTCAGTGTCTTTTGACGGAGTCGACATGACTCCATGTTCCGGCGCTCCAGTCTTACGCAATACAAACAATGACCCGAAGCGGTCGGCGTCAATCTAGCAACGAGTTTTGCAATAGCACAGTGGCTTTTACGAATTCTCGGCTGCGAACATATGTGGGATCGGCCGAAATATCAGCTTATCGGTAAAAAAAATCTGAAGTGTTGCAAAAAACATACCCTCGCATCTGCAATCAAGGGATGTGAACGGCGCAAAGCTTCGCTGACGCCGCAACTTAAGGGAAGTCCTGGCGTGTCGATTCAGCCAAACGACCGTTCACACGGTCTCTTAAGGGAAATAGCGGGCGAGGCTTGCGCGAACCCGGTCGCGCGGTGTCGCGCTGTGATCGTCGGGCACGAAAGCAGTGCCCGTAATCGCTTCGTAAGCGCGGATATAGACCTTGGATGTCTGTTCGATGAGGTCGCTCGGAATCTCCGGAATCTCGTCCTTGTAAGGATCGCAGCGCTCCGTGACCCAGGCGCGGACGAAATCCTTATCGAAGCTTTCCGGGCGCGCGCCCTTTTCGAATCTGTCCTGATAGCTGCCGGCCAGCCAGTAGCGGCTGCTGTCAGGCGTATGGATCTCGTCGGCAAGGATGATGGTGCCGTTTTCATCAGTCCCGAACTCATATTTGGTATCGACGAGGATCAGCCCCCGCTTGCGGGCGATGTCTTGCCCGCGCGCGAACAGGGCAAAAGCGTAATTTGTCAGCGTCTGCCACTGCTCTTTTGTCACAAGCCCGTGCTCGACAATCTGGGTCGGCGTCAGTGGCTCATCATGGCCGCCGTCGAATTCCTTGCTCGTCGGCGTGATGATCGGCTCGGGCAGGATCTGGTTGTCGCGCATGCCATCCGGGAGCGTGATGCCATACATCTCGCGCTGACCCTTTTTATAGAGCGTCAGAACCGAGGTGCCCGTGGTGCCGGCGAGATAGCCGCGAACGACGACCTCGACGGGCAGGATATTCAGCCGCTTTCCGACGACGACGTTCGGGTCCGGATAGTCGATGACGTGGTTCGGGCAGATATCGCGTGTCTGTTCGAACCAGTAGCGGGCCGTCTGCGTCAGCACCTGACCCTTATAGGGGATGCAGGTGAGGATACGGTCGAAGGCGCTCAACCGATCGGTACTGATGATGATGCGGCTGCCATCGGGCAGATCGTAATTCTCGCGCACCTTGCCGCGATAGTAGTTGGGCAATTCTGGGAAATGGGCTTCGGAGAGAATTCGCAACGCGTCCACCAACAGGCTCATGCATCCGCCCTGCGGATGCTTCTTGAGCGGACCCTTAGCGCATTGCAGCCGGAATCGGAACGATTTTCACATATAATAATATGTAAACGGCTTCATTCGTCGGTTGCGGGCGCGAAACGTGTCAGGCCGGCCGGCGCCAGCAACCATTTTCACCCTGCTCGAGGATCGGTGTCGAAAACACGCCGACGATCCTCTCGCTCCATCGCTTGCCGCTCAGATCGACACGATCCCGCCAACGATCGGATTGCAGCATGGCCGCGCCGATCACCACAGGCTCGATATTGCAGGACGCCAGGAGGGCAAGCCCGGAAACGATCGACGCGCCGCTGGAGATGACGTCGTCAATGAGCGCGACGCGCTTGCCTTGCAGCAATGGCAACATGCGCGGGTCTATATAAAGACGCTTCTCTTGGTTCGGCGTGGTGATGGAGGAAAGCGCGACCGACAGTTCGTCGCGATACCAGAACTTGCGCGATGTCCCGAGCGGCACGTAGCGCGCATGGCCGAGTGCGCGGGCAACTGCTGCTGCCAGTGTCAGGCCGAGGGTCGGCAAACCGGCGACGACATCGACATCATAAGTTGCGATCCGCTCCGCAAGCGCCTCCGCCAGAGCTTCCAGAACGGTGAAGCTTGCCTGATTGACGATCAGCGATGCCAGCGCATGTTCACCATCGGAAAGCATCCGGATCGGCAGACACAGCTGACGCGCGTCCGGCAATTCGGCGACATGAAAATCCGCGCGCTCCTCCATGGGATCGAAAGTGTCAGGCGCATGCAGCTCCTGCCAGAAGTCATGGGGTTTCATGGCAGTCTGCCTTTATCTGTTGACCTTCATTCCTGCGCGCCGGTGCAACTCGAGGATCTCTGCCTCCGTCAGGGCTCGCACGGCTCCCTTCGGCAGATCGCAGAGCGCGATATCGCCGAAGGCGACGCGTACCAGCCGCAGGCAGTCGATGCCGAGCGCCTCGAGCATGCGCCGTATCTGACGGTTGCGACCTTCCTTGAGCTCCACCTCGATCCAGCAATTGCGATCGCCGCTGCGCAGGAGGCGGGCGGAACTGGCGGTCAGCAGTTCGCCATCGTCGATGATGCCGCGCTCCATGCGCGAAAGCTGCTCGTGATCCATGATCCGGTCGACCTGCACATGATAGGTCTTGCCGACATGGCTGACCGGATCGAGCAGGGCCTGCGCCAGTACCGTATCATTGGTAAAAAGGAGCAATCCCTCGCTCGCCTTGTCCAGCCGTCCGACAGGAGCGAGGTGGCGGGCATCGATCTCCCTCAGGCAATCATAGACCGTCGGGCGTCCCTCGGGGTCGTCGCGGGTGGTCACCAGCCCGCGCGGCTTGTTCAGCATGAAATAGAGCTTTTTCTCCGCAGCGATCTCCGTGCCGTCGACCGCGAATTTCGAATGCTCCAGATCGACCCAGGTGGTAGGGTCTGACACTTGGCGTCCGTCCACGCTCACGCGGCCGGCCGCGATCAGCGCCTCTGCCTGGGTGCGGGAGCAATAACCGAGTTTGGAAAGCGCCCGCGGCAAGGTCACGCGCTTGCCATCTGGTTCCGGCCTGCCTTTCGCCGCCCTGCCGGATCTTTGCGGTGATTGCCGTTGGCTCACCCGTCTCGCCTCATGTGCTTGTTGCCGTAGCCCGGCATGACAGCCGGAGAGCACAATCCTTTCGCATGGCAGCGAACCGGACGCAAATCGCATTGTCGAGGCAGGACCGGAAAGGCCGGCCTGAAAGGCAGACAGGGCTCGCATTTCATGGATACGAGCCCTGTCGCGGACCGGAGCGGACGATGGGGTCGGGTAGACGGCAACGTGGCTGCCGCCATTCGCTCCGGAGGGATCGCGGTTGCAGAGAAACTGCACTGCTTCTTTTGCCGGGATTTTTCAAAAGAAGCGAAATTTGTTACAGTTTGTAACGCCGGCCGTTTCCCTGTTGCCAAAACCGCCTCTCGCCCCGCATGGAAGAGCCATGGTTTCCGCATCGCTGCTTCTGGTCGAGGACGACCGCGAGATTAGGGCGCTCCTGGAGGAGTTCCTGAGCCGTGAAGGTTTCTCCGTACAGGCGGCCGACAGTGCCGCTGCCATGGATCGCCTTTTGTCCAAGGGCTTTCCTGATCTGATCATCCTCGATCTGATGTTGCCCGGCGAAGACGGGCTGTCGGCATGCCGGCGCATCCGCGCCCGCAGCAAGGTGCCGATCCTCATGCTGACGGCGAAAACGGAAGATATAGACCGCATCCTCGGCCTCGAAATGGGGGCCGACGATTATCTCGGCAAGCCTTTCAATCCGCGTGAGCTCCTGGCGCGCATCCGCGCCATCCTTCGCCGTTCAGGCCCGGAACGGCCGGAAGATATCAGCCGTCCGTCGAGGAGAAAGAGCTTTGCCGGGTTGACGGTCGATCTTGATGGCCGGGTGATCGAGATGGACGGCGAGCGGGTCGTGCATCTGACGACGGCCGAATTCGATCTGCTCGTCTGCTTCCTCGAAAGGCCGCGCCGTGTGCTGTCGCGTGAGCAATTGCTCGACTGGACGCGCGGCCGCGGCGCAGATCCTTTCGATCGCACCATCGATGTCACGGTCTCCCGCCTGCGCACCAAGCTCGGCCATTGCCTGCCCGATGGCGCCCATATCATCACCACCGTGCGCAACGCAGGCTATCTCCTTACAATGGACGTGAAAGATGTCTGAGCCATGCTGAAACTCGGTCTCGTCGCCCGCATCATCATGATCGTCGCCGTGGCGCTGTTCATCATTCAGCTTGCGGCCTTTGCGGCCGCACAGCTGAAACCGGATACGCCGTTCAATCCGGAACTGTCGCCCGCCAAGCAGGTGAAGACCGCGATCCGTCTTCTCGATGCCATTCCGCCCGAGGCGCAGCAGACTGCGGTGCGAGCGTTGAATGCCAACGGCCTGGCGATACGGCTCGCCGATGCGCCCGCAGCCGGTGACAAGAGCGGAACTTCGGATCTTACGCTCACCGGCAAGTTGGCGCGTGAATTCGCCAACATCGCCTTCGGCAACCGTTACTTCAACATGCGCTCGCTCTCGGAAAAGCCACAGGGCTGGTTCTCGGTCGGTGCGCCGGACAGGATCGTGGAAGTGTCGATCGGCGTTGCCGGCGGCAAGATCGCGGTCTTCAACCTGCCCGAAACGCCGACAGTGCGATTGAACGGCATTCCCATCGGCCTCATTGCCGGCATTCTCGGCATGCTGGTCGCCGTCATCGCCATTGCCGCCGTGGCGCGCGAAACCCGGCCCCTGACGCGCCTGTCGCGAACCGTCAACTCGATAGGCAACGGATTGCAGCCGGTTCATATTCCCGAAAGAGGCGCCTGCGAGCTGCGCATGCTGATCAAGGCGATCAATGCCATGCAATTGCGCATCGCCGCGCTCGTCAGCAACCGTACCCTCATTCTTGGAGCGATCTCGCATGATCTGAGAACCTATCTCACCCGCTTCCGCTTGCGCATGGAAATGATGCCCGAAACGCCGCATCGTGAGCGGGCGATCGCCGATGTCGAGGCCATGCAGCGGCTGGTGGAGGACGCACTCGGCTTTGCCCGCAGCACCGTCGTTTCGGATGGCAAGATCATCGTCGATCTCGATGCGGCCATTCGAGGTCACCTTGCGGAGCGGCAAGACGGGCAGGGCCTCGTGGGTTTTGCGCCGATCGGGCAGCCGATTGGCGTGACGATGACGGAGACCGCTCTGGTACGGGTACTCGACAATCTTATGGACAATGCGCTGCGCTACGGTAGCCGTGCCGATATTGTCGTCGAGCGTCGTGGCGATCACGGCGCCATTGTCGTCGGCGATCGCGGACCGGGCATCCCGGCAGAGCGACGCAAAGAGGTCCTCGAACCCTTCGTGCGATTGGAGGAATCGCGCAATCGCGATCTCGGTGGCAGCGGGCTCGGCTTGGCGATCGTCCGCCAGATTCTCGATGCGCATGGCGGCACACTCTGTCTGGAAGACCGCGAAGGAGGCGGCCTGAATGCCGTTGTCCTGCTGCCACTGGCGATAATGGAAAGAAGAGCGGCCTGAAGACAGGTACCGCTTAAGTATCGATCGCGTCAGGGCGCGATCGACGCGTTCTGCAAGGGTGCCTGCTCAATGGCAGGTCAGGAAGTTCTGCAGCTCTTGCCGGCTCAAGACGATGCCCGCAGCCGCCTTCTGTGGATCAGGATGTGTATAGGTGAAGCTCGGCAGGTCGGGTAAATCCAATGCCTGGCGCATGCTCATAATACCGAGCGCACGGCGGCCATTGGCGCTGTCGAAGCTGACTTCGATAATGCTTTCCGGTCTTGTAATATGCATTGTTTCCTCCCTTCCCTTTTTATCTGCTCAAACCATAGCAGAAACCTTATGGAAAATCTTGGTTTTTCTGGGGCTTGCGGCGGCTGGATTTGCTCGTGAACCCAACAAGCAGCCCGGAAGGGGTGCTCAGACCGATGAGCAGGGCATATATGGAGGGAAGGCTGTCGGATTCCGCCGCTTGAGCAAAATTTGACCATCCGGACAACATTTTGCGCCCTTTCGAGGAAAAATTCTCCACAATTCCCCCATCTC
>UCII01000021.1 GCA_900472485.1 Hyphomicrobiales bacterium
TTTTATGGGTATGTGACCTAAGGCTTCGCGAAAATCAGGATCATTTGGAATAGATGCGTATTTCCGAAAGGGCATAATGCTGCTTCCTCGGTCCTGCAGGCGGGAGCACGTACAAACCCTCAGTCGCCACCGCCTACTTATTCGGTTGGCGGCGATATATCATCTTACGCTATGAGAACGACGAGTCGACCCATTTCTATGTACGCCGGCGGACAAAGCTTTCATGAGTTCTAAGGCCTAAGTCCTTACGTGGTCGGGACTTTGGTCCGTGTTCATAAGCAGCGCTCATGTCATACTACATCTAAGGCGCGGATTAGCGCGCCGGAGCTGTATGTAAATTGGAATGGAAAGACATGAAAAGAATTGTAATCGCAGCGCTGGCGCTCGCAACGACCTTGGGCGCATCGCCGGCATTCTCTCAGGTCTATTTTGAATACGGAGTTGGGCCTCGCTACGACTATGATGCGCCGCCACGCTATTATCGCGATCGGCCGGCCTACGCAGATGATGGATACTATGACGCCCCGCGCTACAGGTATCATCGCCGGTGCTGGACAGAGAGGCGCTACGGTTACCGTCATCATCATCGGGTCGTAGTGCGCGAGACGGTTTGCGAGTAGTCGGTGCGAAGAACGTAGCGCTTGGTCCGCCGACGGCCATCGCCCGATGCGAATGGTGGCATTCACAAAGCTGTCGCACAATGATAGATTGAAGCTGCGTAAGTTACTGAACTCCGATTTATCCCGACTCGCGCTCTCAACAGTGCTCCTGTTGCTGCCCTGCCTGGCCCCACCCGGCAGGGCGATTTGTTTCGAGCACTGGGAACCTTAGCCGGGCTGCCCAGTTTATTCCGCGGGTGATCTTTCACTCATATCACTCAGCCTTCCCGCAAAGCTTGGCCCGACCTTAGATCGGGCCATTTTTGCGTCCCGGCATTGGTCGCGGAGGTGTCACGTTCGTTTCATTATGTTACCTGACCAAGACTTGAGGGGACGCTGGCGTAGGGACATGGCCGAATACACTTCTATTCGACTGATATGAGGAACTTTCCGAGAGGCGTGTGGTTTTACAAGTGGAAGGGCTCCCCACCTTCCGGTTCTCCTGCCGATGCCGATAGCTGCCGACCAGCGGCTATCGGCATTCCCTCGGAACATCGCCCTGGCTGTCTTTCTCATTCTGTGGGATCAACGGCCGTGCCTACATCGTTCTAATGTCTGCTGGCATGTTTGCTAATCATGGCGGTCAGCACGGGGATGATCTTTTCAAGCTCCACCGGCTTTGAAAGGCGCTCGATCTTTCGAAATCGCTCTGGGATCGCCGCCGCGTCGTAGCCAGTGACGAATAAGTAGGGAATATTGCTTTCATTAAGCTGATCCGCGAGACCGTATATGCGCTCGGCGCCGAGATGAATGTCCAGCACCGCGGCATCGATCCGTGCCTTCGCAAAAGCACGCATCCCGGCGGCAAGTGTGGAGAAAGGGCCGACGACATCGCAGCCTTGATCTTCGAGCGCGATCGTCAGATCGCTTGCCTGGAAATAATCATCTTCGACCACGAGAACGCATCTGCCAAGCAGTTCGCTGAACATCGTTTCCCCTCCCCTAAGTCTCAGTTGAACGATTTTATTTCCTGCTATCTACTCCACCCGTCTCACATCCATGAGCTCCGCAAATCCACATTACAGCGGAGCGATCCGCCATCCTAGATTACAACCAACAGCGATTAGACATTGTACGGCAACGTACAAAACGTAGTCACCCACCGCAGCAGCGCGGCTTGGCGGAAGGCAGGCGATGAGCAGGTCGATCAGCATGGTTCTGCGTGCTGCGAAGGAACTTTGCGGTCTTGTTCTGGTTGGGCACGTGGTCGTCGAAACTTACCAGGATCAGGTTGTTTTGCTGGCCATTTAAGCGTCATACGGCACAGGTCAGGCTATTCCCCGAAGACAGTGGTGCTTGTTTCCGCTCGCGAACAGAGCCTCGCGCCGAGAGCCCAGCGTGATAAGGAGGGCCAAATGAATGATATTAGGTGCAGCCCGGCGGCGGAAACTCGTCTCTGGAAGATCCGAAACCTCTTATACCGCGCTGTCCAGGATTCGGTGCTGAAGGAGCGAGCGGAAGGTCATCTGGCTGTCAAACAAGCCTACGAAGAAATCTCTGCCCTCCTCGACCAGCTTCAGTCCAATATTCGCCCCTCTGAACAAGACTGAGCGCGCAACGGTATATTGGGATATGATGGAACCGCTTAGGATCGCCTCCGTTTCCAGATAGTGCTCGACCAATCTGATGGTAGGTGCGAAATGGCTGCATCGCAAATCGCTGAGGGAACTCGGGTTCTGCTGGTCGAGGATGATTACTTCATCGCGTCCGACCTGGCGCGACGGCTCGACCAAATGGGCTTCGACGTTATCGGCCCATTGCCCCGTGTCGAAGAGGCTCTCGAGCGAATTCGCGCGGGTGATAACATCGCGGCCGCGATGCTGGATATAAGGTTATCCGGAGAGATGGTATTTCCGGTCGCCGACGAACTTGAACGTCGCGCTGTTCCGTTCATTTTCGCAACTGCGTTCGATCCACAAGTCGTCCCGGCTCGCCACGCCGACAAGCTTCTTTTGCGCAAGCCTCTGGAAGACCGTACGATAGTCGCCGCGCTCGCGAACGTGTTGGAGCCAGCGGCCGTGGCCAACGATGAAATGCAACGGAACGCAATCCTGAGACGATTGCCGCAGCAGCAACTTGGCCAGATCTCCCGCTTTCTGCGCCGTGTGCACTTGCCTCGCGGTGCGGTCATGGAGGTCCAGAATCAGAAGGTCACTCGCGTCTACTTCCCAATTGATTGCGTCGCCTCGCTCATTGCGGTGGGTCGCCAGGGAACGCGGATCGAAACGGGGCTGATTGGCAGGGAAGGCATGACGGGGATGGGAATCGCGATCGGTGACGATCGGACCTCTCACGAGTTAATCAACCAAGTCGAGGGCGACGCGCTGGTCATGGCGGCTCTCGACTTTCGAGCTGCGCTTCACCTGGCGCCTGACCTCGGATTGCTCGGTGCGCGTTTCTCCCGAATTCTGGGGGTGCAGGTCAGTCACACGGCATTGGTAAACGCCAAATTTGAGCTGCGACAGAGATTGGCGCGCTGGCTCTTGATGGTTCAGGATCGCGTTCCTCTACAATCCTTTGATTTGACGCATGAATATCTTTCGATAATGCTCGGCGTGAGGCGGTCATCGGTCACAGACGCGATCCATGTGCTTGAGGGCGAAAAATTGATCAGGGCCACACGATCGAATATCGAGATCCGAGATCGCGTACAACTGATCAAGATCGCTGGCGAAGCCTATGGTACGCCCGAAGCCGAGTATGAACGGCTGATGCATCTTCCTCTTACCCGCGAATTGCCGTCGGAGTTGATACGGCCTGTAGCATGAACTTGTCGCCAATTCCCGAAGCGATCCTGCTCAAATGCCTTAGACGAGCGCACGACAGTCCGCGGCATTATTGGCCTGGTCCGGCTGTCATCCGGCGGATAGTCTCACAGAGTTTGGCCATGTCGTTGGGCTTACCGAGCAAATCGCAATGCCTGAACCGGCTTGGGAGCCCAGCGGCATCATAACCGGACGTGAACAAGATCGGAACATTTCGCTCCACCAGTTTGTCAGCCGCCGGGAAGACCGTCTCGCCCCTCAAATTAATATCGAGGATAGCCCCATCGATAAGCGATGTTTTGCCGATCAATTCAAACGTATCGTTTAGCGTTCCGACAGGTCCAATGATCAAGGCTCCGGCGTCGCTCAGAAAATCGCTAAGCTCCATGGCAAGCAAGTATTCATCTTCGACCACAAGAATGCGGAGACCTTTCAATGATTGATCATTCATCCGGAGTCTCCCTTGCGGATCTCGTCGCCGAAACCGGTATCGCGATGGTGCAATGAACACCGTCAGGACCGAGCACATAGCTTGTTTGGGCGCCGAGTTGATATGGGAGCGCCTGTTCGATCAGCTCACGACCCTGCCCCGTGCCGGCCACGGCCTCACCTCCGCCGGGCATTTTAACGCCGCTTTCGCGCCAATCGATATGGAGCCAGGGACGACCGCCATCACCCTGCTCATCAAGCCTCCAGCGAACGGACAATCGGCCGGCGGGCTGACCAAGCGCGCCATATTTTACAGCATTCGTGGCAAGCTCATGGAGAGCCATCGCCAGCGTCTGGACCGTGGAAGATCGCAAGCGCACCCCGCTCGGTCCTTCGAGGCTGGTGCGCTCGGCACTGCCATCCATCGCCGAAAGTTCACTTTCGATCAGTTCGTCGAAGGTAACCCGGTCATGTTCGTTGAGACGTGACAGCAGCCCCTGAACTCGCGCCAACGCATTGAGCCGATCGTGGAATTTCTCACGGAATTCCTCAAGGTCGTTGCTGGCGCGGCCGGTCTTGTCGGCCGTCGAGCGTATGACACCCATCAGATTCCGCGTTCGATGCTGCAACTCAGCCACCAGGATTTCCTGGCGTGCCTGCATGCCACGCAAATCATCGACGTCGGTTGACGTGCCGAGCCACTCGACGATGGCGCCGTTTCCGTCACGAACCGGTGTTGCCCGTGTGTGAAACCACCGATAAGAGTTCGTATCAGCCCGACGGATGCGGTATTCCGTCTCCATCCCGCCGGATTCAATGGCCTTGGACCAATTTGCCAGCGCACTGTCACGATCGTCAGGGTGTACCGGTTCGAGCCATCCCGAACCGCGGCTTTCGCCCTCAGCCTGGCCGGTATAGCTGGTCCATTGCGGGCTCGACCATGTCCAACTGCCTCCGTCGACCGCGCGCCAGACGAGTTGCGGAATGCCTTCCAAAAGAGCGCGCTGACGTTGCTCGGCGGCTGCAAGCGCCGCTTCGGTATCCTTGATCTCGGTAATGTCGTGGCCAATTCCACCGATATGGGCAACACGTCCCGTTTCATCCTTGATGGGAAAATCCGTGTTCCGGAGCCAGCGAATACCTCCATCCGAGGCCCTCCGGATGCGATATTCGAAGACCACTCGCTCACCGGTGCGAACCCGTCGCAGGTTTTCGGCTGCCCGTTCACGATCTTCCGGCAGGATCATCTCCAGCCATCCAGCCATATTATCCCCTCGAAGCGCAGCCTCTCGATCCAGGCCATAAATCGCTTCGAATGCGGGTGTCAGATACGACCATTGGAATGTCTCGGCGTCCCGGATCCAAAGAATATCCTGCGACGCCTCACCAAACTGGCGCAGCCGATCCTCGCTTGCACGCAACGCCGCCTCGGCCCGTGCGCGGTCGGATATGTCGACGAATGTCACGACGGTTCCATCGATCCGGTCTTCTACCGTCCTGTAGGGCCGCAGGCGCATCGAGAACTGCCGGCCCTTGCGGCTGGTAACTTCGCGCTCGATAGGGATCAGATCTTTCAAAACTCTTCGCGCGTCGCTCTCGATATCGTCATAGTTCAGTTGATGGGTAAAATCGGTAATGGCGCGGCCGATATCGTGCCTTGTGACGTTGAAGAGCTCCGCGACCGGCGCGGTGAACATCTTGATGCGGAGGTCCGGATCGAGGAAAAGCGTGCCGATTTCGGTGGCAGCCGACAGGTTCTGCAGATCGCTATGCGCTGCCGAAATACTCTCGAGCTTGCTCTTCAGTTCGGCGTTGACGGTGTGGAGTTCCTCGTTGATGGACTGCAGCTCCTCCTTGGAGGTCTCGAGCTCTTCGGCCGTCGAGCGATATTCCTCGTTCATCGATTGCAGCTCTTCATTGGCCGCACGAAGCTCTTGAACGAGGGCGTCGTGTCCGCTGCGGCTTAGCATCAGCGCCTCTTGTGAAGCCTTGAGCTCGGCATAGACGCGGCGAACTTCGTCCGGGCGCGCGTCGGCCACGGGTTCCAACTCATCACTATCGAGGACGACACCCCCGTCCAGAAAGAACACCAGAGCCTGCGCAGCCTTCTGCGCGTCGTTTGTGATGGGGGTCACCTGCATGGAAATTCGCCGCTTACCTTGATCGAAGGCGACCACCGTCGGCAACGTAACGCTCGGCTCTCCTTTCTCGAGCGCTCGCGAAAGCGCTATTCCGAGATCTAAACGAAGCTCGGGTCTGACGATCGCAGTCAAGGTTTTGGAGACCGGCCCGGCCGAGTGCAAAATAAATCGGCCCGCCGTCGGAGACAGGTGCAGAATATTCTGCCCATCATCGACCAGGACGCTCGCCGGCGCGTTGTGTTCCAGCGCCGCGAGATGGAGGGCGGCTGGAAGTGCTGCCCGCTCCGTGGTGATTGGCGTTGGCCGATCATTGCTCGTCAGCTGCTGCTCTGGCGCGGCAAACTGCGGCAGGATCGGCAGCAAATGACCGCCGTGAGGCCGAGCGCTATAGATGCGCGCCTGCCTATCGACCGGCGCGAAAAGGTCGGCGGCGACATCAACCGTCTCGGCTGAGCCAAGAAAGAGATATCGCCCCGCCCGCAATCCGTAGTGAAAGATCGAGCAGACCTGGGCCTGAAGGGCGCGTTCAAGATAGATCAGCAAATTCCGGCAGGTAATCAGATCGAGCCGCATGAAAGGCGGCTCCTTCAGGACGCTGTGCTTGGCAAACAGCACGCTCTCCCTTACTTCCTTGCGGACCCGGAAATGGGTACCTTCGTCAATGAAGAAACGAGACAATCGCTCCTCGGAAACGTCAGCCTCGATCGCTCTCGGATAGCGCCCTTCCCTGGCTGTCCCGAGCGCTCCCTCATCCAAATCGGTCGCGAAGATCTGCAGAGGGATTTTTACGTTGCGGCGAGCCATTTCTTCATGCAGAAGAATAGCCACGCTGTACGCTTCCTCCCCGTTGCACAGCCGACCACCCATACACGAATACTCTCGTCGTTCTCCCCGCTATAGGCATCGAACAGGGGCTTGATCACCTGGCGTCCTAGCGCTTCGAAAGCCTGTTCGTCGCGGAAGAACATCGTCACCGATATCAACAGATCGGAGAATAGATTCTGCGCCTCCTCAGGTGTCGTCAGCAAATAGTCGGCATAGTCGGCGAGCGTCTCCGTCCGGCAAACCTGCATCCTTCGCACAACCCGCCGCATCACGGTGGCGCGCTTGTAAGCGGAAAAATCGTGGCCGGTTCGAGCCCGCAACAAAGCGACGATCCGCCGGAGATCATTGGCCACCCCTGCCATATCGAGCGACCGGACGGCTTCCTTGCTGCGAGCCACCTCGGAGAGCCGCTCGACCAATCTGGGTATGGGAGCAACGAAATCAGCGGCGCCAGTCGCGATTGCGTTTTGCGGCATGGCATTGAAGCTCGCCTCGGCAGGATCCTGGACCATGATCACGCCGCCGGCTTCCTTGATGGCTGTCACGCCGAGCGCGCCATCCGCACCCGCTCCGGAGAGAACGATAGCGACGCCATCGCCGCGCGCTGCGGCAACCGAACGAAAAAACATATCGATCGGCGCGCGCCGGCCCCGCGGTTCGCTGAATGGTCTTGAAGATATATTATCGCCATCGATGATGACTTCCCGATCCGGCGCGATGACGAAGACGCAATCCCGCTTCAGCGTCGGGCTATCTTCGATCTGGTGCACAGGCATGCGGGTGCACACAGAAAGGATCTCGCCCAGCGAGCTCGGTTCATCGGGAGATAGATGGACGATGACGACATAGGCAAGCCCGAGGTCGGTCGGCAACTGTCGGAATAAATTCTGCAGTGCCGACACCCCGCCCGCAGACGCCCCGATCGCACAAACAGGCACGAAGGTCTGCTGGAACTGTGATTTGAGTTCGTCGTCGGCCATTTTCTATTCGCTCATCTTCAAATTATTGAGAAATTTCCGCGCTTCTACCATATTACCCCCACTACGGACGCTCGCATATCTGTTTCGGCGGAATTCAGTCCGATGTGTCGCGTATCACAAGATACCGATGCTCGCGAATGTCGAGCCGCCAATTCGCCAAGCCGGCTCTCCGAGAGCGGTGATCCCCAAAAATTTCGCTTATGAATTTGTAGCGATGCACCCTTGAATGAACGCGTTCGAGGAATGACCCTATTCGAAGAAAGCCAGACTTTTGGCGCAACCCGAAATGTCACCTGAACTTTGAATGGCAGGTGCTCGCCTTAACGTAGCATCCCTCGCGCTCGCTGATGACCGTGTCAATCGAACGGATTATCGAGATATACCCGATCTACGAGCTTCAGACTGCGATCGGGCTGCAGGATGTAGGTCTCGCGCACCCGTTCGCCCCACTGATCCGTGAATGTGTGGGGGACGATGCTGCCGACGGGTGACTTTTGTAATCGTTGCGTCGGTTGCCCACCATAAGTGATGCTTCCGGGAATAGGCTGCAGCTCCGCTTGGGTGGATTGGCAAGCCGCCAGCATGCCTGCCAAAACTCCAATGGCGACTATTCTTCTCATCGCATTCTCCAATTTCGCTTCGGCACACCAAACCACATGGTAAGCAAGGAAGTTCCACCGGCGGAGTCTTGTACCGTTGTACAACCCCAGAGCCCTGAACGCTTCCCAAGCGCGGCGGTTACATAATGGTCTTTTCGGACTCGCCAGTTGTCCAGTCCAAATCGGCAGCCGCCGCTTTTACCGAGAATTCCTCGATCTCACCTTCAGCGTATCGATACGCCGATCAGGCTGTTAAATCTCGGGTATCTTATTGAGACGTCCTGTGGCCACGTCCATGCGGCAGACAATCTTCTGCAGAACGCCGATCGGCCCACCGCCAAGCTGGACGGCGCGCAAGGGGAGCCTCGCTAGAGCGGTCCTTGCCTTATCGGAATCGATAACGGCATCGCTTCCAGTGGTAATGACCACAAATAATCGCTTCGACTATGCATCGTGATGATCCAAAACGTTTTGGCTTGACTCCCAAAACGTTTTGGAGAATTCTCTGCACCATTCCGGAGGACGATCTTGGCAAATCTCAAGCAACTCGCGCAGTCGCTCGGACTGTCGATCACCACGGTTTCCCGTGCACTCGACGGTTACGGCGATGTCTCTGCAGCAACCCAGAAGCGGGTGAGAGAGGCTGCAGACATGGTTGGCTACCGCCCGAACGCATCGGCGCGCAGGCTAAGAAAACAACGTGCGGAACTCGTTGCCATCACCCTGCCGAGCGACCCCGGGCATATCGGTCCGCCGCATTTCCTCGACATGCTCTCCAGCTGTGCTGAGCATCTTGCAAGTGCCGGCCTCAACCTGGTCATCGCGCCTGTGCCACGCGGTGAAAGTGAACTCGACATCTGCCGTCGTTTCGTTGATGGCCGCCGCGTCGACGCCATGCTTCTCGTCCGCACCAAACGGCAGGACGAACGCGTCGAATTTCTCCAGTCGCGCGGCATTCCCTTCGTCACCAACGGACGCACCGAAAGCCTCGTACCCCATCCCTATATCGACGGCGATGGTTTTGCCGGGTTTCACGCGGCAACGGTCCGTTTTCAGGCCGCCGGCCACCGCCGCATCGGCCATATCGCCGGGCCACAGGAATATTACTTCGCGCATGTGCGCCGCACGGGCTGGAAGGCCGCGATGGACGAGGCCGGGCTGAATGCAGATCTCTGCGCCGAAGGCGCGCCCACGGAACAGGGCGGTTATCTCGCCGCACTGGAATTGCTCCGGCAGCCTTCGCGTCCCACCGCGTTCGTTTGCTCCACGGACGAAATGGCGATCGGAGCGCTCAGAGCGCTACGCGAAATCGATGGGGGCGAAGCGATCAGCATTGTCGGTCACGACGACCTGCCGACGGGCGCCTTCACCAGCCCTTCCCTCTCGACCATGCGCATGACCGGCGAAAACCTCGGCGCGAGCTTTGCCTCGCTGCTGTTGCGGGCAATCGCCGGCGAACCTGCGGAGGAACTGCAGGAGCTTCACGCGATCGAATTCATCGATCGCGACAGCCATCGCCGTCCGATGAAGGCGGCATGATCCGACACAGTGCATCACGGATAAGAACAATGAAGGAGGAGAGAATATGAAACGCATCACGTCATTCGGAATTCTGGCTTCCACTGTGCTGGCCTTTGCTTCGCCGGTGCTTGCCCAGACGGTTTTCGTATCCACCCAGCTTCGCCCGATCGAAGAGGCGACCGTCGTGCGGCAGGACCTGCTGAAGGATGCCGGCAAGGTGGATTATGTGGTCGAGGAACCGCCGCAGTTCGCCGTACGCATGGAGGCAGAAGCCAAGGCCGGTAAGCACACCGTCAGCCTGGTCGGCGCGCTGCACGGCGAGCTTTCGCCACTTGCCGACAAGGATCAGCTCGAACCGCTTGATGATCTCGCTAAGAAGCTCGCCGCCGGCGGCATGCCGCAATCGCTCCTCGACCTCGGCAAGCTCGGCAAATCCACCCAGCAATACATTCCGTGGATGCAGGCGACCTATGTCATGGCCGCGAAGAAGGAAGCCCTGCAATACCTGCCAAAGGGCGCCGATATCAACGCCATCACCTACGATCAGCTGATCGGGTGGGGCAAGAACATGCAGCAGGCGACCGGCCAACCGCAGATCGGCTTCCCGGCCGGTCCCAAGGGCCTGATGGCACGTTACTTCCAGGGTTATTTCTACCCATCCTTCACCGGCGGCGTAGTGCGCACCTTCAAGAACGCCGATGCTGCGGCAGGCTGGGAGAAGCTCAAGGCGCTCTGGGCCTATGTAAACCCCAACTCCACCAATTACGACTTCATGCAGGAGCCGCTGGCCGCCGGTGAAGTCATGGTCGCCTGGGATCATGTCGCCCGACTGAAAAATGCCATTTCCGCCTCGCCGGACGACTACGTCGTATTCCCGCCCCCGGCCGGCCCCAAGGGGCGCGGATACATGCCCGTTCTCGCCGGCCTTTCGATCCCGAAGGGTGCCCCGGATGCGGCGGGCGCGATGAAGATCATCGAAACACTGACGACCCCGGGGATCCAGCTGCTCACCGCGTCCAAGGTCGGCTTCTTCCCGACGCTGAACGTCCAGCTGCCGCCGGATCTCGACAAGGGCGTCGCACTTCTCGCCGGTGCCGTCACCAAGACCCAGGCGGCCAAGGATGCGGTGATTTCGCTTCTCCCAGTCGGCCTCGGCGACAAGGGCGGCGAGTTCAACAAGGTCTATATGGACAGCTTCCAGCTGATCGTGCTGCAAAACCAGCCCGTCGGCGACGTGCTGGCCAAGCAGGGCGCCGTCATGACCAAGCTGATGACCGATACCAAGGCGCCCTGCTGGGCACCGGATGCCAAGAGTGACGGCGCCTGCCCGGTTCAATAATCCTCCCTGGAGTGCCTGGGCGCGAATGCCCGGACATTCTTTCTGCAACCCTGCTTTTCGAGGCGGGAGCCCATGACTCAAAATCGACCCTGGATCCCCTATCTGCTGATCCTGCCATCTGTCGTTTTCCTCGGCCTGCTTTTCATCGTGCCGCTGGTGCAGACGATCTGGCTGGCGGTCTCGGATGATGGCGCACCGTCGCTCGCAAACATGCAGCGCATGGTGACGGACATCAATTTCATGCAATCGGTACGCAACACGTTCCTGCTGACGATCGTGGTCGTACCGGTCCAGATCGCCATCGCGCTCGCCATGGGCACGATGGTCGCCAAGATCGGCCGCGGGCGGGAGACCATTCTGTGGATTTGGACGATCCCGCTCGGCATTTCGGATCTCGCCGCCGGCCTCGTCTGGCTGTCGATCCTCCAGAATACCGGTTATTTCAACTCGCTGCTCTTCAGCCTCGGCGTGATCAGCCGCCAGGCGAGTTGGCTCTCCTACCAGACGCCGGTTGCGCTTTTCATCGCCATCGCGGTGGCGGAGATCTGGCGCGGCACGGCGATCGTCATGGTCATCATCGTCGCCGGCCTCAACCAGGTGCCGAAGGAGTTCAAGGAAGCCGCCGAAATCTTCGGGGCCGGTCCCTGGACGCGCTTTTGGAAAATAACCCTGCCGTTGATCCGCCCGGCGCTGCAATCGGCCCTCATCCTGCGCACAGTGCTCGCCTTCGAGGTCTTCGCAGTCGTATATGCACTGGGCGGCCGTAATTTTCCGGTTCTCGTGGGCGAAGCCTACAACTGGCAGAACCAGAACCAGAATTACAGCGTCGCGGCCGCCTATGCGGTTCTGATCATGGTCATCTCGCTCGCCGCAACCCTCGTCTATCTCAAGGCCTTCAAGGTCGATCCGGAGCGCCTGCCATGAACATGCAAGCCATCAGTTCCGAAGCAGCCGCCACCGCCAATCCTGCAAGCTTCGTTTCATCGCGCCGCTGGTTGCTCTGGAGCGGTATCGCCGCGCTTTGCGCCTGGGTTCTCGTGCCGATCTATCTCGTGGCGCTAGGCGCATTCGGCGGGCGACAGGGCGTCTACATCTGGCCGAAGACCGGCCTGCCGACCGGCATCTCGCTCGAACCCTTCATCCTCTTCCTGCAGACGGAAGGGGTCGTCCGCTCCTTCCTCAATTCGCTGGGCGCCGCAGGCATCACAGTAGCCCTCTCCATTCTGCTCGGGGCGCCCGCGGGCTATGCGCTCGCCCGCTACAATTTTCCGGGCAAGGACAGCTACCGGCTGCTGGTCCTGCTGACGCGTGCCTTCCCGCTGGCGATCCTGGCGCTGCCGCTCACCGTCTCCTTCATCCGGCTCGGCCTTTACGATACGATCGTCGGCGTCGGCCTGATCCATACCGTCCTGGCGCTCCCCTTCGCGGCTCTGGTGACCCAGGGCATTTTCCTCGGCGTCCCAAAGGAGCTGGAAGAAGCCGCATGGGTTTTCGGCTGCACCCGCATCCAGGCCTTTTTCAAGGTCGTGGCGCCACTCGCCTTGCCGGGCATCGTCGCAACCGCCGTCTTTGCGTTCGTCATCTCGTGGAACGAAGTCTTCGCCGCCTCGGTGCTGACGGTGCGCAACCGCACACTGACGGCCTATCTGCTGACGGTGCTTTCCGAAAGCCCGATGCATTATCGCTTCGCCGGCGGCCTGATGCTCATCCTTCCATCGGTTTTCTTCATCTTCGCGGTCAGGCGCTACCTTTTCGCGATCTGGGGCATTTCCTCCAAATAACGGGACCAATTCCATGGCCAATATTGTCATCGACCGTGTCCGCAAGAGTTTCGGGGCATTCCAGGCCCTGAAAGAGGTCTCGCTGACGATCAACGATGGTGAATTCGTCTCGCTTCTCGGCCCGTCCGGCTGCGGCAAGACCACGCTCCTGCGCATCATCGCCGGTCTCGAAACCGCATCCGGCGGCGATGTCCGCATCGGCGACAAGCCGGTCCTCGGGCTCGCTCCCAAGGATCGCGGGCTCGCGATGGTCTTCCAAAACTACGCAGTCTTCCCGCATATGACGGTGTACGAAAACGTTGCCTTCGGGCTGCGCATGCAGAAGGCAGACGAGGCGCGCATCAAGGCGCAGGTCGAAAAGGCCGCCGGCCTGCTGCATATCGAACAGTATCTCGACCGTTACCCGAACAAGCTTTCGGGCGGCCAGCGCCAGCGCGTCGCCGTTGCCCGCGCGCTTGCCGTCGAGCCCAAGGTACTCCTCATGGACGAACCGCTCTCCAACCTCGATGCGCTGCTTCGCCTCGAAATGCGCACCGAACTCAAGACAGTGCTGCAATCGGCCGGCACAACGACGATCTACGTCACGCACGACCAGACGGAGGCGATGGGCCTTTCCGACCGCATCGCCGTCATGCACGGAGGGATCGTCGAGCAGGTCGGCTCGCCGGTCGATGTCTATAATCATCCCGCAACGCGCTTCGTCGGCGGGTTCATCGGCAATCCACCGATGAACTTCATCAAGGTACCTGTCCTGAACGGCCAGGTCTCTGCCGGGATCGAGCAACTGAATGCACCGCAGGAAGCCGGCAAGGAGATCATCCTCGGCCTGCGCGGCGAGGCGGTCGAGCTCGCGAGCCTGCCCGAGGGCCTCGAAATGAAAGTACGGGTCGCCGAGCCGATGGGCTCACACCTGCTCCTGACCGGCTCGATCCATGATCAGCCCGTGCGCGTCATCCTGCCTGCCTCCGAGACCGTTGGGAGCGGCGATACGATCGGCCTGAAGCTCGATCGCAAGCGCATCACCTGGCTTTCGCCCGAAAGCGGCCAATCTTTCCCGACCGTGACGATCTAGGGGCGTCCCTCCCCGATACCGGAGTACCGACATGAACCTGCATATCGATCAAGCCAAGCGCATTCTCGTCGCCAACGACCGCGGCGGCTATACGGTGCCGACGGACCGGCTCTATCCCTTCCAGTGGAACTGGGATTCCGCCTTCGTCGCCATGGGCTTCGCGCTTTACGATACGGACCGTGCCTATCGCGAACTGGAGCGGCTGGTCGAGGGCCAGTGGGCGGACGGAATGATCCCGCATATCGTCTTCCACCAGCCGAGCGATACCTATTTTCCGGGCCCGAACGTCTGGCGCACCCGCCACACGGTCCCCACCTCCGGCATCACCCAGCCGCCCGTTTTCGCCATCGCACTCCGCAAGCTGCACGAAGCCACCGGAGACAAGACCCGCACCCTGCCGCTCTATGAGGCGGCCCTGAAATGGCACCGCTGGTGGTATGCGGCTCGCGACCCTGAAGGGACCGGCCTCGTTGCCCTGCTTCATCCCTGGGAAAGCGGCAGCGACAATTCTCCCGCATGGGATGTCGCGCTTGCCCGCGTTCCCACCACCACCGACACGCCGGTCGTGCGCAAGGATACCGGCCATGTGAACGCTTTGATGCGTCCCCGCAACGAGGACTATCAGCGCTTCATCCACCTGGTTGATACCTATGCCGCCTGCGGCTGGGAGCCGGCCAGACAGTGGGCGAAGGCCCCCTTCAAGGTCGCCGAGATCCAGACCACCGCGATCCTGCTCAAGGCCGGCGAAGACCTCGAAGCGCTCGCTCACGAATTCGGCCGCAAGGAAGACGCGTCCGAAATCGCCGCGCTCAATGAAAAAACTCGCAACGCGATCCTCGCCCAGTGGCGACCCGATCTGTCGCGTTTCGTATCACGCGATCTCGTTTCGGGCTGGGATATCGAGGCACCGACACAGGCGGGGTTCATCCCGCTTCTGTCGCTCGATCTCGACAAGGCGGTCGTCAGCGCTCTCGTCGACGAAATGAAGGCATGGTCCAAGGGGATGAAAGTCGCCTTCCCGACCGTAAAGCCCGGCGTCGCCAGCTGGGAGCCGAAACGATACTGGCGCGGCCCGGCCTGGGCGATCATCAACTGGCTGCTGATCGACGGCCTGAAGCGCAATGGCCGGATCGACGACGCCGAGAAGCTACGCAAGTCGACCATCTCGGCGATCGAGGCGGAGGGTTTTGCCGAATATTTCGACCCGGTCACCGGGGAAGGCTGCGGCGGCCTTGGCTTCTCCTGGACGGCTGCAGCTTATATGTGGCTCGTCGCGTCGTAAATTAGGCACCGGTCGCGCCCGCGAATAAATCTTAGGTCGTGCACCAGTCTAATGTAAGCGCTATTTTGCTCCTACCTTCCGCACAGCTGGTTGATCGTTGATGTTGTGCTCGAATGGGGCTTCGACATATGACGATTGCAGGACTTACGCATAGCATCAAGGCTGATGCTGTGGTGCAGCGGTTTGGCCGCACGCTATCTTTAAATATGCTGACACGACGCTTCCTTCCGTTCGTAACCCGAGCCATCTGGATTTGGAGCTAAGCGGTAGAAGCGATCCGCAATCCGGCATCTGGATTTTTTCAAGAAACCGTCAGACCACACGATCATTGCTTCTTTAAATAGTCACGCAGACTTGCAACATCCGCGGACTTTACCGCCGGTGCAGCATTGCCCCAGCTATTGCGAACATAGGTCAGGACGCTTGCAACCTGTTCGTCAGACATGTTCCAGTCGAAGGCGGGCATCGCGGGGGAGGTACTGACGGCATCTGTGCTCCCGGCTCGACTTCCGGCGAGGACCACATGGATTAGCGATGTTGCGTCATCGGCATTGACGAGCGGCGCGTCGGCAAGCCTTGGAAACAGTTTTGGTATCCCCTCGCCCGCCGGCGTATGGCAGCCGGAACAACGGTCGGCATAAAGAGCCGCGCCAGCCTTCATGACAGGCTCGGATTGCGCGATGGCGGCAGGTGCCGCCGTTGATGTTTCGCCGCTGTCCTTGAGGTAGGTGGCGATCGCTGCAAGATCGGAATCGCTGATCCTGGATGTAGACTTGGTAACGACTTCCGCCATCGGTCCAGACGCCAGATCAAACCGGTTGGCACCCGTCTTGAGATAGGCAACGATATCGTCCATGCTCCAGTTGCCGATGCCTTGATGCTGATCAGTGGTTATATTGGGAGCATTCCATCCCTGTATGACAAACCCTTGCAATGCCTTGCTGTCCTTGTCTCCTCCGAGCGCATTCTTCGGCGTGTGGCATGTACCGCAATGCCCGGGCCCCTCCACGAGATAGGCTCCGCGATTCCATTGCTCGCTCTTGGCTGCATTCGGTTTGAAAACACCTGCAGTGAAGTTCAGGGCGTTCCAGCCGAATAGCGACCAGCGCTGGTTATAAGGGAACGGCAGCTGGTTGACCTCGACCTGATTTTTAACTGGCTGCAACGTTTGCAAATAGGCGAAAAGTGCTCCGTTGTCCTCAGCGGTCATTTTAGTATAGGCGGGATACGGCATGGCGGCGTAGAGATGATAGCCGCCCCTGCCGATCCCTTCGGACATGACGCGCTGGAAATCTTCCTTCGTGTATTTGCCGATGCCGGTTTCGCGGTCCGGGGTTATATTCGGTGTGACCAGATCGCCGAAGGGTGTTTCGATGCTCAGACCGCCGGCGAAGGGCTGCCCTCCTGGCGCGGTGTGGCAGGCCGCACAATCGCTCAGAATGGAGAGATAGCGGCCCCGGTCGACCACGTTGAACTCCGCATCGCCCAGGGATTGCGCCATGGCAAGTGACGATAAGCCTCCAACTACAGCCGCCGTCATCCCTACCCGGAATTTCCAGAGCGCCCTCGTCATGTGCGCACCATCGGACCTGGATCTTTAAGATAGATGTTCCTGATTGCATCGGCAGCCTTGAAAGCGAGGGCGGCCGCAGTGCCGGTCGGATTGTAGCCTGGATTCTGCGGAAAGGCGGAAGCGCCGACGACAAACAGGTTCGGCACATCCCAGCTTTGCAGATATTTATTGACGCAGCTGTTGGCGGGGTTTTCACCCATGATAAAGCCGCCAACCACATGCGACGACTGATAGGGAACCGTATTCCAATGACCTTTCATGGGGTTCTCCACGATCTGGCGTGGCCCCATGTGCCTGGCGATGTCGGCGACCTTCGACGTGCAGTATTGTGCCATCTTGAGGTCGTTTTCAGGGAAATCGAAGGTAATGCGCAAAAGCGGCCGTCCGAAACGGTCGGTATAAGTCGGGTCCAATGAGAGATAATTGTTCCTGGTTGCATAGCTCGAGGCCTCGCAGCCGATCGACATGGCCGATAGGTAATTCTTCACCGTCGCCTTTTTCCATTCCTTGCCCCAAGCGGGCGTTCCCGGCGGCACGGGCCGATAGCTGATCGGAGCGGCGCCGATCGGCGTGACGCGGATCGACCCGCCACCGAAAAAGCCGAGTCCACTATGGTCGAAATTGTCATTGTTGAACTCATCGATCCCCATGCCGACCGCGCCGCCGCCGATAAAGGGATTGAAGTTCTTGTCATCGAAGAAGAGCTGCACGCCGTTGGCCGTCTGATAGCAATAGTTGCGTCCGGTCGTGCCTTCTCCAGTTGAGGGATCGTAGGGTTTACCGATCCCGGATAGTAGCATCAGACGCACGTTTTCGAAGGTAAAAGCGCCGACAACGACAAGATCTGCCGGCTGCTCCCATTCCTGGCCTGAGGTATCGGCGAAGAGAACGCCGGTCGCCTTTTTACCGGTGGAATCGGTCAGCACTTTCAAGACTTCGGAATTCGTCCTCGCCGTAAAATTCTGCCGGCGAACAAGCGCCGGGAGAATGTTTACGATAGGGCTGGCCTTGGAATAGTTGGCGCAGCCGTAATTGGTGCAGAACCCACAGAAGGTGCACGGCCCCATGGTTACGCCAAGAGGGTTGGTATATGGCTCGGAAATCAGCGAAGACGGCACTGGAAAGGGCCGATAGCCCATCTCCGCCGCGGCCTTGGCGAACAGAACAGGCCCATAAGGCTGGCGAAGCGGTTTCGTCGGATATTCTTCCGAACGGGGCCCCTCGAACGGATTGCCTCCCTCTTGAATCTGACCGCGGAGATTGCCGGCCTTGCCGGAGGTCCCGACGATGCGATCGAAGGCTGTATAGAACGGCTCCATCTCGTTCCAATCCGTCCCCCAGTCCTGCAAGGTCAGTTCGTCCGGAATGACTGCGGGGCCGTAACGCTCCTGCAAATAGCTCTTCAGCCGGAACTCCTGCGGCTGAAAGCGGAAGGTGATGCCGGCCCAATGATTGCCGGCGCCACCCGTTCCGTTTCCAGGATGGAAGGAACCCCAATTGCGCATAGGCAGGGCAGTTTCCGCGGGATTGTTGCGGACGGTCACCGTATTCTGGGCCGTACGCAGCATAAGTTCCTGCCGATGGATATAGCGGAGTTCGTCCGGAACGGACGCAATGCTGAAGTCGCGCGCCGTGTCGCGCCAGGGTCCGCGCTCGATCGCAACGACATCGAGGCCGGAGGCCGTCAGTTCGCTTGCTACAATGGCACCGGTCCAGCCAAGGCCGATGATGGCGACATCCGTGTGAGGCAGCTTCGTCGCCATCGTCAATCCTTTCCGATGTTCCATTCGGGCCGCCCGGCAATGCCGACCGGCGGCAGATCAAGCGTCTCGTTATGCCGCTCCACGTAGTTTCGGTAGTCGTAATGGGCGCCGGGAAAGCCGAGCATCCTCCAGGAGACCATGTCCTTGTTGCCGCCATAGATCGGATCGGCGAAGAACCCCTCCATGGTGTTGGCATGGACGAGCGAAAAAAATGCCATGGAATCAATGGCCTGCATGGCGATTTTTCCATGCTGAAGATCCGTCAGCACCTGATCGCGCTGTTCGCTCGTCAATTTGGCGAAGGGCTGCTTGAAGGTGGCGGAACAGTGTTCATTCAGTGCCGCAATGCCGATGCGGTAACGGGCACGCGGAACAAGCGACGATTGATCTCCCTGTTCAGGCGTACCAGGCTGAAAAGGACCCCGCATGTAAAGCCGGTCGAAGTTGCCGAAAAAACCTGCCAGCTGCCGGTCGATGTATTCGGTACAGCCTGCCTCTTTTCCGCTGATGCTGAGCTCATCGGCCGGGATCAACTGCTCGGCAATGGCGCCGATCGTCTCTGCTTCCTCATCGGTGAAGAAAAACCATCGTCCGGACGCTGCCGCCGAGGGCACATCCGGCGGACTCGCGTCAAATGGGATCCAGGGACGTTCCCCGCCGACGACGAGGGCGCTCGCCCTTTGCACGGACCCAAGGATGATGGCAACTGCCGTGGATGAGAGGAATGCACGGCGGGTGTGGCCCCGAGCACGTTTACGTTCCATCGAAAATACCCTCGATTAACCAGTATTCGCGCGGGCTCAGGTGACAGGAATAGGATCGAAGTGAATTGTCCCGCTCGGCAACGGAAAACATATGCCCGCTCTAAATATCTGCGACGGGCTTCGGAACTTCGGGCAGCTGCAAAAGTTCCGAGTGAACTTACAAGAATGTTGAGGAGAAAGCCATGCTCTCGAAAATCGCGGCCACCTCGCTTATTTCACTTTGCCTAGCCACAGCCTCGCTGGCACAATCCAACAGCTCCAACAGCTCCAACAGCTCCGACGGCGCAGCCAGCGATCATTCACCTCCCGCTTCCGCGATAAACCAAGATAAACCGGTGCAGGGAGACAACAAAACCGGAGCGAACGGGGCACAGGACACCGGCAAGAAGACGAAGGCGGATTCGAACAAGAATAGTGGCGGCTGCAACAATCAGGCCAATGCAATGACCTCGACATCGGCTAATCAGGAGCAAGCGGGTTCGCAGAGCTGCGATTGACCGCTCCTGCTCATTGCCGAGGCGAGCTCAGGCTGAGCCGCGACTTCAACTAGGAGACTCATCAGTGCTTATGATGCGCGGGGCGGCGCATGGCACCATGGGTCTTGGAGTCCGCGAGCGAAGCAGCCACCGCGGCCCAATCTGCGGGTTTGGCGAAAGTCGGAACCCTTCGATAGATTGCAGGGACTTGCCGCCCCTCATAACCTGTCACGAAGGCAAACGGAATCCGCTTCATACGCAAAGAGGCTGCGACTGGATAAACCATCTGCCCGTCAAGAGCGATATCGAGAAGAGCTCCATCAAGCATGATGTCCTGAGTCTTGAGGATCTGGAGTGCGTCATTCACGTTGGCGACCGGACCGACGACTTCGGCGCCGGACTCGATCAGCTTTTCCTTTGCCTCCATCGCAATCATGTATTCATCCTCCACGACAAGAAACCGCTGGCCCGAAATATCAGTCATGCCGCGACGGCGGGAAAACCGCTCGTAGGCTACAAGCCGGCAAAGCGCGTCCAGGCGATCCGGCAGGATGAGGCCCCGCATATACATGTGCATCAAATATCGGGCGAACTTCCGTCTTTCTTCCGTACGCACGGTGAACCAAGGCTCCGCGCATATCCGGTCGAACACTTTTTGCAGGATCTCCAGATCGTTGGGTTCGAAAATGCCGTGTGAAAGAGCAAGGGACGTCATTGGTGAACTCCTTTCACCACTACGGAAACGCACGCACCCCACCTTTGTTTCATGCCAACAGGGCAAGACCTTTCGCTCATAAAAGAGCAAACCCCTTCGCGCATTTCGAGGCCTTCAGCGAATCGTTGAGAAAGCAACACGCTCTGGCCGTTCCTTCATTGCATTCAAGGCGGTGGGGCGATGGAAGCGCGAAGGATCAACTGGCACTCCATCTTCAGCCTCACTGGCGGCTTCTTCGGCTGCATCACCTTTTCCAGAAGCTCGGCGACCGCCCAACGGCCCATATCCTCGTGCGGCAGCTTCAATGTTGTGAGTGGCGGCAGGATTTTTCGGGCGAGGCTTTCATCGTCGAAACCGATGACGGAAATATCGTCGGGAATCCTCAACCCGCGCATCCTGATCGCATCATAAGCGCCCATCGCCACACGGTCGGAAAAGCAGAAAACCGCCGTCGGCGGCAACGGCAGATCGAGGAGCTGCAGCATCTTTTCCCGCCCGAGATCGAGCGACCAGGCTTCCGAAAGGATCAGTTCGGGATCGACGGCGATATCGTAGGTCGTCAGCGCCTGGCGATAGCCGCTCAGACGATCGCGCGCCGCTTCAAGCCGCTGCCTGCCGGCATCGATCATGGCGATGCGGCGATGGCCGGCCTTGATCAAGGCTTCCGTTGCCGCATAACCGCCGGCATGATCGCCTGGAATGATCGAAGAGAACTCGGCCCGCTGCTGATGGCAATTCAGAAGGACGGCCGGATAGTTGCCAAGTTTGGAAGGCAGCACCGGCGCCAGCTGGGTGATGAGCGTGGCGTAGATTACGCCGACGATCTGGCGCCGTCCCAAATAGTCGAGAATGGATTCGGCGAATTCGACCTGTCCGCCCGTCACGACGGTGAGCGCCGCCAAGCCCTGCTCTTCCGCAGCGCTCCGAACACCTTCTATCAGCGGCGCAGCATGCTGCGAGGCCATAAGATCGTCGATCAGGAGAACGATGATGCCGCCGATCGGATCATTGGCCGGCGCAGTCTTCTGGTAGCCAAGTTCCTCGGCGACCGCCAGTACGCGCTCGCGCACTTTCTCCGAAACCCTCTTACCGGGCGCTTCGTTCAGCACCAGTGAAACCGTCGCATGCGAAACGCCGACCTGCGAGGCGATATCGGACATGGTCGGTCGTTTCGTCGTCTTGTCGTTCACTCAGTTTCTTTCTCGGACTCAAGGGCAGTCTGCACGCACGTTAGGAAATCTGACGGACAATGTGAAGCTACGGCCCTTGCGGAAGTTAAGTTTATAAGTTACGAAACTTGTCTGTAACTTATTTTGTGACTTAATCCAACCGAAAAGCTCGCGGCTATGACCATCGCCTCCCACCGTTTCGCCGATACTCGTTCCGGGCCGCGTGCACGCCTGCCTCTCGACGGAACCTGGGACTTTCAGCTGGAGGGGCAAACGCCGACGACCATCGCCGTGCCCGCGCCCTGGCAGGCTCATTTTCCGGATCTGCGGGCCGCGGCTGGCGTGGCAACCTATTCCCGCGCCTTCACGGTGCCGCAAGAGTGGCTTGACCGTCAGGTCATCGTGCATTTCGGTGCCGTGAACTATTTCGCCGAGGTCTCGGTCAACGGCCATGCTCTCGGTTCTCACGAAGGCGGCTATCTGCCCTTCGAATTCGTCATCCCTGCCGATCTATTGACCGGCGAGTTGCGTCTGGATGTGAAGGTTACGCTGCCGAACGCCGATGTCCGGGCCTTCCCGGATTTCCCGTTCGACGAGATCCCGCATGGCAAGCAGAGCTGGTACGGAATGCTGGGTGGCATCTGGCAATCGGTCTGGCTGGAGTGCCGCTGCGAGGCGCATATCACCCACCAGGCCATTCGCGCCGATCTCGCAACGGGCGATGTCGCTATCGATGTCGAGCTGGCAGCAGCTTTTACCGGCGTCTTGAAAATCACGCTTCTCGATCGCAGCGGTGCGGTCGCAGCTTCGACCGAAGTTGCGCTCGATGACGAGGCACGGGCATCGGCCGCGCTCAAAGTGGCCAAAGCGGAGGCGTGGTCGCTTGATGATCCCGCGCTCTATCGGGCCGTTGCCGAGCTATCCGAGAGCGACACAGTTCTCGATGCCGCCGAGCAGAATTTCGGCTTTCGCACCTTCGAAGCAAAGGATGGAAAGTTCTTCCTGAACAGCGAGCCTTTCTACATGCGCGGCGCACTGGATCAGGATTATTATCCCGAGGGCATCTATACACCGCCGTCGCTGGAGTTTCTGGAAGACCAGGCACGCAAGGCGAAGGAGCTCGGGCTCAACCTCCTGCGCTGCCATATCAAGGTTCCCGATCCGCGCTACTACGATGTGGCGGACCGGTTTGGCCTGCTGGTCTGGACGGAGATTCCGAACATTCAGACCTTCACCGAGAAATCGGCGAAGCGCCTGCTCGATACGATGGAAGGGATCCTGCGCCGCGACGGTAACCACCCCTCCATCGTGATCTGGACCATCATCAACGAGGATTGGGGAACGCGCCTCGTCGAAAGCGCCGATCAGCGAGCCTGGTTGAAAGGCGCCTATTACTGGCTGAAGAAGAAGGACCCGACACGGCTGGTCGTCGACAATTCCGCCTGCATTCCGAACTTCCATGTCGTCTCCGACATTGACGACTATCACTACTACGCCTCGGTTCCGGAAATGGCACGCGAATGGACTGACTGGGTATCGGCTTTCGCGGCGCGGCCTGAGTGGTCCTATTCGCCGAACGGCGATGCAAAACGGCGTGGCGACGAACCGCTCGTCGTCTCCGAGTTCGGCGTCTGGGGTCTGCCGCATCCGGAAAAGCTCAAGCAGGACGGCAAGGAGCCGTTCTGGTTCATCAATGGCCTGGAATGGGACAGCGACGGTGCGACCTATCCGCATGGCGTCGAACAGCGCTACCGCACCTATCAGTTCGACAAGGTCTTTCCGTCCTTCGGCTCCTTCATCGAGGACACGCAGTGGCATCAGTTCAATGCCCTCAAATTCGAAATCGAGGAGATGCGCCGCCACGCTTCTATTCAGGGTTATGTCATCACCGAGCTGACCGATTTGCACTGGGAAGCCAATGGCCTGATGGACATGCAGCGCAATACGCGTGCCTATCACAGCCGCTTCCACGAGATTAACACCGATGTCGTCATCATCCCGCGCATGCAGCGCCATGCTGTGTGGGCAGGCGATACCGCCAATATCGAGCTCGAAATCTCGACCGGGGGCAAGGCGCTCCCCACGGCCGAGCTAAGCTGGAGCATCGATGGTACGATTGCCGGAAAGATGGTGATCCCGGCTGTGAATGCGACATCGGTGCATCATCTGCCGTCACTTTCTCTGTCCTTTGAGCCGGCCATGGCCGGCAGACAGGTCAGCATCCAGTTTGCGATCACCGCCGGCGGCAAGGAGATTGCGCGCAACAGCCTCGAGGTCAGCGTCTATGGCAGCCGCTCCAAGCCGGTCCTTTCCGTATTCTCGGCCGAACCCGAAATCACGCAATATCTGACTGCGCTCGGCTACACGCTTGTCGAGGCCGGCAAGGCGGATGTGCGGGTTGCGTCTTCCCTCAGCCAGGCCGATATCGACGCCATGGAGCATGGCGCCCATTATGTATCGCTTGCCGATGTGGCGCCGCTGCCGTTCGGCAATCTGCGCAACGACCAGCCGAACTGGAATTACCCGACAGGGGGCGATCGCGGGCAATCGATGCCGCAGATGCGCGTCACCGAACGCAACGGCACCATCTGGAAGGGCAATTGGGTCACCGGCTTCAGCTGGGTGAAGCGTTCGGGGAAATTCGAGCGCCTGCCTGGCGGCCCGTTGACCGATCTCTCCTTCGTCGGCGTCAACCCGAACCGCGTCATCACCGGTTTTCGGCCGATCCATTTCGACGGCTTGGTGCATGCAGGTACGATGGTGGGCTGGATCCACAAGCCATGTGCAACCATTGCCGAAAGGAAGGTTGGCGCCGGCCGTATCGTCGCCACGACCTTCGGCCTGATGCGCGAAGCGGCCGGTGTCGATCCGGTGGCAGCAACCTTGCTTGATTGCATCGTCGAGACGGCAGCGGGATAGGTGGCCAAAAGATTGAACCGCCGCATATGACCCGGAGGAAGTTGAGGCGGTCCAGACAGCTGCAAGGGATATCACGCGGCTCGTTAGCCGCTGCGCAAGGCATAAGGGCCACCCAGCAAAGAGCGGCCCGGGAGGAAAACAGAACAGCCTGGAGGAGAGAGAATGCGTAACCTGTTGAGAACATCGATTGCGGCGTTAGCCCTCATGACTGCCTTTCCGGCATTCGCAGTCGAAAATGTCGTCTGGTGGGACTTTCTGTCCGGAGGCGACGGCGTGCGAATGAAGGCGCTGATCCAGCGCTTCAACGACGAGCATAAGGACAAGATCCAGATCACGGGCACGACGCTCGAATGGGGTATCCCCTACTATACCAAGCTGCAAACATCCGCCGCCGTCGGCCAGGGGCCCGATATCGCCACATACCACCTGTCACGCCTGGCAGCCGCAGTTGCGGCCAAGACCGTTTCGCCGATCGATCCGAAGGAGCTCGATGCCGTCGGGCTGAAAGACAGCGACTATCCGCCGAACGCAATCGCCGCCTCGACGGTCGATAACGTCCGCTATGCCGTCCCCTTCGACGTGCACGGAGAAGTGCTCTACTATAACAAGACTATACTGAAAGAGCTGGACGCATTGGGCAACGACGGCAAGCCGACCGGCATCGACACGCTGGAAGGCTGGCGCGCGGTGCTGGCCAAGGCGAAGGACGCCGGCAAGAACGGCGTCGTCATCTCCTCATCCAACGGCGATCTGCGCGATATCTATACCCTGTTTGGCCAGGAGGGCGGCCAACTGACAGCCGACGGCAAGTTCCTGCAGGGCGACAATTTCGACAAGATGGAAAAAGCCTACAATGAAGTCGCCGATTGGGTGAAGCAAGGCTGGGCCCAGCCTTATATCGACACCGAGACCATCACCCCCACTTTTCTCGCCGGACAATCCGCCTTCTTCCTGAACGGCAATTGGGAGCTGCCGACCATGGAAACCGAAGTCGCCAAGGGCAACGGTTTCGATTATGGCATGGTCAACATTCCGGCCTGGATGGGCAAGCCCGCCAACTGGTCGGACTCACACTCCTTCGTGATCCCCAACAATGTCGGCAAGACCATGACTCCGGAAAAGCGCGCCGCGGTTCTCGAAGTCATCCGATGGATGAACGTGAACTCGCTGGAATGGGCTGCTGCCGGCCACATTCCGGCCTATCTTCCGGTCAGCACGTCATCAGCCTACAAGGCGCTTAAGCCGCAGGCGGACTACGCCGCCATGGCGCTCAACGCTTTCTACATGCCGAAGACGCCGCTGACGGGTGCAGCATCGAAATTCGACGACGATTGGCAGAACATGGCGTCGGGGCCGCTGAACGGCGACGGCGACGTGAAGGAAACGCTCGCGAAGTTTCGCGATCACATGAACTCTCAGTGACGCTTTCTTCAACAGCTCCGGGGCTCCTCCTGCCCCGGGGCTGCGCTAACGAGAGAGGTGATGGATGGCTGCCGTCAGCAACAAGAAACAGGATAATGTCGTTGCAGCACTGCTAGTCGCACCGGCGGTCATCGCGTTTCTGGTGATCTTCGCCTATCCGACATGGCGGATGGTGGCGATGAGCCTGACCAATGCGCCACTGATCGGAGCGGGCGAATGGATTGGCCTCGACAATTATGCGCGCCAACTCTCCTCACCCCAATTTCAAAAGGCGCTTTTGAATACGCTCTACTTCATCGTCCTGACCGTCGTCCCCGGCACGTTTCTTGCGCTATTCATTGCCATGGGCATCAATCGCCTGAGCGGGCGCATACAGATGCTGGTTCTCGCCTGCTTTTTCCTGCCCTCGATCCTGCCGGTGTCGGTGGTGACCCAGATCTGGACCTGGATTGCAAACATGCAATACGGTGTCATCCAGAATGTTATCGGTCTATTTACCGGCGGGCGGGCGCTCCCGGTACTGCGTTCGCCAACCTATTTCATGCCGTCGGTTGCAGTGGTCACCATCTGGTGGACGATCGGCTTCAACATCCTGCTGTTTCTAGCAGCGCTGCGCAGCATCTCTCCCGATGTCTACGAGGCGGCCGCGCTCGACAATGCCAACCGCTGGCGGGTGTTTTCGAGAATAACCTGGCCGCTGATCTGGCCGGTCACGGCGCTGGTGCTGACGCTGCAGCTGATTGCGCAGTTCAAGATCTTCGCGCAGCCCTATCTGCTTGGCTATTTCGCCCACACGCCGGCGGATGCGCAGACCGTTGTCATGACCGTCATCTACGATCTAGCCTTCAAGCAGAACAAGGGTGGCGAGGGCGCGGCCGTCGCCACCATCCTGTTCGTCATCATTCTCATCGCCTCCGTCCTGCAATATCAGTTCCTGCGTGCGCGAGGGGAAAAATGAGTGTTCTCACGACAAGCACACAAACTGACCTGACCGCGGCAAAGAGCCATGTCGCCTCCCGAGGCTGGAGCGGGCACGCGCTGACCGCCCTGACGGCGTTCGGCGCTCTCATCTGGTTCTTTCCGCTCTATTGGGCGGTCATGACGTCGATCAAATCGGACACCGAGGTGGTAAGCCGCTCGCCCGGGCTCTTCCCGAAAGCACCGACGCTCGAGCCCTATCGCTACGTGATCGAGCATTCCAGCATCGTGCAATGGTACATGAACTCGGTCGGCACCTCGGCGATCATTGCGGTTCTGGTGCTTATGATGAGCGTCGGCTGCGCCTACGCACTCAGCCAAATCCAGTTTCCCGGCCGACGTGTGATTTATGGGGCATTGATCGCCTCGGTGATGGTGCCGACGGAGGCGCTCATCATCAACCATTTCGTGTTGATGAACATGTTCGGTCTCATCAACAGCTGGGGCGGCATCGTGTTGCCGCAGCTGGTGGTGCCATCGGTCATCATCATTCTCAAGCAATTCTTCGACCAGATTCCAAAGGAATTCCGCGAGGCGGCGATGCTCGACAACGCCGGGCACTTGAGAACGCTCTGGAAGATCTATGTGCCGATGAACTGGGGCGTGATCACTGCGCTCGGCATCACAACCTTCATCGCGGCATGGAATAATTTCCTATGGCCATTCCTTGTCGCGACATCTGACAGCACAATCACCATTCCGGTCGGAATTACCCAGGTGAAGGATGTTTTCGGCGTGCGTTTTGCCAAGGACATGGCCGCCGCTGTTCTGGCCGGCCTTCCCGTAGCCATTCTCTACCTTGTCTTTCAGAAGCAGATTACGCGCGCCATCATGCTTTCAGCCGGAATAAAAGGATAGGCAGCCTGCGCCATGGCAGGACGGGATTGCGGGAAATCTCTCCGAATCATCCGAGACCATGCGACCGGCGCGATAACGTCAAAACATGGTTCCGATAGACTTGCCTGAAGCCGCGGAAGAATCTGTAGCCAAGTGCCTTGACCATGCGCGAGAGGGAAGACGGGCCTTCGATTGAAGTAAACTCAACGTTTGCTTTCTTCTTCGGCAAGCTTGTGCACCGCTTCGATCAGTTCGAGTTCCGGTCCAACCGCAAATTATAACAATGTTCTGGTCAACCTTAGGACACGACGCTGTGCCGGACGTGGTAATGTTTATGGCTTCCAAGCCCTCTGGCTGTCGAGTTTCACGACGCTTTAACCCGAATTTTCATTTGAGGGTGGCCCACTGAGTCACGGGAGCGGGCTGAAAGCGCCGGAGTTTGAAAAAATAATTCGAAGTGATCCCATTTCTGCGAAATGAAAAACCTATCAAATGAATGGATAATATCGAAATTTGTATCGCATTGTTGTGATGCGGCTGGCGACCCATCGCAATCGCGCAGCAGGTCAATTGGGACAAAATCATTGCAAAGGTAACTTTTGCTCGACGCGCTCCAGCCTGGATGCGTCCGAGTCGGTCGTCAACAATCTCTCGGCTTCGAGGATGAGGCGTTCGTTCGTAATCGTGAGGTTGGAATTCAGTTTGATACCGGAATGGCTCATTGCACGAACCACCGTAGCGAACATTTCAAGTCGAGGGCGCGCTGGACGTCGGCCGTGTTCTGCGTTCTCAAAAACACTTTAGTTTGATGTAGCCTTGTTTGGGAGGTCATGATGAAAATCACAAGACGAGCTTTCACTGCGGTTGTGGCGGGTGCCATCGCGACGCCACTGACGAATATTCAAACGGCAAGGGCCGCCGACAAGGTCGTCCGTATTGGCTTCCAGAAATATGGAACTCTGGTGCTTCTCAAGGGCAAGGGAACGCTCGAAAAGAAACTCGAAGCAATCGACTATAGGGTCGAGTGGGCAGAGTTTCCTGGCGGCCCCCAGCTTCTCGAAGCGCTGAACGCAGGTGCCGTTGATTTCGGCTCGACCGGCGAAACGCCGCCGATTTTCGCTCAGGCAGCGAACGCTCCGCTTATCTATATCGCGCATGAACCGCCCGCCCCGCGTGGCGAAGCCATTCTTGTCCCGAAAGATAGTCCCATAAAGTCTGTTGCGGACTTGAAGGGAAAGAAAGTCGCCTTCAACAAGGGATCGAACGTGCATTACCTGCTCGTTAAAGCTCTCGAAGAAGCTGGCTTGACCTATGAGGACGTGGAGGCATCCTTCCTGGCACCGGCCGACGGCCGCGCAGCCTTCGAAAGGGGCGCGGTCGACGCGTGGGTCATCTGGGATCCCTTCCAAGCTGCCGCAGAAGTGGCGGTCGAAGCGCGAGAGCTTAGAAATGGAGAGGGTATCGTCCCCAATTACCAGTTCTATCTCGGCACCAGTGCGCTGGTCGACAATCACGCCAAAGCGGTTGATGTCTTGATAGACGCAATCTCCGAGATCGACGCATGGACCAAGTCCGATACTGCTGCTGCGGCTGCCGAACTATCTCCGTCGGTCGGCATCCCAGAACCTATCCTCGTCAAGGCGCTCGAGCGTCAATCCTATGGCATCAGCAGCCTCGATGCTTCCGTCGTGGCGCAGCAGCAAGCCATAGCCGACGTCTTTTTCGAGCTCAAGCTCATTCCCAAGAAGGTGACAGTCGCAGACGTTGTCCGCAAAAACAAAGTGTAAGCCTTTCTTAAATCTGCGGAAATGGTTCAAGCGGGGAAACCGGGTCGTCTTCTCGCTTAATTTTCATGCCGGAGCACCGCCTTCGCTAAGAGTGCGGTGCCACTTTCTGCAAATTGCTACGAGGCAATTTATTGCGTGTCTCTGTCCCGCGCTCTCTTAGAGTGTGTTGCAATTGACAGGGAAGATCATGACACCATTGGAACTGAAGCTCGAACCGGAACGCCGCACCCTCGCCATTACCTGGGAAGGTGGCGACACATCTCTCATTCCCGCTTCCGTGCTGAGGCGGCACAGCCGCTCGGCCCAGGCGGTTCGAGCTTCGCTCGATGGGCACGAGGGAGCCTTCGAGAACGTGACAGTAGCCGGCATTGAGCCGATCGGCTCCTATGCCGTCCGGCTGGTTTTCTCGGATGGGCACGATCGAGGAATCTACCCCTGGCAATACCTGCGCGAAATCGCTGATTCATTGGCTTTAGGAATGATGCATGGATAATTTTGTAGAAGGTCTGGCCGAGGTCGAATGCGACGTGCTGGTGATCGGCGGCGGCACGGCGGGCCCCATGGCGGCGCTCAAGGCAAAGCAGCGAAATCCCAAGCTGAACGTCATCCTGCTCGAAAAGGCCAACGTCAAGCGCTCGGGCGCGATCTCCATGGGCATGGACGGCCTGAATAATGCCGTCGTTCCGGGTTATGCGACGCCCGAGCAATATACCAAGGAAATCACCATCGCCAATGACGGCATCGTCGATCAGGCGCCGGTCTATAAATATGCGTCGCGCTGCTACGAGATCATCGAGGAGCTGGATCGCTTCGGCATCCGCTTCCAGAAGAATGCCAATGGCGATTTCGACCTCAAGAAAGTGCATCACCTCGGCACTTATGTTCTGCCGATGCCGAACGGAGATACCGTTAAGAAGGCGCTCTATCGACAGCTTCGCCGCGAACGCATCCTGATCTCCAACCGCTACATGGCGACGCGACTTCTCACGGCCAAGGACGGCAGGATTGCCGGCGCGATCGCGGTCAACACGCGCTCGACAGAATTTCTTGTTCTCCGCGCCAAGACGGTGATCCTCTGCATGGGGGCGGCAGGCAGGCTCGGCTTACCGCATTCCGGCTATCTCTTCGGCACTTATGAAAACCCGACCAATTCGGGCGATGGCTATGCCATGGCCTATCATGCGGGTGCTGCGCTTGCGAACCTTGAATGCTATCAGATCAACCCGCTGATCAAGGACTATAACGGCCCCGCTTGCGCCTATGTCGCGGGTCCCTTTGGCGCTTATACCGCCAACAGCGATGGCAACCGTTTCATTGAAAGCGACTACTGGTCGGGTCAGATGATGCAGGAATTCTATAACGAACTGCAGTCCGGCAAAGGACCAGTGTTCCTGAAGCTAAATCATCTGCACCATGATACGGTCGGCGAGATCGAGCAGATCCTGCATAAGGTCGAGCGCCCATCGCGCGGGCGCTTCCACGAGGGGCGTGGCACCGACTACCGCGACAAGATGATCGAGATGCACATTTCCGAAATCGGCTTCTGTTCGGGTCATAGCGCCTCGGGCGTGTTCGTCGACGAATTTGCACGGACGACCGTCGAAGGCCTTTATGCTGCAGGCGACATGGCAAACGTCCCGCATAACTACATGCTCGGCGCCTTTACCAATGGTGCCGTTGCCGGAGAGCACGCGGCCGATGTCGCCTCGGCAACAGAGCTTCCCGACTATGATCGTGAGTTGGTGGAGCGCGAGCGCGAACGAGTGCTGGCACCCACGCGGCGCGAGGACGGGATTCCGCCGAACCAGCTCGAATACAAGACGCGTCGCCTGGTCAACGATTATCTGCAGCCGCCGAAGGTGACTGCCAAGATGCGGATCGGCCAGGCGCGGCTCAGCGAAGTCCGCGACGACCTTGAGACCGGGCTGGTGGCTCGCGATGCCCATGAACTGATGCGGGCGCTCGAAGTATCGTCCATTCTTGATTGCGCGGAGATGGCAGCCCACGCCTCGCTTTTCCGAACCGAAAGCCGCTGGGGTCTGTATCACAACCGCGTCGACTATCCGGAAAAGGACGACGACAACTGGTTCTGCCACACGCTCCTTAAGAAGGTCGACGACCGCATGGTCTCGGAGAAGCGGCAGGTCCAGCCCTACGTCGTCCCGATCGAGACCGAGGAACGGACGGCCTACGAGCGTCTGCGTGTTCAAAAGCAAGCCTGACAGGAAGATCCATGCCTCTCGCCCTTTCCCCAAGCACAGTACCCGTGACTGTCGATGACGCCAAATGCATCGCCGACAAAGGTTGTACGGTCTGCGTCGACGTCTGCCCGCTCGATGTCCTGCGCATCAGCGATCTCACCGGCAAAGCCTACATGAAATTCGACGAATGCTGGTACTGCATACCGTGCGAAACCGACTGTCCGACTGGGGCCGTCACCGTCAACATTCCCTACCTGCTGCGTTGACATGAACGCCTTTGAACCTTTCGAAGACTTCGGCGATATCGAGGTCATCGCGGAACGCCTGCTCGATCAGGATGCCGCCATCCGCCGCCTTGCTGTGATCGAGCTTGCGGAAACCGCCAGCCCCGAAGCCCTGCCGCATTTGATTACCGCAGCTGGCGACGTCAGCGAAGATGTCCGCCTCCAGGCAGCGATCGCTCTCGCCGAATTCGATGGCGTTGATGCCGCCGCAGGCCTGGCGCGATTGGTCGTCGACGACGATCATTCGGTCGCTCAGGCCGCAGCGGATGGCCTGGCGGAGTTGAAAAATCACGAGGCGGGCGACAGCCTGCTGCCTCTTCTGGATCACGCAAGCGCCTTCGTGCGAGCGGCGGCGTTTCGCGGATTGAAAGGACTACGGCTGCAGCATGCGCTCGGCCCTGCCCTCGTTGCTCTACGCGACGGGGACGCATCGGTGCGCGTGCAGGCTCTTGGCACGATCGCCTACCTCAAGCTCGATTCGACGATACCATTCCTCATCGCCGCGACGCGCGACGAGAACATCGAGGTGCGCGCCGCTGCGGTCAGTGCCCTGACGTTCACGACTCAATCGGCTGCAGCAGAGGCCGTCGCGATCGCACTCGGCGATGCGAATTGGCAAGTCCGGGCGGCGGCGGCGGAATCGCTTGGCCGCATCGGCCATGATTCGGCGGTCGAGGCGCTGTGCCAGGCCCTTTCCGACGACTATTGGCAGGTGCAGCAAAAGTCGCTCGGCGCGCTCGGCAAGCTGAAAGCAAATACCGCCCTGCACCGGATTATCCTTCTGCTTGGAAGCGACATACCGACCTTACGCAAGGAAGCGGCGGCCGCACTCGGCGAGATCGGCGACCATAGTGCCGAGGAAGCACTGGCCATGAACATTGACGATCCGGATCCGGATGTGCGCAAGACCGTGCGCTGGGCGCTTACTCGCCTGGGTTAAGCAACGTCAGGAAAAGGCGGCGTCTTAGACGCCGCCTTTCGAGACCATTGCCATCAGCAGATGCGGCCGTTCGATGCGGATATGTCGCGGCGTGACCGTCAGCAATCCTTCCTTCTGAAAACGCTTCATCATCATCGTCACCCATTGCCTGGTAGAACCGACCATCGCGGCGATCTGGTCGTGGGTCACCTTGGCGTTGATGATAACGGCATGACCGTCCCGCACGCCATGCAGCTTTCCAAGGTTCATCAGAAACTGGGCCAATCGCTCGATAACTGAGCGGGTCCCGAGCATCTGTGCCATGGCGGAATAGCTTTTACCTTTCGACGCCAGGCCCTGGATAAGACAGAGCGCAAAATTGGGCAGTTCGACGATCAGCTTTCCCAGGGCATGAGCAGGCAGAAACAAAATTTCGCAATCATCCATGGCCTCGCCCGACCAGATATGCGTGCCGCCGCCAGTCATCTCGGGACCGCCGATGAAGTTGCCCGGTGTCCAGTAGGCAAGCGTGATCTCACGACCCGACGGCGCGGAATAAAAGACGCGCACGGAACCGCGCTCGATGATGAAGATACCACCGTGCTTGTCGCCCTGAGTAAAGATCGTTTCGCCAGCTGAGAAGCTGAGTCGCCGTCCGTGGCTTCGTAATATCGCCCACTCATCGAGCTTGAGCGGATCGAGAAAATGCGCACCCTCGTCGAGCCCGTCGACGGTCTCACTGAGAAACAACGACTGCGCGCCGGGCAGGATAGCCTGCCGAGGCAACTCAGGGTCAGTATCGCGCAGTACGCGCTTACGCCCCCGCTTTAGCGGCTCCGGCTGTGCGATTTCAACATCCAAGCTCATCGTCGATAGCCCTCTGGTATCCAAGAGAGGGTCAATAGATATAAAATCTATGGATTATAAAGAAATATAATTGCAAATTCGGCTGTGAATGTGGTCGTTTATCGCGATGTCGCTACAAACTCACTCTGCCAACCCGACATTAAACCACTGAAATCTCTAATTATTCGACTTGATGGCTGTGCTCTCAGATCCGCGAGATATGGCGCCGCGCTGCCAGCCCCATGATGCAAATTAATTGCTTCCGCCGTCTCGCCCCACACCACATAAATCTGCACGACGCCGGCTGATGAACGGTTGCTAGGCGTCTCCGCAAGAATTCGGAAAGTTGCTGTCCCGGGACGACGGGATCACAGAGGGTGGCACAATGCATATTCGCTCAACATTGGCAGCTGCAGTTTTGACTGCGATCAGTTTTACCGGCGCGGCTCATGCCGAAACCATTCGCGTCGCGATCGGCACGCAGGACACTACGATCAATACGGCGACCGGTGGTCTTTTGATCCGGGAACTGCACCTTCTCGAAAAATACCTGCCGCATGACGGCAAATACAAGGACGCGAGCTACGACATCCAATGGAAGAACTTCACCAGTGGTGCACCGATCACCAACGAGCAGATTGCCGGCAAACTCGATTTCGGCGTGATGGCGGACTTCCCCGGTTCCTTCAATGGTCTCGCGCATTTGAAGGCGGGACGCAAAAGCCTGTTCGTCTCGGTCCTTTCGGGTAGCGTCAAAGGAAGCGGAAACGGCATCGTCGTGCCCACAGACTCCCCGATCCAGTCCATCTCGGAACTTAAGGGCAAGACGATTTCGGTCCCCTTCGCCTCCACATCGCACGGCCTATTGCTGCGCGCCATCAAGGCTCAAGGCTGGGATCCGGAAACCGATGTCAACATTGTAGCTCAAGCCCCCGAAGTCGCCGGCGCCGCTCTGAAGTCCAACCAGATCGAAGCGCATGCCGATTTCGTGCCCTTTGCCGAGCTTTATCCCTGGCGCGGCTTCGCGCGGAAGATCTATGACGGCTCGCAGGCGAACGGACCGACCTTCCATGGCGTGCTCGTCGATGCGGATTACGCCGAAAAATATCCAGAGGTCGTTACGGCCTATCTGCGCGCTGCGCTGGAAGCCGATCAATTGATTGCCAAGGAGCCGGAGAAATACAGTGAATTGATCGCGAAGGTGACCGGTGTCGAAGCGGAGGTAGATTATCTGTTTCACGGCCCGCTTGGTCTGCAGACCCGCGATCTGACCTGGAAGCCCGAATACCGGCAGGCCGTCGGCACGGCGATCGAAACGCTGAAGTACCTGAAAAAGGCCGACACCGGCCTCGATGTCGACAGTTTCATCGACGATCGCTTCATCAAGGCCGCCTTCAAAGCATCGGGTCTCGACTATGAAGCGAGCCTGAAGAACTATGACCAGCTTCCGCTCGACGCGAAGGACGCGGCAACGGGCGAACCGATCAAGGACCCAAAGCGCGTCGCCGAGATCTGGGTCAAGGACGAGCCGCTCGTTCGCCACTACGCCACGGCGGAAAATGCGTTCAAGGCTTTGAGGACGCTCGAAAGCGAAGGTAGGAGCATCCGCGTTTTCTATGCCCAGGATCGGGAGAGCGGCATCAAACTGCTCGGCAACCAAGCCTGGTTCGTTCGCAACGAAAAGGGGGAGATCAGCGCCTTTCTGCTCAAGGAAAATGCTGAAGGCTGGGCCAAGGCTCATGGCGGCGCAGTGCTCGATTTTGCCGTCGCCAAATCCTCTGTCGTGGCAAGCAACTGAGGCCGGGAATGACGACGTGGATGCGCCCCGATTATGCATCTTGGCTGCGCCGTACAGGATCGATCGCTATCTGCCTTGTCCTATGGCAGGTGGCGTCCACTCTGCGGCTCGACCTCGGCCTCGTCACCTTCCGGAACGTGCCTTCGCCCGTGGAGGTGCTTATGGCCGGCCTGGCCTTTGTCCGATCGCCAAAGCTCCTCTCGCATGTTTCCAGCAGCCTCGAAAGAGTATTTGCCGGATATGCAATTGCCAGCGTCGTCGGCATTGCCTTCGGCTTGATCATTGGCTGGTCGCGTAACGCTTCAGATTTCCTGCTCGCACCTCTCGAATTGCTGCGGCCGATCCCGGCGGTTGCCTGGATACCCCTAGCAGTGCTGATGTTCCCGTCGTCCGAGCTGTCGATGATCTTCATTACATTCACCGGTGCCTTGTTTCCCATCCTGCTCAATACTGTTCACGGCGTCGAGGGTGTTGATCCGCGTCTGATCGCAGCCGCGCGCAGTCTCGGCAGTACCCGCCGCGCGATGCTTTTCGAAGTCGTCCTTCCCGGCGCCGCGCCAAGCATCGTCACGGGCCTCGCCATCGGCATGGGCACCTCATGGTTCTGTCTGGTGACGGCCGAAATGATCTCCGGGCAATTCGGCATCGGCTATTACACCTGGGAAGCATATTCCTTGCAAAATTATCCGGAGATTATCGTCGGAATGATTGTGATCGGCGTGCTTGGCATGGGCAGCAGTACCTTGCTGCGAGCCGCCGGCAATGCATTGATCCCGTGGCAGAAGAAGGAAAAGGCCAGATGAACACCCACCAACGTCTGCCGCGATCCGAGACGGGGAGAATTCTGGCGGAACGGGTTTCCATCCGTCTGGGCAAAGGCAAAGCCGCCTTTGAAGCCGTTTCCGACGTCAGTTTCTCCGTCGCTCCCGGCGAATTCGTCTGCCTTCTCGGCCCATCCGGCTGCGGAAAATCGACACTTCTCGGCGCACTCGCCGGCCATATCGAGATCGCCGGCGGTCGATTACATGTCGACGGAAGCTCGGTCAGGGGCCCGCATCCCGAACGGGGGATCGTTTTCCAGCACCACACCCTGTTTCCCTGGAAGAGCGCGCGCGACAATGTTGCGTTTGGGCTCAAGATGCGCGGCGTCGGAAGACAAGAGCGGCATCGCGAGGCGCAAAGGATGCTCGACCTCGTCGGCTTGAACGGTTTTGCCGATCGGTATCCGACACAGCTTTCGGGCGGCATGCAGCAACGGGTGGAAATTGCCCGCGTCCTGATCAATCAACCGCGACTGCTGCTCATGGACGAGCCCTTCGGAGCGCTCGATGCCCTGACGAGGCTGAAGATGCAGGAATTGCTGCTCACCATATGGGAGCAATTCCGCAAGACGATCCTGTTCGTGACACATGATATCGACGAAGCTCTGCTGCTCGCTGACCGGATCATCGTCATGAAGGCACAACCTGGCCGCATTCATGAAGAGCTCATCGTCCCCTCCCCGCGGCCGCGTTCGACAGATATCATTGCATCTCTCGAATTTTCGCGGCTGAAACGTCATTGCCTCGAACTGTTGCATGAAGACAAAAGCGCCGACACGCTTCCGCGGCTAACGCCGCTCGGCTTGGGGAGAGCGGTCTAAGGAGGCACCACATGATTCATCGCGATTGGCTCCAAGAATTTTAGACAGTTCGCGGTTAATCGATCCGGTATAGCTTTGGAAGGAAAGCGAACCAATGAGGCATGAGGATGCCAGGTTGGCTTGTCGCCGGTTCGTGCAAGGTGCTGCCACGTCTCACGAACTGATCGCCCTTGGAAATAACCGCCGCAATGAAAATCAACTAATATTTCGCGCTTTGCTTTTTGCTGTTCGCCTTGCCCCATCAAGCGGGGCAAGAGCATTGTCGTAAGATCCCTGATGTCTTATCGCCGATCAGGCAACTTCCTCTGACAGCCTTTCAAAGATCGGCTTCAACCTGCGATGGCGTCCGAGCGGCGGGAGCTCAATTTCAACAAGGCGTCCCGATTTCTTCTGTCGTTTCAGCCATTCACGCAGGGTTTCGGCGCTCGTATGGTCAAGATAATGCAGGCGGGCGCCGACAATCCTGATCTTGCGACCCTCGGGAAGCGTTTCCAGCGTGTTTAGCAGGGCTGGAACATCCTTGCATGTCGCCACACCGACGAGGTCGAGGTGGATGGTTTCATCATCCTCCAATCTGTCGATAGCGAGCTTGCGACGCAGATAGGGGAGAATTTCCAATATGGATAGCGCAAGGCCGAGCGCCACGCCGACGAGCAGGTCCTGAAGCACCACCATTGCCACCGTCGCGGTCCAGATCCCGACGGGAACCCAGCCGTGATGATCGAAGAGGTGACGAACATGATGGAGACTGATCAACCGCCATCCCGTCACCAGCAGCACTGCGGCAAGTGCCGTGAGCGGCACCATCGCGAGCAGCTCCGGCAGAAATGCCACGAGGCCAAGGATCCAAACGCCGTGCAGCACGGCCGAAGCCCGGGTTCTCGCACCTGCCTGAATATTGGCGGACGATCTGACGATGACGCCGGTGATCGGCAGCGCACCCAGCAGACCGCAGAGCCCGTTGCCGATGCCTTGCGCAAACAGCTCCTTGTTGAAGCGGGTTCGCACGCCATCATGCATGCGATCGACGGCGGCGGACGACAGCAGCGTTTCCGCACTGGCGATCACCGCGATAACCAGCGTCGTCACGATGATACCGGGCTCGGCCATCCTGGCAAAACCATCGAGCGTCGGCAGCGAAATACTGTCGATGAGGGAGGACGGCACCTCCACCCTGGCGATCGGCAGCTGCATCCCGGCCGTCAATATCGTGCCGGCTGCGACCCCCACCAGAGCACCGGGTACCAGCATCAATGGCTTCGGCCTGAATTTCTCCCAGGCGACCATGGCCAGCAAGGAAATCAAGCCTACGAGGAGAGCAACCGATTCCTGGGTCAGTCCCGCGCCCCACACGCGGCCAAGGGTCTGCTCCATGGCAGTGACGTTTTCGATACCGCCGGCAGCAGGTCTTGCCCCCATCAGCACATGGATCTGGCCAAGAATGATGAGGATGCCGATCCCGGCGAGCATGCCGTGGACCACCGCAGGCGAAATGGCGCGAAACCACGATCCGATCTTCAGGAATCCGGCAAGGACCTGCAGCAATCCCGCCACGATGAGAACCGGCCCGAGCATGGCAGCGCCATATTGCTCGACAAAGCCGAAGACGATCACGGCGAGACCAGCCGCCGGTCCTGATACCTGAAGCGGAGATCCGGCTAGAAGGCCGACGACGATGCCGCCGACAATGCCTGAAATGAGGCCCATGGCCACCGGAACGCCTGAAGCCACGGCGATGCCGAGGCAGAGCGGTATGGCGACGAGAAACACGACGAGCGACGATGCGAGGTCTCGCGACAGAACAGAGCTTGATATCATCGGCCTACTCCGCAGCTTGCGGCATCACATGCGGACGACCACGGCCGGTGACGGCGACGGGCAAAGGCCTGTCCTCCATGATATCCGTGAAGCGAGCGGCCGAACCGTCATAGACCAGCACCTCGCCCGTCTCGATATCGAAAAACCAGCCATGCAGGGTAATGTCGTTGGTCGCCAATTTGGCCGCGACCGAAGGATGCGTGCGCAGATGATCAAGCTGGACAACGACGTTTTCCATGGCAATGGCGCGAACCCTTTGGCGCTCCGGCAGATCGGCAGGATAGGCTTCGCAAACAATCGAATGGGCCGCATGGCTATGTTTCAGCCACGCAGCGACATTCGGCATCGGCTTCAGGAGATCGGGATGGCAGAGCCCTTTCATTGCGCCGCAATCGGAGTGCCCGCAGACGATGATATCGCGAACGCCGAGCGCGACGACCGCATATTCTATCGCCGATGATACACCGCCATTTGCCGTCGAAAACGGGGGAACGATATTTCCGGCATTGCGGCAAACAAAAAGTTCGCCAGGGCCGGATTGCGTGATCGTTTCGGGCATCACCCGGCTGTCGGCGCAGGAAATCATAAGCGCTTGTGGTTGCTGTCCCTCCTCCGCCAGCCGGCGATAAAGTGCCCGATGGTCGGGAAAGACGGCTCCGCGAAAGCTGGAGATCCCTTTAAGCAAATCACCCATTGTCGAGTCCTTGTGATGGGCCGGACGGCAGGCAGGGGGCATACCCATGCCCGGCGGGTTGGAATGCGCGATCATTTCGCAAGTGCGAGATAGGAACAGGAAACAGGAAGAAAATAGCGAAGTCGGAATTAGTCGGATCTAATTTATAAAAATCTTGTGAGTGGATTGTGAAATGGATTTAATCGACACCGCCTGCCTATGAATATTTCGACCGATTTGATGGGCGACATGAGTCTAACCTGCAACAGTCTTCAGACAATCTGACGCTCGGTCATTTTCGCGCTGGATCTCTTTCGTTCCCAGGAGATATTAATCCCTTAGCGGAATGATTTGAACGCGCGCAGCGGCCGCGGCATTTCCGCACAAGGATACGTCATGACGGCGCAGATTATTGCGGCATGGGCAGTACAGAACGGATTCTATCTACTGGATTCATGGAAGTATCGTCGCAGTGACGAGGCGCGCACAATCACCCTTGAAATCAAAAGACTCTCGGTGGTGTTAATCGATGAAAGGGCGGGATTGGCTCCGCGGGTTGCTTCCGCCTTGTTCAAAGAGTTGTTTTCCGGGAGTTCGAACGGCAAACTCGACCGATTTTTGTTGGATCGTTGAAAGCACTAGAGGAGCTTCAGTCGGATATTCGTCCTCGAGAATAAACCTGATCACGCGTGGGTCCGGGGACTGATGGTATGCCGCCCGAAAGCTTGTTGCTTTCTTTTCCACCCTGCTCCCCACCGGCCACGGCTGGCGCTGCCCTGCGAGGAATGAAGTTAGTTCCGTCCCTAAGCATGCGTGCAACGCCACCGCCAGCTTGCGAGCCAGCGCACCGCGCGCCTTTCACGGTCATGGCGACGCGTCCTGCCCGCCGGAGGCTCTTCGAACCAGGCGGGCAACCACCTCCGTGCGGTTCTGCGCCTGCAACTTACGCATTATGTGCTGCAGATGCATCTTCACCGTATGCCCCGACAAATTGAGTTTTCCTGCAATTACCTTGTTTGAGCAGCCGCATTGCAACTCTGCGAGGACGTCCGCCTCCCGGGGGGTGAAATCGGCAATCTGCAAATACTGAGCCCTATCATCCAGGCTTTTTTCGGCCTCAATTCTGAACGGAATATGCTCGTTTGAGCCGTTTGTAACAGCTCCCAACAGCTGTGGGCAGAATGTTCCTCCAGCCAGAACAAGACGAAGACCGGCAAGGGCGATGTCAATGGGAAGTGAAGTCGAGAAAAAGCCACGGATACCCATCTGGAGTGCGTGACGAACTATGTCGACATCATCCGTTCCCAAGAGCAACGTGATAGGAACATCGGGAAATTGTGCGGCAATTACCGTGAGATCGTCGCGCAGGCTTGTGCTCTCAACATCTCTGCCGGCTAGATCTAGCGCTATCAAACGCACCTCGGCTCCGAGAGCTCTATCGAGACTCTCGGTCGAGATCATGTCGATAAAACTCCACCCGGCGAGTTCACGCTCAAGAAGCTTGACCACAGTTGTCCGCGCCAGTGTGGAATGCTGAATTACGACAATAGTTGGTAAATTGCGCCGCATTTGACGCTTGGTTTTAGCACTGTTGGACATCTGCGTGCTCCCCCGGAATATTGGCAGCCCAACGGCAATACGTATTATTCCTGTTCTCATTTCATGTCATGACACAAAAAAGGGGTACTCTCGATATCAATAGTCTTATCTTTCATGATAGTTCTTATAGCCAATGAGCTCAGAGCGATAGACAACCCATGCATGCGGAGCACGTTGAAAAAGCTTGATTGTGAAGACATGCGGAATCGACTATTCGCTGCAGATGACACATCTTTTCGCGGAATTCGTGTGTGGCAAGCAACTCAACAGAGCTTTCAAAAGCACTGAAAAGACAATCAATCTTCGACATATCCATTCAATAAAGAGTAGTTGGATGTAATCAGATGCTGATCAACCTGCGTTTGATACCATATCTCAACTTAAGGCAGTTACAGCACTGCACAGGCAGATACCGGGCAAACGTAATGGCATCTGCCGGTCGTATTGACGGCAATGCGTAGAAGGTCGTGGTCGAATGTTCGATTTTCCACGTGAAGCGATCGTTCCGCGTGATGTTGGGCCAGGAGACGAAAGCCGGAGGAAGTGATCTACCATACCGCTTGAAATGGCCGGAGGAACGGTTTCGCGCCGTCGCGGTAATGTGAGTGAGGAGACTATCCGCTAGGTATGGATGAAGCCGAGAATGTCGTCTACGAGAGCCGAATGGGCGTCCGTGAGGTTACCGCCTCCGCCATGGCCACCGATGCCGGCCAACTGAAGCGCATGCTGATCGTAGAGCACGTGATCGATCTGTTGAGCGTCTGCCGTCCCGCCGGCGGGAACGGCAATATTGATAGGATGGAAATAGGCGAGATTGACGTCTACCATGCTGCCGGTTGACGATCCGATCCCGCCGCCGCCCGCCGCGTGGCTGCCGGTAAAGATCGTATCCGACGACATGTTGAAGCCACCGCCGTTGCCGCCGACACCCGCAATCTGCATACTGCCCTGATCGAAAATTGCGTTGTTTGTCTGATGTGCCTCCGCCGAACCGCCTGCGGCACCCACCGCGATGTTGATCGGGGAAAAGATGGCTACATTCACGTCGACCATGCTGCCGACGAAAACTCCGCTGCCGCCATGCCCCGCATAATTGTTACCAGTAAATGTAACTGCGGTTCCCGGGCTCATCGTCGAATCGTGGATCGCGACATTATGATCTCCCCCAGAGCCGCCGATGCCACCCATCTGGGTCGCCCCCTGCAGGAACATAGCGTTGTTCGATTGATCGGCGTGAGCCTCAGCGCCAGGGCCAACCGCCACAGCCGTGTTCACGGGGGCAAACACCGCAACATCGGAGCTTACGAGCCCGCCGAAAAATAGACCGTTGCCGCCGGTGCCGGCATGATTGACGCCACCGCCGCCGCCGATGGCAACATTGCCGCTCCCGCCATTCCCGCCAATCCCAGCCATTTCGGTGGGATGCTGATTGATCAGCGCATCGTTACCTTGAAAGGCGTCTGCGCTCGAATGAGGTCCTGCAATAGCCGCATTGGAGGGCACGAAGATCGCCAGTGCGTTGCTGTCGATCACGCCGTCGCTTATCCCGTCACCGCCACTGCCGGCTGAATTATAGTTCGGACCCGACGTGACATCCAATGGAAGCCAGGTCGGCACTAGCGCCAGATGCCCCACAGCCGAATTGGAGGTGAGGTTCTGATCGGTGCCTGTTTTGGGCAAGTCTTCCGATAAGGGCCGAATTTCCGTCATTACCATCTCCATTTCGCGGTCAAACGCACACCCCAACGAGTATGCGGCAGCGCATGCAGCTTGAATTTTTGAGGTATTGTGCATCTGAACATGAGAAAAGCAGAGCCTGCAATTCGTCTACATCCCGTCGGCTAGTTACTATAGCCATTTGGCTGTCATGGATGCAGACCCCCCTTGTACGAGTTTGAAGGCACCAAATCCGCCTTTGGATTGGAGGTCCGGCATTATGTGCGCCCGCTTTTCCGGCCAGGGAATATACCCGCTTTCAGCCTTGAACAGAATCTCCTCTGCCATGCGCAGCATGATCAGAATCCCGGAATTTGGCCGGTACGCCTGAGCGGCCGTTGCGACGAAAGCAGCACCGCCTCGACGAGATCGCGGACATAGTCGTTGGTCATGCCATCCGGCGCCAAATCAGGAAGCATCAAGCCGAAACAACGCCGCTCCATCTCCAACGATACGTCCGAAAGAACATCGCCGAATATCTAGATAGCTCACGAATTAAATCGCGGATAATATTAACCTGCGGTTGTATTGGCTGGCGATGAGATGCTGGATACCCACGCCGTAGTAAGGAACTCGGACGAAACGAAGTTGAAGGAGGGACATCAATGCCTATTCCACAAATATCTGACACGATTCATTTCAGTGACCCGGTTGCCGGCGACGGGAGCGCCGGCAACGGCGGCGATGGCATCAGCCATGGCAACATCGACTACAATCCGGTTGCGTATGTCGCCAATGTGCAGTCGGTCGAAGGAGCATCCACCGATCTGCACAACGGTGATCACGTCGGGCAGACAGCGGATTGGACCGCCGGCAGCGGCGGACCTGGTGGCTTTACCCAGGCCCAAAACGGCTTCCTGGCGGCGGTCACGAATAGCGGCGCCGGCGGCGCCGGGGGAGATTCTCACTCCAACGGCAGCCAAGGAAGCGTGAGCGGCGGCGACACGGCGGCGGTAAGCGCCGATACGACGGCGACGCAATATACGCAGCTTCTGGCCGATCAGCATGCCACCATTCTCGCCGGCGTCGGCGGCAATGGCGGCAACGGTAACACAGCTCGCGGCGGCGACATCTCGGCAGCATTGGTCCACACGGACCCATCAACGACGACCGTGAACAATGCTCTCGATCATTTCACGAACGACTTCGGTCATATCGATCTCAGCCATCTTGGCTCATGACCTCAGGCCCTGCGGGTCGCCGGCTTCGGCTGGCGACCCTCATAGGTTGCAGAACCCGCCGGCAGCCTCGTCTTGTCAGTATCAAGTGGAGCGAGATCGGATAATGGCAACACTTTCTGTAAAGCCATCGCGCCCACAGACACAGCTCGTTGTTGCGCTCCGGGCTTGTGCCGGAGCCTTCGGGTTGGTTTTCCTTTACAGCTGCGGCTACAATCTCTTTCTTCTAGCCCCTTCCATCTATCTCCTGCAGATCTATGACAGGGTTCTGTCCAGCCGAAGCGCCGACACGCTCCTGATGCTGACGATCATCATCGCCATCGCCGTCGTGGTCGGCTCCATTCTGGATATCGTGCGCAGGGCTGCTCTTTCGCGCATCGGCAGCTGGCTGGATCACAGGTTGCGGCCCATGGTGCTCACCGCATCATTCGAATATGCCGCTCGCGCCGATGCCGGAGCCGCCACGGAGTGCTACAGGGACCTGGCCACCTTACGCCAATTTCTCGATTCCCCAGCGAGCTCCCTTTTCTTTGACGTTCCCTGGGCGCCGGTCTTCCTGCTCCTGCTCTTTCTTGTTCATCCGCTGCTTGGGGCGATCGGTCTTCTGAGCGCACTGGCGCTTCTGCTATTTGCATTCCTGACGGAACTGGCGACGCAAGAGCCGCTTGCCCGCGCCAATCTTGCCCTTTCGAGGAGCTATCTGCGATTTGCGAACGCTCTCAAGAACATCGAGGTGATCCGGGCAATGGGCATGCAGTACGGTGCAGCGCTGCTCGTCTATCGCGATGCGGAATTGGCAAGAAGAGCGCAGGACATCGCGATGCACCGTACGGAGATAATTCTTGGTTTCTCCAAATCGATCCGCACCCTCGCGCAAATCCTGATGATGGGATCGGCGACATGGCTGGTGCTTGCGAGTAACAGCAGTCCCGGCATCATTTTCGTTGCGAGCTTACTGCTCGGACGCGGCCTCGCACCGATCGAGGGTGCAATCGGTGCATGGCGCTCCCTAACGTTTGCGCGGAATGCATTCAATCGCCTGAACAGAATGCTGATCACCATGGCATCGGAACACGATGCCCGAACGGTTCCGCAACCGGAACCCAGTGGCCTCATTCTCGATAACGTCGGCTATATTCAGCCATTCGCCAACCGGCAGATATTGACTGGTATCACATTGCGCCTGGCACCCGGCGATTGCATAGCGCTCATCGGCCCGTCTGGATCGGGAAAATCGACGCTGGGCCGCGTCATAGCGGGCGTTGTTCAGGCAACGAGCGGGTGCGCCCTTCTTGGTGGGGTCGATATCTCGGCTCTGCGCCTTTGCGGAGGGACCCACCACGTCGGATACCTGCCGCAGGACATCGAGCTCTTTGGCGGAGCAATCAAGGATGTGATAGGCAGGCTGGACGGAGGAGATCTCGCCAAAGCGATCGACGCCGCAAAGCTGGTTGGATTGCACGAGGCGATCATCCGGCTGCCAAAGGGCTACGAGACCGATATCGGCGAAGGTGGAAACCTGCTTCTTCGAGCTCAGCGCCAACAGCTAGGACTGGCACGGGCGGCCTATGGAAATCCGTCCCTCATCGTTCTCGACGATCCGAACTCGAGCCTTGATTACGACGGCGAACGCATGCTGTACAAAGCGATTGAGCGCATGAAATCCAGGGGGATGACCGTCGTCATCATAACTCACCGGATGGGTATCCTGCCGGTCACCAACAAGATTGCCATTATGCGTAACGGGACGATGGCCGCCTTCGGCGATAGCGAGCAGATTTACGAAACCCATCTTCAACCGCCATCTCGAACAGGAACGTAGGGAGGAAGATGGTCATGACCCTTGTTCGACTGGACGAAACGTTGGCGAGATTTTCAAATTCGTCAAGAGCGAGCCAACGGTTCGCTGAACGATCGATTGCGACGCCCAAGCGACTGGCCGCCTACTCGCCGGTGATCGAGTCGAAAAAGCGCGGCCCCGCCCCTCCTTCGCCGATACCAGGGCTTAGAGGCGTTATCTGGACAGGGAACCTGTTGGTCGGCGTCTTCATAGTCGGATTGGGAATCTGGTCGGTTCTGGCGCCGCTGAAAAGCGCAGCGGTCGCATCGGGCGTCATCGAACCGGAGTCCAGCCGCAAGACCATTCAGCACCTGGAAGGCGGCATCGTGCGGCGCATACTCGTCAAAAACGGCGACGCGGTCACGGCCGGACAAGTCTTGATAGAACTCGACGACACGAAGTCCCGCTCGGAGCGCGACAGTATTCAAGGGCAGCTTTGGGACGCCGAAGGAAGCCGTGCCCGCCTGCTTACCGAGCAGACGGGCACCGACCATATCGCCTTTCCGCAGGATCTCCGGGCGGCAATGGACAAAGATCCCTCGGTCGGCGCGATTCTGACCGGGCAACGAAAAATTTTCGAAGCGCGTCGCCAGGTCATGCAGGCCGAAGCTGGCATCACCAATGAAAAGATCGCACAGGTGCGCCAGGAAATCATCGGACTTGGCGCCCAGAAGGCCGCATTGACCGACAGAGTGGCAATCTCGCAGCAGGAACTGGATCAGGTTACGGCCCTCAGCGCTAAGGGATTGGAACGAAAGAATACTGTCCTCAACCTCCAGCGGGAAAAAGCAGACCTCGCTGGCCAGCAAGGTCAGGTGGAGGCGCAAATTTCCCGCGCCTACCAAATGATCAGCGAGGCACAGGCCGATCTTGCAAAGCTTGAAAGCGACCGGCTGAGCGAAATCGCGCAAGGCATGCGCGACACGGAAAGTCAGATCATGCAATTGCGCGAGCGCTTGTGGGCGATCGACGACCAGCTTTCAAGGACCGATATCCGCGCTCCGGAGGACGGAACAATCATGAACCTGCGCATCCATACGGCCGGCGGCGTGATCGGCGCGGGCGAGCCGCTCGTCGATCTTGTGCCGCGCAGCGATCGCCTCATCGTGTCAGCCCACGTCAGACCGGAAGATATCAATCTCGTTCATGCGGGACTTGAGGCGCAGGTTCACCTCCTTCCATACAATCAGCGGCGCGTTCCATTGCTGAAGGGCCGGGTCGAGTATGTATCGGCGGACCGTCTCACCGACGCACAGAGCGGCCAGCCATACTTTGCCGCGACGATCCGAGTGACGGACGAACGGTTGGCGAAAATGAGCGATGTCGAACTGGTCCCGGGCATGCCCGCACAGGCACTGATCGAAACGGGCGAAAGCAGCGTGGCGTTCTATGCCATCAGACCACTTCTCGACAGTTTCCACAGAGCATTTCGTGAGGACTGAAGCGGTGATGGGCAAGAGAAAATTCGACGACGACCAGATTACCGGCATTCTGAAAGAGCACCAAGCGGGGGTGACGGTTGCTGATGTTTGCCACAAGCACGGCATCAGCGAGCCGACCTTCTACCGGTGGCAATCCCTACAGTTTGGAAGCGCTGGTCTCGCTGCCAAAAGAATGAGAGCCCTGGAAGAAGAGAACCAGAAGCTCAAGAAGCTTTTGGCCGAAGCCATGCTGTCCGCCGCAACGCTGAGCGAGATGCTGGCTAAGACATCGAATGGTCGAAACTAACCTCTGATCACGGGGTGCGATCACTTTCGGGCCTTATATTTAGGGCACTCTGAAGCGGCGAAGGCGGGGGCATCGCCGATGCATTTAGAATCTAGGTCCTGTCGACAAAGTTCGATCAGGAGCTTGCCGCCCTTGCTGATCGAGATATGCTCGATCGATGACAACTTTGCCTTGCCCGGTTTATCTTTTTAGAAGCGCAGGTTTCGCTCCGTCGGGCGATACGGTCGTCAGCGTTGCGCCGCTGGATCGCGTTGTCGCGGTTTATGGGGCCGGAGGTGTCGTTGGTGAAGGCGGCCTGTCTTCAGCTTTTGGTGGAGCTGTGGTCTTCACGAACGATGCGTCCGGAGAGTGCTTTGCTGGTGTATGGGGAGCCCGCAACGCCTCGCGCTTTCGAAGTGAGCTTCGAGCTCATATGCAAATCGCGGTTTGCAAGGAAGTCCCAAACGCTCGACTTTCCTTTTGGGGAGCAGAGAAAGAGCGCTCTAAACGAGCTGTGCGCAAATGACAGGGAGCCAAAGTCTGGCTGAGGCCAGAGCAAGGAAAGCCGGCGAATTCGTGAGAACAACGGTGCAAAGCAACAAATTTTACAGATTTTCTTAAATCGGTTTTTTTCAAGCCCATGTTCAGCTAACATAGCGTCAAGAACGGATGTAACTTCGATATGATTCAGCGACATCCCTCCGCCACCATTTTCAAAGCCCTGCAGAGGGCCACACTCGGTACCCTGTGCGCCATCGGCGGTTCTGTTGGTCTTTTCCTTATATTAAACTTATGGATGCCGGATCGACCATTTTTGGTCGGATTTGTCGGTGCAGCGCTTTTTTCCGCATTTATTGCCTTTCCGCTGCTTTTTGCCTTGCAGCTCCACAAAGGCGTCGTCCGCGAGATGCAAGAAAACGTCGCCCATGCGGCGCGCCACGACAGCGTTACGAACACGCTGAACGGCACCGCATTCGCCGCGGCCGTCGAGCACTTTATCGACCGGCGCAAGCATACCACCACCGATGTCGGCGGCATCGTCATCGCCGTCATCGTCGATACGCTTGACGATATCGGCCGCCGCTACGGGCCGCAATGGGCCGACACTGTGATACAATCGCTTGCCTCTATCATCCAGTCCTCGGTTCGTCGCGACGATCTGGTGGCCCGGCTTGCGACCAACGAACTCGGCATCTTCCTGTCTGGCGCCACCATCGAGGATGCCCGCGACATCAGCACCCGCATCCGCACACGCCTCTCCGAGGCCACCTTCAGCGCCGACGGCGCGCCGCTTTCCGTCGTCATCCGCCTCGGCGGCATCTCCTTCGACGGCCCGGCCGACTTCAACCAACTCCGCCAGCTCGCTAACCAAATGGCCCTCGAACGCGACGACGAGAACGACGACATCCCGATAAGGGTGCTGCCGGCCGCATGAGCCCGGCGACCCACCGCCGCGGTTGAGATCAGACCTCTAGGAGGGATAGATGTCGATGTGCGGTCCCGGCAGCGGCCCTCTGGTATTTTCATGTCGGGGCACTTCGGCAAGTGGGGTTCTTCTTGCTGGCGCTGGACTTACGAATATGGCGCGACAATCCGGCCGTCGCTTCAACTACGAAACGGCAACCAATCGAAACGTCCTGGCGCGCTTGCCCCTTTCCCCGCTTCGCTCGCGGATTGGGCTGGTGCAAATGTCACAACCGGTTCCTCGTCGAACGAGGAACCGAAGTGCCCACAATTGACCGCCAGGCAGCGCAAGCAACCGCAAATCACATTGCGGACTTCGAATTGCCAGGGGACTTCGCTCACGAGGACGCGAGCGAATATCCTTCCTGAAGGTCGTCGACGACAGTCCCATTGATGGCGACCGAATATCCTCCGGCCGCATCCGCCTTCGAAACCGAGACCTCGTACCTGCCGTCTGGAAGTTCCAGGGTGGCCGAATAGCCGTTCCAGCCTGCCGGCAAGACAGGCTTTACGTGCAACCGTCCGTTCTCAGTACGGATGCCGAGGATGCCTTCGAGCGCCGTGCGGTAGAACCATCCGGCCGAGCCGGTATACCAGCTCCAGCCACCACGGCCCCTAAGGTCGCCTTCGCCATAAACGTCGCCGGCGATCACATAAGGCTCGACGCGATAGGTCTCCGCAGAGGATTTATCGAGCGCGTGGTTGATGGGGTTCAGCATTTCGACAGCGCGCCAGGCGTCTTCGCCTCGACCCATCCGGGCTAACGCAAGGGCCGTCCACATGGCGGCATGCGTATACTGGCCACCGTTTTCGCGCACGCCTGGCGGGTAGGCCTTGATCACGCCGGGATCATTGACCGGCTTCACGAAGGGCGGCGTCAGCAGGCGGATGAGCTTGCCCTCGTTGTCAACCAGTTTGTCGAGGACCGCGTTCATGGCCATAACGCTACGGTCGGCGTCACCCTCACCCGAGAGCACGCTCCAGGACTGCGCAATTGAGTCGATCTTGTCTTCCGCCGATTGGCTGGAGCCGAGAGGCGCGCCGTTGTCGTAATAGCCACGGCGATAATATTCGCCATCCCAACCGGCCGTTTCGATCGCGGCCTTGAGCTTTGCCAGATGATCCGACCAGCGGCTGACGCGTTGCTTGTCGCCGCGCTTTTCGGCATAGGCGATGAAGCGGCGCAAGGCGCCCGCAAGGAACCATGCAAGCCACACGCTCTCGCCGCGACCGGCGATGCCGACACGATCCATCTTGTCGCACCAGTCGCCGCTCATCATCAACGGCAGGCCGTTGACGCCCGTGCGCTTAATTGCGAGATCGAGGCCAAGGGCGGCGTGCTCGTAGAGCGAAGCGGTCTCGTCGGAAACACGCGGCTGCAGGAAGGCGTCGTACTGGCCGGGGCTGAGCTGTGCACCTTCGACGAAGGGCAGCATCTCGTCCATGATCGAACTATCGCCGGTCACCGTGCAATACTGGTCGACGGCATAGGCGAGCCAGACCGGATCGTCGGAGATGTTCGTACGAACGCCCGCGCCGCTGTCTGCCAACCACCAGTGCTGGAAGTCGCCTTCCGGGAACTGACGGCGGCCGGTATTGAGGATCTGCTTGCGTGCGATTTCAGGCGAATGCAGCAGAAAGGCCAGCGAATCCTGCAGCTGGTCGCGCAGGTTCCACGCGCCGCTCGACTGGTAGAAGGCGGTGCGAGCCATGATGCGGCAGCTATAGGTCTGATAAGGCAGCCAATTGTTGACCATGAAGTCGAGCCGTTGGTCCGGCGTCGAGACACGTGTCTTGCCGGTGAAGGTCTTCCAGAACCCACGCGTCTTCTCAAGAACGTCGCCAAAGCCGACGGAGCGTATCTCGGCGATGAGAGCGGCGGCTTCTTCCTGCGAGGCGGCGTCACCCATATAGAAGCAGATGTCGCGCACTTCGCCGGGCTCGATCGTCAGATCGAATGCCATGGCAGCCGCCGGATCACCATCGAGGTCGACGGCATTGGATAGCCGCGAGCCGGCCAAGACCGTGCGCGGCTGCTGGATCGTTCCGTGCCGGCCGATGAATTCGCGGCGGCTGGTGGAGACGCTCGACGGTGTTTCACTTGCCGCAAAAGCTGCGACACGCGTGCCGAAGTTTACGCTGAACGGATTTTTCGCAAAGACCGCTCCGCTCACGCTGTCGAAGCTCGATATGATGAAGGGCTTGCTCTTCGTCGGGTTGTTGCCGAGAATCCATTCAGCGTAGCCGTAAAGACGCAGCTTGCGTGCTTCACCCGCATCATTGCGGATGCGCAGCTGCGTCAGCTTAACGGGCTTTTCCATGTCGAGGGTCTGGGTGACCTCCAAGGAAATCTCGTCCTGAACCGTCGAAAAGATCGAATAGCCAAGCCCGTGACGGGCTTCGAAACGCGTGTCTGCGCGCTGCGCCAGCGAGGCGTACGGCACGATGACGGAGCCACGATCGAGATCCTTCAAATAGAAGGCCTCACCTGGCCGGTTGGTCACCATGTCGTTGGTCCAGGGCGTCAGCTGATGGTCGCGGGAGTTTTGGCTCCAGGTGAAGGCAGCACCTTCCGCCGAGACATGGAAGCCGAAGCTCTCGTTGGCTACGATATTGACCCACGGATGCGGCGTCTGTTCGCCGCCGGACAGGCGCACGACATATTCGCTGCCATCGGCCGCAAAGCCGCCATAGCCGTTCCAGAAGGCAAGATCGCTGCCATCGACCGGAGAGATCCCGGCAGTGTCGCGAACCATACGCGGCACCAGGGTGGAATCGCCCCACTGACCGAGCAGCGCAGGCGAACCGGCAACGGAACGAGCCTTCTGCACCTGATCGATGAGGCTGCCGTCGCGACCGCGCAGCACGACGCGCGAGGCGGCGATGATGGCGTCATAGGCCTCCGGTGTCGTCAGATCCTTGCGCAGGACGTAGATATTGCGCTGGATGCCGGCGACCTCGCTGGCGTGACGCGCCGCATCACAGAGCTGGTCGATGGTCCGCTGCATTTCGGCAGCCGCCTCACCGGTGCGCTCGTTGAAGATGACGAGATCGACCTCGACTCCGCGCGACTGCAAGAGGCCCTGCGCACGCAACAGTTCCTTGACAAGATCCGTGCCGAGCTCGTCGGTGATGCGCAAGGTCATCAGGGGTGCATCGCCCGACAAGGTAGCGCCCCAAAGAACGGACTGCGAATTCAGCCCCTTACGGACCGCCTCGTTGTCGGCGCGCAGAGCCATATCCGGATAAATGATGTAGCGGGCAAAGCGTTGGTAGGCGGCCGCCTCCTTCGAATTGACGCCGATCTGGCGCAGCTGGCTCTGCGTTCTCGTCCAGGCCTGAACGAGACCCTGGGCAAAGCTTTCCGGTTGGCGATAGTGCTCAACCGCCGCCTCGAGTTCGGCACGTTCGGCCGCGGCAATGGTCCAGAAGGTTACGCTGACCTTCTCTCCTGCCGGCACCCGAAGCGTCCGACGCAGCGACAAGCAGGTGTCCATCGTGAAGCCGCTGGAATTGGAAAGTTCCGCACCGGCGTCGAAGGCCGCAGCCTCCGTCAGCGTGCGACCCCGTCCAAGGAAGCGCATGCGATCCGTCTCATAGTGAGTCGGCAAATCTTCGCCCGACGTATCGACGATCAGATGGGCGATGGCGACGTCGGGATCCGTCACACCGCGTTTCTGGCGCTCGACAAAGATCGCATCGCCATTTTCGGCGATTTCGGTCTTGAGGAACATGCGGGCGAAGACCGGGTGACCGGTATCGACGGCATCGAGCGCTGCAACGGGCTCCATGTAGGAAGTGACTTCGATGACCCGGTCTTCCGCGCCGGTATTGCTGATCGTCAGACGGCGGCCTTCGGCATCGTAGTTGCTGGCAACGAAGACCTCCATTTCGCTCGTCAGCTCGCCGACGGTCTTGATGAACTCCGCCTTGTCGTCGCTGAAGCATACGCGAACATGCTCGTTGGCGATCGAACGCGGCTCTGCCGTCGCAGACCACCATTCGTTCGATGCCGTGTCGCGCATGAAGACGAACGATCCCCAGCGATCCTCGGTCGGATCGGCGCGCCAGCGATTGACGGAGAGGTTTTTCCAACGGCTGTAGCCGGAACCGGTCGCCGTCAGCATGGTCGAGTAACGGCCGTTCGACAACAGCAGCAACTCGCGTTCGCGCGATGCAGGGTCTTCGAGGCGACGCACTTCCGGACGCATCAAGTCGCCCTGGATGGTCGCGGGCGCATCGGTTTCGTGCTTCGAGGCCATAACGGGGATGTCACGCGGCGCCTTTTCCTGCAGCAGCAGTTCGGCAGCCTCGATTACAGGATCGGCATGGAACAGCTCTCGCAGCAGGCCATCAAAAGCCACGTTGGCAACAGCAGCAATCGACATGCCATGATGGTGCGCATAGTAGTTGTAAACCACTGCGCATTGCTTGCCCTCGGGCACGCGGCTTGCCGTGAAATCGACGGCATCATGGAAACCATACATGCCGAGCGCGCCGACTGCCCGCAACCGATCGAGGTTTTCGAGGGCGGCGACCGGATTGTATTGGCTGGCCAGCAGCGAGGCGTAAGGTGCGATGACGGCGTTCTGGCCGAGACCGCGTTTCAGACCGAGCGTCGGCACCCCGAAATTGCTGTACTGATAGTTCATCTGATGATCGCGGGCGTTGAAGGCCGCTTCCGAGATGCCCCATGGCGTGCCAAGCTTGCGCGCATAGTTCATCTGCTCGAGAACGATCAGATTGTTGGTCTGGTTGAGAATCCCGCCGCTGCGCTCCTGCATGACGAGGGGCGGCATCAGATATTCGAACATCGAGCCGGACCAGGAGACCAGCGCACCGCGCGTGCCGACGGGCACCACGTGGCGGCCGAGCTTGTACCAGTGCTCGGTCGGCAGATCACCCTTTGCTACGGAGAAGAGGCTCGTCAGACGCGCTTCCGAAGCGAGCAGATCGTAGCAAGCGGCATCCACTTCCTCCGTCTCGACGCGGAAGCCGATCGACAGCAGCCGGCGTTCCGGGCGATAGAGGAAGCTGAAATCCATGTCGAAGGCGATTTCGCGGGCGCGATTGCCGACCCGCGTCAGCCTTTCGCTGATGTCGGGCGCCTGCGAGGGATCGAAAGCCTTGTCGATTTGATGGAGTTCGCAGGTTTCGACCAACTTCTCCGCCCAATGGACGACCTCCTCGCTCCGCGTGGTCTTGACTTCCCTGTCGAGGCTTCCGGCAAGCTCGCGGATTTCCCGAGCCTGTCCTGCAAATCGTTCAATGAGACCCGAGGAGAACTCCTTCTCGCGCTTGCCGGTCGCGACTGCCGCTTCCAGCTCGGCAATCCGGCCGTCGAGCCGGTCATGGAGCGAGCGATTCGAGCGTGTATCGTCATCGAGTTCGGAAAGCACCTCGCGCAGAATTGCGGCGACATCGCCGATGCCATCGAGATCGGTATGGATATGGGCGAGCGGAGACTGAGCCCAGATACGGCACGCCGATGAAACGGCAATCAGATGGCCAGCAAAATTGCCGCTATCGACCGAGGATACATATTTCCGGCCCAGCGGCTTCAACGTATCGGTATGATACCAGTTGAACAGGTGCCCACGATATTTTTCCAGCTTTTCGACAGTTTCGATCGTCTGTTCGATGCGCTTGACCGCGTCCTCGAACGAAATCCAGCCGAAACGACGCGCCGAGATGACCGACAAGAGATAGACGCCGATATTGGTCGGAGACGTACGCATGGCAACAACGGCATGCGGCGTCTGCTGAACGTTGTCGGGCGGCAGGAAGTGCTGATCGGGAACGACGAAGTGATCGAAATAGCGCCAGGTACGTCTCGCGATCTTGCGCAATTCGTTGCGGACGTGATCGGGGACGACGAGCCGATCTTCGGTTTCCGCCGTCTGGCTGACCAGCCAGGCGATGGCTGGCGACAGCACCCAGAGAAGCACGAAAGGAAGCCCGACCAGCCAGGCGATGTCGCCGGAAGAGGCTGCGAAGACCAGCGCCAGAATGGCCAGCAGCGGCGCGCGCCACATGACCTTGTAATGACCGAGGATCGTCGTTTGAGCCATGGCCTGCGCGCTTGCAGCGGTACGCCATTGCAGCATCAGCTTGCGGCTGACGAACATGCGGTAGAGCGAGCGGACGATCGCATCGGCCATGACGCAGGCGATGTCGGCGATGAAGATGATGCGCAGCGCCACCTGGGCGTTGGCATTCTCAATGTCTTTCCAGACGGTATGGAGATGCGCCTGCAAGATGATGTCGCTGGTTCGCGGGATGATGCCATTGATCAGCGACAATGTCGGGGCGACGAACAGGCTAAAGATCAGCAGGATCTGCCAGATGAGCGCCCCGAAAGGATCCATCCAGTACCAACCGAGCACGGAAGCGAAGAACCAGGCGATCGGCGTCAGCGAGCGACGCAAATTGTCGAGCATCTTCCAGCAGCCCAGCGCGGTAATGCCACGGCGCTCGTCGAAAATGTAGGGAATAAGCTGCCAGTCGCCGCGAGCCCAGCGGTGCTGGCGCGAGACTTCGACTTCGTAGCGGATTGGGAAATCCTCGACCAGCTCACAGTCCGTCACCAGACCGCATCTAGCCATCGAGCCTTCGAGCAGGTCGTGGCTCAGAATAGAGTTCTCGCTGATACGGCCCTTCAATGAAGCTTCGAAGGCGTCGACGTGATAGAGGCCCTTGCCGGTGAAGGTACCCTCGCCGGTGATGTCCTGATAAACGTCGGAAACCGCGAAGACGTAAGGGTCGAGACCGCGATTGACCGAAAAGACGCGCTGGAAGGTCGACGCGTCCTTGCCCGTGGTCAGCGATGGCGTCACGCGCGGCTGCAGTACGCCATAACCATCGACGACGCGCTGCTCCTTGTCGTCGAAAACCGGGCGATTGATCGGATGATGCATCTTGCCGACGAGTTTGACGACGGTATCACGTACAACGCGTGTATCGCTGTCGAGCGTCATGACATATTTGACGTCTGCCGGCACAACATCGACACCTGCGATAAAGCTCGTGTCTGGGCTGCCGCGCAACAGCATGTTGAGCTCGTGCAGCTTGCCGCGCTTACGCTCCCAACCCATCCAGACGCCCTCGGCCGGGTTATACTGCCGGCGGCGATGCAGGAGATAGAAGCGCTGCTTGCCTTCTTCCGAGTAGCGTGATTCCAGTTCGGCGATCTTGCTGCGCGCATAATCGAGCACTTCGAGATCGCGGGCGGTCTGTTCTTCCTCGGCATCCGGCCAGTCGGTCAAAAGTGCGTAATAGATCTCGCCGCGGGCGTTGGCAAGGTAATGCACCTCAAGATTGCGGACGAGCTCATCGACATGCTCGCGCCTGCCGATCAGGGAGGGAATGGTGACGAGCGTGCGGGCGTCTGCAGGCAATCCCTTCTTGAACTCATAGCCGACGAGACGATCCGGCGTGATGAAGAAGGTGGCAAAGAAATTGAAGAGACCGGTGGCACCTTCGGAGGCCGGGAGCGCGAACATCAGCAGCAGAACGATGGTCGCAAAAAGCGGCATGCCGGCATCGACGAACACCCACTCGACCAGGACCAGCGCCAGCAATGTCAGGAGAAGTACGGGAACGGCGATCGATAGCCAGTTCAGCTTGCGGACCATCCGCATGAACCGCAGGCCGAGCGTCGGCCGGAAACCGATCTCCGCCTCGAGTGCCGGGCGCCCGTTGCCGACGAAATAGTAGCCGATATTGCTCGCTGATCCGTCCCTGCTCTCATTTTTTGCACGGTCGGTCAGCCTCACGGCGGCCTCGGCGATATCCATTTCCGTCTTGTCGGAGCGCTTTGCAAGCTTTTCGATCTGACGGCGGTAGCTGTTGCGAGATCCGGCATCGAGCTCGGCATAGTCCGTCTGCTGCCAGAGCAGCTTGTCGATGGTGCTGACCTCTTCGACCCATTCGGACCAGTCGGTGTCGTTGATCTCGCGCAGACTCTTGATGATGCTGCCCATGAGCGCATTGGCTGCGCCAAGACGGGTCTGCTCGGCCGACATGACAGCTTCGGCATCCGTTCCCTTAGCGGAAAGCTTGCCTTCGAGCCAATTCAAGGCAGCTTCGGTTGGCTCGAGCGCATTGCGAAGACGATAGTGCAGCTGCGTGACGAAGGTCGTGTCGTCGAGATTGGCAGCGAGCGTTTCCAGATGTTGCGCTGCGCCAGCGTCACCGAGCGAAATTACCTCGGTAGCCGCTGCATTGGCGGCCGCGCGCATTTCGCGGCTCTTATCGATCTGCGATGCAACCCGGCGAAGATTGTCGATCAACACGTAGCGCACCAGCGAAGGGAGCGCCCAGAGTTCGCCGATCCGCAGTGTTTCGCGATCCTGGAATCCTTCCGTTACAGCGGTCATTCCGGCATTGCTTATATTGCTGTGCGCATGCGCCATGTAAAGCCAGGCGAGCGCAAGGGTGCGCGGCACCTCCACGCCGTCGAGCTTGATCTTGCGCAGTTCACGATAGAACTTCTTCGGAAAGTCGCGGCGTACTTCCTGAATTGCTTCTTCGACGATGTAGTGATTGTCGAGCAGCCATTCGGCAGCTGGCGTAATGCTCTCACCGGCGTCCACATCCGCGGCAGCAGCGCGATAGACCCTGAGAATCTCGTTCTCGTTCTCTTTGTGCCGGAGATAAAAATCGAAGTCTTTAAACCCGACCAGATCGAGCGTGCGACTCTCAGCAAACTTCGCAGCATTCGCTCTCAACTGTTCGTTCGATAGAAGAGCGGCGCGGATTCCGAATTCGCGATCCGAATGAGCCACCTGGGGAGTTGAAGCAGAATCGTTTGCAATATTTTTTGACGACATGTGTCTTTCGCTTTTGTCGGGTCGTTTCTCGAATGCGAGTTTCTAGAAACGAGAACCGGGAGCCTGAGATCTTCGTTGCAGCGCCCCACTTGACAGCAACCGGGGCAATCGTTGTCGCCTAACTAGCGGCAACACCCTGAACGCACGATTAATCATTTGACGCGTTTGACACCCTGCATGGCTGTTCGGGTTCTCTTCTTCAAGGAGCTGCCTCTCCTCACTGGGTATATTGTTGAGCGTCAGGGACTCTCCTGAGGGTCTCCATCGACACCCATGATGACCGAATGCTCTGTCGAATTGCCAGACCTTTTTTGCCTCGGTAGGCAGTTACGGGCTAATCCCTCCCGTAAAGCCCATCAGTATTGGAGCAAAGGAATCTTCTTCATCTTACCCTTGAATTAATTGATACGCGATCTAGCGCCCTATTTTATACCGCAAGTTCACGAGAAAATTGAATTTCTTGATGGAAGAACCCTAATATCCGTGACTGGCCCACCCTTTCATATGTGATTGAAAATATTGAGCGGTTCAAGGGGAAGGCTGGACGCCAGCGCCGATCTCGTGACCCATCAAGCGCTTATGCAAGCGATGGAAACGTGGCAGATGATGGATGGCGACAAGATCCTGACCATCCGCCCGCAGGGCCGTTTCAAGGCTGACAACGGCGCTGCTCTCGTCGTCGCTGCTGCAGCAGGATTGGGTATCGCTGTGCTCCCCGATGGCCTCACCCAGGATTACCTCGATTCCGGCGCTCTGGTGACAGTCATGAAAAATCATCCGCCGCCGCCGGCCGGGATCTTCGTCGTTCGCCCGCCAGGGCAGCATTCCTCAAGAAAAGTGCGCGTGCTGACCGAAATGCTGATCGAATGCTTCGACAGTAGCAGCCGAGAAAACAAAAATTGTGACTGACGATATCAAGTGGCTCACGGAGACCGTTCCGGACCAGCCTGGAGCAGCAACTACGTGATCAGATGCTTCGAATAAAATGCCGGGAGCCGGTCGGTAGCCTGATTCACGTATTCCGGCTTGTAATACATGTCGTAGCGGCCGGCGCTTTCGACCTGGAAAAAGCCCCGCTCACGGCTCGGTGCAGGAGCGAACAGTATGGAATTACGAAATCGCCCTTTGTTTTTCGCAATTCCAGACGGAAACCGCTTCGCACTTTTCCGGGAAACTCTAACGGCTCGCCGACTGAGCGTCTGTGCCTATGAAAGGATTGCGCTTCAGTGCAGCAAGCACAGCCCATGCCGTCGCTCCGACATGGGGAAGGCGGAAGTAATTGAAGTCAACGGACGCGGAGTCGGGTCCGACCTTCAGGCCGGTCGATAGCTCAGCGTTGACCGTGGCATAGAGCAGCCCGTCGGGGGCAATTTGCCTGGAAATCGTTTCGAACAAAGGTTCGGCCTCTTGCGCCCTGCCGCTCAGACGAAACACGAGGGCGGCTTGGGCAGTGCCCTCCAGCCAGATGCCGTCTCGGTCGTTGTTGAAGTCGAAACCGCCATCAACGCCATGATTGCGTTTCGTCCATTCCAGGACGCGCGCGCGCCTGAATGCGTAGGACGGCACAGCGATGAGCGGCCACAATTCGGCATCGAGACCCGACATCCTCGTATTCGGCGCATCGCTGTCGGGCAGACTTCCGACGAAAAAGCGGCCGTCCTCGAAATCCCACATGACCTCCAGAAACGCGCGCGCTTTCTCGGCGTGATGCGTCCAGTCGCCCATGGGATCGAACCCGGCAAGCCAGCGATCCGCCGCATAGACGTCGAGATTATGTTCCGTGGATTTCCAGCCGATGCGTTCTGGTGAGGGCTCCTCACCAAAGAAGCCACCGAAATAGCCAGGCGTCTGCGGATCTGCAGTGCTGCGATGGATCCAGTTCATGATCGTTCGAGCAGCGTCCAGATAGGGCATTCGGCCGGTCTGCTCGTAAGCGGTCAGTAGCGCCAGCGCACCCCAGGCCGTGCTGCCCGTCGCGCTGCCGACCTGGTAGTCGTCTTCAATCCAGGACTTGCTGATCGGGCTCCAATAGCCCGGAAGCAGCATGCTGCCGTTACCCTCAACCGGGCCGGCACGATAGGCGTTTCGCAGCCGTCCGTCGTGATAAAATCGATCCGCCTTCAGAGCGAGCACCAGGGCATCGGCGACGCGGCCTGCTTCAGATTTTCGGCCGCAGGCATATAGCGCCATCACCGCCAGTGCGTTGTCGTAGGTAAAGCCGGCATTTTCAAGCGCGGGATGGAGCGGCGAAGCATTGTCCGCGGGCTCGTAGCTGCGGAAGACGAAAGGTTGCGCCGGCTCGCCGCTCATGTGCGCAACGAGGCCGGCGCAAAGCTTGGCGGCGAGCTGAACGTGTCGTTCCTCGCCGGCCCATGCCGCGTGCATCAAATATATGACGACCGCGCCGGTCAGAAAGGCCCTGATAGAGCTTCGCATATGTCACCCCGCGTCTGTCGAATGGTCCTGCCCGCTCATCAGGAGAAGGCACGCGTCAAGAGCATGTGCATTGATTTGCGCAAATCGCCCCGTTCCGCGACGTTGTCGGGCGCGCTCCTGAAAAGCAGCCGCAGGATGGCATTGTGCTGCTCCGGCGTCGGCATAAGGCAGAAGGCCGTCGATGATGGCGCCGCTCTGGCCGGGGAGGAAATCCAGCCGATTTCCGGGATGAACACCGCCTCGTCCTTCGCACCGGCCGGGCCGTGCTCCGCCAGCGTCGCGCCTTCCGTGGACAGGGCTGTTATCGTCACATCGCCGATGTGTCCATTGGCCCGGTGCCGCCCGCGAAGCCGGACTTCGATCGGCTCCTCCTGTCCGAAGCGCGGCTGCTCAATGCAGCAAAGCAGGCTCGTGAACGCAATGATCATCGCCACCGACGACCAGACGAGATTGAGGCATTCGCGTGCGGAAAATTCGACGGGCGCATCCCAGCCATAGACAACCCTGACGACAGACAGGCCCGACAAGGCCGCTACAAAGCCGAAAAACAGCGCCGTTGGGCGGTGAACGCGGATCGTGGACCGGTCCCCTCCCTTCTCCGTCACTTTGAAAGGGCGGCCAAAGGGTTTGCGGATCGCCTGGAACAGGGTGATCGTGATCGGCACGGCCGTCAAGGCATGGGTGACCTCGGTGAAGAGCGGCAGCGTGCGCCTTTCGGAGATCCACGTCGAATAGGTCCAGAACAGGAAGAGCGAGCTGAGGCCGTATTTCATGAAAAGCAGTTCATCGGCCTGCAACGCCGGAACTCCGGTCAGCCAATAGACGGACGGCGCCAGCAAAAGGCAAAGGATGAAAGGCTTCGACAGCCAGCAGAACAGCCCGTGCAAATAATGCAGACGCTGGATGAGCGTGAAATTGCCGCGCCAGAGCGGCCCATCGTGCAAGAGGCCGATCTGAATGGTGCCGAGACACCAGCGAGTTCTCTGCGTAATATATTCGGGAACGCCTTCGGCCGACAAGCCGACGCTCAGCTTCTCATTCAGCCAACGTGTCACATAGCCCCGCTCCATCAGGCGATAGGTGAGCAGCATATCCTCGGACAGTGCATCATGCGGAAAGCCGCCGATCTCATTGACGGCGGCGCGGCGTACCACGAAGCTGGTACCGACGCAGAACGCGCATCCAACGGCATCCTTGGCCGGCTGGAACGTGTCGAAGAAGACGCGCTGGTCATCGACGAAGGAGCGCCGGATGCCGAGATTGTGCTGGATCGGATCGCTGTTGAAATAAAATTGCGGCGTCTGCACGACGGCGACCTTCCCATCCTTGAAGAGACCGATGACGCGATTGAGGAAATTTGCCTGAGGGGCGAAATCCGCATCGAGAACCATGATGAAATCGGAAATCTCGGCGAGCGCGTTCGTATGGTTCAAGGCATTGTTCAGATTGCCGGCCTTGGCATGCTTGTTATCCGGGCGCGTCAGGTAATTCACGCCGACGCGTACGCAATAGTCTCGCACTTCCGGGCGACGGGTGTCGTCGCAGACGAAAATCCGAAGCCTGCGGTAGTTCATCGCCTGGGCAGATATGACCGATTTTTCCAGGACATTCAGCGGCTCGTTGTAAGTGCAGATGAACACGTCGACGGAAGGAATGTCCGCCGTGGCCGCCAGTTCTTTTTCACCGCGATCGGCCTCCTTCGTCCAGTCGCTCGTTCTCAGAAGGATCAGGATCGAACCGATGGCGTAAAGCACCGACACCGCCTCGAAGAGGAAGTAAACATAATTCCAGAGCACTTCGGCAGAAAGCTCGAAAGGCGGAAGCGTGTCGAGGGCGCGCCACGAAAGGTAGAGCCCGAGCGACAAGAGCATGAGCAGACTGAATGCAGCCCGCTCGAACGGTCTCTTCGGGTTCGCGAGCATTGCGAACAGCATCGCGCAAGCGGCAATGACAAGATCGAAGGTCAGAACGCTGAATAAATCGTCGTCGGAATCAAAGAACACGATCTGTTTCTCCCTGACTTCAGCCTGGATACGATCCGTCGCGGGCTGCCGGGTGCCGCGGCGGCTTACGTCAGCTTTTCACCGGCGCAGCTTTCATTCGCTCGTTGAGGAGCTCGACGGCATGCGCCTCGGCACGCCGAGGCTGGGGATAGAGGATCCTCCAGCTGACGCGCATGTCCCGAGGGCCCTTTGCAACGCGCTCCTCCAGATTGAGCACGCCGAACCGTTCGGCCGACCGCCGGACGAGACCGGTCAGTTCCGTTTTGGCGGTGGGCCATTGCGCGGCGGATGCCTGGGCTATGCCAATGAGCGAGGTCGATGCCTCGCGTATATAATGCTGCGTTTTTTGAAGCCATTCCTGCGGCATCGTCACGTCGACCCACGTGCCGACGGAGCAGAACCGGCTGTCTCGCAAATCTGCCTGGCCGGGCTCTGTCAGCCGGATGTACGCATAAAGCTCGCGACGCTCCGTCGGCGGGAAAGGAACGGCGTAATCGAGATCCACCCTGTCGGTCGTACGAGGAACCAGCCGCTCAACGACGCCGCTTGCCGCTTGCGACCAACCTTCGGCATTGACATCAACCTTCGATCCCACGGCGAGGGCTTGCGCCTGCCGCTCGGAAAAGATCGCGACGACAAATGCGTCTCGGCAGTCGAGCGTTTCAGCAAGCGTGTCGCCGGCCGTGACTTCGCGTCCGGATGTAGCCACCGGCTTGTAAAGCTGGCTCGTCGAGGGAACATGCAAATCGGCCCGCGCCAGCCTGTCGACCCGCAACGCCTCCGTCGTCACGAGCGAGCCGAGCTCGGTCTCCTTCGAGCGCATCGTCGCAATCAGCAACTTGATCTGCAGGAGGTCGGCCTTGCGTGTGCGTATTTCCTGCTGGAGATTTTGCAGCGACTGCAGGTCGGCGCCGACATAGACACCCTGGCGGGCAAAATCGAGTTCCGAGGCAAGCTTGGCAACGGCGAGCTTGGCGGCTTCCAGCTTGGTGTCCTCCAGACGAACCATATCGGCGACCTCGCCTTCGCTGCCGGCGGCAATACCCCGAGCCATGAGCCTGAGTTTACGGGCCGCCTCGGCTTTCGCGATGCGGGACGAATAGGTCACCATCTCAAGAGCCGCCTCGGCGGCCTTGAGATCAGCAGTGATCCTGACGAGGAGTGCCGCCTGCTGGCCTGAAAGGTCGTTTTCAAGGTCGCCGATACGCTGGGCATAATCCCCTACGATCGAATTCTTCTGTTCCATCTCGTTGCGCAGCGCGGCAAGCTGAACCTTCAGGCCGATCAAGGTCGAATTGTCGACGCGATCGTTCTCGACCGTTATTTCGCCAGCCGCGCCGAGCGACGTCACCTTGCCGCTGATCGGCGTTGTCAGCGGCACAAGCGGTGCGTTGATCACAGCGCGAGTAGAAGTCGACGTGAAGAATGGAGGGAATGCGGATGAGGCAAATACTGTACCCATGATACCAAGTACAGCGTAAGATGCCAATCTCACCGACGCATCATTATTTCTGCCATCTTTGCTTTTTCGAAAGGGAAACATAGCCATAGATCCTTTGATGAATGCGCTATATTCTTCCTCCCGAAAGAATTCATCGATCGTGGCATGGTTTTTTGTGCGCCGCAATATAGCTAAGATTGTGCGAGCGGCCTGACCCGCAGGTGCCCAATAATTGATCAGCAATCCAAAAGGGCCATCTCCGGATTGGGATCAGCCTCTCAGGCCATCCCACTACAATAGCAGCCGTTATACCCACTACGGCAAAAATCGAAGCCCATCGCACGCAAGTGAAACATGTGGCTTATTTGTGCATCTTTAGCTTCTCGGACCTCGGCGAAACCGGCCAGATACAACTTACAAGATCAATTATTTTGCTAAATACCACCATTGTATTATCTGTAGCTTGGAAACTCACCATAAAGGGGTAGATGAAACGCAGCACCGGCACGGATTCCCGCCGCTTCTCCCCACTTTCTGGTGTCGGCGCTACTCCAAAAGGATGATCAGATCCGCGGCGCTCGAACTTCTCGCCCTCCCAGATCACTATAATATAATATTAGCAGATTCAGATTATGGTTAATAGCATTTTAAACAGTTTACAGTAAGTTTTACTACAATTTAACTTCGGATATTCCGAACAAATACAGGAATGATCGAATGGTTATCTTTGATCGTGGCTCAGATGCCATTGCTGTTCTTACCGCATTGTCAAAATCGCAGGCCATGATCGAGTTCGATCTTGCCGGCAGGATCCTCACTGCCAATGAACGCTTTTGTCTAGCACTTGGCTATGAACTGGCGGAGATCGCCGGGAAACATCATAGCATGTTCGTCGAGCCAGCTTATGCGGGCTCTCGGGAGTACAAAGCCTTCTGGTCAAAACTTGCGGCCGGCCATTTCGATCAGCAGCAGTATAAGCGCATCGGTAAGGGCGGAAGGGAGGTTTGGATCGAAGCCTCCTATAATCCGGTCTTTCGCCGCGGAAAGCCAGTCAAGGTCGTCAAGATTGCTACCGATATTACGGCAAGCAAGCTGAGGACAGCCGAGGACTCTGGCAAGATCGAGGCCCTATCGCGAGCGCAGGCTGTGATAGAATTCACTCCCACCGGCGAGATCCTGACGGCCAACGAAAACTTCCTGTCGGCGCTCGGCTATTCACTGACGGAGATTCAAGGCAAGCATCATTCAATGTTCTGCGAACCGTCCTACACGGCATCGAGCGCCTATCAAGACTTCTGGAAGAAGCTCGCTGCCGGTGATCTGGTTGCGGACGAATTCATGCGGCTCGGGAAAGCTGGCCGAAAGGTCTACATTCAGGCGTCTTACAACCCCATTTTCGATCTTAACGGCAAGGTTTTCAAAGTGGTCAAGTTCGCGACCGACGTGACCAGCCGCGTTGAAAATGTCAATCAACTGGCCGGATGTTTGACAAATCTCGCCGAGGGCGATCTCTCGCAAGAGATCGAGAAGGCTTTCATTCCTTCGCTGGAGCGGTTGCGAACCGATTTCAACAGTGCCTCCGACAAGCTGAAGCTGGCGATGGCAACGGTCGCGGAGAACGCCCATGCGATTGCCTCCGGATCGAATGAGATACGGGTTGCTGCAGATGATCTTGCCAAGCGCACCGAGCAGCAGGCAGCCTCCATCGAGGAGACCGCTGCCGCCCTTGAGGAGATCACCACGACAGTGAAGAATTCCAGCCAAAGGGCCGAAGAGGCAGGAAGACTTGTTGCGCGAGCAAGAGCCCACGCCGAGCATTCGGGCGGCGTCGTGCGCAACGCCATCGGTGCCATGGATCAGATTGAGGCCTCTTCGCGCGAGATATCCAGCATCATCGGCGTTATCGATGAGATTGCCTTTCAAACCAACCTTTTGGCATTGAATGCGGGAGTAGAAGCCGCGAGGGCCGGAGATGCCGGCAAGGGTTTTGCCGTTGTGGCACAAGAGGTTCGCGAACTCGCTCAACGATCGGCAAAGGCGGCAAAAGAGATCAAGACGTTGATCACGGCATCCGGCGCTCAGGTCGCCAATGGTGTCGCCCTGGTTACCAATGCCGGCGGGGCCCTGCAGGAAATCGCCGCCCAAGTCCAGGAGATCGACACCAACGTCGTGGCCATCGTCGAAGCCGCAAGAGAACAGTCGACCGCTCTCGGCGAGATCAATCAGGCAGTCGATACAGTCGATCAAAGCACACAGAAAAATGCCGCCATGGTAGAAGAGCAGACGGCGGCCAGTCACAGTCTCGCACGCGAGGCGGCTGCGCTGTTCCAGCTGCTCGGGCAATTCAAATATGGCGAGGCGGTGCGAACCGCCCAACCGGCCAAGCCGCTCAATCGTCCAGCCCATTCTCCCGTTCAAGCCGCTGATCGGCGCGTTCGGCCGCAATTCCAGACACAGGGCTCCGCTGCCTTGGCCGTTGGCAACGATAGCTGGGAAGAGTCTTGACCGACCCCAAGCGCCGCATATCGCATTAAAGGCGTTTGCCGCCGCGGTCGCCACAATATCAATTGGCGGCATACGGTGTGCCTAACCACCCCGCTCTTCACAATCCTGACTATTGTTCCACATTGGCTGTGAGCATTGTTTGCTAGCTACCAAAAGAGAGTTTCATGTCCCGCATCTTCATTTCCGGCTCGTCCACCGGCCTCGGCCTTATGGCGGCTGAACGTCTAACCGAGCAAGGCCACCAGGTCGTGCTTCATGCGCGTAATCCGGCTCGCGCCAGCGATGCCCACCGCGCCCTTCCGAAGGCGGAAGCGGTCGTGATCGGCGATCTCGAGACAATCGCCGGCGCAAAAAATGTGGCTGCCGAAGTCAACAAGCTCGGCCGGTTCGACGCGGTGATCCACAATGCTGCCGTCGGCTATCGCGAAGCTCATCGCCTCACCTCCGATGGACTGCCGCATGTCTTCGCCATAAACACGCTGTCGGCCTACATCCTGACCGCACTTGTCGAACCACCGAAACGACTGGTCTACCTGTCTTCCGGCATGCACCATCATGCGGATGCCAATCTCGATGATATTCTTTGGAGACAGCGCCGGTGGAACGGATCGGAGGCCTATGCCGAAAGCAAGCTGCACGATGCGATGCTTGCGTTCGCGATCGCGCGGCGTTGGAAGGACGCATTCTCGAATTCGTTGGAGCCCGGCTGGGTTCCGACCAAGATGGGCGGCCCTGGCGCACCCGACGACATGGCTCAGGCCCATCTGACTCAAGCCTGGTTGGCAGCCGGCGACGATCCGAGAGCAGATGTCACGGGAGAATACTTCTATCATCTGAAGCGCCGAACCGCGAATCCGCAGGCGCATGATTCAGCGCTTCAAGACCGCCTCATCGCCATTTGCGAGAAGATCTCAGGCGTCACTTTGCCAAAATGATCATCGGCGGTCGATCTTTTAGATCTTTACCAGAGATCCAGTCAGCTCGCACGCCGCGCCTCATTGCGGGAGAGACCGCCGCATCTTCATCGCCAACATTAGGGCCGCGGATGTACATGGCGTTGCGCGACATGCCTTAGCTGAGGTTTCGGTTTGCTGTCACATGACAAAGGGTACGAACAAATGCCCCTCTGCCGCCAAGCCCCATGGAGCGCTCAGAACTCCTTCCACTCGGAAGCGGCTCTGCCGCCAGCGGCGACCGCTCTGCGCGCCATTTGCGCAACCGGCTCTGCGGATGAAGCGCGACGCGACGGCTCTGCCATGGCGCGCGCCGTCTGCCGCAAGATCGACGAACTGGCGGAGGTCGCGGCCTCGAGGCGGAATTGAGATACGAGTTCACTTAGCTTGCTGGCCTCAGCGGCAAGTGCCGCGGAGGCTGCCGTCGACTGCTCGACCATCGCCGCATTCTGCTGCGTCGTCTGATCCATCGTATTGACGGCCGCATTGACCTCGGCAAGGCCTGTCGACTGCTCCTTGGCGGATGCTGCGATGGCGTTCATGTGCTGGTTTATGCCGGAGATGCGCTCACCGATTTCCTTCAACGCGACACCCGTTTCACGCACGAGCTTCACTCCACCATCGACCTCGGCCGAAGAAGCATTGATCAGCACCTTGATCTCTTTTGCCGCCGCAGCGGAGCGCTGCGCCAATTCCCGCACTTCCTGTGCGACGACTGCAAAACCCTTGCCGGCATCTCCGGCACGCGCCGCTTCCACACCGGCATTGAGCGCCAATAGGTTGGTCTGGAAGGCGATGTCATCGATCACGCCGATGATGTTGGAAATCTGCTGGGAAGAACTCTCTATTCGCTGCATGGCTTCCTCGGCTCTGCTAACGACATCAGCCGACCGGGTAGCGCTATGATCGGCGGCGGTCGCTGCCGCCCGCGCCTCTTCCGTCCGCTTGCTCGAATTGCTTACATTGACCGTAATCTGATCGAGAGCGGCGGCGGTCTCTTCAAGCGATGCTGCCTGCTGCTCCGTTCGGCGGGAAAGATCGTTGGCTCCGGAAGAGATCTCCTGCGTGCCGCTGTCAATCGATACAATGCTCTCGGCAATCGCGCGCAATGTGCTGCTCAATTGCTGCAGCGAGGTATTGAAATCATGCCGAAGAGCTTCGAAATCGGGGGCAAATGGCTCATCAAGCTGGAAGGAAAGATCGCCCGATGCCAATCTCTTCAGCCCCCTGGCAAGACCGGAAGTTGCGACCCGAAGACGCTCCGCGGCATCGGCTTCCGCCTGCTGCTGGGTAGCGATCCTGTCGGCTTCCGCCTGCTGACGGTCCCTTGCGGCATCCGCTTCGAGCTGGTTATTTGCGATCGCTGCCTTTCGGAATACTTCGACGGCTTGTGCCATCGTCCCTACTTCGTCCCTTCGGCCGATGCCCGCACAAGCGATATTGGTCTCGCCGCCCGCGAGCTTGGCCATATCCGCGCAAAGCGCCAGGATGGGTTTGCACACGGTCCTGCGGAACAATACGAAGAGCATGATGGAGAACAGCGCTGTCAGCCCGAGAAGCCCCTGCATGAAGTCGCGAATGGAATTTGCTGTGCGGGTACTCTCCGCCGAGATCGATTCCGATACCTTTTGTATCTGATCGCCCGCTTCTTCCATGGCAGCCTCCAAGGTGGAAAACTGCTTCATGAAATCGGGCAATGCCTTCAAGGCGCCGGCTGGATTCTTCTCCGCCGTCGCCACCATTTTGGTTGCGTTGTCGATATAGGCCAGCAACGGAGATTCGACGCCGGCAAGCACCTTTTGGGTTTCCGGATCCGCCGCGAGCGCCTTGTTGGCCTTAATCATCTCGCGAAACGAGGTGACATGTTCCGAAAGATCCGAGTTGACCGTTTCAAAGCGGATGCCGGATGCGGGATCGGAAGCAAGCAATGCAGCCAGCACATCCGCTCTTAAAGCATCATGCATCATATCCGCCTGCATATGATTACGCAGAATCTGAGCAGATCCTGCTATTTTCTCGGCATTCTGCGTCAGGGTCGAGGCAGACCATATGCCCACACCAGTTGCGCCGCCCGCAATCACGAATATTGCAACGCTTGCAAGGATGATTTTCTGCTGGATCGATGCCATGAAACATATCCCAATATTTCCTCAAGAAAAGGATGTGGGATCGTCGTTAATTATCCGTCAAAATATGTCAATCTCTGGAAATTTACGCGCAAATCATCAAAATACAACTAATATGATAGTACCTATCTTGGTACATACCGCTAAGCGTTGATCTTTGACGTCGATGAGAAAATATACATTAAGACAGATCTGATAAGTAATACTATATCGTCCATGAGATCACCTGAAGAGAATCGAACTCAACTCCGGCCCAGCAGAAATTGAGGAAGAATCCGACTCAATGCCAAACGACAGCCGCCAAAGCCTTTAGGCTCTTATGTTGCTGATCAGTGATGCCGATTGCCAATCGGCTCATCCAAGATGCCCTCTGAACTGAGAAACCCAGAGTGGCACATATGTGGCCACCGTTACAAACATCTCGTGAGCCCGAATAGCCATGTTCCATTCCCGGGAGGGGGCTCATTCCTGGCTGAAACGCTGTATTTCACGAAGTCTTCGCTAACCTCCGGCATAGCCTCGGCTACCGCCGTGCAAAAATTCTGTTCTCTATCGCTTCGATATTTTGATCATTGCATCGTGCACGGGAAAAAGGCAGCGTATTCTTCCTTGGTGCAGCAGACCGATAGATTTTTGTATTTCTTCGAACCGTCACTTATTGCCGGGGATGGAGGGCAAAGGGGCTGAGACCATAATGGTGACGCGTGCGCAGCAAATTGGCGTCGTTATCGGTCTGACCTTCGTCACGGCATTGACGACCCTGCGGGCAAGCGATCCTCCATTGCTAAGGCTCGCCCGCGATTTGACATTCGACCAATATCAACGCCTGGTGCCCCGGCCGTTCGAAAACCAGCCTGTCCGGGTCGTCGACATAGACGAGGCGTCGCTGCGGGAGTTCGGTCAATGGCCCTGGCCAAGAAACCGGATTGCCGCGCTTGTCGACAGGCTTTCCGATCTGGGCGCGGCCGCTATCGCTTTCGATATCCTCTTCGCCGAGCCGGACCGGCTGTCGCCGCGCAACGTCATTCGCGATATCATTGGCATCGATCCGTCACTGCTTGGCAAACTACCGGATAACGATGAGATTTTTTCCCGATCGCTGTCGGGAAGGCCTGTGGTTCTGGGCTTCGGCCTCTCCAACGAGGGAAATTATCTGCCGCCGGTCAAGGCGGGGTTTGCCTATACCGGCGAAGATCCCTACGGCGCGCCGCCGACGATCAAGGCCGCCACGCCACTCCTGCCGCAATTGGAAACCAATGCTGCGGGGCTCGGCCATATCAGCCTCAATCCGGGCGCCTCATCGGCGGTGGTGCGCGCGGTTCCGCTTTTTCTCAGCGACGGCGAGCAGCTTTATCCCAATCTCGCGCTTGAGGCGCTTCGCGTCGCACAGGGAACCTCCACCTACGTGCTTGACGCTGCGCCGCATACACCCAATACACTCACCCGGGTCAAGATCGGCAATTTCGTCGTGCCGGTAACGGCAGCGGGCGAGCTTTGGCTCTATGTCAGCCGCGACACCGCGGGGCGCTATATTTCGGCGAGCAAGATACTCGGGACCGAAGGCGCCTCCGCCGATATCAGAACCGCCATCGAAGGCAGTATCGTTTTCGTCGGAACCTCCGCTTCCGGCCTCCAGGATGTCCGCACGACGGCCCTTGACGAGAATGTGCCGGGTGTTTCCATCCACGCGCAGATCGTCGAGCAGATCCTTTCAGGCCGCTTCCTGTCGCGGCCGGACTGGGCAGATGGACTGGAAATCCTGTCCATCGCCGTCCTGGGCAGCCTTTTGGTAATCGTCACCACCTTCGTCAATCCGGCCGCAGCCCTCGCCTGCGGCCTGCTGATTACCTTTTTTGCCCTTGTGGCCTCATGGGCCGCCTTTCTTTATGGGGGGCTTCTCTTCGACCCACTGGCACCGATCGTCTCGGGATCGATCACGCACTTCGCTGCAACGGCATTCCGCTTTCTCGTGACGGATCGGGAGCGGCGCGACGTGCGGCGGGCTTTCGGCCACTATCTCTCGCCATCGCTGCTCCATCGCATCGAGCATACGCGCAATGCCCTGCGCCTCGGGGGAGATGAACGCGAGCTGACGGTCATGTTCGTCGACGTGCGAAACTTTACCCAGATCAGCGAGGAGATGAACCCGAGCGCCGTCGTCGCGTTTTTGAACACGCTGCTCGATGCGCTCAGCCACCATGTCATCGCCAATGACGGCACGCTCGACAAGTTCATCGGAGACTCGATCATGGCCTTCTGGAACGCCCCCGTCGATGTCCCCGATCATGCCGGCAAGGCCGTGCGTGCGGCTCTCGGCATGCGGGAAACGCTCGCCCGCCTCAACGACGACGATGCCTTCGGTTTCGGAGACGCGCGGCGGGTCGGAATAGGGATCGGCATCCATACGGGGCTTGCATGTGTCGGCAATATGGGGGCTGAGACGCGTTTCAATTACACGGCAGTCGGCGATGCCGTGAACATTGCCGCGCGTATCGAATCCGCCTGCAAGGACGTCAATTTCGACATTCTCGTATCCGAACCGACGGCAGCCTTGTTGTCCGATTGCGCTCTGCTCGAAGCGGGAGCGCTGACGCTGAAGGGTAAGAGTATGCGAACCAAACTCTTTGCGGTGGTCGGCGATGAAAGCGTGGCAAGATCCGCCGGATTCGTCGAACTGCAGGCTACGCACAGGCAGCTTGTCAATGCTCTTCGGGTACGCTCGACAAGCAGCCGCAAACTCATCAGCACTGCCAAACTTAAGGCGCAAGCCGCGGCAACAGGACTATTGCAGGATTTTTACAGCCAGATTTCGCGACGGGGCGGACACTTCATCGACGAGACCGCGGAGGACAAGGCAGCCGACATCTAGAGCAGTTCCAGCAAAAGTGCCGAGCGGTTTTGCGTCCGGAACTGCGTAAAAACAAGAAGATAGAGCGTTTTCGCGATTCGAAGAAAAGCGGAAATCGTCTATCTGATTTGAAAGCCATCCTGCGCAACTCACCGCGCTATCGCTGGTGATGCCCACCACCGTGACCGCCATGGTTGCCGCCATCGCCTTGGCTATCCCCGTCATCTCCTTGATGATCACCCCATCCGTGATCGCCTCTGCCATGATTGTCGTGATGTTCATGGCGATCGTGATGCTCGCTTTCGTCGCCATCATGCTCGTGCGGTTTGCCTGATTTGTCGGGCGCGCTTGGCGGATTCGAGACATCCGGCGTACTGGGAGTTTCGTGTGGTGCGGCAGGCGCATCGGCGTGTGGTGATTGCTGGGGACTGGGTGTGCTCGGCGTATCGTGCGGTGCCGGTGCAGGATTATTCGCGGGAGCGCTGCGGGGAGAGATCCCGTTCGGCTGGCTCCTCGTCGCCATCGACAGACCACAACCACCGCCACCGACAAAACCCATTCGCCCTGAAAGTTGCTGATCCCCCGACAGAAACGGCAGAGCCCGCTGGTTGCCCAGCGTCTTGAGAACGTCGCGATTGACCCGGCGAGGTTCGCTGATCTGACCGTTGCGCTTCGCAACGACGCAATCACATTGCTGTTTCAGCTGCCTGCAGCCACCCGCGCCGCAGAATTGCGCGGCGCCGTTCAACAGAACGACCGCAGTCGTGCCGTTGGCTCCGACATAAAAATCAAACGCGGTTCCGCGCACGCCGATCGTTCCGGCCGGCGTCACGATCTGATAGGCTGAGTGGTTCGAATTTCCGCTCATCCAACGAAAGCTGCCCTTTGCCGCATTTATGGTCAGCTTTTTCACTGCGCCCGAGTCATCGAACACGAATTTGTCAATGGTAACGGACGATCCGGCTCCGACGGCCAATCTCGTGCCGTCGCGAAATGTGAACTGTCCGAGGCCGGAAATCGAGGTGCGAATTTGCTCATCCCGATGAACGGGATCCTCGACCGCCAGCGCACCGCCAGCACCCGTAACTTCGGTTTTAATCAGCACCGCCTGGCCGACCTGCTCGGCGGCTTTCAAAGACAGTGGTGCGAGCAGCATGGCGCTCAACACAACGGTCATGGCGTGACGGAGATAAAACACCGCGCCCTCCCCAAGCTTATCCATGTTTTATCACAATATATTTTTGAATACAAATTACAATTTCTGGTTATAGTAATGTATATTATGCTACTGGTGGATTAACATTCGACGAAATACGTATGTATTTTGGCGACGATTTTCTTTATATTTCTTCTGAAAAGGGAACTTATAAAAATAATTACAATGATATGACCTGCAGGATCTTTTCCAAAACACTCGAAAAAGAGCGGCTATTCAGGGTTGCCGAGCTCGAAGGATTTGAGGCAGGCTCATTGCGGACGCAACATGCATCACACGATTTACAGTCCGTTCGGAGTTGTTGGGAAACAACGCGAGCAACCACAACGTTGATTTCCGCTTGGCTTAGGACCCAATGATTGGATGTGCAGACGACATCATCAAGCGCATGGTCTCAAACATATTCGCTCTGACACACAGGAGGAGTTCGTCGTCAAGACGGTCTAAGATCGTCGGAACGTGAGGATTGGTGAAATGGTCGAGCGCCTGGAAGACGTTCGCGCCCTCCAGACGACGTCAATCGCTTCAGACCGGGTTTATTAGCCGTCCAACACTCTGAAGAGGATCGAATGCCAACTGATCTACCGCTTAAGGGGGAATTGATCGGCTAACCTCTTGGACCCAGTATCCGGCTAGGTTGTGCCCAAAGCATCGGAGGAGCGACGATGCCAATGGATAAGTTACCCATCGACAATCTGCAAGATCGGATCGATGCGGACATTCGTGAGCGCATCAAGGAGCACCAAAAGACAATCGCACGAATTTCCGCCGGAAGACAGGCTGCTGCGCGACTATCCGCGAAGGCGATAGCACCGCCCTTCGTCATGATGTCCGTGGGAGATTCCTGGTTCGACTATCCGCTATTGAACAACGGTCCCGCCTTCCAACAAACCGACGTAATTTTCCAACTTCAAACCTATGGGACGCATCCGGTAACAGTGTTGAACCTTGCCCACTGGGGCGATGCGTCCACCGATATGATGTCAGGGCCGAAGCAAGAAAGAATGATTGCTCAACTTAGGGACGGGGCCAACTGGATCGGAGGCAAGCCGCATGGCATCTTAGTGTCGGCCGGCGGAAACGACGTCGTTGGCAGATTTGGAATGTTCCTCGAATTCAACAACGGTAAGAATTCCGGTCTGAATAATGATCGATTTGCGAAGGCCCTCGGCATTGTGAAGGAATCGTACCTGTCGCTCTTCGAACTTAGAGACAGGTACGCTCCGGGAGTCCCGATATTCGGTCACGATTACGATTTTCCGATTCCAAGCTATGTGCATCCCTTGTGTGCCGGGCCATGGCTGAAACCCGCTCTCGATCTCAATAACTGGTCCCAAATCGATGGAGAGCGTATAGCTAAGGATGCTCTACAGCGATTTCGAAAAATGCTCCTAAGCCTTGAGGCAGTCGAAGGAAACAACTATCACCTCATCAATACACAAGGGACACTTACCAGAGACGAGTGGGCAAACGAACTCCATCCGGTATACCTCGGTTTCCGCAAGGTAACCAAAATCTTCTATCAAAAACTCAAAAACTATGCGGATTCGGGATCAAAGCGGGCCGACCGGCATGTTGGGAATTTTCGGAAAGAATTCCAACCTTACGACGTCGTAATTGCGGAAGAAGCGGCATCGGTCGAGGGGGCAAGCCCCTCTAACGACAAGGTCCACATCCCAGAACTGATCGAGAATGGAAAATCTCCGCAGGGACTTGCGAAAGCGTGGAAGACCGCTTCGAAAGCCCTCCCGGAATTTCCACACAACGGCTGCGCCGCGCACCTAAGCGCACTCCTTCAAGAGTCCGGAATCGACATTCCGATGACCGTCGGAGCAGGCAATCTGGCACGACTGCTCGAAAGGCGAGGCTGGCAGCGCATTGAGGTTCGCTCCCAGCAAGCCGGCGACGTCGGAGTAACTTACGATCTGGATCCAGACCCTCCCGGACCCGACCATGTTTACTTAGTCGTCGAGCGGCTGGATGAGGACGACATGCTGATAGCAGACAACCAGAGGCATTCGGATGAACCACACCACCGGTCCGCAACCGGGAAACATGGCAAGACTCCAACCGAATTCTTCTTGCGCGCGACCTGAATTAGCCATGCCATTCTTAGCGATTTCGATTTCATTCTTGGGTAGCTTTTTGGCTCCGCACCAAATTGCACTATAAGCGTTCCCGGGCCGGCTGCTGCGTCAGTGCCGATGAAGATCTCGTGTCATTCCGGAACGACGCCCTTGAGACGGCATGATATCTATTGACCTCCGATCGGTGTTCGTGACTTCCTCTGGCGCGAGACACATCAGAGGGCTGCCATGTATCGCTTCTCCACCATCTTCGCCGCATGTGTATTTGCTACATCTGTTGTTGCCGCGGACTTCAAACCGTATGAAAACGGCCGCTTCGGGTACGTGATCGACCTTCCAGCAGACTTCAAAACGATTCAGACGCCCGACAACGGCGACGGGATCGGTCTTGAGAGCGCGGACGGAACGGCGAAGCTGTCGGTCTGGGGCAACTATCTGACGGAAGGCGGCTTCAGCCAGGAGAGTGACCTTCGGAAGAAGTTCGAAACCGAGGACGGCTGGAAGTTCACCTACGAGAAGCGCGGTGCCTCATGGGCGAGCTTTTCGGGAACCAAGGGCGACCGGATCATCTACATGCGGCAGATCGCGCTCTGCGATGACGCAATGGGAAACTTCACACTCGAGTACCCCGCCACGCAGCGGAAGCGGTTCGGACCGGTGATTGACAGGATGGTGAAGACGCTTAAGGCACCGAAGCACTGCGACTGAGAGCCGCCGGCTGAGTCACCAAAGGGCGTGCCGCATTCCGCTCCAGAATGCCGGCAAGTTCGTTGTCACCAGCCCAGAATGTCCTTTGCACCATTCAGCCACGGCATGCGGACGTTGCTCCGGAAGGCGGTCCAGTTGCCACCAGGATGTGAGGATTTCAATCCGATCTGACAGAAGCAAAACCAACGGTTTCAACAAGTTGGGAGCGCAGCGGGTGATCTAGAATGTGCAAGTGGATCATTTTCAGCTGGTAATCAACAGGCAGCGCCCTAAGCGGCGCTCAAGAAATGCCTGTCCTATCCCAAAGCGTTTTGCGCTGCGCAAATTCTGTCGATCAGAGCATCGAGCTCGCCCTTTGGGGGACGATTTTTGGAGAGGCGATGCTTCAAATGCATGATCGGTTCGGCGAGGATTTCGTCCAGGTTCTCGGCGCAGGTGAAGTCACCGGCAACGCGCTTGACCTTCGAATTGTCGAAGATCGCGGTCCAGGCCTTGTCGCCGACCAAGGGGCCGACCCAATCCGGATTATACTTGATGAGCGTATCCGTCGGCACGTGGACGATTTTCGCCTCGACACCCAGCAATCTGGCGATCGCCTTCTGAATATCATCCCATATATGGGCGCGATCGGAGGTGATGTGGAAGATTTCGGTCAGGGCTGTCTGCTTACCGAAAAGCCCGACGAAAGGCACCGCGAAATCGACCGAGCGCGTCAGTGTCCACGGCGTGTGGCCATCACCCGCGACGATCGTGGGCTCGCCGTCCAGCATGCGCCTCGCCATTATGTCGCTATCACCCATCATGATCGGCAGGCCGGTGCGCACGGTGTGACTGGGACGGACGATCGTCCAGGCCAGCCCCTTTGACGCCATGAGCAACTGCTCGCAGGCGATCTTGGCCTGGCTGTAGGGCCAGTAGGGATTGATGGCCGGCGTTTTTTCGGTGATGACATAGTGGCGTGCCGGCTTCTCGTAGACCGAAGCCGAAGAGATGAAGATGTACTGGCCGCAATTGCCCGCAAAAACCTCGATGTCTCGCGCAATCTGATCCGGCGTGAACGCGATGAACTGGCATATGACGTCATAGTTGGCTCTGGCGAGATCGGCATAGGCAGCCGATCCGAGTTCGCCTGTGATCGAAGTCACACCCGCAGGCAACGGGTCGCCCCTCAGGCCGCGGTTGTAGACACTGACACGATGTCCCTGGCCAACAGCACGCTCGACGCAGGGATATGAGATTTGGCCGGTACCGCCAATGAAAAGCACGTTCAAAGCCATGTGAAGAACCTCAGCGCGTGATTGGTAGGATCAATGACTACCTTTCATAACGCGAAAAAGCCTTATCGTCTCCCGCCGATCGCCCTCACGATGACCATCACCGTCAAAAAATTGCGAAAAGCTTCAGATCGGCCGCGTGCCTGCAGCACCTCTGCAGGTCAAAACGAAGCTACCAGCGCAGGGTGACTTTGCCGACCAGGCTTCCGACCAGCCCGCTGAGCAGGATGCCGAGCGTGTACCATATCGCGATGAATGGGATACCGTTTTCGACACAGGCCCAGGAGTAAACCCAGCCGCCGACGCCCCCGGCGCAAGCACCTGCGACGAAGCCGGCAAGCATAGGACGCGTGGGGGCTGCACGTCTGAGAAACCAGATATTGGCACAGAAAGCGGGAATGCCGAAAGCCACGATTAAGAACGGGCAAAAGAACGCCGAATATCCGATGATCAAACCCGGATAGGATGAAGCCGGCGACAGCCCGAGTTGAGCGATCGCCAGAAGCATGACGATACTGAAGGCCACGACCGGAACCCGAACCATGTTCCCAATCGCCCCCCCCGGCCGCGCGACCCGGTCAAGGGCGACGATCGTCGCGCTCATCAATACTGCGGTGTATAAAAACTTCACCCAGAACGCCGCCACCGTCACATGATGCAGATGCGGGCGAAAGACGAGCGATATCAGCAGCGCAACAGCCGCGCCGATCACGCCGACAACGATCGTAAGCGCAAGCCGCATTCGCAGCGCATGACGGCGAACCGGGGTAAGATCGCTTACCAGAACCTCGATGAATTCATCATTTTTCGTCATTGGCAAAACCCAGCTTGCGTCCAATCGCGCGCATCCCTCGGTGAATGCTGACGCGAACCATTGCTTCAGACTGCCCGCTCTCGATCGCGGCTTCAGCAGTGGTCTTTCCGGCGATCTTTACCTGCCGCAGAAGCTCCTTCTGTTTGGCGGGCAATTGATCGAGAAGACGGTCGACGTCGAGATGAGCAAACAGCGCCTCCTCTCGAAATTCAGCCGCGATCTCGTCTCCCAATGCTATTTCGACACCACTTTTGCTGCCATTTGCCCTGAAGTGGTCGATCAACTTGTATTTCGCGATTTGGAAAAACCACGCGGTAAACGGCCGTTCTCGATCATAGGTAATGCGCCGGCTATGCACCGCCAAAAGCACCTCCTGGACCAGATCCTCAGCGTCGCGGTCGGCATTGGACCCAAGCCTCCGCCGATAAAAGGTCAAAAGCAGATCCCGCAAAATAACGAGCAAGCGTCTGTATGCAGCTTCATCACCGTCAAGCGATAGAAGCATCAAGCCTTTCAGGACCTGTTCCGACACCGATTTCGTCATCCACCGACAGTCATTCGTTGACGAGCGCCACTTGTTACATCCTGAACCCGATTTTTTGTCGCCTGTCTTGTGATCACAACGGCGTGATCGCTGTAACGCATTCGCATGGGCTCCGAATGAGGGTGCGGAATTGAGGGACAATCTGCTGTTGCCGACAGGATGCGATAGCCACCTTGCCCCGTTTCCAAAGCGATCGCCCTACCTGCTTCAGATAGCCGGATGGGCATCATATCGAAAATATGCAAGATATGGAGAGCAGTATGTCGCTCACGAAGTTGAAGATCATGGGTATGGTGCTGGCGCTTGGTGCCGCGACCACACTATCCGCGCAGGCTGCCGACAAGGCGCGCGTTCGCGGCGTCGTGGAAAGCCTCAGCGGCGATACGCTGATGGTCAAATCGCGCGAAGGCAAGGACGTGACGATCAAGCTGAAATCCGGCTGGGCCGTTAACGGCATCGTCAACGCCTCCGTGACAGACATCAAGCCTGGGGATTTCGTCGGCATCGCGTCCGTTCCGACCGACAGCGGCATCAACGGAGCGCTCGAAGTGCTGATCTTCCCAGCCGCGATGAAAGGCACCGGCGAGGGCGATTACGGCTGGGATCTGAAGCCGAAGAGCTCGATGACCAATGCGACGGTTGCCAGCGCCGTCACCTCGGTCAACGGCCCAACCCTGTCGCTCACCTATAAGGGCGGCGAGAAGAAGATCTCGATCCCCCCGGGCACGCCGGTCGTTACCTTCGGCAATGCGACGAAGGACGACATCAAACCCGGCGCAGGGGTCATTATCAACGGCACGACCGCTGGAGACAACACGGTTGAATCCGACCGTGTCGTGGTCGGCATAAACGGCGTCATTCCGCCAATGTGACGCATCCATGCCGACATCATGGGTTGCCCGGATGCCTATGGCATCCGGGCAACCTCAATGAACAGCGACATCGTCCCAGCATGTAATTTCAGATGCCGCTTCCCGGCGACACGTCAGGAGAGTAATCCATGGCAAGCATCGAAGAGATCGGCACCGCGCCACCATCTCCCCCCGCCAAGATCTTCATTCGCCGTCATTCGGCTCTTACGCGGATAACGCACTGGATCAACGTGCTGTGTCTGACGTTGCTGCTAATGAGCGGCATGCAGATCTTCAATGCCGATCCACAATTACATTGGGGCAATTACGGAGCGGTTGAAGATACATCGTGGTTCGAAATCGCCAGCAATCAGAATGGCGACACCGTCACCGGAATAGTGCGCATCGGCCGTCTCTCGATCACCACAACCGGCATACTCGGTGCTTCCACGGCCGACGGCGAAATGATGCCGCGCGCATTCCCCGCGTGGGCGACGATACCCAGCTACCAGGATCTTGCGGCTGGCCGGCGTTGGCATTTCTTCTTCGCTTGGCTGTTTGTCATCAATGGGCTCGTTTACATGGCCTACGGCCTGATCGGCGGTCATTTCCGCCGCGATCTGGCGCCGACGGCTCGAGATATCGCACCCGGAAACATCTGGCATGAAATCAAAGATCATGCCCGGTTGCGCTTCCCGAAGGGCGAAAAGGCGCGGCGCTACAATGCGTTGCAGAAGCTGACTTATCTTATCGTCATCTTCATCCTGCTACCGCTGATGATCGGTTCGGGATTGACCATGTCACCCGCGATAGACGCCGGTTACCCCTTCCTGCTCGATATTTTCGGTGGTCGCCAATCGGCCCGCTCCATTCATTTCATCACCGCCTGGAGCCTGGTGGCCTTCGTCGTCGTGCATATCGCGATGGTCATTCTCTCCGGCCTTTGGAACAACATACGTTCGATGGTGACCGGCCGCTACGCTATCATCAACGAGGAGACCGACCGATGAGCTCCATCTTCACTCGCCGCCGTTTTCTCATCGGCTCGGCCGCCAGTCTGGGCGCCGTCGGCCTGACCGGATGCGATGACATTTCCCAGAACCAGCATGTGCAGAAGGTGCTCGCTCTGGCGGAGCGGGTGACCATGGGCACACAGCGGCTCATCGTTTCGCCGCAGACGCTTGCCCGGGAATATACCGACGCGGACATTTCGCCGAACTTTCATCCGAATGGGTCAATTCAGCCAAACAGCGCCGAATATGTCCGGATGGTCGAAACCCAATTTGCCGACTGGCGGCTCAAGATCGACGGCATGGTCAATAGGCCGATGGAATTTTCGTTGGCTGATCTGAAGAAGCTGCCTTCTCGCACCCAGATCACCCGCCACGACTGTGTCGAAGGCTGGAGTGCCATCGGTAAATGGCAGGGTGTTCCTCTCGGGCTGATCCTGCAGACTGCCGGTTTGAAGCCAGGCGCTCGCTACGCCGTCTTCTATTGTGCAGATGAATTGGAACAGACGCTCGATGGCAGCGGCCGCTACTACGAGAGTATCGACCTGATCGACGCCTTTCATCCGCAGACAATCCTCGCCTATTCACTCAACGGCAAGGATCTGGAAGTCGAACACGGCGCTCCCTTGCGCCTGCGCGTCGAGCGCCATCTTGGCTACAAACACGCCAAATACGTCATGCGTATCGAAATCCGTGACCGGTTCGATGATCTCTGGGGCGGCAATGGCGGGTTCTGGGAAGATCGTGGCTACGAATGGTATGCCGGCATTTGAGATATCAATATTTAGGCGCGGCGAGACCGTAGACGATATAATTGGCACAGGCGTACTCAAGCACGCAATTTAGCCTCGCTCTTGCACGGGTCAGAACTAACGGCCATCCAAATCGACGACCGCACTACCTTTTGAATTGGAAAGCTTTTTCCGGCCTGTGTGAGGCGTCCAGCAAGCTTGGCTCAGTCCGCGGCAAGAACATAATAGGTCGAATAGCCACAAGCTTCTTTTATCAGCGTCAAGGTGACAGGCATTGGAACGGTGACGCCGGAAGGTATATGCCGCGACAGCAGTCGCCTTGCGATCCCCTCAATCCGGCTGGATCTTATGTCCAGCCGGATTGGTTGCAGAGTTCTATTTACTGGTCATCTGCTTTGCATTCTCAGGCGTGATGGCGGTTGTATCGACCGTTACTGTTGCAGGTACCGAGGACGCGCAGTCCAGCAATATCGACTTTGCCATATCGATCGCTTCTTTCGCGCCCGTCGGATACGTGAATGTCGCGGACCAATCACCCTTGGCGACCGCTTCAATCCCGCCAGCTGGGCCGGGCAATCCGTCAGTGCCGATGATCTTCACGCTCTTTCCGGCACCCTTTGCGGCAAGCAGAGCACCCGCCGCCATCATATCGTTGCTGGCATAGACCATTTTGATATCTGGATGTGCCTGAAGCATAGCGGCGAAAGCTGTTTGCGCCTTGTCCGGCAACCAGTCAGCCGCTTGTTCCGCCACGATCTGGATCTTGGGATTAACTTTTACGCCATCCTTAAAGCCATTCAGTCGCTCGACTGCAGGCGTTGAACTCGGGAGCCCCTCCAGCACCGCAGCTTCGCCGCCATCGGGCAGAAGCGTCTTGCTTGTATATTGACCCGCCGCCAGAGCGATCTTGTAGTTGTCTCCTCCGATAAACGCAGTGTAGTCCTTCCCGGCTTCACCATTGGTCTTTCGATCAAGCTCGATCACCGGAATACCCGCGTCCATTGCTCTCTTTACGGCGGGTGTAAGGGGCGCCGCCTCGAAGGGCGAGATCAACAGAAGGTCGACCTTTTGCGTGATGAAATTGTCGACCTGCGATGTCTGCGTGTTGACGTTGCCGGCGCCGTCGGCAATCTGCAGCGTGAACTGCGGAACGGCCTTGGCGGCTGCCTGCAGTTCATCGTTGACATGCTGGCGGTAGGGTTCCGCATTGTTTGCCTGCGAAAAGCCGATCACGAATTCGCCGGTCTTGGCACAGGCTTTCACGAGCGGATCAGCAGCCTGAGCCACATTGGCGATAGCCAGACAAGAGCTCGCCAGCAAGCCAATGCGCCAGGCATTCGATAATCGAAGTGCATTTGTCATTGCTTTTTCCTCCACGTTAATCCCGGCTCCACCTTCCGGGAGATGCCACCAAACTACCTTCCCAATCCTTCGCGGCGGCGAACGAGGGATTGGAGGACTGCCGCCAGGACGATAATCGCCGCTGTCGCAAGCAGCTGCATGGCCGGCGTGATGTTGTTGAGCTGAAGAATATTTGCCAGCGCGCCCAGCATGATCGTACCGGCAATTGTTCCCACCATCGATCCCGAGCCGCCGAAGAGGCTCGTTCCCCCGATGACAACCGCCGCAATGGCCGTCAGTTCATAGCCGGTGCCGTCGTTGGCGCTTCCAAAATTGAACTGCCCCGCATGAACGATGCCAGCCAGCGCGGATGCGAAGCCTGTGATGGCATAAACGGCGATCTTGATTGCCGATACCGGAACACCCGAGATGCGGGCAGCACGCTCGTTGCCGCCGACAGCATAAACATACCGGCCGAACCTGGTGGTGTTTAGGATGAGCGTCGCAATGCAGGCAAAGATCAGAAAGACAATCGTAGCAACGGGAACGACGTTACCGAAGAGCCGGCCTCCCAGAATTGCAAAACTTGGCGGCGCGAGCCCAGGTCCATCTCCGTAGGAAATGTTGATGTACTGATTTCCCGATACCACAAGTGCAAGCCCACGCGCGGCCTGCAAACCGGCAAGAGTGACGATAAATGCCTCAAGCCGAAACTTGCTCGAGATCGCTCCCTGGACCAATCCGAAACAGGTGCCCATCAGCAGCACCGCCAGAACCGTTGTTATCAGCCCGAAACCGCCAGACACCATGAGCGTTGCTGTGACGACGCTCGCAAGACTGAGTATCGCCCCAACCGAGAGATCGATTCCCGCGGTAATGATCACGAACGTCATCCCGATCGCTATGATACCAGTTTCGGATACGGCGCGGACAACGTTGGCAATGTTGTCGGGTTGAAGAAACAGGATGACACCATGCCGACGCGGCGAGAAAATGATGCCACCGGCGAAGACAAGTACAAGACCGATCAGGCTTTGGAAGCGGACCATCACGGCAAGCGGATCAATACGCTTGGCAGGCTCGATCGCTGGACTGGACGTGATTTGTTGTTCGGACATCAGACCTCCCTCCCGTTGGCGGCCGCTAAGACCGCATGCTCGTCGACGCCGCCAGAAAATTCAGCAACGCTGCAGCCGTTGCGCAAAACCACTATTCGATCGCAAAGGCCGATCAGCTCAGGCATTTCGCTCGACGCGACAAGAATGCCCAGTCCCTCAGAAGCAAGGTTGCGCAAACGGGTATAAATTTCCACCTTTGCGCCGACGTCGACGCCTCGCGTTGGCTCATCGAGAAGCAATAGGCGCGGGTTGCCCAGCACTTCCTTTGCAAGGACCACCTTCTGTTGATTTCCCCCTGAGAGAGCTCCGACCGCGACACCGGGATTCTTTGGGCGGATGTCGAATTGGCCGAAAGAACTCTTGATCGCTTCCTCTTGGCGTCGCCCAGACAGCAAGCCATTGGGTGATATCCGGCGGATGACCGACATGACCAAATTGAGGCCTACCGACATGCGCAGCATGAGACCGGCCCCTCGCCGATCGTCGGTTACGAATGCCAACCCTGCCCTACGAGCAGCCGCGATCGACTTGAGCTTAGCCGGCCTACCGCCAAGCACAATCTCACCCTGCCAATAGCCCGGCACGCCTGCTCCGTAGAGAGCGCTCAAAAGCTCGGTGCGACCCGCCCCCATAACGCCGGCGAGCCCGACGATTTCGCCACGCCGAACATCCAGATCGACCTTGATCGGAGCCTGCCAACCGGGAGACGCACGATATGGATGGAAGGAAGCCTGCCGCATCCGCAGAAGTACATCACCAACATTGTCTGAGCGACGCGGATAAAGCTCGTTCAAGGGACGTCCGACGAGAAGCTGGACGAGTTCGCCCTGCGGCGCATCCGGTTCGGTTACGCCAGCCACTCTGCCATCCCGCATGACCGTTACACGATCGGCGATCTGGGGGACCTCCTCGAGACGATGCGAGATATAGATGATGCCAACTCCCGACGATGCCAGGCTGCGCACTATATCGAACAAGCGGTCCACTTCGCCGACGGTCAAGGCAGCCGTCGGCTCATCCATAATGAGCGCTCTTGACGCGTAGGAAAGCGCCTTGACGATCGCGACGACCTGACGCTGACCGATGGAAAGCTCACTCACAAGCTGGGCCGGATTGATAGACCGATCGATCGTGTCCAGTCTTTCGCGCGCCGCGTGCAGCATTGCCTTGCTGTCGAGCATGCCATGCGGACGAACAAGCTCGTGCCCGAGAAAGAGATTGGCAGCCACACTTAGGCTTGGAACGAGATCCAGCTCCTGGAAGATCGTTGCGATGCCCGCTGCTTGTGCATCGCGTGGACTATGGAACAGCGCAGGCTTCCCGCCGACGAATATCTCACCCTCATCCGGTGTATGCACACCAGACAGCAGATTCATCAACGTCGACTTTCCGGCACCGTTCTCGCCCAGCAGCGCATGAATCTCCCCGGCCTTTAACTCGAAGTCGACGCCACGCAGCGCTTGAACCCCACCGAAACGCTTGGAGACACCTTTCGCAGAAAGAACAATCTCGCTCATGCCGCCTCCCCACACGATTCGCGCACCCGCAAAAGAGGCAACAGCCGGATGGTTTCGCGCGGGCGACGCTTATTGCCGATCCGCTCGATGAGCAGGTCCGCGGCCTTCCTGCCAATCTCGTCGCAAGGCTGAGCTATCAGCGTCAGACGCGGTTCGAAATAGTCTGCCCATTCGAAATCATCGATCCCCAGCACGGAAATGTCCTCAGGAACGCGAAGTCCCCGCTCCCGGATCGCTCTCATTGCGCCGATCATGGTGAGATTGTTCGATGCAAGAATGGCTGTCGGAGGCTCCGTCAATTCGAGCAGGCGATGCGTCGAAGCAGTGGCGTCAGCGGTGTTGTTATTGCTGTCGCTAATCAAGTCGTCCGGCACCTCTATTCCATTTTCCGTCATTGCAGCCCGAAAGGCATTCATTCGCTCCACGGTCGTCGCAAAACCGGGCTGCCCAAGAATGATCCCAACGCGCTTATGATGGAGCGTCACGAGATGATCCACGAGCATGCGAATGGCAGCGACGTTATCGGTCCCGACCTGGTCGAAACGGCTGTCGGACAGCCTGTCAACGAGTACACAGGGAAGATCGGCTTCGATGAGGTAATCCAGCGACCTCTTAGGATCGCCCGAAGGGGCAAGAATAATCCCGTCGACCCGACGCTGATGCAGATGCTGGACCAGCTCCAGTTCTCGATCCGGGTCATCCTGCGTGTCACACAGGAACACGATCAAGCCTCGCTTGGAACATTCGGCTTCAATCGCACAGATAATGTCACTGAAGTAAGGATTCGAAATCGCCGATATTACGAGCCCGATGGTGCCCGTGGAGGAAAGCTTGAGCGAGCGAGCCAGGGCATTGGGGATGTAGCCGATCGCCTCCACGGTATCCATCACGAGCTTCACCTTCTCGGGCGAGACGTAGCGCGTCTTGTTGAGAACATGCGAAACCGTGGAGACCGAGACCCCGGCCGCCTTTGCCACTGCAGAAATAGTCGTCACTAGCGCACTCCGGCTCTCACCAGCAGCGCAACAAACAGGCTTTTCAAAGTATCCTCCCAAGCGGAATTCCAACCTCCAAGAGGCCTCCACAGGATCCGCTAATATGGCCACGCTAGCGTCATCGAAACGTTTGCGCAATCGTTTTTTCTCACTGTCCGTCACAGGAGGTTTCTTGCGAGGGAATTATCGTGTTGAAGGGTGTGCCTCCATTTATCACGGCCGATATGCTGTGGATCATGGAAGGCGCGCCGGTGTTTCCCCGATCTTCGGGATATCAGCAAGATAAGCTGATCTTGCTGGTCCTATGTGGACGCGAGACAATAAGAGATGAGCAAGGTAGGAGTCGTGTGCGGAGTCCGTTTCTTGAATAGCCGGCCAACACCCGCACTTTCCGTGCGGGCATTGGACCTGAAGGGCAAACCGCAATGATCGCGAACTGGGTCCAGTATGAACGTTTAGGACCGGGACCAGCTTATTGTCGGCGCGTTCGTTGATCAACGTCACAACAGATGCTCAGCAAGACACGTCCTCTCTCGCGGTTTGAACGGCAGCAAACATAGCGGAGCCTCGGGATCGATCAGATCCGGGCTCCACCTGTTGCATCAATCATCTGGCCAGTGGTCCAGCGCGCATCGTTCGATGCCAGGAAGGCGATGACGTCGGCGACGTCCTCCACTCGGCCGACACGGGAGAAGACCGAGAGGGCTTCGGCGCCGGCGCGCGCATCAGGCGATGCCAGCCACTCTGCATTCATATCCGTCTCCGTCACACCCGGCAGCACGGCATTGACCGTAATCCCCCGAGCCGCAAATTCCGGTGCCAGCGCCAATGTCAATGTCTCCAGCGCGCCCTTTGAGGCGGCATAGGCGGGATGCGTCGGTGCCGCGATCCGTGTAAACCCGGTCGAAACATTGATGATGCGGCCGTTGTCGCGGATGTGGTCGGCCACGACCTGGATCAGGAAGAACGGCGCCTTGTAATTAATCGTCATCACCTCGTCGAAAGCGGCTTCGCTCGTCTGCTTCAACGGCAGGGCGGGCGCGATACCGGCATTGTTCACCAGAATGTCGAGAGCGGACGAGCCCGTCTCAGCACGCGTGGCTTCACTGAACTGCACCCAGAGATCGTCGGCCGCGTCCTTGCCCTGTCTGAGATCGGCCTTCACAGCGACGGCCTTGACGCCGAGCGCTTCGATGTCGCGCACCGTGGCATTGGCCGCATCCGCATTGGCGGTGTAGTGCACGCCAATCAGCGCGGCACCCTCCCTGGCAAAAGCAAGGGCAGCCGCCCGGCCGATACCGCGCGAACTTCCAGTGATGAGGGCTATCTTGTCTGCGAGTCGTTTGGACATTGATCACTCCGTTGCCAAAATAAATAGTGATCCCTACAATAAGAGGCGAAATGCATCTGGTCAATAATTTAATAGGGATCACTATTTTAATGGAGAAGCCAGTCCGCAAACGAGGCAGGCCACGTGTGCTCGATCGCGACGTTGGGCTTGACATCGCGGCACGGCTGTTCTGGGAACGCGGTTACGAGGGAACATCGACCGCTGATCTCACAAAGGCCATGGGGATCAATCCGCCGACGCTCTATTCGATGTTCGGCTCGAAGGAGGAATTGTACCGTCAGGCGCTCGACTTCAGCGTTGCCCGCGAAAACAGCCGTCGATTGGAAATCTTGCAGTCCAATCGCCCGCTTCACGAAGCCCTGAGGCTCTATCTCTACGATATTGCCGACGGAGACACGCAGCCCGACAAGCCGCGCGGGTGCATGGTCTCGACGGCTGTCCTGCAACATGCGGAAGAGAATGCATCCGTGGCAAGGATGACGGCAGCATTGCGCGAGACGTCGATGCAGACCCTCAAAGCCCGCTTCGACCGTGCCGTTGAGGAAGGCGAACTGCCTTCACACACCGACACCGACACGCTCGCGCGCTTCTATGGTGCGATCATCCAGGGCATGTCCGCTCAGGCTTGCGACGGCGCCTGCAACGCCCTGTTGAAACGGCTGATCGACCTCGCACTCACGGCCTGGCCTGGAAAGCGTAGCATCTAACGGGAAGTTCGACCCAAAGACACGTCAAGTGGTCTTGCTGGCCGGAAGCGTCGCAGGACTTTTCTGGTGATTGCCCCGGGCGCTCTTGAAGAGAATCGAACCCACGACCTTGTTACCAAGAAATTCCCCTCAAGGGCGAGAACCTGGGCTTCGCACAGCCCGCCTTGATCGCCGACATCGAGTTTCGGGGACGGAACGATGACCAGGGCGTGCCGAACTGCATTCATCCTCAATCGTAGGTACAGGACGATTGAACACCTCAATATCTGGCTAAAAGAAGCCTTGGATGATTTTCACGTCGCGATGAGCGATGAGCGATGAGGCGGAATAATCGTCAATCATCCGTTCGGATGGAACAACTTGCGCGGATGGCTATTTCCCAGTTATGGCCAATGCGCGCTGCTGTTACCTTGCGATCTCGATCATTTTGATATCATGGCATCCGGCTGTCGCTGCGGCGATAACCGCGCAAGATGTGAATACAGCTTCCATTTCGTCCATACAGATCGAAGCGCCAAGCGCCAAGCCGAAGGATCCTGACGCGGCGATCGTGAAGCTCCAGGTTCTGCTAGATCGAGCCGGCGCTTCACCGGGCGCGATCGACGGCTTTCGCGGGGAGAACCTGAACAAGGCAATTGCGGGGTTTGAAGATTTGCAAGGGCTTCCCGTTAGTGAAAAACCCGACGCCACCGTAATGGGGCGGCTCGATGACCACATCCCAGCCATTCAGAGTTATTCAATAACAGCAGACGACGGGAAGGACCTCGTACCGAACATCCCCAAGGACTATGCCTTGCAGGCAAAGATGCAGCATCTCGGTTATACCAGCATTGCCGAGAAATTGGCCGAACGCTTCCATATGAGCATTGCCCTCCTCAAGATACTCAATCCGACCGCTTCCTTCACCCCCGGTGAAACAATCTCGATTGCGGTACCTGGCGCTGCAAAGAGCGACACGGTGAAACGAATCGAAGTCCACAGAAAATCGGGCCAGGTGTACGCATTTGCGGAAGACGGCTCTTTGTTGGCGGTCTACCCAGCCACGATCGGCAGCAAGGAATCACCTTCTCCTTCCGGCAGGCACAAGGTCAAAGGTGTCGCACGCTTGCCGACATACACCTATAATCCGAAAATCAACTTTCAGCAGGGTCATAATAAGGGAATATTACAGCTGCCGAGCGGCCCGAACAATCCCGTCGGTACAGTCTGGATCGATTTGACAGAACCCACCTATGGGATCCATGGAACGCCGGATCCAGAACTCATCGGCAAGGCCGGCTCTCATGGATGCGTCCGCTTGACAAATTGGGATGTAGAAGAGCTCGCAGGAATGGTTAAGCCGGGCGTAGTTGTTGAATTTCTCGACTGAACATCAGCCGGCATCCTCGTTGCCGGAGAAGGGTTCGCGATAGCGGCGTGCTTGACGCACCTCGGCACAAGCAAAGCCGAGCGTTCTTGAAACTATTGAATAGGCCGGGTGCGTCCTGGAAGGGTGGCTTCTGCTACTTCGTTGTCGGGTCGTCCATCTGCGTGTTCTCCTGCTGTTCGAAGCCGATCACGCGGCGCAGGGAAGGACCGGTGCTACGAGCGTTGCGCTTGCGGCGGCGAGGATGGAGCGTCCGCCGATCGAAAATGGGTGCGGGAATTTCATGACTGCCACCTTCGGCGTGTGGGGCGTTTTCTGCCCGAGGCACCGGGGCGCTGTAATGTTCCATTCACCGGAACCAAGCGCCGGCTCTGCGTGTTGCCTTGTCGAACCAGGAGTATTGTCATGCCGCACCTCCACACCCGTGACCTGCAGATTGCTTTCGAAGAATCGGGAGCACGCGACGGTCATCCAGTTCTCTTGCTGCATGGATGGCCCGACGACGCCTCCACTTGGAAAGCTGTGTCGTCAAACCTGCAGCACCGAAACCTTCGTCTCGTCGCGCCTTACCTTCGCGGCTTCGGCGGAACCGTTTTCCGGAACGACAAGGCGTTGCGCACTGCGAACGGAGCGGTTCTCGCAATGGACGCGATCGCCCTTATGGACGGTCTCGGCATCGAGCGGTTTTCCGTCGTCGGTCACGACTGGGGGTCGAATATCGCCGAAGCGCTTGCCATCGGATGGCCGGGCCGCGTCGACAGGATGGCGCTTCTTTCCTCGCTGCCGCGCTTTGGCGGACTGAAGACGCCGCCCTTCCGGCAGGCGCAGCGCTATTGGTACCATTGGTTCATGGCAACGAAGCGCGGCGCCGACGCGATCGAAAGGGATCCGCACGGGTTCGCACGGATTCAATGGGAAAACTGGAGCCCCCACGGCTGGTTCGACGAGGAGACGTTCGACGCCGTGTCGAAATCCTTCGACAATCCGGACTGGGTGGCCATTACCCTCCACAGCTACAGAGTTCGGTGGGGCGAGGCCGAGCCCGATCCGCAAAGCGTCTGGCTCGAAGATCGCATCAGGGAGACGCGATCCCTTTCTCTTCCCGCGGTTTACTTTCAGGGCATCGAGGATGGCGTCAATCCGCCGGAACTGTCCGAAGACCTGCACAAGAAGTTCTCCGGTCCCTTCGACCGGATCGTCCTTCAGAATGTCGGGCACTTCCCACAGCGGGAAGATCCGGAAACGGTGGCCCGGGAACTGGCGATCTTTCTCAAAAAGTGAAGCCGACCCCGAAATATTAAATGGTAGCTGGCTGTCACCTAGTGTGGGGAGCCACAGCCCCGACCTCGGCGCTGATTTGTTGAAAACACAATACGCTCCCGAGGAGAGATGAATCGAAAGACCCTGTTGCTTCAGGAACTATCCGTTTGAACTCCTCATCAGCAGCGGAGATCGGCTTGGCCTGCAGGGAATGACCGATTTGGGTTGACGGCGGCCGACCTGGACTGAAGGCGACAGCGGAGTTCAAGATTTGGTTTGTATCGAGCAACTGGACACAAAATATCGGCACCTGCTCTCATGCCACCAGCCCCTTGGTCAGTTCGAGTGCCTGTCGTTCGAACAGCCTGCGGTAAATGCCGTTATTGAGGCGAATGAGCGCTTGATGGTCACCCTCTTCCACGATCTTTCCCTTGTCGAAGACCAATAGACGATCCAGCGCCCGCACCGTCGAAAGTCGGTGCGCGATCACCAGCGTCGTGCGGCCCTCCATAAGGCGTTCCATCGCCTGCTGGATCTGCACCTCGCTCTCGCTGTCAAGGCTTGAGGTCGCCTCGTCCAGAATGAGAATGGGTGCATCAGCCAGAAAGGCTCGGGCGATGGCGACACGCTGACGCTCGCCGCCGGACAATTTGACGCCGCGCTCGCCTACCATCGTCTCATAGCCCTTCGGCAAGTCCATGATAAAGTGATGCGCACTGGCCTGTTTCGCCGCATTCTCGATCTCGCGCCGTGACGCGTTCGGCCGGCCATAGGCGATATTTTCGGCGAGCGTGCGATGAAACAGGATCGGCTCCTGTTGGACGATGGCAATCTGGCTGCGCAGGCTAGACTGCGTGACATCGGCGATATCCTGTCCATCAATTCGGATCGATCCAGACTTCACGTCATGGAGGCGCTGGATGAGCTTGACGAAGGTCGTCTTGCCGGAACCGGAATGGCCGACCAGTCCGACCCGCTCGCCCAGTTTAATGTCAACCGAGAAATCTTCATAGAGCGGTGTAGGATGAGCCCCGTACTGGAAGGTAACGCGATCGAACACGATTTCGCCCCTACCGATCGAGATCGCCTTCGCATTTGGCTTATCCTCAATACCCAGCGGCGTTTTGTCGAGCAGGACAAGTTCTTCCATATCGTTGACGGCGCGCTGTAAGTTTCGAATGTCTTGTCCGACCGAACGCAGATATCCCTGCAGGACGAAGAACATCGCCAACACGAATGTGATGTCGCCCGGCGTCGCCAGCCCCTGCTGCCACATGACAAGGCCAGTGCCAAGAATACCGGCCTGCATGGAGACCATCATGAAACCCTGGATCGTGCCGTTCAGTGTCCCGCGCTTCCACGTCCGCCGTGTTCGACTGTCCCATTTGGCCAGCACATGGCGCAAACGTTCCTCTTCGCGGTTTTCGGCGCCGAAAGCCTTCACGACCGAGTTGCAGCTGATGGCATCCGCTAGCGCGCCACCCAGCTTGGTATCCCATGCGTTAGCGAGCTTTGCCGCCGGCGACACGTACCCCGTCGAGAGCATGACCGTCACGCCGATATAGATCAGCGATCCTGCCGCCACGAGCAGACCCATGATCGGCCAATAACTGCCGAGCACGATACTGGCGCCCACGAGCATGATGATCGAGGGCAGCAAGGCTATCAGGAGGAGGTCGTTGAGCGAGTCGAGCGCCCACATGCCACGAGTGATCTTGCGGACGGTCGAGCCGGCGAAACTATTGGCATGCCAATCGGTCGAGAAGCGCTGCACTTTGTGAAAGCCGTTATTGACCACGTCCGCCATGATGCGCAGCGTCAGACGGATGATCCCGTCGAAAATAAACCAGCGCAGTGTAACGCTGGTCAAGCCAAGGGCGACGACGACAACGAAGGCATGGATGGCGTCAGCGGCCGCACTGCCGCTGGCAATCGCATCGACGATCTGACCGGAAAACACCGGCACCAGAACTTCGGCCAGAGTGCTGACAATTACCAGCAGGATGATGATGCCCACCAGAGTGGGACGATGGGTCCACTGACGAAAAACAAAGCCGAGCACATTGCGATAAGCATCGGCACGGAAGTCGAACTTCTTGCGAGTCATTTTAACCAGTCCGGCTCCGTATTTACTCAGCCGGCCCCAAAATCGAGAGTTAATAGACGCGGCCGGAGCGGAAGACGAGCTAACCCCGGCAGATTGGTTGAGTTGTGAAGGAAACGGAAAACCGCATGACGTCGTGCCCCGTGGCGGGAAACGAACGGAAATAACCTAGTGTCGGGTCATTCCGGACGGAGGCGTTTCGATGAATGCTGGTGTCATGCAACGCCTCCTTTGATTGATTTGCAGCGATGGAATTTCTGTATCGGACTAATTCGGCTTTGCCAACTCGTTTTTTCTACTTTGCGGAGTATAATGCGCGAATCCACACCATTTCGACGCATGATGCGACCGCATCCGGTCTGGAGCTTGTCGCAGTTGCGGTGGATTCACGCCGCGAGTCAAAACCCGCCTTGCCGCACCTTCGGGGCTTTGCGCCTGTCGCAGCCGAACTGAAGCAAGTCACTCAGCGGCGGAGGAGCGTGAGCCGGCGGTGATCGGCAAGCCTATTATCTCCACTTCGGAAAATAACATAGTTTCCTAGCTGAGCAGAATGGCGGCCCCAATGAGGATGACAAGGAATGCAGGCGGCAGAAGGACGATAGATTGGAGCCAGACGCCGGAGAGCGAGTCCGTTTGCGCATGGTTTGGATGAGCGGGGTCGTAAAGGATCGCCAGCTTGGAACCGGATGCATATTCCTGAGATGTTGAACCGACGCCGGATGTGAACGACGCCTCCCGACCATCGGCCGTGCGAAAGGTGAATCTGGGATAGTACATGACCCCATAGCTGGTATTGCGCTCGACAGCACCCTCGAAGCTGGCCTCGGCCCGCTGTGCCCGCATAGCGAAACCCAAGCCGTGCGCGAAGGCCACGATACCAGGCACCAGCAGGAGCAGGCCGATTCCCAGGACGATGCGGCCGCCCTTCCGGACACGAACGTGATGCTGATCGTCGACGGGCATCAGGCTCCCTCCCCTTACAATGCCCGCGAACTTACATCCACAATACAGAGACACCAAGCGCTCTATGCTCGTCAATTTGATCCTCTCTGCTAGAGTGCTCAAATGGAGTTTGACAATAGTATCCAGCGAAAGAGGCGAACCGTGGTGCTGTTCCGCACTTGGGTGAAGAGTTCGGTTGCGGGTCAACGACAACGAACTGAAATCGCCATTGCTGGCGTGATGAATTTGTTGACGGAAAGGCGTGTCGAATGGCGAAATGGGAAGCAAATGACTTCGGCCCGGAGAGTATTGCGCTGGACTTCGACAAGGGGTTGCGGCCGGTCACCGCGGACGAGTTGGGACGTCAGATAATTCGGATCAATCGGCTCTGTACGATTTTGTCCCGTGTTCTCTCTGCGGCGGAAATAGCCGTGACGGACCGCGAGCGCATCTGGACGGAGATTGAAGAGTTTCAGGATCAGAACTTTAAGGCCTACAAGTCTCTGCTTGGGCGTGACGCTGCGAGCAGCCCGTAGCCAGCTCTTCTTTAGATCCAAATTGCTTCCCGGTTGAGAAGACGCTGGTCAGCGCCACGGCGATATCAACCTATCGCCAACCGGCTCTCCATTGAACAGGCGGCTTTACTCCGAAAACTGCAATTCCGGGCTTCGCGCGGCCCATCTCCTGATAGCGATGGATGGGTTCGATTGCCTCTTTCGAGATTCCTTCGGGCGCGGATCAGCATTCATGACTACCCATAGCGCTGGAAAAAATTCTCGGAAGGCATCAGTCGGAGGTGGTACCTTGGGATCCTGATTGCCGCTGGAAGGGAGCCCTGCAGGCGCGCGCGCACCTCAATTTGTCCGCCGTCCACCGCCCTCGGCCCGGAGCTGATCGATGGCATCCAGCGCCTCATCCGCTGACCACCCCGCACGTAAAGCCGCGGCGACTAGGCGAACCTCCACCTCCTGCTCCAGTTTAAGAAAGGAAACCTCAAGCGCTTCTTTCGCCGTCACGACGTGATCATCATGCGGCGCAACGTCAGGAATTCGTGCAGTCTTTGGCAATGTACTCTCCCGTCAAGTTGAGGAACTATCTTGATGGTTTAATTGCCGTCCAGATCGCGGCGTAGAGGTCTTTGCCAGCCCATTGCGCACCTAAGAGGTTCAGTCAGAAGTCTAATCAACGACCGTCTCACCCGCGGACGTTATAAGGATAGATGCGAGCTGGCAGAGAGCACGCGTATCGGCGCTGCTAATCGCAGCGCCGGATGGTTTTAGTGATCTGATCACCGTTTTCATCGGTGCGAGTGACGGTCCTTGTCATGCATCCGCCGCGATCATTATAACGATCGTAACGGTCACGATCGCGACCCGATCCGATAGCAATGCCCCGATCGCTTAGCGCCACATATGGATGGTGATGGCGATGATGACGATAGCCTTGATCATACGAAGGCCCATCGACGATTACCTCCTCTGCAACCGCAGCCGCAGGCAAACCAGCACCGATAACGATGGCCGCACAGGCAACAATTATCTTTCGCATTTGCGTATCCTCCTTAATTTCCCTCATGATCAACTGGCAAAGCGGAATAATGTTCCACCCTCCTCGCCTGATGGCCGAGTATGGTGCGAAGCCTTTTCACATCCTGACCGGTGCTGTCGTCATCTTTCGGAAGGATCAAAGGGGCATTGCCTCGCATTTAAAGAGAGTCTGTGGAGGCGGGACTGCGTAGCGGCGACACCTTATTAATTTGTGCCACTTCAACTCCGCCCAGATGAAACACTTTGCGCACGGGTCGTTGCCGCAATCGACTTTGCGATTTGCAATGCCTCGATCCCAATCTGGCGAAGCAGGCCGGTGGTGGCAGGATTGAAGCCGCAGAAGTATAGATTGTCCTTTCCCGGCTGAAGCTCGTCCCTTGCCGGCTTCCCGGCATTCGAAAACCGCTCTGCCAAATCCGGCAGAAATGCTTAGAGAGATGGTCTATAGCCGGTCGCCAGCACAATCGCATCGAATTCAACGGATCGGTCATTGACGAAGAACACGTTGGCGCCGTCCGACATTTCGATGCCGGGAAACACCTTAATCCGACCATCCCTGATCTTCGCGATGGTACCAATGTCGATCAAGGGAGTCCGGCCTTGCTCTATCATCGTAGTCAGAGGTCCCTGCCGGGAGCGCTTAAGACCCAGTTCCTCGATATCGCGGTAGCGCAAGTGCAGAATGGGCGCGTTTACCGCGTCGACCATTCTGTGCGGAAAATGTTGTTGAGCGATGGCGATCGTCGCACTTGGCAGGCCAAAAATCTCCCTCGGTACGATATTGACCGGACCGCGGACCGACATGGCGACGTCAATACCCGCTTCGGCACATTCCAGCGCAATCTCTCCTGCCGAGTTTCCGAAGCCGACGACCAGGATACGACCGGCGCCGAGGGCAGAAGCATTCCGGTATTCGGAAGAGTGAATAATATTTCCTGGAAAATTGTTCTGACCGGCCCAATGCGGTCTGATGGGAGTCCTCGACAGACCGGTCGCGACTATAACCGCTCTCGCCTCGAACACATCGCCGTCGGTGGTCTCGACACTCCAATCCGTCTTTTTGGCTACGCGCGCCACGGTCTTGTCGGTGAGAATTCGAAGGTTGTTTTCCCGCGCATAGCTTTCGAGGTAGTCGATGACCTGCAGCCGCGACGGATATTTCGGAAAGCCGGCGGGCATCGGTCTTCCGGGAAGGGCTGAGTGGCTCTTGTCAGTATGGAGGTGAAGACGATCGTAGTGCCGCCGCCAGGACGCGCCAAGCTTGTTCGTTGCTTCGAGGATGATGGAACGGCAGCCATTTGCACGGAGCGCCGCGGCGCATGCCAACCCCGCCGGGCCTGCACCGATTATGACTGTCTCCTCATCAGCCATGTGCACTTCCTCAAGTAAGGTCCCATCTTCAACACCGGAGGCTACACCATCATCGGGCTCCAAGCCTATACCGGCAAGCGCGATGTCTGCGATGCCATTGATATTGCCGGCTTCGATGAAGAGCCATTGCCGGATGATAAGTTGATCGTCGCGTCCCGCGAGCCCTCTGGACGACTAACGTCACCAATGAGAGTGCGCTGGTCAGCCAGCCGGAAGTGTTTTAATTTTGCCGGCATATGCGTTGCCGGGAGACGGCATTGGACGGAACTACATGAGCGAAGAAAAGGTCTGCACAGAAACAGGGCCAATGCGGATGGTGACGCTTACCCGCGCATTCCTTTATGCCTACTATGTTGGCGCGGCGATGTTCCTGTTCTATTGCGAGTTTATCATGCCTGAAGCTGCCGCCCTGCGACAACAATCGATCTGGCAGAACCTCGAGATGGTCTTATTCGGCCCTGTTATGCTTTGCGTGTTCTTTTTCTTTTTCACGATCATGCCGGCGAGTGTTCTGATCGCAATCGGCGAGTTTCTGATGGCTGGCTTCTACTATTATATGATTGCCGGCGTTGCGCTAGCGATCTCGGTCTATTGGGAACTTCATGGGCATCTGCCGCAGTTACTTCAGGCTTCACGGGGACAGCCGCCGTTCGAGGCTTATCTGGCGGGTTCGCTGGCGGCGAGCCTGACCTTCTGGCGTTTTGCCTCTGGCGAGCGCACACGAATGACAGAGGCCGCCTCCAAATAAGCGAACAGCGTCTGAGGCCCTTCGCCCGTGCGACGATCCTTTCGCTTATCAAGGATAGGGGTGTCGCTATCCGCAGAGCCCTTGTCGGGTTCGCGCTTCCGGCTGGTGCTTGGTCAATGCTTAAGCAGCAATCTGCCAATCATGCTGTCGCGGAACTCCTGACATTTACTGAGATGTTCTAATTGATGTTGTAGGCGGAAGGTGATCCTATTCCGATAGTTGAGTCCTCGCCCATCTTCCATTTAGAGTTCGAGCACCCATGTCGATTTCAGATGTGATCTACCGCCCCTTCGAAGGCCTGATCCGGCCGCTCGACATTCCCTACCGGCCGCTGCCGTCAAACGGGCCATGGGCCGTTCTTCTTCACTTCGTCCTGATGTTTCGTGGCATCCTGGTCACGCTCGCCCTTTGCACCATGGCGATTGAAGTCATGAGCCTGACCATCGTTTGGGGCCTGTCCGTTATTGTTGACGGCGTCACGCAACAGGGCGCTGCCGCTTTCCTGCACAACGACCGGATGCTGCTGATCTTCCTCGGCGTGATGCTTTTCCCCTGCATCCCGATCGGCTCCTTCCTCGTCAATACGCTCAACTCGCATACGCTTGGCATCGGCATGCCGGCCGCTATTCAATGGCAAGGGCACAGGGCGGTGGAGCGGCAGGACCTCGCCTTCTTCCATGATCTCTATGCCGGCCAGGTCGCCTCGCGCCTGCAGCAGGTGGCCTCAGCCGTGCAGCAGCAGGTCATTTCAGCCTTCCAGTCCATTCCGCGCTTTATCATGCAGATGATCGGCTCCGTCATCCTTCTGGGCGCGCTCTCCTGGCAGCTTGCCCTTCCGTCCATCATTTGGATCACGCTCAACGTGCTTCTCGCCATCAGGCTGGCGCCCGTCTTCACTGAACGCTCGCGCCGCTCGGCCAAGCGTCGCAGCCTGATTTCCGGTGCTGTCACCGATCTTTACGCCAATATGCAGATGGTCAAACAATTCGCCGCGGAAGACAGCGAGGCCGGCGCTATCAGAGGCATAATCGACAAGGCGATCGAAGCGCAGCAGAGCGAACAGCGCATCTACCGTACCGCTGAGGTCATCGTCGTCGTCCTCAACATGATGCATTGGCTAGCAATCCTGTCGATCGGCTTTACCGGGCTCGTGGATGGCTTCGTCACGATCGGCGAATTCACGGCCGCAGTTTATGTTCTCAACCGCTTCTCCGGTCACACGTTTACTTTCCTGCAGATGGGCCAGCAAATCTTCCAGGCGATCGGCACGATCAAGGACGCGATGCCGGTCATGACGACCCCACCCACCATCACCGACGGGCCGGACGCAAAGGATCTTGTCGTCCCGACTGGCGAAATCCGCTTCGAGAACGTTCGTTTCGCCTACAAATCTGGCAAGCCCATCATCGATGATCTTTCGCTGACCGTGCGGCCGGGTGAAAAGGTCGGTCTTGTCGGCGTCTCAGGTGCCGGCAAGACGACGCTCGCAAATCTGCTCCTGCGCTTCTACGATATCGACGACGGCGTAATCCGGATCGACGGGCAGGATATCCGGGCGGTGACGCAAGCAAGCCTTCGCCGCGCGATCGGCGTCATCGCCCAGGATGTCGCGTTGCTGCACCGTTCCGTCGGTGACAATATCCGCTATGGGCGACCGGAGGCGACGCAGGAAGAGGTCGAAAGGGTGGCGAAGATGGCGAGCGCCGATGGCTTCATCGCCGACCTCGCCGACAGCGAGGGCCGCAAAGGCTATGACGCCTTCGTCGGCGATCGAGGCATAAAATTGTCGGGCGGTCAGCGCCAGCGGGTGGCCATAGCCCGCGTGCTCCTGAAGGATGCACCGATCCTGGTGCTCGATGAAGCGACCTCGGCGCTGGACAGCGAATCCGAGGCCGCGATCCAGGAAAGGCTGAACCTCGTGATGGAGGGAAAGACAGTGATCGCGATCGCACATCGCCTCTCCACGATTGCGAAGATGGACCGGATCGTAGTCCTCGATCGGGGACGTGTCGTGGAAGAAGGCGGGCCAGACGAACTGGTGGGAAAAGATGGTCTCTTTGCCCGTCTGTGGAAACATCAGACCGGTGGCTTTATTCCTGACGAGATTGGTTAACCCATACCTTCACCGCAAAATCCCTAATCTTCGTTGCGGAAATCGGCGCTACATCAATCTGAAGCTGGCGGAATGCATAGCGCCTAAAAATGCATCGATGATAAGGATTGTCGATGCTGAAATATCTGGCCACGCTTGCGGATCGTTACTTTGAGATGCGCCTGATGGCGGAACGCTACGTCAGCGACGGCATGATCCCGAGACCGGCGACATCGAACGGCTGACCGCGATTTTGGCTCGTCCACTGCACAGCTATCGCGACTTCGCGGTTGCGCTAACGACCGCCGCCTGAGATCTCGCTGTTGGAGGAAATCCGCAAGCCGTTCGCGGGACAACGGAGCGCCCTGTCTTGGCCACGAAAACGAGAAGCGCGAGCGGCAGCAACCGCTCTCGCAAAACAGCTGCGAGCACCGTCAAGGGTCTCCGAAGATCGGCATCCGGGACGGAAGCAGCGACCACCTACCATACCTCACAGCGTGTTGCCGACAGAAGCGACCATTACCAGGTCCACAGGTGAAAATTGTCCAGTGAGGATCAACGCCGTGAGAACTGCCTTAGACTGCGGCGTCGGATGCGAATCCGAGAGGCTCGATGTAACGCATGGTCCTCGGCGTTCCCTCTATTTCAACGTCAGCCAGCGTAGACGCGTGCCTAGTCCAACCGCGACCATCAGTCCGGCGGCATAGGCCAGAACGCCTGCGCCGATCTGAAGGACAAGAACGGGCCGCCAGGACAAGTCCTCGGAAAAATACTGCCGGACCAGTCCCACGGCCGCGACCATCATGATGCTCGCCGGCATGATCAACAGGACGACTCCCCGCGCAATTTCCAGCCAGTTCACACCCACGAACTTTGACTGCAATCCAATGCAGGTCGCCAGCGCGAACGCCGCTGTGAAGCATTGCACGATCGCCAATTCCCACAGTCCGAACCGGGCGGCTGCGATAATTGCCACAAGCGAAACGACGACGTTCAACAGTGTTACGGGGAGCCGGTACCGAATGTGACCAACCACAGACAGCGACGCTTCATTGATGTAACCTGGCGAAAGCAGCAACTGCCGCAGGCAAAGGAAGGGGATTATGGAAGCTGCAGGTATCCATACCTCGCCGAGCGTCAGCCGCACGACAGCGTCGGATACCTGCGCCAGTCCGAGATACATGGGCGCGGCGATGGCGAGGAGAACGAGTAGGAACCGGATGCCGGCATGGCCGACCGATCGAGCTGGCGCACCAGGCTGCAGATGCGCGCGCCGGAAAACAACCCAGCTCAACGACCGTGCCGGCTCTCCCAGCAATTCCGAAACAACGGCGACAATACGCTCGGCAGCACGATAGAAACCGGCGTCCGCTATTCCGAGAAAACTTCCGACGACGAGCGTGCCCGAATACGAGCCGAGAAACGCGACGAGACGATTGCCGACTATCTGGCGCGAAAACGCCATGACCTCGGCAAGAACTGGCTTCGTCACGCGCAGACGCGGCAGCCGCCTCGTGGCCCGTACCGATCCTATAAGGAGAACGAGCTGGCAAATTACCTTGGCTGCCGCCAGCGCCGATGCATGCGCATGAAGATGGAGCAACACCATTGCGGCGATCAGGCCAGACGTTTCTCCCGCAATCCTGACGATCGCACGTTGACGCAGGCGGCCGGAGACGACAAGCGTTCCATCGAAAGCCGCGGTCAATGCCGCAGGCAACATCCAGCAGCTGAACAGGGCAAGAAGCGCGCTCTGTTTTTCGTCGCCCGTGAAGCCGTAGAAGACGGCGGTGGCAACCACGCCGACGGCGGTGAATAAACAGCCGCTAAAAAGCGAGATGGTGGTGACTTGATCAAAGCAATCGTCCTCATCGCCGGCTTTCATCATGAATTCCGCCCACCCGCCCTCCGCCACGACCACGAGCAGCATGGCAATGGCGGAAAAGAATGCGAAGAGCCCGAACTCCGCCGGGCTCAGCAGGCGCGCAGCAACGAAGAACATCGCGACCTGGGAAAGCTGCGAAACAATCTTCGCGGTGACGATCCAAACTCCGCCGGATACGATCGCCGGCTTGAACTGACGTTGGCCAGCTCCGACCGATAGCGGTCGATCCAGGTGTTCCCGGGGTTTGGCATCTTCGACAGGTGAAAGCATCGTCAACGTTCCATACTGGCAGATCACTGGTTTCGGTCTGCCCGATGGGCAGACTTCGGCGGCCACCATGAGCCGATCTACGCGCTATCGGTTGCAAGGTGAAAGATGACCGAATATCGCCAAGCCCAGTCGGGCGCGCTGCGATCCAGAGGCTCCCGCGCCCAGCGAAGCCATGGCCAGCCATTCTTCCATGCCTCAGACGCCCATATCTCGTACTGCCGGGTCACCACGGGCCGGAATCCGGATGTCTTCAATACTTTGGTTTTGACGTCGAGATCGATTCCGTCGACGATCAGATATCCGCCCGGAGCGACCAGCCTCATCACGTTGCGCAGGCACCGTTCAGCCATGAGGTCGTCCATGGGTCCCATGAAATTATTCGCCAGCAGGAAGTCCTGCCGTCCAACAAGGTCCAGCAATTCGACATCCGTAGCATCGGCCGTGAGCCAGGTAATGTCACGTCTGAGCCAGTCCCTCACCTGTAGGGATCCATCCGGAAGAGGCTGCAGAATCTCGACGAGCGACGGCAGGTCGGCGCTTGCGACTTCCGCTCTGCCCGCGGCGTAGGAGCTTCCTTCAGCGGCTGGAACATTCGGAAAGTAAACGCCCCGCTTCGCAACCTCCACGACTACGCCGGATATGTCTGCGCCATGCGCTGTGACAAATAGATCACTCCGGGCCTTCTTGATCGCATAGAGGACGGAGTACAGTTCGGCTCCCGTGCTGCAGCCGATCGACGCGACCTTGACATCGCCATTGCGCGGATATCCGGACGTGAGCATTCCGATCACGGACAGCAGCGGTGGGTTGCGCATGAAATGGGTATAGTGGGACTGAAACCGTGCGGTGTTCTTGGTGAATCTGCGGTAGATGTATCGTCCGGTACGGAACATGAACGGCGTTCGCCGTAATGGACTTGGAATGGACTCCCAGAACACACGACAAAGGCGACGAGGGGTCTGACGTAGGGTGTTTAGACCGGTCATGGTGGTCGACATCGATAACTCCTTCGAACATGCCGCCGGCTCCGGCGGAGATCGGGCGGGCAATAAGGACTCGAATTGGTTTAGGGCAACTTGCGAACCGCCGGGCTGACCTCACGTGAAGCTTGCCGAGATCCACGTCCTGAGACGTGATTATTTTTCGGCGGCCTTTGTCGCAGATGTGTCGACCGGCTTTGAGCTTCGCGTTTCGTGGTGGGAACGACTTGTCCTGCCGAATGCAGAGACGCCTGGCGGAGTTAGGCAAGAAGGCGTTTTGGAGGACGAAGAAGATCTTGGGGATCGGAGGAAGACAGTGGCGGCCAATACCGTACGAGGAATGTCCGTACGATCTCAGGACCTGTGACCTGGAGCGGCGAAGTGATGATGCCGAAGACAGAACAGGCGACGGTTTTGCGGCATTTGTGATGATGCGTCTGTTTGCTTCCGTCGCTGCGGTCAGCCTGGCCACAATCCTGCAAATTACACGGCGCGGCGGATATCGCCATTACCTGGTAAAGCTCGTGATGACTCGTTCCCGACGGGACATCCGGGATGCCCATGGCGAGCGCTACGGTGGCCAGCAATCCGACCATCGTGAGGAGCATCTGGACCAAAGTCATCTGGAGTTTCTTCATGCGGAAATATTAGGCCTGTCCATCCCTGCGGCTCAATTCGACAAACTGGGCCGCGTCATGACCAAAGGAAGTAGCGCTACGTATGCTCCTACTCCGCCAGCAAGAATTATGTAGACGCTATGGCATTGCGGTTGAGCTTACGGCTTGGGCCGGGTCGAGGTCAGCGAGAGGCGCTCGGGTTATGTTGCTGCTTCCACGAGGCCACGAAACACGGCGTTGCGGTCAGTCGATGTGCCAAAGAGCGGCATTTTCACAACCCCTCCTGGTCATCCGAAGTCCTGTATCAAAATCGAGCGCCGGATTTTCGGCTTTCGACTTCAATTGAAATCGACAGGGCAAATGCCTCATCCGGCCGGAACCGCACATCTAGGATATTGGCGCAAGCTCAGGAGGCATGGCCGAAAGCTCCGCTTTGGTGGTCGGCGATGCGTTTTTCAGCTGCTTTTATTCCGATGAAGGAACTCTGGATGCCCACGCGAGTTGGGGTCTTTCTTTCAAGGAGGACAGAGACATGCAAGTGAACGCAGCAATGACGCGCGACGTGCGCGTCGCAAATCCCAACCATTCCATTCGCGACGCCGCGGTCATGATGGCCGATCTCGATGCCGGCGTTCTTCCTGTTGCCGAAAACGACAAGCTCGTGGGCATGATCACGGATCGCGACATTGCGGTACGCGCAGTCGCACGCGGCAAGGGACCCGACACCAGGATCGGTGACGTGATGTCGGCAGAAGTCAAATACTGCTTCGAGGATGACGATGTCGACGACGTGATGACAAACCTGGGGAACATTCAGGTGCGGCGGCTGCCGGTGCTCAACCGTGACAAGCGGCTGGTCGGCATACTCTCGCTCGGAGATCTCGCTGTTTCCATGGCCGATGGGTCCGCCGGCCCCGCGCTCGCGGAAATCTCCAGACCCGGTGGAGCGCATTCGCAAACTTGAACCAGAAATCATCGAAGGAATGACGCCATGTCTGCATCAAAAACAACGACAGACCACGAAACAATCCGTCAATGGGTGGAAGCAAGAGACGGACGTCCATCACGTGTGAAAAGCGCCGGCGGAAATGGCGGCCTCTTGCGGATCGATTTTGGTGAGCCCGAGCAAAATTTCGAAGAAATCGGCTGGGACGAATTCTTCCGGATCTTCGACGAGAATAAGTTGGCGTTCCTCTATCAGGAAGAGACGGAGAGTGGTCGCGAAAGTCGCTTCAATAAGTTCCTCAATCGGTCGTGATGCCGAAGGCTGGCTTATGCCGGCTGCGAATCCACAATTCCCGGAAAGGCGGTTTAACATGCCCAAGATGATGGCCATTAGAATGCATGAATTCGGCGATGCGGATGTATTGCGGCTTGATCAGATCGAACGCCCCTCCCCCGGTGAAAACGAGGTTTTGGTCAAGGTCGCGGCAGCAAGTGTCAATCCGGTCGACTGGAAGATCCGCAAGGGCGGCTATCCCGCCGTCAAGCAAAGTGATCTGCCGATTGTTCCCGGACGCGATCTTGCGGGCACCGTCGAGGCACTTGGTCGCGAGGCAACCGGCTTTGCCAGCGGCGATCGTGTAATCGCGTTCCTCGACATGAAGCGTGGCGGCTACGAGGAATATGTCGCCGTTCCGGCTGCGTTGCTCACGAAAATGCCATCCTCGATCAGTTTCGAGGAGGCCGCAGCCATTCCGCTCGCCGCCATGACCGCATGGCAGGGATTGTTTGATCATGGCCGCCTTCGAAGCGGTCAGCGGGTTTTGATCCATGGAGGGGGTGGAGGCGTCGGCCATTTCGCGATCCAATTCGCAAAGGCCAAGGGAGCCTGGGTTGCAACGACTGTGTCAGGGCTGGACATCGATCTTGCCCGGCGCCTTGGGGCGGATCAGGTCATCGACTACAAGTCCGAACGTTTCGAGGAGGCGCTTGATCCGGTCGATATGGTTTTCGATCTTGTCGGGGGTGAAACGCAAAAACGTTCGTTCGGAGTTGTCAAGAACGGAGGAATTCTGGTCTCGACGCTAGGCGAGCCGGAACGACCAGACACCGTATCCGATAATATTGGGATTGCCGGCTATATGGCCAAGCCGAATGCGGACCAGCTTCATGAAATCGCTGATCTGATAGAGCAAGGGCAAGTCAAAGTCCTCCTCCACAAGGTCTTTCCGCTTGATAAGGCCGCCGATGCTCAACGAACGCTGGAAAACGAGCACGTCCAAGGAAAAATCGTTCTGAGCGTGGACTGATCGGCGAAGGCGGCGGCCGTGGTTCCTGCGCCGCCATGATGCACGGCGAGCGTCTGCTCAAGCACGAACGCTTGCATCGATATCCAGCGTCTCGCTGAGCCACCCCATCTGGTCGCCAGATTCGTGGCGCAATGATTTCAGATTGTCGGCATCGATTGGAATCGCGCAACTCCGCGACCTCGCAGGCCGCGGAGCATGGCTTCGTCGCAAGAAGAATATTTTACAAGGAAGCAGAGCATTTTCCGCCCTTGCCCGGCACGATCAAAGGCCGTGCAACGAAGCCTTCGGTTTATCTTCGTTCCGGATTTACTTCGGGGTCACGTCGAAGCCGAACCATTTCTGAGACAGCTTTGCGATCGTGCCGTCGGCTTTCGCCGCTGCAATCGCATCGTTGAACATCGCCTTCAGCTGGGTGTCGTCCTTGCGCAGGCCGACGGAACTGCCGCGGCCGAGAAGGCCGCCCTGGAAACGCGGTCCGGTCACGGTCATGTCCTCATTGCCGGGCTTTGCCGCCGCCGTCGACAGATAGGCCATGGACGCCATGATGAGATCGACGCGACCGGCCTTCAGGTCGAGGTCGTGCTGCTCGGTCGTCTTATATTCGCGAATATCGGCGATGCCCTTCAGATACTTATCGAGGAAGGTTGCCGCGATCGATGCCGTCTGCACGCCGATCGTCTTGCCCTTGAGCATCGGTTCGAGTTCCTTCAGCGCCTTGACCGCGCCGGCTTCATCCGTTGCGAGGGAAAACACCTGGCCCTTCATGGGAAGATCGACAAGCGAGGAATCCTTCAGCGTTGCGAAAGTCTGGCCGGTCGTGCCGTAGGAATCGCTGAAGGCAATGACTTCCTCCCGCTTTGCGGTTGCCGACATGCCGGAAATGATCGCGTCGAATTTACCCGCATTGAGCGCCGGGATCATGCCGTCGAAGGGCTGGATGACGGTCGTGCATTCGACCTTCATGTGATCGCAGAGATATTTGATCAGTTCGATCTCATATCCGTCCAGGCTGCCGTCCGCCTTGGTGAAATTCCATGGGCGAAAAGCGCCCTCTGTCGCGATGGTGACATGTGTCCACTTTTTGTCCTCCGCGCGCACGATGCTCGCCGTTGCGAGCGTGGCGACCATCATGATCGCAGTCAGAAGTCCGGTCAGGTATTTCATGATCGAGTTCCCCATTGTGATTGAGTTTGAAATTATTGGCTGATGAACTGGCGGAAGCGTTCGGACCGTGAACCGGCAAAGACATCCTGCGGCCTGCCGTCCTCCTCGACGACGCCCTTGTGCAGGAAGATGACGCGGCTCGAGACATCGCGCGCAAAGCCCATCTCATGCGTCACGACGAGCATGGTGCGTCCTTCCTCGGCGAGCGCTCGCATGACCCTCAGGACCTCGCCCACAAGCTCGGGGTCGAGCGCCGATGTCGGCTCGTCGAACAGCATCACCTTCGGGTGCATGGCGAGTGCACGCGCGATGGCTGCGCGCTGTTGCTGGCCCCCCGAAAGATGAGCCGGATAGAAATTGCGCTTGTCTGCGATGCCGACCTTGGCGAGCAGCGCTTCTGCTTCCTCGATACATTCGGCACGTCCCCGGCCCTGGACGTAGACGGGTGCCTCGATCACGTTCTCCAGCACCGTCTTGTGGGACCAGAGATTGAAGCTCTGAAACACCATGCCAAGCTGCGAGCGGATACGATCGACTTGCCTTCCGTCGGACGGGCGATGGGCGCCGCGGGCGGTGCGCTGCATGCGGATCGTTTCGCCCGCCACGGTCACCTCCCCGGAATCGGGCGTCTCCAGCAAATTGATGCATCGCAGGAACGTCGATTTTCCGGAACCTGACGATCCGAGAATCGAGACAACGTCGCCTTCCGACGCATCGAGCGAGATACCCTTGAGCACCTCGACCGGTCCAAAGCTCTTGTGCATGTCGCGCACGCTGAGTGCGATTGGCGTGGCCGTCATTGCGGATCTCCTACGGGGGCCGCCGCAGCGGCGGTATCGTGCATCACCGGAACAGGCGGGCGCAGGTGCGGGCTCAACCGGTACTCGGCAAGCTGGATGAGGCGTGTCAGCACGAAGTTGATCGCCAGGTAGATGGCGCCCGAGACGACGAAGACCTCAATGGCGCGGTAGGTCTCCGAAATGATCTTCGCCGCAACGCCCGTGACCTCCATCAACGTGATGATCGAGGCGAGCGATGTCGCCTTCACCATCGAGATCATCTCGTTGCCATAGCCCGGCAGGGCCTGGCGGATGGCAAGCGGCAGGATGATGCGCCGGAACATCATGAGACGATGCATGCCGCAGGCCCGCGCAGCTTCCACCTGCCCATGCGGCACCGAGAGCAGACCGCCGCGGATGATCTCGCTGGCGTAGGCCGCGGTATTCAGTGTCAGCGCCAGGACGGCGCACCAATAGGGATCGCGCAGGAACGGCCAGAAAATGCTGTGCCGGATGGCAGGAAACTGGCCGAGACCGTAGTAGATCAGGAAGATCTGGACGAGCAGCGGCGTACCGCGAAAGACGAAGACGTAGAGCCTGGCAAACCAGTCGAGGACGGTGACACCCGATAGGCGAGCGAGCGCCAGAAGCAATGCGAGGATGGCACCGAGGCAGATCGACGTCACCGCGAGTTCGATCGTCAACGGGATCGCCGCGACAAGGCTCACGAAAGTCTCTTCAAGGAATTGCCAATCCATCAGCGTTTCCTCACACCGCGCGACAGATGGCGCTCGGCCCGCTGGATGATCAGGCTGGAAAGGGTCGAGATCATCAGATAGATCACTCCTGCGATCAGGTAGAAATCGAACGGCAGTCCCGTCGATCCCGCACCGACCTGCGCCTGGCGCAGCAATTCGGCAACGCCTGTGATGGATACCAGCGCCGACTCCTTGAGGACGACCTGCCAGACGTTACCGAGCCCCGGCAGCGCATGCCGCAAGGTCAGCGGCGCGATAATCCGGCGCAGACGCAGCCAGCGCGGCATTCCGCAGGCAACGGCAGCCTCGATCTCACCGGGATGCACGGCCTTGAACCCACCGCGCAGCACCTCCGTGAACTGCGCACCGGACGTGACGCCGACGGCAAGGGAACCAGCCAGGAAACCCGGAAAACCGAGGAAGCCCTCCGCTCCGAACATCTTGCCGATGGCCGTGACGACCGCGCTGCCGCCAAAATAGAAGAGGTAGATGACCAGCAGGTCGGGAATGCCGCGAAGAACCGTTGTGTAGGCATCCGCGGTGGCACGGGCAAACCGATTGCCGGCGATCTTGCCCCACGCACCGAGCGTTCCGATGCAGGCGCCGATCGCATAGCCGGCGATCGCGACAAGAATGGTCATCCAGGCGCCGGCCAGGAGAGCATGACCCCAGCCATCCGGACCGAAACCGGCAAGCTCGAATAGGGTTGGCTGGTTCATGCGCTTGACCTGAAAGAATGGACGTGGGCAAGGGAAGTCATGGTCTTAGCCTCGGCCGGGAACGATGGATGCGGGACGCGCTCAATTGGCCTCGAAGGTCGGCGTCAGGTCGATCTTGCTCCATTTTTCCGAGAGCTGCTTGATCGTACCATCCTTGGCTGCCTGCTTGATGGCATCGTCGAACTTCGCCTTCAGATCGGTCTCGCCCTTGCGCATGCCGAGAGCGACCTCCGTCGCCAGCATCGCCCCCTTCACCAGGGGACCGGACATCATCAGATCGTCGTTGCCCGGCTTACCGAGCACGGAGGTTTCGTAGACGCCGCTGTCGAAGCCGGCATCGATGCGGCCTGCCTTCAGATCAAGATCGCGCTCCCCGGAGTTCTTATAGGCGCGCACCGTCACATCGGATCCGAAATAGGAATTGATCAACTGCTCCTGGCTGGTCGACTGGACGACACCGACCGTCTTGCCTTTCAAAGCCTTGCCGATCTCCGCCATCACCGGATCCGCCTTCGCCTTTTCGTTGAGATTGAGCCGCTCACCCGTCATCGGCAAGGGTGAAACCGATCCATCTTTCACGAGCAGGAAGCTTGCGACACCGCTCGCATAGGGTACGGTGAAATCGACCACCTGTTTGCGCTTCTCGTTGATGCCGAGCGTCATCACCAGATCGAATTTGCCGGCATTGAGGCTCGGGATCATCGCGTTCCATTCGCCGGCGATCAGCTCGCAATCGACCTTGGCGCGCTTGCAGAGATCGTTGATGAGATCGACGTCGAAGCCGGCAAGCTTGCCGCTCGAATCCATCAGGTTCCACGGCGGGAATGCGCCTTCGATGCCGACCTTCACATGGGTCCAGTCTTTGGCGCCGGCGGTCAGTGGAGCAAGAAAGGCAATCGCGCCGAATACGGCGGCAAGCATTGTTCTGTTTTTCATGTTCGTTCCCCTTTTCGGCCGCTTAAGCGGCCTTTTCTTAGATCCGGTATTCTCCGCGTCAGTTTTCCAGAGCACTTCGCAGGGCGGCATTGGCTTCCCGCAGCGCGTGAGCGACGCGATTTCTCGTCTGACGCGCGTGAACGACGTAAAAGGCGGTATCTGGCGCACCCTCATCCAGTCTCGCCAGGGCGCGCAGCCCTTCCAGAGATGGCCAGGCGACGTGCGGGAGAGCGGAATCGGGATGAAAACGCTCGCCGCTCGTATAGTTCAGCGGCACCAGATGCCGCCCTGCGCGCATCAGCGAGGCATCGATCCGCGCCGCTTTTTCCGGCGAGGGATCCCTCACCTGCAGAAGCGAATTTGCGTTAACGCGCAAGTCTTCGACAGCCTGGGACAGGCCGGAGATATCGAGACGGCCGGCAAGCGCTGCCTTCAATTGCCCGACCTGTTCGTCGAGGGAGGCGGCATATTGAGTGTAATCCAGCGGCAGGACGGGCAAAGTCAGCAGCCGCCAGAGAACCTCGAGAATAATCGCCGTATCCCGGCAAAGATTGTCCGGATCGATATGTTCGGCGGTGTCGTGCGGCGTATGCCACCACCATCCGAGCGCCGTCAGCATCTTGACAGGCCCCGGCGGCTGATGGCTGAGGCTGCCGAACATCGAGGGAATGCCGACGCCCCAGAAGGACTGGTCCGCAGCCCGGCCATGACGCCTGCCGGCGTGTTTCTGTCCGGTCACACGCTCGATCACATCCGCAGCCAAAGGCCTGAGCTCATCGATGACGCCGGAATTGGTGAGGACTGTTGCGCCCTCGCCGCCGGTGGAATCGACATTGACATGGACGGCGCAGCGGCGATCGAGTTCGTCGAAATACTCGTCCGCGTACCAGGCAGAGCCGGAATAGCGGCCATGGGAATGACCGGACCAGAAGCATATCCGCAAGCCCCGGCGCCATTCGGAGGCACGAAGCGCGAGCAGGCGCGCCGCCTCGAGCATCGTCGCGTTGGCGCCGCCATTGTCCATGACCCCGAAATGCCAGGTATCGTGATGGCCGGAAAACAGGACAAAAGGCGCATCGTCGCCTTTCGGTTGAAGCTCGGCAACAAGCAGCGGCGTCTTGCGCCAACCCGTATCGACGTCCGCGCATAGCGTTGCAGTCACCGCCTCTCCGCGCGCAAGCCTGTCGCGCAGGCGGTCGCCATCACCCCTCGCGATCGAGCAGATGACCGTCGTCGGCAGCCTATCGCGCGTGTGTTGCGATGGGCTGCCCCAGACCGGCGAGACGCACATCTCGTAGAGATGTTCGTTCGGGCTGATGTGAAGTTCGCCGAGCGCCCCGAAAGCACTCGCAAGAGCGGCCACTTCTTCGGTGGCGATACCATCGACCAGAACGATCTTGCCCGCAACATCCTTGCCCGCGAAATCGGCTTCGGTTCCCTCGCCGACATGGATGAGATTGCCGGTTACCCCCGCAGCTGAAGTCGAGACCGACATGGAATGCGTGATGCAACGAAGGCTACCGCCATCGATCCCAACCGTGGCGGCGCCTGGCAGACTGATGAAGGCATCATGCGTCAGAAGCTGCGTGCGATAGCCAAAGCCGTCCATCTCAGCCTGGAGATAGCGGAAGCTTTCCAGCTCTTCGGCCGTGCCCGACAGCTTTACCCGGCGCGCAAATTCGCCGATATGCGCCATCAAGCGCGCTCGATCGGGCTTCAGACCGGCCTCAGCCATTGGCCTTCTCCGGCAGCGGCGGCTCGACATCGTCCGGGATCGGATTGACGAAGGGCGTGCCTTCGAGTCGTGTCTTGTGATCTTCCTTGGCGGCCGCGATGAGCGCGGGATTGCGGATGAGTTCGGCGGCCGTGCTCGCCATCACCTTGGCGGCATGTTCGGTACCCTTATGAGCGGCAGGCAGCTTGCCCTGCGCGACGAGCTGCCAGGAGTGGCCGGGCGTGCCGATCGCATAGGTGGCGCCGCGCATCTGCACGGTCGGGACGACCCAGCTGACCGTTCCGACGTCGGTCGAACCGACCAGAGTGCCATCGCCGGCGTTCAACGGAAAGATTTCCTCGCAGAGCGCCTGGCCCTTCTTCGGCTTCAGCGCAAACCGGCCGTAGGAAGCGGCAATATCCTCTGCGCTGAAGGTCTGCTGAAATTTCAGCGCGGTCTCGCGATCCGCGTCGTCAAACACGGGCGGCCCGAGCCGATCCAGCTGCGCGAACATGCATTCCTCGAGCGGTGTATTGCCGACGAGATTGGCGTCGCCGCTGATGATCTCGCTGCGAACCGTCGTCTCCGTCATCAAGGCGGCACCCTCGGCAACCTTCTTGACGCGGGCGACCAGCGAAAGGAGTTCCGGCAGGGTCCGTGCCCGCACGAGATAACGCACGGTGGCGCGCGCCTGCACCACATTGGGGGCTGCACCGCCGGTATCGGTGACGGCATAGTGGATGCGGGCCGTCGACGGCATGTGCTCGCGCATGTAATTGACGCCGACATTCATCAGCTCGACCGCATCAAGCGCGCTGCGGCCAAGATGAGGCGTTGCCGACGCGTGCGAGGCGCGGCCGAAAAAGTGGAAATTGATCTCGTTGCAGGCAAGCGAAATGGGATTGTTGACGCCGGCAAAGGCCGCTGGATGCCAGGAGATCGCGATATCGACATCATCGAAAACGCCGGCGCGAACCATGAAGCCCTTGGAGGAGCCACCCTCCTCGGCCGGGCAGCCGTAATAGCGCACCCTGCCCTTCAGGCCGTTTTCCGCGAGGAAATCCTTGACTGCGGCTGCGGCAAGCATCGAGCCGGCGCCCAGCATGTTATGGCCGCAGCCATGGCCATTGCCGCCGTCGATCAGCGGCCGCTCTTCCGCGACACCGGCTTCCTGGCTCAATCCGGGCAGTGCATCGAACTCGCCGAGGATCGCGATGACAGGGCCATCGTCGCCCGCCTCGCCCATGACGGCCGTCGGCAGGCCGGCGATGCCGCGCTCGACGCGAAACCCCTGACGCTCAAGCATCTCGGCATGTTCTTCGGCGGATCGGTATTCCAGGTAATTCGTTTCCGGAGTGTCCCAGATCCGATCGCTGAGCGCGAAGAATTCGGCGCTTTTCTTTTCGACGATGTCCCAGACCGCATCGGAATTTTGCATGGACTTGCTATCCGCCTCACATAATGGATACTAAATTGGTACCAATTTATGTGCCAATAAGAACGGATGCGCAAGAGATGAGCATGAATATTTTTTCAGCTACGCCGACGAGTGTCGTTGTTGAAAAATGCGGAGCTATGATAGTCATCGCCAACTTGGGAAGGTCTGGGAGAGCTGCATGAACTCGCTGGAAGCTGAAGCGGCAGCGCCGTCGCACGAAGATATGCCCGATGTGACCGAGCTCATTATCCAGGACATCCTCGCCGGCAGGCTCCCACCGGGAACATGGCTGAAGCAGATCGATCTGGAGCGTCGGTACAACTGCACGCGGCCGCAGGTGCGGCGCGCGCTCGACCGCCTCGTGCAAAAGCGGCTTGTCGAGCACATTCCCAATCGCGGCTATCACGTGCACGAGCAGGACGGTCGCCGCGCCCAGGAAGTAAGCGATATCCGCGTGATCCTCGAAGTGGCGATCAGCGATCGGATCGTCGCTAATGCCGGCGATGCGGATATTGCCAATTTGCGCGCGCTGGCTTCGCGCTTCGACGATCTGGTGCTCAATGGCACCATGCTCGAACTTTACGAAGCCAACCTCGCTTTTCACCGATACCTGCTGGTACTTGCGGGAAATCAGGAGCTTGTCGAGCTCATCACCGAAATCCGGCAACGCACCTCGTCGGCACCGGTGTCACAATGGCGAACCCGAGCTCGTATCGAGCAGTCCGGCCGCGAGCACCAGCAGATGATCGACGCAATAGAGAGGCGCGACGTCGATATGCTCAAGGAGCTGACCCGCAAGCATATTTTGCAGTCATAGCTGATATCGACCACAGCCTGAATAAAGGCGCATGTTGCACGTCGCGGGCTGATCCCGGCCTGGACATCTGTCCCAGGTCACTCGGTCCGTCTTGCGGTGAACGGAATGATGGCGGCCGCCAGAAACAGAACGCCGCTGTAGGCGAATGGGCTCCACCAGCCGACACCGTCGAACAGGAGCCCGCCTGTGAAGGCACCGGCGGTGATTGCCGCCTGGATCAGCGCCACCAGCAGCCCGCCGCCGGCCTCGAGTTTGTCCGGGATGGCGCGGGTCATCCATGTGTTCCAGGCAACCGGAATGGGCGTGGCAAAGAACCCGAACAGGCAGAGGAGTGCGGCAATCGCAATACCCGAAGGTGCAAACGGGATCAGCAGCAGAGCGATCGCAGTGAGCGCCGCCGGGAATCCGGCGAGGACGGCATCCAGATGCGCTCGCAGCAGGAAGCCGATCAAGGACGTGCCTAGCAGGCCGAACAGGCCGATGCCGAGGAGAACGACCGACAGCTCATTCACATCGAGCCTCGTCACCTCTCCAAGAACCGGCCGAAGATAGGTCGATAGTGCGAACTGGCCCATGAAGAAGAAGGACATGGCAGCCATGCTGATGGCAAAGACGCGGTTTCGCAACAGCCCGAGCGGGCCGCTCCCGGCATTCTTCGAGCCGCCCGGCATTCGCGGCAAGGCTAAGATCTGCCAGAAAAAGGCGATGATGCCGACCGGAACGACGATGAAGAAGGCACCGCGCCAGCCGATCAATCCACCGAGGAAGCTTCCCAACGGCTGAGCGACGACCGTGGCCAGAGCAGTGCCGCCCTGCAGCATGGCAAGAGCCTTTGGAACGTCCTGTTCGGCAGTGATGCGCGCGACGATGGAGGTGGACAGCGACCAGAAGCCCCCGATCGCGATGCCGATCAGCGCGCGACCGAGCATGAAGACGAGATAGTTCGGCGCGAATGTGATCGCCAGGCCCGAGAGCACCATCACGATCGTATAGGACAGGACCACCGTCCGGCGATCCAGCCGCCACAGCACCGTGTTGCTGAACAGGCTGGTGACGACCGCGAAAAATCCGGAAACGGAAATCGCCTGCCCCGCCTGGCCGGCGGTAATGCCAAGCTCTTCGGCGATCGGGGTCAGCAGGCTGACGGGCAGGAACTCGGAAGCGACGAGGGTGAAGGTCATCAGCGTCATGCAGATGATCGCAGCCCATGGGCTGGCCGCACGCTCGACGGCGCGGTCATAGGTAGTTTCCATATCAATTGTCCAAAGTTGCTCGAAACGCGCTGTTCAGCGGATAGTTTCGATGGTCGCTGAGGCGCTCGCCGCGGCGATGAATTGTCTTTCCTTCATGGCCAGCTCCTCACATCCTGAGCAGCGCCTTGATGGCCCGGCGCTCATCCATGGCCTTGTAACCATGCGCGACATCGGCAAGGGGAACCGTCAGATCGAAGACCTTTCCGGGATTGATTCGACGGGTCATGATGAGATCGATGAGGTGGGGGAGGAAGCGACGCACCGGAGCCGGGCCGCCGAGCAGGTTCTTCTGCTGGAAGAACAGCATCTGCCCGTCGAGCTCGACGCCATGCGGAACGCCGACATAGCCGATCGAGCCACCGGGTCGGGCGCTATTGATCGCCTGCAGCATGGATTCCTGCGTACCGACGCATTCAAGAACGGAATCGGCGCCGATCCCTCCTGTCAGCTCCTTGATCTTCGCTACGCCCGCATCGCCGCGTTCGGTGACGATGTCGGTCGCACCATATTCGAGGGCAAGTTCCTGGCGTTGCTTGTGGCGGCTCATGGCAATGATGCGCCCGGCGCCCATCTGTTTGGCGGAGAGCACGCCCATGAGCCCGACGGCGCCATCGCCGACCACGACCGCCGTGCATCCCGGAGTAACGCGTGCCGCATCCGCCGCATACCACCCCGTGCCCAGAACATCAGAGGCCGCAAGAAGGCTCGGGATCAAGTCATCCGACGGCATGGTGTCGGTCGCAACCAGGGTTCCGTCCGCAAGCGCGATCCGTGCATAGGGTGCCTGGGCAGCAGACATGAACTCGCGATGCTCGCAAGAAGACTGAAAGCCAAACCGACAGTGCGGACATGTGTTGTCCGAAAGGCAGAACGAGCCGACGACGAACTGGCCTGGCCGGATCGTCTTCACTTCGCTGCCGACCTCCGCGACCACCCCACAATATTCGTGCCCCATATGCTGCGGGCCTGTTACCGCCTGGATGCCGCGGTACGGCCAGAGATCGGAACCGCAGACACAGGACGCCGAGAGCTTGATGATGGCGTCGGTCGGCTTGACGATCTTCGGTTCCGGGACTTCCTCGCAACGAATGTCACCGGGGGCATGAAGGACTGTTCCGAGCATGGCATGGTCTCCCGTCGGGGCGCACTGCGCCTGTCTGTTTCCTATTCGGGAGAACAGATAGCACTGGTCGATAAATCGGATTAGATACGGTAATTTGCATGAACCTATCGAAAATTGACATTAATATGCGCCACGAATTTGGGATAGGACAGGGTTATGCCACGGGAAAATTTCAAAGAACTGCTGGTATTCCTGGCCGTCGCCGAGGAACGGAGCTTCACGAAGGCAGCCGCGAAGCTGGGCACATCCCAATCGACGCTCAGTCATGCCGTGAAGAAACTTGAAGAACGTCTGGGCATGCGCCTGCTGACACGCACGACAAGAAGCGTCGGGCTGACCGAGGCGGGCGAACGGCTGCAACAATCCCTGTCGCCTCGCATTGCCGAGATCGAAGCAGACATCGAAGCATTAACCGTCTATCGGGAACGACCGGCCGGAACCGTCAGAATCACCCTTTCCAACCACGCCATGGAAAGTGTCGTGTGGCCGAAATTGTCGTCCATCCTTGCCGATTACCCTGATATCAAGCTTGAGCTCAGCGTCGATGGAAGCTTCCGCAACATCGTCAAAGACGGGTTCGATGCCGGCGTCAGGCTTGGCGAAAGCCTCGAGAAGGACATGATCGCGGTACGCATCGGCCCCGACTGGAGGCTGGTGGCGGTCGGCTCACCAGAGTATTTTAGAACCCGATCAGCACCGCTGACCCCACAGGAACTGATGCGTCACAACTGCATTCGCCGACGCCTCGACCGCATCGGCGGTCTCTATGCCTGGGAGTTCGAGAAGGACGGAGAGGAGATTCGGGTCAGGGTCGAAGGCCAACTCACGTTGAATACCGACCGCGAGATGATATCGGCCGCTCTCGACGGACACGGAATTGCCTACGTTCCGGAAAGCTACGTCGAGCACCACCTGGAGGCGGGGCGGCTTCAGCTTGTCCTCGACGACTGGTGTCCGAAATTCGCCGGCTATTATCTCTATTATCCCAGCCGCAGACAGAATCTGCGCGCATTCTCCGTCGTCATCGATGCCCTTCGCGAAAGAGGCTGAAGTCACACGAAAGGCAATGATGGTGGCCGGCATGGCAAGCGTGTCAGATGAGAATTTCAGGTTCAAAATCTGGCTCGACCGTGGTCACCGCGACCGTCAGCTGATAACCGCCGTTGCGGATCGTTCTGAATATCGGCTCGTCAGCCGTTTCGCCGAGCTTGCGACGCAGCCGGCTGATGAGAACGTCGATCGAACGGTCGGCTGGATCGCGGTCGCGTCTCTGTGTCAGGTCGAGCAGTTGATCACGCGACAGCAACCGGCCGGCACGTTCGAGAAACGTCCTGAGAAGATCAAATTCGGCTCCGGTCAGCGCGATCGGCTCGCCATTGCTCCTTGTTATCCGGCTACGCTGCGGATCAAGTATGATGTCTGCAAACCGAAAGCACTTCGCCTGAGACGCGGGTGGCGCTCTAAAACTCATGCGACGCAAGACGGCACGGATGCGCGCCGTCAACTCGCGAGGATTGAACGGCTTGCAGAGATAATCGTCGGCGCCGATCTCGAGGCCGAGGATACGATCGATATCCTCCTTCAACACTGTCAACAAAATGACGGGAACCCGACTGTGATGGTTCTGCAAATCGCGGCAGAGATCGAGACCCGATCCGTCGGGCAGCATGACCTCCAAAATTATGAGATCGGGAGGACACCGAGCAAGAATCTCCCGGCAGCTATGAAGATTGCTTGCCGTCCTGACGCGGAAGCCTTGGTCGCCAAGGTGTTCGCTCAGAAGGTGGCGAATCTTGTCGTCGTTATCAACGACCAAGATATCGGGGACGATCGTTAAACTCATGAATTTCCTCTATCGCCAATCCGGCTATCGCGGTCATTGCCGACGCTCAAACTGATGATCGCCAAGAACTGCCGAAGATCGCGGCTCAAGCCGCGGTTCTCCGGAAGCGACGGTCAGCCATGACCATGTCCTCGGCGTGCATGATCGGGCCGGAATGCAACGGCTCCGCGGTCCTCGGGCGCAGGAGCTTCTGTGGCACTTTCGGGGGATAGGCCGATCCGACGCAGGAGCCGCTTCAGGACTGTTTCCAGGTCATCGACGAAGGTGAAAATGACGGGGATGACGATGAGGCTGAGCAGTGTCGACATCGTCACCCCGCCGATTACTACGATCGCCATCGGCTGACGGAAGCTTGAATCGCCGCCCGTCAGGCTGAGGGCGACGGGAAGCATGCCCGACGCCATGGCAACGGTTGTCATGACGATCGGCCGCGCTCGCTTGTGACATGCATCGATAAGCGCGTCGAACCTGGACATGCCTTGCCGTCGCGACATGATCGCATATTCGATCAGCAGGATGGAATTCTTCGTCACCACGCCCATCAGCATAAGCAGCCCGATGACGGCCGCCATCGAGAAGCTGATTCCCGTCAGCACCAGTGGCAACAGCGCACCTCCAAGCGAGAGCGGCAGGGCCATCAGAAGCGTGAGCGGCTGCAGGAAATCGTGGAACAACAGGACGAGGACCGCATAGATGCAGAAGATGCCGATCGCCATGGCAAGGCCGAAACTCTGAAACAGCTCCGAGCTGCGCTGCAGCTCCCCCTGCTCCACCAGCGTGACACCCTGCGGCAGATGCTTGAGCGCCGGTAATGCCTGCGCCTCGCGGTTGACGTCGCCCAGAATGCGGCCGTTGAGCTCGACGGAAACCGTGACATTGCGCATGCGGTCGATCCGGTCGATCTCCGAGGGACTGCCACCGATGCGGATGTCGGCTATCGATCCGAGATCGACGCTGCCATTCGTCCCCACCACACGCATATTTCTGATATCGTCGAGATTGGTGCGCGTTTCCGGCGAGAAGCGCACGACGATCGGGATCTGGCGCTGCGGCAAGGTGAGCTTCGGCAGATCCGAGGAATACTCCCCGTTCGTCGCCACGCGTACGGCGCTGGCGATCGCGTTGGACGTTATGCCGAGCGCGGCGGCGCGTGCAAAATCGGGCGTAATCTGGATTTCAGGGGCTTGTCTGGCCGCCGTCGATGTGACCGCGCCGATCCCCCGAAGCGTGCGAAGCTGTTCCTCCAGCGCCGTGCCCGCGCTGTCGAGCACGCCGGCGTCATCACCGGCAAGAGTGATTTCGAGCTTGGTGCCATTACCACCACTGCCAACCTCCACACGTACTCCCGGAAGGGCCGACAGTGCCTGCCGGATATTGTTCTCGATTTCCGACTGTTTTCGATCCCGCTCGGAGATCGGCGTCAGGACGACCACGATCGTCGAGGAGGCGACATCACTCGTGGAACTGCTGTCGATCCCGCCACCGGAAGATGAAGAACCAACCGAGGAGAAGACATGCGTGACATCAGGCAGCTCGCCAACAATATCGGCGGCCTTGCGGGTCATTGCAGCGGTCTGCTGGATGGTGGAGCCGGGTTGCATCGTCAGCGTGATCTGCGTGCGGGCGTCATCCGAAGCGGGCAGGAAACCGGACTTCAGGAAGGGAATGGTCGAAAGCGAAAGCCCGACGATGACAACCGTTATCGCAACGGTGGTCTTTCTGTAATTCAGGGCAGCCTTCGCGATCCTCATATAGGTGCGCATGATGCGGCCGTCCTTCTCCTCGGATGGATAGGCCTTCATGAAATAGGCCGCCATCATAGGCGTCAGCAGGCGAGCGACGACAAGAGAGGCAAGGACCGCGACCGCGGCGGTAATCCCGAACTGCCGGAACAGAAGCCCCGGAATACCGCCCATGAAAGCCGTCGGCAGGAAGACCGCAACGAGCGTAAAGGTGGTTGCGATGACGGCGAGGCCAATTTCGTTGGCGGCCTCCATCGCGGCATCGATCGGCCGCTTGCCCATTTGCAGATGGCGGGCAATGTTTTCGATTTCGACGATGGCATCGTCCACGAGGATACCGACCACCAATGACAGGGCGAGCAGCGTGATGATGTTGAGGCTGAAACCGGCAAAATACATGGCGAGAAATGTCGGAATCACCGACAAGGGTAGCGCCACCGCCGACAGAATTGTCGCGCGCCAATCCCGAAGGAAAATCCAGACAACGACGATCGCGAGGACGGCGCCCTCGTAGAGCATGTGCATCGAGCCATGGTAATTCTCCATGATCGGTCCGATCGTGCTATAGGCCTGATCGATTTGCACATTGGAATGAGCTGCGGTGAATTTCTTTATCGCCACATCAACAGCTGCAGCGACCCCGCTATCTGAAAAGCCTTTCGAGCGCTTGATCTCGACCGCCACGATCGGTTTGCCATCGAGATAGGCCATCGACGTTCGAGACGCAAAACTGTCCCTGACCGATGCGATATCGTCGAGACGCACGGCTTGCCCGTTTGCCAACGGGATCCTAAGCGCCCTCAGCGCTTCGACGGACGGCAGGTTTCCAAGCGTGCGTAGGGTCTGCCGCGCCTCCCCGATTTCGCCAAGACCGCCCGACGTATCGGCCTGCACGGCCTTGAGCTGCGACGACACGGTCGCCGCGGTAACCCCGAGCGATGCCATGGTCGATGGATCGAGATCCACATGAACTTCACGATCTATGCCGCCAATACGGTTGACCTGACCGACCCCCGGCACCGATAGCAGCGCCTTGGTCAGATCGTTGTCGACGAACCAGGACAACTCGGTCTCGTTAAGATTGGTCGAGCGGACCGCATAGGTGACTAGCGCGGAGCTTTGGACGGTGCTCTTTGTGACACTCGGCGTCTCCATTTGCGCCGGCAAATCGGCTTTGACGCTATCGACGGCATTGCGGACCTCGTTGAGAGCCGCCTCGCTGTCCTTGTCCAGTTTGAAGGAGACCTTGATCGATACGGTGCCGTCGGTGATCGTCGTCGTGATGTGATCGAGATAGCTCAGCGTGGCAAGACTGTCCTCGATGGTGCGGGCGACTTCCGTCTCGAGTTGCGTCGGTGCAGCACCATCGAGCGTAGCGGAGATATTTATGGTCGGAAGATCCATGTCCGGGAAGTTCTGGATCGCCAGCTGCTTGAATGCCCAGAGTCCACCGAAGCCAAGCATCACGAACAGCAAAATCGCCGGCACGGGATTACGAATAGACCATGCTGAGAAATTCATCAGTTCGTCTCCGCAATCTTGACAAGATCATTGTCCGACAGGAACGCGCCGCCCGACGTTACGACCTTTGCAGACCGGTCCAGGCCGGACACGATCTCGACCTCGCCATTGTTGCGACGGCCTGTTTCCACCCGTATCCGCCGCACCCGGCTGTCATCGCTGGCCGTGAAAACGTAATTGAGCCCGTCACGGAAAACGATCGCCGTTTCAGGAACAGTCATGGCCGGCGTCGTCCGCAGCTCTATGCTGCCCGTGACGTAGAATCCGATCCGCGGCTGCATATCTGTGGGTAGCGCGACATAGATGATTGCGCGGCTGGTATCTGTGCTCACCGATGGCCCGACCAGCCGTACCCTGCCCTCGATCCGGCGACCGTCAGGGCCGCTGATGATGGCCTTTAAGCCTTCCGAAATGCTAGGAAGGTAGCGTGCCGACACTTCCGCCTGCCATTCAACACGCTGCTGGCGAACCATGCGAAACAACTCGGTGCCGGTGGAGACGACCGCACCGAGATCGGCTGAACGCGAGGTTATCAAGCCATCGTCCACGGCGGTAATCGTCGTTTGCCCAAGCTTGATCTTTTCGCTGTCGAGCGCCGCTTCCTCGGATACAAGGCTTGCGGTTGCGGTCTGCTCGTCAGCGAAATATTCGGTGATCTTCTCGGCCGACAAGGCACCGGATGTGCGAAGCTGCCGCGCCCGATCCGCATTGGCCGTGGCTTTGGCAAGACTAGCCTTGGCCGTCGCCACAGCAGCTTCCTGTTTGCGAAGCTCGGCCAGAACACTGTCCTGCGATAGCCGCGCCAGCGTCTGTCCCTTCTTCACCACGGATCCGACATCGACCAGAACGTCCGTGATGCGCAGGCCACTCGTTTCCGAGGCTATGATTGCGTCCTGCCATGATTTCAGCCAGCCGCTCGCCGGGACGGTTTCAGGCCAGCTCCGCAGCTCTGGTGCGGCGAGGGAAACGGTAAGAGCGGGCGCTGCGGCCTGTTCCGCCACGGCATTTCGGAAGGGAAGGGAAAGGAGAAGCGCAGCCGCGACAAACGCGGCTGCGAATCCTATGGACGGCTTTTTCAACAATGCATTCCTTGCGATTCCTGACAGGAGCGCGAGCTGTTCCGATCGAGCAATCGATCACAGCTCATCGGCGTCAATCAGTAGCCGAACGAATGTTAAGTGCGGTCAAGTGAGTGTTAAGTTATGTAAAACTTGGCCTGAGCATTGCCTTTATACTGTATGCGTTGCCGATATGAACGATGGACAGGGTGAATGAGCAAGGTTCTTCTCATCGACGATGATGTCGAGCTAACGATGCTTTTGCGGGAATATCTCACTGAGGAAGGATATGATGTCTCAACCGACACGGATGGGCGCGCGGCTATTGCGGCCGCCGCGGCAAATACGGTCGACATCATCGTCCTCGATATCATGATGCCCCGGATGAACGGTATCGAGGTTCTGCAGCGTATCCGCAAGCTCAGCCAGATCCCCGTGCTGATGCTGACGGCAAGAGGCGACGACATCGACAGGATATCCGGCCTGAACCTCGGTGCCGACGATTATGTGCCGAAGCCGTGCTCGCCGGGCGAACTTGCGGCGAGGCTGCGTGCGATCTTGCGGCGGACGCATCAGCCGGCAGGTGCATCGATTGACGCCGTAAAAGCAGGTCAGCTCGTGATTCATCCGGGCAAAAGAAGCGCCGAATGGCGCGGCGAGCCGCTGGAGCTGACCGGCACGGAGTTCGGCCTGCTGGAAGTCCTTGCTCGCAACGCCGGCCAGCTGGTGTCAAAGCAGGACATTTCCAAGCAGGCGTTCGGAAAGCCGCTTACGCCCTTCGATCGCCGCATCGATGTTCATATCAGCAGCGTTCGTCAGAAACTCGGCCTGCGAGAGGACGGGCAATCCTGGATCCAGTCCGTGCGAGGCTTGGGCTATCAGCTGCTTGTGGATTGACCATGCCAAAACTCTTCTGGAAGTTCTTCACGATCATCTGGCTGACGCTCGCAGCAACCGTGGGCGTCGTCATAATTATAGTCAAGCTCATCCAGGCGGTCCCCTTCGCACGCGAGCTGGAACAGGACAGGCGGGCGCTCCTCGTCAACCTTGCTGCAAACATCCTGATCGAGGATGGCGAGGAGGCCGCCAGACGTTTCATGTTCACCAGCGAAAAAACGCAACCGGTTGGCCTTTCCGTATCGACGACCGCAAACGCCAATACATGCCCCCAGGAGAACGCGACGGATACACGATCGGTCTTGAAGGACGGGAGTTGCTACCGAATTTTCGCGGCGACGCCGATGAGTTTTACCTTTGAAAACCTTGCTCCCATATTGCCGTGGCTCACGATTCTGATTTCGAGCACGATCGCGGCAGGTGCGCTTGCCCGATATCTCATCCGCCCTGTCGTGCATCTGCGAAACGGCCTGAGCGCGCTTGCAAATGGCCGCTTCGACTTCCGCATCGGCGACAAGATGGCGGGGCGAACGGACGAGGTCACGGCGCTCGCACACGACTTCGATGCCAGCGCCGCGCGATTGCAGGAGCTTCAGGACGCACAGCAGCAGCTGTTTCACGATGTGTCTCACGAATTGCGCTCGCCATTGTCCCGCCTGCAGGCCGCCGTAGGGGTCCTGCGGCAGAACCCCGCGAAACTCGATGCCATGCTGGACCGTATGGACCGGGAGGTCGAGCGCCTTGATGTGTTGGTGGGTGAAATCCTGACACTTGCCCGGCTGACCGCCACCTCAAGCATGCCGTTGAAAACCCAATCCCTCGATATCATCGAACTCCTGAACGAAATCCTGGGCGATGCGGCATTCGAGGCCCAGGCACGCGATGTTTCGATCACCACCAGCATCGGCGGCTCATTCCCGGCGGAAGTCGAGGGGGAATTGATCTACAGGGCGCTGGAAAACGTCGTGCGAAACGCCGTCAAATACACGGATGCCCGCTCACACATAGCCGTGCTTTGCGAGATAAAGGACGATGTCCTCACTATTCGCGTCGCCGATCAGGGGCCGGGCGTCAGGCGAGACGAGCTCGAGCGCATCTTTCAGCCCTTTTCACGCGGCAACGACGCCGTGACCGGAGACGGATACGGTCTTGGTCTTGCAATCACCCGGCAGGCGATCGAGCGTCATGGCGGTCGCGTGTTTGCGTCACTGCCTGCGGCCAGCGGCCTTACCATTACGCTCGAAATACCTCGAAGGCCGACGGGCCACAGCAGGCTGGGAAGTGGTTCGGATGCTGGTCAGCCCGCTAAAATCAACTAGCCACGGCGGTGCCAATTTCCTGCAAATTCGCCACGCGCCCTTGTTCGGAAAAACTCAAGGCCTGTCAACTTACACGACGGTGAAATCGTTTGGCTATTCATTCGGCTCCCTCGCCGATTTCCATATAGCGCGCCAATGCCAAAGCCGCATTCAGCATGTGCTCGCGCATGACCAGGGTTGCTTCCGTCGCATCGCCCCGGATCATAGCGCGCAGGATCGCCTCGTGCTCAAGGAATGACGCCGTCAATCGCTTCGGTTGACGCAGCTGAGTCCTGCGGAATGGCAGCAATCTTGCCCGCAGCCTCATCAATTCATCAAACAGAAAATCGTTATGCGCACCGCGATACAGCGTTTCGTGGAAAGACAAATTGAGCTTGTCATACTGTTCGAAGTCGTCTGCCTTCGCCGCAAGTTCGGAACGCTCATGAATTTCCGTCAGAACCGCGCGTTCCACGCCTGTTATCCGATGGGTTGCCAGACGGACGCACATGCATTCCATCTCGGCGGTCACTTCGAACATCTCCATCAGCCGCGGCAAGGTCAGCGGCAGGACGGTCGCGCCGCGTCGCGGGCGAATCTCGACCAGGCCGATCGCCTCCAGCTGACGGAGAGCGTCCCTCACCGGCGTACGGGAAGCGCCAAAGCGGCTGCTGAGTGTTGCCTCGTCCAGGCTTGTGCCGGGCCTTATGGCGCCGGAGGAAATCTCATCCATCAGCACCAGTTTAATGCGCTGACCGATCGATCCAGCTTCGTCAAATTCCGTCATTTCCAACCTTGTTTCCGATTTGGCGGGCAACCATTCAGTTTTACACCATCCAATTCGACAGATAGCAATCGATATGAAGCATCACGCCGCATCCGGCCTGTTTTGCCTGGCGAGGAGCTCATCGACGATGGCCGGATCGGCAAGTGTCGAGGTATCGTCGGGCGCGCCGAAATCGCGCCTGGCGTTCCCGTGCAGGATGGGCGTCTAAGAGCCTTCTCCTGCACCGGTTCGACGGGCCTTCCCATATTGTTTCAGCCGCCGGCAATCGCCCGTACTGCAAGGTAAAGGATCGAAGGTGCGACGAGGCAGCCCAGCCCCGTGTGAAACGTCGCCGTCAATGCGCCATAGGGGACGAGACGGCGATCGGTCGCCGCCAAGCCGCCGGACACGCCGCTGACGGTTCCCATCAGGCCGCCGAACACCATGGCGCTGCGGGGATTGTCGAGACCGATCGCCTTGGCCACGATCGGGGTTCCGACCATGACAAGGACTGCCTTGAAAACACCGGTCGCAATCGACAGCGCGATCACGGCCGAGCTTGCGCCCAGAGCGGCACCCGTCACAGGTCCCACGATGTAGGTAACGGCACCGGCGCCGATCGTCGTTATGGATACGGCATCCGTGTAACCGAAAGCGACCGCGAGCAACGAGCCGACAATGAAGGGAAGAACGGTGCCGAGGCCAAGGGCAAGCGCACCGACAGCGCCAGCTTTGCGTGCTTGGCCGACATCAACCTCAAAGGCCGTGGCGACGATGGCGAAATCGCGCAGCATGGCTCCGCCCATCAGGCCGATGCCGCTGAGGATGGGAATATCCACCACCCCCTTCTCGCCCCCGGTCCACAGACCTGCAGCAAAAGCCGCAGCAAGCCCCAGGACGATTGCTATGGCCGAGCCGTGGACGCGGCCGAACAGGACATGTTTCGAGATGGCGTTCGACAGCCACATGACCAATCCGACGATCGCAAACGCGGTGAGGAGGCTGTTGGCGGTCAAGTCATGCTTCAAGATCTCCATGGCGCGGCCTCCCTCAGACCGGATTGCCGGAGGTGGCAAGCTCACCCCTGGCCTTCGCTTCGATTTCGTCCATCGTTTCGCCTCTCTCGCCGATGCGGCTCATCAGGGCGACGGTCGCGAAACAAACGAACACCGTCACGATGCCGGCGATCAGCACCAGCGGACCGCTGCGCGCGGCCACCAGCACATTCTGTTGAGCGGCCATGGCAACGACGATTGGAATGTAGAGGGCGCCCCAGAACTCGACACCGAGTTTGAGCGGCAGCGTCAACAAGCCCCGCCTGCTCAGCCAAAGCCGCGTGGCGATGAGCAGGATCATGGCAATGCCGACACCGCCGACATTCGCCTTCACGCCAAGCGCCACCCCCAGGAGATCACCGAGAATACTCCCCAAGAGGGTGCAAAGGGCAAGCATTGCGACACCGGAGATCATCATGAGCGATCCTCCCCGCATGCGCTTCCGTAGAAATACAAGCTCAACATTTTTCCTCCTCCAATGCATACAGATAAACCGCACGACGATTTTAAAATACACGTTGTTGCGATTTTCGCAATTGTGTGTACATTATATTTCCAGGAACACGCTCCTGCGCATACAAAGGGCAATCAAATGCTTGATTGGAATACAAAAGGTCGCGACAGGCTGGCGCGTCTCGAAGCCGGCCAGCGCTTCTCCGCCGGCAAGCTCGTCGACCCGCAGCAGCTCGTCGCCTTTCTGGAAGCGATCATGAAGCCTGGAGATCGTGTGTGCCTCGAAGGTGACAATCAGAAGCAGGCCGACCTGTTGGCCAAGGCGCTGTCCAAGGTCGATGTCGCGAAGATACACGACCTGCATATGGTGCAATCGGGTGTGGTCTTGCCGGAGCATCTCGACATTTTCGAAAGCGGCGTTGCCCGGCGGCTCGATTTTTCTTATTCCGGCCCGCAGTCGGCCCGCATCGCGCGTATGATGTTCGGCGGCCAGATCGAACTGGGTGCGGTCCACACCTATCTGGAACTCTTCGCCCGCTACTTTATTGATCTGACGCCACAAGTCGCGCTGATCGCCGCGGTCAGCGCGGACAAGGCGGGAAATCTCTACACCGGGCCGAATACGGAAGACACGCCAACGGTCGTGGAAGCCACAAGCTTCGGCAAGGGACTGGTCGTCGCCCAGGTGGGCGAGATCGTCGATCGCGTGCCGCGCGTCGACATTCCCGCCGACCAGGTTCATTTCGTCGTGGATGCCAAGCGGCCCTTCTATGTGGAGCCGCTGTTCACGCGCGATCCGGCGGCGATTACCGAAACGCAAATCCTGACGGCAATGCTGGCGATCAAGGGGCTGTATGTGCCCTATGGCGTGCGTCGTCTGAACCATGGGATCGGCTTCAACACCGCGGCCATCGAACTGCTGCTGCCGACCTATGGCGAACGACTGGGATTGAAGGGCAGGGTCTGCACGCACTGGGCACTGAACCCTCATCCCACTCTGATCCCCGCCATCGAGGCCGGATGGGTGGAGCAGATCCATTGCTTCGGCTCCGAAGTGGGCATGGAAGACTATATGCGGGCCCGCCCCGACATTTTTTTCACCGGGCCTGACGGCTCGCTGCGTTCCAACCGCGCCTTCTGCCAGACCGCCGGGCTCTATGCCTGCGACATGTTCATCGGCTCGACCTTGCAGATCGACCTTGCCGGCAACAGTTCGACCGTGACCGGCAGCAGGGTCGCCGGTTTCGGCGGCGCTCCCAATATGGGATCGGACGCGCGGGGCCGGCGCCATCCGAGCGAAGCCTGGCTACGTGCGGGCCGCGAAGCCGACCCCGCCGCAGCTACCCCTGCCCTGCGCCGGGGCCGCAAACTGGTCGTCCAGATCGGCGAAACTTTCGGCGATGGCATGGTGCCGATGTTCGTCGAGCGTCTGGCCGCCCTGGATCTGGCCGACAAGCTGCAGCTCGATCTGGCTCCCGTAATGGTTTACGGTGACGACGTGACCCATATCGTGACGGAAGAAGGGATCGCCAATCTGCTGCTGTGCCATGACGGGCAAGAGCGGGAACAGGCGATCCGCGGCGTGGCCGGTTACACCGAAGTCGGCCGCGCCCGGGACCGCAAGATGGTGGAGCATTTGCGCGAACGCAAAGTCATCCAGCGTCCCGAAGACCTCGGAATTGATCCCTTGGATGCCGATCGCAGCCTGCTGGCTGCACATTCCATCAAGGATCTGATGCTTGCCTCCGGCGGCCTGTACAGGCCGCCTTCCCGGTTCCGCAATTGGTAGGCCACCGTCATGGAAAATCTGCTTTACGAATTGAAATCGACGCAGACCGGCGGAACCCGCGCGGTGGCTCTGGTGGGCGTCGTCGCTTCGGGCAACCTCGAGATATTGCTTGAACGGCGGGAGGCGCCCGACCGTTGCGTCATCGAGATCGCGACGCCGGCCCATGGTTTCGCCGAGCTTTGGGCGGCCGTCACCGAGGATTTCGCGGCGCGCGCTGCTGCCGGCGGTCTGCGCATCACGATCAATGACGGCGGCGCCCGGCCAGACATGGTGGCGCTACGCCTGGCCCAGGGCGTGCGGCTGATGGAGAAGCCAGAATGACCGATCCCCGCACGTTGCGCCGAAGCTGGTATGAAGAATCTGCCCGTGGCCGGCTGCTGCATCTGCTCGATGCCGACAGCTTCACCGAATTCCTAGGCCCGGAACGACGGGAGACGAGCCCTCACCTTTCACTCTTCGATTTGCCCCGGCAGTTCGACGATGGCATCATCGTCGGAGCCGGCCGCATCGACGGCCGCCCCGTACTGGCGGCCGCCCAGGAAGGGCGCTTCATGGGCGGCGCCATCGGCGAGGTGCACGGGGCTAAGCTGACGGGCCTGCTGCATGCTGCAGCTAAGATGCGGCGGGATATCGTCATTCTCTTCGACACAGGCGGCGTGCGCCTCCAGGAAGCCAATGCCGGTGAATTGGCAATCTCCGAGATCATGGGTGCCGTACTGGACGCGCGATCCGATGGCGTGCGCGTCATCGGTCTTCTTGGCGGCCGGGCGGGCTGCTATGGCGGCGGCAGCCTGATTGCCGGCTGCTGTTCGGCGCTCGTCATTTCCGAGCAGGGTCGTTTATCCGTATCCGGGCCGGAGGTCATCGAGACGAACAAAGGCGTGGAAGAATTCGACTCGCGCGATCGGGCACTCGTCTGGCGAACCATGGGCGGCAAGCATCGCTACCTCATTGGCGGGGTTGATGTCTTCGTCGAAGACGATGTCGCCGCCTTCCGGGCCGGTGCGATTGCCGCGCTGCAACGGCCAGCCACTTTGGACCTGACGGTGCTGCAAACAGAACAGACGCGGCTCGAACATCGATTGCGCCATTTTGGCGATGCCCATGATGCCACCGAGATATGGGCGCGGCTGCATGTTGACGACCCCCGGAAAATACCGGAGCGGGACATCGCGGCGTTCCTCACCACAGCCAATATCCATCGGGAGAACGCCGATGCAGCTCGCTGATATCCTGTCCTCACTCTTTCCCGCCGGCCATGAGATAACGCAGGCGGATGGGCTCGTTACCGGCTGGGGCCGGTTGGACCAACAAAACCGGATCGATCTGATCGGCATTGCCGGCAAGACCTATCCCGGCGTCGATGAGGCGATAGCGCTGGCAGGGCATATCCTGTCAGTCGCACGGCGGCCGGACAGCTCACCCCTGTTGTTCCTGGTCGACTCCGGCAGTCAACGCATGAGCCGGCGTGATGAACTGCTGGGTCTCAGCGAGGCACTGGCGCATTTGGCAAAGGCTTTGTGGCAGGCGGAACGTGCGGGACACCGCACGGTCGGCCTTCTCTATGGCGGCAGCGCGGCCGGCGCCTTCATTGCCACCGCACTGGCCTGCGGATCGCTTGTTGCTTTGCCCACGGCCTGGCCCGAAGTCATGGACCTACCATCCATGGCGCGGGTGACCAAGCTGCCGCTCACCACCCTGAAGGAAAAGGCCGAGACAACGCCCGTCTTTGCGCCCGGCCTCGATAATCTGCTTGCAACCGGCGCGATAGCGGAAGTCTGGGATCCGGCCGCCTCCTTGAACGCTCAACTTGCCGCACTTCTTGCCAAGCCTGTTTCGCGTGATCTACGCGCGCAATGGGGCGCTGATCGGGGCGGCCGACCGAAGGCTGCCATGATTGCGGCCGAAGTAGAACGGCTGGCTTTGCTCCATGGTTGATGTTGCCGCCCTCCGCCGCCACGATCTTGCCTATGTGCGCTCCGAAGCCTGGCCGGGCCTGCTCCATGGACAGATCAAGGGCGAAATGGAGCCCGATCTGATGGCTTGGGCGGCGTTGGGGCGACCAGCAATCTTCCGTCGTCGGACCTGCAGCGACGCGGCGGACATCGTGCCCCTGGGGCTGCCTCTTCCCCCAGACATGGGGCGCAAACGGCTCACCCTCGCCTGTCCGCCCGCTGCCGTGATACGGACCACACCTCCTCCTCTATTAAGGGATGCGCTGCCCGCGGCGCCGACGCAATGGCACTCGGCCATTGGCGCGCTTCTGGAGTCAGCCCCCTCTTGTCGCTGTTTCGGAAGTTTGGCTTGGCAATACCTGACCGGCCTCTCCTATCTGACCGATATGTCCGATCTTGATCTTCTCGTCGAATGCCGCTCGGACGCCGATGCGATGCAAATAACGGCTTTGCTGAACGATATTGCCGAATGTGCGCCGATGCGGATCGACGCGGAATTGATCACGCCATCCGGCACGGCCGTACAGTGGCGGGAATGGCTGTCGGGAAATCCGGAGATCTTGATCAAATCCCATACCGGATCGGCCTTGATTGCGCGGGAGGCGCTCTTTGCATGACGTTTCCGTTGCTGGCTGAACGATGCCCTGTCATCGTCAAGCATTGCGATCCCGGGCTGATCGGACGGCACGCCGCCCGAGCGCTGATCCTGGAGGTAGAGACCTGGCCCAAGCCTGGTTTGGTCAGCCATATCGACAACGGCGCTCATGCCGATATGGATGCGGATCTTCTGCGCCTGAGTGCCCGGACGCTGGAGCCATTCTTCATCGCGCTTGCCGAGGCCGGCGCCATGGACATGGGCATGGATCGCCTGCGGCAAATCGGCATTGAGGCGGAAAAGGCAATGCGGGATGCGACGGCAGGGGTGAATACCCATCGCGGCGCCATCTTCGGCCTCGGCCTGCTGGCGGCGGCGGCCGGCTTGGCGGCGACCTGTGCCTGGCAGGCGCCGCTCGGCACCCTTGTCGCACAGCGTTGGGGACGCGACATCCTCAACAAGGCGCCGGAGCACGACAGTCACGGCGGCATCGTGGCGCGACGTTACCGGGTCGGCGGCGCGCGGGCCGAGGCTGCCGTCGGCATGCCGTCCGTCTACGATATCGCCCGTCCGGCGCTTGCCGAAGGGCGCCGCCTGGCCATGGGTGACGAAGAAGCCGCAAGGGTTCATGCCTGCATGGCTCTGATCGCGGTGGTCGACGACAGCAATCTGCTTTATCGCGCCGGCCCGGAAGGGTTGAATTTCGCGCGTGAGAAGGCCCGCGCCTTCCTGGCTGATGGCGGGGTCGCGCGCGCGAATTGGCGATGGGATGCCAAGGTCATTCACGAGGCCTTCGTGGCGCGCAATCTCAGCCCGGGCGGTTGCGCCGATCTCCTTGCCATGGCGCTGTTTACCGAGGTGTTGGAATCGTGACCCTCGCGCTGCTGTGTTCGGGCCAAGGTCACCAGAGCCGGGAAATGTTCCGGCTGCTGGCGGCAGAACCCGAAGCACAGCTCGTTTTTGAAGCCGCGACCACTGTGCTGGGGACGCACCCAACGGAATTCTGCCGGACCGTACCCGAAGCCGCGTTGCATGCAAACCGCGAAGGTCAGATCCTGTGCGTGACACGTGCGCTTGCGATTGCTCGCGCCCTTTTTCCGACCGGCGCGCCAAGCGAAACGATGGTGGCCGGTTACAGCGTCGGTGAAATGGCGGCGTGGGGGGTGGCTGGGATCTGGTCGCCCGTGGACACTTTGAGGCTGGTCGATCAGCGGGCGCGGGAAATGGACGCTGTCGGCGGGCCGGATGACGGACTTGGCTACGTGCGTGGTTTGCCAATGGCGGCGGTGCAGGAGCTTGCCGATCGTTTCGGCTGCGCAATCGCCATCGTGAACCCCGATCTCCTGTTCATCCTCGGCGGCGCCAGGCGATCGATCGATGCGCTATGCACCGCCGCGCTGGAAGAAGGTGCGGCACGTGCTGCGCCGATGCCGGTGCATGTCGCCTCCCATACACCGCGGCTCGCTGGTGCGGTGGCACCGTTTGACATAGCCCTTGCCTCGGCAGCTATGAGCCGCCCGGCGCTGCGCCTCATGACTGCCACCAGTGCGACGCTTGTTGTCGATCCGGAACGCGCCCGCGCGGGGCTTGCGCGGCAACTGGCCGAGAGGATCGATTGGGCAAGCGTGATCGAAGCCTTGGCCGAACGTGGCGTAACGACGATCCTCGAACTGGGGCCGGGTCGAGCTCTGGCGGAAATGGCAGCTCTTGCGCTACCTGGGGTAAGAGTGCGTGCAGTCGACGACTTTCATAGCCTCACAGGGATTAAAGCCTGGCTGGCTGCCGACTGAAACCAAAGTCTTCTCGCTACCGATCGGGTCGCCTGCCCTCGGATGCTGCGACGCAAACCGACTTTGAGGCTGGTGGCGGCGAGCAATGACGAATGAGCTTACTCGAGCCGCCGGCCAGTCGCCCCGTCGAAAAGATGCAGCCGCCCAAGGTCAGGTATCAACGAAAGACGGCCGCCAGCCCGCGTGCTGACCCGTTCGCGCAGCGCTATGACGAGATCGTCGGACCCGATACGCGAGACGATCAGGGTCTCTGCACCGGTTGGCTCCACCACGACGACTTCGGCATCGATGCCGCCCTCGCCTATGGCAATATTTTCGGGCCGTATGCCGTAGACAATCTCTGCGCCGCGCGCGACTTCGAGCCCCGCGGGCAACGGAAGGCGCGCTCCGCCGTCGGCGACGAATTCCAGCGGGCCGGTACTGCTGATCTTGCCGCGGATAAGGTTCATCCCAGGGGAGCCGATGAAGCCGGCAACGAAGAGGTTGGCGGGCCGGTCGTACAGGTCCAGAGGCGAGCCGATCTGCTCGACATAGCCGTCACGCATGACGACGATCCGGTCCGCCATCGTCATGGCTTCGATCTGGTCGTGAGTGACGTAGATGGTGGTCGTACGCAGGCGCTGATGCAGCTGCTTGATTTCGGAGCGCATCTGTACGCGCAGCTTTGCATCCAGGTTGGATAGCGGCTCGTCGAAAAGAAATACCTGCGGTTGACGCACGATCGCGCGGCCCATGGCGACACGCTGGCGCTGGCCGCCGGACAGATTGCGCGGATAGCGGTCGAGCAGGTTTTCGAGACCGAGGATCTGCGCCGCATCGCGCACGCGCTGCCGGATCTCTTCCTTCGGCGCCTTGGCCAGCCGAAGCGAAAAGCCCATATTCGCCTCGACGGTCATATGCGGATAGAGCGCGTAGGATTGGAATACCATGGCGATGTCGCGGCTCTTGGGTTCGACATCGTTGACCACACGGCCGCCGATCGCGACGTCACCGCCGCTGATCTCCTCCAGTCCGGCGATCATGCGAAGAAGCGTCGATTTTCCGCAGCCCGAAGGGCCGACGAGAATGACGAATTCGCCGTCCTCGATATCGATATCCACTCCATGCAGAACTTCGAAGTGACCGTAGCTCTTGCGGACACTCGTCACGCTGACCGATGCCATTATGATCTCCAATTAGAAAAGCGTGTGTCTGATCGCCAACACCCCTGCCGACCACCAGGGTCGGGCAGCGCGCCAAGGCGACCTATGCGATCGTGGCTGCAGAATAAGGTTCCAGGGCCGCGTCGATCGCCGCAATGCAGAGATCACGCGCCCGAGGCAGAACCTTCTTCGCGACCACTGCCGGATAGACCCGGCCGAGATATTGGCTGATGAGCGTTTCCGGAATATCGCCCTCGAAGCGCGCAAGCAGGGTCTCGACGGCCGCAGCGGCCTTCTCGTTCGGCCAATAATAGCGGATGCGGTCGCTATAGCTGAAGTGCCGCTGCAAGCGCTGTTCTTCGGCCGAGCCGCCATAATGGGAATTCCAATGACCCGGACTTTCGAGCATGACGGCCTCCATCGTCGCATAGATCGCATCAGACAGAACCCTTCCGGCGAGAACCGAGGCGATAGCATCGAGGCCATAGAGCGCCTCACGCAGGGCAAAGGTCAGGCCGGGTCCGACCTTGAGGATAGCGAAACCGCCCTCCACGAGGGCGGCAAGCGCGTCCCCAGGCTGATAGTCCGTGGAATGCGCCTCGAAGAGCAAGCCGGGCATCTGGTCGAGAGCGCCAACCAAACCATCCGCACGATCCGGTCTGTAAAGCACGACATTGGCATTGCCGAACTCGACGCCGGGCTGGACGACAATGGCGATCACCCGCTCCAGAGCGCCTTCGACACCGGCCTTAGCGAAGGCGGCACGATGCACTGCCAGTGTGTTTATCGCCGCCTCGGGTCGCGTCACCTCGAGCTCGTCGAGGGCATGGGTGGCGCCGCCCGGCGGCGGCACTTCGGTTCCGATAATATAGACGGGTGGCCGGCGGCCGGAGCGAAGAGCAGCCTGTTCCGCCACGCGTGCAAGCCGCGCGGCGCGTTCCGCCGTCAGCTCGTCGGCCAAGGCTACGGCCTCGCCGGCGCAGCCCATCGATGTATCGAGGTGGATCTTTTCGAAACCTGCTTCGACATAGGCCGCAATCATCGCCTCGGCCTTCGCCATCGCTTCCTCTGCGGGCAGCTTCCTCCACGGGTTCGGCCCAAGATGGTCGCCGCCAAGGATGATGCGGTCGACAGGAAAGCCGACTGCGGCGGCTATGTCTTCGACGAAACGGCGGAAGTCGCGTGGCGTCATTCCGGTATAGCCACCATCCTGATTGACCTGATTGCAGGTCGCTTCGATCAGCGCGACCGCCTCATCTAAGGCTGCACGCCTCAGTGCCGCCTCGATAACGAGCGGATGCGCGGAGCAGACCGATGTGATCCCGCGCGGCATAGTCTTGACACGGTCACCGAGAAGCTTCTTCAGCGCAATGCCACGATTGTGTTCGACGAAGGCATTCATCCGAGCATCACGACCTTGGTGAGATGGCGGGGCGATACCGTATCGACACCCTTCGACTGCGCTGCCCTTTCTCCAAGGATCTGCAGAGCCGGCAGCACGCAGAGGCCCGCAAGTGCCGGCTCGCGATCGACAGTCAGTTCCAGATCACCCGGACCGCCAAAGCCGATGACGGCCGCACCCTTTTGCCGCAGCTCCTCGACCAGCAACACTTCCGCAGCCTTCTGATCGGCACTGTAGAGCATGACGACCGCCGTGTTGCCATCGACGAGGCTGATCGGTCCGTGCCGGTATTCCAGGGGATGAAAGCCCTGCGTGATGATCTGGCTCATCTCCATCAACTTCAAGGCGCCTTCCAGGGCAATGCCGTAGAGCGGTCCGCTGCCGAGGAAAACGAAATGCGACCGACCTTCGATGATCTTCGGAAGAGCCGCATCGAGCTCATCGGCCAGACGGCGTGCGGATTGGGCGATCGATGGCGGGATCTCCACGCCGACCATCTGCATGCCCAGAAGCAGCATGAGGCTCGCCGAGACCGTCATGACGATGCCCTCATCGCCATGGGTCGCCGCTTCGATCAGCCGGTCGCAATTCCTAGCAAGCGAGCTTTCAGGCTCGACCGTGATGGCGGTGACGAAAACGCCGGCTTTGCGGCTAGCCTTGGCAGCGGCAACGGTTTCCGTCGTCTCCCCGCTGCGCGAAAGGGCCACCAGATGGACCTTCTGCCAGCGCGGCCAGAAGGCGGCCGGCCGGTTCAGCCATTCCGCACCCGGCGCGGCAATCGCCGAATAGCCGGCAAGATTGGCGTGAGCCGCAAGCGACAAAGCGAGATTGTAGGATGTGCCGCAGCCCAGAAAAACCGTCAGTTCGGCATCATGCGGGGCGGAGACCGGTCCGATCGCCTTTTCCCAATAAGGAAATTGCTCGAAGATCACCTTTTCCGTCGTATTCATACTAGCTCCGATTTACTTGACCGATCCGGCCAGCAGACCGCTGACGAGGTATCGATTGAGAAAGATGACGACCAGGGCGGGAATGATGATGGCAATCGATCCGCTTGCCGTGATCAGCCCATAGTCGATGAAGTTCTTGGTGACGAATTCCGGGATCAGCACCGTCAAGGGCTTCGTCGCCTGCGGCGAGAAGATGAGCGGGACGAGATACTGCCCCCATGCGCCAAGAAAGGTCAGAATTGCCGCTGCCGTCAGGCCAGGACCGGCGAGCGGCAGGACAATGTTGAAGAAGATGTAGAGCCTTCCGGCGCCATCGAGCTGTGCCGCCTCTTCAAGCGCGATCGGCAACGCCTCGAAGACGCTCCGCAACAGCCAGAGTGATAGGGGCAGGTAAGCCGAGACATAGATCAGCGCCACGCCCACATAGGTGTCGACCAGATGCAGGCTGATCATGATCCGATAAAGCGGAATGAGCACCGCATAACCGGGAATTGCGAGCGTCGCGACGACGGCGGCAAACAGAAAGCCACGGCCGGGAAACTGGATCCGCGTGAAGGCATAGGCGCCGAGTGCCGATATCGCCACGCAAAGAAGCGTTGCAGCCACCGAAGTTACGATACTGTTGATCAGTGCAGCGCGAAACTGCGACCAGACCTGGACTCCGCCGATCCTGGCAATATCGATGCCGAAGAGGCGCGAGAAATGATCCAGCGTGAAATGCTGCGGAAAGAAATGGATGGGTCGGGCCGAGAAATCCTCGGTCGGCGTGATGGAGCTTGCGAGCGTCCAATAGATCGGCCCGAGCGACCAGATCAAGAGAACCGCAACGCCGGCCCAGATCAACAAACGATAGGAAAGGCTCTGTTTCATCAGTCAAACCGGGTGTTGCGATAGACGCGCAGGACATAGACAAGCGAGACCAGCAGCGAGACCAACGTGATCACGAGAGACAAGGCCATGCCATAGGAGAAGCGCAGATTCTGGAAGGTCTCGAGATAGATCTGGACGAGAACCGGCCGCGTCTCGAGGCTGGAACCCGCCAAGACCCAGGCCTCGTCGAAGAGGTTGAATGCATTGACGGTCGCGTTGGTCATGGCAACGGCAATGGCGCTGCGCACCAGCGGAAGCGTAACAAGGGCGAACATCTGTGTCCGCGTTGCACCATCGATGCGCGCGGCCTCATAGAGATGAGCGGGAATGCTCTGCATGGCGGCCAGCACGATGACGACGGTCAGGGGCATCATGCGCCAGACGTGAACCACCGTGACCGCGATGATGGCACTGGTGCGATCGTTGAACCAGACATGGTTCTCGAAAGGCAAGCCTGCCGCCGAAAGAATGCCATTCAGCAATCCTGCTCCGGGCTGATAGATCCAGAGCCAGATCACTGCGTTGACGACACCGGGCAGCGCCCAGGGCAGGACGACGGCGGCAAGCAGCCATTGGCGGCCGACCTTGACCTGATTGATGAGGGCGGCGGCAAGCACGCCGAACACCGTCTCGGCCACGACTGCGAGTACAACGTAGAGAAACGTATTGACCCAGGTCGTGCCCAATTGCCCGTCGGAGAGCATGCGCGTGTAGTTTTCCAGCCCGACAAAGGGCGTTCCCGCCTGCATCGGATTGACCCTGTGCAGGCTGTCCCACACCGTTCTTCCGATAGGGTAGAAGACAAGAGCCGCCATCGTGATCAGGATCGGCGAAACGAGCAGGATGCCCAGCGTGGTGTCGGCTTTGATGCCGACGCCACGCCTGCTCCTGCCACCGGCAGAGACTGCGATTGTCATTGCGCCGATGCCTGCTTTGCAGCTTCGGCGATGTTCTGCATGGCCTGATCGACGGTGACCTGGCCCTTCGCCGCACTATTGATGGCCGTATTTACCGCGCTTGAGAATTCCGGATACCAAGGGGGTGTACCCTGCGGAAACAGAGGCTCGACGGTCTTCGACTGCGCGACGAGCGTGTCACCGCTCAGCAGCTGCCCGGCAGCATTGAGTTCAGACAAGGCCGATGTGCGGGTCGGCAATGCGCCATTGGCCGCATTCTTCTTCTGGAAGTCCTTGCTGGTGAACCATTTGACGAAGGCGATGGCGGCTTCCCTGTTTTGCGAAACGCGGGGGATGGCGAGTGCTTCGGGAAGGCCGAAGCTGCGGGTCTCGCCGCTTGCGGTCGGCACCAGGATCGCCTCGATCTGACCGGCCACTTTCGACTGTTTGGGATCATTCATCTGACCGATCCTGCCCGGCTCGCCCGAGATCATGATGCTGGTGACGCCCTGGGCAAACATGCTCTCATTGATCTGGCTGTCCTTGAGGCCGGTGGAGGCGGGATCGACGAGACCTTCCTTCAGCAGCATCAGTTCAAAGGCCAGCGCCTTGTAGCCGGCCGAATCCTTCGAGACGAAGAGCGGCTTGAAATCCTTGTCGAACAGTTCGCCGCCGAAGGCTTTCGTCAGCAGATACCAGCTGGTCGACGCGCCTTCGGTCGCCGAAAGCGGCAGGCCGATCGGATAGGTCGCGATCTTCTTTTCCTTGATCTGCTTGGCGGCGGCGACCAGCTCATCGAGCGTCTTCGGCATCGTCGTGATGCCCGCATCGGCGAAATGCTTCTTGTTGATGAGCATGACACGGAAGTCGTTGGTATAGGGCACGCCGAGCAGATTGCCGTTGACCGTGAAGATCTTGGAAACGCCGATATCCTTGACGGTATCGGCATCGATCACGTCGTTGAGCGGCAGATACCAGTCTGCGGCGCTGAACTGGCCCGTCCATGACCAATCGAACTCGGTGACATCGGCCGGTGCTGTGCCTGCGATCAGCGAGGTGACGAGCTTCGGGCGGATATCGTCCCACGAGAGTGTCTGCATATTGACGTGAATGCCGGTCTCGGCTTCGAAATCGCCGGGAATGTTCGGCGCCTGGGGCGAAGGCATCAGAACCGTGATCGATTGTCCGGCAAGCGGTTTCGCATTCTGAGCGAGGGCCGGAACGGCGGCAACGAGCGCCGCAAGAGCGACGAATGGCAAAGTAAATTTACGCATGTTCCCTTCTTTCCTTGTTATTGAGGTCTGCTTCACCTGAATGCACCGCTGCGGTCTTTGCCGTTGCGGCGATTTGTGTGATCCAGCCGTTATCCACCGGCCAGTCGAGAAGGCGGGCGGCCGCCAGAAGGGCGCCGCCGATGGGAGGAAGCTTCGGGCTTACGGCCGGGCGGCCGACGCGCCGCTCGAGTGCAGCAAGCAGGGCGCGGCTTGCAAATGTTCCGCCTGCATAGGTCCAGTCAGCGCCCGGACCGCAATGCGGCGCTATGGCTTCGACATGCTTTGCCAGTTCCGATGCGGCCTGTTCGATCAGTTGTTTCGCTGCTCGGTCACCAGAGCGCGCAACGCGATCGACGAGAATCGATAGGCCAGCGATCTTGGCGCGAGGGTTTTCGAGTTCGCTCACCCATCCTCCCAACGCATTGACCGGGTCGATGCTGTCGAGATTCAGGAATTCGAACACGGCCTTCGCCAGCGCGGTCGGACCTGCCCGCCCGTCGAGGCTCTGGCTGACGAGGCTGAGAGCTGCCCGTCCGATCCAATAGCTGCTGCCCTCGTCGCCGATGACATCTCCCCATCCGCCGACGCGCGCAGATGCGCCAGCGCTGTTGCGTGCCCAGGCCATCGAACCCGTCCCGGACAGGATGAGAATACCGGGCTTGCCGGCAAAGGCACCAAGATGAGCCGCATCGACATCGTTGAGAATATGCCGCTTGGCCTTGGGGAAGCTGGCCTCGATCGCCTCGCGCTGCTGTTCCGACAGGTGTGCCACTTCGCCATAGGCCGGCAGCGCGGCAGCGACGGCGGCCGGCTGCTCCCGCTCCAGGAAGGGGCGCAGCGCAAGATCCAGTTCGCGCCGCCAATTCGGATTATCCATCGGATTGACGCCGCCGCTGCGCGACATAAGCAGCACGTTGCCGGCTCTGTCGGCAAGTGCCGCCAGCACCTTGCTGCCGCCACCATCGATGCCGAGGATCAGCTCGTCGCTCATTCCGGCGCTCCGAGGTCCGCGATCGTCGTCTCGACGCCGAGATTGACGAGCTCGCCGCGCCAATGCGCGGAAAGGCCCGCATCGGTAATCACCTTCGCTGCACTCAAGGGGGCGACCTTATAGGTCGCCATCGTGCCGAACTTCGAGGAATCGGCGAGCACGAAGCGGTGCGCCGACCGGCTGAGCATGCATCTGTTGAGGCTCGCTTCGGCGCTGTCGACGCTATAGATCGCGCCATCCGGGCTGATGGCGCTTGCGCCGAGGAAGAGCTGATCGAACCAGATGCTCTCAAGCATTGCTTCGGCCTGCGGCCCGACGAGCGAAGCATTTTCGCTGCGAAGCTGGCCACCGAGCAAGACGACTTCCAGATTGGGGATGTTGAGGAATTCCTGCGCCACCGTCAGGCCATTGGTGAAGATACGAAGCGGCATCGGGTTCAGACGGATGAGCCGTGCCAGCTGCAGAACCGTGGTTCCGGCATCGAGAAAAATGGCCGTGCGCGGCGTCAGCAAATCGTAGGCTGCCGTTGCGATTGCGCGCTTGGCCGACAGATGCCGCTTGGCCCGCTCCTGAAAAGCAAGCTCCACTGACGATCCCTCGGCGATCCGGGCGCCGCCATGCACGCGGTCGATGGCGCCTTCCCGCTCGAGGACCTGCAAGTCCCTGCGCACCGTTGCCAAGGAGGCACCGATGGCATCCGCGAGCGCCTGAATAGTCGAAAATCCATTCGCATACAGATGGCTGCGAATAGCGTCGAGACGATCGACTTTGACTCCTCCAGCTTGGCTCAACGAAAACTCCTGTCCCACGAACGTTTCTATTTCGCTCAAGTTTCCATTCAATAAGATCAATGTCAATCATAATTCTGATCTTTTTTGATCTGATTTCTGACCGCCGAAAAACGCAAAATGTGAGCGCGCGGCATCCTCTTGCGAAGAAGCCGCGCGCTCACATGATGTCTGGAAGTCCAAATGGGCTAATGATAAGCGGGCAAAAGATTGCCGTGCTGCTCGATCATATCGTCAACAAGCGTCCATATTTGATCGGGTGACAGCTCCGCCGAGGTATGCGGATCAAGCAGAGCTGCCTGATAGATGCGATCCCGTTTCTTCGTCAGTGCCGCCTCGACCGTCAGCTCCTGCACGGAAATACTCAAGTTCATTACGGCGGCGAGCTGCGAAGGTATCCGCCCGATGCGGATCGGCTGAATGCCGTTGTGATCGACATGGCATGGAACTTCGACAATGCATTCGTTCGGCAGATTTTGGATCAGTCCGTTGTTCGGGACATTTCCGTAGATCAGCGCTGGCTGGCCGGTGACTGCCGCATGAATGATGCCGGCCGCATATTCATTGCTCCGGCAGACATCGATCGGCTTGCCGCCTTCAAGGTCGCGGCGCAACTCGTGCCACTCGGCGATCTGGACTTCGCAACGACGGATATATTCGTCCAGCGGAATGTTGAGGCGCTCGATCAGATCGCTACGGCCTTCCTTGATGTACCAGGACGTATATTCCGAGAAATGCTCGCTCGATTCCGTGACGAAGTGGCCGAGCCGTTTCAAAACGTCAAAACGCACCCGATCGTCAGAGGGAATGCGCCCTTCCTCCGCCAGGGCGCGCAGGCGCGGATAGAGATCCTCGCGGCTGCCATCGGCGTGCAGTTTTTCATATTTGAGAAAGAAGGCGACATGGTTGATGCCGGCCGAGAGATAGTTGATCTTGGTGACGTCTTCGCCGAGGCAATCGGCAAGATGGGCGGCCGTGTGCTGCACGCTGTGGCAGAGACCAACGGTCCGGATGCTCGGAGCAATCTCCTTGATCGCCCAGCAATTGATCGCCATTGGGTTGACGTATTGCATGAGCAAGGCATTCGGGCAGACTTCTTCCATGTCGCGGCAGATCGCTTCGAGAACCGGAATGGTGCGAAGCCCGCGGAAGATGCCGCCGATTCCGAGCGTATCGGCAATGGTCTGCCGGAGCCCGTACCGTTTCGGGACATCGAAATCCGTCACCGTGGCCGGCTTATAGCCGCCGACCTGCATCATCAGAATGACGAAATCCGAACCCCGCAGCGCCTGCCTGCGGTCGAGCGTCGCCTCGACGTGCGCCTTGTCGAGATGAAGCGCCTCGCAGATGCGCCGTGCAACGATTTCAGATGTTTTCAGGCGCTCCGGATCGATGTCGAAGAGGCTGATGACGTAGTCGCCACCACCTTGACTGGAAAGGACGTCGCCCAGAATATTCTGGGCAAAGACGGTGCTGCCGGCACCGATCAGGCAGATCTTTGGCATGAAGGGATCTCCGCATGGAATGGCTTTGAACCTCATGCCTCTTTCAATTCGGAATTTCCTCCTGCTATCAATGAAATTATTCCCGGATTCGCGCTACCAGATGGTCCCATGCCGAAACCCAGCAATTCCGTCGAGCGCGAAGCTCTCATCACATCCGCCGGCGGCTTTCTGATCGAGCGGCACATCGCCGATACCATGAGTGCCGCGCATTGGCACGACCATGTCGAGCTGAACTTCCTCACGGAAGGGCAGATGACCTATATTTTCAACGGAAGGCAGGAGCAGGTGGATGCGGGGCGGCTGGTGCTGTTCTGGGCCGCCATTCCGCACAGGACGATTGCGGTCACCTCCAATGCTCCGCTCATCTGCATCTATCTTCCGCTCGTCGACTTCCTGAGTTTGCCGATCGATCGCAACGTGCGGCAGGCGATCATGCAGGGACGGTTTTCGGCCGATACCCGCCCCTACCCCGCCGACGCTGTGCTCCTGCCGCAATGGGTGGCCGACTGGGAGCACGGCGACATGGCTCGGCGTCGGCTGATCCTCGACGAAGTCAAGCTCAGAATACGGCGTTTCGTTCTCGATGCTCCCGACGACGATCATGACTTTGCCCGACGGCGCTCGGCACCGGCCGCCAGTATTGCCGTGCAGCGCACCGAAACATTGACCGACCTTATCCATACCCGCTATTGCGAACCGGTAAGCCTGCCGATGTTGGCGGGGCTCGCCGGCATTCATCCCAGCACGGCCAACAAGATCTTTCACAGCGTATTGGGCATCTCGGTCAACGAATATCTGACGCGTTATCGCCTGGCCCGGGCGATGCAGCAGCTCGCCGAAACCAACAGCCCGGTCCTGCAGATCGCCTATGATTGCGGCTTCGGCTCCAGCAGCCGGTTCTACGACATCTTCAAACGGCGGACCGGAACAACGCCGAGACTGTTCCGCTCGTCGCTCGGACGGGATGAAGGCGATGAGAGCGATGCAATGCCGTCCCTAAATATTTGACGGCGCCGGACCAAAGCTTTCGCGCCGAATGAGCTTGCTTTCGATGACGTGACGCAGGGCCGCTGCCTTATCCGGCGCATCGATCCGCTCCATCAGCAAGCTCACGGCCATCTGCCCCATTTCCTCGACCGGCTGTTCGATGGTCGACAATGGCGGCAGCGAATATTCGCAGGCCGGAGCGCCGTCGAAGGACACGATGGAAAGGTCGGTCGGAATTTTCCAGCCCATGCGTTGAACGCAGCTCATGAAGGAGATCGCCATGTCGTCGCTCGTGGCGATGACGGCCGTCGGCTTCAAGATGAGATCGGCAAATTCCGCCGCCGCAGCGACGCCGATCTGGAAACCATGCTGATAATCAAGGCTGCCGCCGGACCTGACGATTGCGGTCTCCGGCAGACCCGCAGCGGCAAGCGCTTCAACAGCACCCAGATAGCGTTCTCTGTCGTGATAATTGCCCTCCGGACCGGCAAGATAAAGGAAACGCCGGTGGCCGAGAGCAATTAATTCGGCCGTGGCCTCGCGAACGGCCTGCCGATCATTAGTCACGACGCTCGGCAGGGCGGCATGGCTCATATCGTATAGGAGCGAGACGACAGGTAGAGCCGAATCTTTAAACGAGCGGCTGCCATCGACCGGAAGATCCGAAGAGAGAATGATGGCACCGCGCACCGTGCCACCAAAAGCCAGATCGAGGATATGGCGCTCGGAAGCCTCGTCGCGATCGAGGTTGGCAATCATCAGATGATAGCCGTTCTGGCTCAACGAGCGGTTTATCCCCTGCAAGACCAGGGGAATGACCTGCGAGACACCATAATAGAGCGAGCCCGGCAGAATGATCATAATCACATTGGACTTACCGACACGAAGCCCCCTCGCCATGGCATTGGGCGTATAGCCGAGCTGCTTGGCCGCGGCATCGATCTTGGCGCGGGTCTTCTCGTTGACGCGGCCGGGATTGGCGAGCGCCCGGCTCACCGTGGAGATCGCGACGCCTGCCAGCCGAGCGACATCCGCCATCAGAGGGCCGGAATGCTCTTCTGCCGGCAGATCCTTGTTATTCTTCACTTTTTGGCGCCCTTCCCAATGCCTGCTACGCGGGATGCTACGGCAATCCCAGCCGTTTAGCAAACGTTTGCCAAAAATCGCTTGCATAAAAAAACGACTTGTCTACTATTCAGGCACGGCAAACGTTTGCCAAATGCAGTGCATTGAAATCATTATGAATTATTTGGCCGTGGATCATGGTTCCGCGAGCGATCTTCCATGCCTTAAGAACGGATAGTCTCATGACCTCATCGGAACGGTTGCGCTTTGGTGTCGATCTCGTCACCTTTTTCCACCCCGGATTTTGGGGTGTGGAAGATTATGACGGCATCATCGCGCTATCGCGCAACACGCCCCGCGCCTTCTGGGACAAGATACTGGACGGCGTGCAAGCCTCCGGCGTTACCGGTGTGGAGCTGACCTTCTCGCCCTTCAACTGGCAGGATGCGACGAAGACCTATGGTTCGGTCGAGAAGTTTGCCGCAGAGCTTTCCAGCCGCGGGCTGACGCTTGCGAGCGGCTTCTTTGCAGAACTAGAAGCCGCCGGCGATTTCACCGAGGCATCCGCACAGGCCGCCATCATCGACAAAGCCGAAAAATATGCCGAGTTCCTCAAGGCCTGCGGCAGCGATATCATGGTCATCGGTGCGCCGCTTCGCCAGACGCTCGGCGCTCAGCCGGTGCGGTTCTTCGATTTCGAGCAGGCGCGCAAGATTGCCGATTTCCTCAATCGCCTCGGTGCCGCTCTCTACGCCAAGGGTGTGCGGCTTGCTCTCCACACCGAGGCGCATTCGATCTTCGCGGCAGCGCGCGATGTCGATCTGCTGATGCTGCTGACCGATCCCGCCTACGTGCATATGTGCCCGGATACGGCGCACATCATCGTCGCCGGCTCCGATCCGCTGCAGCTTGTCGATCGTCACCATGAGCGCGTCATCATTGCCCACTGGAAGGATGCGCTGGGTCCGATGCCCGCCGATACCGTCATCGATGAGCATATCCATGACCGCCATCGCCCCTATTTCTGCGGCTTCGGCCTCGGCCGGGTCGATTGGCCGGGCTGGGCCAGGCTGCTGCGTGACCGCGGCTATGAAGGCTGGGCCATTCTCGAGCTCGACGCCGCTCCCGATCCGGTCGGCGATATCGCCAACGGGCTGACGCTCGTCAGACAGGCACTCTTGCCGATCTATCGCTGATACCAACAATCCGAAAACGAATAGCCCCGCCAAGAGGGCTTTCATGAAGAGGTGGAACGATGAAAGATACAGTGAAATTGCTATTGATGGGAGCCGCACTCCTTGCGGCCTCCATTCCTGCCCATGCGGAAGATAAGCCGGAAGCCGAGGTGATGACCTCCTGGACATCAGGCAGCGAAGCTGCAGCCCTCGGCGTCGTCAAACAGGAATTCGAAAAGCGCGGCGGCACCTGGAAAGACTCCTCTATCGCCGGTTTCGGAGCGGCCGATGCCGCTTTCCAGAACCGTCTGGTCGCAGGCGACCCGCCGACTGCCAAGCAGGCCGTGCTCGGCCTTGCCAACACCGATTTCGTCAATCAGGGACTTATGAACCCGATCGACGATGTGGCGAAAGCCGGCAAATGGGCCGATGTCCTGCCGAAATCAATCTACGATCTCATCTCCTATGACGGCAAGGTCTATCTCTCTCCGACCGGCGCCCATGGCGAGAGTTGGGTGTTCTATTCCAAGGATGCCTTCGCCAAGGCTGGCCTCACTGACGAGCCGAAGAGCTGGGACGAATTCTTCTCGGCCCTCGACAAGCTGAAGGCATCAGGCATTCAGCCCGTCGCCTGGGGCGGTCAATCCTGGCAGGAATCCAAGGTCTTCAACATGATCCTGCTGACCCAGGTCGGCATTGACGGCTTCCTCAAGATCTATGTCGACAAGGACAAGAGCGACGCCTCGACGGCGGGCGTGAAGAAGACGCTCGATATTCTCGGCAAGCTCCGCGCCTATGTCGACGAGGGTGCTGCGGGCCGCAACTGGAACGACGCGACTGCCATGGTCATCACCGGCAAGGCCGGCGTGCAGTTCATGGGTGACTGGGCCAAGGGCGAATTCGTCGCCGCCGGTAAGGAGTTGGGCAAGGACTATGGCTGTATGCTTGTGCCGCAATCGCCGGGCATGGTTTATGTCGCCGATTCCTTCTCCTTCCCGAAGATCGCCGACGCGGCCGCACAAAAGGGGCAGGTCCTCCTCGCCGAGGTCGCCATGGACCCGGCCGTGCAAGTCGAGTTCTCGCTGAAGAAGGGCTCGGTGCCGATGCGCACCGACGTCGATAAATCGAAGCTCGACGTCTGCGCGCAAAAAGGCCTTGAGCTGATGAGTGCCGGCAAGATCGTGCCGGATCAGGCTCTAATCCTTTCGCCGCAGCAGGCCGGCGCACTCAACGACTTCGTCGACGAGTTCTGGACCAATCCGTCCGAGGATAGCGCCTCAGGTGCGGAGAAGTTCTTCGCGATCTTCGAATAGCCTTCCAGCGAGCCGATCGCCGGAGTTCCCGGTCGGTCGGCTCCGCCCATCCTTTCGAGAAAGTTTGCCTATGCAAACCAAGCGCAGACGTCCCCTTGCTGCGACCTTTGCCCTGCTGCCGACATGGATTGCCGCGATCTTCGTCTATATCGGCACCATGGTCTGGTCGGTGCGCCTGTCTTTCACGGATTCGACCATCTTCCCGTCGTCCAACTATGTCGGCTTTGCCCAATATGCCAAGCTGTTCCGGACATCGCGATGGCTGGCATCCCTGGAAAATGTGCTGATCTTCGGCGTACTCTATGTTGCCGGCTGCCTTGCTCTCGGCTTCGTGCTTGCTGCAGCGCTCGATCGCAAGGTTCGCTTCGAAAACGTATTTCGCACCATCTTTCTTTACCCCTACGCCATGTCCTTCGTGGTCACCGGCCTCATCTGGCAGTGGATGCTGAACCCGACCTTCGGCATTCAGGCGACCGTCAGGGCGCTCGGCTGGCAAAGCTTCGTCTTCGACTGGATCGTCAATCGCGACATGGCGATCTATACGGTGGTCTTTGCCGGCGTCTGGCAGGGTGCTGGTCTCGTCATGGTCATCGCACTGTCAGGCATGCGCGGGATCGGTGAGGAGCAATGGAAGGCGGCACAGATCGACGGCATCCCGGTCTGGCGCATCTATACCTCGATCATCCTGCCACAACTTGGGCCGGCGCTTGCCGCGGCGGGCATGCTGCTCTCCATGGGCGTGATCAAGACCTATGACCTCATCGTCGCGCAGACCGGCGGCGGCCCCGGTAATTCCACCGAAGTGCCGGCAAAATTCATCATGGACAATCTGTTCGAGCGCCAGAACCTCGGCCTCGCGAGTGCCGGCGCCACCGTGCTCGTGCTCTCGGTGGTCATGGCCGTCGCACCATTTCGCTATGCGCTCGTCATGCGCGCCAGAAGAAGGGGAGCACATTGATGGCGGCTCTTCATCCCCGCGGTCCCAAGCCATCGCGGCTGACGGCAGGCCAGATCGGACTTTATGCCTTCCTCATCCTGTCAGCGCTGTTCTTCCTCCTGCCGCTCTATACGATGCTCGTCACCTCGCTGAAGACGATGGAAGAGATTCGCCAGGGTCGCATCTTCGCCTTCCCCGACACCATCGATTTCAACGCCTGGAAGACGGCGTGGTCGGGCGCCTGCATGGGTACCCAATGCCTGGGCGTGCGCATCGGCTTCTGGAATTCGGTCAAGATCACCGTGCCGGCCGTAGCTATCTCCGTCTTTATCGGCGCGATCAATGGCTATGCCCTCTCCTTCTGGCGGCCGAGAGGCTCGAACCTGCTGTTCGGGCTTCTGATGGCCGGAGGCCTCATCCCCTACCAGATCTTTCTCTATCCGCTGGTGCGGCTGCTCGCCAATCTCAGCCTTTATAATTCGGTGACAGGCGTAGTCCTCGTTCACGTGATCTTCGGCCTGCCGCTGGTGACGCTGCTGTTCCGCAACTATTTCGTCGCCATTCCCGAGGAGCTCTGCAAGGCGGCCCGCGTCGACGGCGCCGGCTTCTGGCGGATCTTCCTCGAGATCATGCTGCCCATGTCCGTGCCGATGATCGTGGTCGCCTCGATCTTCCAGTTTACCGGCATCTGGAACGACTTCCTGATCGGCTTGGTCTTTGCTGGGCGCGACAATCTGCCGATGACGGTGCAGCTCAACAACATCGTCAACACCACCATGGGCGAGCGCGCCTACAATGTGAACATGGCCGCCACCATTCTGACCGCCATCGTTCCGCTCGCCATCTATTTCTTCTCCGGCCGCTGGTTCCTGCGTGGTGTCGCTGCCGGCGCCGTCAAGGGGTAATGCCATGCAGCCTGCCGTCTCGGTCAAGGACCTCAAGATCGCCTATGGCGATCACACCGTCATCGACAAGATGTCGATCGACATCGCTCCGCGCGAATTTCTCGTGCTGCTCGGACCATCCGGCTGCGGGAAATCGACCCTGCTCAACTCCATTGCCGGCCTGCAGGACATCAGCGACGGCGAGATCTGGATATCGGACAAGAACGTCACCTGGGCCGAGCCGAAGGATCGCGGCATCGGCATGGTCTTCCAGTCCTATGCGCTCTATCCCCGCATGTCGGTGCGCAAGAACCTCTCATTCGGCCTGCGCGTGGCGGGTCTTCCGAAAGCCGAGATCGATGCGCGCATCGCCCGCACTGCTTCGCTTCTGCATCTCGACAAGCTGCTCGACCGCCGCCCTTCGGAACTGTCGGGCGGCCAGCGCCAGCGCGTCGCGATCGGCCGCGCGCTGGTGCGCGAAGTCAACGTCTTCCTGTTCGACGAACCGCTCTCCAATCTCGATGCCAAGCTGCGCAACGAGCTGCGTGTCGAGATCAAGAAGCTGCATCAGAGCCTCGGCAATACGATGATCTATGTCACGCATGATCAGGTCGAGGCTCTGACCCTTGCCGATCGCATCGCCATCATGAAGGACGGCGTGATCCAGCAGCTCGCCAGTCCGTCCGAAATTTACCATCGTCCGGCCAATCTCTTCGTTGCCGGCTTCATCGGCGCGCCGGCGATGAACTTCATCGAGGGCGAGATTATCTTGAAAGGGGACGTGCCGGTCTTCGAAAGCAACGGACTTGCCATCTCCCTCGCCGGCTACCCTTTCCTCAGCGCCGTCAAGGCAGGTCCCGCCACACTTGGCATCCGGCCGGAGCATATCGCGCCGAATGGCGCGGACGCGGGTTGGCCCACCATTCCCGGCACCGTCTCGGTCGTCGAACCGATGGGCGCCGATACCGTGCTGTGGTTCGACTGGGCGGGCCAAAGCCTCTCTTACCGCATCATGGGAGATGCCATCCTGCAGCCGGGTACGGCGATCACGCCCGGCCTCGATATCGCCAAGGCCTCCCTCTTCGGCGCTGATGGCGCCCGCCTTTAAGACCACTTCCAAAGCATACGGAAATTATCCATGTCTCAGACTGTCTACGACGCGCTGGTGATCGGTTCCGGCGCCGCCGGCTCCTTCGCCGCCAAGGAATTGACCGCCCAAGGGCTGTCCGTATTGCTGCTCGAAGCGGGGCCGGCGGTGACCCAGAAGGATTTCGATCCCAACCGCAAGAAGGCACCGGCAAGCAGCATCAATATTTGGGAGCGCGCCCGCGCCACGCTGAAGGGTCAGCCCATCCAGGCACGCGCCGCCTTCTTTACCGAACGCTTCAGCCATTTCTTCGTCAACGATCGCAAGAACCCCTATACGACGCCGAAGGATGCGCCATTCCTGTGGATACGCGGCCGTCAGGGCGGCGGCCGCCTCCACAGCTTTGGCCGGGTGCTGCTGCGCTGGACCGACGATGATTTCAAGATCCGGTCGAAGACCGGCAAGGGCGAGGACTGGCCGGTTTCCTATGAGGAGCTCGCGCCTTACTATGCGGAGGTTGAAACCAGCCTTGGCCTTTATGGCAATGAGGACGGTGTGGAGACATTGCCGGACGGCGTCTATGCGCATCCGGCAAAGCTGACGCCGGCTGAAGAAATCTTCAAGACGGAAGTCGAAGGACGCTGGCCGAACCGGCATGTCGTTTCCTGGCGCTATATCGCGCCCGATGCCGAACGGACGCCGAAACCGCTGCGCGAGGCGTTGGCGACCGGACGTCTGACCATGCGCCATGACGCCATCGTGCGCCGCATCACCACCGACGAGGCCGGGGGCCGAGCGACGGGTGCCGAGTTCATCGATCGCGTGACCAGCAAGATCGAAACCGCCCGCGCCGCCATCGTCGTGCTTTGCGCATCGCCGATCGAAAGCGTGCGGCTGCTTCTCAACTCGGCCACGGCTCACCATCCGCACGGGCTTGGCAATAGCTCGGGGGCACTCGGGCGCTATTTCATGGACCAGCTGCCATGCCTTGCCTTCGGCTCCTTCTCCAAGGCGAAGGGATGGGCGGCCGATGATTCCGCACCTGTTGACCCCTTCTACAATCCCTCCGGCGGCATCTTCGTCCCGCGCTTTGGAGAGGGCGACGCCGGCCGCGACGATTTCGACTATCAGGGAAGCATCGGCCGGGCGCCGACACCGGATGACGAGCCTTCGCGGCTGGCCTTCTTCGGCTTTGGCCGCATGCTGCCCTATGCCGACAATCGCATCACGCTCGATGCACGACGGAAGGATGCATGGGGGATTCCGGTGCCCCATATCCGATGCGCCATGGGCGAGGAGGAACATGCCCTGCTGCGCCGGCAGGAAGAGGTACTGATCGACATGGTGCGTGGCGTCGGCGGTGAACTAGAATTCATCGGCTCGCCTACTGGCCTTAGGGAAATGGGCCGTGGCGCCTTTCCCGATGCCGATCCTTTCAGCCGCTTCATGTTCCGCGCATGGTTCCGCAAGACCATGTGCATGGGCGCCGCCATCCATGAAACCGGCGGTGCGCGCATGGGGACATCAAGGCAGGAATCCGTCCTCAACGCGCATAATCAGAGCTGGGACATACCCAACTTGCTCGTGACGGATGCTTCCGCCTTTCCGGGTAGCGGCATTGCCGGCACCACGCTAACCGTGATGGCCCTGACCATCCGCGCCTGCAGGAACATCGCCGATCAATATCGCGCCGGGCAACTTTGATCGGGCGCTCCGCTCGAATTAGCATCATCACTTAGGTCGGCCTCCATTTTAGATATGGAGGCTCGCCGCGTCACTCCATGGCCGCCGTCTGGGCAGGTTTCACCATCCGACGGAAATAGTTTGGCTTTGTCACCTTGCTGCGATAAATATCATGCATATCTTCTTGCCTCAGCTGCATCGAGCGATTGTGCGGGACCGAACGATGGTTTCGACCATCCGCTAGCGGTTCCGAAATCGGAAGAAATTCGCGCGGAAATAGCTTGAAAATCTAGAATGTCTTTCGCGAATTGCAGGGAAATCCGGCTCTAGCGCGCAAAGCCATTAAAAGCGCACAATCCCCCCTCGCCACGAAGCGTCGAAAGCCGCTTCTCGCGGCCCGCATCTGGAGGAGACGCGGGCAAGCCCCATGATTTCACGAGCGTCGGGAACGCTTAGGGAGGAACAATGCTTGAACGACTTTTCAAATTGAGTGAACACGGTACGTCCGTACGCACGGAGCTCATTGCCGGCGTGACGACGTTCTTGACGATGTCCTATATCATCTTCGTCAATCCCGACATTCTGTCGACGACCGGCATGGACCGCAATGCGGTCTTTGTCGCCACCTGTCTCGCAGCCGCGCTGGGTTCGATCGTCATGGGCCTCGTCGCCAATTGGCCGATCGGCATGGCACCTGGCATGGGGCTCAATGCTTTCTTCGCCTTTACCGTGGTTTCGGCTCTCGGCTTTACCTGGCAGCAGGCGCTCGGCGCGGTCTTCATTTCCGGTTGCATCTTCGTGCTGCTGACGGTGACCGGCGTGCGCAGCTGGCTGATCGCCGGCATCCCACATTCGCTCAGAAGCGCGATTGCCGCGGGTATCGGTCTCTTTCTGGCGATCATTGCGCTCAAGAGCGCCGGCATCGTCGTCGCCAACAAGGCGACCCTCATTGGCCTCGGTGACCTCAAGCAGACCGGCCCCCTTCTCGCAATCTTTGGCTTCTTCGTCATCGCCATTCTCGATGCGCTGAAAATAAGAGGTTCGATCCTCATCGGCATTCTCGCCGTCACCATTCTCTCCTGGATCTTCGGCGTCAGCCAGTTTCATGGCATCGTTTCGGCGCCGCCGTCGATCATGCCGACCTTTTTGCAGCTCGACATCGTCGGCGCTCTCCATGGCGGTCTGGTTCATATCATCCTCGTCTTCGTGCTAGTCGAAGTCTTCGACGCCACCGGGACGCTGATCGGTATCGCCAAGCGGGCGAACCTGATCCAGGACGGAAAGCCGAACCGCTTGAGCAGGGCTTTGCTCGCCGATAGCGCCGCCATCGTCGCCGGCTCGCTGATGGGCACCAGCAGCACGACAGCCTTCGTGGAAAGCGCTTCCGGCGTCCAGGCCGGCGGCCGTACGGGCCTGACCGCGATCACCATCGCCGCCCTCTTCATCGCAGCTCTCTTCTTCTCGCCGCTCGCAGCCTCCGTTCCTGCCTATGCGACGGCCCCAGCGCTGCTCTATGTCGCCGGCCTGATGATGCGCGAGCTGACCGAGATCGAATGGGATGACCTGACCGAAGCCGCACCGGCGGCAATCACCGCGCTTGCCATGCCCTTCACTTACTCGATCGCCAACGGCCTTGCCTTCGGCTTCATCACCTATGTCGCCGTGAAGGTCTTCACCGGCCGTTGGTCGATGCTGCATCCGGCAACGCAGATTGTCGCCGCCCTGTTTGTCGTGCGCTTCGCCTTCTTCGCGGATTGACGATGGATATTAAATGCAAGACCGGGTCATTCGCTGGAATGACCCGGTCTTTTGGCATTCGAGAGCTGTTGCTCTAGCAATAAGGGGCGTTGCGATGGCAGCGCCCCTTCCGATATCTGAACAGATCCAGCTCCTTTCAGCGGATCAAGAACGTCTCCTCATAGAAATGCTCCTCGAGATTGACGCCCTTGCCGCCGCGATCGACGACGATGAAGTCGGAGACACCGTCGAGGGGCGTCAGAATACCGTGCCAGACATTGCGCCAGATATTGACGCCTTGACCGGGCCTGGTGCGGAACGCCACCGGCTCGCCCGGACCAGTGTCCGTCTGCGGCGCCGCAACGACGAGGAAGGGATGGCCGGACAGCGGCACAAAAGCCTGGCTGCCGAGAGGATGCCGCTCGACCATCTTCAGTTCGAGCGGCAGTGCATAGGGTTCGCCGCGCAGCCAGCTGATCATCGTGCGCGCCTCCTCGCCGATCGCTTCGACCTTTGCGAGGTCATGGTAGCGAACACATTTGCCGGCATTGATGGGATAGCTGTGCGCATCCTCCATTTCGATCACATCACCAAAAGGCGCGAATGCGGCTCTGGTTAGCGGTTGAATTTCGATCACTTTCATTGATGGTCTCCCGTTTCCATTCTCCGAAATCACCTCTTCCTCGATCGACGATATGTTCGCTTGGGTTCGATGCCTGACCCGCGGTGCGGACAGCAGAAATTGACCGGAGCACGGCTGGCACTCTGGCAGCCGCCATGCCGCGGCTATTTCCATGGTCGATCACTACCGATGCTGATCGCGAAGACCGCGACATCGGCTTCCCGCTAGCTGCGGCAAGGTTTTTCTGCAGCCAAGCGTCTCGAACCGATACCCATCAGGACCAGCCGAAAATCGGCGCACTCATCACTTCCGCCATGCAGCGAGACCGGCGGAAACCTGCCTTTTCATGAAATGCATCGCCATATCGGCACGTATTTCGCCGCCTCAGTGCATGCGAAGTGCGCGAGCCGAGCTCATTCGTCCCCGCCGCAACATCGTATGAAACGTTCCTCCAAACGTTTTCGATACCCACTGTCTAACCGCAAATCGTGCACGCCATTCCCCCTGGAAATTTTGAAAGTCTCGAACGTTACAGCTGCTTTTCATGGGAATGGGCCTGGCGGATAGTGGAACATGAGAACTTCGTTCGGGAGAAAAGCATGCAGCCTCATTCGCCTGGAGCCGGTCGGCTCACGACCCACGTGTTGGACACGGCGCTCGGCAAGCCCGCCCGGGGCCTGCGCATCGAACTCTACCGGATCGAGGGCGATGCTCTGCACCTCCTGAAGTCTACCGAGACCAACGACGACGGTCGTTGCGATGCGCCGCTGCTGTCGAGCGAAACCATGAAGGCCGGCACCTACGAGCTGCGCTTCCATGCCGGTGACTATCTCGGACGCACATCGCAAGGCCCCATGTTTCTCGACATCATCCCGATCCGTTTCGGTCTCGCCGATGAAGGCGCGCATTACCACGTGCCGCTCCTCCTCTCGCCCTACAGCTATTCCACCTACCGCGGGAGCTGAGCGATGACATCAACGACAATCCGCTCCGAACTTCGTTTCATTCTCAACGGCCGGGACGTCGTTCTTACCGACGTGGCACCAGACCAGACGCTGCTCGACTGGCTGCGCCTCTCCCGCTCGCTGAAGGGCACAAAGGAAGGCTGCGCCGAGGGTGACTGCGGCGCCTGCACGGTGCTTGTAGGGCGGCTGATGCCTGCGGGCAGCCTCCTCTATGAGAGCGTCAACGCCTGCATCCGCTTCCTCGGTTCCCTCGACGGCTGCCATGTCGTCACCGTCGAGCATCTCGCCTCGAGCGACGAGCACCTACATCCAGTGCAGCAGGCGATGGTCGACTTTCACGGTTCGCAATGCGGCTTCTGCACGCCAGGTTTCGTCATGTCGCTCTACGGACTCTGGATGCAGACGCCAAACCCAACGGATCAACAGATCGAAACGGCGCTCCAGGGCAATCTCTGTCGCTGCACCGGCTATGAGCCGATCCTGCGCGCGGCCCGCGCAATCTCCAACTATGGCGGTACGCAGAACGATCCCCTGCTTGTCGAGCGCGACACCATAATCGCGCGGCTGAAGGCTCTTGCCGATGGTGCTCGTGTCGAAATCGGCGAGGGTCGCCATCGCCTGATCGTGCCGGCGAACCTTGATGATTTCGCTTCGGTTCTGGAGGCATCGCCGACGGCAACCGTAGTCGCCGGCTCCACCGATGTCGGTCTTTGGGTTACCAAGCACATGCGCGACATCACGCCGGTCATCTTCATTGCCGGGCTGCAGGAGTTGAAATCGATCGCGGTGAAAGACCGCGTCATCACCATCGGCGCCGGCGTCACCTATTCGGAGGCGGTCGCGACGCTGTCTGAGCACATCCCGGCGCTCGGGCCGTTGATTACCCGCATCGGCGGCCAGCAGGTGCGCAACATGGGCACGATCGGCGGCAACATCGCCAATGGTTCGCCGATCGGCGATACGCCGCCGGCCCTGATCGCGCTCAACGCGTCGTTGACCTTACGCAAAGGTGCTGCCCGGCGCACCGTTGCGCTTGAAGACTTCTTCATCGCCTATGGCAAACAGGACCGTCAGCCCGGCGAGTTCGTCGAGGCAGTGCATATTCCAGTTCCAGCGGCAGACGAGAAATTCGCGGTCTACAAGGTGACGAAGCGTCGGGATGAGGACATTACCGCAACGCTCGGCGCCTTCCGGCTGGCACTTGCCGCCGACGGGACGGTTGCCGAAATCCGGATTGCCTATGGCGGCATGGCCGCAACGCCAAAACGGGCCTTCGCCGTCGAAAGGGCGCTGCTCGGCCAGCCCTGGAACGAAAAGACCGTGGACATGGCAATGGAGAAATATGCCGAGGATTACACGCCGCTGACCGACATGCGTGCCACGGCGGAATATCGTGCGCTGGCGGCAAGAAACCTTCTGCTGCGCTTCTACCTGGAAACGACGTCCAGTGCGGCGCCGGCGCAGGTATCGAGATACGAGGCCGCGTAAGCCCATGAATAAGCACACACCAGACCTCACACCCGAAACCATCATTGGCGGCGTCCATTCGAGCCCACGCCATGATTCTGCGCACAAGCATGTCTCTGGTACGGCCGTCTATATCGACGACATTACAGAGCCGAACGGCACCCTCCATGCCGGCCTTGGCCTCTCGACTGTCGCCCATGGCATCCTGAAATCCGTCGATCTTGCCGCCGTGCGGGCAGCCCCCGGCGTCGTCGCCGTGCTCACCCATGAGGATGTGCCCGGCGTCAACGACATCTCTCCCTCCTACATGAACGACGACCCGGTGCTTGCTGCCGGCAAGGTCGAGTTTCACGGCCAGCCGATTTTCTGCGTGATCGCCGAAACGCGCGAGCAGGCTCGCCGCGCCGCAAGGCTGGCAAAGATCGAGTACGAGGAATTACCTGCTAATATCGATATCTGGGATCTCGACGTTTCCACCCATAGGCAGGTCGTCACGCCGCTGACGCTGAAGCGCGGCGATGCGGCGACCGCACTTGCAAATGCGCCGCGGCGGGTGACGGGCCGCATGCGGCTTGGCGGCCAGGATCATTTCTATCTCGAAGGCCAGGTCTCGCTGGCCGTGCCTGGCGAAGATGACGAGGTCGTCGTCTACTGCTCTACCCAAGGCCCGAGCGAGACGCAGCATATGGTCGCCCATGCGCTCGGCGTGCCGAGCAATGCCGTTACGATCGAGGTTCGCCGCATGGGTGGTGGCTTCGGCGGCAAGGAAACCCAAGCGAACCAATGCGCCGCGATTGCGGCCATTGCCGCCAAAAAGCTGAAGCGTGCCGTCAAGGTCCGGCTCGACCGCGACGAAGATATGGTGGCGACCGGCAAGCGGCATGATTTTGCCATCGATTACGATGTCGGCTTCGACGATGAAGGCCGCATCCTCGCCGTCGATTACACCTTCGCGCTTCGCGCCGGCTTCTCTGCCGACCTTTCAGGCCCCGTCGGTGATCGTGCGCTGTTTCATTGCGACAATGCCTATTTCTTTCCGCATGTTCAGGCGAAGTCGGCGCCGCTTTATACCAACACCGTCTCCAACACGGCCTTCCGCGGCTTCGGCGGTCCGCAGGGGATGGTAGGTGCTGAACGCGTTATAGACGAGGTGGCCTTCGCCGTCGGCAAGGATCCACTCGAAATCCGCAAGCTGAATTCCTACGACGCAATGGGCGTTCAGGGCGAACGCAACCTCACCCCCTATCACCAGAAGGTCGAGGACTGCATCATCCAGCGCATCGTCGCCGAACTGGAGGAAAGCGCCGATTATGCCGGCCGCCGCAAGGCCATTTCCGAGTTCAACGCCAAGAGCCGCATCGTCAAGCGCGGCATCGCTCTGACCCCGGTGAAGTTCGGCATTTCCTTCACCAAGACGGAATCGAACCAGGCCGGCGCGCTGGTGCACGTCTATAGCGATGGGTCCGTGCATATGAATCATGGCGGCACCGAAATGGGGCAAGGTCTGCATCTGAAGGTCGCGCAGGTCGTGGCGGAAGAATTCCAGATCGATCTCGACCGGGTGAAGATCACGGCGACGACGACGGCAAAGGTGCCCAACACCTCGCCGACCGCGGCCTCCTCGGGCGCCGATCTCAACGGCATGGCTGCGCAAAATGCAGCGCGCCAGATCAAAGACCGGCTGATCGCTTTCGCCGCCGAAACTCATCAGGTGCCGCGCGAGCAAGTGGTATTCCTGCCCAATCGCGTACGCATCGGCGACATCGAGATGCCCTTCCCCGATCTCGTCAAGAAGGCCTATATGGCCCGCGTCCAGCTTTCGGCCGCCGGTTTCTACAAGACACCGAAGATCCATTGGGATCGCAAGGCCGGCCGCGGCCATGCCTTCTACTACTATGCCTATGGTGCTGCCTGCTCGGAAGTATCGATCGATACGCTGACGGGCGAATATGTCGTTGAACGCACCGATATCCTCCACGATACCGGCCGCTCGCTCAACAAGGCCATCGATATCGGCCAGGTCGAGGGTGGCTTCATTCAGGGCATGGGCTGGCTGACGACGGAAGAGCTTTGGTGGGATAACAAGGGGCGGCTGCGCACTCATGCGCCCTCGACCTACAAGATCCCGCTTGCATCCGACCGCCCGAAGATTTTCAATGTAGCGCTGACCGATTGGTCGGAGGCCTATGAGCCGACGATCCATCGATCCAAGGCGGTCGGCGAGCCGCCGCTGCCGCTTGGCCTTGCCGTTCTGCACGCTCTATCGGATGCCGTGGCGAGCGTCGCCGACCACAAGATCTGCCCGCGTCTCGACGCGCCGGCAACGCCCGAGCGGGTGCTGATGGCAATCGAGCGCCTCAAGGCTGCGCAAAAGGAGTGAAGGTAATGCCTGCCCGCGAAGACATCCGCGATTTCCTGCGTCGGGAGCCGATGTCGATGCTCGTCGAGGTCACGGGTGTCGCAGGTTCGGCGCCACGCGATGCCGATGCCTGGATGCTAGTGTCCGAACGAGCGATTTTTGCAACGATCGGCGGCGGGCAACTCGAATATATGGCGATCGATCAGGCGCGTCGGGCGTTACGCTCGGGTCTCGCGGCTGAGCCGATGAGCGTACCGCTCGGTCCGGAGATCGGCCAATGCTGCGGCGGTCGGGTCGGCCTCGCCTTTACAGCGCTCAATTCTGACCTTGTAAACGACCTCATCGCCCGCAGCGACCGGGAAATGGCCGCGCGACCGCATGTCTATGTTTTCGGAGCGGGCCATGTCGGCGATGCACTCGCCCTGGCACTTTCGCTAGCGCCGTTGCGCGTAGTGCTTGTCGATACGCGAGAGGAAGAGCTCGTCGCCAGTACCGTGTCGGGCGTCGAGACCTGTCTCACGGCCATGCCCGAGGCTGTCGTGCGCGATGCGCCGGCCGGCAGCAGCTTCGTCATCCTCACTCATGACCACGCGCTCGATTTCCTGATTGCCGCAGAGGCGCTCAAGCGCACAGACGTAGCCTATGTCGGCATGATCGGCTCGAAGACCAAGCGCGCGACCTTCCGCAACTGGCTGTCGCGCGAAAGCGGCCAGACGGAGCTTTTCGAACGCCTGATATGCCCGATCGGCGGGACGGCAGTGAAAGACAAACGCCCGACTGTCATCGCCACACTGGCGGCCGCCGAGATCATGACGGCGGCGCTGACCTGGACGGCTGCAGCACAGCCGGCCACGGCAAAACCTGCTATCGGATAACCGGCAACTGCTTCAAGGGGTTGGCGAACGGCACGCCAAGCGGCGTGAAATGCCGCTCATTGGCCGTCAAAACAGTGAGGCCGTGCGCAGTGGCAGTCGCGGCAATGGCAATGTCCTCGAAGCCTGGATCGTGAGCACGCGCCCGGTCAAGTATCAGGCCGGCATGTCTCGCCTCTTCGATGCCGAACGGCAGGATACGGCCAGCATAGAAATGTTCAACCGCGGCGAGCCAGCGGCGTAGGTGGCCTGCTTTCGTCGTCGCCTCGATTCTTGTCGCTCTGGCAATGCCGGCCTCGATTTCGGCGATTGTGATGGCCGAAAGATAAAGCCGGTCGCTATTCGCACGCAGCCAGGCCGTGAATTCGTCGACGCCGACGTGACGCTTGGTCGGCGCATCGGCCGATACGATATTGGTATCCAGAAGATACAAGATCAGAAGCCGTTTCCACGCAATGAACGTGCGGGTTTCCGCGATCGCTCCGGAATATCGGCGGGCTCGCCGGGAAAGGCGAGAAGCAGATCGGCGAAGTCCGGTACCTTGGAAACCCGTTGCCATTCCTCGAAGGAAACCAGCACCGCTTCCTTCCGACCATGGCGGGTAATAACGGTCGGCTCGCCGGCCACGGCTTGATCGACCACCGCCGAAAGCGTCGCCTTCGCATCCTTGAGCTGGATTTCCTTCATGCCGCTTCTCCATATGACCACCGATAGTCATATATGATTTTACTGGCTTGATTCAAGCCGAGATCAATCCGTCTCCTTCGGATCACGAGGCCGCAGCCGCCGGCTCGTCCTCGAGCAGCTTGCCGATCAGCCGCTGACAGCGCTCCGCCATGAAATCGATCATCAGGCGGACCTTCGGATCCTGGAAACGCTTGTGCGGGTAGATGGCCGCAAGCTGCACCGGGGCCGGAGGACTCTCCTTCAGGATCTCTAACAATCGCCCTTCCTTCAGATAGGCCTTCACCTCGAACAGCGGTTTGTTGATGATGCCGCGGGCTTCCAGCGCCCATTGGGTGAGCACGTCGCCGTCGTCGCTGTCATAGGGGCCTGCGACTTCGAACTTGCGGGCACCTTCCGCCGTCATCAACGTCCAATAATATTCCTTCGAGCCGGGATAGCGCAGCAAGAGACAGTCATGCTTGTCGGCGATCAACGCATCCGCGGTCGCCGGCACGCCGCGCTGCGCCAAATAGGCAGGCGACGCGCACAGCACCCGCTCGCAATTGAGGATGCCGCGCATGCGCAGGTTGGAATCCTCCAAGACGCCGAGCTTGAAGGCGACGTCGACGCCTTCGGCCAGGATATCGACATTGTGGTCGGACAGGCGCAAGCGGACTTCGATATCTGGATATTTGTCGTGAAACTCCGGAATGCCCGAGGCGATCAGCCGCCGGCCGATGCCGAGCGGCGCTGTGATCCTCAGCGAACCCTTCGGATTGCGTGAGAGGTCCGCGATCGCCGCTTCCGCCTCGTTCACAGCCTCGATGATCTTCACGGCCTTTTCATAGAAAACGCGACCATGTTCGGTCGGCGACAGCTTACGCGTCGTGCGGTTGAACAGGCGCACGCCGAGATGGCGCTCGAGTTCCTTGATGCGATTACTCGCAACCGCGGGCGTGACGCGCTGGTCGCGGCCTGCTGCCGAAAGGGTACCGAGTTCGACCACGCGAACGAAGACACGGACATTATCAAGATAGGACATGGCACCTTTCTACCACATCGGCACGCGGAACAAACCAGGGTTCATCTTATAGATTTTTTTGAAAGTGTTGGCGGATTAACCGGGATTTTCGAGAAAATAGAGCGATGGCAAACACTCCCATAGAGATCGGGCCCATGAAGAGCGGGAGGGAGTTCCCATGTATGAATATGCCATCGCCTGGGACTGGCTGACTTTTGCCGTCCGCTGGCTGCACGTCATTACCGCCATCGCCTGGATTGGCTCGTCATTCTATTTCGTAGCACTTGACCTCGGCCTCAAAAAGCATCCGGCGCTGCCGCCGGGAGCCTACGGCGAGGAGTGGCAGGTCCACGGTGGCGGCTTCTACCATATCCAGAAATATCTGGTGGCGCCGGCCAACATGCCGGAGCACCTCGTCTGGTTCAAATGGGAGAGCTACGTCACCTGGCTGTCGGGCTTCGGCATGCTCTGTCTCGTCTATTATGCCGGCGCCGACCTCTACATGATCGACCCGGCTGTGCTTGACGTCTCCAAGCCGGTGGCGATCGCCATTTCGCTCTGCTCGATCGCCGGTGGCTGGCTCCTATACGACCTGATCTGCAAATCGCCCTTCGGCAACGACAATACGCGGCTGATGGTGGCGCTCTATTTCATCCTCGTGGCGGTGGCATGGGGCTATACCCATCTCTTTACCGGCCGTGCCGCCTTCCTGCATCTCGGTGCCTTCACCGCGACGATCATGTCGGCCAACGTCTTCTTCATCATCATTCCGAACCAGAAGATCGTTGTCGCCGACCTTCTTGCCGGGCGTACGCCAGATGCGAAATACGGTCGCATCGCCAAGCAGCGCTCGACGCATAACAACTACCTGACGCTGCCGGTGTTGTTTCTGATGCTGTCGAACCACTATCCGCTGGCTTTCGGTACGCAGTTCAACTGGATCATCGCCTCGCTCGTCTTCCTGATGGGCGTCACGATCCGCCACTGGTTCAATACCCGCCACGCCAATGCCGGCAACCCGACCTGGACCTGGCTTGCCACCGTCATCCTGTTCATCATCATCATGTGGCTTTCCACAGTGCCGAAGATCTTGACGGGCGAACCCACAACGAAGGTCTCTGCCATCCAGCAGCCCTTCATCACGGCACAGGATTTCCCAAAGGTCCGCGATACCGTGATGGGTCGCTGCTCCATGTGCCACGCGAAGGAGCCGAGCTGGGAGGGGATCGTCGCTCCGCCGAAGGGCGTGATGTTCGAGACCGACCGCGACATCGCCGTCCATGCGCGCGAGATCTACCTGCAGGCCGGTCGTAGCCACGCCATGCCGCCGGCCAACGCCTCGCATATTACCGACGAGGAGCGCCGACTGCTCGTCTCCTGGTACGAAAGTGCTATCAATGGGGAGAAGACCCAATGAGTGAAGTCCTGATCCGTGGCCGCGTGCTCACCTTCCTTGCCGAACCGCAAGGGATCGACGATACCGCATCCTATCGTTATATCGAGGACGGCGCCGTCTATGTTCGCGATGGAAAGATCGTTGATATCAGCTTGTATAATGATGTTCGCAAGCTGGCTGACACCGGTATCCGGATCGCGGACCATCGCCCGAACCTCATCCTGCCGGGCTTCATCGACACGCACCTGCATTTCCCGCAGACGCAGGCGATCGCCTCCTATGGCGCGCAGCTGCTCGAATGGCTGAATACTTATATTTTCGTCGAGGAGCAGAAGTTCGCCCGCGCCGCCCATGCGGCCGAAGTCGCCGACCGCTTCATGGACGAACTCCTGTCGAACGGCACGACGACGGCCGTCGCCTATTGTTCGGTGCACCCGGAAAGCGTCGATGCGTATTTTGCTGCCGCTGAAGCGCGCGGCATGTTGATGATCGGCGGCAAGGTCATGATGGATCGCAATGCGCCGGATGCACTGCGCGATACGCCGCAGCGCGGCTACGACGAGACCAAGCGGCTGATCGAGAAATGGCATGGCCGCGGCCGCGGCCACTATGCGATCAGCCCGCGCTTTGCCATCACCTCGACGCCTGAGCAGATGGAGATGAGCAAGGCACTCGTCGCCGAGCATCCGGACTGCTACGTCCAGACGCACCTCTCCGAAAATCGCGATGAGATCGCCTTTGCCACCTCTCTCTATCCCGAGGCGAAGGACTATACGGATATCTATGCCCGCTATGATCTGCTCAACGATCGCATGCTGCTCGGCCATTGCATCCATATGAGCGAACGGGAAGTCGCGGTGCTCGCCGAAACCGGCGCGATCGGTGTCTTCTGCCCGACCTCGAACCTCTTCCTCGGCTCCGGGCTCTTCAACGCCGAGCAATTCGACAGGCTTGGCGCGCGCTGGTCGGTTGCCACGGATGTCGGCGCCGGCACCAGCTTCTCCATGCTGGAAACGATGGATGAAGCCTACAAGGTGCTGCACCTGCAGGGACAGCGGCTGACGCCGTTTAATTCCTTCTATCGCATGACGCGCGGCAACGCCCTGGCGCTCGGTTTGGAAACAAAGATCGGCTCGCTCCATGCGGGTGCGGATGCCGATATCGTCGTGCTTGATTCCAGCGCCAAGTCGGCGATGGAATTCCGCATGCGCACCGCAACGTCGCTGGCCGAAGAACTCTTTATCCTGCAGACCATGGGCGATGACCGCTGCATTGCCGAAGTCTATGTCGCCGGCAGGGCGATGAAGACCAAGGGCAAGAAAGCAGACACGATCGTACGCGAGCAATTGCAGCTCGCCTGATCAATAAATGCGGCGGACCGGCAGCGCCGTCGTCTCCGGATAGGAGACGGCGGCGAAGACGTTCAGGTCCGCTTCGAGCGTCCTCCCATCGCCTTCGTCAATTCTTCCGCCGCCGCCTGCACGACCGGGCCGAGCGTAGCAACCCTTTCATCCGGCAGCCGCACAGCCGGACCTGAAATCGAAATGCCGGCGATGGCCTCGCCATATTCGTCGAAGATCGGCGCGGCGACGCATCGCATGCCGAGCGTGTGCTCCTCATCATCGATCGACCAGCCGCGCGAGCGGATCTCGGCCATATCCGCAAGCAGCACGGGCAGCGTATCGCGGGTTTTATCGGTGAAATGCTGTAGCGAACGGCCCCCGAGCAAAGCCTCTATCTGGCTGTCCGCCCAGGTGGAAAGGATCGCCTTGCCAATACCCGAAGCATGGATCGGCCCACGCCTGCCGGGGCGGAAGAAGGCGCGCATCGGCGCATGGCTTTCCGCCTGGGAGATGAAGACGACGTCGCCATCTTCCTCGATGGCGATATTGGCGGTCTCGCCGGATGCCTCCATCAACTCCTTGAGGAAAGGCCGGCTGACTGTGCCAAGCTTACGGAAGCGTAAGTAGGCCGTTCCGATCTCGAAGGCTTTCACTCCAATCGTCCAGGCGCCGGTCTCAGCGTCATGCGCCACCATGCCGTGCTGGGCGAGAGAGGTCAGCAGCCGGTGAACGGTGGAGGGCGCCATGGCCGATCTGTCGGCGAGATCCGTCAAAACCGCACCATCGGCTTCGGCCACCAGCTCCAGCAGCTTCAGACTGCGATCGAGCACCTGCACGGACGAGGCCGCCGCATTCTCGGCCGGTTTCCGGCCTGGTCTGCCCCTCGTCTTTTCCCGATTTTCCGCCATGACGCTCACTTTTGACTGAAGGCGCGCCGCGCAGTTTGGCGCCGCCCGCTTTGGCTTCATGACATATCCGCTTCGCTCCGATTGTTCCAGATTCGTTGAAAATGTTTATTTCCATATGATGGGATTGATTTCCATTTTAAGATTGCACTCGTTCACCTATGCGGTACCTTCGATCCAGAAACGGAGGAAATCCCATGGCGAAGATGCGTGCAGTCGATGCCGCAGTGCAGGTTCTGGAAAAGGAAGGCGTCAATTGCGCCTTCGGTGTTCCCGGCGCTGCGATCAACCCCTTCTATTCAGCAATGAAGGCACGCGGTTCGATCCGCCATGTGCTGGCCCGTCACGTCGAGGGCGCAAGCCATATGGCCGAGGGCTACACCCGCGCCCGCGCAGGCAATATCGGTGTGTGCATCGGAACGTCTGGACCTGCCGGCACCGACATGATCACCGGCCTCTATTCGGCCTCTGCCGATTCGATCCCGATCCTCTGCATTACCGGCCAGGCGCCGCGCGCGCGCCTCGACAAAGAGGATTTCCAGGCCGTCGATATCGCCAAGATCGCAGCACCCGTCACCAAATGGGCCGTGACCGTCATGGAGCCGGCGCTCGTCCCTTACGTCTTCCAGAAGGCATTCCATACGATGCGCTCGGGTCGCCCTGGCCCGGTTCTCATCGATCTGCCCGTTGACGTCCAGCTCGCAGAAATCGAGTTCGACATCGAAACCTATGCGCCGCTCGCCCCCTATAAGCCCTCGGCGACGCGGGCACAGGCCGAAAAGGCGCTTGCCATGCTGAATGCGGCCGAGCGGCCGTTGATCGTCGCAGGCGGCGGCATCATCAATGCCGATGCTTCCGACCTGCTGGTGGAATTTGCCGAGATCACCGGCATTCCGGTCATTCCGACGCTGATGGGCTGGGGCACGATCCCGGACGATCACCCGCTGATGGCCGGCATGTGCGGGCTGCAGACCTCGCATCGCTATGGCAATGCGACGCTGCTTGCCTCCGATTTCGTCCTCGGCATCGGCAATCGCTGGGCAAACCGCCATACCGGCAATGTCTCGACCTACACCGAGGGTCGCACCTTCGTTCATGTCGATATCGAGCCAACCCAGATCGGCCGTGTCTTCGCTCCTGATTTCGGTATCGTCTCGGATGCCGGTGCCGCGCTGAAGCTCTTCCTCGACGTTGCGACGGAATGGAAGACCGAAGGCAAGCTGCGCGACTGGTCGGCCTGGGCGGAGGAATGCCGCGACCGCAAGCGCACCATGCTGCGCAAGACGCATTTCGACCAAACGCCGCTGAAGCCGCAGCGCGTCTACGAGGAGATGAACAAGGCCTTCGATCGCGACACCTCCTATGTCTCGACCATCGGGCTTAGCCAGATTGCCGGCGCGCAGTTCCTGCATGTCTACAAGCCGCGCAACTGGATCAATTGCGGCCAGGCCGGCCCGCTCGGCTGGACCCTGCCGGCAGCGCTCGGCGTGCGCGCCGCCGATCCGGACCGCCCGATCGTCGCCCTATCCGGCGACTACGACTTCCAGTTCCTCATCGAGGAATTAGCAGTCGGCGCCCAACACAAGCTCCCCTACCTGCATGTGGTCGTGAACAATTCCTATCTCGGCCTCATCCGCCAGGCTCAGCGCGGCTTCGACATGGATTTCGAGGTTAGCCTCGCTTTCGAGAACATCAACGCATCCGGTGATGCCGAACCTGGCTATGGCGTCGACCATGTCGCCGTTGCAGAAGGCCTCGGCTGCAAGGCGATCCGGGTGCGCAGCCCGAACGAATTCCAAGAAGCGTTCACGACAGCAAAGCAGCTGATGGCGGAGCATCAGGTTCCCGTCATCATCGAGTTCATTCTGGAGCGTGTCACCAACATCGCCATGGGCGCCGACATCAATGCGGTCGTCGAGTTCGAGGAGCTTGCCGAACGCGGCGAAGATGCCCCGACCGCGATCCTCGCCTTGCTGGACTGAAGGAGAAATCAAATGCCGAAATTTGCGGCCAATCTGACCATGCTTTTCACGGAAGCACCGTTTCTGGATCGCTTCGCGCTCGCCGCCAAGGCGGGCTTCGAGGGCATCGAATATCTGTTTCCTTATGACTTTGCGAAGGAAGCGCTGCGCGCCGAACTCGATCGTCATGGCCTGACTCAAGTGCTGCACAATCTGCCCGCCGGCGACTGGGCCGGCGGCGAGCGGGGGATCGCAATCCTCCCCGACCGTATCGACGAATTCCGCCGCGGTGTTGCCTCGGCGATCGACTATGCGATGACGCTCGGCTGCCGCCAGGTCAACTGCCTCTCAGGCATCGCGCCGGCGGGCGTGCCCGATGAAGTGCTGCGGACAACCTTCGTCGTCAACCTCAAATATGCGGCGGAAGAGCTCGGCAAGCACGGGATTCGTCTGCTGATCGAGCCGATCAACCGGTTCGATATTCCGGGATTTTATCTCAACACGCCGGATCAGGCGGCCTCGATCATCGCCGAGGTCGGCAGCGGCAACCTGTTCATTCAGTACGACCTCTATCACCAGCAGCGCACCGAAGGCGAGCTGATCGGCACGTTCAAGAAGCATCAAGCGCAGATTGCCCACGTGCAGCTTGCCGACAATCCCGGCCGAAACGAGCCGGGCACCGGCGAGATCGCCTACCCCTTTGTGTTCGAAACGCTCGATGCACTCGGCTACGACGGCTGGATCGGCTGCGAATACAAGCCGCGCACCACGACGGCGGCCGGGCTCGGCTGGTTTGCCGCAGCCGGCCGCCACGCCGAAAGCGCCGCCATTCTCAATATCAGGAGCTAAACAGCATGGCACATATCGGATTCATCGGCCTCGGCATCATGGGAACCCCCATGGCGCGCCACCTGCAAAATGCCGGCCACATCGTCGTCACATCAAAGTTTTCGATTCCGCCGCGCCAGGAGCTGCTCGACAACGGCCTGCAATTCGTCGAAACGCCGAAGGCGCTGGCCGAAACCGTCGACATCATCATCCTGATGCTGCCGGACACGCCCGAGGTCAAGGATGTGCTCTTCGGCGAGAACGGCGTTGCCTACGGCCTTTCGAAAGGCAAACTCGTTATCGACATGAGCTCGATCTCGCCGATCGAGACCAAGGAGTTCGCCAGGAGAGTTCGCGAGACCGGCGCCGAATATATCGACGCGCCCGTCTCCGGTGGCGAAGTCGGGGCTAAGAACGCCTCGCTTTCCATCATGGCCGGCGGTTCTGAAGCCAGCTTCGAGCGGGCGCTGCCGCTTTTCCAACTGATGGGCAAGAACATCACGCTCGTTGGCGATTGCGGCGATGGCCAGGTTACCAAGGTCGCCAACCAGATCATCGTCGCATTGACGATCGAGGCCGTGTCCGAAGCGCTTGTCTTCGCTTCGAAGGCCGGTGCAGATCCGGCCCGCGTACGCTCGGCCCTGATGGGTGGTTTTGCCTCCTCGCGCATCCTCGAAATGCATGGCGAGCGCATGATCAAGCGCACCTTCGAGCCCGGTTTCCGCATCTCGCTGCATCAGAAGGATTTGAACCTTGCGCTGCAGGGTGCCAAGGCGCTCGGCGTCTCGCTGCCGAACACGGCGGCAACGCAGGAACTCTTCAACCAATGCGCCGCCAATGGCGATAGCGGGCTCGATCATTCCGGTCTCGTCAAGGCGCTGGAGCGCATGGCGAACCATCCCGTCGCGTAACATGTGAGAGACTCGATGCCTGATATCCCCAATCCCCGCGCCTTTCTGGAAAAGCTGTTCTATGCGGCGGTCGCAGCGGCCGATCCGGATAAGGCGCTCGCCGCTCATTTGCCGGAAAAGCCGAAGGGTCGGACGGTGGTGGTCGGCGCCGGCAAGGGGGCGGCACAGATGGCACGCGCCTTTGAGCGTCTCTGGGATGCACCGCTCTCCGGTGTCGTTGTTACGCGTTACGACTATGCCGTTGCCTGCGAGCGTATCGAAGTTCTCGAAGCCGCTCACCCTGTCCCGGATGAAAGCGGACTGCTCGCAGCGGCGCGGTTGATGGCGGCGGTAAGCGGCCTCACGGAAGACGATCTGGTCGTCGCCCTCATCTGCGGCGGCGGCTCGGCACTGTTGCCCGCGCCGGCAGGGGATCTCACGCTTGCCGACGAAATCGCCGTCAATCGGGCCTTGCTTGCCTCCGGCGCACCGATCGGCGCCATGAATGCCGTGCGCAAACAGATCTCGCGGATCAAGGGAGGACGGCTGGCGGCCCTGGCCCATCCGGCAAAGGTCGTCTCCCTCGTCGTTTCCGATATTCCCGGCGACAACCCCGCCCTGGTCGCCTCCGGCCCGACCATTGCTGACGAGGCGACCCGCGCCAATGCACTTGCGATCATAGAACATTATGGTCTCGATTTGCCTGACGCGGTGATGCGTCATCTCGAAGATGACAGGGACGAACCACCCCTACCCTCAGACCCTCGTTTCGCCGGCAACGAGGTGAAGCTCGTTGCTTCGGCGGCCATCGCACTGGATGCCGCTGCCGATGTCGCCCGCAAGGCCGGCGTCGAGACCATCGTGCTGTCCGATGCCATCGAGGGCGAAGCATCGGAGGTCGGTCGCCAGCATGCGGCGATCGTAGCCAAGATCCTGCAGCGGGGCCTGGCGTCGCAAGACCCCATGCTTCTTCTGTCTGGCGGGGAAACTACGGTAACGATCAAGGGCAAGGGCAAAGGCGGCCGCAACAGCGAGTTCCTCCTGTCCTTCGCCTGCGCCATTTCGGGCCAGAAAGGCATTTCAGCGCTCGCCGCCGACACGGACGGCATCGACGGTTCCGAGGACAATGCCGGCGCCTTTGCCGACGGCACCACCGTTTCACGGCTTGCGGATCGAAACAAGAATGCGGCTAAATTCCTTGAACACAACGACAGCTGGTCGGCCTTCGCCGCTCTCGACGACCTCTTTATCAGCGGTCCGACCGGCACGAATGTCAACGACTTCCGCGCCATCCTGCTGCAATAGGATCATCCCCGCCTGCCGATCGAGCGAGTGGGAGAATACGCAGCCGATGGCGTGACGCATTCTGTATTGAGCGGCGCGGTTGGAAAGCGTATGAGTTCATCAAAAAGCTGACTATTTTTCTTGCCGGCAAGGCCAACCGTTGCGGGCAAGCAGGGGATCGAAACTATCATGAATTTGTTGCACTTGCTCACTATCGAGGAGTAGCAAGGAGAAAGCGCTGTTGCGCCAGTCAATTTTTTGATCTGGTCATCGCGTGTCTTCGGTATGATGAATAGGGGGGTGAAATCGCAGTATCCTTACAACTGCCGAAGCTGCCGGGAAAATCCATATCGGCACTCGTCGACTTCATAGCAAAAGTGCAGATCAGCGGCACGCAAGCCGGAGCTTACCGACCTGGAAATAGATCAGTAAGTTCCGATAAATGCTACGCCCAATATTGAGCTGTTAAGTTTGTTTCCATTGCCCTGTGGAACTTAACCGATCTTTAACAGCCAGTTGTGCAGGCTGGAGATAGAACGGGCAAGGCCCATACCCCGAAAGCATCGGACCCTCAATGCGTCTTCTTGCCTCAATTATTTTTGTAGTCCTTGCTGCGTTCGTCGCGCCCGCCCTGGCACAGGACCTGCCGTCGGTGACGATTACCGGTTCCTCGGGCTCGGTGACGTTCGATCGCAATCAGCTTGAGGCGATGGGCCTCGTGTCGATCAAGACTTCGACGCCCTGGAATGCCGGTGTCGTCAACTTCGAAGGCGTGCCGATGGCGCTGTTGCTTGAAAAGGCCAAGGCCCAAGGTGCGACGGCCACGGTCATTGCCCTCAATGATTATAGCGTCGATATCCCGACCAGCGATTTCACCAAGTTCGGCACGATCCTCGCCGTCAAGCGCAATGGGGCATACATGCCTATCGACGATCAGGGCCCGTTCTTTGTGATGTATCCATTCGACAGCAACCCCATCCTGCAGGGACAGCCCTATCACGGTCGTGCTGTCTGGCAGGTCAAGGCAATCTCCGTGAAATAGCCCCGGACCGCATGCGCTACCTCCGCACAGCGCTGATCATTGTGATCCTGGGTTTCATCACCTCGGCGATCTATATTTCCGCCTTGGTCTTCCAGCGCCAGACCGCACTACAAGATGTCGGCTTGGGCAATATCACCTGGACGATAGCCCAAGCTCCGAGTGAGTTCACCAGGCTCGAACAGCGCGTCAGTGCCATCGGCATGAACGATGGCCAGGTCGATGCCCACGAAGTCAGGCTGCGCTTCGATATCGTCGTCAATCGCCTCAAGACCCTTCGGTCGAACGGGGTCGAGAAGTTCGTACAATCCAACCCGCATATCGGCGAGACCCTCGACGACCTCGAAGAGGCGCTCAACCAGACCCGGCCACTGCTTAGCCAGCTTTCAGTGCCCGGTACGCCGGCGCGGATCCTGGCGATCCTGGAGCCGATCTATCCGAAGCTGGCGCGGCTCTCCAGCGACAGCAACATGTGGTACTCGGCGCGCATTGCCGAAGATCGGCGCGGTCTCCTCGGGCTGCAATTGGCCCTGACCTGGGTCACCGTCGGCATGCTCATCGGCGGTTGCCTGCTGATTCTGCTGCTGCTCATTCACAATGGCCTTCTGGGCCGGGCGCAGAAGATCCTGCAGGCCAAGGAGCAAACCCTGGCGATCCAGAATGCCCGGTTCGATGCGGCAATGGAGGCCATGTCGCTCGGTCTCTGCCTGCTCGACGACCAATATCGCGTCATCGTTCATAATCCCCGTTTCCTGGCGCTGTTCGGTCTGGACGAAGTCCGGGCTCGGATAGGCACTCCCTTGGCTGATCTCATCGCGCCCGAATTGCTGCCTCCTGGATTGTCAACCACCGGGCCGCGCGGCATTGTCGGCGATAAGGCTCGTGTCCGGAACGACATCGCCGTGCTCAGCGACCATATCCATCATCTCGCGAACGGCATGGTGCTGGCCGTATCACACGAGCCTACGGGTGAAGGCGGCTGGGTTTGCACTTTCGAGGATGTCAGCGAGCGTCATCGCGCGCAGGATCGTGTGGTGCATATGGCTCATCACGACGCGCTGACCGACATGCCCAATCGATTGCTATTCTGGGAAAGCGTCGGTCACGCATTGCGCGGATTGGCGGCCGGCGGCCAATTATTCACCATACTCTATCTCGATCTCGATCGCTTCAAGGAAGTCAACGACACGCTGGGCCACCCTGTCGGCGACGTGTTGCTGCGCAAGGTCGCCAGGCGGCTGCGCAACACCGCATCACAACATGACATCGTGGCGCGATTGGGCGGCGATGAATTTGCCGTGCTGCATCGGTGTCTGGATTCCACACTCGACAGTGCCCGCGATCTGTCGGAGCGCCTCATTGCCAGCATCAGCCGGCCTTACCGTATCGATGGCAACGAGATCGTTGTCAGCACCTGCATCGGCATCGCAGTCGCACCGCGCGCTGGCGGTGATACCGGCCAGCTGATGAAGAATGCCGACTTGGCACTATACCAGGCCAAGGCCGACGGTAAGGGAGTCTACCGCATCTTCTCCCCGCAGATGGAAGAGGATCTCCAGAACCGGCGCATTCTGGAGGCGGATATGCGTCACGGCATCAAGCTTGGGCAATTCGAGGTTCACTATCAACCGCAGATTTCGCACAAGACCCGCAAGATCGTTGCCAGCGAGGCACTGGTGCGCTGGCGCCATCCAGAGCGCGGGCTGATCCCGCCAGCCGAATTCATCCCGCTGGCAGAGGAAACCGGCTTCATCGACACGCTCGGCAAATGGGTGCTGCAACAGGCATGCGAAGATGCCCTTAACTGGCCCGAGGACGTGCGCGTCTCAGTCAACCTCTCTCCGGTTCAGTTCCGTCAGGCGGATCTGGTCGATATGGTCAAGAACGTGCTGGAATTTACCGAATTCGATGCGCGGCGGCTGGAACTGGAAATCACCGAGTCGGTACTCTTGCGGGACAATGCCGCGAACATCGAGGTCCTGAACCGGTTGCGTTCGCTTGGCTTGACCGTCGCGCTTGACGATTTCGGCACCGGCTATTCTTCGCTGAACTATCTGCAGCGCTTCCCCTTCGATAAGTTGAAAATCGATCGCAGTTTCGTGCGCGATCTGGAAAACCGGCCCGACAGCTTTGCCATCGTCCAGTCCATCGCTACGCTCGGTCGCAATCTCCAGATGCTGACCACGGCGGAGGGCGTCGAGACGCAGACCCAGCTCGACATGGTCATCAAGGCCGGTTGCTCGGAGAGCCAGGGCTATTACTTCAGCCCGCCTGTCCCGGAAGCAGAATTCCGCGCCATGATCAACCGGAAGAACAGCGATACCAGCGGAGCCCCAAACGGTCGAAGCCCCAAACCTGGCAGAGACAAAAGTTCTGAGAAGGCTGCAGACGCTGATTCTGCGGACGGGCAATACTAGCCCATCGCCGACTGCGCGACATTGACCTGAGGGGTGAGTGACACGTCCTAGCGGAAAGCGACCTGCCGTTCAAAGTTGATGCCAATACTGAAGGGTGCGTCCGACGACAAAGGATGGGGGCAGTCGTCGGACGCTGCACTGTCCGGCCCGAGGGTGGCATTCAGACCGGTAATTAGAATATTAGCATCTACCGTAGATTTAGGTGAGCTACCCAATTGGATTGGAAGGCGGGTAGCAGCAATTCCTTTGTGTTGATCGTGCAGCATCGATCGATTGCAGGTTTGGCAAGGCCGGCGGCACCTTCACTGCCTCCGAATGGATTGTCATTTTCGAAACTACGCTGGTGAGCGCGCGCTCGATATCATTTCACCCTTGCCTTTGCCGCCCCATGCGCAATCTTGACGCTTCATGTTCGGTTCGTGACTTGCGAGGACAATGTGAGTTTCTCTTTTCGCGGTAGTGTGCTGGTAGCAGGATTGTCGGCTCTCCTCATCGCGGGAGAAGCTATAGCGGTCGATGATGCGCGCGAACAAGAGTTCATGCGATTTATCGGCCCAGCCTATCCGCTTCTTCTTGCGAAGGCTGGTCTGTGGAAGACAGATCCGGCCGAGATGCAGGAGCTGGCGGGTAAGGCAGCCAGAGCTCTATCGGCTGTGGCTCCAGCTGATTGCGACGCTGCCGGATTCCGGCGCGATTTCTGCGGCATGTCCATGCGAACGATGCCTGCATCTTCCATGGCGCCGAGCATCCAGGAAAAAGAAGTCTTGATGATGAAGCCCTATAGAGACACCGCGCCCAAGCGCGGCGACATCATCGTCTTTTCCAGCGGGCACTACGCCTCTCCGGATAAGGCGGTCTTGTACGTCAAGCGGCTGATCGGCCTTCCCAGTGAAAAAGTGGAATTGCGCGACGGCACGGTTTTCGTCGACGGCAAGGCCTTCGCGGTGGCGCCGACGGATCGCACTATGACGGATCTCTTCGGCAAGACGGCTAGAATTCTTGAGGAGACGACCCCGGAAGGACGACGCTACAGAACCTCGATGACGGATCAAGCGGTCGCCGGCCAGGACGAAGCAGGTCCATTCGAAGTACCCGTTGGTCATTATTTCGTGCTGGGCGACAACAGGCACAATTCTGTCGACAGCCGTTTTCCAGATCAGTTCGACGAAAACGGATTTGTTTCTGCGAAGGATGTTTCCGGGAAGGCCGCGATCATCTTCGTTTCTACCGACCCCGATCGAATTGGCACGTTGCTCAAGTGAAAATCGTGCTTTGCAGCTTTTGCAGTCCGAGGCTTCCCTCATGCAACTGCTGAATTCCGCCTTTATTGGCGAGAATATTATTCCAAAATCGTTTCGGAAATTAGCAAATCACTATAGGCTCGATTTCGACTCGGCTGCGCTTACGCTTTGAGCGGCTCGCTGCGCCGCCGATCGAGATAATCCTGCGAAGAAAAGCCGACATGCCCAATAGACCCTCTCCGCTCGTCGCGTTTCAGTCGAAGACCTTCCGCTCTCTCTGGTCGGCAACGCTCATTTCCAATCTCGGCGGATTGGTCGAAGGCGTCGGCGCCGCGTGGCTGATGACCAGCCTTGCGACATCACACGGCATGGTGGCGCTCGTTCAGTCCTCCACCACCCTGCCCGTCATGATCTTCTCGCTTGCGGCCGGAGCGCTGGCTGACAATTACGACCGCAGGCGGATCATGCTGATCGCACAGACGCTGATGCTCTCGGTCTCGGCGACGCTGGCGATCTTGTCTTACAGCAATGCGCTGACCCCATGGCTTTTGCTCTGCTTCACCTTCCTGATCGGCTGCGGCGGCGCGCTTCACAATCCGTCGTGGCAGGCGTCGATGGGCGATGTCGTGCCACGCGAGCACCTGCCGGGTGCGGTCGCGCTGAACAGTATGAGCTACAACCTGATGCGCAGCATCGGGCCTGCCATTGGCGGCGTCATCGTCGCGGCGGCCGGTGCCGCCTTTGCGTTCCTCTTCAATGTCTTCTGTTACTTCGCCCTCATCATCACCCTATGGCGCTGGAAGACCGCCCCCGCCCGCGATACGCTGCCGCGCGAGCCGTTCGGCAGTGCCATGTCGGCCGGCTTTCGCTATGTGCTGATGTCGCCGAACCTTCTCAAGGTCATGTGCCGCAGCTTCGTCTTCGGCTTGACGGCAATCGTTATCCTGGCGCTCCTGCCTCTCGTTGCGCGCGATCATGTCCACGGCACGGCGATCACCTACGGCATCATGCTCGGCTTCTTCGGCTTCGGCGCCATCTGCGGCGCGATGCTGATCGGCCGCATCCGCGATATACTGAGCAATGAATGGGTGATCCGCGGTGCCTTCTTCACATTGGCGGTGAGCTGCTTGTTGCTTGCGCTAAGCAACCAGGTATGGCTGAGCTGTCTTATTCTCATGCCGGCCGGCGTCGCCTGGGTGCAGGCCTTCTCGCTCTTCAATGTCACGGTTCAGCTCTCCACGCCGCGCTGGGTGGTCGGCCGCGCTCTGTCGCTCTATCAGACCGCCACCTTTGGCGGCATGGCGGTCGGAAGCTGGCTCTGGGGCGAACTGGCGGACGCTCACGGCGTCACGGGCGCGCTTTTCATCGCAGGCGTCGGCCTGGCAATAGGCGGCCTGCTTGGCCTGCTGCTGCGTCAGCCGGATTTCGAATCCCTCAATCTCGATCCGACGAACACCTTCAGTGAACCACAACTGCAGCTCGACCTGCGTTCCCGAAGCGGCCCCATCCTGGTCATGGTGGACTACGACATCGATCAGGAGGATGTGGCGGAATTTCTGGCCGTCATGGCCCAGCGTCGCCGGATGAGAATCCGCGACGGGGCAAAGCAATGGTCGCTGTTACGCGATCTGGAAAAACCCAACACCTGGACGGAAAGCTACCATCTGCCGACCTGGATCGATTATGTTCGCCACAGCCAGCGCCAGACGCATGCCGATGTCGAGGTCGCCGAACACCTAGACAGATTGCATCGCGGCGACCGCCCGCCCGTCATCCACCACATGATCGAACGGCAGACGGTGCCCAGGCACGACGACATGCCATTGAAGCCCTATCTCGACGCGACATGATGTTCAGGGCTTGCAACGGCGGAGTCGCGTCCCGCGTGCTGGCGCGCCATTTCGCGTGGCGAATAACCGAAGGCGCGCTTGAACATGGTCGTGAAGGCGGCCGGGTTCTTGTAGCCAAGGTCAATCGCGATCGTCGTCACTGGCACGCCGGCAACAAGCCGCGGAAGCGCGGCATGCAGACAGGCCTGCTCGCGCCATTTGACGAAACTCAGCCCCGTCTCCATGCGAAACATGCGGGTAAATGCGCGACGGCTCATGCGCATGTGGCTGGCCCACTGATCGATCGTATCATGCGTTGCCGGCCGCCTGAGGAAATCCTGGCATTTCTGAGCCAGCGCGCTGTTGCGCGGGATCGGCAGGGACAATGGCAGCGGCCTCAACCTTGCCAGTTCGTGCAGAAGCAATGCCATCAAAGCGCCGGCCCGATCATTGACGTCGTAATCCACCGGAATATCGACGGCTTCGGCAATAAGCGTGCGCAGCAAGGGCGAGATTTCGACCACCTGACAGTGATCCGGCATCGTCTTGATCGCTTCCGGCTCAATATAGAGACTGCGCATGCTGACCTTGCCGAGCATGCGCACGCTATGGATCACACCCGGAGGGATCCACATACCACGCTCCGGCGGCATGACGAGCGTGCCGTCAGGCGTGGTCACGACCACTACGCCGGAAAAACCGTAGAGCAGTTGGGCACGGCGATGCTGATGCGGTTCGACGCGGTGGCCGTCGCCATATTCATTGCCGAGGGCAATGAGGGGACGATCGACATCGATGAACGGATCTATGCGGCTGTTCCTGACCATTCTGGCCCAGTCTCGTAAGAATTACGCCCTGTCGCGGTAGCGGGCAATTTTGTTTTCTAATATCAGCGCGACAGAACATTGAAAAGTGACGGTCATGAGCCAGGTGATGAATCCGCCCCGTGCGGCTACGACGATATATCCAGTCATTATGGTGGCGAGCCTCGGCCATTTCATCAACGACGTCACGCAGGCATTGCTGCCGGCAAGCTATCCGGTGCTCAAGACCGGCTTTGACTTGAGCTTCGCCCAGCTCGGCGTGCTGACATTCGTCTACCAGATCACGGCCTCGATCCTCCAACCCTTCGTCGGCTGGTACACGGACGGACGGCCTCAGCCCTATTCATTGCCGTTCGGCATGGTCTGCAGCTGCGCCGGCATGATCACGCTCGGCATGGCGCCCAATTATCCGACGCTACTGATGGGCGCGATACTGCTCGGCTTCGGCTCCTCGATCTTCCATCCGGAAGCATCTCGCATCGCCCGCCTGGCATCGGGCGGAAAGCACGGCTTCGCCCAGTCCCTGTTCCAGGTCGGCGGCAATTTCGGCACCTCACTCGGCCCGCTGCTCGCAGCTTTCTTCATCCTGCCGCATGGTCAGCATGGAATGGCGGCGCTTGCGAGCCTGGCTTTTGCCGGCATTCTTATTCTCGGCGGCCTCGGCCGCTGGTATCAGCTGAATGGCAGCCATCTGCGCGCGCCGGCAAAATCCGGCAAGCCTCATAAGGCGCTGAGCCTGTCACGTGCCCGCGTCGGTCTTGCCATCGCCGTCCTGATCGCGTTGATCTTTTCGAAATATTTCTATCTGGCAAGCTTCACCAGCTACTATAATTTCTATCTGATGGCTCGGTTCGGCGTGACGGAACGAACGGCTCAGCTCTGCCAGTTCGTATTCTTCGCCGCGGTCGCCGTCGGCACGATAGTCGGCGGCCCCGTGGGCGACCGCATCGGCCGAAAGAAAGTTATCTGGGCCTCCATCCTTGGCATCCTGCCCTTCACCATCGTCTTGCCTCACGCCAATCTCGAAACGACGATCATCCTCAGTGCAATCATCGGCACGGTCATCGCTTCCGCCTTTTCCGCGATCGTCGTCTACGCGCAGGAATTGTTGCCCGGCCGCGTCGGCATGGTGTCCGGCCTGTTCTTTGGCTTCGCCTTCGGCATGGGCGGCATCGGAGCCGCAGCGCTCGGTGTGCTCGCCGACCACACCAGCATCGAGTTCGTCTTCGAGCTTTGCGCCTTCCTGCCGCTGATCGGACTTTTGACGATCCTGCTGCCGAACGTAGAAGATTGAGGCAACCTAAAAGGGGCAAGGCGTCGAGGTGGGACATCGGCGCCTCGCCCTCTACCTTTCACGAGGCGGAGATTTTCTTCACCCAGCTTCGATGTCATCGCCGCTGCCCATGTCGGCCTGTACCCGCCCAATCTGAAAGATCGCGACGCGCTTTAAACGGGCTCGTCTGCACCGGTCAAAGTTGCGGTACAAAAAGGTCACACCCATGCGGGTTTGCTGTGGGCATCACCATGAAATCGTCGAATGGCCTACAACCGGGTATTGAGCTGACGGGTAGAGTGTCTATTTCCTCGCGCTGCAGATGTGGGTGCAAAGTCGGACCCAGGATTTTGCGCAGCTCCCGCTTCGCTTCCTGCTTTGCGGATGCCTACACAACCACTCGGAGTTTCAGGCAGACAATGACATTCCCGACGATCAAACTTCCCGAGAGAGCCCTGCGGCTTGCTCAGAACCTTATTTCAATGCCGAAGGCCGTCTATTTCTCGCTGCCGATCCTGATCGGCCTGACCGTTTTCATGGCTGTTTCCGAAGCTCCGGGCATATTGAGGGATTGGACGATCAGCCAAAATCCCGTCAAGCTCGTCAACGGCGATATCCGCGATGGAAAATGCTCGACCCGGAAGGGTTTCTTCACAACCTGCGAGGCGCGCCTCAACTACGCCTACAATGGCCAGACCTATGACAGGGATGTCGAGATCATGTTCGTCGACATCCACGCCGGTGACTACGACACGGACCTCGTCATCTCCGGCGACCATCCGGACTTGGCGACCCTCAGCCTCGGGCTGGATATGCTCTGGAACCGGATCATAACGCTTGCCGTCTTCGTCGCACTTCTTGGAGGCGCCTGCATCGCAATGATCTTCCAGATCCTGCGTGTCTGGCGTGCTCGCGGGCAATTGCACCGGGCTGCTCAACTCGCGCCGGTCCCGGTGGAAATCACGACCTTCCAGCGACGAGGCAAGCGGCTGACGGTGACTTATACTGACAAGATCGCCGGCAGAAAAACCGGACGGGCGGCCCATACGAACTTCGAGCCAGGGCAGGAACCTCTGGTTGTCGGCGCAAAGGATGGCAAGCCCGTGGCACTCGCCGTCTGGCATGGAAATACGGCTCTCCCGGTACTTTTGGACAGCCGACTGGAGCGGATCGACATGCCCGCGCAAGAGCGCGCGAGCATTCTCGCCCCGCTGACGGCAGAGCTTGGCGGCCAGCCGCTGGAGCTCATTACCCAAGGGAAAAAAGGACCGACCGTCATGGCGCGGCTCGCCAGGGTTTTCCTGGTTATACTTCTCATCATCGTCGGCATTTTCGGTTACTGGGTCTGGTATGTGACCAGCGCGGAGTCGCAATTCACCTCGCCCGCCATGGACCTCAACAATATGATGCCGGCGCCTCTCAACCGGTGGGGCTGCGATCAGTTGAAGAAGCGCTTCGGTGATCAACGCGCCCCCTTCGGCTGCACTGCCTCGGACTATACGAGCTGGAAGTGACGTTCGACTGGCAGTGTTGGACGTGGGTTCATAAGTAGGCCGCGTCCTTTGCCCGTTCATTCCAAGATCTGGAGCCCTCTCAGAAAGGATGGTCGTGTGGCAAACTCGGCGACCAAAGTCTTGACTGCGCATGTACGGCTTTCGCTGGCCGAAAAACTCGATTTGATGGCCGAGAGGCTCGAGCGTTCCCGCGGCTGGATCATGAAGCAGGCTCTGACCGCGTGGCTCGACCAGGAGGAAGAGCGCGAGCGGCTGACCCGCGAAGCTCTCTCCGACGTCGACGATGGCAATGTGATCGACCATCAGGCCGTGCAGGCACGGGTCGATAGTTTAAGCACTGACGATCCATTGCCGGCCCCACGCTGATGGAAGCAAAATGGACCGGCAAGGCGCTATCCGGCCTCACTCGCCTGCATGAATTTCTGACCGCTGTTAACAAGCCGGCGGCTGTTCGCCCAGTGCAGTTTCTGACCAAGGCGCCGACCGTTCTGCTGGCCAATCCGCGAATTGGAGAAAGGCTGTTCGAATTCGAGCCACGCGAGGTCCGGCGGCTTCTCATCGGCCACTACGAGATACGCTACGAACTTCAACAGTCGACGATCTACATCTTGAGGCTATGACGCACCGGGGAAGATTGGCTCGACCCGAGACGCCGGTCTCCGTATAATCCTCTGATCGAGGTCGCCTCCAATCCGGGCGATAGATTTGGCAGAAGCGCGCAATCATGGACCAGTTCAACAGTGCCGCCACGACGCTTCTCTCCAGCAAAGATCGTGGCTGGAAAGGCTTGGAGGCGAACCTCCTTCTTATTCAAGCTGGCCGCACCCATGTGCCGGGATCGCAGACGCATCGGCTCGGCATTCATTTCGGGCGGGCCGTGAATGCTTTTTGTGAATGCGACGGCCGCCGGCACCGGCGTCGTCAGGCCCATGGCGATATCGACATCGTTCCTGCCGGGCTGGATGGCTGGTGGGAGGATGACGGGGACTGCACCATTCTGCGCCTGAATATCCAGCACGAACTCCTTCAATCGGCCGCGGAAGCACTCGGCAGAAATCCGGATACCGTTTCTCTGGCGCCGAAATTCCAGCTTCGGGATCCCCGCCTCGAATCGATCGCCTGGGCGATCAAGGCCGAAATCGAGTCGTCCGTTGCGTCGGACAGAACCTATGCGGAAGCGCTGGGATTGGCGCTGGCGATCCGTCTTGTGGAAGGGCGCGAACAGACTTCGGTCGGGACAGCCGCGACAGGGGCCACTTTGACAAACCGCCATCAGCGACGCCTGGTGGATTTTATCGAAGCCCATATCGATGAGTCGCTGTCTCTTGCCGATCTCGCCGCGACGGTCGGCCTCAGCGTATCGCATTTGAAGCCACTCTTTCGCGCCACTTTCGGCATGCCGGTTCATCACTATGTGCTGACACGCCGGGTCGAGCGCGCAAGATTGCTCATTCTCTCTACCGACATGGCGCTCGCTGAAATCGCTTTGGCGACGGGGTTTGCCCATCAGAGCCACATGACGCACTGGATGCGGCGCATCCTCGGCCTCACTCCCGGCATGCTGAGCCGGATGCATTCATGACTTCGATTGTCGTCCGAACCTGCAATTGACCATCCGGACCTGTGCGATGCGGCGAGCATACTTGGCTAGGCTGCAGGAAAATCGACAGGAGAAGATGCAATGCATGCAATTCTGGGCGCCACCGGCAAGGTTGGCCGCACGACCATCGCTGCCCTGCGCAAGGTCAACGTTCCCGTCCGCGCAATTCTGCGCGATGGATCGAAAGCACAGGCTTTTTCGGATCTCGGCTGCGAGATCGCCGTTGCCGATGTGCATGACCATCGGGCGCTGACATCAGCATTCGAAGGGGCAAGCGCCGTCCAGATCATCTGCCCGGTCGATGTTCGCGCCCCGCAGGCAAATTCCCGCATGAGACGACTGGTCGATTGCCTTGGCGAGGCCCTGGCAGCTGCCAAACCGCAAACCATTCTCGCCATCTCCGACTATGGCGCGCAGCATAGCTCCGGCACCGGCGTCACCTTAATCTTCCACGCCCTCGAAGCGCGGCTGCGTCAGCTGGAGGCCAGAAGACTTATCCTGCTGCGGTCGGCCGAACACATGGAAAACTGGGCGCGTCTGGCAAAGGTAGCGGCAGAGAGCGGCCGATTGCCGAGCTTCTACCATCCGCTGACCAAGCTTCTTCCGACGATCTCCGCCCATGACGTGGGCTCGATTGCTGCCGAACTGCTTCTGGAAAAGCAGGGCGTCGCTCTAAGGATTGTTCATGCCGAAGGCCCTCGGCGCTATACGCCGAACGATGTTGCGGCAGCCATTGGTTCGCTGACCGGTCGCGATGTCCTTGCCCAGCCGCTTCCCGAGACCGAGTGGCAGGCCGCACTCATGCGGGCGGGGCTTTCCGAAGACTATGGGCGACTCCTGGTTGAACTTTATACCGCCCATAATGCGGGCCGAATAGACGTTGAAAAAGATGTGGGTGAAATCCGCCGGGGCACAACCGAATTGGCAGAAGTGTTGCGGCGAATTCTCAGCGCATGAGAATGTCGCAATGCCCTGGAACAGTTGTTTGCCGCCATCCACACGATCTCAGCAGCGCGGGATGGTCAGCACGACGGTCGTGCCGCCGCCCTTACGGCTGTCGATCGTCGCGTGGCCGCCATGCGCTTCGGCGATCGCCTTGACAACGGCAAGACCGAGGCCTGACCCGCCGCCTCTTCGTGTTCTCGCATCGTCGGCTCTCCAGAATCGCTCGAAGGCCCGTTCGCTTTCCGCAGCGGTCATGCCGGGGCCATCATCCGAAACCATGATGACGCACAGGTTGCCGGTCTCCTGAGAGGCTACACTCAACCTCGAGCCCGGAGCGTAGCGTGCGACATTGTCGATGAGCGCAAGCACTGCCTGCCGGATGCGCGCCCGATCGGCGATCACAGCCATCTTCTGTAAGTCGGTTTCAATCCGGATGCTGAGGCTGGCAAGCGACGGCCCCACCGAATCGATGATATCTGCGATTTCTTCTCCGACGTCGAAACGCGATTGCTGCAGCTCCATGCGCCCGGCATTCATCAGCGAAAGCGTCTTCAGATCGTCGACGATGCGGGTCAGCGCATCGATATGCCCGATCAATCCGCGGAATACCTCTTGGCTTGGCTCGAACACTCCATCCGCCAGCCCCTGCATGCGACCGCGCAGGATCGTGAGCGGCGTGCGCAATTCATGCGCGATGGCCGAATTCGAATATTGGAGCTCCTTTTCCGCTCTTTGCAGCTCCTCCGCCATGCGATTGAAGTCGCTGATCAGACGATCTGCTTCGCCGAAATTGCCCTCGCCGGTCGCCCGTCCCGCAAAGTCTCCATCGGCGATGAGGCGAGCAGCCTCCGTTACCGCCGTCAGGGGCTTGACTAGGCGTCTGGCAAGCCGCCATCCGACATAGGCACCGACGGCCTGGCCAATTGCCACGTTGATGCCGAGCACGACGAAATCGCTGACGGCCCAGTCGTCCGGCGGAGCGGAGTCCTTGAACAGCCATTCGTAGACATAGCCGTAGATCAGGAACCCGAAAAACATCACCGACAGGGCGACGAAGGCGACGATCGTCGTCGACCAGATGATCTGCCTGTTAAGGCTGTTGCTAACCGAAATCGCCAAGGCGGTAACCCACTCCCCGGACACCATTGAGGAGCTCGCCGACACCGGCGGCATCGAGCTTGCGGCGAAGTTTGCTCATGTGGCTGTCCACGGTGCGGTCGAGCGCATCGCCTTCGGGAAGGCAGGCATCGACGATCTCGCCGCGTTCGAAAGCCCTGTTCGGGAACCCCGCCATATATTCGAGGATGCGGAATTCGGTGCGCGTCAGGTTCAACGGGATGCGGATTTCGCCGTCCTCCACCACCGCCATGTGGGCGACCGGATCGATTGCAAGCCTGCCGACGCGCAGCACCCTGTTCGCAGCACTTCCCGTCGCCCGTCGCAAAACCGCCCGCGCCCGGGCGACCACCTCGACAGGGTTGAATGGCTTGACCACATAGTCGTCGGCGCCCGAGCGCAGCCCATGCAGCTTGTCGAGGTCGTCGGCGAGCGCCGTGACCATGATGACAGGCGTATTGCCCCTTTGGCGGATGGTGGAAAGCACCGTGTGGCCGTCGAGTTTCGGCAATTTGACGTCGAGAACCACGAGATCGGGCCTCAGCCGCTGGTGATGGGAAAGCCCGATCTCGCCATCCGAGGCCGTCAGCACGCGAAATCCCTCGCGCTCAAAATAGCGTTCGAGAATATCGGAGATCTCCGGCTCGTCCTCGACGATCAATATCAGTGCATTTTCCATCCAAGGCTCCTTTACCGGATAGAAACGTCAGACAGGGCCTGCGCGTCAACATTCCTCTGCCCTCCTCCATAAAACCTCCACAAAACGTCGACCGAAGGCCAACAATCCCAATGTTTGCTTAGGCTCGGACGAAAGTGCCGTTCGCGCCCGGCGTTGAAGCGACCCCTTTCGAATGGGTTCATGTCGTCGGGACGCGGAGCGGCGATCTCCCCGCGCCACGGTCAATTGGGAATACATCTATGCGATCTGCATTCGAACTGCCTTGCTGGAAGGCGATATTGGCGGCAATGGCAATGCTTGTGCTGGTTTCCAGCCACGTGCGCGCCCAAGAGAGCGGCGAAATGCCCCCGCCCGCCGTCGGTGTCCTGGAAATCAAGGCGCATCCGGTACCCGTCATGAGCGAGCTCCCCGGACGCATCGCCGCCACCAGGATCTCCGAAGTGCGTGCTCGGGTCTCAGGCATTCTCCAGGAGCGCGTCTTTCAGCAGGGCAGCCTCGTCCATAAGGGCGACGTCCTCTACCGGATCGATCCGAAGCTGTTTCAGGTGCGGGTGGCAAGCGCCAGGGCGGCCTTGCAGAAGGCTAAGGCCATACAGGCCAATGCCAGGCAGCAACTTGAGCGGCAGCGCTCGCTCCGTGCGCGCAACGTCTCGACCGCCGTCGACTATGATACAGCCGCCGTCAATCTTGCACAGGCCGACGCCGATGTCGCGGCTCAGCAAGCCGCTCTCGACGAGGCTGAGATCAATCTGGATTATACTAAGATAAGAGCGCCCATCACCGGCATCATCGGCGGCGCTCTGGTGACCGAGGGAACGCTCGTGACAGCCGAGGGCGCATCCAACCTCGCGCTCATCCAGCAGATCGATCCGGTCTATGCCGATTTCACACAATCCGCGCAGGACCTCTTGGCGCTGAAGCGTGCCGTCAGCGAAGGCAGGCTGCAGAGCCCGGCACCCGGACAGGCATCCGTCGAGCTCGTGTTCGACGGTGGAAAGAGCTATTCCAAGCCAGGCAAGCTCCTGTTTTCGAACGCGAATGTGGACCCCAACACGGGTCAGGTCACATTGCGTGCGGAATTTCCCAATCCCGATGGCGATCTCCTGCCGGGCATGTATGTCCGCGTGCGCATCGAGCAGGCAGTCCAGAAGAGCGGCATCACCATTCCGCAAAGGGCGGTGATGAGGGACGCCCAAGGCAACCCTCAGATTCTCGTGCTCGCCGCCGACCAAACGGCGCAGGTGCGCACCATCGTTCTCGGCGCATCTCTGAGCACCGAGTGGATCGTTGTTTCCGGCCTGAACGACGGCGAAACCATCATTGCCGACGGGGTCCAGAAGGTCACGCCCGGTGGCAAGGTCGTCGCCGAACCATGGACACCGCAAAATGCCGAGCCGAACACCTCAGACCAGGCCGCAAAGTAACCAAATCATGGCACAGTTCTTTATCAGACGACCCGTCCTCGCATGGGTCTTTGCACTCTTCATCATGATCGCGGGCATCATTACGATCCCCCTATTGCCGGTCGCACAATATCCCGCCGTCGCTCCGCCGCAGCTCTCCATTTCCGCCTCCTACCCTGGCGCCTCCCCGCAGGAAATCTATCAGGGCGTGACCCGGCTGATCGAGGAGGAGCTGAACGGCGTCCATGGCATCGCCTATTTCGAATCGACCTCCGACAATTCCGGCTCGGTGAGCATCAACGCCACCTTCGTCTCCGGCACAGATATCGGCAAGGCGACCGTCGACGTGCAAAATGCGGTGCGACGCATCGAGGCGCGGCTGCCGCAGACGGTCCGCACGCAAGGCATTCAGGTCGAGGAAGCCAGCGCCGGCTTCCTGCTGATCGCGGCCCTGACCTCGACCGACGGCAAGATGGATGAGATCGCGCTCGGCGACTACATCAACCGCAATGTCCTCGGAGAGCTGCGTCGTTTGCCGGGCGTCGGCCGGGCTCAGGTTTTCGCCTCGCAGCGGGCACTGCGCGTCTGGATCGACCCGGACAAGATGGTCGGCCTCCATCTGACGGCGGCCGACATCAGCGCGGCGATCGCCGCCCAGAACGCGCAGGTCGCAGCCGGTCAGATCGGAGCCGCGCCCAATCCGGTCAGCCAGGATCTGACCGCGACCGTGATCGTCGAAGGCCAACTCAACAGTGCGAAGCAATTCGGTGATATCATCCTCCGTGCCAATCCCGATGGCTCGACCGTGCGCCTGCGCGACGTCGCCCGAGTCGAGGATGGCGCGGAAACCTATTCGACCGCAAGCCGGCTCAACGGCAATCCGAGCGCCGGCCTTGCTATCCAGCTTTCCTCGACCGGCAACGCCGTCGCCGTCTCGGGGGCCGTCAAGGCGAAGATGGACGAGCTGTCAAAGTTCTTCCCGAAGGGCGTCGAATATTCGATTCCCTACGACACCAGCCCCTTCGTCAATGCTTCGATCGAGAAGGTCGTGCACACGCTGATCGAGGCGATCGTCCTTGTCTTCATCGTGATGTTCGTCTTCCTGCAAAACTTCCGCTACACGGTCATCCCGACACTCGTCGTGCCCGTTGCGCTGCTCGGAACCTGCGCGATCATGTATGCGACAGGCTTCTCCATCAACGTGCTGACCATGTTTGCCATGGTGCTTGCGATCGGCATCCTCGTCGATGACGCCATCGTCGTGGTCGAGAATGTCGAGCGTATTATGGCAGAAGAGCATTTGCCGCCGAAAGCCGCGACGCAGAAGGCGATGAAGCAGATCACCGGCGCCATCCTCGGCATCACGCTGGTGCTGTCCTGCGTCTTCATTCCGATGGCATTCTTCCCTGGAGCTTCCGGCATCATCTATCGCCAGTTCTCGCTGACCATGGTCGTCTCGATCATGTTCTCTGCCTTCCTGGCGCTGTCGCTGACGCCGGCGCTCTGTGCCACTTTCCTGAAGCCGATCGACGGAAATCACCATGAGAAGAAAGGTCTCGGCGGCTGGTTCAATCGCAAGTTCGACGGAATGACGGCGGGCTACGCCAGGACCACGGCCGGCCTTGCACGCCGGTCAGGACGCATGATGGGCGTCTATCTCGCGCTCGTCATCGGCCTCGGCTACCTCTTCGTCAACCTGCCCGGCTCCTTCGTGCCGGAAGAAGACCAGGGCATCCTGATCGTCGACATCCAGGGACCGCCGGAGGCGAGCGCCAACCGTACGATCGCGTCGCTGAAGCAGATCGAGGCGATTTTCAAGGCCGAACCGGCCGTTGAAAACGTCTTTGCCGTCCAGGGTTTCAGCTTCTCCGGAAACGGCCCGAACTCGGCCATCGCCTTCGTGACGCTCAAGGACTGGGCCGTACGGCCGGCCGGCAGTTCGGTGCCGGAAATCGCTGCGCGCGTCAACGCACAGCTCGCCGGTTTGAAGGACGCCACCTCCTATGCCCTTTCGCCGCCGCCAATCGAAGGTTTCGGCACGACGAACGGCTTCTCCTTCAGGCTCCAGGACCGCGCCGGGCGCGGACAGAAAGCGCTCAAGCAAGCGGCGGAAGAGCTGATGGCAAAAGCGGTCAAGAGCAGTGCGGTGACCAACGTCCGCGTCGAGGGCATGCAGGAGGCGGCGCAGATCGTCCTTGCGATCGACCGCGAGAAGGCGAACACCTTCGGCGTCGGCTTCACCGACATCAACGATGCGATCACCGCGAATCTCGGCTCTTCCTATATCAATGACTATCCGAACGCGGGCCGCATGCAACAGGTCATCGTGCAAGCGGACGGCCGCAGCCGCATGCAGGTTGGAGACCTGATGAAGCTGAACGTCCGCAACACCACCGGCGGAATGGTGCCGCTCTCGTCGTTTGCGACCGCTGACTGGCGCAAGGGCGATCCGCAAATCGTCGGCTACAATGGTTTTCCGACCATCCGCATTACCGGGGAAGCAGCAGCAGGCAAGTCGTCAGGCGCCGCCATTGCCGAGATGGAACGCCTCGCATCCGAACTTCCCGACGGTTTCGGCTACGAATGGTCCGGCCAGTCGCGCGAGGAAATCGCCTCCGGCAGCCAGGCGCCGGTCCTCTTCGCCTTCAGCATCCTCTTCGTCTTCCTGCTGCTTGCAGGTCTCTACGAGAGCTGGTCGATCCCGCTATCGGTCATGCTCGTCGTGCCGCTCGGCATTATCGGCTGCGTGCTGGCGGCGATGCTGCGCGACATGCCGAACGATCTCTATTTCAAGGTAGGGCTCATCGCGATTATCGGCCTATCGGCGAAGAACGCCATCCTGATCGTCGAGTTCGCAAGGGATTATTACGCGCATGGCAAGTCCCTATTGGACTCGGCGACCGAGGCAGCCCGCGTCCGCTTCCGCCCGATCGTGATGACGTCGCTTGCCTTCACGCTCGGCGTCGTGCCGCTGGCGATTGCAACGGGTCCCAGTGCCGCCAGCCAGAACGCGATCGGCACCGGCGTCCTCGGCGGCATGATTTCCGCGACAGTCCTTGCCGTCTTCTTCGTCCCCGTCTTTTTCGTCTTTGTACTGTCCCTCCTCCGGACCAAGAGACCGGCCGAAGAGAAGGGTGCGGGCGCCGACGTCCCGCCCGCACCCACCGCTCACTCCTGATCCGGATAGGGTATGAAGGGGACAAAGAGTGGAAGGGCCTGAAATGATGCAGGCCCTCTTCCGTTCATGATCAATCAGGTTTGTTGGAAGCTGCGCTGGGAGCGCGGGATACCAGGCCACTGATCCTGCTTTAGATGCAATCCGGCCGTTGGCGTCGCGCTCAATTCCTGACATATATGCGGAAAGGCGACTTGCCGTCGTGGATATGGCATTATGAACGGGTCAACACCGGAAAAAAGCAAGTTGCGAGCACCTGCGGGCTCCGTTACGGGGCTTTGCTCCGCGTCCGCGACGATGTTTGCGGTGGGAATGGCCTTTCTGGGCTACTGGGGAGTGTATGACCAAGGGCCCTGGCGCATATCCGATTATTTCGTTGTGGCCTTGGCCATCATCGGATTTGCGGCTCTCGGTTCCGTGCCCTGGATCGTAACGACGCCCGTAGCGGAAGAAGAGGCCGAGAAAGTTGTCGGAGCCAGGCGCGCATTGGCATTGGGGGTCGCCTTGATCTGGCTGTCCGTTTGCATCGCGGTATGCACCTGATCCATTCTGCCGACTTGCATGCGATAACCGATCTCCAAATTCTCCGGCGGCTGGGATACCTCCCTGCTGGGCTATGCGAACACCCATGAAACGATCACGGAGCTTTTATCCTCCCGCTTCCTCGAGATACATGACATAATCAACGGCCATATGCAGCAGGAGCATTTTTCGATGCAGCGCGAAGCGGTGTGGACGCTGGCTTTGTTTGTTCTCCTAGTGTTTAGCGCCGCGGCCGGTTCGATATTGCGTGCGAGATTACCTGCCCCACATCGCGGCAGCGAGACAATAGACTTCCTCCGCGTCGTCACAGCCCTTCTTGTCACTTTTGCCGCCCTCGTCATGAGCTTGCTTCTGGCATCGGAACTGAACGCATTCACAACGGCGTCTCACGATCGCAACCGCTACGCCGCAAGTCTGGCAGAGATGGACCGCTGTCTGAGGAATTACGGACCTGCATTGGATAATGAGCGACAACTTCTGCGCAGCTACACAACCGCCGTCATCGCCAGCACATGGCCGGGTGAGCCAGTTCCACCCGAGGTGACATATCCTGACATATCAAAATTGCCTTTGACTGGCGAAGCGCCTGCTCTTGGAGCAATTCTCAACAATATCGGTCTCGGCATCGCCCGCGAGCAGCCAACCGATGCCTTGCATCAGCTGCTCGTGACCCGTTGCAATCAGCTCTTCGGCAATCTCCTGGCAGCGCGATGGACCGTGATCGAGGACGCGCACGGCGCGCTTTCAGCACCGTTTCTCGGTGTCCTGATCTTCTGGCTCATGCTGGTATTCCTAAGCTTTGGTCTTCAAGCTCCCAGAAACCCGCTCACGGGCTCCATCGTCGCCGTCGCCATCGTGTCGGTGGCAAGCGTCATGTTTGTCATTCTGGATCTTGATCTTCCCTATGGCGGTCTCTTCGGCATTTCGAGCGAATCCATGCGGCATGCGCTCACGGATATGCTGGCACAATAGAGCAAAGCCGTGTGCATCGCTCGATCGACGCGCGGGCGCGAAATCATCTGCTCGACACTCGATAGACTGCCGAATGTGCGCATCTTTTGGCCTGGCGGAAGTTTTTATTTCTTCTTCTCCATTCACGGCATGAATAGTGACTATGATATGGCGCGCAGGATCCTGGAGGAGGCAGGCGCGGGGATCGCACCGGCTCGGCTTTCGGGCCGGGCGGGAAAGAATTCCCGCGTGTGTGTTTTGCCGTTGATCCTGCGCTCATCGAGGAAGGCGCGAAGCGACTGGAAGCGTTTCTGTGCAAGCAGCAATAGGATGAAGGACAATGAAGAAGCTCATCAATCGACCCGCTGACGTGGTGCGGGAAATGCTGGAGGGCATTGTCGCTCTCGCACCCGGCCTTGCGCTGCTCGACAAGGAGAATGTCGTGCTGCGCGCCGACCTGCCCGTGATCGCGGACCGGCCGGTCGCCCTGATCTCGGGTGGCGGTGCCGGACATGAGCCGGCCCATGCCGGATATGTCGGACCTGGCATGTTGACTGCGGCCGTTACCGGCGAAGTCTTCACCTCGCCGAGCGTCGACGCCGTGCTTGCTGCCATCCGCGCCAGTGCCGGCCCAGCAGGCGCACTTCTGATCGTGAAGAACTATACCGGCGACCGCTTGAATTTCGGCCTTGCCGGAGAACTCGCCGCCATCGAGGGCATCCCGACCGAGCTTGTCGTCGTGGCGGATGATGTGGCACTTTCCGGTCTCGTACCGCGCGACCGCCGCCGCGGCATCGCCGGAACGGTGCTGGTCCACAAGATCGCGGGCGCAGCCGCAGCGAGCGGAAAGAGCCTGAAGGAGGTTGCCGCCATCGCCCGGTCGGCGGCATCGCGCCTCGGCACGATGGGCGTTGCGCTCGGCGCCTGCATCGTACCGGCCGCCGGCAAGGCCGGTTTCACGCTGGCCGATGATGAAATCGAACTTGGCCTCGGCATCCACGGCGAAAAGGGCGTCGAGCGCACGAAACATCTACCCGCAGACGCCATCACGGACAGGATCATCGGTCAAATCGTCACGGACATGCAGCTTGCTTCAGGCTCAAGGGTCGCATTGCTCATCAATGGTCTCGGAGCAACGCCGCCCATGGAGCTGGCAGTCGTCGCCCGTTGCGCGATCGCATCGCTGCGTTCGCGTGGCCTCGGGATCGAACGGGCATGGAGCGGCAATTTCCTGACGGCGCTCGAAATGCCGGGTTGCTCGATTTCACTCCTGGATCTGAATGAGAGCGATTTCGAACTGCTGGATGCCGAGACGTCTGCAACCGCATGGCCGCGGGGCGGCGCGATCTCGGAAGCACCTCATATCGTGCGGGTGGCGAACATACCGGAGAACGAAACCCCGCTCGGCGATGTGGGCCGGTTCGCCCCTCACGACTTGCGCCGCATCGGTCTTGCCGTCTGTGATGCGCTGGAAGCGTCCGAAGCTCATCTGGCCGAACTCGACAGCAAGGCCGGCGACGGCGATCTGGGCGCGAGCATGCTTCGTGGTGCCGAAGCCATTCGCGCCCTGCCCGAAAGCGCCTGGATCAACCCTGCCAACGCTCTGATCGCAATCGGCAATGCGCTGCGACGGGCGATCGCCGGAAGCTCCGGGCCTTTCTATGCGATCGCCTTGACGCGAGCTGGGCGCCATCTCGGCGAGAGTAATCGCTTCTCGCCTGAAGATTTTCGCACCGCCCTCGCGATCGGTATCGCTGCCATTAGCGAGATCGGTGGAGCAAAGCCGGGCGACCGCACCATGCTCGATGCACTCGACCCGGCCTTAAGAGCGCTCGAGGCAGCCGGCATCAAGGTGCCCGCCGCCAAAGCCTGGAAGCAGGCGGCCGCAGCCGCAGCCGAAGGCGCCCGCCGCACGGCGGATATGATACCGAAACTCGGCCGCGCGAGCTATCTCGGCGAAAGAGCTCTCGGCACCCAAGACGGTGGTGCAGCAGCGGTCGCGATCTGGATGGAGGCGCTGGCGACAAGTCTATGACTTCGCTGGCGTAGCGCCAAAACCAACATTCGAACAACCTGGATTTCATGGCCTTTTCCCCAGGAGTGGCGATCTCTGACCTGCGCGCCAATGTCATCGGCAACGGGTTGCATCGCGTACTACGGCAGCCAACCCTTTTTCCGGTGAGGCTGCCGATGCGATCCTACCGGTTCGCGCTGGCCCGTAGCGCCAGTATGAGTTAAATCCCGCGCCGACAAAAATCTGCCGTGCTGTTGAATTATATCGTATTACGATATAATTTGCAGCTTGGAGGATTAGTCATGATGGAGACGACCCGAGATACAACATTGGATTTGGAACTGTTTGCCAAGCGTCTGGCCCGTGGTGCCAAGCCCAAGAACACCCTGCAGCATTCGCCAACCTCCGACGAACTTGTGGATCTCAGGCACGCGCTTGACTTGCATCTTCGACGCGGCAGGATGGACTTGAAACTTCTAATGCTGGAATGGCGATATGACATCGCACTTTTGCTCGATCATATGCGCCATTGGATGTTCGAAGTAGATCGAGATTTCAACCGGTAGAAACTGCGATCCTTTGCGCAAGTAACCGATCCAAAGTCAGGATAATTGACAATCGATTTTCGGCGAAAGGCGCCGCATGATCGTTGTGCAGCCTACGGCAGGCGCTTCGGACGGCGGAACTCATGAACGTCAGCAAGGTAATATCGCTATGTCATTTAGCCCGGATGGAATTCTAGCCTGTCAATCGAGGCGAGGATAAGTGATTGACGATTAATGACTGGAACCGGCCGCCCCCAGCAATTGACGGGCTTCGGACAGCACGGGGACGTAGAGCGAGCTCAGGGTCGCCGCGAACGTCGCTGTGAGATGATCGGCATCCTTATAGAGCGGCAGACCGTTTCGCACGGCATCGCAACGATCGCTGCTGCAGATGGCTGGCAGCGGATCGATGATCGTTGCACCATATTTTGCAGCCACACGGCTCAGGATCACATGTGAGAGCGCCTGCCTCTTCTTGATATACTCCAATGGGGGAGCAACCTCCGTTGACGTGCCTTGCATCATCGCCTTGGCGACGGCCTCGGGCATATAGCGTCCCATTTCAGGGACATCCGAGACCAGCACGACCTTGGTTCCCTGTTTGGTCAGCTCGGCAATCAGGCGGTCCATCGATTGGACGACCAACGCCGATCTATCCTCCAACGGGGGCGGTACGGAAGGGTCGAAATACGGCCCCTCATTGGGCATTTCGGCATCGTGGACATATTTGGGCCAATAGGCCACCAGGAAAACCAGTGGAATATGCTGGGCCTTAATCAGGTCGTGCACCGCGCCGTTGAAATCACCGCAGAGTTCGGTATCGCCGCGCGGCGTGAGCTGAACCTCTGGCAAAGGCGGGCACGAGGAATGGCCTGCGAAGAGACCGCTGATCCCAACCTGTTTCGCCGCCGCATCGATGGCAGGCGCCATGGCGCCGGAATGGGAATCGCCCCAAACGAGAAAGGCGGGTTTCGCTACGTCCTCCGGCCCGAGCGGACAAAGCTTGCCTGCACGAATATCCGCAGCCGATCGGGCCGCCGTGTCGGATTCGGCAAAGCATGGCGGCAGGCTGAAGCGGCTTTGATCGTAAGTGGAAGCATAAACCCTCTGCACATCCGCCGGCAGTCGACCGGGTACGCCGCCGTGATGGGCGACATAGTCTCCCAATCCGGCAGCGGCGATCACGACGGTCAGGGCCCCGGCAAATAACGGCGAGCGCTTTACCAGACTGCCGCGTCCACGGAATGGCCGCTCGATGAAGCGCCATGAGATGATAGCCAAGGCGAGCGACGCCAGTACGATCAGGCCGCCCTGCATCGGCGAAAGCTCTCGTCCTGTCACCTCCCGGCTGAAGACGATGAGCGGCCAATGCCAGAGATAAAGCGAGTAGGAGATCAACCCGACGAAGACCATCGGCCGCGATTGCAGAACTCTGCTCGCTGGTCCGAGTTCGTCTCGCGCGTGGATCACCAGTGCCGCGCCAAGACAGGGTAGCAGAGCTGCCGGGCCGGGAAAGAGTGTCCGTTCGCTAAACCCGAAGACGGCAATCGCGATCAAAAGCACGCCGGCGGAGGCCAATCCGGCTCGCACCCTGGATTGCTTTGGCACCGGCAGGACACCTAGGGCCAGCAGCGCTCCAAGGAGCAGCTCCCAGCCACGAAATTGCAGCAGATAAAATGCGTCGGGCTGCGACCGGAACAGCGTCCACGTGCTCGCCATGAACGACACGGCCAGCAATCCAGCCAGGATCGGTGCTATATACCGTTGGGCAAATCGGTTGAGGACCAACAGCAGCAAGGGAAACAGAATGTAGAACTGCTCCTCGACGGCCAGGGACCATGTGTGCAGCAGCGGCTTCATCTGCGCGCCGATATCGAAGTATCCGCTCTCCTTGTCGAATTGGATATTCGATGTGAACAGGGCCGCCGCCTTCAAGCTGCGCGCGAAATAGGCAAATTCGGCTGGCATCAGCAGAAACCATGCCGCGACCGAAGACGTGGCCAGGACAGCGAACAATGCCGGAAAAATCCGCCGGATGCGGCGCTCATAGAATCGAATGAGACTGAATTCGCCCTTCGCGATTTCCTTGGAGATCAGCGATGCCATCAGGAAGCCGGAAATGACGAAAAATATGTCAACGCCGACGAAGCCGCCGCCAAACCCCGGGATACCGGCGTGATAGAGAACGACCGGAATGATCGCCAGGGCGCGCAGGCCGTCGATATCGCGGCGATAGGTGAAGCCGCCGGGCTCGTATCCGGGAACGGGCGCCACAGAAGACGAGCGCCTAACAACAAGATTCAAATTCAACTCTCCAAAACTGACAACACCCGCATACAGCCGCAGCGTGTCGTTTTTGGGAAATAGTCTCATTGACTGACGTAAAGCTGAAACCCTGGTTTCGGCCGCTTGCTTGAGGCGTCAGGCATGGGGCCAACAAAATGGCGCGACGCCGGCGCAGCTGACCGCACGCCCGATTGAAGGTTCCATTTCATGGCCGATATGGTATGCATGAAATGTAACGACCGTAACAACAAAGAGAAACGTCTTGGGTCAATGGATTCTGCTAACCTACAAGGTGCCTTCGGAGCCTGCAGCTCGAAGGGTCGCATTGTGGCGGCGTCTCAAGGGCTTGGGAGCTATCTATCTCCAGAACGGGGTTTGCCTCCTCCCCCGCACCGACGAAAACCTGCGACGACTGAAGATGTCGGAACTGGATATCTCCGAAATGGGTGGCGAATCCGTGCTGCTGGATTCAGCACCTCTCGATGACGCCCAACTCAACAAAGTGATCGAACGCTTCAATGCAGACCGTGATGAGCTCTACCAAGAATTCATCGGACGCTGCGACGATTTCGAGAAGGAAATCGCGAAGGAGATATCGAAGCATAAGTTCACCTATGCTGAACTCGAAGAAGAAGACACGGATCTTAGGAAGCTCCAGGAATGGTTCGAGCGGATCAAGAAGCTCGACTTCTACGGCGCGCAATTGGCAACGTCGGCTGCCGAAAAGCTCAAGGCTTGCGAGGCCCTGCTCGACGATTATGCGCGCCAGGTTTTCGAAGCCAACGAAGAGAACAAAAACGGCTGAACAAGAAGCGCCGAAAGGATCCGCCAATGGTTGATGTCAACGCAAAAAGCCGGCGACCGGCACCAGCCATACCCGGCGGCGTCTGGGCGCTGGGCTTCGTCTCGCTTTTTATGGACATTTCCTCCGAGATGATCCACGCCCTGCTTCCTGTCTACATGGTGACCGTACTGGGAGCCTCGACGCTTTCCGTCGGCATCATCGAGGGCATCGCGGAAGCCACCGCCGCGATCACGAAAGTATTCTCCGGGGCTATAAGCGATTGGCTCGGCAAGCGAAAACTGTTGGTCCTGCTGGGATATGGGATGGCTGCACTGACCAAGCCGATTTTTCCGGTTGCGCCGTCGATCGGCTGGCTTGTAGCAGCACGTTTCATCGACCGTATCGGCAAGGGCATTCGCGGTGCGCCGCGAGATGCCCTGATTGCAGATATTTCGCCTCCCGAAGTTCGCGGCGCAAGCTTCGGACTGCGGCAATCCTTGGATACGGTCGGCGCCTTCCTTGGCCCAGCGATCGCGCTGCTTCTCATGTGGTGGACTTCGGATCAGTTCGGCACGGTTTTCTGGATTGCCGTCATCCCTGCCTTCGTTGCGGTCGGCCTCATTCTTTTCTTCGTCCAGGAACCTTCGAAAGCGCCCAGCGATAAGAGCGCGAGATTCCCGTTACGAAAATCCGATCTCTTGCGTCTTCCAAGCACATACTGGCTTGTGACCGGGGTAGCGGCGATTTTCACGCTTGCGCGCTTCAGCGAAGCCTTTCTGTTGCTCGATGCCCAGAGCCTCGACCTCCCAGTCATGCTAATTCCGCTTGTGCTGATCGGCATGAATTTCATCTATTCGGTATCCGCATACCCGGTCGGAGTTCTTGCCGACCGGGTCGAGCGCGTCACCTTGCTTTTGATCGGTGTCGGGCTCCTGGTCGCAGCCGATCTGACGCTGGCTTTCGTACCTGGGCTACCCGGTCTGGCTCTTGGCGTATTGCTCTGGGGCTTACATATGGGCTTCACGCAAGGGATATTTGCAACGCTGGTTGCGGACGCCTCTCCGAGCAATCTGCGGGGAACGGCTTTCGGCGTCTTCAATCTCGTTTCCGGAGTTGCCCTATTATGCGCCAGCGTCCTTGCCGGCGGACTCTGGGAATGGATCGGGCCTGATAGCACCTTTGTCGCCGGCGCGGCTTTTGCGTCCGTGGCCGGTCTGATCCTGCTTGCTTTCAGAGAACGCCTCAAGAGGGCTTGAAGCGCACGCACGCCTATGGCTCGGCTCAAGGATCGTCGAATGTTTTGGACTGATTCAAACCGGTAGCGCGCGCCAAAAAGCCAGCTTCACACAAGTCATCGTCGCTACCATCCCGGCATCAGCAACGTGCGAGGAACCAATGAGCATCTTTGGTAGCATGAAAACGGCAGTTTCCGGCATGAACGCGCAGGCAAATAAGCTTAGCACCGTCTCGGACAACATCGCGAACGTCAATACAACGGGCTACAAGTCGGCGACCACCAGCTTTTCGTCGTTGATTCTCCCTTCGGGCGGCGGCAACTACAACTCCGGCAGCGTCGAAACCAATGTCAGCTATTCGGTCTCGCAGCAGGGCGATACTATTTCCACCTCGTCGAGCAGCGACTTGTCGATCCAGGGCGCCGGCTTCTTCGTCGTGCAGGGCGCCGACGGCAAGACCGTTCTGACCCGCGCAGGCGACTTCACGCCGGATGCAAACGGCAACCTCAAGAATTCCGCTGGCTATACGCTGATGGGCTACTCCTATGCTTCGGGAGCGCCGGCTGTCGTCGTCAACGGCTTCGACGGCCTGGTGCCGATCAACGTCAACCAGAGCGGCCTTGCCAACTCCCCTTCGACCTCAGGCAGCTTCACGGGCAATCTCAATTCGAACGCGACGGTTGTTGTACCCAGCTCCACCGAAACATTGCCGAGCGCCAACAAAGCGACAACAACCGCCAATACCCAGAAAAGCTCGGTTGTCGGCTACGACAAGCTCGGCAATACCGTCATGTATGACATCTATTATACTAAGACGGCGGATGCCAAGCCTGCGGTCGCCGCTGATCCCACTGCTACCCCGCCGGTCGCGGCCTCCCCGGCGACCTCTGGTACATGGGAAGTCGCCGTCTACCGCAACGCCGACGCCGCGACGGGTACCGGTTCATCCTTCCCTTACTCATCCGGCCCTGTTGCGACAAGCACGATGACGTTCGATACAAGCGGCAATATGCTAAGTGGCGGCAGCTTTACGATCACCGATCCGACGACCGCTGGATCGATCGCCATGGATCTGAGTAAGATGACGCAGAAGGCCTCTGATTTCGCCTCGACCGGCTCGACCAATGGGCAGGCGGCAGCGGCGGTCACCGGCGTTACCATCGACAAGAACGGCGTCGTCTACGCGAACTACGCTAAAGGTGATCCGAAGGCGATCTACCAGATCCCGCTCGCAACCGTTGCAAGCCCGGATAAGCTGACGCTGATGAGCGGCAACGTTTATCAGGCCAATGCCGATTCCGGCGTAACGGTCACCAGTTTCGCCAACAGCAACGGCCTTGGCTATATCCAGTCGAACTCGCTGGAAGCTTCGAACGTCGATCTGGCGGGCCAGCTCACCGACATGATCCAGGCGCAGAAGAGCTATACCGCCAACTCCAAGGTCTTCCAAACGGGCTCCGACCTGCTGGACGTGCTGGTCAATCTCCAGCGCTGATTTTCCGCATGCGAAATCAGAAGGGCCCTCCGGGGCCTTTTTTCGTACGATCCGGCGAGGGAAACCTGTTGCTGAACACTGCTCCGGCGGAGGCATGAGGATCTGCGAGCGCAGCTGGCGCTTGGCTCGCGCGTAAATTTCAGGATCGGATCGAGCGAAAAGAATTCGGCGGATGCAGCGGTCGGATGGGCCGGATTTCCATAATCCTCAACGGCCCGCCTTACGCGCGGCCAGTTGCTTTCCGGTTGATGAAACTCAGAGCGAGCACGGCAAAGATCAGTGTTCCCGTACCGACTTGCTGCCAATAGAAATTCAGATCGGTCAGTAAGAGCCCATTGGCCACGATACTGAGCAGCAGCGCACCCAGCACGGTGCCAGCAACGTTCGGCCGCCCGAGCGGGCTGAGCGTCGTGCCGATGAAGGTTGCGCCGATGGCATTCAGCAGAAATGCATTGCCGGAAGATGGGATATAGACGGTGACGGTCGCAGTCAGAATGAGGCCGGCGACGGCTGCGATCAACCCAACCAGTACGAAGGTGGCCGCTATATAGGCGGGAGCCGCAATGCCGGAATAGCGTACGACGCCCGGCTGGATACCGATTGACAGGATGATGCGGCCCAAGCGCGTGCGGGCAAAAATAACCGCAGCGATCGCGATGAGGACGATGGCGGTTGCAAGCGGCACAGGGAAACCCCAGATCGTACCGTGGCCAAGAAAACGGAAAGCCTCCGGCACGCCGTTCGGCGGCAGATAGACGGGATTACCGCCATTGGTCAGCAATTGCTGGATGCTGCGGCCGATGAACAGCGTGCCGAGCGTCGCAAGGAACGGGGATACGCCGATCCCCGAGATCAACAGCGCATTGAAGGCGCCGACGAGTGCTCCGGCTCCCAATCCGGCAAGTGCCGCGAGTGCCACGGGCTGCCCGGCAAGGACGAGCGAGACGAAGGCAAAGCTTGCGAAATCCATCGCCGTCCCCACCGAAAGATCGATGCCGCCAGACCCAACAGCAAAGGTCATGGCGATGGAAACGATGGCAAGCAGCGTAAAATTGTTGACCAGGACGCTCTGCAGGTTGGCAAGGGTCAGGAATGTCGGTGTGATGAGGGAAAAGGCGGCAGAGACCGCAACCAGGGCAAGGATCAGCCCATAGCGCACGAGGCGACCCGCAATCAGGCGCGGCAAGCCAGCCGTGGCGTGTGCAGAAGTATGGAGCGACATGTTCAGGCCTCCTGCCGGCGCAACAGCGTGGTCGCCGAGACCACGATGAGAATGAGCAGGCCCTGAACGCCGCTGACCAGCGTGCTCGAAATATTGAGCAGCTGAAAGCCATTGGTGAGGAAGCCGACCAGCAGAGCTGAAAGCAACGTTCCAGTCACGGTCGGAACCAGCCGGCGTGAAAAGACTGAGCCGAGCAAAGCAGTGACAACAACAGGCAACAGCATCTCGCCGGAACCCGTCGTGCTGCCGCTCAGGTAGGAAACCGAGAGGATACCGGCGATGCCGCCAGATAGGCCGCTGGCGACGAAGGCACCGGCAAGCAGGCGACGAAGCGGCAAGCCGGCGGCGCGCGCAGCATCCGGAAACTCGCCGACGGCATAAAGGCGGAGACCAAGCGGCGTATATTGCACAATCGCCGTTGCAATTGCCGTGAAGCCGATGAGCACATAGGCAAGGATCGGCATGCCGAAGGAGTCCGAAGCAGAAAGCGCCGAAAGGAACGGCGTGGAAGCTGGAAGGACGGTATTCCCCGTCAGCACCAGTTCCAGGCCGGCAACGACGTTCATGACGGCAAGCGTGGCGAGCAGCGGCACGATACCGGCATAGACGACGGCGATGGCATTGACCGCGCCGATCAGTGTACCAGTCAGGATCGATGCCATGATCGCCGTGACGTCACCAAAGCCAAGTTGCGTCAGGCTGGCATAAACGGCAGCGCTGAGGCCCATATTGGCGGCGAGCGACAGGTCGATGCCGCCGGTGACGACATTCGAGCCGCCGGCGATGAGGACGATCGTCAGTCCGATCGCCAGCACGCCGGAGATGGCTGATTGGCCGAGCACATTGCCGATATTGCCGATGCTGAGGAAATAAGGCGCTGTCAGCGAAAAGACGATCAGGATGGCCGCAAAGGCGATCAGCGACCCGAAGCGCAACGCCGCGGCCGCGACACTGCCGGCCGGGCGAGCGGGTCCTTCTACGGTCGAAAATCCGGAAGGCGCAAACTCCACTTCAGCCGACATGGCGCTGTCCTTCCGACGATCCGGTCGCTTCAGCAAGCACGGTATCCGCCGTCGTCTCCGCCGATATGAATTCCCGGATCACCCTGCCGCGGAAGAGCACAAGGATGCGATCCGTGATGCCAATGAGTTCCGACAGGTCGGAAGACAGGACTATGATACCGGCGCCCCGCGCCGCGAGTTCGCCGATCAGCGTATAGATCTCGACCTTGGAGCCGATGTCGACGCCGACAGTCGGCTCATCGAGGAGGTAGACCTCGGAATGGCGACTGAGCCATTTGGCAATCGCCACCTTCTGCTGATTGCCGCCTGAAAGCGTGCGCAGCAAGGCATTACGTCCGCTGGTCTTCACCTGCAGCCGTTCAATCAGAGCATCGATTTCGTGCCTTTCGCCGTTGCGGTCGAGAAAGCCGAGGCGCGTGAAGCGATCGAGGCTGGAAAGACTGATATTTTCCGCAACGCTGAGGTCGAGCGCGACGCCGTGGCGGCGCCTATCTTCGGGCACCAAGGCGATCCTGTGGTCCGCTGCTTGCCTGGGATTGGCGAAACGGACAGCCTTGCCGCCGATTTCGATACGGCCGGAAGCCGGCCTGTCGAGACCGAAGAGGGCGCGGACCAGCTCCTTTGCCCCGGAACCGAGCAGACCGGTGAGGCCCAGCACCTCGCCGCGGCGAAGCGTGAAGCTGACATCCTCGTATTTTCCGGGCGCCGAAAGCTGTTCGACCTTGAGGATTTCGTCGCCAGGTGCGACCACCGGCTTCGGAAACATTTCCTTGATGTCGCGCTCGACCATCAGGCGCGCGATCGCTGCCGCCGATGTGTCCCGGATCGGCACCGAAGCAACGTCCAGCCCGTTGCGCAGCACCGTGACGTGGTCGCAGAGTTCCTCGATTTCGTTCAGGTAGTGCGAGATATAGATGATGGTCACGCCTTCGTCGCGCAGGCGGCGGATCAGACGGAAGAGGATATCGGCCTCGCGACGCACCAATGCAGCCGTCGGCTCGTCGAAGACAAGCACCTTAGGCTGGTTGAGAAGCGCGCGGGTGATCTGCACGATCTGCTTTTCGGCCGTCGACAATTCGCTGACCAGCGCGCTATTCGGCAACCGGACGCCGAAATAATCGTTGAGGATATCGGATGCGCGCCGCTGCATCAGCCGGCGATCGAGAAATGGCGTGCCTGGTATGCGCGGCTCCCGGCCGAGAAACAGGGCTTCGCCGACCGTAAAAGTCGGCACGAGCAGCCGATCCTGATGAATGAAATGAATGCCGAGCTCTTCCGCGAGATGCGGGGTCAGCCTGTCGAAAGCTTGCCCTTCGATCTCGATCCGCCCGTCATCCGGCTGGTGAAGACCGGCAAGCAGCTTGATCAGTGTCGATTTGCCTGCGCCGTTCTGGCCGACGAGACCATGGATGGTTCCACGCCTGACGCTCAGTGACGCACCCGCCAGCGCCTGCGCTCCGCCGAAGCGCTTGATGATGCCTTCGAAGCGGATGATGTCGTCTTTTGCCGTCACTGGCTGTTTGAAAGAAATGGCGCTCATCTCGGTCTCCAGCGGACATAGTCCGGGCGATCCAGCCATGGCAGCATCGCCCGGAGCGGATTATCAGCCAATGCCGAGCTTCTTGGTGACCTCGCCGACATTGGCCTTGTTGGCCAAAAGGGCTGGAACGTAGGTCTCGCGCGGCAGCGTCTGACCGGCAAGGAGCTTCGCGACATTACGGATGGCAGTGCGGCCGATTTCTGCCGGCTGTTGAGCGACATCGGCGCCGGCCGGCGATTTCGGATCGGCGATGAGCTGCAGCACTTCGGGGCTGCCATCGACGCCATAGGTGCGGATTTCGGTACGGCCAGCAGCGGCAAGCGCCTGGGTCGCGCCGAGCTGCGGGATGTCCCATGCCGACCAGATCGCCTTGATCGACCCCTTTTCCGGATATTTGTTCAGAATCGCGGTGATCTGGGTGAAAGCGTCCTGTACGGTGTTCGGGATGACGTCGCGCAATTCCGGCTGGAGGATCTTCACCTTGGGGAAATATTTGACGACATTGACCAGCTGGTCGTAACGGATCGCGCAGGGCGTCACGCCATAAAAGCCGTTGAAGACGACGATATTGCCTTCGCCGCCGATATCGGAGACGAGCTGCAGCGCCAGGTCCTTGCCGATGCCCCAGTTGTCGGAGGTGGTGTTGTTGATCGAATTGGTCGAGCCGACGTCGACGGTCAGAACCGGAATGCCGGCATCGCGCGCCTTCTTCAGCCAGGGGTCGATGACGCTCAGCGTACCGAGGATCTGAACGATCGCATCCGGCTTCTGGGCAATCAGCGTCTGCAACTGCGAGACCAGCTTGCCGTCATTGCGCCCTGCGTCCACGGCGATCGGCTCGCCGCCGAGGCGTTTCACCTCCTCGATCTGGGCATTATAGGCCTGCAGGTCGAAGAAGTGGTCGGTTCCGGTCGCGCTGATGGCGATGCGCTTGCCTTTCAGGGACGGTTCTCCGTCGGCCGCGAAGACTGGCTTCTGCCCGATCAGGGAAGCGCCGGCGACGGCAACTCCGGCCGCTGCGGATAATTTCAGCAGATCCCGTCTTCCCAGACCGCTATCGGACTTTTCGATGCTCATTACCACTCTCTCCAATTAGACCTTTGTCTATAAATTAAGTGGACTAATGAGAAAGAGGAGAAATGAATTTCCAAAAAAGAGGATCGCGAGGGAAAAGAGTGGACAGAGCGGGCGCTCGTCCCTCGCTGCGGTTTTCAAAGGCGATCAGCCGATAGAGACCATCTTGGCTTGCAGGGTCGGAAGCGTTGGGTCGAGCTCAAGTCCGCACCCTGAGCGCTCGCTCCGTCCTGTCCGCGATCTGGGTTACGGCATAGGCTATCACCATGTAGATCACGACCGCGACTAGGAAGGCCTCGAGATAGTAGAAGTTCAGCGCGGCGGTCAGCTGCGACTGCGCGAAGATGTCGACCACCTCGATGGCGAACCCCAGGGAAAGCGCCTTCATGATGACCATGAAAGAATTGGCAAGATCCGGTATCGCCGCGACGATGACCTGTGGAAGCATGACCCGGCGAAAGAGCTGGCTCTTCTTGTAGCCGAGCGAATAGGCCGCATCGGCCTGCCCGGTGTCGAAGGAGTTCAGCGCACCTTTGACGACTTCCGCCTGGAAGGCGGCGACGCAAGCAGTCAGGGCGACGATGAGCGTGACCCAGTTTGGCGTCGAATGGCCGTTATAGTCCATGCCAACCAGCGATGTCAGGAACTGCAGGGTCGAGGGAAGGCCATAGTAAGCGAGGAAGATCACCACGACCATCGGCACACCCTTGAACGCGACCTTATAGGCGACGACAAGCTGGCGGAGGACTGGAATCCGCCGATATTCGACCATGGCGAACAGGCTGCCTATGACCGTTGAGAAGACGAAGATCGCAAGCGCCATCGCGAGCGTGAGGGGTACTGCACCCAGTATGTCCCAAAGATCGGGGAGAAGAACGTCGATATCGAACATGCAGCAACTCCCTCGATCAGACGCTTGCCATCAGCGTGGTTCTGCCGCGTTTCGCGCCTGGAGAAAATCTCGCGGAACGAAGCTCGAAAAAGCGGACGACGGACCAAGCGACCAGGCAAAGCAGCGAATAGAGCACCGCCAGCACGAGGTATGTTTCGAACTGGTACTGGTTGTAGCCGCGCTCCATCACAAGGTGGGCGGTCGCCATGACGTCGGCCGCGCCGATATACATGACGAGCGCGACGTTATGGATCAGGTAAATGATCGAGTTGCCGTAGCCGGGGAGCGCGATGTGAACCGCCTGCGGGCCGAGAATACGCGTGAGCTTCTGGCGGAACGTATAGCCGAGACTGTCCGCCGCATCATGCTGGCCACGTTCGACGGCGAGATAGGCCGGCCGCATGACCTCGGACAGATAGCCGCCGTGATAGAGGCTCAAGCCCAGCATCGCGGCGATGGTCGGAGACACGAAGTCCGCGACGCCGAACGCACCCACAAGCACGGGAAGCCCGTAGAAGGCGACGAACAATTGAAGGACGACAGGCACGCTCCGGGCGTAGGATACGTAGAGATCCGCCAATTGGCTGATCACCGGGATCCTGCGAACCCGAAATGTCGTCGCAATCAAGGCCAGCACGAAGCCGGCGATCATGGCCGTGAACGTGATCGCGAGCGTCAGCGGCAGGGCCGAAAGCAGCTCTGGGATCATTACGGAAAGGTCCACTTCGGAACACTCCTTCTTTCAGTCTTTGGCCTGATCGCCGGGACCGGAGGGCGGCGTTACTTCATGTACGTCGTGATGTCCTCGCCGAACCACTTCTGCGAGAGCTTGGCAAGCGTGCCGTCGGCCTTGAGCTCCTTCAGAGCCTTGTCGATGCCATCGGCGAGGGCCTTATTCTCCTCGGAGCGATGGATCAGGACAAAGGTCTCATTGATCGCGACCGGCTCACTTGTCTTGATGTCGAGCTTCTGCTGGTCGATCACGGTCTGCTCGCCAAGGTTGGATGGCAGTACGAGCGCATCGTATTTGCCGTTCTGCACTTCCTTCAACCGGTCCGGATAGGGAACGCCGGCGCTTGAGGCGGTGATCTCGATCTTGTAGGTCGGGTTCTGCTCCTGCCATGCCGTGGCGAACTTATAGATGCCGCCGCCAGCGGTGACGGGCACGATCTTCTTGCCGACCAGATCCTTCATCTCGTTGATGCCGCTATCCTTGCGGCTGTAAATCTTGATCAGGCTCGCACCGATCGGCGCGTCGGGAATGAGGAACTGCTTTTCACGGGCAGGCGCGCGGTAATAGCCGCCCGTCGCGATGTCGTACTTGCCGGTAGCAAGGCCCGTTTCCTGCGCGATGTCGGCCGCACCTTCCATAACGAACTTATATTGGGGCAGCTTGGCGTTGATCGCCTTCAGCACGTCGGGTTCGTAGCCCTGCGGCTCGACGCCGATCGCGCCCCAGGAGAGCGGCTTCGATTCCGCGGCGGTGGCGATCTTGATCGTGCGAACATCCTCGGCGAACGAGGCGGTTGCGAAGGCGATCGCGACGCCTGCTACGGCGAGACCGAGGCCACGGCGCGAGATTGAACTCATGGAAGTCATTTCAGGCATCCTTTCTACTGGATCGCACGTTCGGAATTGAGAAACTGAGCGAGGCGCGGGTTGGAGGGTGTGTCAAAGATTTCGGCAGGGCTTCCGTCGGCTGCGACGACGCCCCGGTCCATGAAGACGATGCGGTTCGAGATGTTCTTGGCGAACTGCATCTCGTGGGTAACGAGGAGCGAGGTGATGCCCGAGGATGTCACATCCTTGATCACCTTCAGAACCTCGTTCACGAGTTCAGGATCGAGCGACGAGGTCGGCTCGTCGAATAGCATCACGTCTGGCTTGACCGCCAGGGCGCGGGCGATGCCGGTCCGCTGGAGCTGACCGCCTGAGAGCTGGGAGGGATAATTGTCGAGCTTTTCGGCAAGACCGACGCGTTCAAGCTCCTTAAGGGCGATGGCGCGGGCTTCTTCCTTCGGCTTGCGCTGAACGACGACAAGCGGGTCCATGACGTTCTGGATGACCGTCATGTTCTTGAAGACGTTGAACTGCTGGAAGACCATCGCCGTGCGAAGACGGATCGCCTGCACCGCCGCCTTGTCGGGGCGTCCGTAATCCATGCGGATGTCGTCGAACGCGATCGAGCCGGAGGACGGCTTGGCCAGATGGTTGATGCACTTCAAAAGCGTGGTCTTGCCGGTACCGCTCGGGCCGATGATCGATACCACGTCGCCGCGTTTCACCGACAGGTCGACGCCGTTCAGGATCTGCGTGCTTCCGTAGGACAGCTTTAGGTTCTTGATCTCCAGCATTTCGGGTCTCAGGTCCTTTCGGAGGATAGGTCGGAAGGCTCTTCGGTCTCGTCGTCTGCCCACTCGTCTCCGAGGAGTTCCGGCGTGTCGAAGGCCTGGAGGTTTTCGAAATGCTTCTCGCGATCGGCGACGAAGAGGGCGCGGACAATGCCACGCGCCAGACGGTCGGCACCTTCGCTGATTGCCGGGATGTCGCCGGTGAGCTTGCCGTGACTGAGTGTCGCCGGAAAATTGAAGCAGTGGATCTTTGCCAGCGTCGGGCACGAGCCCGGCTCCCTTTCGAGGAATTCGAATGCCTCTCCAAGATCGGGAGATCCCTCGAGTTCAGCGTTCGGCATTCCCGCCGGCACCGGGAAGCGATCGCGCCACAGGCGTATATGGGGGTCGAAGGCGGCAAGCTCCGGTCGATTGCTCAGGTCGATCTTGAAGCCGGTTCCAAAGATCAGGAAGTCGACGGGATAGCTGGCCTTTGGCGTCGTCACGATGACGTGGTCGCCTTCCTGCTCCAGCCCGCTGATCGGGCTTTCAAGATGGAGATGGGCTTGCGGGAAGGAACTGACGCGCAAGACACTCGGCCGCGGCGGCGGCGTCTGCTGGCCCATGGCATAATTGAGGAAGCACCACTTCCACTCATCGGGGAGGCCGGCAAATCCGTGCACGACGCCCTGGCTGCCGATGCCGGTGAACTTGTTGATCCGCGGCAGTTCCTTGCGGCGCACGAACATATCGAGGCGGGACGCACCGGCTTCGAGAGCGGTCGCGGCATTGTCCATCGCCGAGGCGCCGGCACCAACAACGCCAATCCGCTTGCCGCGCAGCACGGCGAAATCGATGTCATCGGCGGTATGCGCCCAGAACTTGCGGCCGATGCTTTTCGCAATATCAGGCACGAACGGGCCGCCCAGACCATCGCGGCCGGTCGCTAATACCGCATGACGCGCAACGATCGTCTCCTTGAGGCCATCCTTAATGCAGACAAGATCAAGCATTCCGTCCTCGCGTGGGAGGATCGCATCGACTGTCACACCGTTGCGGACGGGAAGCTCGAGCACCTGGCGGTACCAGATCAGATATTCCATCCACGTCTCACGCGGCGCGCGGTCAAGCGCGACCCACGCCTCGCGGCCGAAACGCGCTTCGTAATAGGCACGAAACGTCAGAGCGGGCAGCCCCATCGCCGGCCCGGTGAGCTGCTTCGGAGAACGCAGCGTTCGCATCCGGGCGAAGGTGACCCACGGCCCTTCCTGACCAGCAGTCGCCTTGTCGAGGACGAGATGGTTGGCGACCCCGAGACGCTTCAGCATACCGGACGCAGCAAGCCCGGCCATGCCCGCACCAATAATGACGACATCGACGACAGGCTGGCCGCCGATCACGCGCGGAGGCACCCAGGATTTGGCCGGCAGTTCCAGCCAGGCGAGATCCTGCCGCAGCCGCGCCTCAAGAGCATCGAGACCGTCCGGCAAGGTGGATAGGTCGCTCATATCGACGCTCCCTCAGGTCGCGCGGTTTGCCCGTAAACGGTATCGGCCAGCGCTTCCGCGCCGCTCGAGTCGAACAGGCGGCAGCCTGGCATCGCCAAAGCCACCGCGCGCGCCGCCTCGATCACGGCTGTGATCGTCGAAGTAAGCGGCAGCGCGGCGGGCGATATCGCACCGAACAGGAAGGGGATGGTATGATCGAGCACGCGCATCACGACACCGTCAAGCGGCACGCCGACCACGGTCGCCGGCTCGACGATGCCAACCCCAAGCCCGGCCCGCACCAACGAAAGCGCTGTCAGTGACGCATTGACGTCGATGATCCGGTCCGGCGAAATCCCTGCCCGTTCCAGCGCCTCATCGACCCGGTGACGCAAGCGGTATGGATTTGCCAGGGTAATGATGCGGCGGTCGGCGAGATCGGCAAGGCGCACCAAGTCACGCTCGGCAAGCGGATCGTTGGCGCTGATAGCGACGACACATGGCGCCTCCGCGATCCAGTGTATTTCGAGGCCGGGATGTTCGAGCGGCAGGCTTGCAATCCCGAAATCCGCCGAGCGGGCGAGCACGGCCTGAACGACGTTTTCGGCCGCAAGCGCCTGCACATGCAGATGACGCGGGATCAGATCCGGGGCAACAGCCGCAAGCGCCTGCGGCAGAACGCCCGCAGCAAGCGAAGGCGTGGCCGCGATCGTCAGCGTGGGGGGCTCATCACGACCGATCGCCTCGGCACGCTCGCGGATATGTGTGAGGCTGGCGAGATGACGCTCGACCTCGGAATGAAACAGCACCCCCCGCGAGGTCGGCGTGATTCGCGGACCGCTTCGATGCAGGAGCGCATAGCCGATATCGGCTTCCAGATCCTGGATGAGCCTGGTGACCGCCGGTTGAGATCGGCCCAGCAGGCGCGCTGCCCCGGTCACGCTGCCTGCGGAAATCACGGCTGCGAAGGCTTCAAGTTGCCGAATATCGAAAGAGTTAGAATGCATAAATGACATGAAACACTCCTCTTAATGTGAGTAAAGCATAGGAATTCTCACTTGACGATCGGAATTAGATAATTATTTCGCATCAAGATCGCTCATTCATTATTATTTGACATAATGACATGTCGCGCCTACCTAGATGCTACCCCACAGACGCACCGAGGAGCCTGTTTTGACACTCATCGAAACCCTAGTCTCCGTGAAGCCCGGCTCCGCGCTCGCCGAAGCCATGGAAAAGCGCGCGGAGATTCTGCGCCTAAGCGAGGCAGCCCATGATGCCGTGCTGCTGCCGCGTGATCCCGGCGGTCTCTCCTATGGACTTCGGGCAGCGCTTGCCGCCCGCATGGCCCGGCAAAATCAAAACGAGGCGCTCGCGCGCCACTACGACACCTTGGTCGCGCGAGCCAAAGAACCATCGACTGCTCCGCTCGCCGATCCCGACATGACCGCAGCGGACGAACGCACCGCAGAGATCGCTCGTCACGCCGACCGGCTGACCGTCGCACCGAGGGAGGCGACCCGAGCGCACATAGAAGCATTGCGCGCCAGGGGCGTGGCCGATGCCGACATCGTCCGGCTCTCCGAACTGGCAGCCTTCCTGAACTATCAGGTGCGCGTCATCGCGGGATTGGCATTGATCGGAGCAAGACAATGAGCGAAGTCGTCCACGCTTTCACCACCAAGGTTCCGCGTTGGCAGCCCTATGTCGTTCCGGTCGACCTGGAGACTGCGACCGAGGAACAGCGCGCGGCAATGCAAGTAACGCCGTCCAACAAGGGCATTTCACCCTATGTTCTGACACTTGCGCACGATCCGGAATCGCTGACCGTCCGCTCTCCCCTGTTCAATCTGATCATGTACGGAAAAGACGGGCTTGCTTCGAGCGAACGCGAACTAGGCGCGACGGCAGCATCCGTCGTCAATCATTGCGTCTACTGCGCCGCGGTTCACGCATCCCGGTTCATCAGCCAGACCAAAAGAACCGACGTGATCGAGGCAATCTTCGCGGACGGCCTCGATGCGGAACTCGACGAGCACCTGCAGGCGATCTTCGACTTTTCCGCGCGCCTCTCGCCGACGCCGCCCGAGGCTACGAAAGCCGATGCGCAGGCATTGGCCGATGTGGGCTTCTCCGAATTGGAATCCCTCGACCTCGTCCTGTCGTCAGCCATCTTCGGCTGGGCAAACCGCCTGATGCATACGCTCGGCGAGCCGGTGACCGATTAGGCGGGATTGATCAAGAGAGCCATTTCCGGATCGCTCAGCCGACTTGCCGACACGCACGGCCGTACGTTTCGAGGACATCGCCGACAAACATCTTGGCGATCCTGTCTACACTGTCCTTCGCGGCGATCCTGTCTGTCATCCGCCCGAGGAACTGGCTTGCCAGCGTCGGCGGGATTTCACGGCCATGAAGTGTATCGGTGAGCTTTTGAACGGCGCTGACAGCTTCCGGATAACCCCAGTAATAACGGATTCTGTCACTGTAGCTGTAGCGAAGTTGAAGCCGGATAGCCTCGTCGCTGCCATGGTAATGTCCCGCCCAGTCGCCTGTATGCTTCAACATTAGGCGCTCCATGGTGACGGCAAGATTACGGTCATAATCCCGGTCAAGTTCCGTTGCGATCAAGTCGAGCGCGAAGAGGCCTTCTCGCAGCGCGAACGTCAATCCAGGCCCAACCTTCAGGATTGGAAATCCGTCGCGCACCAGTGCGGTCAGCGCACCTTCCGACTGGTAGTCTGTCGAATGCGCTTCGAAAACCAGACCCACTTCATGATCGAGCACGCTGGTCAGTTTCCTAGCGAGCTCAGGTCTGTAGCCAACCACGTTTTCATTGCCGAACTCTACGCCCGGCTGAACGACGAAGGCAATGCATCTGTCGAATGCCTCCGATAGCCCCTCTCTTGCGAAAATCTCGCGATGGATCTCGATGGTGGCCCTGGCGGCTTCCGCCCCGGTCGGTTCGACAATATCGAGCGCGTGGTCCGCGCCTCCCGGCACCGGGACTTCCGTCCCCAGCACGTAGAGCGGCTTGGTGCCCACTTCCCGCGCAGCCTGCTCGGCAATTTTGGCAAGTCTTGCCGCCCTTTGAGCCACGATCGCATCGTCGAGGGCGGATGGGTCATCGGCGCATGCCATGGATGCGTCGAGATGGATTTTCGTGAAGCCCGCTTTCACATAGTCAGCCACCATGACCTCTGCTTTGGCCATTGCCGCGGAGGCGCTCTCTCGCCGCCAGGGATTTGGTCCGAGATGATCGCCACCGAGGATGACGTCGGAAGTCGCCACCCCGTTGGCCTCGGCGAGCGCGAGAACATCTCCGGCAAAATCCGCTGGCATTTTTCCGGTATAGCCGCCGAACTGGTTAACCTGGTTGCAGGTAGCCTCTATCAAGACGGGACCGCCCTCCCGCCGAGCCAGCGACATCGTCGCTTCAAGCACAAGCGGGTGCGCCGAGCACACCGACGTAATTCCGACCGGCTTGCCCGCGCGGCGCGCATCTGCAAGGCTTTTGAGGAAGAGGTTCATGCCGCTCTCCGTGGATTGGTGGACAGGAAAAAGTCAAGCTGTGCGATGTCGGGCAGACCGGTCATAGGGCCCATCCGGGTCACGTTATAGGCCCCAGCTGCGGCGGCCCGCTCCAAGGAGACTTCCGGGCCAAGGCCTTGCCGGCGCGACGTCAAATAAGTCGCGCCAAAGGCATCTCCTGCGCCGGTTGGATCGACTTCATCAACTTCGAACCCATGGAAATCATATCTCGCGTCCGAGGCCCCGAAGAAGGTCGCTCCCTTCTCGCCGCGTTTCAATACAATTTCGCCGACACCACGGGCCTGTAGCGCCCTGATGGCCGCGGCCTCCCCGTCCGTTCCCGCGGCCACAAAAAGCTCTTCGCCGGACGGCAGCAGAAGATCCGCATTCTGGATCATGGTTTCGAACTGGCTCCGGAAATTTCCGGACCCGAGGAGTTCCTTGCGGACGTTCGGATCGAATGAAACCGATCCGCCGCGCGAACGAACCGAACTGATGGCGGCATCGATAGCCTTATCTGCCCCTGGAATTGCAAATGCGGATCCCATCACATGGACATGTCCGGCCTTCGCAATCAAGATTTCCGCCGAGCGGCTGAGGGTTATCGAGCCCGCCGCCGAATGCATGATGTTGAATATGAAGTCCCTCGATCCGTCGTCGCGATAGCGGACGAACGCACTTCCGGTCGGTCGATCGGGCGAGATGGATATGGCCGACGTGTCCACGCCGTCCTGCGTGAGGCGTTCTATGTTCACAGCGCCGAAATCGTCGGCCCCTACCGTTGCGATGATGCCTGCCGCGCCGCCGAGGCGAGCGACCTGATCGATGAATATCGCCGGTGCGCCACTCGGAAACGGGCCGATGAGCGCCTGAGGCTCCTTGAATCCGGACCCGGTGGTGCGCGCCATGATCTCGACGAGTATCTCCCCGACCGTGATCGTCGGGCCAAAGCTTTCCGGGGCTATGCGCCCATTGTGAACCGTCATCGTGCTCATCCTCCCTGCTGCATTGTGCAGGTACGTCTTCCAAAGGCTCGCGTCAATCATAAGTTTACGCATGAAAATTTTTGTGAAAGTGCGTATTTTAATCACAAACAGGCACATCGATATGAAATTGAGGATAATATGTTTTATTTTCAATTGTTTAGTGATATATCGTCAAAGCGCATCATCTTCTGTCAATAATTATCGATTGACTCTGAGCCCACGCTGGAGAATTTAATATTTACGCACGTAATCTTGTGCGCCAACGCTCGTAAGGAGGAGCGAGACGATGAAGAGGATTCTTGCTGTAATGCTGTCTTCGGCAGCCGGCTGCTCATTGGCTGCAGGTTTGGCTCAGGCTGAGGAATTGACCATCGCCACCGTCAACAATGGCGATATGATCATCATGCAAAAGCTTTCTCCCGAGTGGGAAAAACAGACGGGCAACAAGCTCAACTGGGTCGTTCTCGAAGAAAACGTGCTCCGCCAGAAGCTGACGACGGACATCGCGACGAAGGGCGGCCAATACGACATCATGACCATCGGCGGCTATGAGGCGCCGATCTGGGGCAAGAAGGGTTGGCTTCAGCCGATCGACGATCTCGGCGATGATTATGACTATGGTGACCTGCTTGCGCCCATCAAATCCGGCCTGACTGTCGACGACAAGCTCTATGCCATACCGTTCTACACCGAAAGCTCGTTTACCCTCTATCGCAAGGACCTGTTCGACGCTGCGGGTCTCAAGATGCCCGATCAGCCAACCTATGATCAGATCAAGGAGTTTGCGGACAAGCTCACCGACAAGTCCAAGGGGCAATATGGCCTTTGCCTACGCGGCAAGCCGGGCTGGGGCGAGAACATGGCTTTCCTCGGAACCATGATCAACACCTATGGCGGCCGCTGGTTCGACATGCACTGGAAGCCGCAGATCAACTCCGAACCGTGGAAGAAGGCCATCAGCGATTACGTCGACCTCATGAAGAAGGACGGCCCTCCCGGCGTGACTTCAAACGGCTTCAACGAGAACCAGGCCTTGTTCTCGACCGGTCATTGCGCCATGTGGATCGACGCTACTTCCGCAGCCGGTCGCGTCTATGATCCCAAGCAGAGCCAGGTGGCCGACAAGATCGCCTTCACGCGCGCTCCGGTCAACGTGACCCCGAACGGATCGAGCTGGTCATGGTCGTGGAACCTCGCGATACCAACCTCTTCCACCAAGGAAGAGGCGGCAAAATCCTTCATCAAGTGGGCCACTTCCAAGCAATATGTGAAGATGGTCGGCGAGAAGGAGGGCTGGGTTGCCGTTCCGCCCGGCACTCGCAAATCCACCTACGATCTGCCTGAATATCAGAAGGCTGCGCCATTTGCCGCCACCGTCGAGAAGGCCATCCTATCCGCCGACCCGGCACATCCGACCAAGGATCCGGTTCCCTACACCGGCGTCCAGTTTGTCGCGATCCCGGAATTCCAGGGGATCGGAACGATCGTCGGTCAACAGATCGCGTCGGCGCTTGCGGGCCAGCAAACCGTCAATGCCGCTCTCGACAATGCCCAGAAGCAGGTCGAGCGCGAGATGAAGAAGGCCGGCTACCCCAAGTGAGGTAGCCGGCTCGCCCGCGGTGTCGCGACCGCGGGCCTCCTCCCGGAGGGTTCCGGCAGCGTCGGCTGTCGGGATTCCGGCTTGCCTTCCTTCCCAGTCGCGTCCTCCGATCGCTGTCGTCCGGCGCCCGAGGCACGGCGAAGAGGTTTTCGATGACAACGATTTCGCGTGAATTCATTCGGCGGAGACGGCCATCTTTTCAATGAAACGGCATCGCGCTGCACAGGTTCGAAGCCCCTATATCACCACCAACGTTGCGCATTAGGCGCAAGCTCTGTCAGGGAGGAATATCATGAAGCTGAAAGACAAGATCGCACTCATTACAGGCGGTGCGCGTGGTATCGGGCTTGGCTTTGCGGAGGCCTATATCAAGGAAGGCGCGAAAGTCGTCATCGTCGATATCAATATCGAAAGAGCATCCGAGGCGGCCAGAAACCTCGGGCCGAACGCAAAGGCGATGAAACTCGACGTCACCGATCTCCATGCCATCGACGCTGTCGTCAAGGAGATCGACCAGGCCTATGGCGGTATCGACATTCTGGTGAACAATGCCGCCATCTTCGACATGGCTCCCATCAACGAGATCACCGAGGCCAGCTACGAGAAGGTCTTTTCGATCAATCTGAAGGGTCCTCTCTTCATGATGAAGGCCGTTTCGAATGTCATGATTGGCCGCGGCCGCGGCGGCAAGATCATCAATATGGCAAGCCAGGCCGGGCGGCGCGGGGAAGCATTGGTGCTGCTCTATTGCGCATCCAAGGCAGCCATCATTTCGGCAACGCAATCGGCCGCCTTGGGCCTGGTGAAATACGGCATCAACGTAAACGCCATTGCACCTGGCGTGGTCGATGGCGAGCACTGGGATATCGTCGATGCCCATTTCGCGAAATGGGAAGGCCTGAAGCCGGGCGAGAAGAAAGCTGCCGTCGCCAAGTCCGTTCCGATCGGACGGTTCGCAACGCCCGACGATATCAAGGGTCTTGCAGTGTTTCTTGCATCCTCGGACAGCGATTACATTCTCGCACAGACCTACAATGTCGATGGCGGCAACTGGATGAGCTGAGGGATCCGACATGAAAGCAATATGCTTCACGGAAAAGGGCGTCGCGGGACTGGCCGATATGCCGTTGCCCGTTTTGGCGCCGGGACATGCCCTCATCCGCGTGAAGGCTGGCGGACTTTGCCACACGGATATCGACGTTCTCCACGGCCGCTACGGCGAAGGGCGCTTTCCGCTGATACCCGGCCATGAATATGCAGGCCTGGTCGAGGCGGTCGCCGAAGACGTCACGGGCTTGCGGCCGAGTGCGAGGGTCGCCGTCGACCCCAACCTGCCCTGCGGCACCTGTAGTCTGTGCCGCAAGGGACTGACAAATCTTTGCAAAAAGCTGGAGGCCTACGGCGTCACGCAAGATGGCGGCTTTGCCGAATACAGCATCGTCAGAGTGTCTCATCTGCACGATATCGGCGATCTTTCATTCGATGTCGCGGCATTGGCCGAGCCGCTCGCCTGCGTCCTCAACGGGCTCGGCAATATCGGCCTGACAACCGGAGTACGGCGCGCGGAAAACGCTCTGATATTCGGCGGCGGTCCGATCGGGCTTCTGCTTGCCCTGTCGATCAGGGCGCAGGGCGTCAGCGACGTCGTCGTTGCCGATATCGATGGAAGCCGCCTGAGCTTTGCCAGCGAGCTGGGATTGGAGGCCCTGCACCCTGCGTCCCCTGAACTCGAAGGCCGTAAACGATCTTTCGATCTTGTTGCCGATGCGACGGGTGTTTCAACCGTCGTGGAGAACATGCCGGAATTTGCACAGGACGGCGGTGCGATCTTGGTGTTCGGCGTGTGCGCGCCGGGTGTCCGGGTCTCGATATCGCCCTTCGACATCTTCCGGCGTCAGTTGACGATTGCCGGCTCGCACTCATTGAATCAGAACCTGCCTGCTGCCCTTGATTTGCTTCGCAAAGACAACGGCACGATGGCACGCCTGATCTCCCATCGGCTTCCGCTCAAGGAGGTATTGCCCTTTTTCACCAAGAGCGGCGCTACGCCCACGATGAAGGTGCAATTTGTCGCGGAATAACCTCGGTTCCTCCCTGGCGGAGGAACTCTCTTTTCCCTCGATAAAGAGTCGGATAGACACTTTTCTATAGAGTCTGGAGACAACATCGTGCCGAAACCGATCAAGACAATGGAGGACTTTTCGGAATTTGTCGGCCTTTCTCGCCCCACGGTCTCCAAATACTTCAACGATCCGAATTCAGTCCGAAAGAAAACGCGCGAGACTATCGAAGTTGCGCTCAAGAAATCGGGATTTCGGCCAAACCTCTTTGCGGTCAACCTCAATCGGCGCCGGACCAATATCGTCGGGATCGTGATTCCAAACTCGGTCGACCAGTTTTATATGGCGCTCACCCGAAGGATCGAAGCGCTGGCGACAGAGGCGGGGTTCTTTCCGCTTGTCTTGTCGACGGATGGGCAGCCCGACCTTGAAGACAGGGCGATCCGCACCCTCAAATCGTTGAACGTGGCCGGCGCGATCATCGCGCCGCTTGGGGTGGAGTCTCACCAGCAAACTCTGGCGGAATACGGCAGAAGCGTTCCGCTTGTTTATGTGGATTCGCCATTGGATGACACGTCCGCTTTCGTCGGTACCGATAACCAGCAAAGCTTTGGACTGATCGTCGATTATCTATGCCGTTCAGGCGAGCCGCCGAGCTATCTCGGCATGCCCGATGTGAACACGAACGCGCGTACGCGCGAAGCAGCTTATGTCAACGCGATGACGCGGTTCGCGTTGACACCGCACATCCTGCCTTCGACAAAAATCCGAACGTGGGATTTCGAAAGATTCGGGTTCGACGAGATGACGCGCCTCGTCGACCTGAAACGATTGCCGACGAAAACCATCCTTTGCGCAAACGACCGAATTGCATTCGGTGCGATCGCCGCTGCCTACAAGATGGGCCTCAAAGTTGGACATGGCGCGACGTCCGACATCCGCATTGCCGGGCATGACGATCATCCCCTGTCGCGATACGCCTGTCCGCCGATCACGACGGTCGCGCAGAATGTCAGCGAAATCGGCAGGCGGGCAGTAGATATGCTTCTCAGCATGCTCGGCGACAATGACGAGAGCGAGGATCGAGTCGAAGAGACCTCGCCTGCGCGATTTTTATTGTCCGCTGACCTCATGCTACGGGAATCGGCCTAGTAACAAAGCTCCGCATAAACCGGGGGCTGCAAGCCACAATATGGCCTGCTCAACGCGTCGCTGACCGCCTCAACTGGTCTCACGCAAGTCAGCCCTGCCGCGGAACGACTGCAACGCTCGGAACGAAGGCCCAGTCTTATCGGCAGCTACGGCTTTACCAGTTGTCAGGGCTCGGCCTTAGCGATGCGCTCTCGTCTCAAGACGAGAGCGCATGTGCCTTATGCGCCCTCAGTCAGCGACATCTGCTTCGAAGACGGACGCAGGATATTGTCCAAAGCCCAGCTACCGGCACCGGCAAAGGCGATGAACAAGAAGATGAAGCAGAACATGATCGCTGCCTCACCCATATTGAGTGCCGGCCAGAAGCCCTGCGGAGCATGCGCCATCCAGTAAGCGGCTGCCATTTCGCCCGAAGCGACGAAAGCGGCGATGCGCGTGAAGAGGCCGACGGTCATCAGCAATCCGGTGACGATCTCGATTGCGCCGGCAGCAAGCATGATGGCCGGCAATGGATAGGTCACGCCCGGAATCGCTGCCGGGAACTGGAAGAATTTCATGGTCGCATGTTCGAGGAACAGCAATGCGGTCACGATCCGCAGGATCGCAAGAACATGAGGGGTCCATTTCGTGGTATTCAACATGGTATTTCTCCTGAATGGCCGCCAGATCATCAGGCGGCTGTGCCTTTGAGTTCGAAATTTTCCTTCCAGAGCGCCATCATCGGCCTGAGGGGGCGTCGCCGAAACGGAAGCTGGATGCCGTCAGCCCGCCGGCGAAATCAGTCTGATGGTAGGTAACGGCGCCGGGCTCGTCGCTTGCGGCACCCACGGCCACCATCAACGGAATGAGATGATCCTCGCGCGGATGCGCTGCGCGGGCCGAAGGGGCCCGTTCCCATTCGAGCAAAAGCTTTGCGCGCTCATAGGGTGATGAATGAATCAGCGTCTGCTGGAGCCATGCGTCGAACTGACGGGACGGTTCGTAGCCCTCCTTCCCGCGCATGGCAGGCAGATTGTGATAGCTGAGACCGCTTCCGATGATCAGCACGCCCTCGTCGCGCAGCGGCCCCAGCGCACGCCCAACCTCGAGATGCAAGGCCGGATCGTATCCGGCATCCAGAGACAGCTGAACGACCGGAACGCTTTCCTCCGGATAAAGTGGTTTCAGAATGCTGAAAGTCCCGTGGTCGAAGCCGCGGGTCGGATCGAGCCCTGCCTCGATCCCGCGCGCATGCAGCAGAGCCTGTACCCGCTTGGCAAGCTCGGGTTCGCCCGGAGCGCCGTATTTGATATGATAGAGATACTCCGGAAAGCCATGATAGTCGTAGACCATCCCAGGATGGGCTCCTGAGGATATGGAAAAGCCCTTCTCTTCCCAATGGCCCGAGACAACCAGGATCGCCCGGACCGTATTCCCCAGCTCGGCACGCATCTCGATCAGAGACTGTTCGAGCTTGTCGAAATTATTGCGGAATTCACCACTCATGTAGGGCCAGGGGCCACCGCCGTGACTGATGAAGTAGGTCGGAAGACGAAGCTTGTTCACGTGTCCATCCTTGTCGCAGGGCACCCATCATCCAACTCGAGACCGAAGAGAATGATGGAGGCCGGTCGTGTATCTGGCCAAACTAACTTTTCTCATTTATTGATCAATACAGCTTATATTGAAGAAACATTTCCTGTGAGTTTATGATCCATGGATACGCTAACGAGCTTGCGGGTCTTTTGCGCAGTGGCGGAGTTCAAGAGCTTCACAGCGGCGGCGGATCGGCTTGGCCTCTCGCCGGCAATGGCGAGCAAACATGTGATGCACCTTGAGAACCGGCTGGGAACCCGGCTGCTGAATCGAACCAGCCGGCATGTCAGCATGACGGAAAGCGGCATGCTCTATTTCAATCAGGCCCGGCAGATGCTCGATGGACTGGACGAGGTGGAAGCGGCCGTCAGCAACGTCACGGTCATGCCGCGCGGAACTTTGCGGCTCAGCGCACCGGTATGGGCAGCGAACACGCTCGTCGCCCGGATGATCGCCGAATACCACCAGCGCTATCCCGACGTGCGCTTCGACATGGATCTCAGCGGCCGGATCGTCAATCTCGTTGATGAGGGCTTCGACCTCGCCCTGCGGGCGACCTCCCCCGAGCGGCTCGATCCCAATCTCATCGCCCGACCGTTGACGCGCGTTGCTTTTCACCTTGTCGGATCTCCGGCCTATCTGTCCCGCACAGGCCGTCCGAGCGAGCTCGCTGATCTCAATGGTCACGCACTGCTGGCCTATAGCGGCATGAACGCGAATGGCAGCATAGCCGTCGCCGGGCAGGATGGGACTCAGACCGTGAACTTCCGTCCCGTCATGCAAAGCGAAAACGAGATCATGCTGCATCTGGCAGCGCTTGAGGGCATGGGGCTGGTTTTCCTGCCGATGTGGATGACGCAAAACGATGTCTCCGATGGCCGATTGGAGATGGTGCTGCCGAAAGCTGTGACATTCGACGCCACGCTGCATGCGGTCTACCCCAGCAGGAAGTACCTTTCCGCAAAGGTTCGAACCTTCATCGACTTCCTCGCCTCGCGGCCAAACCTGTGCTTGGGGACGACCGAAGACCGCTGATCGCATAGGTTCATTTCAGTTGGATGTTTCCTGCGAACCGTCTGCCTTGCATCTTCTGACACTCCCCAGTGCTTTTTCGCCACCGCAACAAACCAGCTATCCGGCTGGAGCGAAAATTCGGCTGTGCCCATGCCGAGACAGAGGAGCCGGACGCGGCCAGGCCCGTCGTTCCGCCTTTTTTGTCCGGATTACGCGTCAAATGCTGCCGCGCATTTCCACGCGGGGTTCGATCAGCAAATGTCTGGCGTCATGCCGGCCATCGATCCTGCTGAGCAACACCTCCGCAGCCGTCCGCCCGAGCTGCATCTGATTTTGATCGACGCTCGTCAGGCCGACAAGCGGTATGGCGGCCATCGGAGAGTTGTCGTAGCCGATGATCGCAAGATCTTCAGGCACGCGAATTGCGCTTGTCCGCGCCGCATTGAGCAAAGGGACAGCATCGAGATCGGACCATACAAAAACTGCGCGCGGCCGGTCCTTTGAATCGAGGAAATTCCGGATCGCCCGCTCGCGATCGACAGCGACCGGCGGCAGCCGGATGATGCGTCCCTTGAGCCCGGCATGCTTCATGGCATCGAGGTAGCCCTCTTCGCGCTGTACGGCAACGATGGTCGCCGGCGAATCCAGGAGGTCATAGCTCAGCATGGCGATATCCCGATAGCCTGCATGCAGGGCGGCCTCGACAGCCAGATATCCGCCTCGCCGATCGTCCGAATTGACGGTGTCATAGGTTTCGGCATGCGGCTCGTGATGCGCGATGACCACGATCGGAATCTGCCGCGCATAGCGCTCCAAAACCTTGCCGGATATGCGCGGGGCGATGATCACGACCCCATCCATCCGGTTGTCGATCATCGATTCGATCATTGACGCTTCGATCGAGCTCGCGGAACGCCCAATGCCTATCAATGCCTTGAAGCCATTTTCCGACAGGGCGGCATTGGCCTCTTCGATAACGCCCGGAAGGAACGGGTTCGATAGCTCGATCACCAAAACACCAACGGTCTGCGTCCGCCCACGCATCGCTCGCGCGGCAACCGATGGACGATAGCGAAGCTTTTCGATCGAGGCTTCGACCCTGCCTCTCAGGCTGTCGCTGACGCCGTAAGCATTGCGCAAGACTTTCGATACCGCTGCAACAGACACACCTGCATCTTCTGCCACATGCCGGATGGTCACCCTCTCCTGCGCCGCGTTAACGATCTGATTTTTCGTCATAAACTGTTTCAATCCCCGATCCGGGCAAATTATAGGCACAAAAGTCTTGCGCCGCAATCGATTGTGTAGAATGATATACATAGAACGATACACAAATCGTATCCCGCCGGAGGACAGGCGGCTGAGGAGACATGCAATGACAATTCGCTCAGACCACGGCGCCGCCGTGGCCAAGACCCGTGTCGATTCCGCACTCCAATTTGCTGCATCGATGATCGCGCCGGCGTGCGATGCCGGCCAGGGAACCGCAGGGACATTCGTCTCCCGGCAATTCACGCTGGAAAAGCTGCCAACCGAAGCGACGCTGACTATTTCTGCGCTGGGACTCTATCGCGCTTTCGTCAACGGCAGGCGCGTGGGCGACGATCTGCTCACGCCGGGCTGGACCTGCTACGATGACCGGATTGCTTACCAGACCTACGACGTTACCGAGCATCTGCGCACAGGCGAAAACCGCATCGAAATATGGCTCGGGGATGGATGGTACCGCAGCCAGCTGATGTGGGCACTTAATCCGGTCTTCAATTGCTGGGGCGAACGGGCGGCAGCAATTGCGGAGCTGAATGCCGACGGCGAACTGCTCTTGAAGACGGACGACAGCTGGAAGAGCGGTTTCACACCGGTCACCCGCAACGGCATCTACTATGGAGAGGATTACGACGCCCGCATCACGCCGCAGGACAGCCATGGCGTCGACGTTCTCGCCTTCGACGAGGGATTGCTCGTTCCGCACGAGACGGGCGCCGTCAAGGAACTCCCCGAGCATACACCGATCGACAGCTGGATCGAGGACGGCGGCAGCAACGTCTACGATTTCGGCCAGAATGCCGGCGCCTATATCCGCATCCGCGTGAAAGGTGAGAAAGGTGCCAAGCTCCGCATCGAACATTCCGAAGTGCTCGGCCCAGGGCGATTTTTCGACAATCGCAACTATCGCAGCGCGCGTGCCGAGCTGATCTATACGCTCGCCGGCGAAGGAGAAGAGGTCTATGCGCCGCTCTTCACCTTTATGGGCTTCCGCTATGCGCGCGTCCACATCACCGGCCAGGCGGAACTGGTCGGCATCGCCATGGTCCCGATATCATCCGTTCCCGTGGCGGCCGGCGGTTTCAACTGCGGCGTCGCGGCGGTCAACCGCCTTGTCGAAAACACCATCTGGTCGCAGCGCTCCAACTTCATCGAAGTGCCGACAGACTGCCCCCAGCGCGATGAACGATTGGGCTGGACCGGCGATGCGCAGGTTTTCGCCGGGACGGCGTGCTGGCTGGCAGACAGCCAATCCTTCCTGCGGAAATTCCTCCGCGATGTCATGCATGATCAACGTGCCAATGGGGCAATCCCGCATTTCTCGCCGGACCCGACACGGCTTCACCCGATCGATAGCCGTGGCGACTGGGCGGGATCGACCGGCTGGGGAGACGCCATCGTCATCATCCCCTGGCAGCTTTATCTCCACTATGGCGATATCGCCGTGCTTAGGGAATGCTTCCCGGCCATGCTGCGCTGGCTCGACTATTTGTGGGGCATTTCCAACGGACCGATCATTCGCCCCCCGGCAGTCTGGGGAGCAAATGGCTACACCTTCGGCGACTGGCTGCAGCCCGTTGGCGACAATCGTAAGCCGCGGCCTACGGTCGCCGATGATTGCGCAGCGACCCTCTATCATTTCATTTCTACCCAGTTGACGGCAAAGATCGCCCGCATTCTCGGCGAAGATCAGGAGGCTGAACGTCTGGAGATCCGGAAGGAGGAGATCCGGAGCGCCTTCAAGACAGAGTTTTTTACACCGTCCGGCCGCATCGCACATAACGATCAGACGTCCTGGGCGCTGGCCTTTCAATATGGGCTTGTTCCACCGGAGTATGAAAAGGCCGCCCGCGCCTATTTTCGACGCGTGGCCGAAGAAACCGACGGCGTCATCGGCACTGGCTTCATAGGAACCCCTGCACTGCTTCCGGCTCTCACGCGGCTCGGCATGCATGACCTTGCCGAAAAGATGTTCCTCAATCGCAAGGTGCCGGGCTGGCTATACCAGGTTGATCAAGGTGCGACATCGATATGGGAGCGATGGGACGCGCTTGCCGAGGACGGCACGATCTACGATCCGGACATGAACAGCTACAATCACTATGCCTATGGAGCCGTATGCCAATGGCTCTTTGAGGATGTGGCTGGAATCAAGCCGCTGGAGGACGCGCCGGGCTTCGAAGAAATCTCATTCGACCCTGCCATCCTGCCGGCACTATCGCCGGTCTCGGCCTGGCATGACACACGGTTCGGCCGCATAGAGACCGCATGGGCGGTGAAGGGAGAAACCGTCACATGCCGTCTGTTGCTGCCGGAAGGTATAACGGCCCGCCTGGCAGCCGGAGAAAATCGAAAATCGTTAAAGGTGGATGGCGCCGAGATCGAACCAGGCAGGCAACTCAAACTGAGCAAGGGTGAACATACGATCAGCTTTGCCATCTGATACAGCTTGCGGCATCTCATCCCGCAAGCAGGCAGCTCAATTCATTCCGGTCTTCAGGAGGAGGAAATGACTATGAGAATGATGAAGTGCGTCCTCGCGGCAATTTCAATATCGCTGACGGCGGGCGTCGCACATGCCGACGTGACGCTCAGCGTCCTGATTGACACCAATCCCGAATCCATCGCGTCATTCGATGCCGTCTCCAAGGCCTATATGGAAAAGCATCCGGACGTGAGCTTCGATGTCGAACAGCGTGCCGGCGGATCGGAAGGCGACAACATCATCAAGACACGCCTTGCAACCGGCGAAATGGCCGATATTTTTCAATACAACGCCGGCTCGCTGTTCCAGGCCTTGAAGCCGGAGCGAACCATGGCTGACCTCAGCGACCTCGCCTCCGAAGCCGGAATTCTCGATAGTTTCAAGAGGGTCGTCACGGGCCCGGATGGCCACGTTCGCGGCATCCCGTTCGGCCCGGCCATGGGAGGCGGAATCTTCTACAATCGCAAGATCTATGCCGAGCTCGGCCTTACTCCGCCCAAGACCTGGGCGGATTTCATGGCCAACAACCAGAAGATCAAGGCGGCCGGCAAGGTGGCGATCGCGCAAACCTACGGCACGACCTGGACGTCGCAGCTTTTCGTGCTCGCCGATTTCCACAATGTTCAGGCGGAGATCCCGGATTTTGCCGCCAACTACACCGCCAACAAGCAGAAATACGCCGATACGCCCGCTGCCTTGCGGGGGTTCGAACATCTGGAAGAGGTCGCAAAAGGCGGATTTTTCAACGCCGATTTCGGCGCGGCAACCTTCGACGACGGCATGCGCATGGTCGCCACGGGCGAGGCCGCGCACTATCCAAACCTCACTTTCGGCATTGGAAACATACAGCAGAATTTTCCAGACAATCTGAAAGACCTCGGCTTCTTTGCACTCCCCGGAACAGATGCCGCCAAGAACGGCCTCACCGTCTGGATGCCCGCAGCACTCTATGTTTCCTCGAAATCGGAACATGTCGAAGAGGCCAAGAAGTTCGTCGACTGGGTCGGCTCCAAGGAAGCCTGCGACCTGATGGCTAAAGTAGTTTCCTCTGGGCCCTATCTCGTCAGAGGATGCGAGCTGCCGAAGGATATTCCGCCCGTCGTTTCCGACATGTTGCCCTACTTCGAAACGGAGGGGCATGCGACCCCGGCATTGGAGTTTCTATCACCGGTCAAAGGGCCAGCCCTGGAGCAGATCACCGTCGAAGTCGGGACCGGAATTCGCTCCGCGAAGGACGCCGCCGCGCTCTATGATCAGGATGTCGAAAAGCAGGCCAAACAACTTGGGCTGCCCAACTGGTAACCTCCCAGCCGATCCCCTGCCCGGCATTAGTCCGGGTAGGGGTCCAAGGTAGCTCCATGGCCACACGTAAATCACCCTATCCCTATTGGTTCGTCCTGCCGGCAGCCGTGATATTCACAGTTCTTTTTCTGCTGCCGACTGCCGCCTCTTTTTGGTTCAGCCTGACACGCTGGGATCTCTTTACCACCCAGTTCATCGGCCTGGACAATTATCGCCAGTTCTTCCAGGAACCATTTCTGATCCAGGGCCTGATCAATACGATCATCTATGCGGTGACGACCTCCGCTACAAAGACGATCCTGGGTCTGCTGCTGGCGGTTCTTTTGACTTCGGGCATATGGGCGCAGGGTCTGCTGCGCACCGTGATCTTCTTTCCGGTTCTCGTATCGACGATCGGCGTCGGCATCACGTTTTCCGTATTGATGCATCCGACCCGCGGCCTGATCAACGTCACGCTCGCTGCCATGGGCATTCACGGACCAGGCTGGCTGACGGATCCCGCACTGGCGCTCTATTCGATTGTCTTCGTCGATCTCTGGAAGGGCATTGGTCTCGCAACCGTCATCTATATCGCCGGTCTCGCCTCGATCAGCCCCGACTATTATGAAGCCGCCAGGATCGACGGTGCGACACGCCGCCAGATGTTTTTCCGTGTCACCGTTCCACTGGTGAAACCGGCAACAATTACCGTCGTGACCTTATCGTTGATCGGTGGGCTGCGCAGCTTCGACCTCATCTGGGCAATGACGCGCGGCGGGCCTGGTTTCTCGTCGGATGTGCTGGCAAGCGTTATCTACAAACAGTACCAGGCCGGATTTTATGGCCTGTCGACAGCCGGCAATGTCATCCTGTTCGTCCTCATCGGTGCGATCATTCTACCGATAACAGCCTGGTTTAACCGCAAGGAGGTGGATCTTTGACCCGCCGTCAGCTTTATATCGGCATAGCGTCCCTGGTTGCCTGTGGCTTGATATTCGTCTTGCCCTTCCTGTTCATCATCATAACCGCTGCCAAGACAAAGCAGGATGCCGCGTCATTGACTTTTACCCTGCCTCAGGAATGGCGCCTGCTGCAGAATTTCATCGAGGTTATTCAAACCCGCAATTATATGCTTCTTCTGGCATATTTCAATTCGACCATCATCACTGTCGCCGCCGTTTCACTGCTTGTTCTGCTTGGTGCCATGGTCGGCTATATCTTGCAGCGTCGTCCATCCGGCTGGAATAGAATCATATACGGCTGTGTTCTCGCCGGTCTCATGATTCCCCCTGCCGTTGTACCGACCATCTGGGTTTTACAGTCGATCGGCCTGTTCAAGTCCATCTCGGGAATGATACTTATTCAGGTTGCCTATGGCCTTGGTTTTACCGTCCTCATGTTCCGTAGCTTCATCGCAACAATCCCGCGAGATCTCGATGAAGCGGCAATCATCGATGGAGCCAAGCCACTGCAGATCTTCTTTCGTGTCGTTCTGCCATTGCTGAAGCCGGTGACCGTGACCATCATCGTCGTGCAGTCGATCGCCATCTTCAACGACTTCACGAACCCTCTTTATTACCTGCCCGGCAGAGAAAACGTAACGGTGCAGCTGACTCTCTATAATTTTCAGGGGCAGTTTCAGACGCAATACAATCTTCTGTTCATGAATATTCTATTGGTGACGATCCCGCCGCTCATCGTCTTCGTGTTCTTCAACAGGCAGATCGTGGCAGGCATGACGGCCGGCGCAGTGAAAGGGTGAGCCATGACAAGTGTCGTTCTTCAAAATATCCGCAAGGATTTCGGCAGTTTGACCGTGATGAATGGTGTCGATCTGACCGTCGAAGCTGGGGAATTCTGTGTCTTCGTCGGCCCCTCCGGCTGCGGAAAATCCACCCTTCTGCGCATGATCGCGGGATTGGAAACCTCGACCTCGGGCAGGATCTCCATCGACGGCAAGGACGTGACGGACGCCGAGCCTTCGGAGCGCGGCATCGCGATGGTGTTTCAGTCCTACGCGCTCTATCCGCATCTGACGGTCAGCGAAAACATCGGCTTCGGTCTTTCGCTCGCCAAGCGCCCCAAGGCTGAGATTCAGGAAAAGGTTCGGCAGACGGCCGATATTCTCCAGCTCTCGCATCTGCTGGACCGAAAGCCGAAGGCGCTCTCCGGCGGCCAACGGCAACGCGTCGCGATCGGCCGGGCAATCATTCGCAATCCAAAGGTCTTCCTGTTTGACGAACCCCTCTCCAATCTCGACGCATCCTTGCGGTCGCAGATGCGGATAGAACTGACCGAACTCCATGCCAAGCTCGGCGCAACGATGATCTATGTCACCCATGACCAGGTCGAGGCCATGACCATGGCAGACAAGATCGTCGTGCTCAACGGTGGCCGGATCGAACAGATCGGAAGGCCGATGGACCTTTATCATAACCCGGCCACACCTTTCGTCGCGGGCTTCATCGGATCGCCGAAGATGAACCTGTTTGACGGCGAAGTCGCTGCCAGAGAGGGCTGCGGGACTTACGGAATCCGGCCGGAACATATCGCACTTTCCGCAACGGAAGGAAAATGGCAAGGGCGCGTGCGCCACATCGAGCGGCTCGGCGCCGACACAGTCGTTCATCTTGATGTTCCCGAATTGGTATCGCTTGTCGCACGCACCGACGGCGATCGGCCGATCCAGATTGGCGAGGCTTTGTTCGCCACGCCTTTGACCGGCAAGGAACACAGATTTTCATAGCAGCGAGCCACATTGATCTTGATCCAAGGGAGGCGGGCCGCAGGGCTTCGCATGCATGCGGGCTGGGATATGGAAAATCCGCCCTACGGGCGTTCTTGTACATCACATCGTACCAAGGCGGCCTTGGGTCGAAGATCGTAACGCATGCGCTTATGCAAGGCGGCGATTGCAGTTTATACGCTTCTTTGCGCAATGACCGCAATCAAAGACTGCATTTCTATGCAAGCCTGCCATTCTGCGCAGTATGTTCTGCGCAGTATGTTGCACACAGATACGCGTCCTTACTGTCAGGTATCTACTTTTGATTTGTAGGCATTCTTGAATCATGCAATTTGCAGTTCCAGACCAAGCCGTTGAATTATTTAATAAAAATCGCGCAGTTCTGGTTATCGTTAATTATTTTCTCAGACATATCTGACTTCATTGGCATTGCAGCGCCAAATGCGACGAGCAGAATGCTCCTCACCTGCGATGTTTCCGACCCCCAGAGCAGACAATCGCCGGCGTATATCCATTTTCATCGTGTGGCAGCTGCCAGCTCGCTAAAAACCAATGAGCCACCATGTCATTTCTCCAGAACGCCAAGATCCGCACGAAAGTGCTCTCCATCATCATTCCGATCTGTCTGATCGGGATCGCAGGTGTCCTTGTCGTATCGAACCACTATCGGGACACGGTTGCCACCTACTCGAATTTCATTGCCAAGAATGAAGCGGCGGCGGTGGAAATGTCGAGGGCCAGCCAGCGTTTGACCGCCATGAGTTACAATGCCTATCAGATCCTGCAATATCCAGCCAAGGATCCGCAGACGACGAAGTTTTCGAAGGACTATGAGGAGAATAAGCAAATTCTTCTGCAGCGTTTCGCGAACGTTAAACGGTTGATTCCTGCTGAAGCGGATGCCGTGGAAAAGCTGGCCTCGAGGGCCAATGATATCGTCGTCCTTACGGATCAAGCCGTAAAAGCCGGTCTGGTCGATGACAACGACACCGCCGCCAAGCTCTTGAAGCAGGTGGATCCGATGATCGATGACGAGGTAGTCTCGGTTCGCCAGTGGCTTGATACGTTCAATAAGAACATCAATGACAAGAGTGACATGCTGGCGGAACACGCGAGCAGCACCATTACAAATGCTCTGGTGGCGCTTGGCGTTCTCTTTGCCGCCGCCATTGCGATCGCCATTCTCGTGTCGACGCGCGGCATCGCGGCCCCGATCGAACGGCTGCGGGCGCGCATGGTATCCCTCGCCGACGGCAATACCGATGAGCAGATCGTCGGCATTGGGCGCAAAGACGAAGTCGGTCAGATGGCTGCGGCCGTCTCCATCTTCCGTGACCATGCCATCGAGCGGATAAGACTGGAACAGGAGGCGAGCGCCAATCGTAGTCTCTCCGAACGGGAAAGGCTTGAACGCGAAGCACAGAAAGCCAAGGATGCGGCGGACACGCAATTTGCCGTCGATGGCCTTGCAAGCGGTCTGGCCGAGCTTTCGAACGGCAATCTGGTCTATCGCATCGAACAGCCCTTCGTCGATCACCTCGACCGCCTGAGGGCGGACTTCAATGCCTCGATGGCGAAGCTGGAGGAAACGCTGCGCTCCGTTGGCCAGGGAGGTCAGGCCATTGCCGCCGGTGCCAGCCAGATCCGGTCTGCAGCCGATGATCTCTCCAAGCGCACCGAGCAGCAGGCGGCCTCCGTCGAGGAGACGGCGGCCGCACTCGAGGAGATCACCACGACCGTCAAGGATTCCACCCGGCGCGCGGAGGAGGCAAGCTCGCTCGTCGGACGAGCGCGCATCGGCGCCGAAAAATCCGGCGAAGTCATGCAGGAAGCGATTTCAGCAATGGAGGCGATTTCGAAATCCTCGGGCGAAATTTCCAACATCATCGGCGTCATCGATGATATAGCCTTCCAGACGAACCTGCTTGCTCTCAATGCGGGCGTCGAGGCAGCGCGGGCGGGCGAAGCGGGCAAGGGCTTTGCCGTCGTCGCGCAGGAAGTCCGCGAGCTTGCCCAGCGCTCCGCCACGGCCGCCAAGGAGATCAAGGCGCTGATTTCCACATCGGGCCAGCAGGTCGACAGCGGCGTCAATCTCGTTACCAAGACAGGACAATCGCTGCAGCAGATCGTCAAGGAAGTCGAAGAAATCGACCGCAACGTTCGGGCGATCGTCGAGGCCGCCCGCGAGCAGGCGACCGGCCTGCAGGAGATCAGCACGGCGGTCAACAGCATCGATCAGGGAACGCAGCAAAATGCCGCCATGGTCGAGGAATCCACCGCGGCAAGCTACAGCCTTGCCAAGGAAGTAACGGCCCTTAATGAGCTGCTCGGACAATTCGATCTGCAAAACGGCCGCAGCCATGCGCGGCCGGCTGCTGCGACGGAGCGATCCCGCCCTGCCGCCTCGCCGGCACGCTCGCTGCGCTCCAAGATCGCCGGCGCATTCGGTGGTTCCGGTGCAGCCGCGGCATCGGCATCCTGGGAAGAGTTCTAATTTCCGGGGGGGGCGTCGGTCTTTGACCGATTGCAAGCCAAAAGAACAAGGCGGCCAAAACTGGCCGCCTTGTTCTTTTTCAAAGCGAGTGATTGCTATGATGCACGGGCTCTTGAAGGGAAGCGACGCAATGGCCCGTCATTGCCCCAGACGGTGAAAACACGGCGTCCATGAGGAGGGCGTTACGCGATCGCCGAAAGATCCACTGGAAGCTGAGATCAGCGGGTTCACCCACACACGCCCTGACCGCGATCGCACGCACATCGGAAGTCTGCGCAGCCAACCAGCTTTGAAACAAAAGATCCCATTCTCGTGAAGAAACCTCGCTCCCGACCGTTTTTCTGTTCGTCAGAGAATCTCGAAGAGCTCGTATTTGACGCCGCCTGGAAAGCGGCCGCCCTTTCCAACGCAGACAATCGCATTGATCCACGCATATGTGGGCGAGGCAGTCTCGAAATACGGCGTCGTTCGTAGATAATATTCCGAAGGGTCGACAGATTCGCCGCGCCCCAAACGCTCGGAAACTTCGACCGACGCGTGGCGAACACCACGATAGGTCATGAGAATATGGGCGCCATCTTGAGCCTCGAGCAGAACCCGCACATCTTGCTGAAATGTTCCGTCCTGGCGGGTGACAAGAAGATCCGAGCCGATCAACGGTGAGACCTTGCCCTTGAGACGCGCTCCTTCGAAGTGGCCGCCCGATACCGGAAAAATGCGGCGCACGCCGGCGGGACATGGCCCGATATCGATCGTAGGATGAAGCTCGAGATAAAGAGTAAATAGAGGACGCGATTGCAGCTCCATCAGGGACTCCCATTTATGGAACGCGCGATCGCCTCCATTTCTGGCGAGTATTAAACTGGCTATAATCTCGGAGCGAAAACGGGCATTACTTACTATCATCACAAGCGAAACTACATATGCGCCCTTCACTGGAATCTCTGAAAGTCCTCGAGATCTGCGTCGCTTCCGGCAGTTTTGCCCGTGCGGCCGAACGCTTGTTTCTTACCCCCGCCGCGGTGAGCCTGCGCATTCGAACACTTGAGGACGAACTGGGTGAACCACTCTTCATTCGGCGAGGACCACGCGTGGTGCCCACGCCGAAAGCCATCCTCCTTGCAAAGGGCGTGCGGCGCGGTATGGATGAAATTCACTCCGCCTTGGCCGCTTTCGAGGCAGCATCTCCTCCCCTGCGGGTAACCGCGCCTCCCACGCTAGCAACTCGTTGGCTCGCGCCGCGCCTTTCGAGCTATCAGCGCTCCGAAATCGAACTCGACGTTTCGGCCGATATTCGTGATCCGTCAGACTTCGACGTTGCTATTCGCACCGGAGCCGGCAACTGGCCGGGCCTGGAGGGCTTTCGGTTGTTTCCTGTGCAGTTGACGCCGCTTCTGGCTCCATCGCTTGCGGCGTTGCTGGAACCTCTAATACCCGAGACGCTCGCAACTCTGCCGCTGTTGCCGCATCCGGACTGGGAAAGATGGTTTCTGAGCGCAACAGGGAATGTCCCGCCGGAGTTGAACTTCACCCGCGTGGAATATCCGAACCATGACCTGAATGCGAATGCGGCCTGCGCGGGCGAAGGCGTGGCGCTCGTACCGCTCGGCTTCTTCGAGCCCCTGGTCCGATCGGGTGCATTGGTGGCACCCTTCGACCACGTGCTTGACGGTCCCGACTGGCACTTTGCGCTTTTTCGCAATGATGATGTCAGGCCAGGGCCTCGAGAATTCTGCGATTGGCTTTATGAGCAGAGTTGCCTGACATCAGCCGCGCTTGAGGTACGCACCAAGTGAGCCTTCACTGCTGCCGGACCGCTGTTGGAAGTCTGCGGCCCTGCTCAGGCGGATGTCAGTATGGTGATCACGCCATTCGTCCCGTCAACGCGGATCCTCTGACCGTCCAGAATGCGCCGGGTCGCATCCTGGACCGCAACGACGGCGGGCAAGCCGTATTCGCGCGCGATGACAGCGCCATGGCTCATCTGTCCACCGGCTTCGGTCACCAGCCCGGCTATGCTTACGAATAACGGGGTCCAGCTTGGATCGGTATAGGCGGTGACGAGAATATCTCCGGCCTCAATATCGGCCGCGGCCAAGTCGCGGATGATTCTGGCGCGCCCCTCGACGCTCCCCGCCGAAACAGGCAGCCCTGGAAGCGCTTTCGCGGGAAGGTCATCACGTTTAAAGTCGCCAAAAAGCGCTTCACCGTCCGAGGTGAGCACGCGCGGCGAAGCAAGCCGCTCGTAAGCCGCAAACTCGGCACGGCGCGCAAGGATGAGATCATGATCGGCCTGCCCCGTCCGGACAACCTCGCGTAGTTCGTCAAAACGGAGATAGAAGATATCGCTCGTCCGGTTCAGCACTCCGCTATCGACAAGTTTCTGCGCCTCTCTCAGCATTGCTTGCTTATGAAGGTCGAGGCGGCAGACCCATCCGTATTTCGGGTATTCGCGGTAACCGATGAAGGCCCGCATTCGATCGATTGCATCCTTGGTCTTCGCAGCCTTCGCCTCACCATTCGAGAGGGCACGTAAGCGCGATAAAAGGTCCTGCTCCGCAGCCTTCGCTCGGGCGAGACCGGCATCGAAGCGCCGCTTGGCTTCACCGGGTTGGAAGCGGTCGATGTTGGCCAGAATCATCGGGACGAGAACCGCGGGCTTTTCCCGCCAGCGGGTTCGGGTGATGTCGATCTCGCCCGCACAGCGCATGCCATATTTGGCAAGGTAGCCATCGATCGCTTCGAATGCTTCCGGGCCGCCGTCGACCTTTACGAGATCCGAAAGGGGGGCACTCCCGTCAAACTGCCGCAGGAATGAGACGGCGTCGGCATGAGGTCGGATTGCGTCGGCGACATCGAGAAGATCGAGACCCATCCGCGAGGTTATGTTGTTGTCGACCGACTGCGAGAGCGTGTCGGCCACGCCCGTTTCGCCAAGCCACTCGGCGATGTGGTCGTTCAGCCACCACATCGCCTCGATGCCGGCCATGAGAACCTGGGTGCTTTGCGGCGCGGTCAGTTGCCGTTTCAGCGCGGCAAGATCGTCAGCGATGAGGTCGAACAGCTCGTTGCCGGATTTCGCCGCGAGATGTAGCCGTGCCTCTTCGACCGCCATCTCGCTTTGCGCGATCAGTTTGCCTACGATCGCGGGGTCGAGATTGGTCGCGGTATTCTTCTCACCTACAGCCTTGGGCGCGGATACCGAGGCATTTGCGTCTTGTTCGCGACGCGTGGCGACAAATCCTCGCTCCAGCAGCGCATCGACCGCACTGCGGATGAGTGGATCCCGGTTAAGCATAACCATCAGAGCCGCGCGACTGGCGGGGGAGGCAAGTTGCTCGGTGACATCGACGAACAGGCGGCCGCCTGCCTCGTGCATGGGACGGGCCGCAAGCCTCTGCCAGAAGGACAGGCCGAGCGGCCGTATCGCGTCGGTCATCATTTGCTGATGGCCCACCGACAGGTAGACATGTCGCTTGCCGTCGTCATGGGGCGGGACCGGGAACAAGGTGGTGATCGGCCTGCTTTGAACAATTTGAAACGCACCATCGGACAGGCACCACTCGATGTCCTGGGGACAGCCGAAATGCGCCTCGATGCGTCGACCGACGGCAGCGAGATCCCGCGCCTCTTCGGCAGCCAGTATGGCGCAATCGCCTGCCGCCGTCTCGACGACCTGCGCGCCCCGAAGCCTGAAGCCTTGCGGAATGACGGAACCCGAGACGAGCGCCTCGCCGCTTCCGGCACAGGCTTCGATCGCGACGATCGTTCTGTCTCCCGACACGGGGTCGGCCGTGAACATTACGCCCGAGGCATCGGCCGACACCATTTGCTGCACGATGACGGCCATCTTGATACCACCATGGCCGATTCCGTTGCGCCGACGATAAGTTACCGCTCGCTCGGTGAAGAGAGAGGCCCAGCAGCGGCGCACGGCATCCACGATAGCGCCGATGCCGCATAGGCTGAGATAGCTCTCATGCTGGCCGGCAAAGGAGGTGGTTGGCATATCTTCAGCCGTCGCGCTCGAGCGAACAGCCCAAGCCGCAGCCTCTCCGCCCTCGGCCAGCAACGCGGAAATCGAGGCCACGACCGACTTGGGAACCGTCAACCGCTCGATCAGTAGGCGGACTTCAGCACACAAGACGGCATTGGTAGCGCCTTCGCCACCCAGCCCAAGATCGAGCCGTCCTATAGCGGCGCCAACCTCGGGCGAGCCCGCAAGGACCGCAGAAAATACATCCGTTGTTACGCAAAGGCCGGCCGGAACGACTACGCCCTCGACTTTTGCCAGCTCCCCAAGGTTCGCGGCCTTCCCACCGACCAACGAAGCTTGATTCCGGTCAACCTCAGAGAGGCGAACTGTCACTTTCATGAGCGGACTCGTCAGCTGGAATCTTGACATCAGAAACGGAGGAATATACTCCGTTTATGGCAGTATCAAGACGATCGAAGATGTGAAACCCGATGCGGGCGGATGCGCAAAAAAATCGACAACGACTGATAGATGTAACGGTCGAACTGATTCTGAAAGTCGGCGGTGAACCCTCGCGTGACGCCATAGCAGAGCGCGCCGGCGTCGGCATAGGAACCCTATACAGGCACTTTCCCGACCAGCAGTCACTTCTTCATGCCGTCGTCCGCTGCGTGTTGGAAAGAAGCATCAGTGCTGGAGAGGCATTGGTTGGAACCGCTCCTGACGAGGGCGATGTCCTGCGCCAATACATGCACATGGCGTTGGATAATGGGATTGGTGTGGTCAACATCATTCACCCCCTTTTGGAGACGCGAGACTGGCCCGATCTTCTCGCCCGAGCCGGCAGGCTCATGAAGTCTATCGTCAGCCGCGCCACCCAGGACGGCACGCTCCGCAGCGATCTCTCTGATCGCGATATCATATTCGCCTTGATCCGCTTTGCTCGACCACTCGCAGTTGGGTTGCCTTCGAGCGAGGAGCGCGCGCTCGCGCACAGGCATCTCGATTTTTACATTGATGGACTGCGCGCCCGGCAGCGCCGCTAAACGGTTTTGATGGCATTGGAGATCAGCCCGCCATCTTTGAATGATAGGCTAGGTCAATTGTGAGGGGCTGGCACCGATCTCTGCGAATGAACCCGGGCTGAATGATGCTTTCAGCTTCTGTTCCGAAGGCGGCGTCTAAAAGAAAGACGTTCAACCGCGGTCTTATCCGCCTGAGGAGACACAGTCATGATCCGCACGTCTTTCATTGCAACCGCACTCGTCGCTCTCGTCGGCCTCACCGCTGCAGCCCCCGCCATGGCCAACGATGTGCGTATCGAACAATATGGCTGGTCGAACTCTGCCGGTGGTGCACAGGAAGGGTACGGAAACCGCATCAGAACCTACCAGAACGGTGGCTACAACCGCATTGTCGGCCATCAATATGGTCGCCATAACCTTTCGGCTGTCGGCCAGGAAGGCAATGACAATTACGGCGCCACCTATCAAAACGGTGACCGCAACATAGCCGGCATCGGCCAGTTTGGCTCCAACCACACGACCATCCTTACCCAGGACGGCAATGGCAACATCGCGGCTGGCGTCCAGGTCGGCCATGGCTGCAGCGCCAATGTCAGCCAGGGCGGCAACGGCAATGTCGCCGCCTTCGTCCAGGCCTGCCCGTAAGCAGCTGCGCGATAACCTGAAAGAAGTCAGAAACGCAACCGCAGACCATTTGGGGAGATGACCCATGCCAAATAGCATCAAACATCCGCGCCGTCTTATGACGATCCTCGCGCTGGTCCTGCTTCCCGTCGGCGCCGTTGCGGCCATGACGACTGCCAACCAATCTGACGATGCGGGGCTTTGCGAAATCAAAGCCACGCCTGGAGCAGGTATGGTGAGACTGGATGCGCTCGTCCACGCCGACAAGCACGTTGGCGGGGCTTACACGTTCCGTGTCGAGAAATCAGGAGATGGTGGAAGTTCCACGATCAACCAGAGTGGCGATTTTGATGCCATAGCGGGGCATGCGGCAATCCTCAGCTCCGTCTCGCTCGGCTCCAAAGGAGCCGCATACAAGGCAACATTGGATATTGTGATCGGGGATAAGAGTTTCAGATGCACGAAGCAGGTCGGCGACGATTAATCGGTCTCCACACTCTGCAAATCCCTTTAAAAGGGCGCCGGTTTCTGGCGCCCTTTTGCTTTCGATCAGGTTTAGAGTAGTTCAGTTTTTCCACGGAGCCTCTGGACCCTCTATCTCTTTGGTTTCACGCAATTCCGGACGGGAAACCGCTGCGCATTTTTCCTGGAATTACCCTCGACGACTGAACGACAACTGAACGGGCAATTTCGACTGGGTTCAGCTTAAAAGTGCGAAAGTTGGTCATCGGCTAAAGCAGCCGGCCTATGGAGATCAGGATGACCCGCAACGTGTTTAAAATCCTTACTGTCACTCTTCTTGTCGGGAGCCTGGGACAAGTCGCCTTGTCCGCGCCGGCCTATGCGGGCGGGCGGATCTCGTTCAACCTTGTGCCTGATAATGCCGAGGATGCAGATCTTTTCTCGACCGGATTGCGCGTCTATTCACTCTACCGCGGTCTGAAAGACGCCGACATTCGGCAGCTGGGCCGGGGCAACGCGGCTGGCATCGCCCAGACCGGCCGAGGCAATCTCGGCTTCATCCAGCAGCAGGGCAATGGTCATTCCGCAACCTTGCGACAGAACGGCAACAACAATGCCTATGGCATTTTCCAGTATGGGCGAAACACGGAAACCGACGTGGTGCAGGATGGGGATAATGGCAGTGGCGCTACTTTCAGCTATGGCTGGTAAGGCAGTTCACGGCAGTTCCGAAGGCGACGCCAAGCGACAAAGGTTCGCGTATTTTGGCAGAGAAATAGCGCGGACGAATGGGGCGCGGAAAGATTTCCTTCCTCGATACGGACGTTCTTCGTTCGGATGGGCTTTATCGCGGCTTGGTACGATCGGAACCAGGGCTGCCGACGGGGGTTATATCCATAGCAAAAGGAGAAGCCCTCATGATCCGCAAACTGAAATCGGGCGAATATCGTCTCTACTCACGCAAGCTCGATCCGAAGACACACAAGCGCAAGAATCTCGGGACATTCAAGACCCACGAGGCGGCCGAAAAGCATGAGCGCGAAGTGCAATACTTCAAGCACCACTAGCGGATCGGCGAAGCCGGATAGGCACCCGAGAAGCAGAATCGGAGCTGATTGTGTTTCTTGAGCTAGAGCGAAGGAGATTGGTTATGACACAGTTTCGAAAGAAGAAAGCGCTGTCGCGAGAAGAGGATTATCGCGACTATCAGGATCGCGATACCCGCGAAGGATGGCCATATTCCGACGAAAGTGCATTGGGTTCGACCGAACCGGAAAATCGAGAATACGGCACCACTCCAGCGAATTTTGACGAAGATACTCCCTCTGGCCTGATCGGAGACAACGCAGACGCGAACGGGCTTGAGGAAGACACGGCCCACACGATGGGGCCATTGCCACCCAGCCGCATCGATAACGATGAACTGGAAGCGGCCATTACCGAACGATTCATCGAGAGCGAAGAAATCGATGCAGACAGCATCGAGGTTCATGCCGATGGCGGCATCGTAACATTGGAAGGCAGTGTCGAAACGCAGGCGGCTGCCGAACAGGCGGAAGCGCTCGGGCTGTCTACGCCTGGTGTCGTCAAGGTTCGCAACAATCTGAAAACAACCGGTGTCGATTCCCATATTCCCCCCGATGCGTGATACGCGGCCTCCATATGCCCTCGACGCTCCGAAGATTTTGTCCCTTGTAACATCGGGATTCGATACCCATTTATCGCCATGAGATATGCGGTTCCGCTCGCCCGTTGCATTGCAATGGCTGGTCCAGGCCTTAATCGCCCGACCCATTTGGCGGCCCGTTCTTTGCCCTCCGTCCGATGACGTGACGGGCGCTTCCGTCATCCATTGACATGAGCGCTGGCTTAATGGCCGGCGCAGGAGATTTTGTTGAAAAAATCAAACACAGTCGACGCGCTCGCGGCGGTGAAACCGCGCGAATGCGATCAACCCATCAACCAGCTCCCCGACAAGAACTGGAAACCCTATCCCTGTTTGCTCACCCGCGAGGAGCTTCGGAAGCTGATCGCCGAACAACTCGGCTGACGCTTGCAATTCATCACCAATAATGAGGAGAACAAAATGCAGGTTCTGGTAAGAGACAACAATGTCGAACAAGCAATCCGAGTTCTGAAACGAAAGATGCAACGCGAAGGCCTGTTTCGTGAAATGAAGGAACGACGGGCCTACGAAAAACCGTCCCAACGGCGTATCCGGGAAAAGGCGCAGGCCATCAGCAGACATCGCAAAGCCGTGCGGAAAAGAATGAAGCGCGATGGTGGCTGATTAAGTCAGCCACATCCGACTTGAAACCGAATGAACACATCATGATGCACGCAAATTGACTTTGGTGAGGGCGGCTTTGCTATGATGAGCGAGACTTATGCTGGCGCTTCAACGCGCCTCTCAATCCGCCGATATGGCACGGAACATGGTTAGGCACCGTTTTTCGACGGTGTTGGGAACGGGTCATGGCGCTGCCGAGGTAACGCGCCAAACCGTGTTGCCTACGTCATCGGCAATCAGCAGAGCGCCAAGCTTGTCGACTGCCAAACCTACCGGCCGTCCCCTCGCCTCGTTGTCGCCATTTAAAAAGCCGGTCACAATGTCCTGCGGAAGACCTTTGGGCCGGCCGTCTGCGAATGGGACGAAGACCACCTTGTAACCGTTGAATTGGTGCCGATTCCAGCTCCCATGCTCACCGACGAAGGCCCCTCCACGATACGCTTCCGGCAAATTGGTGCCGGTATAGAAGACCATCCCTAAGGGCGCGACATGCGAACTCAGCGCGTAATCCGGAACGATTGCCTTCGCTACCAGGTCTGGTCTCTGCGGCATGACCCTGGGATCGATGTTCTTGCCAAAATAGCTGTATGGCCAACCATAGAAGCCACCCTCCTTCACGGAAGTCATATAGTCCGGCACGAGATTGGGACCGAGTTCGTCGCGCTCATTGACGACTGCCCAGAGGGCGTGCGTTTGCGGCTCCCAGGAAAGACCATTCGGATTTCTCAACCCATCCGCGAAAATGCGATGGCGGCCCGTTCCCCTATCGACCTCCCAGATGGAGGCGCGATCCATTTCAGCCTGTATGCCGTTTTCCGTGATATTGCTGTTCGACCCGACACCGACATAAAGCAGCGTCCCATCGGGGCTCGCCACCAGACTCTTGGTCCAATGGTGATCGATGGGTCCGCCTGGCAAATCGGTAAGTTTCGTTCCCGGATCGGGGATGCTCGTCTCGCCCGTCTTGTATGGGTAACGCATGATCTTGTCCGTCTCCGCGACATAAAGGTCGCTACCGACAAGAGCGACACCGAAAGGGGAGTCGAGATGATCGAGAAAAACGCTCTTCGTTTCCGCAACCCCATCCCCGTCGGCATCACGCAACAAGGTTATACGGTTGCTTCCTTCATTGTTGCCGGCAGATGTCGCCATCGACTCGATCCAGCCCATGATCAGGTCCTTGGGCCGCTTGATCGATGCCGCAGGCGGCGCAACAGATTCCACAGCAAGAACATCGCCATTCGGTAGCACATAAACTGAGCGCGGGTGTTTCAATCCCGTTGCGAGCGCCTTGATTTGCAACCCGTCCGGAACCTTCGGCTTATCGCCGTTCTGCCAGCCGATCACTTTGGCGACATGCATCGGCGGGATGAGATATTGCGTCTGGGCCGGCAATGTCGGGTTTGGTCCGACCTGATCCTTCGGATCCTGTTCGTTCTGATTGCAGCCGGAGAGAATGAGGGCCGTGCCGCAGATAAGTGCGGTAAAGGAGGACGGCACAGTCGACTTACCTATCGTGCTCTTCATCTCTCGGCTCCCGGCCCTCTGCGATAGATCAATGCTCGCCTTATCCAGCCGCTAAAAAGGACGAGAACGACCACCACGGATGAAAGAATAAGGCCGGTCGGAACGACTGAAGTCCACGCATCACGGCTATGGACCAGCGCGTTGAAGAACGACAAGACGAAGATAAGAGCGTTACAGATCGAATATAGCCAGACCGGTCCGCGCATCGAGGAAAGGCGTCTGCCAAGTGCATCGACTATCATGGCAATGACAGCAAGCAAGCCGAATAACAAGCCAACCGTAAGCAGCCATGCAGATGCATCCGCCCACATCATTTCAGCGGTTCCCCAATAGGCCACATCCGTCGCCAATGTGCCAAGGAAGCAAACCATCGGGATTGGAATGATGAGCGAGTGAAGAGGGCGGGGCGGAAGAGGGTGCGCAGCGTGAAGGTCTTGAGCGACCATGGCGGTGTCTCCAATATTCCTGAGAGCACCGGCCAAACATTTATCGATTTGTTTTGTTCCAGGCAAACATTTGGGACCTTGAGGACTGCTTCGGGCTTTCCGCTCGGCTTTTCGACACGAGCGGAAATTCAGCCTCAACTTGCCGCGTGGCCACCTTTCCGCTTGGGATCATGGCTATGATGGCGATCTCGTTCGCCGCCGCCGCCGGAAACCTTGCTGCGGTCCCGCTTATCGGGCTCGGCCGGCGGCTTTGGAATGTTCAAGGGCGCCTTGGCATTTTCATGGGATGCTCCCGGGCCGCCTTGGCGAATACTAGCCGGTGTTTTGGTCGATGTGGACATTGGCACCTCCCTATCGATCCTGTTGATGCCCCTGGTGACTGGTATTGATCCTGCTATTTCCCTGCTGGCCTTTCTTGTCTGGATCTACCGTCATGTCAGGCTTATGGGGATCGGATATCGATGGTTTGGCGTGGTCACCAACACCTTTGTCGCTTCGATTTTCCTCAGGAACCGGTGGTGGTTTGCTGCTCATCATCTTCTCCTGTCATTGCTTTGCCAGAAGCTGCGGGCGATTTATCTCGCGGCCGTTCCGACGTTGGCCGCCTGGATCCAACCAACTTCAGCCCAGAATGTTCCGCGAATGAGCGCCGTTCGCTGACATCCCGCGCAAATGCGCTGAAGTCAAAGGAGAGGCTTGCCCCCGGTAACCGCGACGGTCGTGCCGGAAACATAGCTGGAGAGCGGATCGGCAAGCATGACATAAGCCGTTGCCAGCTCAGCCGGTTGACCCGGACGCTTCATCGGCACTTGCTTTCCAAAATTCTCGACCGCTTCCGACGCCATCGTCGAAGGGATCAATGGCGTCCAAATGGGTCCGGGCGCGACGGCATTGGCGCGAATGCCTTTTTCCGCGAGCAATTGCGCCAGCCCTGCGGTAAAATTCTGGATAGCCCCTTTGGTGGTGGCGTAGGCAAGCAATGTCGGGTTTGGAGTATCCGAGTTGATGGACGCCGTATTGATGATGGCGCTACCCGGCTTCATGTGCGGTACGGCCGCTTTGGTCAGATAGAACATGGCATGGATATTGACCTTGAAGGTCAATTCCCATTCCTCGTCAGTAATATCGCCGATATCTTGAAAGCTCGCCTGATGCGCAGCATTGTTGACAAGAATATCGATCCCTCCGAGTTCGGCGACGGCCTTGTCGATGATATCGCGACAATGTTTGGGATCCTGAATATCGCCGGCCATCAATACCGCTTTGCGGCCGGCCTCCTCAACCCATTTTCTGGTTTCGTAAGCATCGTCATCTTCGCTCAGATAGGCGATCAGAACATCGGCGCCCTCGCGGGCAAAGGCGATTGCGACAGCGCGGCCAATGCCGCTGTCGCCGCCGGTGATGACAGCCTTTTTGCCATTAAGCTTTCCCGATCCGCGATAGGTCGCCTCCCCATGATCGGGCGCGGGATGCATGGCAGCGGTATAGCCGGGCATGGGCTGTTGCTGCGGCGAAAATGGCGGTTGTGGATGTGTCATGATGTTCTTCCGGTAATGATTGCATTGTCACTCCAAACCTCCTCACTCGCTTTCGGTTCCATCGACGGCACATTATCTGCGGGATGCGTCCAGGAACATTCAAGTCCGGTAATGGTTCCTATCGGAGCCTAGAGCATGTCGCGCAAAAGTGTGTAGCGATTTTGCGATAACGACATGCGCAAAATCAACGACCTAAAGCGCGGTAAGCGGATCTGAAAGATCGCGACGCGCTTTAAGTTTCGATAGATCCCGTTTCACCGATTTTGAAAGGACAGCCCGATGCATCGCTTCGAAGAAAAGGTCGTCATCGTAACGGGTGCGGCATCGGGAATGGGAGAGGCGACAGCGCGACGGTTTTCCCAGGAAGGCGCGAACGTCGCCCTCGTCGATCGCCGTACGGAAGCGCTGGAAAGGGTCGTTGCGGATTTGCCAACCGAACGCAGCCTCAAGCAGGTGGTGGATGTATCGGCATCTTCCGCGGTTGCCGCGATGGTTTCGGCAGTGGTGGAACGGTTCGGTCGCCTTGATGTCATCGTTAACAATGCGGGCATCCACGAGGGTGGCGCGCCCGCTGACATTTCCGATGAACGATGGCATGCCGTCATGGCGACCGATCTGGACGGCGTGTTTTTCGGTTGCCGAGCAGCCATCCCGCATCTTGAAAAGACCAAGGGGTCGATCATCAACACTGCTTCTGTCTCCGGCACCGGCGGCGATTGGGGTATGAGCCCCTACAACGCCGCCAAGGGCGCCATCGTCAATCTGACCCGCGCCCTGGCGCTCGATCTCGGCCGAAAGGGAATTCGCGTCAATGCCGTGTGCCCGAGCCTCACGCGCACCGGCATGACGGAAGACATGCTCAAGGACGAAGCCCTCGTTGCCAAGTTCAAGGAGCGCATTCCACTCGGTCGTGTCTGCGAGCCGGAAGAGGTTGCGGCCGTCATCGCCTTTCTGGCAAGCGACGATGCAAGCTTCGTTACCGGCGCCAACATCGCCGTCGATGGTGGCGTGTCCGCCTCCAACGGCCAGCCGGCACAGGATTGAAAGGGAGACGAGTACGATGAATTTCAAGAAAGTTGACCTGCGGAACGGCCTTAAGACCTACGTCGTCGTGCTCGATGTGAATGAGGAAGCATTCTCCACGCTCGCGCGCTTCGCCACGGATCAGGATCTGAAGGCTGCTTCTGTCACCGCAATCGGCGCATTTGAAGGGGCGACTGTCGGCTGGTTCGACTTCAGCGAGCGAAGCTACCGCAAGATCCCTATTACCGAGCAATGCGAGGTGCTGAGCCTGATCGGCGATATTGCGACAGGCGAGGATGGCGGAGCGAGCCTCCATCTTCATGCCGTCCTCGGCCTGAAGGATGGCTCGACACGCGGCGGCCACTTCCTCGACGGTATCGTGCATCCAACCTTGGAAGCGACCATTGTCGAAACACCGGCGGAATTGCAGCGCCGGCATCAAGAGGATCTCGGCATCGCGCTGATCAAACTTTGAGACCACCAGCCGCCACCTCCAGCCAATCGGAACATTGCCGGCCGAACAAGGTTCGATCAGCAGTTCCAACGGCAGAAGGAGAATATCATGGCGAAGGACACGAGCTTCGAAACCTCGCGCGGCGAAGGCGGTGAGACGCACCAGCATATTCCCGAAAGCGGCTCTCATGGCAATGCGGAACATCTGACCACCAATCAGGGCATCCGGGTGTCGGATAATCAGAACAGCCTGAAGTCCGGCGTCCGCGGCCCGACGCTGCTTGAAGATTTCGTCCTGCGGGAGAAGATCTTCCATTTCGACCATGAGCGCATTCCCGAACGGATCGTGCATGCGCGAGGTTCGGCCGCGCACGGCTTCTTCGAGCTCTATGAATCGCTGTCCAATGTAACCAGCGCCGATCTGTTTCAGCGCAAGGGTGAAAAGACGCCGGTCTTCGTCCGCTTTTCGACGGTTGCCGGCGGTGCCGGCTCGGTGGATACGCCGCGTGACGTGCGCGGCTTCGCGGTGAAATTCTATACCAAGCAGGGCAACTGGGACCTTGTCGGCAACAACATCCCCGTCTTCTTCATTCAGGATGCCATGAAATTTCCCGATCTTGTGCATGCCGTGAAGATGGAAGCCGACCGCGCGTATCCGCAGGCGGCTACCGCCCATGATACGTTCTGGGACTGGGCGTCGCTGATGCCGGAATCCACGCATATGCTGATGTGGGCGATGTCCGATCGTGCCATTCCGCGCTCACCGCGCATGATGCAAGGCTTCGGCGTCCACACATTCCGCTTCGTCAACGATGCCGGCAAATCCACATTCGTGAAATTCCACTGGAAGCCGAAGCTCGGCATCCAATCGCTTGTCTGGGATGAGGCATTGAAGCTGCAGGCGGCCGATAACGACTACCATCGCCGTGATCTTTTCGAGGCGATCGCGGCTGGGCATTTTCCGGAATGGGAACTTGGCCTTCAGCTCTTCGACGATGCCTTTGCCGAAAGCCTTCCCTACGACGTCCTCGATGCCACGAAGATTATCCCGGAAGAGGTACTGCCGGTAAAAATCGTCGGGCGACTGGTTCTCGATCGCAATCCGGACAATTTCTTCGCGGAGACCGAACAAGTGGCGTTCTGCCCGGCAAACATCGTTCCCGGCGTCGATTTCACGAATGATCCCTTGCTGCAGGGTCGACTCTTCAGCTATCTCGACACGCAGAAATCCCGCCTCGGGACCGCAAACTTCCACCAGCTGCCGATCAATGCACCCAAATGTCCCGTCATGAACTTCCAGCGTGACGGGCAGATGCAAATGCAAATACCGAAAGGCCGCGCGAACTACGAACCGAATAGCCTCAGCGAGAACAGCGAAACCGGTGGCCCGCGCGAATGTCCGGTGACGGGTTTCCGCACCTACGAGCATCAGGCTGGGAGGGAAGAACAGGGCGACAAGCTGCGCGTGCGCGGTGAACTCTTCGCCGATCATTACAGCCAGGCGCGTCTTTTCTGGAAATCCCAGACACCTTCGGAACAGGCTCACATCGCATCGGCCTTTGTCTTCGAATTATCGAAGGTGCAGCTTCAGCACGTGCCGCCGCGCATGGTCGGAAACCTTATGAATGTCGATGCCGGGCTTGCCAACAGGGTCGCCGCAGGCCTCGGGCTCATCAACCCGACCAGGAATTTGCCGGCGCGTGAACCGATCGATCTCGACGCATCCGCCGCTCTTTCCATTCATAAAAACATGAAGGAGACGCTGGAAGGACGGCAGATCGGCATATTGATCGCCGGTGGAAGCGACGCCAAGGCGATCTCCGATCTCGTCGGCGCCCTGAACGACGCCAAGGCGAGGCCCTTTATCGTCGCTCCCAAGGTCGGGGAGACGAAGCTTTCCGACGGAAATACGATCCGTGCCGACGGACAGCTTCTTGGTTCGCCTTCGCAGCTCTTCGATGCCGTTGCCGTCATTCTCTCGAAGGAAGGCGCGGCCTCGCTCCTCAACGAGGCGGCAGCCGTACAATGGGTGATGGATGCTTTCGGACATCTAAAGGCGATCGGTCATGACGCTGCCGCCAAGGTACTGCTCGACAAGGCGGCCATTCAACCAGACGCCGGCGTCGTGGATCTCGCCTCATTCCTGAGTGCCGCGCCCAAGCGCTATTGGGACCGCGAGCCCCGTATCCGCATGCTCGCCTGATGGCAATCTCTCTTGACATCGCCGGCCGCCTCCATCGGCGGCCAGCGGTGTCCACCGGTTATCCCGACACCCTGATCTGATTTCGGCGAGCAAATATTGGAAAATCCGGAAACAACTGCCCGCCGTTCGAGTTGGAAGGCGGCAAAGCTAAAGAAAGGAAATACCAATGTTGACGAAAATGATCGCAGTCTGTGCCCTTTCGATCGGCATGGCCACGGCAGCCATGGCTCAGCAATCAGGCTCCGGCGGAACAGGCACGGGCGGTTCCGGAAGTGGTAACGGCGCCGGCACCGGTTCGCAGAACGATGGCACCTCCAACGGAAATGGAGGCGCCAATAGCAATACGACTGGAACCAATGGCACTCCAAATTCCAACGGCCAGTCCCAGGACTGCAATGCCATGAAAACCGGCAAGAACACGACGCAAGGCACGGATACGCAAAGCAATAGCCAGTCGAGCGACAGCACCTCCAGCAAGAATTGCCCGCAATAGTAACGGCGTGCGAAATCGGGAATGCTACCCGCATTTCGCACGCCTCCTGGCTGTCGGTGTCCGTGGTGTGGGTCACCGGCAGCAGGCAGCACGATCAAGGAGAAAAATCATGATGAACGGCGCCCAGGAACTTGCCGAGGAATATCTAAGACTCGGTGGAAAAAGACTTCTGGTAATGGATGACAACATCCTGTCGACCAACAGCTGGGAGGCTGATCCGCCTGAAGCTGAGACCTTTTGGAAAAGGGAAATCGAAAGTCTGACACCAAGGCAACGCAACGAGGTCATGTCGTTCCTGCCGTCCATCAACGTTACATGATAGGACCGATAGACAGTGAATTCCGACATCGTCTCTTGCACAGGCAAGCCGATCCGGACGCGGTATGAAACATGGTAAAAACTGGAACGATCCGCATCGGAATTTCCGGCTGGACCTACCCGCCCTGGCGCGGCGTTTTCTATCCGAAGGGCTTGGCTCAGAAAAACGAGTTGTCCTACGCCTCCTCGCAATTTCCATCCATCGAAATCAACGGTACATTTTATAGCCTACAGACACCCGAGACCTTCGCAAGATGGCGAGACGCAACTCCGGATGACTTCGTTTTTGCGGTCAAGGGATCACGCTACATAACCCATTTGCGAAGGCTTCGCGATATCGAGGTGCCGCTTGCCAATTTCATGGCTTCCGGCCTATTGCGGCTGGGAGCAAAGCTCGGTCCCATCCTCTGGCAGTTTCCTCCCCGGCTGCGGTTCGATCGAGAACTGTTCTCCAATTTCATTCACATGCTGCCAAAGGACACGGATGAAGCACTTTCTCTGGCCAAGCGGCATGATGAGCGCTTGAACGGTCGAGATTGGTTGATAGCGGACAAAAGGAGACCGATCCGGCATGCATTCGAAATCCGCAATGAGAGCTTCGTGCACGCCGACTTCATTGAACTCTTGCGAAAGCATCGGATCGGGCTCGTTTGCGCCGATACCGTCGAATGGCCGTTGCTGATGGATGTCACCGCGGACTTTGTCTATTGCCGTCTGCATGGTTCGGAAGAACTCTATGTCAGCGGCTATGATGACGAAGCGTTGAGCATATGGGCGGAGCGCATCCACGATTGGGCGCATGGGCGCGAGCCGGACAATGCCAATCGTGTCCTGAAGCCCCTGAAGCGGTCGCAACGTGGTCGCGATGTCTATGTCTATTTCGATAATGATGTGAAGGTGCGGGCGCCGGCCGATGCGCAGCGGCTCAGCCGGTATCTTGGCCTGGTCTGGCAAAAGAGCGCATAAGGAAGAGCATGCGGCGGCATCATGCTTATTCAAGCCGCCCCCAGGCCGGATTCCAATTCACGCCTTCCGACAGTTCGACATAGATGGGCCGCATAAGTTCATCGGACATCTTGTTGCGAGCGGCCCGAAAGGCGTCATCTGGCTCCATTTCCTCACCCGGAAAAATCGTGTCATCTTCCCCCGGCGACATCACCTTGCGCAGGAATCCTCGGATCTGATCGCCGGAATGGTAGAACTTGATGACGATGGAGCCTGGCGGCACGTCGTTCTTGCGATATTTATGATAGGTTTCCACCTCACACCTCCTGACATTGTCGCCTGTCGCTGCGTCCGGAGCACCTCGCCGTCTCGGGCCATGCTCACATCTCTCGGAACCTGCTGATCGATTGATATCGATCTAAACCACCCTTCCCCACATTGGTTCCCGCAGCATCTCATCGCGGCCGCCATTTGCCTGTTGTCGTTCACCTATTTGGCGCGACCGGGAAGGATGGCACTCAGCGCCTGTCTCAGCGTCCCTTTGACTACACCGCTTTCTTCAGGATCCCCTTTCAGCAGGGCGGCGGTCAGGTTGCGCATCTGCTCGAAAGTCAGGTGTGGCGGTATCGGCGGGACTTCGGGATCTGTCTTGACCTCGAGCACGACAGGCCGATTGGCGGCAAGCGCTTCATCCCAAGCGGCGCCAAGCGCCTCCGGTCGGTCGACGAAAATGCCCTGAAGGCCGATCATATCGGCGAAGCGATGATAGGGGACATCGGGGATCCGCTGCGAGGCATCGAATTTGGGATCGCCTTCCATGACGCGTTGCTCCCAAGTTACCTGGTTGAGATCCTCATTGTTGAAGACGCAGATGACCATGCGCGGGTCGGACCATTTGCGCCAGTATTTCGTCACGGTGATCAACTCCGCCATGTTGTTCATCTGCATGGCGCCATCACCGACCAAAGCGACGATTGGCCGATCAGGGTGCGCGACTTTCGCGGCGATCGCATAGGGCACCGCCGCCCCCATGGATGCGAGACCGCCGGACAAAGACGCCATCATGCCGCGGCGCATGCGCAAATCACGCGCGTACCAATTGGCGCACGAACCGGAATCGCTCGTGACGATGACACCGTCGGGCAGGCGCGGCGAAAGCTCCCAGACGACACGCTGCGGGTTGACCGGATTGGCTTCCGCGTGCGCCCTCGCCTCCAGCGTTCGCCACCACTCGCCGACATTAGTCTCGATCTCCTTGCGCCAGGAGAGATCCTGCTTCTGCTTGAGAAGCGGCAGCAGTGCCTGCAAAGTCTCCCGGGCGTCGCCGACAAGATTGACCTCCATGGGATAACGCAGGGAAAGCATGTCAGGCCGGATATCGATCTGGACCCCTTTTGCATCGCCTTCTTCGGGCAGGAACTCCGAATAGGGAAAACCGGATCCGACGACCAGCAGGGTATCGCAGTCTCGCATCAGGTCCCAGGACGGTTCGGTACCCAGAAGGCCGATGGAGCCGGTGACCCACGCCAGATCATCCGGTAGGGCGGCCTTGCCGAGCAAGGCTTTCGCCACTCCTGCTCCTAGCCGGTCCGCGACCGCGATCAGCTCTTCGCTTGCGCCGAGCGCGCCGGCACCGACCAGCATCGCAACCTTTTTTCCCGCATTCAGGACCGAAGCGGCGCGCTTCAGATCGATCTCGTGCGGCACGGTTCTCGGAGCTACATAGCCGACGCCCGACATGACGGAGCCATGCTTGCGCGGCGGCGTCTCATAGGGCATCTCCTGCAGGTCGTTCGGCAGGATGACGGCGGTGACCGTCTTGTTCGCCAGCGCGATGCGCGCGGCACGATCGACCAGATGGCGTACCTGCGCGGGAGCCGATGCCTGATGGACGAAGTTGCCCGCAACATCCTTGAAGAGCGATGCGAGATCGACTTCCTGTTGATAGTGACCGCCGAGCGCCCGACGAGCCTGCTGGCCGACAAGCGCCAATACAGGCTGATGATCCAACCGTGCATCATAGAGCCCGGTCACCAGATGCGTGGCACCCGGTCCAGACGTCGCGACGCAAACGCCAAGCTCGCCCGAAAATTTGGCATAGGCCGATGCCATGAAGGCGGCCATCTCCTCGTGACGAGCCTGAATGAATTCAATCTTTCCCTCGGCCCGGTTCAAGGCCCCGAAGAGACCGTTGATGCCATCTCCGGGATAGCCGAAGATGCGCCGCACGCCCCAATCATAAAGGCGCTGCACGATAAAGTCGCCAACTGTCTTTGCCATGATCCATCTCCACTTGTCACGCGCCATCAAAGCGCGTGGGGTCCAACAAGCAGAGGCCCTTTATGTTCCCATTATCAGAAGAGGCAGTCACTGGAAAAGCCGGGCATTGGAAGCCTTCGTCGCCGACCATCGGACGCATCGATCACCGTTCGACACGGCTCTATGCTAATCCACTAAAGCCGTCGCATTGCACAATGAACACGTATGAGATCATCGTCCGCCATTGTGTAGCTACGACCGGATCTTCTGACCATCGAGGTAACCGTGCTCGTAGGCTTTGGCCTGTTCGCTGTTGTCAGGATAAGGGTTCTTTCTATTCTCGGCTTCACATTTTCCCGCCTTGACTCCCTCCTCATACGCTTCTTTTTCACTCTCTGAAGCGGGAAGACGGGGTGATTGCTCGGGATAGTATTGTATCGGATTCGGCAGCCCAAGCGCGGGTGCGAAAAGCGAAGCTGTGATTGGCTTTTGCGGGCACATGATGAATTCCTCCTGACATTGAAACGCCATTTACGATGGACGGGTTCCCTCAAGCCATCTCATCATTGGTGCTGCCATCTGCGCGATAGCACTGGCTAAGACGAGGCAAGGGCACGCGATCCGTCCATGAGATACGTTCTTCCAGCGGCGAGAGTGAACCTTCCTTCTTCGGGGGGTGAGATACGGTAACCAATCCACTTACGCTTTTACATGTACCTACCGTTACTTGCCGAGGGTTCGCGTAACAACTGCCTCATTTTCCCGACACATGGCCGCCACCATCGACTACATTCATATTGTGAAACTTTTTGAATTTTAGTCCGTTGTCATGCTTATGACCGACGTTAAATCCAATTCGAAATCGGTCGATGGCGCCAAGTCGCCTGGGCGTGAAAGGCCACGCCGGGAGAAAGCCCCGGCTATTGATGTCGAGCCACCAGCAAATATCATTGAACCCGATCCGGACATGACGCCTGAGGAGGCAGAACGGGCACGCAAAGGGTACTTGCTCGCACGTTTCTGGATCAGTGCGCGGGGCTACTGGAGTCGCCGCGGAGACGGCTTTGCGTGGCCGTGCACGATCGGACTACTTGCGCTGATCGGCCTGAACGTCTGCGTCCAGTATGGCATTAATATCTGGAACCGCGCGATTTTTGACGCCATTGAGCAACGCAATGCCCACACCGTTTATGTCCTGAGCGCAGTGTTTCTGCCCTTGGTGCTCGGAAGTGTCGCCCTTGTTACGGTACAAGTCTACATTCGCATGATGATCCAGAGGCGATGGCGTTCCTGGCTGACGACCGGGCTCATCGCGCGCTGGCTCGCGAACGGCCGTTATTATCAGCTGAATCTGATCGGCGGTGAAGGCCATAAGAACCCGGAGGCGCGCCTCTCCGAGGATTTGCGGATCGCCACCGAGTCCCCAGTCGATTTCCTGGCCGGGGTCATTTCTGCATTCCTGTCGGCATCGACCTTCATCGTAGTCCTGTGGACGATCGGCGGCGCCCTATCGTTCCAGATCGCTGGTTCAGTCATCACAATCCCTGGCTTTCTTGTCGTCACCGCGGTTCTCTATGCCGTGATCACATCCACCTCGATGGCAGTCATAGGCCGCCACTTCGTGGAGATTTCCGAGGTCAAGAACCAGGTGGAAGCCGAATTTCGCTATACGCTGACACATGTGCGCGAAAACGGCGAGAGCATCGCATTGCTCGGCGGCGAAGAGGAGGAGCGTAATGACCTCGAAAGGACTTTTGGCAATGTGCTGAGGCAATGGGCACGGTTGGCGCACCAATACATGCGCACGACACTTATCTCGCAGGGATCGATGCTGATCGCGCCCGTCGTGCCGGTCCTGCTTTGCGCACCGAAATTTCTCGAAGGCAGTATGACGCTCGGTCAAGTAATGCAGTCCGCCTCTGCCTTCGCCATCGTCCAGAGCGCGTTCGGATGGTTGGTGGACAACTATCCGCGACTTGCCGACTGGAATGCCTCCGCACATCGCGTCGCTTCACTCATGACGTCCCTTGACGGCTTGGAACGCGCCGAAAAGAGCGACTCCCTTGGACGCATCAAGCATGGGGAAACCGAAGGCAAGGCGATGTTGCGCCTAAACGACCTCTCCGTCACGCTCGACGACGGTACCTCCGTGGTCAAGGAAACGGAGGTCGAGATAGATCCCGGTGAACGTGTGTTGGTCGCCGGAGAATCCGGCACGGGCAAAAGCACACTCGTACGGGCAATTTCCGGTCTTTGGCCCTGGGGCCATGGCAGCGTCAATTTTCATCCCGATAGCCGATTGTTCATGTTGCCACAGCGACCCTATATCCCATCCGGCACACTTCGCCGCGCCGTCGCCTATCCCCGAGCGGCCGAGGACTGGACCCTGGATGAGATCAAAGCGGCCCTTGAGAAGGTCGGCCTTGACTATCTCAATGACAGAATTGAGGAAGAAGCGCCATGGGACCAGACACTGTCGGGCGGCGAGAAACAGAGGCTCGCATTCGCACGTCTTCTGCTACACAATCCCGATATCATCGTCCTGGATGAGGCGACATCGGCGCTCGATGAAAAGAGCCAGGACAAGATGATGGAGATGGTGATCCGCGAACTGCCGAAGGTCACCATCATCAGCGTCGGCCACAGAGCTGAGCTGGAGGCCTTCCATAGCCGCAAGATCACGCTGGAGCGACGCGAGGGTGGCGCAATGCTTGTCAGCGACATTGATCTTGCCCAACGCGGGAAAAGGCGGAACCTTCTTCTGCGCCTCTTGGATGACCAAAGGCCTGCACCAAAAGGCAACTTGGCTCATGGAAAGCAGCGCCTTTCGGATTGACAGACGTTTGCCTGATTGTCAGTCCGGTAGCACCGTGAACAACACGTGCTCTTTCGTGTAGCCTAAAGGAGCGAATGGCCGCTGAGAATATGGCTGCCAGCAAGGTTCAAAGTCGGATCGATCGCGAGTCGCCCATCATGCTTCAAATATTTGGATTCCGCTTTCTTCAAGCGCAGCGAGGAATGCGGCTCTTGCTACGAGCGCCTCCACGTGACCTTCGTGGGCGCTGATCAACATTCGCTTCGCATTCTTGAAGGCGATTCCATGCGACTTTGCCGGCCAGTTCCGCAGCAAGTAGTAGGTGGCAGTCTCCGTGTTAGCGATCGTCAGGCGCTGACCGGGTTTGCGCGTCTCGACGGTGATTGGCTTGCTCCACAATTGTTGTGTCATGATTGTCCTCTTACGGCAAAACGGCACCGCAATCCGAATGTTCCGCCGCGGTTCTTGCCAAGGCTGCAAGCGAAGTCCATCCAACCTCGAGCTTTCGTTAGAGCGAACTCGTCGAGCCCTTTCCCCGCCGTGCTGCATTCTTTCACCGTTCACACGACTATTTTTCTGCCCGCTGCAAGAGAACGCGCATTTCCTCGAACCGTCGCTTGCGGTCCGCATCGCTCTCGTTGGGCGTATAGCAAGTGGTTGATACGCAGAACTTAGCGAGATTATGGGGTTTGTCAGGCTTGTCGAATTCACATTCGAAAGTGTCGGTCATTTCCGCGGGAGACGTTCCCTGACGGGTGGAATAGGCCATGCGCACACCAGGCGGCTTCAGTTCCGGAAAGGATTGGATAGCGCCGATTGCAAGGCTATCCGACAGGAAGAAGTTCTTAGCTACGATTTTGCAGGTTGCCTCAAGATCGGCCGACTGTGCGAAAACCGCTGTCGGCATCAGCGCAAGACCGAATAGAATTAGGGGTTTGATCACAGGGACCTCCTTCAAAAGGGGTTTCAGACTGTTTCAGAACGCAAACAACAAAGAAGGGAATGCCGATCGCGTTGCAAAGTTCCTCCAAAGAGCCCGCTTGAAGTGATCAAAAGTTGCACCATGCCGACACAGCCCGAGAAGGCTTCGCCACCGTAGATAATAGCTGCAGCATGTTGGAAGCTCACGACCGAGCCTTCAGTCGCATGCTCGTGCGACTGAAGTCCAATGCCGGAACATGGGGCCCGTCACCTTGTTCGTCCTATAGCGGCAGAGACACGCCGTTATGTACTCAACAGCAAGAAGAGAGAAAATCATGAAGACGACCAATAGACTTGCCGTCCTGATGACGGCCCTTTCAATCGGTGTTTCCTTCGCAGCGATCACACCCGCAAGCGCGCAGGATACCCAGGTCATCCCCAAGAACGGCACAGCGCGCGACAGCAAGCCATCGACCAGCGAGCAACAGCCACAGTCCGGAACATCCACCAAAGACTTGAAGGGAAATTCAGATGGTTCCTCCGGCCAGGCACCGGCTCAATCTACGCCGGGCAAGCAGGATTCGAAGTCGAATGGCAGCCAGAGCGGCAGCTCGACAGGTACCGGATCAACAGACCAGACAGGAGGCCAATCCGGGGCTCAAACCCAACAGGACAATGGTGCCAAGGGAGGATCGAACAAAAACTCAGCATCTCCGCAATCCCGCAGCACCAACAGCTCGAACAATGAGCAAGGGACAGGTCAAGGTGGTACAGATACCAACAAAGCGGGTTCTACGGGAAGCTCGGGCGGCAATATGAAATCCACCAACAGCACGAAGCAGGATCAGCAAACAGACACGACCGGAAGTGAGACGGGAAGCAAAACAACGACAAAAACAAATACGCAGAGCGGCTCGCAAGTCCAGGTATCTGTCGAGCAACAAACACAGATCCGGCAGGTGGTTAAAGAAGTCCATGTCGCTCCCGTTCGCGAGACGGATTTCTCGGTATCGGTAGGCTCAGCCATTCCCCGGAAGATTCAGCTGGAGCCACTGCCGCCGCGCATCGTCCAGATCGTTCCGCAATACAAGGCGTATCGTTTCTTCGTCCTTGCAGACGGGCGAATCGTCATCGTCGATCCTTCGACATTCACGATCGTCTACATCATCGATGCCTAGTTCTCGAAGTTTGCGGACGCCAGAGTTTTCATGGCGTCCGCCGGCATGTGTCTTGTCCGAAGCCCGAGGGCAAGCAAGACAAAAGCCGTAGGAACTGTGATCCTGCCAGCCATTGCGTCGGCATCGGACGATTAAACTTGTCTGGCAGGGACAAGACCAGGAACGGTTCCGATAGAAGTAACCGAGCAAGCGGGTTTAGCCGCTTGATACATCGAGCATGAGATTTGCAGCCTAGGCGGTCTGCTTAGGCCGCCAGCGCAACAAATAAGCTTCAAGTGCATAAGCGAGGCGGTTTAGGGTGAAGCCGACGAAGCCGAGCACGAAAACGCCGACCATGACGAGCGCCATGTCGAACCGCTCCCGACCGGCGATGACCAGCCCGCCGATGCCCGGGCCGACAGCCAGGAAATATTCTGCACCGACCGTTGCCAGCCAGGCATAGATGAGCCCCAGATGGACGCCGGTTGCGATCGATGGCATTGCCGCCGGAATATAAATCCGCAATGCCTTCTGCCGCGCATTGAACCTTAGCGCCCTTGCGACCTCGAGCAGTTCGGCCGGGGCCTCGCGCATGCCGTCATAGGTATTGAGAACGATAGGAATGAAGGCGGCGAGCGCGACGAAGACGATCTTCGCCTGTTCGCCAAAGCCGAACCAGACCGAGATGAGCGGTATCCAGGCGAGAAGGGAGATCTGCTTCAGTCCGTTGAAGGTCGGCATGATCAGCCGGTCGGCAATCCGCGAGAGCGCCAGCAGGCTCGCAAAAGCGACACCGAGCACGCACCCAATCAGGAAGCCGGCAATATTGCGCATCAGGCTGAAACCCAGTTCGCCCACAAGATCATTGTCGATCAGCTCACGTTTGGCCGTGCCGACGACATCCTCCAGCGACGGCAGAAAGCGCGCATCCACAAGACCCGTCCGGCTTGAAACCTCCCAGGCCACAAGGAGAAGGATCGGCAACGTTATGCCTCTCCGGAAACGTACGAAAGGGCTTGCTCTTGCCATTGTCAAAGCTCCTGCCGCTTCCACCGCTGGATCAGCAGTTCAGTGCGATCCAGCCCCTTGTCCATGACGAAGCCGACAAGCCCGATGGCAATCATCGCGACGATGACGGTATCGAGCCAGAACATCTGCCGCCCCCAGACCAGAAGATAGCCGAGCCCTTCGGAAGAGGCGAGCAACTCGACACCGACAAGCGATGTCCAGGAATGGGTAAGGCCATAACGGATACCGGTGAATATAGAGGGAACGGCAGCCGGCAGCACGATCAGACGCAGGGTTTGCCAGCGGCTGAAGCGCAGCGCTCTGCCGACCTCGAGATATTTCGGCGAGACGCCGCGGATTCCGGCGAGCGTATTCATCGTCATCGGCACGATGGCGCCCTTGGCGATGATGATGATCTTCAGGGTTTCTTCGATGCCGACAAGCAGCATCAAGAGCGGAATCCATCCGAGCGTCGGGATTTGGGCGAAGGCGAGGAAGAGCGGCTTTATATAGTCCTCGACCGTTTCGGAAAGCCCCATGGCGATGCCGAGCAACAGGCCGAGCCCGGCACCTATGGCAAAGCCGATGACGACACGGCCAAGGCTCACTCCGGTATGATAGAGAAGCTCGCCGCTCAGGATCATGTCGCCGCCGGTCTGATAGACATAGGCGGGCGGCGGCAGGATCTGCTCCGGCAGCCAGCCTCTAGCGGAGGCAACCCACCAGAGGCCAAACAGGCCAAACGGAAAGATCAGGCCGGTCACGAGGACGGCAAGGCGCTGGAGCCTTGCCGGTGATAGCGTCAAGCCGGCCCGGCCGGTAGTTTCGACAACAGCGCTCACGCCAGCCTCCTAGTCTCGATCGGGTCTCCGATCAGGAGGCAACCGGCTTTCCGTCGGCACCATAGGGCTGCCAGAATTTCGTCAGCCCGAGCTTTTCCAGCGCATTATTGAGATATTTCGGTTCGAACCAGCCGTTGAGATCGACATCGCGGCGGATCAGGCCGTATTCCTTGCTCTTGATCGCCTGCTCCTTGTACTGCGAGACGAGGAGATCATCGATCAGCGGCGAGTTGCGATAGGTGAGCGTATCATTGCGGAAATATTCCTCCAGGATCGGAACGGGCGTGCCGGACTTGTGCCAGAGTTCGAAAAGCGCCGCGCGGTTCTGCTCTTCCGACGACCATTGCGCCGCCTTGACGAAAGCGTCGACGACACGCTGGGTGATCTCCGGATGGGCTTCGACAAAGGCCTCCCGGCCGATGATCCCGGCGTTACGGCCAAAGCGCGGATCGTCGCCCTTGGTCGTGTAGATGACATCGGCGCTGTCCTTGGCCGCCAGATTGATGAGCTGCGTGTCACCGAAAGCCGCATCGATATCCTTGCTGGTCAGGGCCGCAACGGTACCGGCAGTATCCAGATTGACGACCTGGATGTCACGCTCCGTCAGCCCATGTGCCTGCAAGATCTTGATTGCGGAGAGATGGCCGTTGGTGCCGCGCTGCAGCGCGACCTTGCGGCCCTTCAGATCCTCGATCGTCTTGATGCCGGATCCCTTGGCAACAGCGAGATAGAGCGGCTTACGCGCCCCGCTCGCCAGCAGAAACTTCGTCTTCAGGCCCGTTGCCCGCCCGATCAGTGCGGGAAGATCGCCCTGATAGGCAAAGTCGAGCTGGTCGTTGGCGAAGCCTTCATTGACCGCCGGGCCAGCGCCCTTGAAGAAGGTCCATTCGATCTTGACGTTCGGATCGTTGGCAAATTCCTTTTCCAGAAATTCGCCGGCGCGCGCCGTCGCAGCCGACGTTCCCTCGGCATAGGGTTTGTTGTCGACGCCAATCGCGGCGTAGCCGACGTGAATGACAAGGGGATCCTGCGCCCAGGCCGAGGCGGATAACAAGCTCAGGGCGACCGCCGCACCGGCGACCAAGCGGGAAATAATGGACAGTTTCATTTGTTGCTCCGTGATTATTCTGCGGCGACGACGGCAGGCCGGGTTTCAACCGCCGGATTTGTGATGCTCGATGGCGGGCGAGGTGTTGACGTCGTGGCGTTGAGGCTCTCGAGAACCCGATTGCGGATTTCGACCAGCTGGGGAGACGTGCGATCACGCGGGCGCGGCAGGTCCACCGGAACAATGTCACGGATACGACCCGGCCGGGGTGACATGACGACGACGCGATCGCCAAGATAGACGGCTTCCTCGACATCATGCGTCACCAGAACCATGGTGATGCGTTCCTTCGCCCAGATCGTCTGCAACTCGTCCTGCAGCCTTGCCTTTGTGATGGCGTCAAGCGCTCCGAAAGGTTCATCGAGAAATAAAGCATTGGGACGGTTGACCAATCCGCGCGCGATGCCGGCGCGCTGCGCCATCCCGCCGGAAAGCTGGTGCGGATAGGCTTTGGCGAAACCGGAAAGCCCGACAAGTTCGAGGTGAGATTCGACGAGCCTGTTCTTCTCTGCCTTGGGCAGCCCGGAATTCTCCAACCCGAGCGCAATATTGCGGGCGACGGTCAGCCAGGGGAAAAGCCTCGGCTCCTGAAAGACGATGCCACGATCGAGGCTCGGCTCCTTGACGGGCCGCCCCGCGTGACCAACGAATCCCGATGTCGGAAGATCAAGACCGGCACCGAGGCGCAAAAGCGTCGACTTTCCGCAGCCGCTCGCCCCGACGATGGTGACAAACTCGCCCTCGGCGATATCGAGGCTGACATCGTCCAGCGCGGTCAATATCTCGCCATTCACCTTGAACTGGCGGGTGACGTGGCTGATTTGGAGATGCAGGGAATTGCCCATAGCCGATTACTCCGCAGCAACGGCATGCCGCGCCGGATGTAGAGGCACTCTCAATCCGAGATTTTCCCGCAGCGTCGAACCTTCGTAATCGCTACGGAAAAGGCCGCGGCGCCGCAGTTCCGGCAATACATGCTCGACGAAATCATAAAGACCGGTCGGCAGCTGCGGCGGCATGACATTGAAGCCGTCGGCCGCACCCGTCTTGAACCACTCCTCCATCTGATCGGCAATTTCAGTCGGGGTTCCGACGATCTGCCAATGCCCGCGCGCGCCGGCGATGCGGAGATAAAGTTCCCGGATCGTCAAGTTTTCGCGCCTGGCGAGATCGAGCAGCAATTTCTGGCGGCTCTTGCTGCCATTTGTCTCAGGCAGAGCCGGAATGGGACCGTCGAGCGGATATTGGGAGAGATCGACACCGCTTGCCATGCCATTCAGCAGGGAAAGGCCGACCACCGGATGGACAAGATCCTGCAGTTCGGCGAATTTTTGCTGCGCTTCACCGCGCGTTCTGCCGACGACGGGGAAGATTCCAGGCATGATCTTGAGGTCATCCCGGTCCCTGCCGTATTTCGCAAGGCGGTCTTTGATATCCGCGTAGAAGGCTCTCGCATCTTCGATGGTCTGATGAGCGGTAAAGACGACTTCCGCGGTGCGCGCGGCAAGCTCTCTTCCAGGCTCGGACGAGCCCGCCTGCACGAGCACCGGGTGGCCCTGCGGCGTGCGCGACACGTTCAGAGGCCCCCGCACCTTGAAGTGCTTACCCTTGTGATTGAGGATGTGCTGCTTTTGCGGATCATAATAGATGCCGCTTTGCTTATTGCGGGGGAAAGCGTCCTCCTCCCAGGTGTCCCAAAGGCCAAGAACGACATCCGCGAATTCTTCAGCCCGTTCGTAGCGCTCGGCATGAGCATAATGTTCGTCCCTGCCGAAATTATGCGCTTCATGATCGGTGGAAGAGGTCACCAGATTCCAGCCGGCGCGGCCGCCGCTGATATGATCGAGAGAGGCGAATTTGCGGGCGATGTGATAGGGCTCGTTGAAGGACGTCGAGGCGGTCGCCACGAAGCCGATATTCTTCGTCACCGCCGCCAGCGCCGATAGCAATGTGATCGGCTCGAATTGCGCGACATAGCGCTGCGCCGTACGCTGCAACGCCTCAGTGTCATCTCCGCGGGTACCAACACCATCGGCCAGGAAGATCAGATCGAATTTGGCCGCTTCGGCGATTTGCGCCAGCTCGACGTAATGGGCAAAGTTCGAACCGGCGTCGGCCTGCGTCAGTGGATGCCGCCAAGCGGCAATGTGATGGCCGGTCGGGTAGAGAAAAGCCCCAAGCTTCAATTGCCGTCGTTTACCCACCATCGTCTTCTCCGTCATCGCTGCGGAAGAAGGCTAAACGCTAAAGATTATAATCTATAGAAATTATATTCTATTTACCGCCGCCAGTTCGGATTTGTTCGTCACGCGACATGCCGAACCGGCGGAGATCGTTTCACGGCAACTATTCGCAATGGCTGGAAATTGCGGTAGCCCAAGTTTTTCCGATAGAGAGGGAAAGAATTTCTTCTCACCGGATCAAATAGATATTGCTGGACTTGGGTCTGCAATCACCGAACCCTTCACACCTCAAAGCGGCGATGCGCCGCTCAAGTCCATGGGCGTGGAGCAGACATGTCTTTCCAATCAGACACATCCGATCCCCTCGTCGCAAAAGCCGTCGAGCTCCGGCAGGCCTTTGACCGGGATGCGGTCGAGCGCGACAAATTGGGGGGCAGGCCGACCGAACAGATCCGTCTGCTGAAGGAGAGCGGATTGCCTTCGGCGCAGATTCCAACCCGATATGGCGGTCGCGGCGCTTCCTGGCTCTCCATCCTGCGGGTCGTGCGGGAATTTGCCCGCACTGACGGCTCGCTCGCACATCTCTTCGGCTACCACCACCTTCCCCTGAACCTCGTGTTGTTTCGGGGATCGGATATACAGCGGGAGCGGCTGCTCAGAGCTTCCGTGGCGGGCAATTTCGTCTGGGGCAATTCCGGCAACGCCATGTCGAAAACATCATCGGGACGGCGCATCGACAATGGCTGGCTGATCAACGGCAAGCGTCCCTTCTCCTCAGGCTCTCACATTGCGGACTACATTCAGATCTCCTTCGAAAATGCCGAGGGCGAGCGCCTGACGGCGGCCGTGCCAGCCGATCGCCAGGGTATCGTCATCGAAGATGATTGGGATGGCATCGGCCAGCGCCAGACCGGTAGCGGCACGGTGAGTTTTCATAATCTCGAGATCGCCGACGACGAGCTTATCAGCTCTCCGGCGGTTCCGCTGACCCCTTACACGTCGCTGACGTCCCTGCTGCAGCAAAGCGTCCTCCTCAACGTCTTCGTCGGCAGCGCACAGGGAGCGCTGGAGGAAGGCCGGACCTATACGACGGCATCGTCCCGACCCTGGATCTATTCAGGTGTCGACAAACACACCGACGATCCCTGGATCAAGCGGCAGTATGGCGATCTCTACATCCGCACGCTCGCAGCCACCGAGCTTGCCGACAAAGCCGCACGCAGCCTCGACGAGGCCTTCAACCAGGGACCGGGCCTGACGCATGAAGATCGTGGCGCTGCCGCTATCGATATCGCCACCGCAAACCTCTATGCCGGTGAGGTCGGGCTCGCCGTCTCCAGCGAGATTTTCGAGGTCATGGGCTCACGCTCGGCAACGACGGCAAACGGTTTCGATCGCTTCTGGCGCAACGTGCGCACCCACACACTGCACAATCCTGCCGAATACAAGAAGCGCACGCTCGGCACATGGCTGCTGACCGGTGAATTCCCCGTTCCGGCTATGTATCGCTGAAAGGACATCCCATGGCTAGACGCAAGGATCAGATCAAGCTCGGCGCCTTCCTGCTCTTCACCGGCCACCATGTCGCCGCCTGGCGGCATCCCGAGGCATCAGTCGGGACCGAGTTCGAGAACTATCTGGAACTCGCGAAACTCGCCGAGGCCGCCAAGTTCGATACCATCTTCTTTGCCGATGGCGTTGCGGCGCGGCTGAAGGATTTGAATGCGGCAAGCCGAAAGGCGCATAGCGGCATCTATCCGTTCGAACCGATCACGCTCTTGTCGGCGCTTGCCAGCGTCACCCGCAATATCGGCCTGATCGCCACCGCCTCGACGAGCTTTTCCGATCCCTTCAACCTAGCGCGCCAATTCGGCTCGCTCGACCGGTTAAGCGGCGGCCGCGCCGGCTGGAACCTCGTGACCTCTTCTGATCCGGACGCGGCCTTCAACTTCGGCCATGACGCACAGGTCCTGCATGCCGACCGCTACGACCGTGCGGAGGAATTCGCCGATGTCGTGCTTGGCCTCTGGGACAGTTGGGAGGATGATGCCTTCATCCGCGATCGCGAGAGCGGCCGCTATTTCGATCCGGAGAAGCTGCATCGGCTCGACCATAAGGGGCGTCACTTCAAGGTGCGCGGGCCGTTGAACATTCCGCGCTCGCCGCAGGGGCACCCGGTTGTCGTCCAAGCCGGGGCCTCCGAGCCCGGTAAGGAACTGGCCGCGCGCACCGCCGAGGCGATCTTCGCCGCACAAATTACACTTGACGAGGCAAAAGCCTTCTATGCCGACGTCAAGGGCCGGCTTGGCAAATATGGCCGTTCGCCCGACGACTTGAAGATTCTGCCGGGAATCTTTCCTGTCGTCGGGCGAAGCGAGGCGGAAGCCGAAGACAAATTCCAGGCCCTGCAGAACCTTATCCAGCCGGAAGTGGGTCTTAACCTCCTCTCGCAATTGACCGGCGTCGACTTAAGTTCTTATCCGCTTGACGGTCCCGTGCCGCCCGAGCCGCCGGTCACCAACGCGGGCAAGAGCCGCCAGGAACTGGTGCTCGATCTCGCCCGCCGCGAAAACCTGACCATCCGACAGCTCTATCTGCGCATTGCCGGTGCCCGTGGTCATTGGCAGGTGGTGGGCACGCCGACACAGATCGCCGACGTGATGGAAGAACGCTTCGAAAATTACGGCGCCGACGGCTTCAACATCATGGCGCCGATCATGCCCGGCGGACTTGCCGATTTCATCACGCTTGTCGTGCCGGAGTTGCGCCGCCGCGGCCTGTTCCGCACCGAATATGAAGGCACGACGCTGCGCGAAAATCTCGGGCTCAAGCGTCCGGCCAATCGTTTTTCCGCAGGCAATGCGGTCGCAGCAGAATAGGAGAAGACCAAATGGCGCGTGACAAGCTGTTCCTCATTTCACCCGGCTTTGCCGATCCGAAACATCCAGACGTCAGCTTCGTCTGCCCCTATTGCAACGCCGTTGAGGGACTGCTCGCCTCATTCCCGGATCTTGCCGCGGCGATCGATGTCGAAAGGGTTGCCTTCCTGCGACCACGACACAAGGTGATCGAGGTTGCCGGCGAGGAAAACCAGTCGCTGCCGCTTCTCATTTTCGCGGAAAACCCGCCTGACGATGCCGGTGACTGGAACGGCACGCGCTTCGTCAATTCGACCGATCGCATTCTCGAGCTGCTTGCCGAACGGCACGGCTTTCCGCGCCTGCATTAGGGATGGTGCCTGCCATGACCATAAAGCCAGATGGCTTCGAGCCGCCCCACCCTCTGCCCTCCCTTTTCGAGGCTGACACAGCAAATCCCTATCTCGCCAAGGCTGTCGAACTGCGAGACATATTTGCCCGCGATGCCATCGAGAGAGATCAATCCGGCGGCAGACCCGCCGAGCAGATCAGGCTTCTCAAGGAAAGCGGCCTCGTCAATCTGGTGATCCCGAAGGAGTTCGGCGGCGCCGGCGAACCCTACTCCACCGCCATGCGGATCGTGCGCGAATTCGCCAAGGTGGACGGCTCGCTCGGTCATCTCTACGGCTATCATTTCAGCCCGCTGCAAAACGCCGTTACCACGCTCCACGATGAACGATCCCAGGACATTCTGCGCCGCTCGGCCGCGGGTCGCTGGTTCTGGGGCAATACGACGAACAGCTTTTCCAAGAGCCTCTTCGGACGGCAGGAAAATGGGAAGGTCATTCTCAACGGTTTCAGGCCGTTCGCCTCCGGCTCGCATGTCGCCGACTATCTGACGGTCGCTTGGGAAGACGAGACGACAAACAAGCGGAGCTTTGCCTATATTCCGGCTGACCGCAAAGGCATCACCATCACCGACGATTGGGACGGGATCGGCCAGCGGCAGACCGGAAGCGGCCGTGTCCTCTACAAGAATGTCGAGATCGACGGGAGTGAGATCCTGCCTGACAGGCCGCAGGTTCCGATCGCCCTGTTGGCACCCCTGCAGCAGCAGAGCGTCCTTCTCAACGTCTTCGTCGGTTCCGCGCAAGGGGCATTAGCGGCGGCGCGTGACTATACCGTCACGAAATCCCGCCCTTGGATTTATTCCGGCGTCGAGCGTCATTCCGACGATCCGTGGATCAAGAGACAGTATGGCGAGCTGTGGATCAAGGTACAGGCGGCAACGGCGCTTGCCGATCGGGCGCTTGCAGCCGTCGATGCGGTCTATGCGAAAGGGCAGGATCTCACTGCAGAGGAGCGCGGCGAGGCGGCAACCACAGTCGCCTCAGCCAATGTGCTTGCAGGCCGCGTCGCCCTTGAGGTCACAAGCGAAATCTTCGAGGTCATGGGTGCACGGTCGGCCGTCAGGCCGCTGGGGTTCGACCGCTTCTGGCGCAATGTCCGTATCCACACGCTGCACAATCCCGCCGAATACAAGACCCGCAATGTCGGAACATGGTTCCTGGACGGCGAGTTTCCAGAACCGGGGATATTCCAGTGACCAGGAAACGCGAACTCCATCTCAACATCAACATCCTGCATTCCGGTTTTTCGCCGGCTGCCTGGCGCATGCAGGGAAGCGACCCGCGCGCATCCTTCGATATCAATCACTACATTAATGTCGCCCGGATCGCCGAGCGCGGCACTTTCGACGCGATCTTTCTTGCCGATCAGGCCGCCATTTCCGATCGCGTCGATTTCCGGCCGCTGACATCTCTCGAGCCGACCATCGTGCTGGCCTCGGTTGCCGCCCATACCCAGCATATCGGCCTGATCGCCACGGCTTCCACTACCTATAACGAGCCCTATAATATCGCCCGCCGCTTCGCGACCCTCGACCATGCGAGCGGCGGCCGCGTCGGCTGGAACATCGTCACCAGCGCCGATCTCTCGCAAAGCCGGAATTTCGGCCTGGAAAAGCCGGTCGCGCATCAAAGCCGTTATGAGCGCGCGGAGGAATTTACATCGGTCGTCAAGGCCCTGTGGGACAGCTGGGAGGAAGACGCCTTCATAGGCGATGTCGAAAGCGGGCGGTTCGTTGACACCAGCAAGGTCCATGCGATTGCCCATCGCGGCAAACATTTCTCCGTTCATGGCCCCCACAACGTCCCGCGCCCGCCGCAAGGACATCCCGTCATCGTGCAGGCCGGCGCCTCGGATGATGGGCGGGAGTTGGCAGCCCGGCACGCCGAGGCGGTGTTCTCCGCTTCGCAATCCCTGGAGAAGTCGCTCGATTACGCGCGCGACCTCCGAACGAGAGGCGCTCGCTATGGCCGCGCTCCGGACAGCATTTTGGTGCTCGCCGGTCTCGCCACCATCATCGGCAGCACCGAGGCGGAAGCCAGGCGGCGACAGGAGGAACTGCGCGAACTCATTCCGCTGGAATATAGCCTTGCGCGCCTATCCGGCGTTCTGCAGGTCGATCCAGGCAGACTGAAACTCGATGAGCCCCTGCCGGATGATATTCCCCTGCCCGCCGATGGTGGCCACACTTTCTTTCGCGCCACCCTCGCCCTGGCGCAGCGCGAGAAACTGACCGTGCGCGGCCTCATCCGCGCCTTGAATGGCGGGACCGGACATCGCACCATCGTCGGCACGCCCGACGCAATTGCCGATGATATCGAAAAATGGTTCGAGGCAGGCGCTGCCGATGGCTTCAACCTGATGCCCGATGTGTTGCCGCACGGCCTGGAGGTCTTCGTGGACGGGGTGGTGCCCATCTTACGTCGCCGCGGCCTGTTCAGGAAAGACTATGCGGGCCGGACCCTACGGGACCATCTCGGCCTTTCCCGGCCGGCCAACCCCTATGCCATTGCCGCCGAATAAAGGAGAAACAGCATGACGTCAGCTACGACCGCAAGGCTTCCGGAGGATGACAGGCTCGCCGCTCTCGTCAGCGAGCGCTATCGCAATAGCCATCATATCGGCGCCGACTGGAACGAGACGATCGAGACGCTACTCTCCCATCGTAGCGTACGCGACTATCTGCCCAAGCCCATTCCGGATGACATCCTCCACCTCGCGATCGCCGCGGCCCAATCGGCACCGAGCTCATCCAACCTCCAAGCCTGGAGCGTCATTGCCGTCAGGGACGATACGCGCAAGGAAAAGCTGAACGCCGTTGCCGGAACACAGAGGCAGATCACACAGGCGCCGCTCTTGCTGATCTGGCTTGCGGATCTTTCGAGGCCACGCCGCATCGCGGCGGATCAGGGGTCTGCTGCCGATGGCCTCGACTATGTCGAAAGCTTCCTGCTCGGTGTCATCGACGCTGCACTCGCGGCGCAAAATGCCGTCGTTTCCCTGGAATCGCAGGGCCTCGGCACCTGCTATATCGGTGCCATCCGCAACGATCCCGAAACCGTAGCGCGCGAACTGGAATTGCCGGAAGGCGTGTTTCCGGTTTTCGGCCTGACGGTCGGTTATCCCGATCCGGCCATACCGGCCGCCGTCAAGCCGCGGCTGCCGCAAACAAGCGTGCTCTATGACGAACGCTACGATCATCGCCGGCGGTCGGAGGACCTGCGGCATTACAATACCGTCCTGCAGGACTTTCAGACCGAACAGCGCATGCCGCGTATTGACTGGACGGTGCAGGTGAAAAACAGGATAGGATCCGTCGAAGCCCTGAAGGGACGACATCTTCTCGGCGTGGCGGCCCGCCGCCTCGGCTTCAGGCTGAAATAATCAGCCGGCTATTCGGCGGCAGCAATGTCGAGCCTGCGCAATGTGTTGCGCGACAGGATGTCGCCGATTGTCCGCAGGGCCTTGACCTCCGCCTGAAGCCAGTTGCGGAACAATTCGACGCGCATCAGACACTCCTTGGCGGGCGTCGTGACGAAGAAATAGGAAAAGTTCACGGCTTGCGAGCCGCCGAACGGCGCGACAAGACGCCCGGCCTTCAGTTCGGCCTCCGCCAAACGGATTTTTCCGAGACCAAGTCCCTGCCCTGTCAGCGCGGCATCGATGACGAGCGATGATTGATTGAGACGGAAGCCGCCCTGCGGCAAACGCAGGGATAATCCTTCAGCCCGCAGCCAGCCATTCCAATCCGGGCAGGAATGATCATGCTCCGCGCCATCCTCGTGCAGCAGAGGCACGCCTTCGATCGCCTGTGGGCCGTTCCACAGCCAATGCCGCTCGGCAAATTCGGGGCTGCAGATCGGCACCACAGCCTCGGAAAAAAGGTGATCGACGACAAGGCCGGGATAGACGCCGCTGCCATAACGGATGGCGCAATCCGTGTCGCCTGTATTCAGATCGGTCAAATGCGTCGAGGCATCGACCAGAATCTCCAAGCCGGGGGCCGCTTGCCTCAGACCATCCAATCTCGGGATCAGCCATTTGCTGGCAAAGGATGGCGCGACTGATACGCGGATCGGAAGATCGTGATCGCTGGCGATGAATTGCGTCATCGTCGCCAGAACCACATCGAATGCGTTTGTCAGTCCGGGTACGAGCGCCAGGCCGGCGGCCGTCAACTGGAGCTGACCACGGACCCTGTGAAACAGGGACTGCCCCAGATAGTCCTCCAGAAGCCGGATCTGCTGGCCGACGGCGGCCGAGGTGACGTGCAATTCCTCCGCAGCGCCAAGGAAACTCAGATGCCGCGCGGTCGCCACGAAGGCGCGCAGCGAGGTCAATGGCGGCAGTCGCGCCAAGGTCGGCTGGATGGATTTTCTCCGAGTGTCGGCAATCGTGTTCATAAGCCGATTGCAGCACAATCGGCCATCTCAAGACGAGAACGAGCTTTGCGTTTACCGGCAAGCGGATGGACATTTTCTTCCATGCCTGGACGGCATGGGGGAAGCAAAAACTAAAAATGCAAAATAGTCTATATTTTTAATAGACAAAAGATTTGACCGTCCCGTTTCGGAGGCATCCGGCGAAGCTTTTCTTTCTCGGGCGATCAGAAAAACATTCTTCCGTTTTGCAGGCCGGGCACCCGAAGATGCGCCGATCGCGGACATCTCCGCCAGCGGTTCACCGAAGGACCGATCCGTTCAGCCGGCAAGGAAACCGAATGACCATCAACCGCCGCCGTTTCAATCAGCTGCTTCTGCTCTCGACCGCAGCAACCTTTCTGCCAACCGTTGCGGCGCATGCAGCCGAAACACCGCCGCGCGGCGGCACGCTTAATTTCATCGTCGAGCCCGAACCGCCGACCATCCTGGCGCTCGCCCATACCGCCGGTGGTACGCAGAAGATCAGCCCGAAGATCACCGAGGGTCTGCTCACCTACGATTTCGGTCTCGTGCCGAAGCCGCAGCTCGCGACAGAATGGTCGGTGGCCTCAGACGGCCTCACCTATACGTTCAAGCTGAGACCCAACGTCAAATGGCACGACGGCAAGCCCTTCACCTCGGCCGACGTCGCCTATTCGATCGAACTCCTGAAGCAGGTTCATCCGCGCGGACGAGGCACGTTTGCCAATGTCATCGCGGTCGACACGCCGGACTCCCTGACAGCAATATTCCGTCTTTCCAAGCCAGCACCTTACCTCCTGAAGGCGCTCTATGCGGCCGAATCTCCGATCGTGCCGAAACACATCTACGAAGGCGTCAAGATCGCCGATGTTCCGACCAATCCAAACGGTGGCGCCCCTATCGGCACCGGTCCCTTCGTCTTCCGGGAGTGGGTGCGTGGTTCGCATATCATCCTGGAACGCAATCCCGATTATTGGGATGCCGGCAAACCCTATCTCGACCAGGTCGTGGTTCGCTTCGTGCCCGATGGTGCCGCTCGAGCAGCCGGCTTCGAAACCGGTGAATTCGATCTTGGCAGCGATAATCCCATTCCGCTCGCCGATCTCGAGCGCATCAAGGCGCTGCCGAATATCGGCATCGATTCCCGCGGCTACGAGACGAAGGGCGACCAGACACAGCTCATCCTCAACCTCGACAATGAATATTTGAAGGATGTTCGCGTGCGTCGCGCGATCGCGCATGCGATCGACCTCAATGTCATCCTCAATACGGTCTGGTATGGCTATGGCCACGTCTCGCCAACACCCATCAGCACCTTCCTGCCGCAATATCTCAATACCGCGATCAAGCCCTATGCCTTCGATCTCAAGGCGGCGGAGCAATTGCTTGATGAAGCCGGCTATAAGCGAAACGGCGGCGGCACTCGGTTTGCGCTTCGCCTGACGCACAATTCCTACAATGAAGGCTTCAAACGCGTCGCCGAATATCTGAAGCAGAACCTTGCTCGCATCGGTATCGACGCGAGGATCGATTCCTACGACTTCTCGACCTATATCCAGAAGGTCTATACCGAGCGCGCCTTCGACCTCACGGCGGAATATCTCGGCAACCAGTTCGATCCGACGCTCGGCGTGCAGCGCATCTACTGGTCGAAGAACTTCAAGCTCGGATTGCCTTTCTCCAATGCCAGCCACTATCAGAATCCGGAGGTCGACCGGTTGCTCGAGACAGCTTCGATCGAAGTCGACGAGGCAAAGCGCAAGCAGGAATTCAACGACTTCCAGAAGATCATCGCCGACGAGCTGCCCGTCATCAATCTGATCTCGCTCGAAAACGTCACCGTCTTCAACAAGCGCGTCAAAAACCACACGATCGGCGCGGAAGGCGTGCAGTCGAATTTCGCCGATGTCTATATCAAGGAGGGTGAAGGCTGACACTCAGAAGCAGCCCGTTCTGCTTGAGGGGGCGATGCGGCGCCCTCTTCTTTTATGTCGGTTTACGAGGCGGCAAGGGCAAGCGGTGTCAATTTGCCGAGAATACGATCGGCAAGCGCAATCGCCTGCACCCGCTGTTCCGAGATCGAGCTTGACTCCCAGGCAACGCCGCGCAGCGGATGACCGATGGCGCTGATGTTGCGGTGAACACGCCCCTCTTCCGAAATGACATCCCCTTGCTCCGTGGCATCGATGCCGAAGCCGGTGCTGTGCGGTCGAACCTCTCCGCTTTCGATAAGGCTCTTGATGAAGGGATCGGAAATGCGTCGCCAGTCGTGCAACTGATGGCCACGGCAATCGATGACGCCGCCGAAAGAATGGGACTCGCTACCCGAACGCGTTTTCAACGTCGCCGTGATCAAGCGGCCGGCGGATTTCATGGAAATCAATCGTGCGGGCCGGTGCCGGAGCCTGCCTTCGGCAATCGCCTTGGAGACGGCGCGATAGCTGTCAGGCGCGGCGCGATGCGCGGTCACATCCCAGAATGCCCGCAGGTGACGTGCGAACCGCGATCTCTCAGCATTGTCAGCCTTTTGCCACAAAGGCAAAATGTAGGGTCGGATGGCGAGCGGCAGCACCTGCCAATCCTTGGCCTCGGCCGCCAACGCGCGACGCTCTGCCTTGACGATCGAGAGCAAGGACCGCGCGGTGGTCGGCAGCGGTCTCTCCGCGAGGAAATCACGCTCCAGCGCGGCATTGCGCCGATCCTCAATGAATTGGCCACGCCTGGATATGACCTGATAGCGGCCCTGGAAGCCTCGCGCTTCCATGCTCGCGACCGCATCGACCATCGACAGGCTCGAGCCGATGAGCAAGATCTCGTCTGTTTCCACAAGGCGATCGAGGGCTGCGGCATCCCACGGAGAAGCCGCAAAACCGGGATGACGGGCGACGGATGCTTCCTGTCGCGCAAGATCGGGCTGGAAGACGCCGAGGGCCAGAACCACCTCGTCCGCTTCGATAGTCTCGCCTTCACTTGTCGTGATCTCCACCCTGTGTGGAGCGGAAACGAGACGGCTCGCCACGGCCCTGACATGCCGGAATGTCGATCCGGAGCGTGCTGTCGATATCGCCCGGTGCAGCTCATTGCGGACATAGGTTCCATAAAGGTAGCGCGGCGGAAAACTGCCTGCGATATCGACAGGCGGCGTCCAGCCGTAACGTGACGCGTTCTCCGCCAGCCAATGAGTGAGATGGTCGGGCTCTTCCGGGTGAAGCGAAAAGGTACCGGCGGGGCCATTGACGAGATGCACGGCCTCGGTCGTGCTATAGGCGAGCCCACGCCCCAGCTCCTCGCGGGGTTCCAATATCGTGATCGAAAGCGGCACCTCCGTCTTGTCGAGCAGCTTGATCGCCGTTAATGCACCGGCAAAGCCGCCGCCGACGATGACGACGGAATGATGGGAATGCAGGTCTATGTGCATGGCTCAGAAGACCTTGCCTTCTTCCAGATGCGTCGTGGTGCCGTTGATGTAATAGTCGCCCACAACCCGGGCCTTGTGCAGCAGAGGATTGTGGTTGAGCACCGTACGTATGTTGCGCCAGTGGCGATCGAGGTTCAGATGCCGCGATGTCGCCGAACCGCCACCGAGCTCGAAGACGTTGGTCGCGGCAGCAAGGGCAAGCTGCGATGCGACAATCTGGGTGCGCGCCGTCGTCAGCGCGCTTTCGACCAACGCCGTCTCCAAGACCTGCGGATCATCGCCTGCAAAAGCCGCAGCCGTCCGATCGAGCGCGCGGGCGCTCTCACGGATCAGCGTATCGACGGCAAAGGAGTTTGCCGCGATCTCGCCCAATATTTTCTGGACGAAAGGATCGGCATTGGCCGTCTCGGCGGCACTGTGAGCTGCCGAGCGCGCCTGTCTGCGTACATATTCGGTGCCTTCTGCCAGCGCGCCGCGGACCGCGCCCGCCATCGAGGCGGCAAGGTGCAACTGTCGCAGCGTGGAGGTGTGCCTGCCGATCAGCGTGCTCAGCCCACGCCTTGAAATCTCGTGCGGCAGCACTTCCACGTCGTCGAGCAGCACGCCGCCGCTTGCCGTCAGACGCTGACCCATGCCGTCCCAATCGTCGAGGATGCTGATCCCCTTGCGATCGACGGGCAAAAGCACGCTGACGAGCTGGTCTTCATCATCCTTGGCACTGAACGAGGCGAAATCGGCGAATGCCGTGCCGGTCGCATACCATTTGCGCCCGTTGAGCCTGTAACTCTCGCCGGATTTCGTCAGCCGCGTCGTGACCTCGCCCGGACGCTTTGTTCCCTGTTCCGTGTGGGCGCCGCCGAAAAGCTTGCCGCCAAGGACGCGGGCAAGCTGCGTGCGATCGACCGAACTGTTCGGATTGAGCAGCAGCGCTTCCGTGAAGTTGAAATGGCTGCGGAGCGCATGAGCGACATTGGAATCGGCCGCACCGATCGTCATCACCATCTCGATATAATCAAGCACCGATCCACCCGGCCCGCCAAGGCTTACCGGAATGCGCAATGTGCCAAGCCCCGCCTCCTTGAACAGCTTGAAGGCTTCATGCGGCAACTCGCGTTCGAGGTCTCGACGCGCAGCGTCTTTTGCGATCTCCGCAGCAAGATCGGGTATTCTTGCAAGCAACGTCGCCCGATTGGTTTCGACGAGTACGGAGGGCACCGCTGATGAAGCTGTTATGGGCATGAAAGGCTCTTTACGCCGGAAGGGAAAGGCCCCGCTTAAGCAGGGCCTTGGGCTGGATGATCAGGCTACGGCGCGAGCAAGCGGCACGACGTTTCCGGCGTCGCCGGCAACACTGACCGGAACCCGGCCTTCGACAGGATGGCTCGGATCATTGAAGCCCGGCGTGGACGGATGCCCTGTCGTGACCAGGCGATCGACCAGGGCCTCGTCCTCAGCGGTCAACTTGACGTCGAGAGCTCTCACATAGCTATCCCAATGCTCTTCCGTGCGCGGGCCGGTGATCGCCGATGTAATCAGTCGGTTGTTCAGCACCCAGGCGATGGCGAACTCGGTCGGGGTCACCTTCTTGGCGGCGGCGTGAGCTGCGATCTCCTTGGCGATGGCGATCGATTCCGGACGCCATTCGGTTTCGAGGATGCGCTTGTCGCCACGGCCGGCGCGGGTATCGGCAGCCGGCTCCTTGCCCGGCTCATACTTACCCGTCAACACGCCGCGCGCCAGCGGCGAATAGGAGACGACGCCAAGACCGTAATGATGAGCAGCCGGCAGCTGCTCGGCTTCGGCGGTGCGGTTGACGATGTTGTAGAGCGGCTGGCTTGCGACCGGACGATCGATGCCGAGCTGGTCGGCCAGATGCGAGATCTCGGCGATGCGCCAGCCGCGGAAGTTCGAGACGCCGAAATAGCGCAGCTTGCCCGCGCGGATAAGATCGGCAATCGCACGCACTGGCTCCTCCAGCGGCGCGTCGAAGACGGCGCGATGGAAATAGAGGATGTCGATATAGTCGGTGTTGAGGCGGCGCAGCGAATTTTCGACCGTCTCGATCACCCATTTGCGCGAATGGCCGCCGAGATTGGGACCTTTTGTGTGCGAGTTGACGAACTTCGTCGCAAGCACCCAATGATCGCGGCTTGCCTTGATGCCGCGACCGACCACCTCTTCCGACTTGCCATCATGATAGACATCGGCGGTGTCGATGAAATTGATGCCCTGGTCACGAGCCTTGTCGATGATGCGGAAGGCGACGTCGTCGGGCGTCGGGCCGCCGAACATCATGGTTCCAAGGGTGAGAGGCGATACCTTTAGCGCGCTACGCCCGAGATAACGATAATCGACCATGTCATTTCTCCATTTCATTGTGCGTGATGGCAGGCGACCGTGTGACCACTGCCCATTTGCCGATAGGCCGGATCATCGCTCCGGCAGATGTCTGTTGCGAGCGGGCAGCGCGTATGAAAGCGACAGCCGGACGGCGGGTTGTGCGGGCTCGGCAGATCGCCGGTGATCGGTGCCGCCTGCTTGCGCCGCGACGGATCAGGCACGGCGGCAAGCAGCGCCCGCGTATAGGGATGCTTGGCATCGCTCCAGAGCCTTGCCGTCGGCGCGCTTTCGACGATGCGGCCGAGATACATGACCAGCACGCGGTCGGCGAAATAGCGCACGACCGAAAGATCGTGGGAGATGAAGAGGTAGGAAAGCGAAAGCTCCGTCTTCATCTCGACGAGAAGATTGAGGATCTGCGCCTGGATCGACAGATCGAGCGCGGACACCGGCTCGTCGCAGATGACAAGCTCAGGCTGCAGGATCAAAGCCCGGGCAATCCCGATGCGCTGGCGCTGGCCGCCGGAAAACTCATGCGGATAGCGATCAAGCGAATCCGAGGGCAGGCCGACATGGGCAATCATCGAGGCGGCAATGGCGTCGCGGCTCTTGCGATCACCGATGCCGTGGACGGCGAGCGGCGCCGTCAGGATCGCGCGGATCGTCTGGCGCGGGTTGAGCGATGCGAATGGATCCTGAAAGATCATCTGAATATGCCGGCGGATTGCCTGCAATTCCTTGCCCGACATCGCAGCGACATCGCGCCCCTTGAAGGTGACCCGGCCGGAGGTGGGATCGACGAGGCGCATCAGGGATTTGCCAAGCGTCGACTTGCCGCAGCCGGATTCACCGACCAGCGCTACGGTCTCGCCCTCAAGGATCTCGAGCGATACGTCATCCACGGCCCGCACCGTTCCGGCCGCGGCCGGATAATGCGTGGAAAGCCTATCGACCGACAGAAGCGACATGGGCTCTCTCCGCAAGGACTGGAACATAGGGACAGGCTACCTCGCGGCTGGCCGAAACTGCGACAAGCGCCGGCACGGACCGCCCGCAGGCCGCTCGCGCCACCGGACAGCGCGGGCGGAAGGAGCACCCTTGCTCGCCAGCTGCCGAAACGATCGAGCCGCGAATTTCCGTCAATGGCCCATCGCGATAGTGATAGTCGGCCTTCAATCGCGGCGAGGCCGCAAGCAGCCCCTGCGTATAGGGGTGATAGGGCGTCTCGAACAAGGCATCAGGCAGGCCCTGCTCGATCTTGCGCCCCGCATACATCACGACGACACGGTCGGCCCATTGCGCAACGATGCCAAGGTCGTGCGTGATGAGGATGACCGCCATGTTGAGCTGGCTGCGCAGGCGATCGAGCAATTGAAGCACCTGTGCCTGGATCGTGACATCGAGCGCCGTGGTCGCCTCATCGGCAATCAGAAGCCGCGGATTGCAGGCAACCGCAATGGCGATCATGACGCGCTGACGCATGCCGCCCGAAAGCTGGTGCGGATAGTCGTCGATACGTTTTGCCGCTTCTGGAATGCTGACGAGATCCAGCAGGTCGATCGCGCGCTGGCGCGCCTGCCTGCCGCTCAGTTTTTCATGAATGCGCAGCACTTCGACGATCTGGGCGCCGATTGTCAGCACCGGATTGAGCGAAGTCATCGGCTCCTGAAAAATCATGGCGATGTCGTGCCCGCGAATGCTCCGCATCTCCCGTTCGCGCAATTTCAGGAGATCGCGGCCGTCGAACAGGATTTCGCCCGCCGTCTTCGCGTGCCGAGGCAGGAGCCCCATGAGGCCGAGCGCGGTCAGCGACTTGCCCGAGCCCGACTCGCCGACAACAGCCAGCATCTCGCCGGCTGCGGCAGTGAAACTCACGCCGTTAACCGGCTGGGTGCTACCGAAGCCGACCGAGAAATCGCGGACGTCGAGAAGTCCCGTCATCGACGCTCCTCCGAAAAACGCGGATTAAGAGCGTCGTTCAGGCCATCGCCGATGAGATTGAGCGACAAGACCGTGAAGACGATGGCAAGACCCGGCAAGGCGGTGAGATACCAGGCGGTGCGGATGACATCGCGTCCCGCGCCGATCATCGAACCCCAGGAGACGCGATTGGGATCGCCAAGCCCCATGAAGGACAGCGCCGATTCCATCAGGATCGCGCTCGCCACCATGACGGACGATGTGACGATCAGCGGCGGCAAAGCATTCGGAAGGATTTCCCGAAAAATGATGCGGGCGTGGCCGAAGCCGAGGCTGCGGGCGGCGAGAACATAGTCCTTCTCCTTTATGCCGCGAAACTCGGCGCGTGTCAGACGCGCAACCGTCGGCCAGCTGACGAGTGCGATCGCGACCGTCACCGTCGTCGTGGTCGGCTGTGCGATTGCCACCAGCACGACAAGCAGGACGAAACTCGGCATGGTCTGGAAGATCTCGATGAGCTTGACGAGGAGGTCATCGACCACGCCACCGAAATAGCCGGCAAGCGCGCCGACCGTCACGCCGGCGCCAAGGCCGAGCAGGGTCGCGGCAATGCCGACGGTCAGCGAGATCTGGGCACCATGAAGAATGCCCGCCAGCACATCACGCCCCATGGAATCCGTTCCCAACGGATAGGCCGGGTTCTGGCCCGGCCAAAGGAAGGGTCGCGCCACCATCTCCAGGGGATCGCCAGGATAGAAGATCGGCGCAAGCAGGGCCGCAAACACGATGGCGGCCAGAACGGCAATGCCGAGGAGCGCGTTGGGATTGGAAAGAAAGATCCTGAGCTCACGCCGACGCCCCTGCCAGCGCGGGGCCGAAACAGCCGTGGTGCGGGCATCGGGTGCATGGATGTGGGTCCAACGGCGTTCAGGAACGGGTGCGGCCTTTGCTGCTGCTTCGGGCTCCTCGGCACTGAAATCACGTGCCGTGTCCGCATAAATCTTGAGTTCTTGCGCTTTCATCGGTTTGCTCCGATCCGCGGGTCGAGCCAGGCTTGCAGAAGATCCACAGCAGCGTTGGCGATGATGACGAGAAGTGACGAGAGCAACAGGATGCCAAGCAGAACGCTGAAGTCACGAGCCATGACGGCCTCGAAAGCCAACCGTCCGAGGCCGGGCCAACTATAGACCGTCTCCACGACGACGGCGCCGCCGAGCATGCCGCCGAAGTGCATTCCAGCCATGGTCGTGATCGGGATTAGCGCGTTGCGCAATACATGCCGCGTCGTCAGCTTGAGGGGCGAAACGCCCTTTGCCCGCGCCGTGCGCACGAAGTCCTGCGACTTGACCTCCAGCATGGCGGCGCGCGTCAACCGTGCATAGATCGCCAGGTAGAAGAGGGCGAGCGATATGGCCGGCAGCACCATGTAGCGCGCCCGATCAAGCAGCGCCGGCAAGCCGGTGAGCCGCGAACCGATGGTGCTGTCGCCGCCGCTCGGCAGCCACCCGAGCTTGACGGAAAAAAGCAGGATCAGCATCAGCCCGATCCAGAAACCCGGGATCGAATAGAAGAGGAGCGAGACGATCGAGATCAACCGATCCGGCAGCCGCCCGGCAAATGTTGCCATCAGCGATCCGAGGATCAGGCCGATCGCAATCGCGGCGGCGAGCGCAGCCACCATCAGCGTGAGGGTACCAGGCAATCGCTGGCCGATCAGATCGGCGACAGGCATGCCGTAGCGCGGCGAAAAGCCGAGACTGAAATGCGCGAGATTGTTCAGATAGTTCGCCAGCTGCACGAGGACCGGATTGTCCAGGCCGAAGCGCTCGCGCAGCGCCGCCATCGTCTCGACCGTTGCGGAGCCAGCTTCGGCTGCCATGACATCGGCCGCATCTCCGGGCGCCAGCTTGAGCAGGAAGAAATTCAGGATGACGATGCCCAGCATCGTCGGCACTGCCTGCACGGCCGTCCGGCGTAGCGTTCGTCCTATCCGCATGTAAGCCGACATCGAAACTCCTCGGCAGCGCCACCGAAATTTCAAGCGCTGCATCGCAATAGTAGTTGACTAAATCTGTAGGTTTTGTCAAATCGATATCGGTAGATATTTCTGAAATTTCTCAAATCGACAAGATAAATTAGAATATATTTGCGATTACGTGCAATTTTTGCATAAATTTTCCCAAGAAGTGAGCGCGAGGCAACAAAGTAACCTACGAGAACCGCTTCCTTAGAGAACATAAAACCAGCAACCGTTCAGGCTCGGCAACGCCACCTTAGACAGACGAGGCAACTTCAGATGACCAGGCTTTCTATAATTACACGTCGGAGTTTCCTGCTCTCGTCGGCAGCGCTCGGTGCAATCGCCGTGGCGGGAACAACCGTCCATGCGGCTCCATCGCGTGGCGGCACCGCGACGCTTCTGCTTTCGGCCGAACCGCCGGTCCTGACGACGATCGCCCATACGGCCTTCAACTCGGTCTATGTTTCGCCGAAGGTGACCGAGGGGCTGCTGACCTATGATTTCGATCTCAATCCGCAGCCGCTCCTCGCCAAACAATGGGCCGTCAGCGATGACGGGCTACGCTACACCTTCAAGCTGCGCGAGGGCGTCAAATGGCACGACGGCAAGCCTTTTACCGCCGATGACGTCGTCTTCTCGATCAAGACGCTCAAAGATGTCCACCCGCGCGGGCGCAACACCTTCCTGAACCTCGTCGAGATCGAAACACCCGATCCTCTAACCGCGATCCTGGTTCTCTCCAAGCCGGCCCCTTATCTGATTACCGCGCTCGCCGCATCGGAATCGCCAATCGTTCCCCGCCATCTCTATGAAGGTACGAAGGTCGCCGAAAATCCCGTCAATCTGGCGCCGGTCGGCACAGGCCCCTTCAAGTTCAAGGAGTGGGTTCGCGGCAGCCATATCGTCTATGAGCGCAATCCCGATTATTGGGACCAGCCCCGTCCCTACCTCGACCAACTGATCGTCCGCTTCATTCCCGACGCTGCCGCCCGCTCGATCGCGATCGAGACCGGCGAGATCGATCTAGCGCCATCCACCCCCGTTCCGCTCAGCGATCTCGACCGCCTCAAGAGCGTGGCGAGCCTCGCCTTCGACACACGGGGCTATCAATATGCGAACGGCGTCAGCCGTATCGAATTCAACCTGGAAAGGCCGGTTTTCAAGGATATTCGCGTCCGACAGGCCTTCGCGCATGTCATCGACCGCAAGGTGATCCGCAACACCATCAATTATGGCTATGGCGAAGCGATCCCCGGCCCGATCAATCCCAACCTGACGAAATGGTATGTCGCCGACCTCAAGACCTATCCGATCGACCTTGCCGCGGCGGAAAAGTTGCTCGACGAGGCCGGTCATCCACGCGGATCGGACGGCGTGCGGTTTCGTCTCAATCTCGATTATGTGCCAAGCGGCGAACCCTACAGCCGCGGCTCGGAGTATATCCGCCAAGCGCTCGCCAAGGTCGGCGTCGAGGTGACGGTGCGTGCCCAGGATTTCGCCACCTACACCAAGCGCATCTACACCGATCGCGATTTCGATTTCGCCTATGAAGGAATGAGCAATCTTTTTGATCCCACGGTCGGCGTGCAACGGCTTTATTGGAGCAAGAACTTCAAGCCAGGCGTGCCCTTCTCCAATGGCTCCGCCTATAGCAATCCCAAGGTCGACGCCCTTCTCGAGGCCGCCGCCATCGAAGTCGATCCCCAGAAGCGGGTCGAGCAATGGCGCGAGATCCAGAAGATCCTCGTCGAGGATCTGCCAGCTCTCGACATCGTCAGCCAACCGGAACTGACCATCTACAACAAGCGTATTGCCGATCACACGCTCGGCGGCGAGGGCATCGCCGGCAGCCTTGCCTACGCCTACATCGCAACCGCCTGAAGACCGAAAGCAAGGGAACGCCATGTCCATCCAGCACCGTCCCGGCTCCATCGTGGGCCTGCCAAAATTCGCCGCGCCGACCGATTTTCCCGATAGCCCGCTATCGCAGGCCCTGAAGCAGCCGGTTCTGCTCGGCCTTTTTCTGCCGATTCAGGCCGGAGGCTGGACACAATCGACTCTGGAGCGCTCGACCGATTGGCGCTTCGACTATAACAAGGCGCTGACGCTGCGCGCGGAGGAGCTGGGTTTCGATCTGGTGTTCGCCCTGTCGCAATGGCTTCCCAAGGGCGGCTATGGCGGCGTCTTCGACGGCCACGCACTCGACAGTTTCGTTTCGACCGCAGCACTTGCAGGCCTCACCAAGAAGATCATGCTCATATCAACGATGCATGTTCTCTACGGACCTTGGCATCCGCTGCACCTTGCCAAGTTCGGCGCCACGCTCGATCACATCACCGGCGGCCGCTGGGGCATCAATGTCGTTACCGGCCATAGGGCCGTCGAGCACGAAATGTTCGGCTGGCAACGCATCGAGCATGACAGGCGCTATGAGCTGGCCGCAGAATTTCTCGAGGTCGTGCAGCGGCTGTGGAGCGACGACGAGAACTACTCCTTCGAAGGTGAAAGCAGCTGGAAGCTCGGCGGCGGCTACGTGACACCGAAACCGAATTTCGGCCGGCCGATCCTCGTCAATGCCACCGGATCCGATGCAGGCTTAGCCTTTGCCGGCCGCTACTCCGATATCGTCTTCATTACCAGCCCGACCGGCGCGGACATCGATAGCGCCCTCGCCTCGCTGCCGGCCCATAGCAAAAGGGTGAAGGATGCCGCCGCCGATGTCGGACGCAGCGTGCGCACCCTGCTCAATCCGATGGTCATTTGCCGTCCGACCGAGAAGGAGGCATGGGAACTCGCCGATCGGATCGTCGCCCATGCCGACCAGCGTTCCCGTAAGGGCTTCCAGTCGCTGGATTCCGATGCCCATGCCTGGAAGGGCCGCGACGCACAGGATCCCTATCGCTTCGTTGGCGGCAATATTCGCGTCATCGGTTCGCCGGAGCAGGTGGTCGATCAGTTCGTCAAGCTGAAGGCGGCCGGCATCGACGGCTTGCAGCTCAGCTTCTTCGATTTCCGCGACGATCTGGAATTCTTCGGCGAGGAAGTCCTGCCGCTGATGAAACAGGCCGGGCTGCGCCACTGAAAGGAACGATCATGACCAGTAATGCCATTTCCGAAATCTGGTACACACGCTGCCCCGTCCCGACGCCTGTGGGACTGGCCGCACAGCTCGGCTATCTCGAAGACGGCTTTCGCAGCGAAGGCGTCACCCTGAAATCCATCATCGACTCTCCCGACAGGAATATCCGGCAGAGCCACTTCAACCACACGCTCGACTGGTCCTTCCGCCATGGCGGCAATGTGCCGCCCATTCGCGCGCGCTCCGAGGGCCGCCGCACCCGTCTCGTCGGCATCACATGGACGGACGAGTTTCAGGCAATCATCACGCTGCCGGAAACCGGCATCAGGGCGACCAGGGATCTCAAGGGTCGCCGCTTCGGCATTGCCCGCCGCCCGGAAGGAATTGTCGATTTCATGCGCGCCACGGCGCTCAAGGGCCTTATCTCGGCTTTGTCACTTGAAGGCTTATCCATCGATGATGTCGAGATTGTCGAGATCGCGCTCGCCGATTCTGTGCTCGCGAGCCAGGAAGGCCCATCCCTTTTCGGCCTCAAGCGCAGGCAGGCCTATGGCGAGGAGATCGCAGCGCTGTTGCGCGGCGAGGTGGACGCGATCTATGTCAAGGGAACCGCCGGGATCAACGTCGCCAATCTCATCGGCGCGGTCCAGGTTGCCGAATTCGGTTTCCATCCGGACCCAAAGATCCGCATCAATTCGGGCTCGCCGCGCGTGCTGACGGTCGACGAACTGCTGGCGGAAGAACGGCCCGATCTCGTGCGCAAGCTGATCGAAGCGATCTTCAAGGCAAGCGCCTGGGCGGAAGCTCATCCGGAAGAAACCCGCCGCTTCGTGGCGCGTGAATCCGGAGCGACCGAAGAACAGGTCCTTGCCGCCAACGGTCCGGATATCCATCGCCATCTTGGCCTGGGACTGGAGCCGGATCTGGTTGACGCCGTCGAGCACTACAAGAACTTCCTGCGCGACTTCGGTTTCCTGGCGGGCGATTTCGATATTGGCGAATGGGTCGACCGCCGCCATATCGACGGCCTTGCCGAACGCGCCGTCGCTTGAACCACGTTGTAACGAGATGACAGAGACCATTGATGATCTGATCGGCAAGGCGAAAAACCTTGCCGAGGATTTTTCGACGACAGCCGCGCATCACGATGCAACGGGTGCCTTCCCCTTCGAAAATTTCGACCGGCTTTTCGAGGCCGGCCTGCTCGGCCTCGTCAGCGACCGAGACCATGGCGGTCACGGCGGGGGCCTGACATCGGCACTGGCTGTCATCAGCGAGATCGCCCGTGGCGAGCCCTCGACCGCGCTGGTGCTCGCTATGCACTACACCTCGCATTTTACTATCCGCCGCCTTGGCAAATGGCCCCGCCATCTAGCGGAGCGCGTACTGTCGGCAAACAGGCAGGGCGTAGCGCTGATCAACAATGCGCAGGCAGAACCGCGCATCGGCTCACCCGCCCATGGTGCCCTGCCCGAGACGATCGCGCGCCGTGACGGCGATCGATGGCGCATTTCCGGCCATAAGAGCTACGTCACCGGCATCCCCGTGCTGAAATGGGTGTCGCTTCTTGCCGTCACAGACGAGGAGGAACCGCGCCTTGCCTCGTTTCTGGTGCCGACAGATGCCGCCGGCTTTCGGATCGAGAAGAGTTGGAATGCGGCCGGCATGCATGCCACGGCGAGCGACGACATCATTCTCGAGGACGTATCGATCCCGATTGACGATATCATCGAGTCACAGCCCGCGACGGAACCGATCCGCCGCAACGAACATGCCGCCGCCTTCTTCTTTGGCCTGCTCGGTGCGGTCTATCACGGCGTCGCCAGCGCTGCCCGCGACCGCGTTCTCGCCTTCGCCAGCAGCCACACGCCCGCGAGCCTTGGTACGCCGATCGCGACGGTACCGCGCATCCAGGATGGCTTGGGCGAGATAGAGGTTCGACTTGCAACGAACGCCCGGCTACTGCGCTCGCTCGGGGAGGATGTCGATGCCGGGAGACCGGTCGGCATGGACGGCATGCATGTTCGCCATGTCGTCATCGACAACGCCCTCGCGGTCACCAGCCTTGCGCTGGAGCTCGCCGGCAATCCCGGCCTCAATCGCGATTTCCAGCTGGAGCGTCACCATCGCGATGCGATCACCGCCCGCTCGCATGCGCCGCAAAACCATATGATCCGCACGATTGCGGCAAGGAACGCCTTGAGCCGGCTTGGATAAGCCGGCTCCTTAATCGGCAAAGAATAGCCTATCCAACCCGTTCAGGCATTCGGGCTCAGCCATATCTGGCCGAAACTGTTGTTGATGCCCTGCGCACCGGGTGCGAAATTCTTCACCCGCTTGTTGGCAACGATCTGCGCTCCTGCCGCCACCAGATCGACGGAGACGACATCATCATGAATGATGTGCTGGAACTTGTACCAGAGCTGCCGTCGCTTGGCCTCGTCCGGCTCGACCGCGGCGGCTTCAAGAACCGCATCGACCTCCGGATTGGAATAATGGCTGGCATTGGAGAACACCAGGCCGATCTTGAAGTTCTTCGACCAATAGGCGCGCTGCACGCCAAGCGTCGGATCAAACGTGTTGGACAGGGATTCGATGACCAGATCCCAGGCGCGATCCGTGTAGACCGTCTTCAGGAAGGTGGCGAGATCGAGCTTCAGGATTTCGGCATCGATGCCGACCGCAGCAAGCGACTGTTTGATGAAGTCGGCATAGGACGGCTGGAGGAATGAATTATAGGCAAGCCGCAGTTTAAAGCGCGTGCCATTGGCGCCGCGCGGATAGCCGGCATCGTCGAGCAGCTTGTTGGCAAGCTTGGGATCATGTTCTCTCGCCTTAATGCTCGGATCATACCATTTCGGTAAGGCTGTGCTGATCGGGCTTGGAGAAACCTGCGCATAGCCGAACAGAGCGATGTCCACGAGCTTCTGCAGGTCGATCGCATGGGCGATCGCCAGCCGCACATCCTTCTTCTGGAGAATCTCGTTCTCATAATTGAAGAACAGTTGCTGCTGCGGCCCGGAATAGGCGTAGGTCGTGGTATCGACGACCAGGTTGGCATTGGCCTTCAGCCGCTCGATATCCGAAAGCGGCACGGGGTTCGCGCCAATGTCGATCTCTCCTGTCTCGAGAGCCGCGGCCCTTGCCGCCGGATCGAGGATGACGCGCAGAACGACCCGGTCGAGATAGGGTTTCGGCGCGTCCCAATAATTCGGGTTGCGGTCGAAGATCAGATGGCTGCCGGGCACCCATTCCTTGAGGATGAATGGACCGGTGCCGATCGTCTGGGCAAGGGTCGGCTGCTCGGTCGGCTTGAAGGTCTCGTAGACATGCTTCGGCACGATCGGTGATTCCGAACTGCCGAGCGCGGAGATCAGATAGGGAGCCGGCTTGGACAGAACGATGACGGCTGTGAGCGGATCAGGCGTTTCGACCGATGTGACGTTCTGAAACGTAATGCGCCCGCGCGGATGCGCTTCCTTGAGGCGAAAGATGGTGAACTTGACATCCTCGGAGGTAAAGTCCTTGCCGTCATGCCATTTGACATCCTTGCGAAGCGCAAATGTGTAGCGAAGGCCATCACCACTGACGGACCATGATGTCGCCAGAAGCGGCTTCGGGTTGAGATCATAGTCGAAATCGAGCAGTCCTTCGTTGATCTTCGGTCCGATCGCCTGGCCCGTACCGGAGGACGTGTTGATCGCGATCAGCGCCGTCGGATCGGGATAATAGGCCCAGTTCAGGGTTCCGCCGCTCACCGGCGTTTCCGCCGCACTCGCCCATGACGGGGTGCCTCCCAAGGCAAGACCTGCGCCTCCAAGGAGCAGCAATTGGTTGAAGTGGCGGCGATTGATCGACATTTGCTCGCTCCGAAAATTAGCGTTACCGGGCATCAGTCCCGTCGCGGAAATGATCGTGTCGAAACCCGAAGATCCAAAGGCAGTTTTTGTAGCGCGAGGCGAAAGCAATCCTTCCCGCAAGCATTATCGGGCCTTTGCCGTATGGAGCGGTGCAGACGTCCACTCCCCTTCCGATCACTAGAAATTATGCGGGTTGGCGGCCGCATTCATGGCATTTGGGCAGCTGCTTCAGGCTTTCGCAACCAAGAGGCAGCTTTGCGCGGACAGCGGCGTAGTCCGCTTCGTTGCCTAAACAATTCCAGGAAAAATGCGCAGACCTTATTCAACTCGTTGCTTTCTTGACATCGTTGCGAGGCCAATCTGTCAGAAGGGCGCTCGTCACGAGGTAAACGAGATGATCCGCCCGCGCCGCGAATGAGGGTTGATCGACCGCCCAGCCGAGAGCCGTTATCAGGGCGAACAGGTCGTCCCCATTCATATCGGCGCGCGCCGTTCCCTCGGCCTGGGCGCGCAGCAGTAGTCGCGCCCCTGCCGAGTGCACCGCTGCGCACGAAGCATAAAGAGCGGAGTCGGGGTTCGTGTGGGCGGCCGCCATCATGGCGACAACGCCTCTGGAGCTTTGGGTGAATTCCACCAATTCTCGAAACCAGGAGAGAAGTGCTTCGTCGGCCGAAGTCGACCGTTCGAGTTCGGCTGCCCTCCGCGTCAGTGCGTCCAGATGAGTACACAGCAGCGCCTCGAACAACGCCTCCCGCGTCGGGAAATGACGAAGCAGCGTGGCCAACCCGACGCCGGCCCGGCGGGCAATGTCACGCATCGACGCGTCCACACCATGCTCGGCGACAACTTCACGCGCGACGGTGAGAATTTGGCTGCGATTTTTTTCTGCGTCGGCTCGCATGGACTACCTTGCTAAATGGATCAGTGATCCATATATGTGGATCGGCGATCCGATTATGAAGCGGATCAGTGATCCATTAGATAGCGTCTGTCGGCGCAAATGACAACAGGCGCTGTCCGACAGGACGGAAGGAGACGTCATGGGAAAGCTTGAGGGTAAGATTGCAGTCATTACGGGTGGCGCGACCGGCATCGGCCTCGCCGCAGCAAAGCGGTTCATCGAGGAAGGCGCCTTCGTGTTCATTTTCGGCCGCCGGCAGGAAGCGCTCGATGCCGCCGTGGCCGATCTCGGGCCGAATGCCCGCGCGGTGAAGGGCTCGGTTTCCGATGAAGCCGATCTGGACCGACTCTATGCGGCGGTAAAGGCGGAGCGCGGAACCCTCGACATCGTCTTCGCCAATGCCGGGGCGGGCAGCCCACTTCCGCTCCGCAAGATCACTGCCGAACACATTGACGAGACTTTCGACACCAATGTGAAAGGCACGATCTTCACGGTCCAGAAGGCGCTACCGCTAATGAGCCAGGGCGGTTCGATCATCCTGACCGGATCGAGCGCCGGCACCACGGGCGCCCCGGCATTCAGCGCCTACAGCGCGAGCAAGGCAGCGGTGCGCAATCTCGCGCGGACCTGGGCCGAGGACCTGAAGGGCACCGGCATCCGCGTAAACGTGCTGTCGCCCGGGGCGACGGCGACCGACCTTGCGAAAGAGGCGCTTGGCGAGGAAGGCCAGAAGGCCTTTGCCGTGATGACACCGCTCCAGCGCATGGCCGATCCGGCGGAGATCGGAGCGGTAGCTGCCTTTCTCGCTTCCTCGGACAGCAGCTTCATGACTGCCAGCGAAGTCGCCGTCGACGGCGGCCTTGCGCAACTCTGACGCGCCAAGCCCCGCCGGTCACCTCAGTAATCCCATTACGCACACATCCAGGGAAGGAAATGATATGCCACAACCTCTTGAAGGAAAAACCGCTCTCGTTACCGGGGCATCGCGGGGTATTGGCCGCGCCATCGCCGAACGTCTTGCAAAGGATGGTGCGACGGTCGCGCTAACCTACAACGCCTCCAAATCTGGCGCGGACGAGGTGGTGGCGGCCATCGAGAATGCTGGAGGCACTGCATTCACGATCCACGCGGACCTCGTTGACCCGGCGACCGTGCCGACCTTATTCGAGAGACTCGACGACGAGTTCACCAAGCGGAAGGGAAGCAAAGCTCTCGACATTCTGGTCAACAACGCCGGCAACTCCGGCTGGGTTGGCTTCAAGGACGCGACGCCGGACAGTTGGGACACCCTGATTGCGGTCTATGCCCGCGCGCCCTTCTTCATCGTTCAGGCGGCTCTGGATCGTCTCGCCGATGGCGGATGCATCATCAACATCTCTTCCGCCGCCGCCACGAAGCCCGTGACGGCCGCGCCTGTCTACTCGATGGCCAAAGCGGCGATCAACAACCTGACCCATGCGCTGGCGGTCGAGCTCGGGCCGCGCGGAATTACCGCGAACGCCGTCGCGCCCGGCTATACGCGAACGGACGTGAACGCCGCCATCCGGGAAAACCCCGAACTCGTCAAGACGGTCGAGGCTGAAATCGCATTGGGACGCTTTGGCGAGCCTTCGGAAATTGCTGCCGTCGTGGCGTTCCTGGCCTCCGATGACGGCCATTGGGTGACGGGCCAGACGATTGAAGCAAGCGGCGGCTATAAACTCTGACCGCTCCGAACATTCGAAGGAGAATATCATGAGCTACGCAATTATCGGCTTCGGCAAGATCGGCCACGCTATTGCCAGGGCGTTCGCCCGCAAGGGCATAGAAGTATCCGTCGCAACCACACGCGATCCAGCAAGCTTTGCATCAGAAGCTGCCGCAATCGGACCAGAAATCATCCCCTCAACCCTGGCGGACGCCGTCAAGGCGGACGTGATCTTCTTGGCTGTCCGCTTCGAGCAGCATCCGGATGTCGCGAAGGCATTGCCCACGTGGCATGGGAAGACGATCGTCGATGTGACCAATGCCTACGGCGTGCCCCCTGAGAAACTGAGAGGGCAGCCGTCGTCCAAATTCGTCGCGCAGGCCTTTTCTGGTGGAAGACTGGTCAAGGGTTTCAATCATCTGGCTGCCGCCGTCCTTGACCAAGATCCGGCTGTACATGGTGGCAGGAGAGTGGTGTTCCTGGCAAGCGACGACGACGACGGCGCGATAGCGGAGATTGCTGCGCTTGCCGAACAACTCGGCTTCTCGCCGATCAATCTTGGCGGCCTTTCGGAAGGTGGACTGCTCGTTCAGGCGCGCGGCAATAGCTGGGGTCAACTGATCTTTAAGGACTTGGTCAAGTTCGATTGAGGAATCGTACATGAGCACTATCAGCATCATCGGATCCGGCGGCATGGCCGCCAGCGCCGCACATACCGTCGAGGTGGTCAGCCGAGATCCCGCCAAGGCGCGGGCGCTCGCCAAGCAGATTGGAGCCGGAGGGGCGACAGGGACTTACGGCGTGGCCCGGGGGACATCGTCATCCTGGCCGTGCCTTACACCAGCGCCGCAGCGGTAGTCGCCGATTACGGGGACTCGCTTGACGGCAAGGTGATTATCGATATCACCAATCCCGTTGCCTCCGATCTTTCGGGCCTCGTCACCCCGCACGGCAGTTCTGGTGCGCAGGAGATCGCCAAGGGCCTGCCTGCCGGCGCGCCTATCGTGAAGGCGTTCAACACCATCTTCGGTCACGTGCTGGCCAAGGGTGGGTACCTCGACGCATTCATCGCGGCCGACGACGCGAAGGCGAAGGCGCGCGTCTCCATCTTCCTCGAAAGTCTCGGGCTGCGTCCGTTTGACATTGGCGGTTTGCACATGGCCCAGACGCTGGAAGCGCTCGGCCTGATGATGATCGGCCTGGCCAGAAACGGCGCTGGTACCTGGAACTTCGCCATGAACGTCGATCTTGGCTGAACCATCGACGGCGTGGCCGGAGATTGGGAGCCCGCGTTTGACGCCGAGGCGGCATTCGCATTGATTGAGACGTCGCTCCTCGCGACGGAAGAGCCGCAAATCCTGGGTTCTTGATGAGATTGGAACCAACGACCCATTTATTATAAATTCCTGTGTGACAGCATGGCGAGCGAAGCCCAGGCCTTATCCGGCTGGAATAACCGGGGCCGCCGCTGCCTCAGTAGCTAGATCAGAAGCTCTGCCGGTACCTTTTGCTCCAGCTCAGTATGGCTTGGCTAGGTACTTGCATCGATACGAACGCCTCCATATTACCGCTCGCCACAAATACCTGGATGCGATGGTGGCCGAACCTCGACACGCCTTGCGGTTAGGTTCTCCCAGTTTCGATAAGCGAACTTCGCTTTGCTGGTATCGTCTAGGTCCAGGCCGTCTATGAAACGTCGTGCGTCGCCTCCTGGACGGTATTGGTACGGGTAGTCGGTCGAGAATAGGATTCGATCAATCCCGACAGTATCGATGGCCTGTTGCAGGTAGGACGGGCTGAACATTCCGCTGGCGGTGAGATAGAGATTGTTTCGAACATACTCGATGAACGGCCGCTGGAGCTCGGACGCCCGGTCAAGCATGACGAGCCGTTCAAGATAGAAAAGCACCAGCTCGCCCCAATGGCCCAGGATCACCTGAAGGGTTGGATAGCGGTCGAAAACCCCTCCCAGGATCAGGCGCACGAACTGGACACCCGCCTCGAAATGCCATCCAAGCGCGAAAGAGGACAGAGCGAGATCGACGGGAGCACCGAAGCCCGTATAATAGGAGTTGCGCACGCTCGTCTGCGGAATTTGCGGATGGATCATGAGCGGGATATTGAGCTCCGCCGCACAGGCAAAAGTCGGCTCGAAGATCGAATGGTCCAGATTTTTGTTGCCGACCCGTCCGAAAAGAACGGCACCCTTGCAGCTAAGATCGTTGATGGATCGTTGTAACTCCAACGCCGCCGCGTCAGCCTTAGCGGATGGCAGAGCCGCCATAGCCTGAAAACGGGACGGATTGGTAGCGACGGCCTCCGCCAGCAGGTCATTGGCACGCCGCGCGAGATCGATGCCTTGACGGCCGAGGTTATTGAGGCCGGGTGTCGTCAAGGAGAGAACCTGAACATCAACGCCCGTTTCGTCCATTAGAGCGGTTCAGATTTTGT
>UCII01000017.1 GCA_900472485.1 Hyphomicrobiales bacterium
CACCTCCCCCTTGAGGGGGGAGGTCGCCGCGACGCGGCGGGTGGGGGTGACGATTGTTTGGCCGCAGAGGTTGCCGCGATCACCCCACCCCGGCACTTTGTACCGACCCTCCCCCTCAAGGGGAGGGTGTGAACGGTGACTTTGTAATCGCAACGGATGTGGATCGTTGATGCCTAAAAAGCCCTCCAAACTCGATCGCTTCAAAATCGCCAACAGCCGTCGCCTGCGCGCCGGTTCGACCGATGCGGAAGCCAAGCTTTGGAAGCATCTGTGGCGCATCCCGATCGAAGGCACCCATTTTCGCCGCCAGGTTCCGATCGGGCGCTATTTCGCCGATTTCGCCTGCCATCAGATCGGTCTGATTATCGAGCTTGACGGCAGCCAGCATGCGGAAGATGCGGCAAGGCGTTATGATGCCGAGCGGACGGCCTTTCTTGAGAGCCAAGGCTATCACGTCGTCCGATTCTGGAATTCAGAGGTCATGGATGAGATGGAGGCTGTTCTGGATACGATATTTGCCATTGTGCAGCAGCGGCAAATTTTGCTAGCAGAGGCCGACCGTTTTCACCCCACTCCGGCACGCCGTGCCGACCCTCTCTCTCAAGGGGAGGGTGAGGAACCTTGACATGCCCGATCTCCTTCTCGAACTCCGCTCCGAGGAAATTCCCGCCCGTATGCAGCGCAAGGCTGCCGGCGACCTGAAGAAGCTGGTGACCGATGCCCTGGTCGAAGCGGGTCTTTCCTATGAAGGTGCCAGGGAATATTGGACGCCGCGGCGCCTGACGCTCGATATTCGCGGTCTGACGGCGCGCTCGGCCGATGTGCGCGAGGAGCGCAAGGGTCCGCGCACCGACGCCAACGAGAAGGCGATCGAAGGCTTTTTGCGGGGTGCTGGCCTCTCCTCCATCTCCGAGGCGCAAGTCCAGAGCGACCCGAAAAAGGGCGATTTCTACGTGGCGATCATTTCCAAGCCCGGCCGTGCCGCGGAGGAAATCGTCGCTGCGGTGATGCCCGACATCATAAGAAATTTCCCCTGGCCGAAATCCATGCGCTGGGGCAAGGCCTCGGTAAAGCCCGGCTCGCTGCGGTGGGTGCGCCCGCTGCAGTCGATCGTCTGCACCTTCGGCACCGAGCATGAAGAAACGACGGTCATCCCCTTCGAGATCGACGGCATGGTCGCCTCGAACGTGACCTATGGCCATCGCTTCCACGCCCCTGGTCCGATCACGGTCAAGCGTTTCGAGGATTATGCGTCGAGCCTGGAAAAGGCCTATGTCGTTCTGGATGCCGACCGCCGCAAGGACATCATCCTGCATGATGCCCGCGATGTCGCCTTTGCCAATGGTCTCGAACTGGTCGAGGACGAGGGCCTGCTGGAGGAAGTGTCCGGCCTCGTCGAGTGGCCGCAGGTGCTGATGGGCTCCTTCGAGGAGGATTACCTGTCAATCCCATCCGAGATCATCCGCCTGACCATCAAGACCAACCAGAAGTGTTTCGTCACCCGGCCGCAAGGCTCCCACCTCCCCCTTGAGGGGGGAGGTCGCAGCGAAGCTGCGGGTGGGGATGACCCCTTGTTTCAACAGGATCACCCCACCCCGGCACTGCGTGCCGACCCTCCCCCTCAAGGGGAGGGTGCGCTGTCCAACCGCTTCATTCTCGTTGCTAATATCCAAGCAACGGATGGCGGCAAGGAAATCATCCACGGCAACGGCAAGGTCGTGCGTGCCCGTCTGTCCGATGCGCTGCACTTCTGGAAGCGCGACCAGGGCAATCTGCCCGATCTCGAAACACTGGAAGCCTCCGCCAAGAAGTTCGGCCTCGATCTAAAGAAGCCACTCGATCAGCGTATGGCCAAACTCGACGCGCTGAACGTCACCTTCCATGCCAAGCTCGGCAGTCAGGGCGAACGTGTCGCCCGCATCCGAGCGCTGGCTGCTGATCTCGCCAAGATCACCGGCGCCGATGCCGCTCTGGTCGACCGCGCCGTGGTGCTCGCCAAGGCCGACCTGCGCACCGAAGCCGTCGGCGAATTCCCCGAGCTGCAGGGCGTCATGGGTCGCAAATACGCATCACTGCAGGGCGAGAACGCCTCGGTGGCGACTGCGATCGAGGATCACTACAAGCCGCAAGGTCCGTCCGACCGCGTCCCCGAAGACAAGGTTGCGATCACGGTGGCGCTCGCCGACAAGCTGGATACGCTTGTCGGCTTCTGGGCGATCGACGAAAAGCCGACGGGTTCGAAGGACCCTTACGCTCTGCGTCGCGCGGCCCTCGGTGTCGTCCGCATCCTCCTGGAGCGCGGCGTGCGCCTGCCGCTGCTCGCCGCCACCAAGGACGCCGACCTGCTCGCTTTCTTCCATGATCGTCTCAAGGTCTATCTGCGCGATCTCGGTGCCCGCCATGATCTGATCGATGCCGTGCTGACGCCGGAGGCCGACGATCTGCTGATGGTCGCTCGCCGTGTCGAGGCGCTGACCGCCTTCATCACCTCTGAGGATGGCAAGAACTTGCTCGCCGGCACCAAGCGTGCCACGCAGCTTCTGGCTGCCGAGGAGAAGAAGGGCACCGTCGTTGCCGATGGCGTTTCGGACGCCTTGCTGAAGCTCGACGCGGAAAAGGATCTCTTCGCCGCCGTCAAGGCTGCGTCCGCAGAAGCCTCAGATGCGATTGCCAAGGAAGACTTCCGCTCGGCCATGGCAGCCCTTTCCAAGCTGCGTGCGCCCGTCGACCGCTTCTTTGAAGATGTGCTCGTCAATGATGAGGATGCCGCCATTCGCGCCAATCGTCTGGCGCTGCTGCGCATGATCCGCGAAGCAACCGGCACCGTCGCCGACTTCTCGAAGATTGCGGGATAAGATATGGGGGCGCGATGACCGGAAAGATCCTCGTCAGCGCCTGCCTCATGGGCCATGCCGTCCGCTATGACGGCCGCTCCAAGCCTCTTGTCCATCCGGCGATCGATCGCTGGCGCGAGGAGGGGCGGCTGATCACGATCTGTCCGGAAATGTCCGCCGGCATGGCGGTGCCAAGGCCGCCTGCGGAAATCGCAGACGGCGCGACCGGCGAGGATGTGCTTGCCGGCACTGCACGGGTGATGGAAATCACCGGCGGTGATGTCACGGCGGAGTTTCGCCAGGCGGCGGAAAATGCGCTGGCGCTCGCAACCGAGACCGGCTGTCGTTATGCTCTTCTGATCGACGGCAGCCCCTCCTGCGGCTCCGGCTTCATTTATGACGGCACATTTTCCGGCGGTCGGCAGAATGGCCGGGGCGTCACGGCGGCGTTGCTCAAGCAGGCCGGTATCGAGGTCTATTCCGATCGCGAGATCGACCTGCTGGTTGAGCGCCTGAAGGTCGCAGACTGATGCAGCAAAGCTTTGCTCAAAAGAAAACCGCCGGACGCGAGCCCGGCGGTTTCCCATTTTTGCAACTGTACTGATCAGGCGGCGCGGCGATGATCCATGGTCGCGCGACCTTCGTTGACGCGGAAACTGCGGATGAGCGCAAGCAGATCTTCCGTATCGGCGGCGAGCGTCTCGGCCGATGCCGTGGTCTCTTCAGCCATGGCGGCGTTCTGCTGCGTGGCGGCATCGAGCTGGTTCATCGAAGAGGAGATCGAGCGCAGCGTCGTATCCTGCTCGGAGGCGCTGTGGGCGATCTTCGAGACGATCTCGTTGGCGGCCTTGATCTGGTCGGAGATGCGCTTCAGCGCTTCGCCTGCCTCGCCGACGAGGCGAACGCCCTGGTCGACCTGGCCGGAAGAGCGGGCGATCTGGTCCTTGATCTCCTTGGCGGCTGCCGCCGAACGCTGGGCGAGTTCACGCACTTCCTGGGCGACGACCGCAAAGCCCTTGCCGGATTCGCCGGCACGAGCGGCTTCCACGCCGGCGTTAAGCGCCAGCAGGTTGGTCTGGAAGGCGATCTCATCGATGACACCGATGATCTTGCCGATTTCCGACGAGGACCTCTCGATGCCGCTCATGGCTTCGATCGCCTGGGCAACGACGGCATCGCTGCGCGATGCTTCGGCGCTGACGGCGTGGACGCGCTTGCTGGCCTCATCGGCGCCTTCGGCGGTCTGTCGGACGGCGACGGTGAGCTCGTCGAGCGCTGCCGAGGTTTCTTCCAGGCTGGCGGCCTGGCGTTCGGTGCGCTGCGACAGTTCGTTGGAGGCGCGGCGGATTTCTTCCTTGCTGAGGCCGATGTCATTGCCCTTGGCGTTGACGCGGCCCATCGCGGCTTCGAGGTGCGACAGTGCCTCGTTGAAGTTGTTGCGAAGGCCTGCATAGCTGGCGCCAAGATCGCCGCAACGCACCGTCAGATCGCCGCGGGCGAGGTCCTCAAGCGCCTTGCCGATGACCGAGACGACACGCGCCTGTTCGCGGGCCTCGTCCTGCTGCTGGCGCAGGTTCTGCTCGCGCTCATTGCTGATTTCGAGCTCCTGTGCCGCCTGGCGGTCGGAGAGCGCATGACGTTCGCGAACCTTTTCCTGCAGCGCTTGGGTTGCCTTCGCCATCAGGCCGATTTCATTGCGCATCTCGGTATGTGGGATGGCGGTCTTCATGTCTTCGTCGGCGACAGCCTTCAGGGCTGCGTGGACGTCGGTCAGCGGCTTCGTGATGCCGCGGATGAAGTAGAAGGCGGCGCCGATACCGATCAGGAAGACGATGCCGCAGATCATGAGCGCACGCCACATGGTGGCATTGATCTGCGCCTCGAGGTCATCCATGTAGACACCGCATCCTAGCACAAGCTGCCAAGGCGCGAAGGCGGCCGAATAGCTGCCCTTCAGGAAGAACTCGCTGTCGGAGTGACCCGGCTTGTTCCAGTAATAGATGGTGCGGCCGCCGCCCTTGATGCCCTTCTCCACCATTTCCTTGCTGAAATGAGTGCCGTTCTTGTCGACCTGCGAGGACATGTCCTTGCCAATATTGACGGGGCTCGGATGAATGCGCTGGATCACATTGTAATCGAAACCGAAGAGATAGCCTGCCGGCGCGAAGCTGACATGCGACAGAACCTTGAAGGCTTCGGCCTGGGCCGCCTCATGGGTCATCTCGCCGGATTTTTCGCGCTGATAATACTGGTTCAAAACCGAGATGCCGGATTCGACCTGCGTGCGCAGCATGTCGAAGCGGTCGTCGTAAATGGAATCGGCCTGGGACCGGATCTGGAAATAAGTCGCCACCGCGAAGGCGGCCATCAGGACGCCAAGCAGGGCAAATAATTGATGCGAAATCTTGAGATTCTTCATGGTGCCTCCCACAGGGGTGAATACCGGTGCGGTTTCCTACCGCCTGTGCGATCGCCTGAGAGAATCCCAATACGCTTGCCGCCGCTCGAATGACATGCTGCTGTCCGGTGACAGTAAAATCGCTGTTTATGTCTAAAAAAGCTTTAATTGTAGGGATTTGGTTGTATTTTCTTTCAATTTAAACCGCAGATATGCGCTTGGATCATAGGTAATACATATTTTGACTTGAGAATGACTGCAGCTGGTCCAAGCATTTCCCGATAATTTATTTAGATAACTCGAATATTAGGATGATATATTTCGAAAATGTGAATGGTAGCCGGCATTCCGCAAGCAAGTAAACGCTACCGCGAATGGATTGCCAGACTATTGGCGAAGCTGGAAACCGGAAATATCGAGCGGCGCGGGCTCGCGAGCCGCGGAGGAGTTGGGCAAGGCTGCCGTCCGAGCCGTCATGTCGATGCCGTCGACGGGCTCACCGGCGGCTGCGAGCGCTTCTGGCGTAGGCTTGCTGACGAAATTAACAGGCGAGCCGCCCATCCACGCTTCGGTGCGGACGACCCTTTTCTGACCATCGATATTGCGCACGACGACGGATTGGGTACCGGGCTCCAGCGTCGGCACGGCATATTCCTTTTCCGTGACCGGCGGCTTGAGCGGAGGGCACTCGGCGCAGCTCTTGTCAATAATGCTGCCTCTGCCGCCGATCATCGTGCCGTCGATCGGCTGGATCGACGAGGCCATGGCGGAACCGCCGGCCAGTACGCACGCCAAGGTCACAAAGAAGCAACGCATAACCAAGAACTCCGCCTATAGTGACGAAGACATTAGCGTAGCTTTATTTCCATCCCGTCAGGAGATTAGGTAAAAATTTAATGGACTTGCGATTGCAGAGCCGCGGTGATGTCTACTCCTCGCGCTCCACTGCACGCCAGCCGATATCATTGCGATAGAAACCGTTATCCCATTTCACCTTGCCGGCCAGAGCATAGGCACGTTCCTTTGCCTCGCTCACCGTCTTGCCGGTTGCCGTGATGTTCAGTACCCGACCGCCGGTCGCAACCAGCGTGCCGTCCTTCAGTCCTGTGCCGGCATGGAACACTTTCTCACCTTCACTATCCGCGGGTAGCGCTGTGATCGGCGTGTTCTTGGCATAGGAGCCGGGATAGCCCTTCGAGGCCATGACAACGGTCAGCGCCGGGTCGTCGCTCCATTCGGCCGTCACCTGATCCAGCGTGCCTTTGGCGCAGGCATAGAGCAGCGGCAGCAGGTCGCTCTTCAGGCGCATCATCAGTGCCTGGCATTCGGGATCACCAAAGCGGACATTGTATTCGATGAGTTCGGGGCCCTTGGCGGTAATCATCAGGCCGGCGAAGAAAACGCCGCTGAAAGGATGGCCGCTTTCCGCCATACCGCGCATCGTCGGCTCGATGATTTCCTTCATGGTGCGCTCGACCATGTCTGGCGTCATGACGGGGGCGGGAGAATAGGCACCCATGCCGCCGGTGTTCGGGCCGGTATCGCCGTCGCCGACGCGTTTGTGGTCCTGCGCGGTCGCCAGCGCCAGCGCGTGCTTGCCGTCGCAAAGGCAGAAGAAGCTGGCCTCTTCGCCATCGAGATAGGCTTCGATCACGACTTCCGCGCCGGCCTTGCCGAATGCACCCTGGAAGCAATCGTCGATCGCGGCAAGCGCTTCGTCGATCGTCATCGCAACGGTGACGCCCTTGCCTGCCGCAAGCCCGTCCGCCTTGACGACGATCGGCGCGCCTTGAGCGCGGACATAGGCTTTTGCCTTCGGCGCGTTGTTGAAGCGCTGGTAGGCGCCAGTGGGAATATTGTAGCGCGCGCAGATATCCTTGGTGAAACCCTTGGATCCTTCGAGCTGGGCGGCAGCTGCGGAAGGGCCGAAGACAGAGATGCCGGCGGCGCGCAGCCTGTCGGCAATGCCGGCAACGAGCGGCGCCTCCGGGCCGACGACGACGAAGTCGATGGCGTTGTCCTTGCAGAAGGCGACAACGGCGTCATGGTTGTCGATATCGAGCGCCACGAGCGTCGCGTGCTCGGCAACGCCGGGATTGCCCGGTGCCGCATAGAATTCCGTCATGAGAGGCGATTGCGCCAGTTTCCAGGCCAGTGCGTGCTCGCGTCCGCCCGATCCGATCAACAGAACTCTCATGGCTTGCCCTTTCGTTGCATCCTTTTGCGCGGTTAAGGGGGGTTGAGCCAAAGGTCAAGCGGCAAATCCTGTGGAGGCAGGGCCGGCAACATTGCCATGCCCTTTTATCCCGCTAAAGCGGATGCTGCTTCGTCCTCCACGCCATCTCCGTGCCCGGATTGGCGTGTTCCGTGACGAAAACCGCTTCTTATGTCCACGGGATCATGCTTATGGTCCGCTTTACGATTGTTAAGTTCAGAGAGACACATGGCCGCTGATATCCGTTCCCTTGCTGCTACCATCGCCGCCGAGATCAATGCCCGTCCGGATCAGGCCAAGGCCGCCATCGAGCTTTTGGACGAAGGCGCAACGGTGCCCTTCATCGCGCGCTACCGCAAGGAAGTGACCGGCGGCCTCGACGACACGCAGCTTCGCACGCTGTCGGAACGTCTCGTCTATCTGCGTGAGCTTGAAGCGCGCCGCGCCGCCATCATCGAATCCATCACAAGCCAGGGCAAGATGACCGACGAGCTGATGGGCAAGGTCGCGACCGTCGGCACCAAGTCCGAGCTGGAAGACCTTTATCTGCCCTACAAGCAGAAGCGCCGCACGCGCGCCGAGATTGCCAGTGAGCGTGGCCTCGGCCCCTTGGCCGACACGATCCTGGTGGATCGCTCCAAGGAGCCCATGGTTCTCGCCGAAGGCTTCATCACGGCCGATGTGCCCGACGTGAAGACGGCCCTGGAAGGCGCGCGCGACATCATCGCTGAAGGCATTGCCGAAAATGCCGATCTGCTCGGCAAGCTGCGCAACTACATGAAGACCAATGCGACGCTGAAGGCCGCTGTCGTCGATGGCAAGCAGGAGGCAGGCGCCAAGTTCTCGGATTATTTCGCCCATCAGGAACGCTGGGCAACCGCGCCCGGTCATCGCGCGCTCGCCATGCTACGCGGCTGGAACGAAGAAGTGCTGACGCTGAATATCGAAGTCGACACCGACGCCGTCTCGCCGAATAAGCCGGTCGAGCGCATGATCACTGCGGCCTATGATATCGGCGTCAGCCGGCCCGGCGATCGCTGGTTGACGGAAGTCGCGAGCTGGACCTGGCGCGTAAAGCTCTCCATGTCGCTCTCGCTCGATCTGATGCGCGAGTTGCGAGAGAGGGCGGAGGAAGAGGCGATCCATGTTTTCGCCCGCAATCTGAAGGATCTGCTGCTGGCGGCTCCCGCCGGCTCACGCGCCACCATGGGCCTCGATCCGGGCATCCGCACCGGCGTCAAAGTTGCCGTGGTCGACGGCACCGGCAAGCTCCTGGAGACGACGACGGTCTATCCCTTTCCGCCGAAAAACGACGTGCGCGGCACGCAGGCGACGCTGGCCGCTCTTATCCGCAAGCACGAGGTCGAACTGATCGCGATCGGCAATGGCACCGGCAGCCGCGAAACCGAAAAGCTGGTGGCCGACATGCTGGCCGAACTGCCGGCGCCGAAGCCGACGAAGGTCATCGTCTCCGAAGCTGGTGCATCGGTTTACTCTGCCTCGGAAACCGCGGCGCTCGAATTTCCCGGCCTCGACGTCTCACTGCGCGGTGCCGTCTCCATCGCCCGCCGCCTGCAGGACCCGCTGGCCGAACTCGTGAAGATCGAGCCGAAGTCGATCGGCGTCGGCCAGTACCAGCACGATGTCGACCAGCAGAAGCTTTCCCGCTCGCTGGATGCGGTGGTCGAAGATGCGGTGAATGCCGTCGGTGTCGATCTGAACACGGCTTCTGTGCCTCTGCTTGCCCGCGTTTCGGGCCTTGGGCCTTCGATTGCCGAAGCGATCGTTCGGCATCGCGATGGCGAAGGGGCCTTCGAGACGCGGCGCGATCTCCTGAAGGTCGCCCGTCTCGGCCAGCGCACCTTCGAGCAATGCGCCGGCTTCCTGCGTATTCCGAATGGCAAGGAGCCGCTCGACGCTTCCTCGGTGCACCCGGAAGCCTATGGTGTGGCCAAGAAGATCGTCGCTGCCTGCGGCCGCGATCTCCGCACGCTGATGGGCGATACGGCAACGCTGAAGGCCATCGATCCCAGGCAGTTCATCGACGACAAGTTCGGCCTGCCGACCGTGCGCGACATCATCGCCGAACTGGAAAAGCCGGGCCGCGATCCGCGCCCGAGCTTCAAGACCGCGACTTTTGCCGAAGGCGTCAACGAGATCAGCGATCTCAAGCCTGGAATGCTGCTGGAGGGGACGGTAACCAATGTCGCTGCTTTTGGCGCCTTCGTCGATATTGGCGTCCATCAGGACGGTTTGGTGCATGTCTCGCAGCTGGCTGACCGCTTCGTCAAGGACCCGCATGAGGTCGTGAAGGCCGGCGATGTGGTCAAGGTCAGGGTCGTTGAAGTCGACGCGAAGCGTAAGCGAATCGGCCTTTCCATGCGCAAAGATGGCAGCACTGTGGCAGCCCCGTCCGGGCGCGACACACGCGAACAGGGTGGTCTGCGCAACACGGGCGTTAAGGGAAATACCCGTCCGAAGGCCGAACAGCAGGGTAGTTTTGGGGCGGCGTTGGCGGACGCACTCAAACGAAAATAAGGACTTAGCGGAACTTTGTGCAAGAATGTCACACTCTGGCAGCGTTGTTGCCAGAGTGCCAATGACTGCGAAAAGGTGCGCTTGCCACAATGCTGTGAGGCGTTAAAGTTGCCTTAATGTCATGTCATAACATTCGAGGCGTCCATGGCGTCGACCCTTTTTTCTCTCGTCCAGAAAATCATCCGTAAAGGTTCACTCAGGCTTACGCTCGCATCCGGCGAGACCCATATGGTCGGCGACGGAACCGGAGAGACGGTGGCCGTCCGGTTTGCCGATCAGCAGGCTGAAGATGCGGTTGCCCGCGATCCGACGCTCAAGCTTGGCGAAATGTATATGGAGGGCCGCTTCATCCTCGAGCAGGGGGACATCTACGAGTTCCTGTCGCTGGTGAAGCAGAATACCACCAACGAGGTCTTCGACTTCCGCATGGCGGCGCTGCTGATCGGCCGCATCGCCTGGCAGCAGATCAAGAGCCGCTCGCCGATCAACCGCAACAAGTACAATGTTGCGCATCACTACGATCTCTCGGCGAAGCTCTTTGATCTCTTCCTCGATGAGGACTGGCAATATTCCTGCGCCTATTTCAATCCGCCCGGCATCAGCCTCTTCGAAGCGCAACTGGCCAAGAAGCGCCACATCGCCGCCAAGCTGCTGGTCGAGCCCGGTCAAAAGGTATTGGAAATCGGCTCCGGCTGGGGCGGCATGGCCATGTATCTCGCCGAAGCCTATCCCGGCCTCGACGTAACCGGCATCACGCTCAGCGAGGAACAGCTGAAGGTATCGCGCGAACGGGCAGCCAAGCGTGGCCTCTCCGATCGCGTCCGCTTCGAGCTGCAGGACTATCGCTATATGACCGGCAAGAAGTTCGACCGAATCGTCTCGGTCGGCATGTTCGAGCATGTCGGCATCGGCGATTACGGCAAGTTCTTCCGCAAGGTTTCGGAGCTGCTTGACGATAACGGCGTCATGCTGTTGCACTCCATTGCCCGCCCGAAGCCGAGCTTCGCCACCAACGCCTTCATCGAAAAGTATATTTTCCCCGGCGGCTACATCCCCTCTATCGGCGAGACCACGCCGCCGCTGGAAAAGGCCGGTTTACTCACCAGGGACGTCGAAACCCTGCCGATGCATTATGCCTATACGCTCCGGCATTGGCGCAACCGCTTCGTGGCACGCAAGGCCGATGCCGTCGCGCTCTATGACGAAAAGTTCTTCCGGATGTGGGAGTTCTATCTGGCCGGTTCCGAAATGGGCTTCCGCTGGGATGAGCTCTTCATCATGCAGCTCCAGATCACCAAGAACCAGTTCGCCGTCCCCGACAACCGCAATTACATCGCGGAGCGCGAGGCCAAGCTGAAGGAATTTGAGGCGGCGCGCGCACCTTTGGAAAAGGTGACATTCTGAGCCTCTATAGTTGCGCCATTTGATGCGGCCGGACCGTGGAAAGCCACGGTCCGGCCTTCTTATTCATGCCTGTACGTCGCTACGGTCGCTATCTGCCAACATGGACGGTGAAGGTACCGTCCTGCACCGTGCCGTCGGTATTCAGTCCCGTAAGGCGCAGAGTGAATTGATCCGTGCCGACGAAGCCGGGGTTCGGCGTGTAGTAGACGATGTTGCCTTGGACCGTCTTGCCCGAGCATAGGTAGGCAGTGCTGTCTTTCGAAAACTTCGCTGTGACCTGCCCGTGCTCGACGTCAACCTTGCCGTGGGCAGGCTGCTTGATGACGCCCGTATAGGGAAATCCTGCAAAGGTGCAGTCCTGTTTCACAAGCGAAGTAGTCGTCACCTTCGTCTTCTTACCGGGCGCCGCTCTTCCCGAAAACTGGCTTTGCTTTGCTCCGCCGATCGGAGTGCCGACGCAGCCGGAAAGCGCCATGCCAGCAGCCAGCATCAGACCTAAGGAGATCAAGGATATGCTCTTCATTCGTTTCTCATCTTTTGAAATGGGGGGGGCTACGAGATGGCGGGGCACTTGGCAATTGCGGCCATTACCCACGATTGAGTATCTATACAGAAATTAAATCAACGCGATAGGTCGGCGCATGTCGAACGACGCCCTGCTTCGCGCAACCTGAATTTGATGTTCCGACTGAATTCGCCGCCGTGTGGTTAAGGGAGCGGTAACGCGATCCGCATAATTTGCAGCAACTCTCGGGTCGTAAGGCCTTTTGTATTGCGTATCATGGAGTTTCGTTGTGTTTGCAAAGTTAAGGTTCCTTTTCATTGGCGGCCTCTCCGTCGTTGCTTGTGCCGGCGCTGCCGAGGCGGGCGATGGCCAGCATTTGTGGTCGGGTGACTGGTACTTAAGCGTCGGTGCGGCCGGTTTCTCCGCACCGAAATTCGAAGGCGGCAAGCACAACAAGCTGCAATGGTCGCCGCTGGTGTCCATCGGCCGGCAAGGCCCAGGCCCGCGCTTTTCCTCGCGCAACGACAATCCGTCCTTTGCCCTGATTGAAAGCGATGCATTCCGCATCGGCATCGTCGGCAAATTCGTGCCGAGCCGCGACAGCGGCGATGGCCGCGAACTGAGGGGATTGAAGAAGGTCAAGTGGGGTGTGGAAGCCGGCGGCTTCGCCGAAGCCTATCCCACGGATTGGCTGCGCGCCCGCGTCGAAGTCCGCCAGGGTATTCGCGCCCATAGCGGTGTCGTCGCCGACGCCGCAGTCGATGCCTTTACCGATATTACTCCCGAGCTTCGCGCCTCTGCCGGTCCGCGCATGACACTCGCCAGCAGCGACTATTTTGACACCTATTATGGCGTCAATGCGCGCGAATCGGCTGCCTCCGGCCTCAGCGGCTACAAGCCCGGCGGCGGCGTCAAATCCGTCGGTTTCGGCGGCGCACTAACCTGGAAGGCCTCGCAGAACTGGACCACCAGCACCTTCCTCGAATATACCCGGCTCACCGGCCCGGCCGCCGACAGCAGCCTCGTGCGCGAGCGCGGCGACCGCAATCAGCTGCTGATCGGCGTCTCCGCCAGCTACAAGTTCAATTTCACGATGAACTGAGCAACGGGCGAGGTCATGTCTCGTCATGGCCTCGCGGCTTGACCTCGGGTGCCGGATATCACTACTACTCGCCTATGCAAAACACAGGCGACATCAACGGGCGCGTCGCCGACGCGCCATCCGGCAACTGGGTCTATCGCGTCCTGCCTCCGACGCTTTGGCCTTACGCCCAGCTTGCGCGCTGGGACAGGCCGATCGGCTGGCAGCTCCTGATGTGGCCATGCTTCTGGTCCGTCGCGCTTGCGGCCAATGCCTCCGTCGCTTTGGGACATGGCTCCCCCGGCTTCGTGGTGATCTATCACCTCTTCCTTTACTTTATCGGCGCCGTCGCCATGCGCGGTGCGGGCTGCACCTACAATGATCTGGTCGACCACGAGATCGACATGTCCGTGGCGCGCACCCGCTCGCGCCCGTTGCCATCGGGCCGCGTGACGCGCCTTCAGGCCAAGGTGTTTATCGCTTTGCAGGCTCTGGTCGGCTTGCTGGTGCTGCTGCAGTTCAACTGGTTTGCCGTTATCCTCGGCGTGCTGTCGCTCGGCATCGTCGCGCTCTATCCCTTTGCCAAGCGCTTTACCGACTGGCCGCAATTCTTCCTCGGCCTTGCCTTTTCCTGGGGCGCCCTGATGGGCTGGGCTGGTCTCTTCGGCAGCCTGTCGCTTGCCCCGATTGTGCTCTATCTCGCCGCCATCCTCTGGACCATCGGCTACGACACGATCTACGCGCATCAGGATAAGGAGGATGACGAGCTGATCGGTGTGCGTTCGACCGCCCGGCTTTTCGGCGATCAGACACGACTCTGGCTGGTCGGGCTCTATGGGGCGACGCTGCTTCTGATGCTGCTGTCCTTTGCGCTCGCGGGTACAAGCTGGCTGGCCTATCTCGGCCTGATCGTCGCCGGCGGCATGTTCGCCTATCAGATCGCCGTGCTCGACATCAACGACGGCGCACAATGCCTCGCGCTATTCAAGTCAAACAATCGGGTCGGACTGATCATCTTCGTCGGTCTTTTCCTGTCGTTCCTGTTTCTTGCTCCCTGAAGGAAGGGATGCGCCGTATCAGGTTCCAGAGGAGGGCGTCATGGCATGCGAAATCCGTCTGGCCTTAGAGGCGGACGCCGAGGCGATCAGCGGCGTGATCCTGACCGCACTTCGCGAGAGCAACGCACAGGACTATTCTCCGGATATCATCGCGCGCGTCGCCGAGAGCTTTAGTCCCGCTGGCGTGCGCAGGCTGATGAGCGGCAGAACGGTCTTCGTGGCGATCGAAGATGGAAGCATTGTCGGCACCGCGAGCCTTGACCGTGCCGTCGTGCGTACGGTGTTCGTCGCTCCCTCTGCGCAGCGTCGCGGCGTTGGCGCCTGCCTGATGGCCGCAATCGAACAGTCGGCGAGGGCAAGCGGCAGTGCCACCCTGTCCGTCCCCTCGTCGATTACCGCACGGGGCTTTTACGAAAAGCTCGGCTTCAATACTGTCGGCGAGAGTTTCCATGGCGATGAACGAACGATCATCATGGAGCGTTCGCTGATGCCATAAGATTTCGGCCGCGGGATCGGTTTCCCACGGCCGGTTTCCGGCGATATTTGGTTTTTAAGCCTTATCGGCTCAATGCCTTGCGATGATCTCGCGGCCCTGGATCTTCATCTTGATGCCGAGCTTGCCGGTCGTGCGGCGCACGAGGAAGCGGGGGCGGCGGTTTGCGAAGTAGGAATGGCGGCGACGCGGCTGGCTGTCCTGTGAGCGGACGCCGCCGAGATGTTCTTCCAGCGGACGGGCCACGCCATCGGCTTCGATCATCAGCATGGGAATGCGGAAGGCTTCCGACCAGGAGCGCCAGTCGGCGGCGATGTCGCTCAAATCATGCGCGACGAGAAGCGGGATGCAGAGATCCGGATCGGAGTGATGCAGTTCCAGCGTGACGGTGACTTCGCCGTCGCCGTGATCTATGGCGCGGGCGGCTACACCCTGGAATGCACGCTTGGGCAAAGCGACGGACAGCGGCAGGCCGCTGGACGGCAGGATCTTGCGCAGCACTGCGCCGCGCTCGTCGATCGTAATGGTGACATCACCTTCGGCACCTCGCATGGCATAGCTGACCTGTTGCGGGAAGCGCGCCGGATCAAGCCGCAGTGTGGTTCCAGCCCAATCGGGCTTCAGGACGGTATTAGTCATCGATTTTTCTACCCTTGCTTTACCTGAGAGCCGGTTGTTCCGGTCTTCTCTCGGAGAACTTCTGTCCTCTCGTTGTTGGGCAGATTAGGCGCCGTCCCTTCCAGACAGCTTAAAAATCGAGGTTAAGAAAACTTTGCGTCCTCAAATGGTTAGCAAAGTCGAATGCATCAGGGTTTCCATAAGGTGAACACAGGGCAGGGTGGTGCATCAGCATAGTACACGCACAAGGTGAGTGCGTGTAAGCCTCAGGTAAGATTTATGTGAAATAATGCCGGCCAGATTCGCCCCCTTTATTAGAGATCTATTGGGATTCTGCTGATGATTTCCACTTATCTTGGTTATACGATCGCAACCAGAGATATGACGACCTCGCTCAATCAGGTGGCGCAGCAGTCGCAAAGCAAGCGTTTGATCGATTATTACAACGCCAATATCGGCAAAGTAACTGACGTCGACAGCTTCCTGAATGACTATCAACTATACAGTTACGCAATGGAAGCCTACGGGCTTTCCGACATGACCTATGCCAAGGCCTTTATGAAACAGGTCCTGACCAGCGACCTCAGCGACTCCAGCAGTTTCGCCAATAAGCTCACCGATCCGCGTTATAAAGAGTTCGCTGCGGCGTTCAATTTCGGCACGAGCTCGACGGGTACGACGAATACGGCACAAACCAGCACGCAGGAAGACGACCTCATCGGGCTTTACAAACAGTCGTTTACGAACGAGGAGACGTCGGCAGCGACCGAAACGACCTATTACAGCCAGAACATCAGCTCGGTTAAGACGGTCGATGATCTCCTCGGCAATACCCGCCTGCGTAATTATGTGCTGCAAGCCTACGGTATCGACCCGACCTATGTGTCAAACTCGGCTCTGAAGCAGATGCTGACGAGCGATCTCAGCGACCCCAATAGCTACGTCAATCAGAATGGCGGCACTGCCGACAAGGCCCTGGTGGCGGAATTCAATTTCAATGCCGACGGCACCATCAAGACATCGACGCCGGACGGCGACACGGCCTATTACGAGGCCAATATCGGCAGCGTTACCTCGGTCGATCAGCTGACGTCCAATCCACAGCTGTTCCAGTACGTGAAGACGGCATTCAATATTCCGTCCTATATCACAGCGGATCAGTTCAATGCTTCGGCCAAGGATGCCGCTACCGCGAGCTCGAACGGGCTGACCGCCGTCATGGCGGAATTCAACTTCCAGAGCGACGGCACGGTCGCACCCGGTTCACAAGCACAGACATCCGACCAGATAAGCGCCACCACGGCAGGCTACACCACGAACTATCCCGGAGGGCCGCAGACGCTCAGCCAGCAGGCCGATGTGATGAGCGCCTACAATTCCACCGTGCCCTCATTCACGACGAGCGTCGGCGCAACCGACAACGATCTCTATTACAAGAATCATATCGGCTCCATCACGTCAGTCGACCAGCTGACGTCGGACACGCGTCTCTTCGATTACGTCAAGACGGCCTACGGCATCGATCCGACGACGCCAGCCGTCGTCTTCAAGAACGCTTTTGGCGATGCGACGACCGCCGCCATCTTCGGTCTGACCAACGTCGTCTCCCAGTTCAATTTCCAGTCGGACGGCACGCTTGCTTCCGGCCAGACGGCGCAGTCGCAGGACGAGATCGACGCGGCCTCCAAGGCCTATATGACCAACTACCAGTCGTCGCAGTCGACCCTGACCACGGATGCGGTCAACAACTACAAGAACCGCATCGCCAGCGTGAAGACCATCAAGGATTTCTTTGCGAGCAATACGTCCGACAGCAGTGCCGCCAACGACAGCGCGCCGGAACTCTATCAGATGGCGTTGCGCGCCTATGGCATCGGCGCGAACGAAGTCACGAAGTCCCAGCTGACCAAGATTCTCGAAAGCGATCCCTACGATCCGAAGAGCTATGTCAACTCGCTCAAGGACTCCCGCTTCACCGCGCTTGCCAAGGCCTTCAATTTCGACAGCAAAGGCAATCTGAAGGCTCCGGTGCAGTCTTTGTCGCAAACGCAGATCAACAGCTATATCTCGCAATATTCCAGCCACAGCACGGCGGGGCTGTCGGGGGCCGAGCTGACCAAAGCCACCAGCGATGCCAAGACCGCCGCCACCTATTTCGCCACCAACATCGTCAAGGTGACCAGCGTCACGGATCTTTTGGCCGACAGCAAGCTTACGAATTTCATCCTGACGGCCAACGGCATCGATCCGAAGACCGTCGATACGGCGACGCTGAAGAAGGCTTTCGCCTCCGATCCGTCCGATTCGAAGAGCTTCATCAACACGACCGATGGCGCCAAGTTCAAGAGCATCGTCGAAGCGTTCAATTTCGGTACCGACGGAAATCTGACCGACACGAAGCTCGGCACGGCGCAAAACCAGGGCGCGCTTGCGGCGACCAATGATCTCTTCCTGCATCAGACGCTGGAAGATCAGCAAGGCGAGAGCAACCCCGGTGTGCGTCTGGCGCTCTACTTCCAGCGCAAGGCGCCCGATATCAACTCGATCTATGACATCATGGGCGATTCGGCGCTTTATGAGGTCATCACCACCACCTATAATCTGCCGAGTTCGATCTCCAACATGGACGTCGATACCCAGGCCAAGATGCTCGGCAATTTTATCAATGTGAGCGACCTACATAACCCCGACAAGCTCAACCAGCTGCTACAGCGGTTCTCGGCGATGTACGACTTGCAGAACAATACGACCTCCTCGACATCGCCGGCGCTATCGATTCTCACGGGCTCATCGTCGAGCTCCGGCATCAGTGCCGATACGCTGCTTTCCATCGCGCAGCTGTCCTCGTCACGATAACGGGTCCCGCAAAAAATCTAGCCTGTCTCCCTGTCGCGTTCTCGCGCTGCAGGGGCTTGTCATGTCCTTGTTTCTACAGGGTTTCCGAGCATATTCGGACGTGTTTTTCGAGTGTGGAATGGCAGCTTTCCACAACGGCAGGAAGGAACTTATTAACCATCCTTGCCCTATTCGATTTGAGAAGCCAACGGCAATATCAATGACTGGGTTGCAGGTCTCATGCGTCTTTCCCGAACGACACTTTCCAATGCGTCTCAAGGCGTCCAGCCGGAGGACGATCTCGACCCGGAGCTGGCGGCCGAAGAGGCTCGCCGCGCCGAGCAGATCGCCGCTCGCCGTGCGTTTCTGGAAGAGAAGATTCGTAACGCCCGCGAAGCCAAGCGCAAGGCCGAAGAGCAGCGCCGCGCCGAGGAACAGCGTCTTGCCGAAGAGGTAAGGAGGCGCACCGCCGCAGCCCCGCCGCCGGTCGTGGAGGCGCTGCAGGCTGCCGCCGTTACGAACGAGCAGGACATGCCGGTTCTGCCGCAGGGAATCTCCGCGGAAGATCTCGCATCGCCCGGCTGGCAGAATGCCTTCCTAATGGGTCCCAACGTGCGTTTCACCCGCACGCGCGAAAACGAAATCATCAGCCGTCGTCCGCCTGCCGAGCCGAAGGCCGAGATCCGTCCACCAGCCGCCGCGCACGCCGCGATGCGGGTGATGGAGCCGCCTGTTGTGGCCGAAGCACCGGCAGCAACCATTGTCGTTCCGCCCGTGCGGCCGACCGAATTCCACCTGCCACCGCTCGAGGACATGCCGCTGGTGGTGGAAGGCTATATTCCGACAGTAATTCAGAATTCCCCGGCAACCGAGCCGGACGCATTGGAGATGACCGTTATCGCTACCGCATTCTCGAAAGCTCCCGCGATTGCGTTGGATGCTTCCCCTGTACAGCCAAGTGTTCCCGAGTCCCTAGCCGCGCCTGTGGTCGAGTCGCGTCTTGCCCATCTTTCCGATTTCGCCTTCTGGGATGCGATGCCGTTCGACGGCGAGTTCGTCTCGGCCCTCAAGGGTGAGCCGAAGCAGCCGGCGATGCCGCCCAAGCCGGAAGTTGATGCCGAATCGATCATTGCCAAGTTCCGGGTCGTCGAGTGCCGCCGTCCGGCTGCCGCTGCCGAGCCGCAGCCCACTGTTGCACTGTCTGTGGCTGTAGAAGCCGCAAAGCCAGCCGAAACCATTTACAACCAGCCGGTGGCAGTTCTGAGCACGCCGGCTATGGATGAGCTCGCAGCGCTGGAGGCTGCCGTTCTGGCTCCGGTCATCGAAGTTGTGGCGGCTTCAGAGGAAGCGCCGCAGCCGGAGCCGCAGGTTGTCGTGGAGGCCCCAGCCGAGACATTCGTACCGCCTGCCTTCGTCACCGCCGTTTATGGCGCTGAAACCGCTCCTGCCGTCGAGGCTCGCCCCGCCCCGGTGATGGTCGTTGCCCCGATGCCGACGAAGGTCGTCGCTCCGGCTGCTGCTGAACCGGTCGCCAAGGCGGCATCCATCATTCCAGCCGTCGAGGCCGCCGCTCAGCGTTTGATCGACGCGCCGCCGTCACGGATCTCGCCGCGCCGGCCCGCATCGCTGACGCCACCCGAATGGCGCCCGATCGCCCGCACCGCTGACGGCGAATACGAGCTGCCGCCGCGCGAACTGCTACAGGAACCCGCCATCCGCTCCGGCGTGATCATGACGCAGGAAACGCTGGAGCAGAATGCCGGGCTGCTGGAAAGCGTGCTCGAGGATTTCGGTGTCAAGGGCGAGATCATCCATGTCCGTCCCGGCCCGGTCGTCACCCTTTATGAGTTCGAGCCGGCACCCGGCGTCAAATCCTCGCGCGTCATCAACCTCGCAGACGATATTGCCCGTTCGATGTCGGCCCTCTCGGCTCGCGTCGCGGTCGTTCCCGGCCGCAACGTCATCGGCATCGAACTGCCGAACGTTAATCGCGAGACCGTCTATTTCCGTGAGATGATCGATTCGCCCGATTTCGAGAAGAGCGGCTACAAGCTGGCGCTCGGCCTCGGCAAGACGATCGGCGGCGAACCCGTCATCGCCGAACTCGCGAAGATGCCGCATCTGCTCGTCGCCGGTACGACCGGCTCGGGCAAGTCGGTCGCCATCAACACCATGATCCTGTCGCTGCTCTATCGCATGACGCCGGAACAGTGCCGTCTGATCATGGTCGATCCGAAGATGCTGGAACTCTCCGTCTATGACGGTATCCCGCACCTCCTGACTCCGGTCGTGACCGACCCCAAGAAGGCCGTCATGGCGCTGAAATGGGCGGTGCGCGAAATGGAGGATCGCTACAAGAAGATGTCACGCCTCGGCGTGCGCAATATCGATGGTTACAACAGCCGCGTTGCCTCCGCCAAGGAAAAGGGCGAGACGATCCACGTCTTGGTCCAGACCGGCTTCGACAAGGGCACCGGTGCCCCGATCGAGGAGCAACAGGAAATGGACCTGACGCCGATGCCCTATATCGTCGTCATCGTCGACGAAATGGCCGACCTGATGATGGTGGCCGGCAAGGAAATCGAAGGTGCGATCCAGCGTCTGGCGCAGATGGCGCGTGCCGCAGGCATCCACCTGATCATGGCGACGCAGCGTCCGTCCGTCGATGTCATCACCGGCACGATCAAGGCGAACTTCCCGACCCGCATCTCCTTCCAGGTGACGTCGAAGATCGACAGCCGCACCATCCTCGGCGAGCAGGGTGCCGAACAGCTTCTCGGCCAGGGCGACATGCTGCATATGGCCGGCGGCGGCCGCATCTCCCGCGTCCATGGCCCCTTCGTCTCCGACGAGGAAGTCGAAAAGGTCGTGGCGCACTTGAAGCTGCAGGGCCGTCCGGAATATCTCGATACAGTCACCGCCGACGAGGACGAAGAAGACGAGGAGGAAGATACCGCCGTCTTCGACAAGGGGGCGATTGCCTCGGAAGACGGCGACGATCTCTACGAACAGGCGATCAAGGTGGTCATGCGTGACAAGAAGTGCTCGACCTCCTACATCCAGCGCCGCCTCGGCATCGGCTATAACCGTGCTGCATCGCTGGTCGAGCGCATGGAAAAGGACGGCCTGGTCGGCCCCGCCAACCACGTCGGCAAACGCGAGATCATCTCCGGCAACCGCAATGGCGGCGGTGGTAATTCGGGTCAAGACGATTTCGATTGATATAATGGGGGATGACGCTGGCTGCGGTTGTCGCGGAGAGTGCGCACCCCCCTCTGTCCCTTTCGGGACATCTCCCCACAAGGGCAGGGGAATCGCATATGGACAGGTTAGCCCCTCATCCGTCCTCTCACAGTTTCGCTTCGCTCAACTGTTCGAGTCCACCTTCTCCCCGCACGCGGGGCGAAGGGGTTTGATATTGTCGCCCCCTCTCCCCGTCAAAACGGGGAGAGGGCTGGGGTGAGGGGCACTTTCTATTTCATACGCGATGGCCCCCTTGTGGGGGAAATGTCGCGATAGTGACAGAGGGGTATCAGATGCTCCGCATAAGCACATCAAACCCGCGCGAGCTTCACATGCGGTAGCGGCGGCAACTCGACGCGAATGGCGTCATCGCGCTGAACACGGCCGCCCTGCACGACAATGCCCATGATCCCCGCCTTGCGGACCAACCCGCCATCGGCATCCTTGTCGAGTACAGCGTGCAGCAAGCCCTTCTGAAAATTGTCGATCTGCTTGCAGGGATTGCGCAAGCCCGTCACCTCCACGATCGCTTCCGCGCCGATATACAGGCGTGTGCCGTGCGGCAGGGAAAGCAGGTCTATCCCTCGGGTGGCAATATTCTCGCCCATATCGCCCGGCGAAACGGAAAAACCCTTTTCGGTCAGCTCGTCGAACAGCTCTTCATGGATGATGTGCACCTGGCGCAGATTGGGTTGCGTCGGATCGACCGCGACGCGCGAGCGATGCTTCACCGTCACCCCCATATGCGCGTCGCCCTCCACACCGAGCCCGGTCAGCAGTTGAATATGATCTTTAATCTGCTTGCTGAACTGGTGCACGCCGCTGCTGCTGACCGATGTCACATATATGTGCTTGTCGCCCATACTGAAGCCTTCCATAACAACCTAGATTCAGAGCGTGTCTCGCCCGTTAAGGCAGTCGACCAACTCTCAGATCTTGAGGACCTTCCCAGGATTCATGATCCCGGCCGGATCGAAAGCCGTCTTGATCCGGCGCATCAGCTCCATCTCAATATCGGAGCGGATGGAAGCCAACTCGTCGCGCTTCAGTTGGCCGATGCCGTGCTCGGCCGAGATCGAGCCGCCATGCTGCAGCACCAGACCATGCACGATCTTGTTCATCTCGCGCCAGCGGCCGATGAACTCGGCCTTGTCGGCGCCGACAGGCTGCGAGATGTTGTAATGGATATTGCCGTCGCCCATGTGGCCGAAGGCGCAGACGCGCGCGCCCGGCATGGCGGCGACCACAGCCTTTTCGGCCTCCGCCATGAATTGCGGGATCTGTGCCACCGGCACGGAAACGTCATGCTTGATCGAGCCGCCTTCTGGCTTTTGCGCATCCGACATGCTCTCGCGCATATGCCAGATGGCTTTCTGCTGTGCTTCCGAGCTGGCGATGGTCGCATCCTGGATCAGGCCGGCCTCATAGCCCTGTTCGAGCAGCGCCGTCATCATCCGCTCGGCGGTCTCTGCCGAATCGGAGGTGGAGATATCGATCAGCACATACCAGGGATGGGCCGTGTCGAGCGGATCGCGCACGCCCGGAATATGCCGCGTGGTGAATTCGACGCCGATGCGCGGCATCAGCTCGAAGCCGGTCAGCGCCGTGCCGCAGAGGCTGGAGGCGTTCTTGAACAGGGTCAGCGCATCATCGACGGATTGCAGGCCGGCAAAGGCGACCTGATGGCCGAGTGGCTGTGGAAAGAGTTTTAGCACTGCGCCGGTGATGACTCCGAGCGTGCCTTCCGCGCCGATGAAGAGGTCACGCAGATCGTAGCCGGTATTGTCCTTCTTCAAGCGGCGTAGTCCGTTCCAGATCTCGCCCGTGGGCAGAACGACTTCAAGGCCAAGGCAAAGCTGGCGCATGTTGCCATAGGCAAGAACAGCCGTGCCGCCGGCATTGGTGGAAAGATTGCCGGCAATGCGGCAGGAACCTTCGGAGCCGAGCGAAAGCGGAAACATGCGGCCATGCTCGGCCGCCGCCTTGTGCACATCCGCCAGGATGCAGCCGCCGTCGACGATCATTGTATTCCCGACCGGATCGATATCGCGAACGCGGTTCATGCGTTCCAGCGAGAGAATGATATCGGAGTTGCCCTCCCGCGGCGTCTGCCCGCCGACAAGGCCGGTATTTCCGGTCTGCGGAACGATGGCCGTGCCGGTTTCGCTGGCAAGCTTGAGGATGGCCGACACCTCTTCCACCGAGCCGGGCTTCAGCAGCATGGGCGAAGCGCCGTGATAGAGCCCGCGATTTTCCACCAGATGCGGCGCAATTTCGGCCGGGTCCCGCACGGCATGTTTTTCGCCGACGATGACGGCGAAGCGATCGAGAAGGTCGGAGGAGGGGGCGGAGCTGCTCATGGCGTGTCCTTTGCCTGATGGCTGATTTAGTCTCTGGGCGCGGCGGCGCGGCGCAGCCGGTCGTTGATGGCCTCGCCGAGGCCTTCGTCGGGAATATGCGAGAAAGCGATCGTGGCCGCGCCGGTGGCATCGGCGCGCTTCATGAAATCGAAAAGATTCGCGGCAGCTTCCGAAAGATCGCCGCTGGTGCTCAGATCCAGCACGGCAACCGCATTTTCGATGCCGGGAATGTCAGGCGTCCCGAAGCGGATCAGCGCTTCGTTCGCGGAAACATCCGTCGCGTCGAGCCGCACGGCTGCACCCGGCGCATAGTGTGAGGCAAGCATACCGGGTGCCTCGATGGCAGCGGAAGCCTTCTTCTTGCGCTTCAGCGCCTTGCCGGCCACACGCTCGATCTCGCTGGCCGCCAGCCCGCCGGGTCGTAACAGTCGCACCTCGCCATCCTCGACCTTGACGATGGTCGACTCCACGCCGACGACCGAGGACCCGGCGTCGAGGATGAGCGTGATCCGCTCTCCGAGATCGTCGTCCACATGATCGGCGCTGGTGGCGCTGATCTTGCCCGAGGTATTGGCGCTCGGCGCGGCAAGCGGCCGGTCGAAGGCGCGGATCAGGTCTCCGGCAAAGCCCTGCGGCACGCGGATGCCGACCGTGTCGAGGCCGGCGGTCGCCAGCGGATGGATGCCGCTATCGGGCTTGAGCGGCAGCACCAGCGTCAGCGGTCCGGGCCAGAAAGCTTCCGCGAGCTTGCGCGAGATGGGGTCGAAGACCGCATAGCGCTCGGCCATCGCAAGATCGCTCATGTGGCAGATCAGCGGATTGAAGCGCGGCCGCCCCTTCGTCTCGTAGATCCGGGTAATCGCGGCAGGATTGGTGGCATCGGCGGCAAGGCCGTAGACCGTCTCCGTCGGCAGCCCGATCGGCAGACCCTCGGCAAGCGTTGCCGTCGCAACTTCGATCGCCGTTTGCGGATGTTCGAGAATGTCTATGTGTCGTGCCATGGCCTGCCTGCTTGCAGTTCAGGCCGTTTCTTATGCCCTTCGAGTTTTCGGATCAATCGTCAAAGCTGGCGAATGATGTCGCGAAGCTGCTCGTTGCGGGCGCCGAGCAGAAGAACGTTGCGGATGGCGATCTGCGGATCGTGGGTGTGGAACAGTACGCCGTTGCCGCGGACGTCGCGATTGATCGTCAGCTTCTTGTCTTCGGCTTGCCTGTCCGGATGGATGGCGACCGCGAAATACATCCGCGAATATTTGAGGCTGATATCCTCGAAGAAGTTCTCTTCCTGGCCGATCCGGGCAAAGAAGTTGGCTATGTAGAAGGCCCAGTTCACCTGCTCATATTGGGCGAATTGCGTCCGCGCGGCGGTGACATGGCAATAGCCGAGATGCGGCGTGTCCTTCAGCGTGTGATGAAAGATGAGCTTCGGGAAGCGGATGGACCTATGGAAATTGTTGAGCCGGTCGTGGGTCTTTTCGCCGGCGTCCCGGAGCTTCAGCGCCGTGCGTTCGGCCACCTGTTCATGGGTGAGGTATTCGCGCTCTTCTGCCAGCCAATGCGGCCTGTTGCGGTTGATGCGGCCGGTGCGCAGGAATTCGGTGTACCCCGTCGTTGATACCGGCTGCGCCGGTTCAGGCTCGGCGGGCTTCCCAGCGTCGAAATATCTGAGTTTGGCCATGCCGGATCTCGCTATAAACTCTTCGGCGACATGATGGACTACGGAGCTTGAGCCGAGCTTGACCGCGCCGGACCGAAGGCTCCCGATAGCGGCTCTGTCGGCGCTCTCAGCCGTGCAACTAGCCTCCCAATTATCGGCCGTTTGCAGACCTGTCGCAATCAGGATAAAGCGTCATTGGTGGAATGCACATACGATGCTCGGAGCGTCTCTGATGCAAGCGCCCAACCAATTGAATTTCCTCTCTATATTCTCGCGGCACGCAACCGTCCGGGCGTCCCGTTTCGACTGTCGTCAATTTCGGAGCCGATGTCGCATTGCAGCGCAGCGGCTGGCGGAGCCGAGAGCTATGATGCCATCAATCTCAAGGTGCCGTCTGCTAGGGAGACGGAGAATTGGGAAGCCGGTCAAAATCCGGCGCTGCCCCCGCAACGGTGGTGGAGTGAGGCATGGCGGATAAAGCCACTGGGTCGATCGACCTGGGAAGGTGCCATGGGGCTCTGGAAACAGGGCCGCTCCAGAGCCCGGAAACCAGCCTTGGGCACGTAGGTTTACTGACCGCGGCGGGTGGTCGGGACATTGCTTTTGGCCGCTCCCAATCGGCCGCGCATGTCCTTTGCCCGCCTTCTGGTACTGCTAAGGATAGGCAAATGGACATCGGCAGCAAAGTTCTGCGGCAACTGAAGAACCACCGGACGGGTTTGAGCCTTGAGCAACCGTTCTACACCGATCCGGATTACTTCAAGCTCGATATGGAGACGATCTACTATCGCGACTGGCTGTTTATCGGCCATGATTGCGAAGTGCCGCGCGCGGGCAATTATTTCACCGTCCAGATCGGCGATTATCCCGTCGTGATCGTTCGCGGCCGCGATCAGGTCATCCGCGCCTTCCACAATAGCTGTCGCCATCGCGGCTCGCGTGTCTGCACCACCGAGCGCGGCTCGTCGGCAAAGCTCGTCTGCCCCTATCACCAGTGGACCTACGAGCTCGACGGCTCGCTGCTCTTCGCCCGCCAGATGGCGGAGGATTTCGACAAGAGCCAGTATTCGCTAAAGCCGGTTCACTGCGAAAGCGTCGGCGGCTACATCTTCATCTGCCTCGCGCAGAACGCCCCCGATTTCGCACCGGTTCGCGCCACGATCGAACCCTACATGGCGCCGCACCGCATCAGCGAAGCCAAGGTCGCCTTCCAGAGCACCATCATCGAGAAGGGCAACTGGAAGCTCGTCTGGGAAAACAACCGCGAGTGCTATCATTGCGCGGCCAATCACCCCGAACTCTGCCGCACCTTCCCGGAAGCTCCGACCGTGACCGGCGTGCAGGGCGCGATGAGCGACCCCGTCATCACCGAGCACTGGGCACGCTGCGAAGCCGCCGGCCTGCCGAGCGAATTCAAGATTTCGCCGGACGGCCAGTTCCGCACCGCCCGCATGCCGCTGATCGAAGGCGCCGAAAGCTACACCATGTCCGGACAGAATGCCGTCAGGCGGCCGCTCTCGCCCGATGTGACGATCAACGGCATCGGCACCATGCTGCTGTTCCACTATCCGACGACGTGGAACCACATGCTCGGCGACCACGCGATCTCCTTCCGCGTCCTGCCGATCAGCGCCGAGGAAACTGCCGTGACCACGAAGTGGCTCGTCCATAAGGATGCCGTCGAAGGTGTCGACTATAATCTGGAAGAGCTGACCCACGTCTGGACCGAAACCAACGATCAGGACCGCTGCATCGTCGAGGAAAATGCCTTCGGCATCCGCTCGCCGGCCTATGAGCCCGGTCCCTATTCGGAGATCCACGAAGGCGGCGTCATGCAGTTCGTCGAATGGTACACGACGTTCATGATCAACCGGCTGCAGGGCGATCAGGCCAAGCTGTCGGCGGTTGCCTGAGCATGAACATGACCGTCTCCCTTCCGCATCGCCACCTCGACCAGATGCAGCCCTGGAATGATAGGCAGCATGTGCTCGAATGCCTCTCGGCAACGCCCGAAGCGCCTGACGTGATGACCTTCACCTTCGGGTCCGACAAGGATAACTGGTTCCGTTATCTGCCGGGCCAGTTCGTGACGCTGGAGCTGCCGACGGCTCCGGAGCCGGTCATGCGCACCTATACGCTGTCGTCCACGCCGTCGCGGCCCTTCTCGGTCGCCGTGACGGTGAAGGCGCAAAAGGACAGCATCGGCACGCGCTGGATGTTCGAGAACCTGAAGCCAGGCATGCGCATCAAGGCTTTCGGCCCGCTCGGCGATTTCAGCCATGTCCGTCATCCCGGCGAGAAATATCTTTTCGTCTCGGCCGGCTCCGGCATCACGCCGATGATGTCGATGACGCGCTACATGTCCGATATCGCACCGCTGTCTGATATCACCTTCGTCAACTGTTCGCGCAGCCCGGCCGACATCATCTTTCGTTCCGAGCTCGAATATCTCGCGCGCTTCATGCCGAACCTCAATCTCGGTTTCATCGTCGAAGGCTGCGGCCGAACAGACCTCTGGTCGGGGTTGAAGGGTCGCATCGACAAGGCGAAGATCGGCCTGCTGGCGCCCGACTTCATGGACCGGACCATCTTCTGCTGCGGTCCGGAAGTCTTCATGGACGCCGTGCGCTCGATGCTCGAAGCGCATGGTTTCGACATGTCGCGCTATCATCAGGAAAGCTTCCAGCCGGCCAATGCGGCGACACCGCTTGCGGAAGTCTCCGACGATGCATCGGGCGAGGCGGCGACCACGATCCGCTTCACCATGGCGGGCAAGGATGTCGTCTGCGCGGCGGGCCAGACCGTGCTTCAGGCGGCGCGCGGCGCCGGCGTGCGCATCGGTGCCGCCTGCGAATCCGGCCTCTGCGGGACATGCCGGGTCATGAAGCTCTCGGGCGAAGTCGAGATGAGCCATAATGGCGGCATCCTCGATGACGAGATCGACGAGGGCTATATCCTCGCCTGCTGTTCCCGCCCGAAGACGGACGTCCAGATCGAGGCTTAGCATCGATCTAAGGGCGGTCGTACCGGCCTAGAAATCCTGGTAGTTCAGCTCGTTGATCTCGACCGGCTTGGTTTGCGGGGTCGACGCGGTGACGACCGGGTCGATATCGGTCATGAGCGAAACGAGCATCTGCCGCGGTCCGCTGCACATCTGTGCAAGCGCGATCGTCAGGTCCGGCGCGGGCAGGGGTTTGGCCGGCAGGAGATCGCCCTGCGGCCAGATCCTCGCGAGCTGAACCTTCGTCATCGGCACGACATTGACGTCGATATCGGTGAGCGTCCCCGGCACCCGATAGGGGCAGCTTTTCTCCGAGCAATTGTCCGACGAAGCGAACTGCCAGATGGCATAATTGTCCCAGTTGCCGAGTGGGAACGTGCCTTTGACATCAGGCTTGTAGCGCGCATACCACAAGGGCAGCCGCGACAGCAGCGGATAGGTACCCCGGTGATCGGCGATGTAGCGCGCCGTGTTGTGATTGACGTAGAGAATGGGATAGCGACCGGTTCTAACCTTGATGTGGGCGACATAGATCTGCGCATCGTCGAGCGACATGAATTGCGTCGCATCCATGCCGTCGATATCGAGCACCATCAGCTCGTCCGGCTGCGGATCGGCGTAAGCGAGAAAATGATTGGCCTGATCGATCGGATTGCCGGGCCGCCCCAGATGATAGGCGCCCCATAACAGGCCATTCGTCTTTGCCAGCATGCGCCGCGTTTGAAACAGCTCGCGGCTGACGGCGTATTTGCGCCACATAGTCCTGCAATGGGCCACCGTATCGCCGCCATGGTCGCCGGTGCAACTGAAGCTTTCAGGAAGTCCGTCGGACGCCTTGGAGATGAAGCCGGCAATGCGCTTGTCCTGCAGGAATGCAGTCCAGTCGATGGTGTTCAGCTCGTAAGCATCGACAATCAGGGCGTTTTTTGGATCGCCCCAGGGCTGGCTTTCACCGGCCGAAGGCTTGGAGACCGGCCCCATCAGGGTCAGGATCGTCAGCAAGCTGTAAATGAGGAGGTTACTTTTTCGGTATCCTTTCATGAAATAATAGTAAGGATTGCTGGTTAATCTTGGGTTAAGAAGGCAATCACTATAAATTCATCGTGGAGCCCCTCGTAACTCCTTAAGTCGGTAGGGATTTGAGGAACTAAATAACGCGCTGCCGCGTTTCTTGTCGTCTATTCGGATATGCGACGAAGCAGGCAGCGAAACCTTGCTCGGGAAGCATTCCCGACATGAAACGCGTACAGGCTTGAGTACCAGGCCGAACCAGGGAATGGAGATGAAAATGCTTGGTTTCCGTGCAAAAATTGCGACAGTCGCCGTAACGGCTGCCGTCGCCCTGACGAGCTTCACACCGTCTTTTGCCATGCAGATGCCTGCCGCACCGATCGTAAAGCAGTCCGCGCCCACGCAGGCCGCGCCTGGTAATGTCGAACAGGTTCAGTGGCGCCATGGCGGTTACTATCGCCGCGGCTGGTACGGCGGCTACCGCGGTTATCGCGGCGGCTATCGTCATGGTTATCGCTACTATGATGGCTATTGGTTCCCGCTGGCAGCCTTCGGCGCCGGTGCTCTCGTCGGCGGCGCGATCGCCAGCCAGCCGCGCTATTATGAGCCGGCTCCGGCCCCGTCCGCTGGCATCAATCCGCGCCATGTCGGCTGGTGCGAGGCACGCTATCGCTCCTATCGCGCTTACGACAATACGTTCCAGCCGAATTCCGGCCCGCGCCGTCAGTGCTATTCGCCGTATTTCTAAGCGGCAATTTCAGAACGACAAATGCCAGCCGCCCGGTTTTTCGCCGGGCGGCTTTTTGCATGGTTCAATGTCAGAGAATGTTCACTCGCCTGAGCAGCCACCATGCCAGCAGCATGGAGGCGATGATGAACCCTACTGCATATCCGGTGCCGCTTGCGCCGCCCGCTAGCGGCAACCCCGATGTATTCATGCCGAAGAAGCCGGTCACCAGCGTCGGGGGCAGCAGAAATGCTGTCATGATCGACAGGATATAGAGATGCCGATTGATCTCGGAGGCGAGCTTCGAATCGATCTCTTCGTGTAGCAGTCTGGCCCGTTCCTGCAGTGCATAGACGTCATGCTCGACCGCTTCGAGGCGCCCCGTCAGCCGGGCCGCAACATCCTCGAAGCCGAGCGGCATTTCCTCATCGTCCGAGGCGGCGGCATGGCGCATCAGCGAGAGAACGGTGCGCAGATGCCGATGCAGGCGCACGATTGTCCTGCGGATGGGCGGAAGCTTGGCGCGCTCGTCGCGCGACGTATTGCCGTGGACGAAATCCTCTATGCCATTCAGCTCTTCGCTGATTTCGATGACGACGGAGATCAGGGTTCGTTGGAACTCGACGACGATCAGCTCGAAAATATCCACGGGATTGGAAAATCGTGCGGCGTTCTTTTCGATCAGCACCCGGGTCCGGTCCAGGCTGCGCAGCGGCTGCAGCCGGGTGGTTATCAGCACGCGATCGGTCAGCGCGAAATGCAGCCAGCCGATGTCGTGGGTGTTGTGGGCAAAATCGCGCTGGAAGTCGACCAATGTGCCGAAAAGCATCTGCTCGTCGACCGTGATCGTTGCATGTGTTTCATGCGTGGTCAGCGCTATGCGGGCGGCTTCGTTCAGCCCCGGCGCATCCTCGAGGAAGGCCGGCACCCGTGCATCGACGAGGTTGAGGTGCAGCCAGAGAAAGCCGTCGTCGCGGAACAGCCTCGAACGATCGGTGTCGTCAGGCAGGCGCTCCGGCTTGGTTTCACCGGGACGGAGACGGTATGCCCAGATAAAGCCTGGTATGGTATTGGCTGACGTGAGCGTGTTCATGGGGGCATCGTTCGCTTTGTCTGAACAGTTGCCTTAGTCTTCGTTCATGACGATTGTTTATGCAAGTCCGTGCTTTCGCGGAATAATCGCAGAGATAGGCGGCGATGTCACAGCCGCTCGGCGCGCGTAAGACGCATGTCACCTTCGGGTTCGCGAGACGGTGGAAATCGATGCCTCCTGCCATTTGAAAAAATTGACGTTTACGTAAAAATAAACTAGCTATAGCCACAAATGGCCGATGGTCCGGATGAGGCGGGTCATTGCCAGTACCATCCGGAGGAAATCATCATGTACAAGGCGCCTGTCGAAGAAATTGCGTTCACGCTGAAACATGTCGCCGGCATGGAGCGTGCCATGGAAGAGGGTGTTCTCGGCGATCTCAGCACCGATCTTGTCGATGCTATCCTGTCGGAAGCCGGGCGTTTCGCCGGTGAGGCGGTGGAGCCGCTCGCTGAGAATGGCGACAGGCAAGGCGCAAGGCTGGTGGATGGCAAGGTGGTTCTTCCCGATGGCTGGGAGAAGCTCTATCGCGACTGGATCACTGGCGGCTGGAATGGCCTGACCGCGCCGGAGGAGTTTGGCGGGCAGGGCTTGCCGCACATGCTGAATATCGCTGCGCTGGAAATGTGGAATTCCGCTTCGATGGCCTTCGGCCTTGCGCCGACGCTGACCATGGGGGCGGTCGAAGCGTTACGGGCACACGGCAGCGAAGACCTCAAGAAGACATATCTGGCAAAGCTCGTCTCCGGCGAGTGGACGGGGACCATGAATCTGACGGAGCCCCATGCCGGCTCCGATGTCGGCGCGCTGCGCTCCCGCGCCGAACGCCGCGATGATGGCACCTATCGCATCTTTGGCCAGAAGATTTTCATCACCTGGGGCGATCACGAGGCCACCGAGAACATCATCCATCTCGTTCTCGCCCGCCTTCCGGATGCGCCTGCCGGCACGCGCGGCATTTCGCTGTTTCTCGTGCCGAAATTCCTTGTGAATGGGGATGGCTCGCTCGGTGCCCGCAACGATCTTTTCGTGCATTCGCTGGAACATAAGCTCGGCATCCATGGCTCACCGACCTGCACGATGATCTATGGCGATGGCAAATACGGTGCGGAAAAGGGAGCCGTCGGCTGGCTGGTAGGCGAGGAAAACAAGGGCCTCGCCTGCATGTTCACGATGATGAACAATGCCAGATTGGCTGTCGGCATCCAGGGTGTCGCGATTGCTGAAGCCGCGACCCAGAAGGCCATCGCCTATGCCCGCGAGCGCACCCAGGGCCGCGCGCCAGGCACGGCCGCATCGGGCATGAGCCCGATCATTGAGCATCCCGACGTTGCCCGCATGCTGTTGACGATGAAGGCTTTGACGCAGGGCTCACGCGCGATCTGCTACGCCTGTGCGCAGGCGATCGACATGTCGCATCGCGATCCCGAGAGAGCAAAATATTGGCAGGAGCGCGCAGCCCTGTTGACGCCGATCGCTAAATCCTTCTCCACCGATGCCGGCGTCGATGCCGCCTCGCTTGGTGTCCAGGTTCATGGCGGCATGGGCTTCATCGAAGAGACCGGAGCGGCGCGCCTGCTGCGCGATGTGCGCATCGCGCCGATCTACGAAGGCACCAACGGCATTCAGGCTATCGATCTGGTGACGCGCAAGCTGACCATCGGTAATGGCGATCATCTGCGCGGTTTCATCGCCGAATTGCGTGAGATCGCCGATAATGTCGCGAAGTCCAATCTCGAAGGTTTCGGCGAAACGGCACCCCGGCTGCAGGCGGCCGTTGCCGATCTCGAAAGGACGAGCGAATGGCTCTTATCGAAACAGGCGGATGGCGCCGCTGCCGAAGCTCTGGCGGGCGCCACGCCTTACCAGCGGCTTTTCGGTCTCGTGCTAACAGGCTCTTATCTGGCCAAGGGTGGCCTTACCGAGGCCGGCGACGGCGAGGGGGCCAAGCGCATCGCGCTCTGCCGCTTCGCTGCCGAAAACCTCCTAGCCGAGACCGCCGCTCTCTCCGATCGGGTCATCGCCGGCGCATCCAGCCTCGAAGCCGCCCGCGCCGCATTAGCCTGAGGAAAAGCCATGAACGACCATATCCTGATCGAACGCCCCGAGTCCGCACCGTATATCCAGATCATCCGGTTCAACCGGCCGGAAAAGAAGAACGCCATCACCCGCGCCATGTATCAGACGATGACCGAGGCGCTGAAGGCGGCGGAGGCCGCGCCGGATATCTGCGTCCACGTCTTTCTCGGCACGGAAGGCTGTTTTTCGGCCGGCAACGATCTGGCCGATTTCCTTGCCTTCGCCATGAGCGGCAATATGGGGCGCGAAGTCATTGATTTTCTCGTTGCACTGGCGAGCACGAAGAAGCCCGTCGTCTCCGGCGTCGATGGTCTGGCGATCGGCATTGGCACGACGATCCATCTGCATTGCGATCTGACTGTTGCCTCCGACCGCAGCCTGTTCAGGACACCCTTCGTCGATCTTGCGCTGGTTCCGGAAGCGGCTTCGAGCCTGCTTGCTCCGCGCGTGATGGGCCATCAACGCGCCTTCGCGCTGCTTGCGCTCGGCGAAGGCCTTTCCGCTTCTGACGCTAAGGAAGCGGGCCTGATCTGGAAGGTGGCGTCACCCGACGCGGTGGAGGCCGAAACGCTGTCTCTGGCCGCAAAACTCACCGCCAAGCCGCCCGAGGCCCTTCGGATCGCACGTGATCTCATGCGGGGTCCTCCCGATGCTGTCCTCGACCGCATCCAGAAAGAGGCCGAACATTTCGCCGCCCAGCTGAAAAGCGCCGAAGCCCGCGCGGCTTTCGAAGCTTTCATGAGGCGATGAAGCTCATCCGCACCCGTGGTTCGAGACGGCCTAGCAGGCGTCCTCACCACGCGGGCTGGTCCTCCCTGCTGAAGGCGACCGGCAAGATTCGTCCGCGGTTCAGATGGTTCTTGAGCCTAGATTACTTTATGCATTTTCAGATTTGAGGAGGCTTCATCCTGAGCCCGTCGAAGGGTGAGCCTGTCGAAAGGTGAACGTGACGGAAGTTGGCTTACTTGAAACGCGGCAACCCTTCCGCCCTCATGGTGAGGAGGCCTGCAAGGCCGTCTCGAACCACGAGGGTCGGCCCGTTAATCCCCATTCTGCTTCCTTTCCGCCGACCCACGGCTAGCCAAAGCAGGCAATGCTTCGTAGTCGAAAGCAATCAGCGCCTCCTTCTTCCGGCGCGACCAACCCTTGATCTGGCGTTCGCGGGCGATGGCGTCGATGATGCGATCATAGACTTCCTGAAACACCAATTCGACGGGCCGGCGCTTGGCGGTATAGCCATCATAGAGACCTGCATTGTGCTCCCAGACGCGGGCCTCGATCGGCTGCTTTGTCAGGCCTGTATAATAAGAGCCATCGCTACAGCGAAGGATATAGACGGTGGCTTCCACGATAGCGCTCACAAACTGGAGATGAGCTATTTTCTACCATTTGGTGTGCGGCGGGATCAATTCTTTTCCCTCATCCGCCCTCGTGGTTCGAGACGGCCTTGCAGGCCTCCTCACCATGAGGGCTAACCTCTGGCGTATCTCGATCGTGAGCCACTCCGCCCTCATGGTGAGGTGCGAAGCCCTTAGGGCGTAGCCTCGAACCACGAGGGTCGGCCACCGAATTCGTGGCGAAGATAATTACTTTTCCAGCGCCGCAACCACTTCGACATGCGAGGTCCACAGGAACTGGTCGATAGGGGTCACCCGCGTAACGCGGTAGCCGCCCTCGACCAGGATAGCGAGATCACGGGCAAGGGTCAGCGGGTTGCAGGAGACGGCGACGATCTTTTTGACCTGCGATCGGGTCAATTCCTTGCTCTGGAATTCTGCGCCGGCGCGGGGCGGGTCGAAGATGACGGCGTCGTAGACCTTCAATTCTTGCGCCATCAGCGGCCGGCGAAAGAGATCACGGCGCTCGACGCTGACGGGCTTCAGTCCCTGCGTGTTGCGGGCGGCGTGATCCAATGCCGCGAGCGGCTTGTCTTCGCTTTCCACCGCATGCACGCGCCCAATCCGCGCCAGGCGAAGGGAGAAGGTGCCGCTGCCGGCGAAGAGATCGGCGATACGCTTGGCCTTGCCGACATGGGCTGCAACCAACTCGGCCATGGCGTCCTCGGCCTGCTTGGTCGCCTGCGTGAAGGCACCAGGCGGCGGTGCGACCTGGACGCCGCCGAAATCGATCATCGGCTTTATCGGCTCGACCAGGATCTCGCCATTCAGCGAAACGCGGGCGATGCCGCGAAGCGACAGAACCGTTTCGATCGTGCCGCGGCGCTGCTTGTCCGAAAGTGACTTGATGCCGTCGACAGCAAGGTCGAGGCCGGTCTGCGTCTCCAATACGGAGATGCGGAAGGCTGCGGCATTGACGGCCATTGCCGCCGCAATCGTCTTGATGGCAGGCAAGCGGGCCATGATGCCGGCCGAGGCGATGGGACATTCCTCGATGGCGACGATGTGGTGACTTTCGGCCTGATTGAAGCCGATCAGCATATCCTTTTCAGTCTTGCGCGCGGCGAAGACGACCCGGCGCCGTTCACCGGGATGCGCAGCGACGATATCGTCCACGTCGGGCGTCAGGCCCTTCGACCGCAGCGCGTCCACGACGAGCTGGCGCTTGAAGGCGCGGTAGGGCGCATCGGCATAATGCTGGAGGGTGCAGCCGCCGCAGGCGCCGTTGACGCCATGCGGGCCGAAATGCCGACAGTGCGGCTCCTGCCGGTCGGGCGAGGCCGACGCGATCGACATCAGCGTGCCATGGCTCTTGACCCGCGCGATGGCGACGCTTTCGCCCGGCAGCGTGAAGGGCACGTAGATCGGGCCGTCGGTGCCCTGCGCGATGCCGTCGCCCTGGGCGCCGAGCTTCTGGATGGTGACGGTTTCGGTGCTCATGGCTTGATCCCTGCGAGAAGAAATTCCTGGTTGCCGTCGCCGCCCGCGATCGGCGAGGCAATGAGGCCGAGGCTCTGCCAGCCCATGTCTTCGGTGAACCAGCGCTCGAGTTCCGCCGCCACCGCCGGAGCGGAGGAGGGGTCCTTCAAAAGCCCGGCCTTGCCGATCGCATCGCGGCCCGCTTCGAATTGCGGTTTTACGAGCAGTGCCGCCCGTGCGCCCGGTTCGGCAAGCGCAAGCGCCGGCGCGAGAGCCAGCTTGAGCGAAATGAACGAGACGTCGGAAACAACGAGGGAGAAGGGCTCGCCTATGTCCTCGGCGGTCAGGTTGCGCGCGTTCAGCCCCTCGATATTGGTCACCCGCGGATCGGCGGCTATCCGCGGATGCATCTGGTCGTGACCGACATCGATCGCAGTGACATGAGAAGCGCCACGCTGCAGCAGCACTTCAGTAAAGCCTCCGGTCGATGCGCCGACATCGACACAATGCTGTCCGCGCGGATCGAGGCCGAAATGGTCGAGCGCCGCCACCAGCTTCAAGGCCGCACGCGAGACGTAATCCTGTGCGGGATCATCGATGCTTATCTCGACACTTTCGGAAAAAAGTGCTCCCGGCTTCGTCACGATCTTGCCGTTCACGGTGACCGTGCCGCGCTGGATCGCATCGCGAGCGCGCGAGCGGCTGGCGAAGAGCGAAAGGGTGACGAGAAGCTGGTCGAGGCGTTGTGGTTCGGACATGGGCTGTCCATGCCGGGCAATGGGTCATGTTGCAAGCCTTTTATATCGATATCGGCGTTGACGCCGGACCGCAACCGGCCATAATCGCCGCAATCGACGGGTGAGGGCATCATGCGGAAGATCGTTGGCTATGCGGCGCTAATGGTAATGTTCGCCGTTCCGGCTATGGCAAATGATACGATGGCTGAGCTGAAGACGGGTGGTCTTACCTATGTCCGCACCGGCGATATCAGCATGGCGCAGGAAAAGCTGTTCATTTCGGCGGAACAGGTCCGCGTCGATTACATCTTCGAAAATACCTCCGAGAAGGATGTCGAAAGCGTCGTCGCCTTTCCGATGCCCGATATCAAAGGCGACATCGACAGTATGGTCGATGCCGGAAATGTCGATTCCGACAATTTCTTGGGTTTCACGGTGACGCAGGATGGCAAGGCCATCACGCCGACCCTGCAGCAGCGCGTGTCGGTTGCCGGGGTCGACATGACTGACGAACTGAAGGCGCATGGCGTGCCGCTGCCGCCGCTCAGCAAGGCGGCGACGGATGCCGTCGCTAAATTGCCCGTCGATGTGCTCGAGGATTGGACAGCCCGGGGTTTGATCGCCGATGACGAATACGACGCCGACGGCCAGGGCATGAAACATCACCCGACGCCGATGTGGACGCTGCATACGACCTATTGGTGGCGCACCAAGTTTCCGGCCAAGGCCAAGATTGCCGTGGAGCATCGCTACAAGCCAAGCGTCGGCGGTACCGTCGCCATCACTTTCGCCGGCGACGAAGATTACCAGAAGCGGCAGCTGCAGAACTATCGCGCCAAATATTGTCTCGACGAGACCTTTCTAAAGACGGCCGTCAAGCTTGCCATGGCGGCCGACAAGGGTGGTCGCGGCTATACCGAGAGCTGGATCTCCTACGTGCTGACGACGGGTGCCAACTGGTCCGGCCCGATCAAGCATTTCGAGTTGACCGTCGATAAGGGCAGCCCCGAGAACTACATCAGCTTTTGCGGTACGAATGTGAAGAAGATCGGCGCGACGACGTTCCAGATGACGGCGCAGGATTTTTACCCGGAGCACGATCTGGATATCCTGATCCTGGCCGCGGCGGCGGTGAACTAAAGCAATTCCAGGAAAAGTGCGGAGCGGTTTTCCGTCCGGAATTGCGTGAAACCAAAGCGCTAAAGCGGTTCAGAGATTCCGTGAAAACTGAACCGCCCTGGCGTTGAGCTGAGCCGCCCGCGCAAATTAAATAAATTTAAAGCCGAAGCCTCTACTCATGCCGGGGATTGCGGTGATCCGTTCCCAGGTCACCGCCTGCCATGAAGGCTTCGCGCGTCTGCGTCCCAATCATGCCCTCCCTGAATTCTTCGAGCATCGGCCGTACTCCCTCCCAATGACGGCCGGACGATGCTCGCCAGGACCGGCGCTCAGGAGGCGCTCGCCCATGTTTGCGAAAAAACTCTCGCTGAATGGCAAGCTTGCCATCACGTTCACGGCGTTGATCGCCATCTTCGCCTGCGTTTCGGCATTCGTCTATTCCAAGGAAGAAGTGTCGGCCGGTGCCGCCGCCGAGCAGACCAAGTCGCAGCAGCTTGTCAGCCAGATCGACGATTCCCTGCAGGCCATGCTGGAACAGGCTGTCAATCTGCGCGGCTTCCTGCTGCTGCGCAGCGAAAGCACCTATGGCGATATCTTCAACAATCGCGAGCGGATGCTGAAAAGCATCGCCGCCGCCAAGCAGATCGCGGCCGATTCTCCGGATCTGCGGCAGGCGATCGACAACATGCAAAAGGCTGCCGATCTCTATTTCCATCAGCTTGCGGAGCCACAGGCCAAGGCGCGCAAGGAAACCGAGATGCCGCTCGACCAGATCGTCAAGATCGGCCAGAACGAAACCAAGGGTCAGCTTGATGGCTTCCGCGAAGCTGCCGCCAAGATCAAGAAGGCCGCACGCGCCAGGGCGAGCGACCTGGCAGCCATGCAGGACGATGCCAACGGTGATCTTCGCCTGACGCTTATCGCCGGCGGTATCTTCGCCTCGCTCGCCGCCGCCGTGCTTGCATGGCTGCTGTCGCGGATCATCGTGCGCCCGATCGTCGGCATGACGGCGGCCATGGGCCGTCTGGCAAATGGCGAGCATGACGTCGAAGTCCCGGCTGTTGGCCGCGGCGACGAAATCGGCCGCATGGCCGATGCAGTGCTCGTCTTCAAGCAGGCCGGCATCGAGAAGCTGCGTCTTGCCGGTGAGACCGAGCGCATGCGCGGCGATGCCGAACGTCAGCGCCTGATGAATGACGAGCAGAAGGCGCGGGAGGAAGGTGAAATCCGCTTCGCCATGGAAGCGCTCGCCAGCGGCCTTTCGGCTCTATCGGCGGGCAATGTCGCAACCCGCCTTCACAACAGCTTTGCGCCGCAATTCGATAGTGTTCGCGCCGATTTCAACAATGCAGTCGAGAAGCTGGAAGCCGCCCTGCAGTCTGTCGGCTTCAATGCGCGCGCCATCAATGCGGGTGCTGACGAAATTCGTTCGGCCGCCGACGATCTGGCACACCGTACCGAACAGCAGGCTGCCGCCGTCGAAGAGACGGCCGCAGCACTAGAGCAGGTCACGACGACGGTTCGCGACTCCGCCAAGCGGGCCGAGGATGTCGGCCATCTCGTTGAACGTGCCCGCCTCGGTGCGGAGCGGTCGGGCGAAGTGGTTCGCAAAGCCGTCTCGGCCATGCAGCAGATCGAGAAATCCTCGGGCGAAATCAGCAACATCATCAGCGTCATCGATGACATCGCCTTCCAGACCAATCTCTTGGCGCTGAACGCCGGCGTCGAGGCCGCGCGTGCGGGGGATGCCGGCAAGGGCTTTGCGGTCGTTGCTCAGGAAGTCAGGGAGCTGGCGCAGCGTTCCGCCAACGCCGCGAAGGAGATCAAATCGCTCATCACGACGTCGAGCGATCAGGTCAATACCGGGGTGTCGCTGGTCGGCGAGACCGGCAAGGCGCTGGAATTGATCGTGTCGGAAGTGCAGGAAATCAACCGCCATGTCGGCGCGATCGTGACGGCGACCCGCGAGCAGTCGACCGGCCTGCAGGAGATCAACACGGCCGTCAACAACATGGATCAGGGCACGCAGAAGAATGCCGCCATGGTCGAGGAGCAGACGGCGGCAAGCCATGCGCTCGCTCGCGAGGCCGCAGCTCTTAACGAGCTGCTCCAGCAGTTCCGCCTCGGCGATGCCGCACAGGCTGCTCCTGTCCGGCCGGCCGTTGCGACCGCACGCTCGAAACCGGCCGCATCACCGGCTCGGGCTCTGGGCCGCACCGTTGCCAAGGCCTTCGCCGGAAAGGCAACCGCTGCAGCTGCCGCCACCGCGCGGGACGATTGGGAAGAATTCTGAGCGTTCGACGATGGCTTCGTGAGCGCCCTTTAGGGACGGCTCACGGCGAATCATCTTCATGGACTTTGTCGGCCCGTCGCCTTGCGGCGGGCCGCTTTGCTTTTTCACAATGTGTATGAGAAGCATCATCAGCTGCGGCCTGTCCGACTATGGTGCAGCGCCGCCGCGCCGGAAGCGTTCTTTCCCTGGAAGAGCGGCTCTTTGGGTCATGACCTTGTTTTCAGCGGACCATCCTTTGGTCAAGATTTATTAAATATTTGATCGGCGGCAGGGTTGCCCTGAGCGGCGAACGCCCCTTTTTATAGTACACATAATGATGCTGAGGGAGATCTGAATGGGACAGCTCGTCCGAGTTCCGGCCAATGAAACACAGAGACTTTTGGCCGTACGCTCCCTGAATGCGATTCACAGCGGTCCGACGCCGGAGCTCGCGACACTTGCGGAACTGGCAAGAGGCGTGTTCGAGACGCCCTATGCGGCAATCAACATTATCGACGAGGACTGGCAACGCATAGCGGGGCAGGCGGGGCTGAAGATCGCTGAATGCTCGCGCGATATGTCGATCTGCACGCGGGTGGTTTTCGATGACGAACTGCTGGTCCTTCCGGACCTTACGGAAGAACCGGAGCTGAAGACTGCCCCCTTTGTTCTCGATGATCCCTATTTCCGCTTTTATGCCGGTGCGCCGGTGCGATTGGAGAACGGTCTGCCGGTAGGTGCCTTCTGCATCCTCGATCAGAGACCGAGGCAATTTTCTTTGAACGAGGAGCAGAGCCTCAGGCGCTTTGCCCAAATTGCAAGCGCGCTCCTGCGACTGCAGAAAACGAACCTGTTGATGGGAATAGCCGAGAATGGCTTGCGCGCGGCGGCCATGACCGATCCACTGACCCGTTTCTTCAATCGGTCGGCGCTGGAAGCTGTTGTTGATGGCGCATTGAGCACGGCGGTAGCGACAGGCAGCAATTTCGGCGTCCTCTATCTCGACATGGATGGCTTCAAATCGATCAATGACCGTTTCGGTCACAATGTCGGCGACGAAGTTCTGTGCGAGGCATCGGTGCGTATCCGTTCGGTCCTGCGCGCCGACGACATCGTCGTGCGCATGGGAGGTGACGAATTTGCGATATTCGTCCCGGACTCGCCCGACAAGAATGCACTCGTATCCCTGTCCGAACGGCTGCTTGCAGCCTTCAGGGCCCCTTTCGCTGTAGATGGCGTGTCGATTTTCGCAAGGCTCAGCATCGGCGCCGCGCTCGCGCCGCATGATGGCGCGACGCGTATCCCGCTGTTGAAGAATGTCGACTCTGCGCTCTATCAGGCCAAGGCAGCAGGACGGGACCGTGTAGCGGTCTTCAATGCACTCGATGCCTGATATGCTCGGACCTGATGATGTCAAGCAGCCGTATGGCCGCCTGATTTTTGCGCGTCATCCGGCTGCTTCGACAATCCGGCCGCGGCCGAGTGCCTGGAATACCGTCTGCACGATGCCGGCGCGATCAAGGCCCGCCATGGCATTCATGGCCTCAGGCTTAGCCTGCTCCATCCAGATATCGGGCATGACCAGCGAGCGGACCTTCAGGCCGCTGTCGAGCAGGCCGTCATTGGCAAGGAACTGCATGACTTGACTGCCGAAGCCCCCGACCGAGCCTTCCTCGATGGTGATGAGGATCTCGTGGTGGGCGGCAAGCTGGCGAATGAGATCGCGGTCGAGCGGTTTGGCGAAGCGCGCATCGGCCACCGTCGTCGACAAGCCGGCAGCGTCGAGATCCTCGGCGGCTGCAAGACTGTCGCCCAGACGCGTGCCAAAGGAGAGCAGGGCGACTTTCGTCCCCTGCTTGATGACGCGGCCCTTGCCGATCTCGAGAATCTGACCGCGCTCCGGCAGATCGACGCCGACGCCTTCCCCACGTGGATAGCGGAAGGAAATCGGGCCGAGATCATAGGCGGCGGCTGTGCGTACCATATGCTTGAGCTCTGCCTCGTCGGCGGCGGCCATGACGACAAAACCGGGCAGGGTGGCGAGGAATGCGGTATCGAAGGAGCCGGCATGTGTCGGCCCATCGGCGCCGACGAAGCCCGCACGGTCTATCGGGAAGCGAACCGGCAGGCCCTGGATCGCCACATCATGCACCACCTGGTCATAGGCGCGTTGCAGGAAGGTGGAGTAAAGGGCTGCAAAGGGCTTATAACCTTCAGCGGCAAGGCCGGCGGCGAAGGTTACGGCATGCTGCTCGGCAATGCCGACGTCGAAACAGCGCTTGGGGAAGAATTCTTGCAGCTTGTCGAGGCCGGTGCCGTTCGGCATGGCGGCGGTGATGCCGACGATCTTGTCGTCAAGGGTCGCCTCTTGCACCAAAGCGTCCGCAAAGACGCTTGTGTAGCTCGGCGCATTCGGCTTCACCTTAGTCTGAGCGCCGGTGATGACGTCGAACTTGTTGACGCCATGATATTTGTCGGCAGCCGCTTCGGCCGGGGGATAGCCCTTGCCCTTCTGCGTCACCACATGGATCAGCACCGGGCCTTGTGCATTGTCGCGCACATTGCGCAATACGGGCAGCAGATGCTCGAAGGAATGGCCGTCGATCGGACCGATATGGTAGAAGCCCATTTCCTCGAACATGGTGCCGCCGGTCACATAGCCCCGTGCGTGCTCGACTGCCCGTGTGATGGCGCGGTCGACCTTCTTGCCGAGATAGGCGGTCAGTTTCTTGCCGAAATCCCGGAAGCCCATATAGGTGCGGCCGGAGGCGAGGCGCGCGAGATAGGCGCTCATCGCTCCCGTCGGCGGGGCAATCGACATATCGTTGTCGTTGAGGATGACGATCAGCCGTGCATCGAGTGCGCCGGCATTGTTGAGAGCTTCATAGGCCATGCCGGCCGACATGGCGCCGTCGCCGATGACAGCGATCACGCGGCGGTCGGTATTATCGAGCTCGGCGGCAACCGCCATACCGAGACCGGCGGAAATGGAGGTCGACGAATGTGCGGCGCCAAAGGGATCGTATTCGCTCTCGGCCCGGCGCGTGAAGCCGGAAAGCCCGCCCTCCTGGCGCAGCGTGCGGATGCGGTCGCGGCGCCCGGTCAGGATCTTGTGCGGATAACACTGATGTCCAACGTCGAAGATGAGGCGATCGTTCGGCGTATTGAAGACGCTGTGGATGGCAATGGTCAGCTCGACCACGCCGAGGCCGGCGCCAAGATGTCCGCCGGTGCGCGACACCGCATCGATCATCTCGTCGCGGACTTCGCGGGCGAGCTGCGGCAATTCCCGGTCCTCCAGCTTTCGCAGGTCGGAAGGATATTGGACCCGGTCCAGCAGGGGCGTCTGTGGCATTTGTGTCAAGGCTGAAGCCTCTTTCTTGCTATTCTTGGGCGGTTGTCCGCCTTTACGTCAAAACAGATTGCGACAAAAGACGCCGAATTCAAGGTGCTCCCGAACAAGAAACATGTGGGAGTGTTATGAACCCGTTAGCCCTCCGGCAGGGGAATGAACTCTTCCTCGTCACCCGGCACGATATCGAAGCGGCCCGTGCGCCATTCTTCCTTGGCCTTTTCGATGCGCTCCTTTGAGGACGAGACGAAATTCCACCAGATATAGCGCTTTGAATTGAGCGCTGCACCGCCAAAAAGCATGAGATGACAGCCTTTTTCAGCGGTCTCCAGCGTTATCGCGTCACCAGGGCGAAAGACGAGAAGTTGATCCTGTTCGAAACGGTCGCCGGCGACGACGAGCGAACCGGAGAGAATATAGACCGCACGCTCCTCATGCGCTGCCCCAAAAGGAAACGTCGTGTTCGGCTGCAGCTGCAGATCGACGTAGAGCGTGTCGGAGAAGGATTTCACCGGCGATTTCAGGCCTTCGAAATCGCCGATCACCACGCGCCCGGTCACGCTGCCATCGGCGATCACAGGCAGTTCGTCCTTCTCGGTGTGGGCAAAAGACGGATCGATCTCTTCCTTGTCGTCGGGCAGCGCCAGCCAAGTCTGCAGGCCTGACATGGAAAATGGATGGTCGCGCAGGTTCTCCGGTGTGCGCTCGGAATGCACGATGCCGCGCCCGGCCGTCATCAGATTGATATCGCCGGGGCGGATCACCTTGGCGGTGCCGAGGCTATCCATATGGCGGATTTCGCCGTCGAACAGGTAGGTGACGGTGGAAAGGCCGATATGCGGATGCGGGCGCACGTCGAGCGCCTGACCCGGCCGCAAAATGGCAGGACCCATTCGATCGAAGAAGATGAACGGCCCCACCAGCCGCCGCCGGCTGCTCGGAAGCGCGCGCCGCACGGAGAAGCCGCCGAGGTCGCTGGTGCGCGGGATAATCAGATTTTCGATCGCGTCGCAGGCGAAGGCATCACCGGCCTGCGGATCGTTGCCTGGGAAGAAGGACATAACGGCTCTCCTTTCGGTCGGAACGCAACCTACCGGGCCAACCTACCGGCAATGTCACCCAAACTCAAATTTTCCGGTGGGGTCTCAGGCGCCATCAAGGGCTTCCGTGCCCTGTGGCTTGCCGGCACGGTCGAGCCTGATCTTCTCGATGCGGTTTTCGGCGGCCGAAAGCAGCGCCTCGCAGTGCTTCTTCAGTGCTTCGCCACGCTCATAGATCGAAATGGATTCATCGAGCGCCACGTCGCCGCGCTCAAGCCGTGCCACGATGCTTTCAAGCTCCGCCACGGCCTTCTCGAAGGAATAGCCCGAAACATCTGCCTTGGCGTTCTCGCTCATCGTCAACCTCTCATCATGCGTAGAATATGCATCCCCGCCGACTCGGCGAGACCTTCCAGATCATAGCCGCCTTCGAGCAGGCTGACGACCCGGTTCTTCGCGCTGCGATCCGCAACTTCCAGCAGCCGCCCCGTTGCCCAGTCGAAATCCTCGCCGGTCAGGTTCAGTTGCGCCAGGGGATCGCGGTGATGGGCGTCGAAGCCGGCCGAGATGATGATGAGATCGGGGCTGAAGTCGGCGAGCGCCGGCAGGATGCGCGACTTGAAGGCCTCTCGGAAATGATCGCCGCCTGTATTGGGAGAGAGCGGTGCATTGACGATGGTATTGTACGTGCCACTTTCATCCTTCTTGCCGCTACCCGGATAAAGCGGCATCTGATGGGTGGAACAGAAGAGCACGGACGGATCGTCCCAGAAGATGTCCTGCGTGCCATTGCCGTGATGCACGTCCCAATCGACGATGGCGACACGCTCGGCGCCGTGGGCCTTTTGCGCATGGCGGGCGGCAATCGCGGCATTGTTGAAGAAACAGAAGCCCATGGCCTTGGTCTTCTCGGCATGATGACCGGGCGGCCGGGCCGCGACGAAGACATTGTCGGCCGCACCGGAGAAGACGTCGTCGACCGCCGCCATGGCGCCGCCGACGCCATGCATGATCGCCTGCAGCGTCTTCGGGCTGGCATAGGTATCGGCTTCGATCTGGTTGATCTCGCCGTCATCGCCTCTGTCCGGCATCGAACGCAGCACGAAATCCAGATGCTCTTCGGGGTGAGCAAGCAGGACCGCATCCTCATGCGCGGCAGGCGCTTTTCGCCGGTCCAGCCGCTCGAAATTCGGATGCTCCAGCGCGATATTCAGCGATCGCAGCCGATCCGGCCGTTCGGGGTGACCTGCCGGAACGATGTGTTCAAGAAAGATCGGATGTTCGTAAAGACGTGTGCTCATGGGGCCAATCTATAAATGAGGTGTGACGCCTATTACAGGACATGGACCATGTCACTACAATGTCAACAATCCATCTTAACCACTTTGGAATGGCGCCCGTTTACTTATCGAAGCGTGGTGTTAAGCTTTCATTAAGGTCAGTATGGCGTCGGCCAAGGTTATGCGTCATGGCGAGAACAGAACGATCCGATGTCATCGAGGTAAGGGTGCCGCCGCGCGATGTCGACCGGCACGGCCAGATGTTTATCGCCTCCTACATCTCGCAGGCGGAGACCGCACTCTCCAACTTTTGGCGCACGCGGCCGCTGGTCGATGACGAGCCTATCTATATCGCCAAGAAGGCATCATGCTCGCTGCACCACGCCTTGCACTATGATGACCTTGCCCGTTATTCGATCAGCGTCAACAAGATTGGCGGCAAGTCGATCGGTTTCGTCATCTCGGTCGAAACCGGCAACGAACTGGCCGCGGAGGTGGAAATTCTCTGGCTCGCAGTCCGCGGCGATGAGCATGACCCCGTGCCATTGCCGGAAGACACGCGCGATTGGCTCTATAAATATCTGGCCTGAGCCGAGCTCTAGCTCCGCTGCGGCAGAAGCGGATAGCCAGCCATGACCGCGCGGCCGACCAGAGCCGCAACCACAGCCTTGATGATATCTCCCGGCACGAAGCCCAGAGATCCGACAAATGCCTTGCTGAAGCCGATATTGATCGCCAGCCAGGCAATGCCGAACGCGTAAAGCACCACCACGCCGCCGATGACGGCGGCGATAAAGAAGCCGATTCCCTGAGATAGGCCGCTTTGCTCCGGCTTCACCAATCTCTCGGAGAGATAGCCGGTGACGAAGGCTGCGAATATCCAGCCGACGAAGAAGCCGGCCGTCGGACCTGCAAACACCGCAAGACCACCACGGCCACCCGACAGCACCGGCAAGCCAATCGTGACAAGCACCACCACCAAGAGCACTGCGATGGTCCCGCGCTTGGCGCCGAGCACGACGCCGGCAAGCATCACGCCGAGCGACTGAGCCGTGATCGGAACCGGAATGATGCCGATCGGGATTGGCGGCAAGAGGCCGAGCGCCACGATGATGGCGGCAAACAGCGCCGAGAAGACGAGATCGCGGGTGTTCATGGCGGCTCCTTCCGAAAGAGTTTTACGTTCATTGACGCCGAATGCCGCGCGCGTCAATCGCCGCCGCGATGTTGTCCGCATCGCGCAGGGTCAGGATGATGAGCGGTACAAGCGTGGTTGCCAGGCGAACCTTGATTCCGCGCGCCTGGTGGGCTTCGCGGATCGCGCGGTAGCGATCGAGAATTTCAGGCACGAAACGGATGACCAGGCCGATTGCAAGCCCGATATCGGCGGCTTTCAGCAAGCCTATTTTTTCGAGTGGCATGGCAAGCGCGGTGATTTCATCGATGAAAGCCGCCATCGATGTCGTCGCCGTCACCGTGGCGGCAAATAGCGCCAGCGCGGTCAATCGCAGCGCCGTAACGATGGCTGCGTGCAGGGGGCCGACGACTGCCGCGAATATGGCCAGGACGGCAATCGAGACGAGGATAGGTCGCAGCCGCTTGAGCGCCTCTGCAATTAGCAGGCCGCTGCGAAGATAAAGGGCGGCACCGACAAGGTTTGCGCAGGCGAGCAGCGCGATGGACTGGGTCACGAACAACAGGAGGCCGAGTGCGGCAAGCGCAAGCAGCTTCGCACGTGGCGAGAGCCGATGCACCCATGTATCCGCATCCACATGCAGCGTCTGCATCAGCCGGCCATCTCCTTGTAGCGGGCGATGGCTTCCATTGCGGGCGCATCTGCAACAAGCCGGCCCTGGTCGAACAGCAGCACACGCTCGAAATCCTCAAGTAGCGGCAGGTCGTGGCTGATGACGATGACATTTTCTGGAAGCATTGCCATGGTCCTCTGCACGAGTGCCCGATTCCTCAGATCGAGCTGGTTGGTCGGCTCGTCGAGAATGAGGATGTCCGGGCCGGTGACAAGTACCGAGCAGAGTGCTGCCATCTGCAACTCACCACCGGAAAGCTCATGTGCCCGCCGCGCGCCGAGATGGCTAACGCCGAATCGCTCGAGAATGCCCTCTACCACAACCTCAATCTCAGCCTTTTCATATCCGCGCGCCTTCAGCCCGAAGGCGATGTCGTCGCGCACGATGGGTAAAATGATCTGGTTCTGCGGCGACTGGAAGATATAGCCGACCTTGCCGAGCACTTCGGCAGCGTCGCCGACCGTATCGAACCCATCGACCACGACCCGCCCGCTCGTCGGCTTGACGAGTCCATTAATCAACCGCGCGAAGGTCGTCTTGCCCGAACCGTTGAGACCGATGACGCCGATACGGCGCTCCTTCAGTGTCAGGCTCAGCGGAAACAGCGCGGTGCGCGTGCCGTAATCGACGCCGGCATTGTCGAAGCGGATATCCAAGCAGTTTCCCTGTTCAACGGTGTGATCACGGAGCTATAGCGCATCGCCTCGATTTATCAAATCAGGGCCTCTTTGAAAGCATGGGAATTTATGCCTATGATCTGCTTATGACGAATCTGCTCTCGAATCGTGACGCCCGCCGCGTGTTCCTTGCCAAGCAGGGGCTTGCCAATCCGCCGAACCGCGCCTTGACCAAGGCGGGGCTGTTGCAGCTCATCCACGACATCGGCTTCGTGCAGGTCGATAGCATAGGCACCGTCGAGCGTGCCCATCACCAGATCCTGTTTTCGCGCAACCAGACCTATCGGCGCGAGCATCTGACGGAACTTCTGGAAAAGGACGGCGCGCTCTTCGAGAACTGGACGCACGACGCCTCCATCCTACCGAGCGCTTTCTTCGTCTATTGGAAGCACCGTTTTCGCCGCGAGGAAGTGGCGATCATCGAGCGCTGGCGGAAATGGCGCGGCGAGGGGTTCGAGGCGGCTTTCGAGGAAACCTACGAGCGCGTGCTGAAGAACGGCGCGATCACCGCCCGCGAGGTCAAGGCGGAGGATCATGTCTCCGGTGGCTGGTGGAATTGGCACCCCAACAAGACGGCGCTCGAATATTTCTGGCGCACCGGCAAGTTCGCGATCGCCGGCCGCACCAATTTCCAGAAGGTCTACGACCTCGTGGAGCGTGTGCTTCCGGCTCATTTCCATGAGCCGGAAGTGGAGCACGATGAATTCGTCGACTGGGCCTGCCGCAGCGCGCTGCAGCGCCTCGGTTTTGCGACCTCAGGCGAAATCGCCGCCTTCTGGGATCTCGTGACGCCGCAGGAAGCCAAAAGCTGGATCGAGACGCATCGTGACGAGTTGACCGAAGTGCTGATCGAGCCCGCCGGCGGCGGCAAGCCTCGTCCTTCCTTCGCATTCCAAGATTTCCATGACACGCTCGACAGCCATGCCGAAGCGCCGGCCCGCATCCGCGTGCTTAGCCCCTTCGATCCGACGCTGCGCGATCGCAATCGCACCGAACGCCTCTTCGGCTTCTTCTATCGTATCGAGATTTTCGTGCCGGAGCCGAAGCGCGAATACGGCTATTATGTCTTTCCGCTCTTGGAAGGAGACCGTCTGATCGGCCGGATCGATATGAAGGCCGATCGTAAGGCCGGCACTCTCGACGTCAAGCGCCTGTGGCTAGAACCGGGCGTCAAGGCATCCGCCGGCCGACTGGAGAAGCTGGAAGCGGAACTGGAGCGTATTGCCCGTTTCACCGGCGTCGAGAAGGTCGTCTTTCTCGAAGGCTGGCGGGGATGACCCTTGCTTTTCGAGAGATCGGTGGTGAGCGGCATCCGGGGAACGGCCGCTGATTTTTGAGGACAGCGATCGCATGGATAATGTTCGGATATTCGACGGGCACAATGATGCGGTCCAGTTCATGTTGGATTATAGACCCGACGGCCGTGATTTTCTGGCGCGGTCCGAGGCCGGACATCTCGATCTTCCAAGAGCACTCGAAGGAGGCTTGGCCGGCGGATTGTTTGCGATGTACGCCGCGCCAGAGCATGAGCCGGTGGATGACCTGACGATCACCCGTGATGGCTACGAAGTTCGCTATGCCGAGACCCTGCATCCGGACCATGCCCGCCGGCAAATCGACGGGCAGCTTGCGGCCATAAAGAAGCTGATTGGGCGTTCGGGCAATAAAATCCGTCTGGCAACGAGCGTCACCCACATCGAGGCGGCACGACATGCTGGCGTCTTTGCCGTCGTGCTCCATATGGAAGGGGCCGATGCCATCGGCCCCGATCTCGCCTATCTGGATAGCCTTTACGATGCCGGCCTTCGATCCCTGGGCATTGTGTGGAGCCGCCCGAATATCTTTGGCTACGGCGTTCCGTTCGCCTATCCGAGATCGCCCGACACGGGACCTGGCCTCACGGATTTGGGAAAGGATCTGGTCAGAAGGTGCAACGAACTCGGGATCATGATCGACGTTTCCCATCTAAACGAGCGCGGATTTTGGGATGTCGCGGCCTTGAGCACCGCTCCGCTCGTGGCCACCCACGCCTGCGCCCATGCCATATGTCCATCGACCCGAAACCTGACCGATCGGCAATTGGACGCGATCCGCGACACCGGCGGGGTCGTTGGGCTGAATTTGGCCGTCAACGATATCCGCGCGGATGCCGATCTTGACGAGGACACCCTGCTCGACGCCGTCATTCGCCAGATCGATTACCTCATCACTCGCGTTGGACCGGATGGGGTCGCTCTCGGATCGGATTTCGATGGTGCCGTCATGCCTCGCGAGATCGGAGATGCTAGCGGCTTGCCGCGCCTCGTGGATGCCATGCGCCAAAGCGGATTCGATGAACTAACCCTGCGAAAATTTGCCTATGATAATTGGCTTCGCCTATTCGGTGCCACATGGCCGGATCGATTGTAAGCTTTGCCACATTCGCCTTGAAGGGACATAACTGACAGAGTCCAATAGGCAGAAGAACACCCGAAGAGGAGAGTTCGTTGTCGTCGCTGATTCTAAAAGGCAGCAATGTCAGGCTCCGCCAGCCATGTGCCGAGGACGCCGATGTGCGCTTCGCTTTGGGCACCAATGCCGAGATCGTGGAGATGTATGGCGTCAACAAGGAGGACATCGAGCCCATCACCCGGGAGGGCGCAACGCGATGGGTTCAGGGTATTGCCGATCACCCTCACGCATGGGTTATCGAGATCAAGGGCGCCTTTGCCGGCGTGATCAGATTGGATAACGTCAATCGCCAGGACCGGCGCGCGACGATGGCGATCGGGATTTATGATCCGGCGTTGCTTGGTAAAGGCTTTGGCACGGAAGCGATCACGCTTCTGCTAGATCATGCCTTCGGCGAGATGAGACTGCATCGCATCGGAATACGCGTGCTCGCCTACAACAAGCGCGCCATCCGCGCCTATGAAAAATGCGGCTTCATCGTCGAAGGAAGGGAGCGGGAGACCGCTTACGTCAATGGCCGCTGGCACGACGACATCATGATGGGCCTGCTGGATCGCGAGTTTTCATCACCTCCCCCTTGAGGGCGAAGGTCGCCGCGCAGCGGCGGGTGGGGGTGACAATTGTTTGCTTGCGGAGATCGACGCGATCACTCCACCCCGGAGCTTTGCTCCGACTCTCCCCCTCAAGGGGAGGGTGGAATCAGCAGATTTCCGTTGTGGCGATTTTGATGCCAAAACCTTCGAGGCCGACATAGTGCCGTTCGCGGCTGGTGAGCAGCTTGATCGAGCTGACACCGAGATCCTTCAGGATCTGCGCGCCGAGGCCGATTTCCAGCCATTCGCTATCTCGCGCTTGCGCCTCGGCATGGCTTTCGCGTTCGGCCTGGCGCGCCTTGCGGCCATTGTCGAAATGACCGACACCGACGGAACCTTCCCGCAGATAAATAATGACGCCTCGGCCTTCCTCGGAGATCTTCTTCATGTAGAAATCGACCGGACGGCGCTTGCCGAACAGGTCTTCGGCGACGCTTTCCGGATGCAGCCGGACCGGAATATCGATGCCGTCGCGGATGTCGCCGAAGACCACGGCGAGATGCTGCATCGTGTCCCAGGGCAAGGAATAGGTATGGGCGCGTGCCTTGCCGAACGGTGTTTCGATGTCGAAGCTGGTGCCGAGCTCGATAAGCGTTTCCTTGCGCTGGCGATAGGCGATGAGATCGGCGACGGAGACGAGCTTCAGGCCGTTCTGCTCAGCGAACTCCACCACTTGCTGGCCGCGCGTCACCGTGCCGTCGTCATTGACCAGCTCGCTGATGACGCCGATCGGCGGCAAGCCGGCAAGCTTGCAGAGGTCGACGGCGGCTTCGGTATGGCCCGAACGCATCAGCACGCCGCCCTCGCGGGCAACCAGCGGGAAAATATGGCCGGGACGGACGAAATCTGTAGGCCCGACATTCGGATTGGCGAGGTTTCGAACCGTCAGCGTCCGGTCGTCGGCGGAAATGCCTGTTGTGGTACCGTGCTTGAAATCGACGGAAACGGTGAAGGCCGTCGTATGGGCGGAATCATTTTCCGCGACCATGGCGTTGAGGTTCAGTCGCTTGGCTTCCTCGCGCGGCATCGGCGTGCAGACGATGCCGGAAGTGTGCCGGACGATGAAGGCCATCTTTTCCGGCGTGCAGTGAACGGCGGCAACGATCAGATCACCTTCGTTCTCCCGGTCGTTATCGTCCATGACGACGACGATCTCGCCGGCTTCGAAAGCCCGGATGGCATCGACAACACGCTTCTGATCGTAAGACATCTCGAAGTCCCTACCTATGCTGGCCCGTTTGGCCGCGATCCCTCAGATAATGATCGGCAACGGCGCAGGCGACCATCGCCTCGCCGATCGGTACGGCACGAATGCCGACGCAAGGATCGTGACGGCCCTTGGTGCGTACATCGACATTGTTGCCATCGGCATCGATCGACTGGCGTTCCGTCAGGATCGACGAAGTCGGCTTGATGGCAAAGCGTGCGACGATGGGCTCGCCTGTGGAAATACCGCCCAGAATGCCGCCGGCATGATTGGACAGGAAAATGCGCTTGCCGTCGTTGCCCATGCGCATCGCGTCGGCATTTTCCTCGCCCGTTAGTTCGGCGGATGCGAAACCTTCGCCAATTTCGACACCCTTGACGGCGTTGATCGACATCAGCAGCGAGGCGATGTCCTGATCGAGCTTGCCGTAGATCGGTGCGCCAAGCCCGGCCGGTACGCCTTCCGCCACGACTTCCACCACGGCACCGATCGAGGAGCCGGCCTTGCGGATGCCGTCGAGATACTCTTCCCATACCGGCACGATTTCCGGATCGGGAGCGAAGAATGGATTCTGATCGACTTGAGCCCAATCCCAGTTGGCGCGGTTGATCTTGTGCTTGCCGATCTGCACCAGCGCGCCGCGGATGGCCACGCCGGGCACGACGAGGCGGGCGATGCCGCCGGCTGCGACGCGCGCCGCGGTTTCGCGGGCCGAGGAGCGACCGCCGCCGCGGTAGTCGCGAATGCCGTATTTGACGTCATAGGTGTAGTCCGCATGGCCGGGACGATAACGTCGTGCGATTTCGCCATAATCCTTCGAGCGCTGGTCGGTATTCTCGATCAGCATCGAGATCGGCGTCCCGGTCGAGATCATCGTCTCGCCGTCCTCGTACATCATGACGCCCGACAGGACCTTCACGAGATCGTCCTCGCGCCGCTGCGTCACAAAACGCGATTGCCCCGGTTTGCGCTTATCGAGCCAGGTCTGAATGTCCTGTAGCTTGAAACGGAGGCCCGGAGGGCAGCCGTCGACGACGCAGCCGAGCGCCGGACCGTGGCTTTCGCCCCAGGTGGTGACGCGGAAGAGGTGACCGAATGTATTATGCGACATGTAAAACGACCGGATTAGCGCAGCCTGACGGGCAGGTCGCGTCTTGTCACTTGCAATTGCGGCCCACTCATAGGCCAAAATGTCGACAAGACAAAATCTTTCTTTCAGTTGCCTCGGAAACGGCGCCCGGCCTTTTTCTTCCTCAAGCATCGGCATGGTAAACAAAGATTAATCCGAATTGTGGATTGTGACGATGCATTCACCAATTGGGCGGGCGAAGTCATTATTGGGGGCAACTTCCGCCATATTCGACGTGTTTTCTAGGCTGCATAAGAAATCTTAATCAATTTACCTGAAGGGTGACGACGATGCGCTTCTTTGTAGCGACGCTTTTGGCCACGGCAAGCTTGCTTGCTCCTGTCGCTGGGTTTGCTGAAAGCGCAGATGTCGAGGCCGTCATCAAGAAGGTCGATGCGAAGAACTTCAATATCACGCTGGATGATGGCAAGAGCTACCAGGTGCCCGAGGATTTCGATTTCAGCGGCCTGCAGGCCGGTGTGAAGGTCGTCGTCTTCTACACGGAAGTGGACGGCAAGCGCGTCGTCAACGATCTTGATATCGTCCAATAAACACCAGCTTCGCCAGGCACTTACCCGGCGAGAATGAAACCCAGAACTTTCGATTGATCGGTTTTAAGCAGTTGTGCGCGGCAATGATCCTCGGCTCATCCGGAACCGCGTTACATCCAGCCGATAATCTTCATTTCCGGATCGACCTTCAGGATCTGGTCCTGATGAATGGGGATTTCCGCCGCCTCTTCTTTTTCGACATCGCCGATCAGACGGAACAGCGTACGGATGACGCCGCCATGCGTGACGCAAACCGTTGGACGGTCGACGGATGCCAGCCATGAGCCCACGCGCCAGGAGAGGATTTCATAGCTTTCGGCATCTTCACCGGGCGGGATGAAGTCCCATTTGTTGGCCTTGCGCTCGGCAAGCCGGTCGGGCGCTGTCGCCTTCAATTCCTTGAGTGTAAAACCCTCCCAGGCGCCGAACGACAGCTCGACGAGCCTTTCGTCCGTGCGGTAGTCCTTGGATGGCAGGCCCATGGCGCCGCGGGCGATTTCCATGGTTTCGCGGGTGCGCCGCAACGGGCTTGCGACGAAATCGAAGGGAATGTTCTCGAAAGTGAGGATTTCGGCGAGATCGATGCCATTCTGCCGCGCCTGTTCGCGGCCGATGGCGTTGAGATCGATGTCTTTCTGCCCCTGCAGGCGGCGCTCGGCATTCCAGTCGGTCTGACCGTGGCGTATCACATAGAGGATGGGCGACACGGTCAGATTCCTGTTGGTCAGTCCTTCGCGACGGAAATATCAGGCGCGTCCACGGCCTTCATGCCGACCGTATGATAGCCCGAATCGACGTGATGGATTTCGCCGGTCACGGCCGTCGACAGATCGGACAGCAGATAGAGGGCGGAATTGCCGACTTCGTCGATCGTGACGGTCCGCTTCAGCGGCGCGTTATATTCGTTCCACTTAAGGATGTAGCGGAAGTCGCCGATGCCCGAGGCTGCGAGCGTCTTGATCGGGCCTGCCGAGATCGCGTTGACGCGGATACCGCGGCTGCCGAGGTCGACTGCGAGGTAGCGCACGCTTGCTTCGAGAGCAGCCTTTGCGACACCCATGACGTTGTAGTGCGGCATGACCTTTTCCGCACCATAATAGGTGAGGGTGATCATGGAGCCGCCATCATTCATGATTCGCTCGGCGCGCTGTGCAACTGCCGTGAAGGAATAGACGGAGATGTCCATCGTCTTCGTGAAGTTGTCGCGGCTGGTATCGAGGTAACGGCCGGTCAGCTCATCCTTGTCCGAGAACGCGATGGCGTGCACGACAAAATCGATCTTGCCCCATTTCGCCTCCAGCGTGTCGATGACGGCATCGATCGTTGCCGGCTCGGTCACGTCGCAATGGCCGGCCATGAAGGCGCCGAGTTCCTGAGCGAGCGGCTCGACGCGCTTCTTCAGGGCATCGCCCTGCCACGTCAATGCGATTTCGGCTCCGGCATCCGAACAGGCCTTGGCAATACCCCACGCTATCGAACGGTTGTTTGCTACGCCGAGGATGACGCCGCGTTTGCCTGCCATGAGGCCAGTGGCTTGAGCCATATTATGCTCCCTTGAACTTTAGATGAACCTGCCTATGGCATAGGCCGACCCCCGGTTCAAGCATCGTAAAGATCATCAACTGTTAGGGATCGTAACAAAGGGTGCTGTTGTCACCAAAATTTCACAGGAAAAGCCCTTCGCGCATGCTGCGCATGAGATCCGTGACCTTGTCGTCGGGTTTTTCCCACAGCATCAGCCGCAATTCGACGATGAGATCGCCTTTTCCGCCATTGCCGTCGGGCAATCCCTCGCCGGAAATGCGCACGATCTGATCCGAACCGGACCAGGCCGGCACCGTGATACTGACCGGTCCGTTCAATCCTTCGGCCGTGGTTTCGCAACCGAGAACGGCATTCTCTATGGTAATGGGCAATATTGTACGCACATCGCTACCGTCGAGTGTGAAGCGCCCATCGGTCGACAGGTGAACGGTGACGGCAACATCGCCGCGCAGCATGCCCGGCAGTTTCAGTCCCTGGCCCTTGAGGTGAAGTACCTGGCCATTTGAGATGTCCGTCGTTGCCTGGAAGCGCGCCTCACGGTTGTCGGGCAGCGGAACGGCAATCCAGCGGCTCTTCAGCATGTCGTCGAGCGTTACCGTGGCTTCGGCGGCGACTTCCGGGGTTTTCTCCGGCGGCTTTTCGGGCGCATTGCCGCCCGTGATGCGCCGCACCAGAGAGCCGAGGATGCCAAAGGCGGAGCGCGAGCTGGCTGCTGCCGAAGCCGTGGCCAGCTGCTCTTCTTCCACCTGGGGTTCTTCCGAGGCCTCGGTGTCGGGTTGCTCCTGCGGTTTTTCCGCCGGCTTTGCGCCTGTTGCCGCGGTGGCCTGTGCCTGCTGCGCTTGGCTGGTCTTCACTCCGAAAATGCGTTCGACCATGTCTTCCGGCGATTCGGCAGCGTTGCCCTGTTGGCCGGATGCAGCGGAGGCTGCCGCTTTGCGGGCGTTGGCCCGGGCGAGCTCTTCCATGATCTTGTCGGCATTGGCACGCGCGGCCTTGGCTCGTTCGGCGGCCTCTCGGGCCGCTTGCCGCTGCTGTATGATCGTCTGTTCCTGGCTCTGGCCCTTCGCCTCGGCCATGCGCGCGATCTGATCGTAGCGGCTGCGCTTCTGGGGGTCTTTCAATGTCTCGTAAGCACGGCCGATTTCGGCAAACCGCTCTGACGCGGTCGGATCGCCAAGATTGTGATCGGGATGAGCAGTCTTTGCCAAGCTGCGCCAAGCGGATTTGATTTCGTCCGCCCCCGCATCCTTCCTAACGCCCAGCACCTTATACGGATCCCGCATCTTTCCCGCCATCATTCGTGGGTGTGCCCAGCCCCATCGCAGCACCCCAAGCAAAGAACCAATTGATAGCGCTTCGCCATCCTGCTCCCTGTCATGGGGGCAAGGGTGATGCGCCGATGAGCCGATCCTGCGGGAAGAGTTGCTAATCAGGCGTTACGGCGGATGGGACCTGAAGGCCTGCATTTCGAGGCATGGTTAGCCGATCGCTAACGCGTGATGCTTGGGATTTGCAGTCGGGGGCGGATAGCCGATGGCAATAGAATGCCTATCAGCGTGAACTGATTTGAGGGCGGGATAAAAAGGGGAGAAAGGCGATCAGCCCGCCTGCTGGAAGCTCAGCAACTGCCATTCGCCGAGGCCGACAAGGCAGGTCCTGCCGGAGAAGTTGGCAACACCCTGATAGGAGTGCCGGCTGGTGCGGAATTGACGGCAGACCACGCCGGAGGCGTTGCTTTCAACAATCGTGTCGATCACGCCGGCGCTGCCGGTCGAGGTATTTGCCCAGGGTATGGGCTGGCCGTTGAGTTTATTAAGGTCCGCCGAGGTGACGGCATTGCGCACCGTGGTCTCGTCGGAGATACTGTCCGCTGTCACCGGTGCGGTCGGCACCGTGCCTGTCGATACGCTGCGATCCACCTTGGCAGAGCTCAGATAGTCCATGCCGCCGCCGACGCAGCCGCCAAGGGAGAAAAGGGAGACTAGGGCGACAGCCATCGTCACGCCTTTTGCAAGCTTGCGCTTTGTATGAACGATCGACTTTGCTATGACTTCCACCCGAACTTCTTGGCCAGCCAGAGGGGCCGGCGGTTATTAGGAATTGCGGAGCTTTTGAATTAATATGTCGGAAAACGAGTTAACAAGCGGTGACTTCACCGAGCAGAACGAACCTTTCAGTCTCTTTGCGTCCTGGCTGCGTGAGGCGGAGACCACCGAACCGAACGATCCGAATGCGGTAGCGCTGGCAACGGTGGATAAGGATGGTTTGCCAAATGTCCGCATGGTTCTTCTGAAAGGTTTCGATAGCGACGGATTCGTATTCTATACAAATTTCGAGAGCCAGAAAGGCCAAGAAATTCTTTCCCAGAAGAAAGCCGCCATGTGCTTCCACTGGAAGTCGTTGCGTCGCCAGGTGCGTTTGCGTGGCCTGGTTGAAGTGGTGAGCGACAAGGAAGCCGACGAGTATTATAAGACAAGGCCTCGCGGCAGCCGCATCGGCGCCTGGGCCTCAAAGCAGTCGCGCCCGCTGGAAGGCCGCTTCGCGCTGGAAAAGGCCGTTGCCGAATATACCGCTCGTTACGCGATCGGCGATATTCCGCGCCCGCCTTACTGGTCCGGCTTCCGCATCCGCCCGCTGTCGATCGAATTCTGGCACGACCGCCAGTTCCGGCTGCACGATCGTATCGAATTTCGTCGCGATATGCCTGAAGGCGCCTGGCAAAAGGTGCGGATGTATCCGTAAACCTTACGCTGGCTCCTGGCGCCCCATCAGCCGCATGGGGATGCCGGATGCAAGTGCCGACGCATAGCGAGGCTTCTGATAATGACCGTTCAGCGACAGCCGCGGCAGCAATAGCGGCGAGTTGCCGTTTACTGCCGTGATCGTACCGGGGCGCGTGGTGACGCCGACGGAAAAGCCGAGCTCTGCCGCAAGCCGGCCCTCGCGCTGCGAGACTGCCTCGTTCGTGCCATAGGGATAGGCGATTGTGGTTGGCCGCTTTCCGGTGATGTCGGCGACATAGTCGGCCGAGAGTGCTATTTCCGCGGCCGCCTCTGCTTCGGGGAGCCTTGCCAATGCCCGATGGCTCACCGTATGAGCGCCGAGGGAGGCAAGGGGATGGCGGGCGAGCTGCCGCAATTCGTTCCGATCCATGATCGACGCACGGACGATGTCGAGCGGCTCCAGGCCGTGACCCCGCGCAAGCTCATCGATCCGGCTGACGGCTTCGCTTTCCTCATGATTGTGGACAAAGGCGGCGAAGCGGGCAAATGCGGCATGCTTGTGGCTGTTCTTGCCGAGTGGCAGGAACTCGTCTCCCGACCCGAAATCGAATGTCAGACGCTCAAGCCGGCCAAGCAGTTCGGCCAGCGTTTCCCACCATATGCTATGGGTCCGCTCCGAAAGCCCCTGCGCGACGAAGACGGTGAAGGGCACATCGTGGCGCGCGAAGATTGGCAGGGCGTGATCGAGATTGTCCCGGTTGCCGTCGTCGAGCGTAAAGGCGACGAAGGGTGGTGTGCCGGCAGCGCCTTTTGCTCGTGATGGAAGAGCGTCGAGTGCGATGAACTCGTAACCGTCCTGTTTCAGCCGGGCGACCGCCTGATCGAGAAAGTCGGGCGAGACCTCCAGATGCGCATTGGGCGCAAAACGGCGGGGGAGGGCAGGGCGGACGTGATGAAGGGTGAAGATCGTGCCGAGACCGGCAACATCGCGCATCAGTCCCGCACCCTTCAAGATTGCGGCAGCCTCAAGCCCGCTTGAGATCATCGTGCGCTTAAGGCGGACCTTGATGCCCTGTTCCATGCGGCTCGACCCGGTTGACCAATGTCAACGCTGTAGCGCATCCCCGTTAAACCTTACTGAATCTTTGCCATAATTTCCAATGCGTTAATGCTTATTTTACCAGGAAAGGCAAAATTGAAGAACTATCGAGGCTGTTGCCTCAATATCGCACCGATATCAGGCTTCTTGTCGCAAAATCGTACAGGGATTGATGCGGTGTGTTGGCATTCTTTCGGTTGGGGACAATTATGAAACGACTTTTGATGGCTTTGTCTGCGGCCGTCTTGCTGTTGAGCGCTCCCGTGGCGAGCTTCGCTGGCAGCGCCTATTTCATCATGGATGCAAAGACCGGCAAGGTGCTGACATCCAGCAATGCGGATGACCTCAACCATCCGGCATCGCTGACCAAGATGATGACCTTGTATATGACCTTCGAGGCGATCAGCCGCGGCAAGCTGGGCTGGAATACCAGGATCCCGGTCTCGCGTTTCGCCGCCGCCAAGCCGCCGACCAAGCTCGGCTTGAAGCCCGGCGGTACGGTGACCGTCCGCGAAGCCGTCGATGGCATGATCATCAAGTCTGCAAACGACGCCGCAACCGCCATGGCGGAAGCGCTTGGCGGCAGCGAAAGCGGCTTTGCGCGGATGATGACGCAGAAGGCGCGCGAACTCGGCATGCGCCGCACCACCTTCCTGAATGCCTCGGGCCTTCCGAACATGCAGCAGTGGACGACAGCGCGAGATATGTCGACGCTCGCCGTCGCGCTCATCAACAACTATCCCCAGGAATACCGGCTCTTCTCGCAGACGAGCTTTAACTACCGCGGCCATTACGTGCGCGGGCACAACAACCTGATGTATCGCTATGAAGGCATGGACGGCATCAAGACCGGCTATACCAATGCATCCGGCTTCAACCTCGTCAGCGCCGTGCGCCAGGGCAATCGCCGCGTGATCGGCGTCGTCATGGGCGGCGCCACCGCACGTGGCCGCGATGCGATGATGGCGTCGCTGCTGGATCGCTATGTGCCCAAGGCAGCCCCCGTCGCAACATCGCGTCTGATGGCGAGCGTCGGCGGCGGCAAGATGGCCAAGCAGGTTGAAGTGGCGTCTGCATCGGACGATGTTGCCGTGGATGTCGATACGCAGACCACCGCAGCCACCCCGCGCAAACGCGCTGAGGTCGTTCCGATGGCATTCGCTGCCGCCTCGAACGTTACCGTGCCGATGGATCGACCGGCTGCGATGGATGAGATCTTGGTCGACAATAAGCAGACGGCAACCGCCAGCAAGCCGATGGTATCCGGAAGCTGGCAGGTGCAGATCGCGGCGACACCAACCGCCCAGGCTGCCAAGGATCTTCTCTCGGAAGCGAAGTCCAAGGCCGGCAATGCGCTCGCCAATGCCTCGCCCTATACCGAGGCCGTCGGCAAGGGAGCCAGCACGGTCTACCGCGCCCGCTTCACCGGCTTTGCAAGCCGCGACGATGCGAATTCCGCCTGCTCGGCGTTGAAGCGTAAGGACTTCGATTGCATGCTGCTGCCAAGCAAGGGCTGAGTATAAACCCAATTGTATAAAGTCGAGCCGGCGGAGCAATCTCCGCCGGCTCGACTTTTTTGCCGGAATCGTTCATTGATGTTGAGAACATAAGAGGAACGATTTCGATGCTGAAAGATCTGATGACGCAATTCGAAAGGGCGTCGGCGAGTTACGCCGCTGACAACGGCATGGAACGCGACGACGATTGGTTCGTCCTGAAACTCCAGGAAGAAATGGGCGAGTTGGTCCAGATCTGGAATAGGATTACTGGCCGTGGACGCCGCAAGGGCATGAGCGACGCGGATCTCGCGACGGCGCTTGCCGATGAAACGGCCGATGTGCTCGGCCATATTCTTCTATTCGCGCATCGCAACGGCCTCGATCTGCCGGCCGCCGTCGAGCGCAAGTGGCTCTTTCGCCCTCAGGCGTAGCAGGCCGGGGTGGCTAGGCCTTGGTGCCGCCCACCGTGATCTGGTCCATGCGCAGATGCGGCTGACCGACGCCGACGGGAACCCATTGGCCGGCTTTGCCGCAATTGCCGATACCGGTATCGAGCTTCATGTCGTTGCCGATCATCGAAACGCGCTTCATCGCGTCCGGGCCGTTGCCGATCAGCATCGCGCCCTTGATCGGCGCGCCGACCTTGCCGTCCTCGATGAGATAGGCTTCGGTGCAGCCGAAGACGAACTTGCCTGAGGTGATATCCACCTGACCGCCGCCGAAGGAAACGGCGTAGATGCCCTTCTTCACCGAGGCGATGATTTCCTCCGGCGCCTTATCGCCGCCGAGCATGTAGGTGTTGGTCATGCGCGGCATCGGCGTATGGGCATAGCCCTGGCGACGGCCGTTGCCGGTCGCCTTCATGCCCATCAGCCGCGCATTCTGTCGGTCTTGCATGTAGCCGACCAGCTTGCCGTTCTCGATCAGCACGTTATAGGCCGAAGGCGTACCTTCATCGTCCACGGTGATCGAACCGCGGCGGTTCTCGATCGTCCCGTCATCGACGACGGTGACGCCGGGTGCGGCAACCATCTGACCCAGCAGGCCGGCAAAAGCCGATGTCTTCTTGCGGTTGAAATCGCCTTCCAGCCCGTGGCCGACGGCTTCGTGCAGCATGACCCCCGGCCAGCCGGAACCGAGCACGACGTCCATCGTACCGGCAGGCGCTTCGATCGCTTCCAGGTTGACCAGTGCCTGTCGCAGCGCCTCGTCGGCGCCGTGGTGCCAATTGTCCGCTGTGACGAAGTCGCCGAAGCCGATCCGTCCGCCGGTGCCGAAGGAGCCGGATTCCTGCCGGTCGCCGTCACCCACGATCACGGAGATATTGACACGCGTCATCGGCCTGACATCGCGTACACGGTGACCGTCAGCGCGCAGAATGTCGACCACCTGCCAGCTTGCGGCGATGGATGCCGTCACCTGACGCACCTTGTCGTCCTTATCGCGCAGGTAGCTGTCGATCCGCTGCAGCAGCTTTGCCTTCTCCTCGAAGCTCGGCGTGCCGATCGGGTTCTCGTCGCCATAGAGCACCTTGTTGGTGCGCTGGGGCGCAGCCGCGTAGGAGCCGGCATAGCCCGATGTCACCGCGCGCACCGCATCGGCGGCCCGTTTCAGCGCGGCTTCGGACAGGTCGCCCGCATGGGCATAGCCCACCGCTTCGCCGGCGACGGCGCGAAGGCCGAAGCCCTGCTCGGTGTTGAAGCTGCCGCCCTTCATCCGGCCGTTGTCGAATGTCAGCGATTCCGCCTGGACATGCTCGATAAAGAGCTCGCCGTCATCGGCGCCGGAAAGAGCTTCGGCAACGATGCCGCGCAGCTTGGCTTCATCGGCATCGAAAAGTGTAAGGAGATCGGTATTCATGGATCAGGTGCTCCGTTCAGAGCCGATGTAGGCTTCGCACCGCGCAAGAGCAAGCCCATCCGGTCAGGGAAGGGCGTCGTAGCCGTCCGCGAAGCCCTTCAAATCCACAGGGATGCCGATGCCTTCTTCCGGCGACTGGAAGACGATGAAGGTTGCCGTGGCACCGCTGCGCAGCGTCTTCAGCAACTGGTCCTCCAGCACGACTTCGGCGTAGCAGCCATCGGAGAAGCAGCGCACGAAATACGCGCGGCCGATATCCTTGCCGTCGATATTTAGGCCGAGACCGTTTGGCAGCAGCACGCCGAGCGGCGCCAGCACGCGCAGGATCTTGGACTTGCGGTCAGCCGTCTTCAGCACGACGACGGATAGACCGATTTCCGGACGATCCTCCGCGATCACGTTCTGCATCAGCGCGCATTGCTCGGTCGCCGCACCAGCCGGCTTGTCGCACACCACGGACCATGCGCCATGACTGGAGCGGACCGTGCCCGGCGGCTGTGGAACCTGGCTGGTCGGGACCTGCTGTGTATGCGGCTGCTGCTGGCCCGGCTGGTCCGGCTGCAACTGTTGGGTCTGCTGCGCCGGCGGCTGAGTCTGCTGGCCCTGTTGCGCCCATGCGGGTGCGGCAACCGCGGCAGCGACGCTGCCGGTAACGAGCAAAAGCCGGGCGAGGGAACGAAAACCCATGGAAACCTCTAGATTCGAATCAGTGCCGCTATTGTTGAAGCCCAGGCCGGCAAATGAAAAGCCCCGGCTGCTGGATTCCAACCGACTACGGCGGAAATACGACCTCTACTCCATTTTGTCCCGGCGGCGCCATGGACCACGATGCAATTTTTCGTATGATGATGAAATGCTTGCCATGTCCGGGACAAGCATGGAGGGATATTCGCGCAAAAATGCCGCACTAACAAATGTCTTGAGTTGTTGCGGAGCACCCCAAACTGTGGTTTGAAGCGCAATGGATTGTAGGGATACTGCGTTTGAGGAAGATCTGGGATCAAACGCTGGAGGGAGAGACATCGTGATGAAAAGAGCTTACGCGGCTCTGGCGGCTATGATCTGTCTGCTTTTTGCGACAGGCACCTACGCCGATCAGCCGAGACCTTGGGAAACCGGTATGCAGCAGGCGGCAACCGGCAACATGCATCAAATCCGCTGGTTTGAGGCATACACGCTTTGGTTTATCATTCCGATCACGCTGCTTGTTCTGGTCCTCCTGGTAGTGGTCATGGTCAAGTTCCGGGCTTCCAAGAACCCGGTTCCGTCCAAGACGAGCCACAACACGCTGATCGAAGTCATCTGGACCATCGGACCGGTCCTCATTCTTCTCTTCCTGGCCATTCCCTCCTTCAATCTACTGACCGACCAGCTGACCTTCCCGGAGAAGACGGATGTCACCGTCAAGGCGACGGCGACGCAATGGCAGTGGAACTATGAATATGAGGGCAGCGGCGCGACGCCGGTCGCCTTCGATTCCTTCATGCTGAAGGAACAGGACCGCACCGCCGCCGGCAAGGACGACAAGTCGAAATACCCGCGGCTTCTCGCCGTCGACAATGAAATGGTCGTGCCTGTCGGCAAGAACGTGCGCCTTCTCATCACCGCTGCGCCGGCCGACGTCATTCATTCTTTCGCCATGCCCGCCTTCGGCGTCAGGATCGACGCCATTCCGGGCCGCCTGAACGAAACCTGGTTCAATGCCGACCGCGAAGGCCTTTACTACGGACAGTGTTCCGAGCTCTGCGGCAAGGATCACTCTTTCATGCCGATCGCCATCCGCGTCGTCTCCGATGATCAGTACAAGCAGTGGCTGGCCGCTGCGGCAACAGATGTCGGCAAGGCGAACAAGGCTCTGATGGCCGCCGTCGACCAACCGACGACCGTCAAGGTCGCCGAAAACACGGCGAAGTAAGAGGGGATAGGAACAATGGCTGGATCCACGGCACACGACGATCACTCGCATGATCTTCATGACGCGCACGCGCATGACGATCATCACGCACACAAGCAAAGCTTCGCAAATCGCTGGCTGTTCTCGACGAATCACAAGGACATCGGCACGCTCTATCTGATCTTCGCGATCTTTGCGGGCGTGATCGGCTTCCTCCTCTCCGTTGCCATCCGCATGGAATTGCAGGAGCCCGGCATCCAGATCTTCAGCGGTCTGGCGTCGATGGTCTATGGCTTTTCGGGCGACGCCGCCATCGATGGCGGCAAGCAGATGTACAACGTCTTCGTCACCGCCCACGCGCTGATCATGATCTTCTTCATGGTTATGCCGGCGATGATCGGCGGCTTCGCCAACTGGATGGTGCCGATCATGATCGGCGCGCCCGATATGGCTTTCCCGCGCCTGAACAACATTTCGTTCTGGCTGCTCGTTCCGGCCTTCCTGCTGCTCATCCTCTCGATGTTCGTCGAAGGCCCGGCAGGCGCCTACGGCGCAGGCGGTGGCTGGACGATGTATGTGCCCTTGTCTGGCACGGTCGGCCATCCCGGCCCGGCGATCGATCTGGTCATCTTTGCGCTGCATATCGCGGGCGCTTCGTCGATCCTTGGCGCGATCAACTTCATCACCACGATCCTGAACATGCGCGCTCCGGGCATGACGCTGCACAAGATGCCGCTGTTTGCCTGGTCGGTTCTGATCACCGCATTCCTGCTGCTCCTGTCGCTCCCGGTTCTGGCTGGCGCCATCACCATGGTTCTGACGGACCGCAACTTCGGCACGACCTTCTTCGCGCCGGAAGGCGGCGGCGACCCGCTGCTCTACCAGCACCTCTTCTGGTTCTTCGGTCATCCGGAGGTCTACATCCTGATCCTGCCCGGCTTCGGCATGATCAGCCACATCATCTCGACCTTCTCGCGCAAGCCGATCTTCGGCTATCTCGGCATGGCCTATGCCATGGTCGCGATCGGCGCCGTCGGCTTCGTCGTCTGGGCTCACCACATGTATGTGACCGGCCTCTCGCTCGACACGCAGCGCTACTTCGTCTTCGCGACGATGGTCATCGCGGTTCCGACGGGCGTCAAAGTCTTCTCGTGGATTGCGACGATGTGGGGCGGTTCCATCCAGTTCCGCACGCCGATGATCTGGGCGCTTGGCTTCATCTTCCTGTTCACGCTCGGTGGCGTCACCGGCGTTCAGCTCGCCAATGCCGGCCTCGACCGCGAACTGCACGCAACCTACTTCGTTGTGGCACACTTCCACTACGTTCTGTCGCTCGGCGCCGTCTTCGCCATCTTCGCAGCCTGGTACTACTGGTTCCCGAAGATGACCGGCTACATGTACAATGAGCGGATCGGCAATTGGCATTTCTGGATCACCTTCGTCGGCGTGAACATGGTGTTCTTCCCGCAGCACTTCCTCGGTCGTGCGGGCATGCCACGCCGCTACATCGACTATCCGGATGCCTATGCCGGCTGGAACTTCGTCTCCTCCATCGGCTCCTATGTCGCAGCCGTGGGCCTTTGCTTCTTCTTCTGGGGCGTTATAGATGCGTTCTCGAAGAAGCGTGTCGCAGGCGATAATCCCTGGGGCGAGGGCGCAACCACGCTCGAGTGGCAGCTTTCGTCGCCGCCGCCGCACCATCAGTGGGAAGAGTTGCCGCGCATCAAGTAGCTCATTTCCGGACGCCGTGATAAGCGGCGTCCGGTTCAACGGATAATTGGAAGAAAGCATGACGGTCATCGACAATCACGAAGCACTCGCCAAGCAAGCCGAAACCGGCCTGTCGGAAGCGGGTGCGCGCGATTATTTCGAGCTTCTGAAGCCGCGCGTGATGTCGCTTGTTGTCTTTACCGCCTTCACTGGCCTCGTGCTGGCTCCCGGCCACATCAATCCGGTCCTCGGCTTCATCGCCATCCTCTGCATTGCCGTCGGTGCCGGCGCATCCGGTGCCTTGAACATGTGGTACGACGCCGATATTGACGCGATTATGACCCGCACCGCGCGCCGGCCGATCCCGTCGGGCCGTATCAATCCATCCGAAGCCCTGGCTTTCGGCCTGGTGCTGTCGGGCTTTTCGGTTGTTATCCTCGGTCTCGCGATCAACTGGCTTTCCGCCGGTATTCTCGCCTTCACGATTTTCTTCTATGCCGTCGTCTACACGATGTGGCTGAAGCGCTCGACGCCACAGAACATCGTCATCGGCGGTGCTGCCGGCGCTTTCCCGCCCGTTATTGGCTGGGCCTGCGTCACCGGCAGCGTGCCGGTCGAGAGCATTGTGCTCTTCCTCATCATCTTCCTCTGGACGCCGGCTCATTTCTGGGCGCTGGCACTCTTCAAGATGGGTGACTACGAGGCCGTCGGCGTACCGATGCTGCCGAATGTCTCCGGCATTCAGACAACGAAGAACCAGATTGTCGTCTATGCCGTGCTGACCGCCATCTTCGGCGTCGTGCCGGCTTTCATGGGTTTTGCGAGCTTCGGCTACGGTGTCGTTGCAGCGGTGCTCGGCGCGATCTTCGTGCACTGTTCCATCGCCGTCTGGCGCATGGCCGATGGCGACGTGAAGATGGTGCCGGCAAAGAAGCTCTTCGGTTTCTCCATTTTCTATCTTTTCGCGATCTTTTCCGCGCTGCTAATCGACCGGCTCGTTGCCGTGCTGATGTCGGGCGGCGCTGGAGGCTGGCTATGATCGAACTCGTCAAGCTGACCGAGGTGCAGAAGAAATCGCGGCGAGGGCGCAATATCGCGCTCGGGCTGGTGCTTGCCGGTCTGGTGGTGCTGTTCTACGCAATCACCATCATCAAGGTCGGTTCCGGACACGTTTGAGGAGGCGTCATGGAGGGGGAGGTCACAAAAAGCACGAGAGGCGGCGCCCGCAACAACGGGATGATCGTTGCCATGTGCCTGAGCTTCGTCGTCGGCATGAGCGCCATGTGCGCCGCCGCCGTGCCGCTCTATCGCATGTTCTGCCAGGTGACGGGCTATAACGGCACGACGCAGCGCGTCGAGCAGGTCTCGAACCTCATCCTCGACAAGCAGATTCAGGTTTCGTTCGACGCCAATGTCGCGCCGGGTCTGCCATGGGATTTCACGCCGCTGCAGAAGTCGGTGAGCCCGAAGATCGGCGAGACTGTCGAGGTCAAGTTCCAGATCGAGAACAAATCGGACAAGATGGAGCGCGGCCAGGCGATCTTCAACGTCACGCCGCTGGAAGCCGGGGTCTATTTCAACAAGGTCCAGTGTTTCTGCTTCAACGAGACGGATCTTGCGCCCGGCGAAAAGCGCGAGATGTCGGTGGTTTTCTATGTCGATCCTGAGATCACCAAGGCCGTGGAAACCAAGACGATCAATGCGCTGACACTGTCCTATACCTACTACCCACGGGAGGGCGCAAAGCCCGTGGCTTCCAATGACGGCGGTACGAAGCCGGTGGAAAAGAAACTTTGATGGAGAGTGCTTTTCGGTTTGACCGGAAGCAATATGGGAAAAAGTTATTCGGGGATTGCTGATATGGCCGAGGCGCATCAGAGAAAACACGACTATCACATTATCGATCCCAGCCCGTGGCCGATCATTGCGGCCTTTGGGGCTTTCGTGATCACCTTCGGCGGCGTCTGCTTCATGCGCTACCTGAATGGCGGCGCGCTTCATCTGTTCGGGATCAATTTCGCGCAGCCCTGGCTGTTCTTCATCGGCCTCGCGGTGATCCTCTACGTCATGTATGGCTGGTGGGCCGACACGATCAAGGAAGCGCATGAGGGCGCCCATACCCGCGTCGTCTCGCTGCATCTGCGCTACGGCATGATCATGTTCATCGCTTCCGAAGTGATGTTCTTCGTTGCCTGGTTCTGGGCCTATTTCGATGTCAGCCTATTCCCGAATGAGGCGATCCAGGCATCTCGCACGGCTTTCCTTGGCGGCCAGTTCCCGCCGAAGGGCGTTGAGGTTCTCGACCCCTGGCACTTGCCGATCTACAACACCATCATCCTGCTGCTGTCGGGCACGACCGTCACCTGGGCACACCATGCACTGCTGCATGGCGACCGCAAGGGCCTGATCCAGGGCCTGACGCTCACCGTCCTCCTCGGCGCGTTGTTCTCCTGCGTCCAGGCCTACGAATATGCTCACGCTCCGTTCGAATTCAGAAACTCGATCTATGGCGCGACCTTCTTCATGGCGACCGGCTTCCATGGCTTCCATGTTCTGATCGGCACGATCTTCCTGCTGGTCTGCCTTGTTCGCGCCATCCGGGGTGATTTCACGCCGAAGCAGCATTTCGGCTTCGAGGCGGCGGCCTGGTACTGGCATTTCGTCGACGTGGTCTGGCTGTTCCTGTTCTTCTGCATCTACATCTGGGGCAGCTGGGGCGCACCGCTCGCGGCTGGCTGATCGGTACCGATCTTTCGAAAACAAAAGACGGGCGCTCAGCGCCAGCCTCTAACTGAAATGTGGAATAGTTTCTGTCGTCAAACTCTTATTTGCCAAAGAGTTTGACGACAGATTTCCTTTGAAAATTCAGTGATCCGATTTTGTCGCTAAACTTACGAGATTTGCGACTTCTGCACGACACAGAAAAGATTGCCGTCAGGGTCCTGCAAAACCACATAGTCGGCATTCTCCGGATAGCGCCACGGGTATCGTTTCGCTCCGATTGTCAGCAAACGATTGACTTCCTCCTGCTGGCGATCGGTATAAAGGTCCAGGTGCAGCCAGCTTCTCCGCCAGCCGCTTCGATCACGCGCCTGAAAGGAAACATTCGGGCCGTGGCCTTCAGGATCACGAAGCACAACCCAGTCATCGCTGACAGGCTCACGCGGGACGTAATGCAAGGCTTCCCGCCAGAATGCGACCATGCGCTCAAACTCACAGCAATGAATCACGATCGAGCCAATTTTGATCATTGTGGCTGCCTTCTTCGCGGCATGGCGTGCTCTCGAGTGGAATAAAGTGATATGGCCGTCGCTAAATCCCCGAAGCCTGCGGCACATTTTGGGACTCAAACCCGTGGCGTGACAAGTCTCAGGAATCTGCGACGGGATGTTTGCCAGGTTACTTTCTAAGCATAGGCTAGGCACCAGCCGGGACCTCGAACCCAACATTGTTCAGTTGGCAGCTCATCACCACGGTATAGCCGCGCCACTCTCTTATGTTTCCCGCTCTCGAATGCCGCCGCAAGCGCTTTTTCCGATTCCGCGTCGCGCATTCCTTCACAAGGGAAGATGGCCACCGGCGAAATCCATTGCGCGTGAAATTCCCCGCCCCTGCGCGTCACGAGGAACACCGCTCCTCGGAGGTGCATGTTGCTCCAATTGCTGCTGGTGAACCCAAGATCGGTTGTCAGCGGGAGGACCAGCCTTCCGCCATCATTGAGCCGGTCCAGCCAGATATCTGCCGGTCGAGTTGCTCCCGCGTTTACATAGATCACATCGGCTGAATCGAAAGCCACGGAGCTTCCATCCCCCTGAACCACGGAAACATTCCGATAGGGAGTAAGATTTGCTTTCGCCTGCGCAGCAAGCTCTGGTTCGAACTCGATCGCCGTTACCTTGCCAGGGTCGGCAACGAGGTTGGCCATGATCGCGGAATAATAGCCGGCACCAGCTCCAACATGCACGATATGCTCACCTGCTCGTGGCGCAGCTTGTGAAAGCAGAAAGGCGTGAAGTGATGGTTGCCCGTTGTTGATGTGGCGCTCCGGGACGATGCCAACGATCTCATCCATATAAAGGTAGACCGGATCGGCGGTCGGGGTTGGAACATAGGCTTTGCGCATTCGGAAGATCGGCCAGGGACCGGGACCAAGGAAATCTTCTCGCGGCACTTCGGCAAAAGCTGTTTCGATGCGCTCATCGACAATTCGAACAGCGGCCATGATCTGTTTCGCATAAGCTCGACGCACGATCTTCAATTCGTCCGGTGTCATCGGTGGAAGCAACTCCAATGAATAGTTTTCCCGTCACGAAATTCCCAGTTAAAGCTACAGTTCTGCGACAGTACGCAGAATGCCTCACGAAGATACTTCCAACAAGATAAACCGTCCGAAACGCCGATGTCACAATGGGTTCGGCAGCAGTATTTACTTGGATTCCACATTAAGTCAGGGGCGGCGCTCAGCGCCTGTCTTTTGTTTTGGTGCCCTCAATCTCTTGAGGCAATCCTCTCGAATGCCGTCGGATGAGGCAGACCCTCAGTGAGCAATCGCCGGATTTGCTCGGCGCATGCCTTGGGGCCGCTCACGGATGTATCGATCTCCAGATCGTAAATGCCGGGCCGATGTACCTGTTCCTGCCAGGCAATGACCGGCGCAGGGACAGGCATGCCAGCCTCGACCTTGACGTAAGTGTTCCGTTTTTCCGGCCCTTCGGCCAGCCGCCGCCCCATCACGACATCGAGTGGGCAGCGCACGCCGACGAACAGAGCGGGCAGCCCCGTCAGCAGCCGGGCGCAATCGGCGAGAATGCCAAGCGGTTGGGAATAGCTGTCATGATGACCGAACTCGGCGACGACATTCAATCCCATGCGGCTGTGTGCGGCGATCGACGCATAGAGTGCGGCATAAAGGCGCGCAACCAGCGGCTCGAGATCAGGCTGCTCGCCGCCGGGACGCAAACCGATACCAGGACGGTAGCGTGGAGGCGTGATGTGGCGCGCATAGGCGTCGACACCGAGATTGACCCACACGCCTGCGAATTCAGCCTGAATCACGTCAACGATGCTGCTTTTCCCGGATCGTGGCGCACCGTTCAGAATCACGATTTGGCCAAGTTCTGTACCCTCGCTGAATGCCATGAATTCGATCCTTTCTGCATGCTTTTCACGCTGATGACGGGTACTCGAGAGCTTTTCGATTGGACGGATGCGCACATCGCAGCTACTGATAGTGACAGGGGCGAGATGGATAGGTTCGCCCGCAATGGCAGACCGATCGAGACAGAACTTGACCTCAGAGCAAGACAAGACGCCGGACGAGGCATCCCATAGTGATAGCGCTCTCTTTGCGCCCGTCGATCCATTCAAGGTCGGCATACAGGGATGTTGTCCGCGTTGCGGTCAAGGCAAGCTCTTCGACGGATTATTGTCGCTGAAGCCGCGCTGCGCCGCCTGTGATCTCGATTATGCCTTCGCCGATGCCGGTGATGGGCCAGCGGTCTTCGTCATCCTGATCGTCGGCTTCATCATCATCGGTTCGGTCTTGTGGATGCAGATCAATTATGCGCCGCCGATCTGGGTCTACATAGTGCTGTTCGCCCCGTTGACGATCATCCTTTCCCTGCTGTCCCTGCGCTGGTGCAAGGGCATCCTGATCGCCTTGCAATATCGCAACAACGCCGCCGAAGGGCGCGTCCACCGTGACTGAGTCCGCAGTGCCTGTGCGCCGCGCCAATCCCTTGTGGCAGATCGCCAAGGCACTGCTTCTGCTCGTTGCGCTCGTCATCCTCATCGGGCTCGGCACCTGGCAGGTCGAGCGGCTGCAATGGAAAGAGGGCCTGCTGGCTGACATCGCGGCCCGCAAGGACGCACCGACTATGCCCTTGTCGGCGATCGAGACGATGGCGGCATCCGGCGGCGATATCGAATATCGTGTCGTAACCGCCACCGGCCATTATATCAACGACAAGGAGCGGCATTTCCTCGCCACCTATGATGGCGATCCCGGCTATCACATCTATACGCCGCTGCAGCTGGACGACGGCCGCTTCATCTTCGTCAATCGAGGCTTTGTACCCACAGAGGCGAAGGACCCAGAAAAGCGCAAACAGGGTGAATTGACAGGCGAACAGACTGTCACCGGTCTTGCCCGCGCCAAACTTACCGAGCGGCCCGACGGCATGCCGGATAATGATCTCGGCAAGAACATTTTCTTCTGGAAGGATCTGGACGCCATGGCCTCCAGCGTCGGCCTGCCGAAGGACAAGGTGCTGCCCTTCTTCATCGACGTGGACAAGACGCCCAATCCGGCGGGCCTGCCGATCGGCGGTGTCACCATCATCGATTTGCCGAACAATCACCTGCAATATGCCGTGACCTGGTATGGCTTGGCGGTGGCGCTGGCAGCGATCGTCGCTATATCCTGGTGGCGCAAACGCCATCCGGACGCACCCCGACAATAGAGGCATGCAATAGAATAGCTTCATTTCGATGGAATATTCGGCTAGAGCATGATCCCAAAAAGTGCGCAGCGGTTTTTCGATGAGACCATGCGGACTGAATGGAGCAGGCGGCAGGGCAGCCCATCTATGGCTCAGCCATCGTCGCGCATTTCGGAAGAGATATGAACATAGCCGTTTCCAAACCTGACCTGACCATCCGGCTTTGCGGGCCGCGCGGCTTCTGCGCCGGCGTCGACCGCGCTATTCAAATCGTCGTTCTGGCGTTGAAGGCCTATGGCGCGCCTGTTTATGTCCGCCACGAGATCGTCCACAATCGTTATGTCGTCGAGGGGTTGGAAGCCAAGGGCGCCATCTTCGTCGAGGAGCTGGATGAAATCCCTGCCGAACATCGCGCCCAGCCCGTCGTCTTCTCGGCGCATGGCGTGCCGAAATCCGTGCCGGCCGATGCCGATGCGCGCAATCTCTTCTATCTTGATGCCACCTGCCCGCTGGTCTCGAAGGTACACAAGCAGGCCATGCGCCACAATCGTCTCGGCCGCCACGTCGTGCTGATCGGCCATGCCGGCCATCCGGAAGTGATCGGCACCATGGGCCAGCTGCCAGAGGGTGCCGTGTCATTGATCGAGACGGTCGAGGATGCCGATATCTACGAGCCCGCCGATCCCGACAATCTCGGCTTCGTCACGCAGACGACGCTCTCGGTCGATGATACCGCCGGCGTCATCGCGCGTCTGCAGGAGCGTTTTCCAAATCTCACGGCCCCGGCCGCCGATTCGATCTGCTATGCCACGACGAACCGCCAGGAAGTGGTGAAGGAAGCGGCACCGGGCTGCGATCTCTTCATCGTCGTCGGTGCGCCGAATTCGTCGAATTCCAAGCGCCTCGTCGAAGTGGCGCTGAGGGCAGGGGCGAAGAAATCCGTCCTTGTCCAGCGCGCTGCCGAGATCGATTGGGATAATATCGGCGATATCAAGACGGTCGGTTTGTCCGCTGGTGCATCCGCGCCAGAAGTCATCGTCAACGAGATCATCGAAGCCTTCCGCGCCCGCTATAATGCTGTGGTGGAACTCGCTGAAACTGTGAAGGAAACCGAGAATTTCCTCGTCAATCGCGAGCTTCGCAGTATAGAGCTGACGACAGCAGATATGGCTTTCGTCAACGGAGAATGAGAGGGTCACCTCTTCCTTCGAGGCCTTGCCGCTTGCGCTGACGCTACATCGGCAAAGCACCTCAGGATGAGGTGGAGCGAATTTTGCCGCCAGACGCCTCGATCAGCCCTCATGGTGAGGAGGCGATCCTGAGCTTGTCGAAGGGGGCCGTCTCGAACCACGAGGGCGGGTGGCTGGCTGCGGCAGCTTATATGTATCAAGGGAATAGTTCGTGGCCGTTTATACCGATATTACAGAAGACGATTTGAAGTGGTTCCTGACCGAGTATGATGTCGGCGAGTTGCTCTCCTACAAGGGCATTGCCGAAGGCGTCGAGAATTCGAACTTCCTCTTACATACGAGCCGCGATCCGCTGATCCTGACGCTTTATGAGAAGCGCGTCGACAAGGGCGATCTGCCGTTTTTTCTGGGGCTGATGCAGCATCTGGCGAGCCGTGGCCTGTCCTGTCCGCTGCCCTTGCCGCGCCGTGACGGCGCCTTGCTCGGCCATCTCTCCGGCCGCCCTGCAGCCCTGATCTCCTTCCTCGAGGGTATGTGGCTGCGCAAGCCCGAAGCGCATCATTGCCGCGAAGTCGGCAAGGCACTGGCCGCCATGCATATTGCCGCCGAGGGTTTCGAGATCCGTCGCCCGAATGCATTGTCGATCGCGGGCTGGCAGACACTCTGGGAAAAATCTGAGGTACGCGCTGACGAAGTCGAAGCCGGCCTGCAGGATGAAATCCGCGGCGAACTCGATTTCCTTGCAAAGCATTGGCCAAAGGGTCTGCCCGAGGGCGTCATCCATGCCGATCTCTTTCCGGACAATGTCTTCTTCCTCGGCGACACGCTGTCCGGCTTGATCGATTTCTATTTCGCCTGCAACGATCAGCTCGCCTACGATGTCTCGATCTGCCTGAACGCCTGGTGCTTCGAGAAGGATCACGCCTACAACATCACCAAGGGCATGGCGCTGTTGGAGGGCTATCAGAGCGTGCGGCCGCTGAGCACTGCGGAAATTGCCGCATTGCCCACGCTTGCCCGCGGCTCGGCCCTGCGCTTCTTCCTGACGCGGCTCTATGACTGGCTGACGACGCCGGCCGGTGCGATGGTCACCAAGAAGGACCCGATCGAATATCTGCGCAAGCTGCGCTTCCACCGCCAGATCGCTTCGGCAGCCGAATATGGGCTGAAGGCATGAAGCACGTCGATATTTTTACCGACGGCGCCTGCTCTGGGAATCCTGGTCCCGGCGGCTGGGGGGCGGTGCTTCGTTACGGCGAGGTGGAAAAGGAACTTTCCGGCGGCGAGGCTGATACCACCAACAACCGCATGGAGCTGATGGCGGCGATCTCCGCACTCGGCGCCCTGAAGAGCCCATGCGAGGTCGATCTCTATACCGACAGCGTCTACGTCAAGGACGGCATCACCAAGTGGATTTTCGGCTGGAAGAAGAACGGCTGGAAGACCGCGGACAAGAAACCGGTGAAGAACGCCGAGCTCTGGCAGGCGCTGGACGAAGCCTATAACAGGCACAAGGTGACGCTGCACTGGGTGAAGGGCCATGCGGGACACCCGGAGAACGAGCGGGCCGACGAGCTGGCGCGCAAGGGCATGGAGCCGTTTAAGCGGAAGTAGCTCGTCGGCGATAAACTCGGACCAGCCGCGCCGCACAGAACTCGATCACGCTAAGACATGATCGAGCGCACTTCTCACGCGCGCCTTTTCGGCTGCGGAGAGCGGCAGGATCGGGCGCGGCGGATCGATCCTGCAAAGATCGAGCGCTTCGGCAATCGCAAACATGACGCGGAAGCTGCCGAACTCTTTGAACAGGCTCCATAACGGTTGGAATTTTCGATCGAGCCGTTCGGCTTCAGCGGCGTCGCCGGCTTGGGCAGCCCGTGTGAGCGCCAGCGCCTCAGCGGGCAGAAGGCCGGCGACCACGCTGTACCAGGCGTCGGCGCCGGCCAGCAGCCCGGCCGTCGCTCCCCAATCGCCGCTATAGCCGATGGCGAAACCCTTCGGCGTTTCTTGACGCAGACGCCCTATCTCTCCCTCGAAATCGCCTCCTTGCGGCAGAGGCATCTTTACCGCCGCGATATTCGTCACCTTTGCCAGGCGGGCAATCAGCCCATCGCTGAATGTGAATTTCGTCGTGCCGGGATTGTTGTAGATGCAGAGCGGCAGTTCGCCCGCCTCCGCGACGGCTGCGAAGTGCTGATAGACCTCCTCCTCCGTGAGCGGAGTATAAGACACCGGGGCCAGCAGCAGCCCGTCCGCACCGGCCGCCTTGGCATCGCGCGCCAATGCCTGCGCTTCGTCGGTCCGCAGCGCTCCGACGCCTACGATGACGGGGAGCCTGCCGCCGACACTTGTCATTGCCGCCTGTACGGCCCGCCGGCGCTCCTCGCGTGACAGAAAGGCGTAGCCGCCCGTACTGCCGAGCAACCCGATAGAATCAACGCCCGCCAGTTGGATGCGTTCGAGCAGACGGGCGAGCACTACAATATCAACATGTCCGGAAGCATCGGTCGGGGTAATCGGAAAGGCCGAAAGGCCAGTAAAGAGCGTCACGATTGTTTTCCTTCTCTGTCAGGCTCCGAACCGCGATAGCGCTCGAAAAGCAGAAGCTGAAATCGTCCTACGCTTGGCGCCGTGTGACTGTCCATGAATGTAACCCAGAAATCATACTCCGCTCAGCAGCTTGGTGGCGATCACCCACATGGTAAGGGCAATGAGCGTTTCCAGAATGCGCCAGGACGCGGGTTTCGCAAAGATCGGCCTCAGCCACCTCGCGCCAAAGCCGAGCGAAAAGAAGAACAGGAAAGAACCCGTCATGGCACCCGCCGCAAATGAAGCTTCGTTTCCGGGAAATCGGGTCGAGATCGTGCCGAGCAATGCGACGGTATCGAGATAGACATGCGGGTTGAGCCAGGTGAGCGCCAGGCACATGGCAAGCGTCTGCCGGAAGCTCGATGCCTTCGCCTCTCCGGCAGCCAGCACCGCGGACGAACGAAAGGCGGAATAAAGGCTCTTGGCTCCGTACCAGATGAGGAAGGCCGCTCCTGCATAGCGCATGACGGGATCGAGCCAGGGCAACAGCGCGGAGATTTGGCGGAAGCTCGTCACCCCGAGGATGATGAGCGCTGCGTCGGAGAGCGCACATGCAAGGCACACGGCGAATACGTGCTCGTTGCGAAGGCCCTGACGCAGGACGAAGGCATTTTGCGCGCCGATCGCGACAATCAGGCTGAGCCCCATCATCAGGCCCGTCATATAGACCGAAAAATTCATCCTTGCCGAAATGCTCCGAAACCAAAAGAGTATTTGCGATATCGCCTAAGGAAGATTTAGACTAATTAATGTTGCTAATCTCGATTAAGAAAAACTAAGCTGTGCTCGATTATTCCGCTCTCCGTGCCGTCTCCATGATCGTCCAGACCGGCAGCTTCGAAAAAGCCGCGGCCCTTCTCAACGTCACGCCTTCAGCCGTCTCGCAGCGGGTAAGGCAGCTCGAAGAACGGCTGGGCATCGTCCTGATCGTCAGGGGCAATCCCTGCACCGCAACGGAGAAGGGCGAATGGCTCTGCCGCCATATGGAGAATGTCGGCATGCTGGAAGACGAGCTGTTTGGGCGCCTGCCGGCGCTCGTCGATCCCCACGAGCCCAAGCAAAGGGTCACGCTTCACATTGCCACGAATGCCGATAGCCTCGGGACGTGGTTCGTGGAAGCCATATCCGGTTTTGCCAAACGTTCCTCCTATCTGCTTGATATCGCCATCGACGACCAGGATCATACGGCCGAATGGCTACAGCGGGGGCGGGTTATTGCAGCTGTCACCAGCCTGGAAAAGCCGATTCAGGGCTGCCGGCGTATGTTTCTCGGCGCGCTTCGCTACCATGCGACAGCAAGTCCCGATTTCATCGCTCGGCATTTTTCAAAAGGTGTTACCCCGGAAGCGATCCAGAACGCGCCGGCACTGACCTTCAACCAGAAGGACAGGCTTCAAAGCCGCTGGATACGCCAGACATTCGGAGAGGATTTTGCCTATCCGAGCCACTGGCTGCCTTCGACTCAAGGCTTCGTCGATGCCAGCCTTGCAGGCATGGGATGGGGCATGAATCCCATCCAGCTTGTGCGGGAGCATCTGGAGGCCGGGCGCTTGGTCGAGCTGATTCCCGAAACGCCGCTGGATATTCCATTATATTGGCAAGTGAACCGTCTCGCAGCCGACCGGCTTGCGGAATTGACACGCGAAATCACTGCGGCAGCCAAAGCTCATCTGTCGGTGTGAGCTATTTTTCCAGCTAACACGTTGCCATTCGCCTCGCTACCGGAACGCAATGTTCGCGAATTGGTGCCTTGCCCGGCTCCCCTTTCTCTCTATGCTGCCGCCGACCTCCAGGGAGATTGCCTTATGATCCTGCATTGCGTTTTTCTTAGACTCAAGTTCGCCCTGACACAGGACGAGAAGGCGGCGCTCTTCGACTCCGTCGTCGCCCTGCAGAAGGTCATCCCGGGCATTGTTGACGTGAAATATGGGCCGAACGTCTCGCCCGAAGGCCTGCATGGCGGCTTCGCCGATGGATTTGTCGTTACCTTCGAGAGTGTCGAAGCGCGCGATGCCTATCTGGTGCATCCCGATCATGTCGTCGTCGGCGAACGGATTGTTTCGTCCACGGACGGCGGTCTGGCCGGCCTGATGGTCTTCGATTTCAACATTTAAGCGGTGTGGTCGCAGGCAGTCTATGCCTGCGACCTCGATCAATTGAGCGATCAGCTCGACTTCGCCATGGCTGTGGCGAGTTGATCAACGTTATAACGGAACATTTTTTCGTAAGTCGAAGCCGGTCCGTTGGCCTTTGACAGCGATTCGACATAGAGCTCACCGCCAGGCTCGGCGCCGGTTGCCTTGGCGACCTGCTTGACGAGGCGCGGATCGTTCGAGTTTTCGAAGAAATAGGTCTTCACATGCTCGGTCTTGATCTGCTCGATCAGCTGGGCGACCTTTGCAGCCGAGGCTTCCGTCTCTGTCGAAAAGCCAATCGGAGCAAGGAAGTTCACCTTATATTCGCGGCCGAAATAGCCGAAGGCGTCATGGCTGGTCAGCACCTTGCGGCGATCGTCCGGAATCTTGTCGAACTTGCTGTGCGCATAGGCATCAAGCTCGGTCAGGACCTTCGTATAGCGCTCGGCATTAGCCTTGAAGTCGGCGGCATCGGCCGGATCGGCCGCAGACAGAGCCTTTTCGATATTGGCGACCCAGATCTTCACATTGACCGGGCTGTTCCAGACATGCGGATCGGTGACCGTCTTGCCGTCATCGACCATGGTGCGCGTGTTGATGCCTTCAGAAGCGACAACAGGCGTTCCCTTGTAGCCGGAGGCGCTGATCAGCCGGTCCATCCATCCTTCGAGGCCTTCACCGCTGACGAAGACGACCTTGGCGGCATTTAGCGTCTTGGCATCGGCCGGCGAGGGCTCGAATTCATGGGGGTCGCCATTCGGGCCGACGAGGCTCGACACCTTCACATGGTCGCCGCCGACATGCTTGACCACATCGGAAAGCACAGTGAAGGACGCCACGACATTGAGGGTCTCGGCGGAGGCCGGTGCAGCGACGCCGAAGGCGACGAAGGCTGCCGCAGCGGCTGAGAGGAGCAGTCTCTGTTTGTTCATGCGAGTCTCCTTGTTCGGATTAGCCCCGGAGATGGGGACGGGGGAAGAACCGCCGGGCAAGGCCCGAGGGTGCGAAGAGAATGGAGAAGCCGTAGATCAGGCTGGCGGTGATGATGATGGTCGGGCCTGATGCGAATTCGAGATGATAGGATGCGATGAGGCCGACATAACCTGAAGCCGTCGCCGTTCCTGTTGCGATCATCATCATGGCGGGCAGGCTGCGCGACCAGAGCTGCGCCACGGCCGCCGGCAGCATCATCAGCCCGACGGCCATCAGCGTGCCGAGCGCCTGGAAGCTAGCGACGAGGTTGAGAACGACCAGCAGCAGGAACAGGAAGTGATAGAGCGGTCCGCGCCCGCCGACGGCACGCAGGAAACCCGGATCGAAGCATTCCATGACAAGCGGGCGGTAGATGATGGCGAGCGTCAGCAGCGTCGCCGTCGTGATCGCGCCGATCTGGTAGAGAGCCGGCGCATCGATCGCGAGAATGGTGCCGAAGAGCACATGCAGCAGATCGATGTTGGAGCCGCGCAGCGACACGATGAGGACGCCGAGCGCCAACGAAGTCAGGTAGAAGCTGGCAAAGCTCGCATCCTCCTGCAGCACGGTCACCCGACTGACGAGGCCGGACAGCAGCGCCACCGAAAGGCCAGCGACAAGACCGCCTAGCCCCATGGCCGTCAGCGACAGCGAGCCGGCGATGAGATAGCCGATGGCAGCACCAGGCAGGACGGCATGGCTCATGGCATCGCCCATCAGGCTCATGCGCCGGAGCATCAGGAAGACGCCGATTGGGCCGGAGCCGAGGCCGAGACAGACGCAGGCAATCAGGGCGCGCCGCATGAAGCCGTAGTCCGCAAAAGGTGCGAGGAAGATGTCGTATACGGTCATTCGGCCGGCTCCCGCTTTGCAAGCTCGCCACCCTCATGTTCTTCTTCCGGCAGGCATGTCTCAGCCTCCTCATCCCAGCGCTCGGCCATGGCGCGCGCCTTGATGAGGTTCTTTGGGCTCATGACATCCTCCGTCCTGCCCCATCCCACGAGTTCGCGGGCGATCAGCAGTGTTTCGGGAAAATAGCTTCGCACCTGCTCGAAATCGTGCAGGACGGCGATAACAGTGCGTCCCTCCCGGTTCCATCGCAGCACGAGTTCGAGAAGATCGCGCGTGGTGCGCTGGTCGATCGCGGTGAAGGGTTCATCCAGCAGAATGACGCGGGCATCCTGCAGCAGCAGCCGCGCGAACAGCACGCGCTGGAACTGCCCCGCCGAAAGCGAGCCGATATGCCTCTTTTCGAAGCCCGAAAGTCCGACGATGCCGAGCGCCTCTTGCGCCCGTTCGGCATCCTCTAGAGAAAACCGGCCAAAGGCGCCGGCATTCTTCCAGGCACCGAGCATGACCGTATCGGCAACCGAAATCGGAAAGCGTCTGACGATATCAGCCGCTTGCGGCAGATAGCCGAAATCGTTGCGCGTCAGCGCCCCTCGATCGATCGACCCTTCCGCCGGTCGCAACTCTCCGATGATTGCCTTGAGCAAGGTCGACTTGCCCGCCCCGTTCGGCCCGGCAATCGCCGTGAGGCTGCCGGCAGCAAAGCCGCCAGAGAGATGGTGTACGGCTGGATGACGCTCATAGGTAACGGTGAGATTGTTGAGGCGGATCAGATCGTTCATGCCAGCGCCACCGCCCAGCCGACGGCTGCCCAAAGCACAGCAATGCCAACCGCTACATAGGCCAGGCGCATCAAGGCCGAGCGCCCCATGAGGGACGACGCGAAGGGATCACGATCAAAAGGCATTTCGGGGCTTTCAATTATGTAATAACATAACATGTAGTAGCCGATGAAATGCGGCGAAAAAGAGGCGAAGGGTGAATTGAGGGTTTTGAGCACCGGTAATTGGCGCTCTCCACCGTTGATGCTATATATGGGGCATTATCTGTTATTCAGATATTCGGCGAGCCTGAAGAGGAGACGGATATGAATGTTTCTATCGGCGAACGCTGGGAGAAGTTCGTTGAGAAAACCGTGGAAGAGGGGCGTTACAGCTCCGCCAGCGAAGTTGTGCGCGAAGGTCTCCGGCTCGTAGAGGAGCGTGAGGCGAAAATAGCAGCGTTACGGCGTACTTTAGAGGCATCGATCGATCGCGGAGGCGATATATCTGACGAGCAGCTTGGCGCCGCTTTGGAAGCCAAGGCTGCCGAACTGGCAAAAGAAAGCCATTGAGTGCCTCGGCTTCGTTATACAGCTGCCGCTCAGGATAACATCCTGGATATTCTTGTATTTATAACGCGTCAAAGCGGCAGCCCATCGGTCGCTTTGAAATTTACCGAAGAGCTACGCCGCAAGTGCGCAAGTCTTGCGGCCTTACCCGGTCAAATGGGCCGCCTCCGACCGGAACTGAGAGACGATATGCGAAGCTTCGCATTTCGTGGGTACGTGATCTTTTTCCGTTATGTCGACGATGTCTTCGAGGTTTTGAATGTGCTCGAAGGACATCGAGATTTCGACACTCATTTCAATGAGGAAGAATAAAACAAAGGGCGCTTTTGAGGCGCCCTGTTTCTTCCGTCCATCAAAATCTTAAAGCTGCTCGATCATCGCGGCAGCACCTGAAACCGTCGCCTGGCCGGGACTTTCCTCGATATTCAGCGTCTTTACCACGCCGTTTTCCACCAGCATGGAATAACGCTTGGAGCGAATGCCGAGCCCACCGGCCGAGAGATCGACCTCGAGGCCGAGCGCCTTGGTGAAGGCGCCGTCCCAATCGGCGAGGAAGTGGATCTTGCCGAGGCCGCCGGACGATTGCGCCCAAGCGCCCATGACGTGCCAGTCGTTGATGGAAACCACGGCGATGTCGTCGATGCCCTTGGCAAGAATGGCATCGCGGTTTTCGAGAAAGCCCGGTAAGTGATTGAGCGAGCAGGTGGGCGTGAACGCGCCGGGAACGGCGAAGAGGACGACGCGCTTGCCGGCAAACAGCTGCTCGGTGCTGATCTCGACCGGGCCGTCGGTGGTCTTTTCCTTGAAGGTGGCGGCAGGCAGCGTGTCGCCGATGGCGATAGTCATGGCTCTCTCCTTGGGTCGTTGTTTCGGGGCACTCGAACGGCCGCCGATGGCATGAAGATGGTTCAGAGAACTATAGATCCCAGCTATTCCAGCGCAAGGGTGGTTTCCATCGCCCGGTCGCCATCGACGACCAGAATACTCCAGTCCTTGCCTTTCGGATCATAATCCTTCGGCAATTTGCCGATCTCGATCTCGGCCGAGAAGGCAGTTCCCTCGCGCTTCGCATTCGCTTGCTGAAAGAACACGTAGCCCGACGGCCCCGTGACATAGATATCAGGCATCTTCCGGCTTGCCTCCGGCAGCGTCAGATGCAGCGAAAGGCTCTTGGCGTCGGTAGAGATCTTATGGCTCTGGACGGCGAAATCCGGGGAAGGAGGCTGCGGTAGCACAGCCTTTGCCGCATCGAGCAAGGCCAGTTCATGCGAGGTCGGCTGCACATCTGTCGGCAAGGGCAGGGAGTATTCGGCCTGGAAAGGAATGCAGATATCCTTGCAGAGGCCGATGAAAGCCGTCAGCTCAAGCTTTGCCGGCGCCTTGCCGGTGACACGCAGATCAAGCGGAAACGTGACCGGCGCGTCGTAGCCGATTTCCTGGATGGGGCCGACGCGGATCGGCTTCGGCACGGGATAGCCCGCCCTTTCCAGGGTTACGCCGCTGCCGGCTGCCGGCGATATTTGCGGCGGAATTCCGCCCTGACCTGGCTCGCGCCAATAGGTGATCCAGCCCGGCTCCGGCTCGATCTGCAAGGCGGCACGGATATGCCCTTCCGCGTCCGGCGCCAATGCGATCAGACGCATTCTGCCGCCCTGATTGTCTATCCACTCGCTCGTTGCGGCATGGGCCACCGCGGTGCTGAAAAACAAGGTGGCGAGAAGTGCCGACAGGCGGGCAACGGTGCTTATTTCGATCATGGAACAAGGATTTAGCGGATAGGGCTGCCGGGAGCCAGCAGGACCGAAGAGGTAAATGATCATTTTCAGTTGATTGATTTATGACATTGCCCCATCTTGGTATGAGGCGGCGCAGTTGTGAACTGCGGTCAGGAGGCACGATGTCCCTATCGACGCTGAAGAATAGACGCGAAAGAGGTTTTCTCGATGGTCAGTTCCTGATCGCCATGCCCGGCATGGAGGATCGGAACTTTCATCGCACGGTTGTTTATATCTGCGCCCATTCCGATGCCGGCGCCATGGGCTTTGTCATCAACCGGGCTCAAAAGCTGACATTCACCGATGTCCTCTTGCATCTCGAAATGATAAAGGACGACGATGCTATCGTGCTTCCGCAGATGGCGCGCGATTTCCCGATCCAGACCGGCGGTCCTGTCGAAAGTGGCCGCGGTTTTGTTCTGCATTCCGACGATTACATCAGCGACAGCAGCATTCCAGTCAGCGACGATATCAGCCTGACGGCGACGCTCGATATCGTCCGAGCCATTTCCAAGGGAAGCGGCCCGAAGCGCGCGACCATGTTGCTCGGCTATGCCGGCTGGGGCGCTGGTCAGCTCGAGGCGGAGATCGGCAACAATGGCTGGTTGAACTGCCCTGCAAACGAAGAATTGATCTTCGATCGCAGCCTCGACAACAAGTATGACCGTGCGTTGGCTCTCATGGGTATCAATCCGGTCATGCTGTCACCGCATGCCGGCCATAGCTGAGCCGATTTGCGTTATTTTGGAACGAAATAGCTGATGTCACGTTTTTCTGGCAGAGCGACGGCAATTCCGCCGTCCTAGCCCAGGAGGCGTCAGACATGAGCAGCACGACCGACAAGGTGTCCGGTAAGGCGAACGAAATTGCCGGCAAGGCCAAACAGATGGCCGGCAAGGCGACGAATGATAAGGAAATGCGCGCCAAGGGCGCTGCGCAGGAAGCCAAGGGCAAGGTGCAGACCGCCGTCGGCAAGGCCAAAGATAAGGTCAAGGGGGCGGTCGACCGGATGTGACCGGCTGCTTGTTTTGCCAATCCATGGTCGCTGCTCCGTTTGAATTAACGTCGAAGCGGCGATGTTGGGAGGAAGAGCCTGTTACGGAAACGTGGCAGGCTCTTTAATATTCAGTATAGGGCAACCATCCTTTGCGAGGGGGGCATGCGGCTTTTCACCTGCGACCATTGCGGCCAGCCAGTGCATTTCGACAACAGGCAATGTGTCCGTTGCGGACATCAGCTCGGCTTCGTTCCGGATCTGATGGCGATTCACGCGCTGGAGCCCGGTGAGAGCCCGAATTGGCATCTGGTTTCCGAACCCACCAGGCATCTGCGCTTTTGCGCCAATGCCGAGCTCGATATCTGCAACTGGCTCATCGATGCCGAGGATCAGCAGCTCTATTGCGTCGCGTGCCGGCACAATCGTCTCGTGCCGAACACCGACACCGAGCAGGGCATAGATCGCTGGCGACGCATCGGCCAGGCGCAGCGGCATCTGTTCTATTCGCTCTTGCGCTTGAAGCTGCCTCATCCTAACCGGACAGAGGACCCGCAAGGCGGGCTGGTGTTCGACTTCCTTGAAGACGAAGTGCAAGGCGGCACTGTCGTCCCGGCGATGACAGGTCATGAGGAAGGACTGATCGCGATCCGCGCTGCGGAGGCCGACGATGCGACGCGCGAACAGGCGCGCACCTCGATGAACGAGCCGTATCGCACTTTGCTCGGCCACTTCCGCCACGAGACCGGCCATTTCATCTGGAACAAGCTTGTCCGCGATCGCGGGCAATTCGATCCCTTTCGCGCCGTCTTCGGCGACGAGCGCGCCGATTATGGCTTGGCACTTCAGGCCCATTACGACAATGGCCCGCCTGCAAACTGGCAGGAAAGTTTCATCAGCGCCTATGCCAGCTCCCATCCATGGGAGGATTTCGCCGAATGCTTCGCGCATTATCTGCACATCGTCGATACGCTGGAAACGGCGCGCTCCTTCGGCTTGGCGATCGATCCCCATCGCTATCACGACATGGCGGCCGAGGTGGATTTCAATCCTTACAAGGCGGAAAGTGCTGAGCAGCTCGTCAGCGCCTGGATCCCTTTGAGCGTGGCGATCAATTCCATCCAGCGCAGCATGGGGCAGCCGGATTCCTATCCCTTCATTCTTTCGCCGCCGGTGGTTGCCAAGCTCGACTATATCAGGGAATTGATCGACAGCGCGTGATCGAATACTCAGGCGCGCTTCGTCAGCGGAAAGCGTTCCTTCAACAGGCGTATCACCGAATCCGATCCCATCGGCGGCCCGAAGATGAAGCTCTGGCCGTAGCTGCAGCCGATTTTGGCAAGCTCCAGCGCGTCCTCTTCCGATTCGATGCCCTCGGCGACGACGCGCATGTTGAGTTCACGCGCCATGGAAATGACCGAACGCAGCAGAACTGCCTTCTTGTCGCTATCGTCGCGGACCATCGCCTTGTCGAGTTTGATCGTATCGAAGGGAAAGCGGGTGAGATAGGCGAGGGAGGAGTAGCCGGTGCCGAAGTCGTCGAGCGCAAGGCCTATGCCGGCGTCACGCAGCTTGTCGAGCACGAGCCGTGCCTGTTCCGGATTTTCCATCACTTGCGATTCCGTCAGCTCCAGCTTGATGCGGCTTGGATCGCAATGGGTCTTGGCGAGCAGCGCACGGATATCGTCGTAAAGCTCGTTGTTGAGGAGCTGAACGCTGGAAAGGTTGATGGAGACGAACAGCGGCAGGTCACCGGTCTGTCGCTGCCATGCCTTCAGGTCGTTGGTCGCTTGCTCCAGGGCGAACATGCCGAGCGGGCCGATGATATCGGAAGCCTCGGCGATCGGGATGAATTCGGACGGCGGGATATTGCCGCGCTTCGGATGCTCCCAGCGCATCAGCGCCTCGAAGCCTGCGATTTCTGCATCCTCAAGCCGAACGATTGGCTGATAGACGAGCGAAAGTTCCTTGCGTTCGACCGCACGGCGCAGATCGGTTTCAAGCTGCAGCCGGTCGGTGCCGAAGCTGCGGAAGGCCGGTTGGAAAGGCTCGACGCGATTGCCGCCGGCGCGCTTGGCGCGGTACATGGCAAGTTCCGCGTCGCTGAGCATCCCCGCTGCATTTTCCTGCTGATCGACCCAGGAGGTCAAGCCGACCGATGCCGTCAAAATGATCTCGCGGTTGGCGAAATTGATCGGCACCATGATCGCCTTGCTGATCGCGTCGGCAAAATCTGCGACCTTGGCGGGATCGCGTTCGGAAACGAGGATGAGGCCGAACTGATCGCCCGAAAGACGGGCGAGCGTATCCTGCGGCTTCATCAGGCGGCGAAGGCGACGGGTCAGCGCGATCAGGATATTGTCGCCTGCGGCAAAGCCAAGCGTATCGTTGACGAGTTTATAGCGGTCGATGTCGATGACCATGACTGTCGGCCGTAATTGATTTCCATCGGAAGCCAGCGTCAGAACGGCTTGCAGGCGATCGAGGAAGACCTGGCGGTTCGGCAATCCCGTGAGATTGTCGTGGACGGCATCGTGCAGCAGCCGTTCGACCGAATTCTTCTGCTCGGTGATATCGACAATCGTACCGACGCAACGGATGATTTCGCCGTTGGAGCCTAGCACCGGCCGGGCGCGGATCGACAGCCAGTGGAAATGCCCGTCTTCGGCGCGAATACGGAATTCGTGGTTCAGCCGGCCCCGCCGATGTTCCAGAAGCACGTCGAGTGTGGCGCGGAAACGGTCGCGATCGTCGGGATGCAGCCGCGGCAGCCAGTTGCGCGCTGCGCCGTGCATGGTTCCGGGCGAAAGGCCGAGCTTCACCGAGATATCGGGCGTCGTCACCACGCGGTCGCGCGCCACGTCCCAATCCCAGACGGTATCGCCGGAGCCTGTCAGCGCCAGGGACTGTCGCTCCAGATCGGAGAATAGCCCTTGCTGGAAAGCACCGCCGGCAAAAGCGTGCTGCATGACCGTGAAGCCGATCAGGAGCACGATCAGCACGAGGCCGCCGCCGAGTGCCGGCTGAATGATGTCGTTGTCGAGCTTGCCCATGACCGTCATCCAGGCTCCGAACAGCCAGACGAGGATCAGCGCCCAGGCGGGCACGAGCAAGATGGCCCGGTCATATCGGCTGAAGCCGAGATAGATGATGAGCAGCAGGCCGGCCGTTGCCGTCAGCGCCAGCGACAGCCGGGCGATGCCGGCCGCAATCGACGGATCATAGATCGCCACGCCGAAGAGGAGAGCAAGGCCGAGCACCCAGGCGAGCGTCACATAGCCGAGATGGGCGTGCCAGCGATTGAGATTGAGATAGGTGAACAGGAAGATCACCAGGCTCGACGCGAGAGCCACCTCCGCACAGGCGCGCCATATTCGCTGGTCGCTGGAGGTTATGCTGATGAGCTTGCCGAGGAAGCCGAAATCAACGCAGATATAGCCGAGCACCGCCCAGGCGAGTGCGGCCGTCGCCGGCAGCATCGAGGTTCCCTTGACCACGAAAAGAATGGTCAGGAACACGGCCAGCAGGCCGGCAATGCCAAGCACGATGCCGCGATAGAGCGTGAAGGCGTTGACCGTATCCTTGTAGGCGTTCGGTTCCCACAGGTAGAGCTGTGGCAGGTTCGGCGACGAAAGCTCGGCAACGAAGGTGACGACGGCGCCGGGGTTCAGCGTTATGCGGAAAACGTCGGCTTCGTCGCTAGGCTGACGATCGAGTGCGAAACCTTCGCTCGGCGTGATCGCGACGATGCGCTGCGAGCCGAGATCGGGCCAGAAGACTTTTGAATTCACAAGGCGGAAATGCGGCGCGACGATGACGCGCTCGAGCTGCTCTTCGGAGACATTGGCGAGCGCGAAAACCGCCCAGTCGCCCTGATGATTGGGCGAGGAGGAGCGAACCTCGATGCGGCGGCGGATGCCATCGGCGCCGGCAGCCGTCGAAACCTGAAAGGCTTCACCCTGATTGGTATAGATTTCGGTCGTCGCTGTGAGATCGAGCGCGGTATCGTCGCGCGAGATTTTCACGGGCTCGGCTGCATCAGCAATTCCGGCGATAAACAGCAGCATGGCGGCCGCAAGCGTTGCGATCACGGCGCATAGCCGGCGGGCCATCGGCCACGTCTGCATGGATCCGGCGATCATCGCTGGTCGAAGCTTCGGTTCGGGTTGGTGTCGGATGCCAACCTTGAAAACATCACATGGTCGCGCCACTGACCGTTGATTTTAAGATAACCGCGCAAATGACCTTCCCGCTGGAAACCGGCTTTTTCCAAAAGCCGCATGCTACGCTCGTTATCCGGAATACAGGCTGCTTCAATTCGGTGCAACTCAAGTCCGGAAAAGATATAGGGTATAACCAACTGAAGTGCGGCGAACATATGGCCCTGACCGGAGTAGCGCTCGCCCATCCAATACCCGATCATGCAGCTCTGCGCAGCACCTCGGCGAATATAGCCGATCGTGATGCCGCCAACCAGCGTCATGTTTTCCCTGAGAAAAATGAAGAGCGGTATGGCCTGGCCGGAGCTGTATTCCTGCTTACCACGGATGATGCGCGCCCGATAGGCACCTTCCGTCAGCTCGTCATGCCGCCAGGTGGGCTCCCAGGGTTCCAGAAAGCGGCGGCTTTCCGCCCGAAGCTTATGCCATTGATTGAAATCGGAATAGCGCGGCAGCCGCAGCAAATAATTGTCGTTTTCGAGTTCAACCGCGTCCGAATGACGTGAGAGAAACCGAAAGACAGATTTTTGCATGCCGCCAAGCACTCCCCCGAGAATTGCACCCATAGGCCTGCGGCGTGCCCTTAGCCGCTTGCGCTTCTGGAGGCAGGGACCGGCGACGACAGCGAGGTGACGATGTCCTCCATCGGCGCGAGCTGCTCCAGCGGCCCGATCGCAGAAAGCGTCGGTACTGTATCGAAGAACAGCCGGCCGGCAAGATCCGTCAGGCGATCGATCGTGATGCCTTCCAGGCGCTCCAGCATCTCCTGGTTCGGGATGGGGCGGCCATAAAGCATCATCTGCCTTGCGACCTGGCCGGCGCGGGCGGCCGGGCTTTCCTGGCCCATCAGCAGCTGTGCGCGGATCTGGGCGCGAGCTCGCTCGATTTCCTGCTGCTGAATGTCATGGGAGGATTTATGCAGCTCGTCGATGATGACGGGCAGCAGTTCCGGCAGGTTCTCGCCGCCGGTCGCGGCATGGATGCCGAAGATGCCCGTATCGGAGAAGCCCCAATGGAAGGCGTAGACCGAATAACAGAGACCGCGGAATTCGCGCACTTCCTGGAACAGCCGCGAGGACATGCCGCCGCCGAGGATATTGGCGAGGATCTGCGAACAGTAGAAATCGCGGGTATGATAGGCGCGGCCTTCGAAGCCGAGCAGGATCTGCGCATCCATCAGGTCGCGCGTTTCGCGAATGTTGCCGCCGATATAGCGCGCCGGCTCAATAACGGGCGGAGCGGACGGTTTTGTCGGCAGGCTGGAGAAGCGCTCCTCGACCTGGCGCACGAAGCTTTCATGGTCGACAGCGCCGGCCGCCACGACGAACATGCGGTCGGTCGTATAGTTGCGGCTGAGATAATGGCGGATCTGTTCCGGCGAGAAGGATACGACGGTTTCCGGCGTGCCGAGAATGGCGCGCCCGAGCGTCTGGCCGCGATAGGCGACCTCGGAAAACTTGTCGAAGACGACATCGTCGGGCGTATCGTTGGCGGCATTGATTTCCTGCAGGATGACCTGCTTTTCGCGCGCCAGCTCTTCTTCGTCAAAGGCCGACTCGGTCAGGATATCGGCAAGGATATCGACGGCGAGCGGCACATGGTCCTTCAGCACGCGGGCATAATAGGACGTGGTTTCGGTCGAGGTGGCGGCGTTGACTTCGCCGCCGACATTCTCGATTTCCTCGGCGATCTGCCGGGCCGAGCGCCGCGCCGTGCCCTTGAATGCCATATGCTCGAGCAGATGCGCGATACCGTGTTCTGCTTCGGTTTCGTTGCGCGAACCCGACTTGATCCAAACGCCGAGTGCCACGCTTTCGAGGTGTGGCATCGATTGGGTCGCTACTGTCAGCCCGGACGCTAGCCGGGTGCACTCCACTGTCATCGCTTGTCTTTCCGCGTCTGTTATTCGCCGGTCCGGATATGCCTGCCGATAAAGCTTTCGACGGCTTTAAGTTCCGGATCGAGAATGTCGAAACGCTCCTCCCTGGTCATCAGACCAGCAAGCCACGTCGGAAGCGCCGGGTCAATACCGGATGCGGATTTTACTGCGGCGGGGAATTTTGCCGGGTGGGCGGTCGCAAGCGTTACCATCGGACTGCTGGGACGCTCGTTCTTGTCCGCAATGAAGACGCCGATTGCCGTATGCGGATCGAGCAGATAGCCTGTATCGGCAAGGGTTTTGCGGATCGTTTCGGCCACCTGCTTCTCGCTGGCGCGGCCGGCGCGGAAGTCCTTCTTGATGAACTTCAGGGCCTCTTCGTTGACTGAAAATCCGTTCGACTGCTTCAGGCTCTCCATGGCGGCGCGCACCTTGGAGGCGTCGCGGCCGTTGGCCTCGAACAGGAGCCGCTCGAAATTGGAGGAGATCTGGATATCCATCGACGGCGAGGTCGTGGCCTTGACCGAGCGCATCTCATAGCGGCCGGTCTTCAGCATGCGTGCGAGGATATCGTTTTCATTGGTGGCGATAACAAGCTTTTCGATCGGCAGGCCCATGCGCTTGGCGACGTAGCCGGCAAAAATATCGCCGAAATTCCCGGTCGGCACAGTGAAGGAAATTTTACGATCCGGACCGCCAAGGGCGACGGCTGTCGTGAAATAATAGACAACCTGCGCCATGATTCGCGCCCAGTTGATGGAATTGACGCCAGAAAGCTTGACCTTGTCGCGGAAGGCGGCGTCGTTGAACATGGCTTTGACGAGGTTTTGGCAATCGTCGAAATTGCCCTTGATCGCCAGTGCATGTACATTTGCCGCCGTCGAGGTGGTCATTTGCCGCTGCTGCACCGGCGAGACTTTTCCATGCGGGAAAAGAATGAAGATATCGGTGCGTTCGCGTCCGGCAAAGGCGTCGATCGCCGCACCGCCAGTATCGCCCGAGGTCGCGCCGACGATGGTCGCCCGCTGGCCGCGCTTTTCCAGCGCATAGTCCATAAGCCGCGCGAGCAGCTGCATGGCGACATCCTTGAAGGCGAGCGTCGTGCCGTGGAAGAGCTCCATGACGAAGCTGTTCGGCCCGGTCTGGACGAGCGGTGCGACCGCCGGATGCCGGAAGGTGGCGTAGGCATCATCGATCATGCCGCGGAAGACATCGGCCGGGATTTCGCCATTGGTGAAGGGCGAAAGGACGGCGAAGGCGACATCCTGATAGCTCTTGCCGCGGAACGCGCGGATTTCCTTCTTCGTCAGGACAGGCCATTCACGGGGAACATAAAGCCCGCCATCACGAGCAAGGCCGGCCAGGAGAGCGTCGCAGAAGCCAAGGGCAGGGGCTTCTCCCCGCGTTGAAATGTAGTCCACGGTCTAGAATTCCTTTGGTCGTAAAATTGCCTGAGTGATCGATTGAGAGGGTAGAGGAACGAAACGACGGCGGCCGGTCTTTTTGCGTCGGATCAGCCGCGTGGTTTTCGCGTTTGCGCAAGGCGCGTGGGATCAGCGCCGGGCGGCGGCCGTTTGTGGCAATCTGTCGATCTCGAAAAGTGAGCCAAAACGGTGTCTACCCAATCGATTTTTCGCTGCGTCGCTGGTATAGACCATCGCCAAGTGTCATAAAAGGCCCGTTTGACAGGCTGCAGGCCGATTACATGAAATATATGGAGAGGGTGGAATAATAGTGTTTGGCAAGGTTTCGCGTCGTCTTTTCTCCGCTTCGCTTCTGGCATTGCTGACGGGTTGCAGCACTCTCGGTATTGGCGGCAACAGTGAAAAACAGCCGGCAACGGATGTAACGGTAGCGCCGCAAACCGGAGCCGCGACCGCTGCTCCGACCGGCGGCCAGTCTTATGTCGCGGGCAAGTGCCCGCAGGCCGTCATCCGCGACGAGGATTCCGTCTATCGCACCTACGCCAAAGGCGCCAAGGATGATCCGAACCAACTGATCTATCAGGCTTCGCTGGCGGAGGCGACCCGCCAGTGCACCACGGACGGCACCAGCCTCGGCATTCACGTCGTGGCGCAGGGACGCCTGGTTGCCGGCCCGATGGGCAGCTCCGGCAAGGTGACCCTGCCGATCCATGTTGCCGTCATGGACAACGACAATGCGCTCTATAGCAAGACCATTATGTACACGGCGGAAATCCCGCCGGGCGAGACCACTGCGCAGTTCCTTTTCACCGATGACGATATCCAGGTTGCCGGTGGCTCGGGCGGCTTCACCATCGTCCAGATCGGCTTCGATCAAGGCCCGCAGAAGCCGGCAAAGGGCGAGAAGCCGGCGCGCAAGAAGCGTCACTAAGGTTGGGGTCAAGCGGTAGGCAGTAGGAAAAGATCACCTTGTCCTTGTTGCCGCCGGCACTATAGCCGCAACATTTATTGCCTATTGCCTATTGCCTATTGTCTCAGAGGACGCCATCCCATTCGGCGAGTGCCATGACGACGCCGGGCAGATCGGCCATGCGGCTGACAACGGTTTCGGCACCGGCATCGGTCAGCCTGTCGGCATGCGAAGGATAGCTGTGCGATGCGCCGGTGAAGCCGATGACGCGCATGCCGGCGGCGCGCGCCGCCTGAACGCCGTGAACCGAATCTTCGACGACGATCGTATTGGCTGGGCTGACATTCATCTGCTTGGCGCCATGCAGGAAGATATCCGGCTTCGGCTTCACGCGGTCGGCACCGAGATCCTTGGCGGAAAAGATATTCGGAGCAAACAGCTTGAAGTAACCGACCTTCGTCAGCATCATTTCAAGCCGCGCGGAGCTGGAGTTCGAGCAGATGCAGCGCGGCATCGGCAGGCGTGACAGCGCCTGCGGCACGCCCGATATAGCCTGAACGTCGCTGGCAAGCGCTAGGTCGAGCAGCTTTTCCGATTTGTCGAGCAGCGAAGCGGAGAGGGGGATGCTGGCCTCGCGCTCGACTTCGAACAGGATGTTGCGCCACGTCATGCCGGAGAAGCGTTCGCCCATTTCCTCGGTGCTGATCGGATAGCCGGCATCGGTCAGCAGCTTCGATTCAACCTGCGCCGCGATGATTTCCGAATCGACCAGAACGCCGTCGCAATCGAAAATGATGAGGTCGAAACCATTGCTCATGAAATTACTGCCTTTGATGTGGCTGGGATCGGCACGCTCCAGGAAACCATCGGTGTTTCGGGAGGTGCTCTGAAAAACGACCGCCGGGCTTTACACGATATGTCGGCAAAGCTCAACCAATTGGCCGGCATGGCTGCGCTGCAGTGAGCGAAAAGGTCGAAATGCGCAAAAGAGGTGACGAGGGTTTCTTGTCGCTTGACATCGGCCCTCGACATCGGATGGCCCCACCTTTAAGGATCGGCCATGGCCAAGGAGCGCGACGACACCATTGCCAGCCGCATCAGCCGGGTGCTTGCCGACCGCATCATCCGCGGCGAGATCGCGCCCGATGCCCGCCTGCGGCAGGATCACATCGCCGAAGAGTTCGGCACGAGCCACGTGCCCGTGCGCGAGGCGTTCCGCCGGCTGGAGGCGCAGGGGCTGGCAATCAGCCTGCCGCGCCGTGGCGTCCGTGTCGCCTCTTTCGATCTTAAGGAAGTCCGCGAGGTTGCGGAAATGCGCGCAGCCCTCGAAGGTCTTGCACTCAAGCATGCAGCCCCGCATCTGACTGCAGCTATTCTGGATGAGGCGGAACAGGCGACGCGCGACGGCGATGCCGCCGGTGACGTCCACGCCTGGGAGGAGGCCAATCGGCGCTTCCATCGCCTGATCCTGGCGCCCTGCGGCATGGCACGTCTGCTCGCGGCGATCGACGATCTGCATGCCGTGAGCGCCCGCTTTCTCTTCTCCGCCTGGCAATCCGGCTGGGAAAAGCGCACCGATCATGACCACCGCGCCATTCTGGCAGCTCTCCGCCAGGGGCGACCCGACGAGGCTGCCGCCATTTTGCAGAAACATGTGCAATGGATCGGCCGCGCGCCAGTGCGCACGCCTTCGGGATCGACACGCGACGCCTTCGCAATCGTCGGCTGAAAATTATAGATAATTTTGAGATATTGGCTGAGCACGCTTTGAAGGCGGCGCCCTACGAGGGCTTCCTTCGCCCTGATGTCGCCGCGCCACGGTCAGTGCCCTGCTTTAGTGAGTCGCGTCTCTTGGATTTTATTACCCTTATTTTTCAATGGTATTTCGTGCTCAGTCGAAATATCGAACGCTTGCCACTTGCCTGGTTTCGCGATTTCTCTCATAAAATAGATGAGACTCAAAAATTATCTATAATTCTGGAAGGAGAGCCTATGTCCCTGTTGCAGCATCATGATGAAGTCGCTTTCGATCCGCTCCGCCTCGGGCAGCGTTCGCTCGTTGCCAAGACCGTGTTCGTTCTCGCCGGAACGCTGATCCTGGCGTTTGCATCGCGAATCTCTGTGCCGATGGTGCCGGTGCCGATCACCATGCAGACATTCGCGATCACCATGATCGGCGCGCTCTATGGCTGGCGTCTTGGTGCGGTCACCGTTCTCGCCTGGCTGGGCGAAGCCGCGATCGGCTTTCCGGTGCTTGCCGGCGGGGCAGGCGGCATTGCGCCGTTCATCGGTCCGACGGCGGGTTATCTCGTATCCTTCCCGATCATTGCCGCCCTCGTCGGTCTGCTTGCCGAGCGGGGTTGGAGCGGCAATCGCGTCGTGCGCAGCTTCCTGGCGCATCTCTCGGCCAACATTCTCTGCCTTGCGATCGGCGGCGCATGGCTTGCAGCGTTGATCGGCGTGGAGAAGGGCTGGCTGCTTGGTGTAGCGCCCTTCATCCTCGGCGCCGTGCTCAAGTCGGCGCTTGCAGCTGCCGTGCTGAAGACCATCCAGGTCTATGGCGGCAAGGCGCGTCTGAATTGACCGTCAGGCTTCGCGCCCACCATCTGCTCTGCATGCTGACCTTTGTCGGTGAAGGCTATAACTCAGTCTTCACCGACAATTATCGCCGCATCGCCGAGCGGCTATCGGAAGGGGAGGAGATCAAGCTGGTCTCCGGCCCCGACGACATCTGCGCCCCGCTCGTGAACGGGGAGGAGCCGCATTGCTTCAAGACCTCGGTCATCGAGCGGGATGCGGCGGCTCTTGCCGATATCGTGGCATTGCTGGGCGAGGAGATCGGTCCTGGAACCGTGTTGGTGCCGGATGCCAGGCTGCTTTCCAAGCTCCGCCGTAATTTCGCCAGCGGTGAAATCCGTCACGCCTGCCTCGGCTGCGAATGGGGTGAGCTCTGCAGCCGCATTGCTGCAAACAATTTCAGTGGTGTCCTGATCAAGGCAGCCTAAGGCGTGTTATCCAGCTCCGGCTGCGAGGTGCTCTCGCTTAATTCAAGCGGAAAGAGCGCCAGAAACCGGCGCTCGCCTTCGGGCGTGAAGAAGATCGAGCGGCTGTTTTCGGTGCGCCGCGCCCATCCCTTGTCGAGGAAATTCGAAAGCAGCGCCTTGCCGAGGCTGCCGGCGAGATGCGCGCGCCGCTCGCTCCAATCCAGGCAGGATCGGCAAAGCGGGCGGCGGCTTGAGCGCAATCCGGAAACGTCGATGCCGATTGATCCCAAATGCTTCTCGCCGACGGCTGTCAGGCTGAGACCTTCGCCCACGGCGGAGATCGACCCGGCCTCGATCAGGCTGTCGAGCATGCGCACACCATAGTCGCCGGCCAGATGATCGTAGCATATGCGCGCCTTGCGCAGCGCCGGCTCCTTCGGACCGGGACGATGGCGCAGATGTCCGCGGCTGGCGGCAAAACCCATGATACCCTCGAGCAGCTTGCCGACGCGATCGTCTGCCAGTGTGAAGTAGCGATGGCGGCCCTGCTTGCGCTGTACCAGCAGGCCGCCCGCTTCGAGCTTGGAAAGATGAGCGCTCGCGGTCTGCAGCGTCACGCCGGCAGCCGCTGCCAGTTCCGTTGCCGTCAACGCCCGGCCGCCCATCAGCGCCGTCAAAATATTCGCTCGCGCGGGATCGCCGATCAGCGAGCCGATCTGTGCTATGTCTGGACCTTCTTTCATACTTCGATCGTAACCGAACTATCTCCGTCCTGCAATGTGCGAAAACACTCCCATCAGCAAAGGAGAAAGCCAATGATTACCTGTTTCATCCGCTATCAGATCGATCCGTTCAAGCAGGACGCCTTCGCGGAATATGGCAAGGCCTGGGGCCAGGTCATCCCGCGCAACGGCGCGGACCTGATCGGCTATTTCGCCCCGCACGAGGGCTCGCTGACGACGGCCTACGGCATCTACAACATCGAAAATCTCGCCGCCTACGAAGCCTATCGCAAGAGCCTCGCCGCCGATCCGCTGGCGCAGGCCAATCTCGATTTGGCCCGCCGCGAGCGTTTCATCTTGCAGGAAGACCGCATTTTCCTGAAAAATATCTCCCTGCCGCACGCTCCGAGGATATCGCCATGATCGCAGTCATTTTCGAAGTCGTTCCCCATCCAGACGAACGCCAGCACTATCTCGACATTGCTGCAATGCTGCGCTCCGAACTCGAAACGATCGACGGCTTTATCTCGATCGAGCGCTTCGAAAGCCTGAGCCAGCCAGGTAAATTCCTGTCGCTGTCCTTTTGGCGCGACGAGGCGGCCGTTCGCCAATGGCGAAACCGCGAGGCACATCGTGCCGCCCAGAAAGCGGGTCGCAAGACGGTTTTTGCCGACTATCGTTTGCGTGTCGCGCAGGTGCTTCGCGATTACGGTATGACGGAACGCGCAGAAGCACCCGGCGACAGTCACGCAATCCACGACATCTGGGGCTTTCAGCGCGATAGCGACTTTCGAGAGGCCTGCATTCCCGGCGGTTTCGCCGGGAATGCAGAAAATATGACGCCGCTTTAGCCTTTGGTAACCAAGTTAGGTAACCATAACACTCAGTTAAGAGCACCGAGTAAGTGTAACAGCGAGTATCACATGGCGTCAGTTTTCCCGCTTGCCGACCTCAGGACTTCAGCCGTTCCGGGGTCCTGGATCGACACGATCATCAAGGGCGATTGCGTGGCCGCTCTTGAAGCACTGCCCAATCAATCCGTCGACGTCATCTTCGCCGACCCGCCGTACAATCTCCAGCTTGGCGGCACGCTGCATCGTCCGGACCAGTCGCTGGTCGACGCCGTCGATGACGAATGGGACCAGTTCGCCTCCTTCGAAGCCTATGATGCCTTCACCCGCGCCTGGCTGCTCGCCTGCCGCCGCGTGCTGAAGCCGACGGGCACGATCTGGGTCATCGGCTCCTATCACAATATCTTCCGCGTCGGCGCGACGCTGCAGGATCTGAACTTCTGGATCCTCAACGACATCGTCTGGCGCAAGACCAATCCGATGCCGAATTTCAAGGGCCGCCGCTTCCAGAACGCGCATGAGACGATGATCTGGGCAAGCCCGAACGCCAAAGCCAAGGGCTATACCTTCAACTACGATGCCATGAAGGCTGCCAACGACGACGTGCAGATGCGCTCCGACTGGCTGTTCCCGATCTGCAACGGCAATGAGCGGCTGAAGGGCGACGACGGCAAGAAGGTGCATCCGACGCAGAAGCCGGAAGCGCTGCTTGCGCGCGTCATCATGGCCTCGTCCAAGCCCGGCGATATCATTCTCGATCCCTTCTTCGGATCGGGCACGACCGGTGCCGTTGCCAAGCGTCTCGGCCGCCACTTCGTCGGTATCGAGCGCGAGCAGGATTATATCGACGCGGCAAGCGCCCGTATCGCGGCCGTCGAGCCTCTCGGCAAGGCGGAACTGACTGTGATGACCGGCAAGAAGGCGGAAGTGCGCGTTGCGTTCAACGTGCTCATCGAGAGCGGTCTCATCAAGCCCGGCCAGGTGCTGACCGATGCCAAGCGCCGCTACAGCGCCATCGTTCGCGCCGACGGCACGGTTGCCTCGGGTGGCGAGGCCGGCTCCATTCATCGCCTTGGCGCGAAAGTCCAGGGCCTTGATGCATGCAATGGGTGGATGTTCTGGCATTTCGACGATGGCCGTTCCCTGCGTCCGATCGACGAACTGAGAGCCATTATCCGCAGCGATCTGGCCAAGGTTGAGTAGCTTCAGCCATTTCCCGCAAACATATCCGCCTTCTTCCGCCGTGTACCTCCAGTCAGGGAAGAAGGTGAAATGCGCAGGGCCTTGCCGGACGATCTATCCGGCAAGGCCCTGCGCGTCTTTAGTTTCAGATTTTAGAAGTCCTGATAATCCGTGACGTCGACGCGCACGACGCGGCCATTCTCATCGAAGGTGATCGTTTCCTCTCCTTCGCGGATCAGCGGCTTGCCCGTCTTGCTGTTGGTGGCGCGGACCGACCAAACGGCGCGGCCTGACAGGGGCGTCAGCGTTTCCACGAGAGAATTCGATGCCGTCTGATCAGGATAGGTATCGAAATAGCCGCGGAAGGCTTCCATGATCGCCGCGCGGCCGGCAAGGCTGCCGACGCCGTTCGAAACATAGGTGGCATCCTCGGCGAAGAAGTTCTCGATCGCCTCATAGTCGAGGCGATTGATTGCATCATGGAACAGATCGATGCGTTCTGCAGGGTCGAAGATCATCGGCTCAAACCTTTATGCCATAGGCGGCGAGATCGCTGCGCAGCTTCTCGGCGCCGGTGAAGTGAACTGCATGCCAGCCGGCAGCGCGCGCGCCTTCGACATTCGGATAGGAATCATCGATGAAGATCGTCGCGGCCGGATCGAGATCGAAGCTCTTGGCGTGGGTATCATAAATCGCCACATCCGGTTTGATCAGGCCTATATCGCCGGAAACTGTCACGCCGCGCGGCTTCTTGAGAAAGGGATAGCGCTCCTGCGCTTCGCGAAAGGTGTCCGAGGCGAAATTGGTCAGCATGGTGACGTCGCGTCCCTCAGCGATAAGCTGTTCCAGAATGGCGACGCTGTCGTCATAGGCATGCGGAACCATCTCGTGCCAATATTGGCGGAAGGCACGGATCTGTTCCTCGCGCTCCGGATGGTCGGCGATCAGCAGCGCCTCGGCATCGCTCCATGTGCGGCCGCGATCCTGCTCGATGTTCCAGTCGCTGGTGCACACATTGGTGAAAAACCATTCGCGCTCGGCATCGTCGGGAATGATGCGGCTATAGGGGAGGCTGGGATCGTAATGCAGCAGAACCTTGCCGATATCGAAAACGATATGCCGTATTTCCGTCGTCATGAATGAATTCCTGATTTTAGCTCTAAAGGCATTTTTGCGAACGCATTGGGAATAGCCTGCGTGATCGCTTTTTTCATGACTGTCGGGAGTGCCTGCTCTTCAAGATTTGTAACCGGCGCCCACCATCCGTCATGGTTGTCCGCGTATGAGACGGATCTCGCGCGCCAGATCGACAGCCGCAGTTCGAAATGGGTGAAGACATGCGTCACCATGCCCGCCGGCTGCCAATCGGCCGGGAAGGGGGCGGCCTCGATGCCTGTCTCGCCATCGATGCGTGCCGTCCAGCCGGTCGTCGGAACCTCGGTCATGCCGCCGAGCAGCCCGCTTTCCATGCGACGGCGCAGGAAGATTTCCCCCTCGTCATTGACTGCGACGAAGGCCGCGCCTTGGCGCACCGGCTTTTCCTTCTTGGCTGCCTTGACCGGGAAACGTTCGGGATCATATGCAGCCAGCGCCTGACAGGCGCCATTGAAGGGACAGAGCGAGCAGACCGGGCGCTTGGGCGTGCAGATCGTCGCTCCGAGATCCATCATCGCCTGGGCGAAATCGCCTGGTCGGTCCGCCGGCGTCAGCAGCGCTACCTTCTGCTTCATCAGTGGCTTGGCGCCGGGCAGCGGCGTCGAAATCGCATAGAGGCGGGAAATAACCCGCTCGACATTGCCGTCCATCACGGCAGCCTGGCGATTGAACGCGATGGCGGCGACGGCGGCGGATGTATAATCGCCGATGCCGGGAAGCGCCCGCAGCCCTTCCTCGGTGTCTGGAAAGCGGCCAGCATGATCTGCCGCAATCGCCTCTGCGCATTTCTTCAAGTTGCGGGCACGAGCATAGTAGCCGAGCCCAGCCCAGGCGGCCATGACGTCTTCATTCGCGGCGGCGGCAAGATCATCGACCGTGGGCCAGCGCTCCAGGAATTTCGCGAAATAGGCTTTGACCGCCGGCACCGTCGTCTGCTGCAGCATCACTTCCGACAGCCAGATGCGATAGGGATCGGGCTTGATGCCGCGCGCAGCCATAGGTGGCGAGACCCGCCAGGGCAGGTCGCGGTGGTGTCGGTCGTACCAGGCAAGCAGGGATGCGGCCGTGGGGGATTCTAACGTCGTAGTCATGATTTGCCGCGTCGAGGGGAAGTGCTCTATACTTGGCCAAGCTGCGTCGGACGATCAAGGTCCGCGATGCACAAAGCTTGCACCGGAAGCCGATTGAGATGAGTTATCCCCGAAAAGGCGAAAGGCAGATATCCGAGCTGACCAACGGCATCGTCGATCCGGTGCTGGCAAAGCGCGCCGGCATCAACACGACGCTGCTTGGCTGCTGGGACGAAATCGCCGGTGAGGACTTTGCCGACTGCACGCGGCCGGAGAAGATCGCCTGGGCAAAGCGAACCGGCCCCGGCATGGACGACCGTTATCAGCCCGGCGTGCTGACGATCGCCTGCGAGGGTGCCCGCGCACTCTTCCTGACCCATGCGCAAGGCGAACTCATCCAGCGCATCAACAGCTTCTTCGGTTTCTATGCCGTCAATCAGATCCGCATCGTGCAGAAACCGGTCTCGGTCGCCTCCAAACGCTCCCGCACGCCGCCGCCCTTGAAGGGCGAGGCGGCGCGCAAGCTGGCTGACATGATGGACGGTATCGAGGATGAGAAGATCAGGGCCGCCGTGCAGCGTCTTGGCACTGCCATGGCCTGGAAGCGGCGATAGGAAATAATCCAGGCTTGCTTTTCTGTTGATTACACTGTCATACTCGGGCGAGATTTACGAGGAGCTGGATATGCGAAGCAGCAAGCCGATCACGGTTACACTGGGTAACCAGCAGCGTGGTGTGGATGCCCGATTGGAATCCGGAGCATACGACTCAGCAAGTGAGGTCCTGCGCGCTGCTTTGAGGGCATTGGACCGTGAAGAAGAAGTCATCAATCAAATAATGCGCGCAAAGATCCAGGAAGCTCTTGATGATCCGCGACCCAGCAAAGATGCGGACGAAGTCTTTGATAAAGTTGAAAGAATTCATGCCGAACGAATGAAAGCCGCCGGTCGTGACATATAAGGTCTCTTTCAGCGCTCTTGCCGAAGAAGACGTTATTGGCATCTATGAGTTCATTGCGAAAGACAGTCCGGGCCGCGCATTGTCGTTTATCCGAAGGCTTCGAGAGCAGTGCGAAACACTTAAAACAATGGCCACCCGAGGACCCCAACGCGAGAGTTTAGGTCCGGGTGTTCGCATTATGGTGTTTGAGCGGCGGGTTACCGCCGCTTATCATATAAAGAACGAGGAGGTCGTTATTCTACGTCCCTTTTATGCCGGTCAAAATATCCCATCGACCTTGCTCGATGAACACTGAATTTGAATACATCCGCACCGATTCCGACGACAATTTTAGCTTTTTGTCTTTGCCAGGTCACAATTCTTTGAAGAAAGTTGGCCAACCGTGCCTTGTTAGCGGCAAGCTGCCGTTATATCGCATGAAACATTCGAAGCCTCTTTCAACGACGGGTGACTCTATGCCGATGTCCGACATGCTCTTGACCAAACGCCATCTGCTGGGCGGCTCTGCCGTTGCAGCCCTCTCCGTGGCGTTCTCTGCCGTTGCCGGCACCGCATCCGCCGCAACTGCAGAAGATGAAGTGCCGCCGTCCGACGGCAATGTCGACATGAACGAAGTGCTGAAGCCCGGTCCGCTGCCGGAGATCGCGCTCGGCAAGGAAGATGCGCCCGTCAAGATCGTCGAATACATGTCGCTGACCTGCCCGCACTGCGCGCATTTTGCCGTCACGACTTTCGATACGATCAAGCAGAAATACGTCGATACCGGCAAGGTTCGCTTCATCATCCGCGAATTCCCGTTCGATCCGCGCGCTGCCGCAGCCTTCATGCTGGCCCGCTGCGCCCCGCAGGAACAGTACATGCCGATGGTCGAAATGCTGTTCAAGCAGCAGATCGCCTGGGCCTCTCCGGATGTCGACGGCCGCGCCGCACTGCTCCAGATGTCGAAACTCGCTGGTTTTACTGAGGATAGCTTCACGAAATGCTTGACGAACCAGAAGCTTCTGGATGATGTCAATTCCGTACGGGAACGCGCAGCCAAGGATTTCGGCGTCAATGCCACGCCGACCTTCCTGATCAATGGCAAGCGCTATGCAGGGGACATGTCTGTTGCTGCCATGTCGAAGCTTATCGACAGCCTGCTCTGATCCGCGCCTTTTTCGATTACAGGCGGGCGGCCGAGGTCGCGCGCCTGTGAGTGCCTCCTTTAAATTCGAGTTTGGAGCGATGACGCTCCCGATGCCGGCATCGTGGACGGCCTTCTCCTCGCAGGGGAGAAGAGGGCACCGCCTATGAAGTTCAACAGACTGAGACTTGTCGGCTTCAAATCCTTCGTCGAACCGGCGGAATTCGTCATCGAGCGCGGCTTGACCGGCGTCGTCGGCCCGAACGGCTGCGGCAAGTCCAATCTTGTCGAAGCGCTGCGCTGGGTCATGGGCGAGAACTCCTACAAGAACATGCGCGCCTCCGGCATGGACGACGTGATCTTTTCCGGATCCGGCAATCGCCCGGCCCGCAACACCGCCGAAGTCGGCCTCTACCTCGACAATAGCGATCGCACCGCGCCCGCCGCCTTCAACGACAGCGACGAAATCCAGGTGACGCGCCGTATCGAGCGCGAACAGGGCTCGGTCTATCGTATCAACGGCAAGGAAGCGCGTGCCAAGGATGTCCAGCTGCTGTTTGCCGATGCCTCCACCGGCGCGCGTTCACCTTCCATGGTCGGGCAGGGGCGTATCGGTGAGCTGATCCAGGCAAAGCCCCAGGCGAGGCGGCAGCTTTTGGAAGAGGCGGCGGGCATTTCCGGCCTGCATTCGCGCCGGCATGAAGCCGAGCTGCGCCTGCGCGCCGCCGAAAGCAATCTCGAGCGGCTGGATGACGTGACATCACAGCTCGAAAGCCAGATCGAAAGCCTGAAGCGCCAGGCGCGGCAGGCCAACCGTTTCAAGACGCTCTCGGCCGAGATTCGGGCTCGTGAGGCCATGCTGCTGCATATCCGCTGGGTGCAGGCCAAGGAAGCCGAGGCCGAGGCCGATAGCGCGCTCAACCAGGCAACCGTGCTTGTCGCCGAAAAGGCGCAGATCCAGATGGAGGCGGCAAAGGCGCAGGGCATCGCCAGCTTCAAGCTGCCGGAGCTGCGCGAGGATGAGGCAAAGGCCGCCGCTGCCCTGCAGCGTCTGCAGATCGCTCGCTCTCAGCTGGAGGAGGATGTCAACCGCATCCTGCGCCGCCGGGACGAATTGATCCGTCGCTTGGCGCAATTGGCAGAGGATATCAGCCGCGAGCAGCGACTTGTCGCCGACAATGCCACTATTCTGACAAAGCTCGACGCCGAAGAAGCCGATCTCGCCGATATTCTTGCCGATTCCGGCAGGCTTGCCGAGGAAACGCGCTTAACCTTCGAAGAAGCGGCCACAAAGCTCGCCGACAGCGAGCGGATTTTTACTGTTCTGACCGCAGAACGGGCCGAAGCCGCTGCCGCCCGCAACCAGCTGGAGCGCGCCATCCGTGATCTGGCCGATCGCAAGATGCGGCTGGAACGTCAGGCCGATGAAGCGAACCGCGAGCTTGCCGCTATCGACGAAAAGATGGCCGATCTGCCGGACCCGAGCGAAAAGCGTGACATAGTCGAGGCGGCGGAAAACGTCGTCGCGGATGCGGAAGGCGAGATCCAGCGCGTCGAAGCCGTTCTTGCCAAGGCGCGCGAAACCGAGGCGCTGTCGCGTGGCCCGGTGGAGCAGGCGCGGGCGCGTCTGAATGCGCTGGAAACCGAGGCGCGGACCATTTCCAAGATGTTGGCGGCGGGCGATACGTCCGGTGCCTTTTCGCCTGTTGCCGAAGAGCTGCGTGTCGACCGTGGCTTCGAAACGGCGCTTGGCGCAGCACTTGGCGATGATCTGGAATCCTCGCTCAATTCCGAGGCACCCGTCTATTGGTCGGACAATGGCAGCGGTGCCAACGATCCGGCCTTGCCGGAAGGTGCCGCGCCGCTGATTACCCATGTCGGCGCGCCGGCGGCACTGACGCGCCGTCTGCGCCAGATCGGCATTGTCTCGGTGGAGGATGCGCTGCGGCTCATGCCCGAGCTGAAGCCGGGACAGCGGCTGGTGACCAGGGATGGCGCCGTGTTCCGCTGGGATGGTCACGTCACCGGCGCGGATGCGCCGAGTGCGGCTGCCTTGCGGCTCGCCCAGAAGAATCGCCTTTCCGAGCTGGAGGCCGAAGCCGAGCTCGCCCGCGATGTGCTTGTCGAGGCCGAAGAGCGCCTCTCTGCCGCCGCCGATGCGATCCGGGGTGAAGAGGGCCGTTTGACCACCGCCCGCGACGCCAGCCGCCTTGCCGCCCGGCATCTGGCCGAGGCGCGCGAAGCGCTTGCCGCCGCGGAACGTGCTTCGGGCGACCTCATCCGCCGTCGCGACGTGATCGTCGAGGCCGTCAGCCGGCTGCAGGAGCAGTTGGAAGATGTGGCCATGCAGGATGAAAATGCCCGCATCGAGCTGGAGGAGGCGCCGAACCTCGACGCCATCGACCTGAAACTGCGTGACCAGCAGGCCGAAGTTGCGACGGATCGCGGCGTTCTGGCCGAAGCCCGCGCCCGCCATGAAGGCCTGAATCGTGAGAACGAGGCGCGGCAGCGCCGTCTCCTCGCAATCCGGCAGGAGCGGGACACCTGGCGCCAGCGTGCGGCCAGCGCCGAGGAGCACATTCAGACATTGCGCGACCGTGAAGAGGAAGCGCGCGAGGAAGCGGCCGAACTCGATCTCGCCCCGGATGAGTTCGACGACAAGCGCCGTGCCTTGATGAACGAGCTACAGAAAGCCGAGGATGCCCGCCGCCAGGCCGCCGATCGCCTTGCCGAAGCCGAAGGCATCCAGCGCGAAGCCGATCGCCATGCGGCGACGGCACTCTCTGAGCTGGCCGAAAGCCGGGAAAAGCGCGGCCGCGTCGAGGAGCGGCTGGTGTCGGCGCGTGAGCGTCGGCAGGAAAGCGAATTGCGCATCCGCCAGTCCCTGAATGTCGAGCCGCATGAAGCCATGCGCCTGACCGGCCTTTCAGCATCGCAAAACATGCCTGACCTCCGCGAGGTCGAGCGCGAGCTGGAACGCCTGAAGATCGAACGCGAGCGCCTCGGTGCCGTCAATCTGCGCGCCGAGGAGGAGAGCAAGGAGCTGACGGAGCGGCTGCAGGCGCTGATCAAGGAGCGCGATGACGTCATCGACGCCATCCGGAAGCTGCGCGGCGCGATCCAGAGCCTCAACCGCGAGGGCCGCGAACGTCTGATCGTCGCCTTCGACATCGTCAATGCGCAATTTCAGCGGCTGTTCACTCATCTTTTCGGCGGCGGCACGGCCGAACTGCAGCTCATCGAGTCGGACGACCCGCTGGAGGCAGGTCTCGAAATTCTCGCCCGTCCGCCAGGCAAGAAGCCGCAGACCATGACGCTGCTTTCCGGCGGCGAGCAGGCGCTGACGGCCATGGCGCTGATCTTCGCGGTGTTCCTCACCAATCCCGCGCCGATCTGCGTTCTGGACGAAGTGGATGCGCCGCTCGACGACCACAATGTCGAGCGCTACTGCAACCTCATGGACGAGATGGCGGCCTCCACGGAGACACGCTTCGTGGTCATCACCCACAATCCCATCACCATGGCCCGCATGGATCGCCTCTTCGGCGTCACCATGGCGGAGCAGGGCGTCTCGCAACTCGTCTCCGTCGATCTGCAGACCGCCGAACGGCTGCGCGAAATCGCTTGAGCGCCGTTCCACGTCTGGATTGAGAAAACTGTTCCCGTTTCGACAAGAAATTGCTGCGTCGGCTGCCGCGCATCATGAAAGCGTGCTAGTTTCGTTTTTCGATCAACAACATGGGCGCTGATCCGCCCGGAAGGGAAGTATGTCTGACTCGACTGGCGGTATTTTCGATATCCTCGGAATACTTGCCGTATTGCTCCTCGTCGCTGCCAACGGCTTTTTCGTTGCGGCCGAGTTCTCTCTGGTGTCCGTTCGCCGCAGCCGCGTGACGGAGCTCGTTGCCGAAGGGCGCATGAACGCCAAGGCGCTGCAGAAGGCGGTCGATAATCTCGACGCCAATCTCGCCGCCACGCAGCTCGGCATCACCATTTCTTCGCTGGCGCTTGGTTGGGTTGGCGAACCTGCTCTTGCTCATCTGCTCGAGCCTCTGCTCGATTTTCTGCCTGGAACATGGGCCGCGGCCGGCTCGCATGCGATCGCCGTCGCCATTTCCTTCATCATCATCACCGCGCTTCATATCGTGCTTGGCGAGCTTGCGCCGAAGAGCCTGGCATTGCAGCGCAGCGAAGGCACCGCGCTCGGCGTCGTGCGCCCGCTCGGACTGTTTCTTTTCCTGCTGCGTCCGGCCATCACCGTGCTCAACGGTCTCGGCAATCTCGTGCTCCGCCTTTTCGGTCTGCGCCCTGGTGCCGGCGAGGGTTCGTTGCATTCGCCAGCCGAGATCAAGCTCCTGATCGCTGAAAGCCAGGAGGCCGGCCTGTTGGAACAGGCGCAGCAGGATCTGGTCGAGCGCGTCTTCAATATCGGCGACCGCGATGTCTCCGACATCATGACGCCGCGGCTCGAGGTCGAATGGATCGATGCCGACGATCCGCCGGAGGAAGTGCAGAAGACCATTCGCGAAAGCCGCTTCGAGCAGCTTCTCGTCGGACGCGGCTCTATCGACGAGCCGATCGGCATGATCCTGAAGAAGGATCTGCTCGACCAGCTTCTGAACGGCGAACCTCTGAACCCGATGGCCGTCATCCGCCAGCCGCTGGTCGTTCACGAATCCACGGCCGTGTTCAAGGTGCTGGAAAACTTCAAGCGCGCGCCGGTCCGCCTCGCCATGGTCATCGACGAATATGGCAGTCTGGAAGGCATCGTCACCCAGACGGATCTGCTGGAAGCGATCGCCGGCGATCTGCCCGATATGGACAACGACACGCCCGATGTCGTCGAGCGCGCCGACGGATCGCTGCTGATGGAAGGCATGATGCCCGTCTATGATGCCTTCGCGCGCCTGGGCCTGCGCTTCAGCGAGGAAGAGGTCAATTTCCATACGCTCGCGGGCTTTGCCCTCTACCAGCTCGGCCATCTGCCCGAGGTGGGCGAAAGCTTCTCCTTCGGGGAATGGCATTTTGAGATTGTCGATCTCGACGGCATGCGCATCGACAAGATTCTGGCCCAGCGCGAGCCGCAGGCCTACCCTCATTAGTTGCTATGGATACCCCGGAAGCTTCCGATTTCGATCAATCGATTGAAATCGGGAGCATTCAGGTCATATTTATTGTGCAGTGCAACATTTTGCCGTATTTGTCGATTTTCATTTGTGCTGCAGTGAATTAAGTTCAACCGGAGGAGTTGGACGGAGACGATGACGAATTGGGTCTACACATTCGGCGACGGCAAGGCCGAGGGGGGCGCCGGCGATTTTGAACGGCTCGGCGGTAAGGGCGCTAATCTTGCGGAAATGTGCAATCTCGGCCTGCCGGTTCCGCCGGGCCTGACGATCGTCAGCGATGTCTGCACCTTCTATTACAAGAACGGCCGCAAAATCCCTGAAGAGCTGAAGCCGCAGGTCATGCAAGGTCTCCAGCGGATGGAGGCCGTCACCGGACGCAAGTTCGGCGATACAGAACGACCGTTGCTGGTATCCGTGCGTTCCGGCGGCCGCGCCTCGATGCCGGGCATGATGGATACCGTCCTCAATCTCGGCCTCAATGACGCCACGGTGCAGGCGCTTGGCCACGATGCCGGCGACGCTCGTTTTGCCTGGGATAGCTACCGCCGCTTCATCCAGATGTATGCCGATGTCGTCATGGGTCTCGACAACGAAGTCTTCGAAGAGATCCTCGAGGATGAAAAAGCGCGGTTCGGCCATGAGTTCGATACCGATCTCACCGCCGTCGAATGGCAGCACGTCGTCTCGATCTACAAGAGCGTCATCGAGGAAGAATTGGGCGAAGCTTTCCCGCAGGAGCCGGAGGTTCAGCTCTGGGGCGCCGTCGGTGCCGTTTTTGCCAGCTGGATGAATGCGCGCGCCGTCACCTATCGCCAATTGCACAATATTCCCGAGGCATGGGGAACCGCCGTCAACATTCAGGCGATGGTGTTCGGCAATCTCGGCAATTCGTCCGCGACAGGCGTTGCCTTCACGCGCAATCCATCGACGGGGGAGAAGGAGCTTTACGGCGAATTCCTCGTCAATGCGCAAGGGGAGGATGTCGTTGCCGGCATCCGTACGCCGCAAAGCATTACGGAAGTCGCCCGCATCGCCTCCGGCTATGAAAAACCGTCGATGGAAAAGCTGATGCCGGAAGCCTTTGCCGAGTTCCGCAGCATCTGCGCGCAGTTGGAAGCGCATTACCGCGACGTACAGGACCTGGAATTTACCATTGAGCGCGGCAAGCTTTGGATGCTGCAGACGCGCAATGCCAAGCGAACCACCAAGGCGGCGATGAAGATCGCCGTCGACATGGTCGATGAGAGGCTGATCACGGAAGACGAAGCTGTTTCCCGCATCGATCCGACGTCGCTGGACCAGCTTCTGCATCCGACGATAGACCCGCGCGTCCGCCGCGAGGTGATCGGTTCCGGCCTGCCCGCATCTCCAGGGGCTGCCACCGGTGAAATCGTCTTCACCGCCGAAGAGGCGATCATTGCCGAGGAAGAAGGCCGCAAAGCCATTCTCGTGCGCATCGAAACGAGCCCGGAAGACATTCACGGCATGCATGCCGCCGAGGCGATCCTGACCACCCGCGGCGGCATGACCAGCCATGCGGCCGTCGTTGCCCGCGGCATGGGCATCCCCTGCGTCGTCGGCGCCGGAACCATGCGCATCGACATGCGCAATGAAAAGCTGATCGGCATTGGCGTCATCTTGAAGAGGGGCGATATCGTCACGATCGACGGCTCTACCGGCCAGGTCCTCAAGGGCGAAGTGCCGATGATCCAGCCGGAATTGTCAGGCGATTTCGGGCGTATCATGGCCTGGGCGGACCGCTCGCGCCGCATGACTGTGCGCACCAATGCCGACACGCCTGCCGACGCGCGTGCGGCTCGTTCCTTCGGCGCCGAAGGCATCGGCCTTTGCCGCACCGAGCATATGTTCTTTGAGGGCGATCGCATCCATGTGATGCGAGAGATGATCCTTGCGGAGGATGAAGCGGGCCGCCGAGCAGCCCTTGCCAAGCTCATGCCGATGCAGCGGCTCGATTTCACCGGCTTGTTCACCATCATGCACGGCTTGCCAGTGACGATCCGCCTGCTCGATCCGCCGCTGCACGAATTCCTGCCGAAGACGGATGAGGAAATCGCCGAAGTGGCCGGGATCATGGGCATGGAGCCCTCCGCGCTGCGCCAGCGGGTGGATGCACTGCACGAGTTCAATCCCATGCTCGGCCATCGCGGCTGCCGCCTGGCGATTTCCTATCCGGAGATCGTCGAAATGCAGGCCCGCGCGATCTTCGAGGCGGCGGTCCTTGCCGCACGCGAGACAGGGGCGGCGGTCGTGCCCGAAATCATGGTGCCGCTCGTTGGCTTGCGCTCGGAGCTGGATTACGTCAAGGCTCGCATCGACGAGGTGGCGCGTGCCGTCATGACCGAAGCGAAGATGAAGATCGACTATCTCGTCGGTACGATGATCGAACTGCCGCGCGCGGCCTTGCGGGCTCACATCATCGCCGAAGCGGCCGAATTCTTCTCCTTCGGCACAAACGACCTGACGCAGACGACATTCGGCATGTCGCGCGATGACGCTGCCGCCTTCATCCCGACATACCAGCGCAAGGGCATCATCGAGCACGATCCTTTCATATCGCTCGATTTCGATGGGGTCGGCGAGCTCATCCGCATCGCGTCGGAGCGTGGCCGCCGCACGCGCAACGACATGAAGCTCGGTATCTGCGGTGAGCATGGCGGCGATCCCGCCTCGATCCATTTCTGCGAGGATATCGGGCTGGACTACGTGTCCTGTTCCCCCTTCCGCGTGCCGATCGCGCGGTTAGCCGCAGCCCAGGCGGCAATCAAAGGGCGAGCCTGATTTTCTTGAGGTCAGCGGCGCCAGTAGCCACGGTGATATCCCGGGCCGCCGACCACGATTGTCGGACCCCAGAAGAAATCATCGTTGCTTTCCATGAAAGCCCGCTGGTCCGCCCGCCGGCTAAGATCCTGATTCATCAGGCAATTAGCGAAGTTTTGGGTGCCTGGCCTGAAGCCGTAGCCACTGCATCTCGCCTCGTCAGCCGCGCGTATTTCCTCGGCAGTCTGGCAGGAGGAGAGCGCAAGCGTGATGGTGAGGAGGGAAAGGATGGAGGCGGCGATACGCATGACTTTGTGTCCTGGATGCTGATGTGCAGGCACGAACTATAGTGCCGCGCGGCATGGCGCGAAAGGCGTATTGGACCGTAGGCCGGATAGCTTACGCTGCTTCCTTGGGCTTTGCCGGCAGCCTTTGCAAGAGATCGACGAAGGCATCGGCGAAACGTAACAGGTGTTCGGTCTCTTCGTCCGGCTGCAGCAAACGGATTTCCGCGCCATCCTCGTCCAGCGCGGCAAAGAGCGTGCGCATCGTCGCATCGCTTTCGGGAATCCGGATGACGGCCAGCCTCCGGCAATCGGAGATCAGTCCTGCTGCGGGGAGATCGAAGAGGAAATCGCCGTGCACCGCCGAGGCGGCGTGCCGCACGGCCTCGCAAAAGCCCGGTTCCCCGCCGGAAAAACCTTCGAGCGAAAGCTCCAGCTCCAGGAGTTCCAACGGCAGAATCGGGTCGCTCGTATCGGCTCCGGCAATTGCCGCGCCCGGCAGTGCCTTGGCAGCGACGTCTTGAGAAAGCATCGGTTCCATCTCATCAAGTCCTTTCGAAGCCTCGATAAAACGCTAAAGAATGGCCTTTTTTAGGAATTTAAGCAAGCGCTCACGTTTTTGGTCTAAAGCATGGCGCGCAAAAGTGCGTAGCGGTTTTGCGATAACGTCATGCGAAGAAACGAGGGCCTAAAGCGCGAGGAGCGAATCTCAGAGATCGCGACGCGCTTTAGGCGTTACTGGTTTCAGCCTCGAGAGAACATTGCGTGTTGGTGCCGTGACATTCGATTTATTTTCGCCGTTTCTTGATCTAAACATAGGTCGTATTTTGGGATTCGGTGCGTCCGGCTTCCGATCCGACGCGCCGACGAGCCCTTGATGACCATTCGCTTCGACCGTCCCGTTTCACATGCCGCCCGCGCCGCGCGTCTGATTGCTTCGTTTGCCTTGGTGCTCTGCGGGGTGACCCTGATCGGCCACCGCTTCGCGCCGCTGGAAACGCCTTACTTCGTTCTGCTGCTCCTGATTTCCGCCGGCTGTGCCATTCTGGCGGTGCTGCTTGCGCTGGTCGGCCTTGCTCAGCTTTGGCAGAGTGCCGCCATTGGCGGCGTCTCCGCCGTCAAGGCTCTCATCTATGCCGCCCTGCCGCTTGCCATTTTCGGCTTCGGTGCCGAGCGCTACTGGACCCGGCCGCATATCTACGAGATTTCGACCGATCTCAACGATCCGCCGGAATGGCTGGCAACACCGGATGCGCGGCAACTGTGGCTGCCGCCGCGCCATCTGGTGACGCAGCAGGAACGCGAGGCGCAGTTCGATGCCTATCCCGCCTTGATCAGCCGCCGCTACGAGGGCGCTGCCGACCGTGTTCTGGAGGCGGTGCGCAAGGTCGCGCATGATTATCACATCACCATCGTCAAGGCCGAAGGCGCCGATGTGGCCGATCCGAATGGCAATGTGAGGCCGAAGCGGCGTGGACGCCCGCAGACCGTCAATCCAGCCCAGGATGACAGCGCAGCCGGAGATGTGCCCGCCATCGTTCCCGTGCCGACGCCACGTCCCTTCCGTGATGGAGTGGCGGAACTCATCCGCCAGAATACCGATGTCATCCTGCAGGGCGACGTGCGAACCCGCATTTTCGGCCTGCCATGCGACATACTGATCCGTATTCGCGAGGAGGCGGAAACGACGCTCGTCGATATCCGTGTTGCCTCCCGCTATGGCCAGGATGATCTCGGCGTCAGCGCTGATCTGGCCGATGGTTACCTGAAGGCGCTGGATGCCGAACTGCTCGGCATCGCCGGAAGCTGAGTTTCCCAATCTCTCCTTCTCCCCGAGGCAGGGGTATCGCATATGAACTGAAATCGCAGCTGACCCCTTCTCCCCAGCGGGGAGAAGGTGCCGCCAGGCGGATGAGGGGGTGCCCGCCAAGACTACGAAAATCCATGAATTCAAATCGATAGCCCCCTCATCCGACCCTTCGGGCCACCTTCTCCCCAAGGGGAAAAGGTGCTTATGCTGCTCGTCCGCCTCCATATGCG
>UCII01000008.1 GCA_900472485.1 Hyphomicrobiales bacterium
GGCGGGGAGGGCCCTGCATCTGCTCGCCGTTTGTCTGTTCCTCCAGCTGTGGCGCCGGCTTTTCTTCCGGTTGAGCCGTCGGCTTTTCCGCCGGAACGACAGGGCTGTCCGGCGATGCCGAGGGTTTTTCTGCCGGGATCGGCGCTTTGCCATCCGGCTGAACTTGTTCCTGATCCGGTTTTGGCTCGGGTATCGGGCCGGTCTGAGGAAGAGACGTGGCCATGAGAAGGGCGGCGGCGGAGACTAATGAAACAATTCTAAACAGCATCAAGTAATTCAGCCAATTCTAATGATGATGCCGATAGAACGCGCGAGGCTGTGATTTCGTTGCAATTCAGCAACGTTCATCTCTTGTCTTAAAAGGTGACAATTTTATCATGATTATGCGCGCCGAATATATTGACAATAATACTCATGTTTTTTATGCGGCAGAAAGAAGGCGGGATATTTCCGCCCGTTAACAAGATAACCTAGCCAGCCCCTTGCGTGCTTTCGATGCAGCAACCAGCCAGCCCGGTGAAGCAATTCGAAAGGAATGGTTATGGTTGTCCGGCGCTCACGCTCGGTCCTCTTGGCATGCACCGCGTTTCTAGCCTTTGGGCTGGCGACGACATCTTTTGCGCAGACCACAGCTCAGAATGAAGAGGCGGCGGGCGAGGCCGCCAAGGGCGATCGCGTTACCAACCTGAAACCAATCGTGGTGACGGGGAAGGGTAAGGCGAATAAGGATGTGCTCGCCGACTCTCCGACCACAAGCGAGACGACGGTCAAGGATATCGATGACAAGCAAATCACACGTATCGAGGATCTTGGCCGTAGCACGGAGGTCGGCGTTGGCTTCAACCGTACGACAGGCGGCGTCAATATTCGCGGCCTTGGCGACGACCGTGTGCTGACGACGGTCGACGGCATCCAAATTCCGTTCCTTCTCGATGCTTCGCGCGATTCCGACGGCGGCATTAACAGCTTCGATTTTAACGCGCTTTCCAGTGTCGATATCGTTCGCGGTGCCGATTCCAGCCGTGCCGGTTCGGGTGCTCTCGGCGGCGCCTTCGTGCTTCGCACGCTGGAGCCGGAAGATCTGATCACGCCCGGCTCGACCTGGGGCGGCATCTTCAAGTTCGGCTATAACGGCGACGACCGCAGCATCGGCGGTGCCGCAGCTGTTGCCAAGCGCATCGACAACACCGCCGTTCTCTTCCAGGGCGGCTACACGCATGGTCATGAGCTTGAGAACAACGGCGATGTCGGCGGCTATTCGACCAAGCGTACAGAAGCCAATCCGGCCGACTACAATCAGAGAAGCGGCCTGTTCAAGATCCGCCAATATACCGACCTCGGCACCTTCGGCATTACGGCCGAGCACTACAACAAGGACAAAGACACTGACCTGATGACCCTGCAGAGCCCGACGGGAAACTTCCGGCCCGGCAATTACAATGGGACAGACGATATCGAGCGCAATCGCGTTTCGCTCGATTACAAGTATGAAGCCGATAGCGCCGATTCGCTGCTTGATACGGCCAATGCCGTTTTCTACTGGCAGAACCTGGTGCGCGAAACCGGTACCTCAGGGTACCGCTACACGTCCGTTATCGGCGATTATTCCCGCCTCAATGAAATGGAAGACCGCAGTATCGGCTTTAGCGGCAACGCGTCGAAGTCTTTCGACACCGGCAATCTGCACCATCAGGTCACCTTCGGTCTCGATGTCGCCTTCGACAAGGTGCATCAGTATTCGGCTGGCAGGGATAGCTGCAGCAACCCGCGCTGGCGCGCTACTTGCGCCTTCCTGCACACCAACCAGTCGGATATGCCCGATGTCGATGGCAAGCGCGTCGGCGTCTTCATCGATGACAAGATCGAGTTGGGCTCCAGCAACTTCTATCTGACGCCGGGCTTGCGTTTCGACTGGTATGACTACTCGCCGAAGAACACGGCCGCCTATCGTGACAGCGCCAACTACGATGGCCTGCCCCCTGGGCAATCCGACAGCCGCTTCTCGCCGAAGCTGCGCGCATCCTATCAGCCGCAGGACAATGTCGAGCTCTATGCACAGTGGGCGATGGCCTTCCGTGCACCTAATGTTAGCGAACTCTATGTGAACTACGGCGTGCCTGGCGGCTACGTCAACATCGGCAATCCGAACCTGAAGCCCGAAACCAGCAACGGTATCGAAATCGGCACCAATCTAGGCGATGACGATGTCGGCGGCCATATCGGCGCGTTCTACAACAAGTACAAGAACTTCATCGATACGCTGAATTATCGCGATCCCACAGGCATCTATCCGCTTGGGATCACCGAATATTTCAACCGCGCCAGCGTCCGCATGTTCGGTGTCGAGGTCAACGCACACAAGACGTTCGACAACGGCATCCACATCAAGGGCGCTGTCGCCTATGTAAACGGCAAGGATTCCGATACCGGACAGTGGATCAATTCCGTCGCCCCGGCCAAGGCTGCCTTCACCGTCGGCTATGCAACCGAAGTCTGGGGAACGGACCTGACCTTCGTCACCGCGGCTCGCGAGGCGAAGAAGACGGGCGACACGCTGCAAACCCCTGCCTATGGCATCTTCGATCTGACTGCCTGGTGGGAACCGGAGCAGGTGAAGGGGCTCAGCATTCGTGGTGGCGTCTACAACATCTTCAACAAGACCTATTACGACGCGCTCAACGCGCCGTCCTATAGCGGCACGCTGACCCAGCCCGCTTCCTATTATTCCGAGCCCGGCCGGACCTTCAAGCTGACGCTGACCCAAAGGTTCTGAACCGTTACATCGATGCAGCAAACTTGGGCGATGCTTCGGCATCGCCTCTTTTTTGCCCTCTAGTGTGGCATCCGGAACTTTGCGCAATTGTAAATCGCAGCGTTCGGTGTTATTCGAGCGGCGCAGTCTTTAACCGTCGAGAGAAAAGAGAGGAGGACCGTATGACCAAGATAGTCTGGCATATTCGCCAGTTCGGTCCGACTCGTGCCCTGCAGATGCGTTTGCAGGGCTGATCAGAGGCTGTTTCTCACTCATTCCTTCTGGTCTGCCCTTTGGGCGACGTGAGCCCGCGCATTCGCGCGGCCGCGTCATGACATGTTTTCGAGCATTGGCCCGCTTGGGCCTTCGGCATCGGCGTGGCGCGGCAAAAGGAGCCGCCGACGATGTCTTGAGATGCTCGATCAAGACCGGAAAAGACCATGACTCTGATTAATCTCCACAATCTGGGCGTCACCATGAGTGCGCCGCTGTTTTCCAATCTCAACTTCACAGTCGAGGCCGGGGACCGCGTCGGCATCGTCGCCGCGAACGGACGCGGCAAGACCACACTGCTCAATTGCCTGACCGGCCGGTTGGAGCCGACCACAGGCGAGATCACCCGCGCGCGAGGCTTGCGCGTCGGCTATGTCGAACAGAATGTGCCGGCCGCGCTGCTGGACGTCTCCTTCTATGATGCCGTCCTTCAAACCTTGCCGAAGGAGCAGGTGGAGAGCGAGAGCTGGCGCGTCGATGTCACTCTCGATTCGCTTGATGTACCGACGGCGATGCGGGAAAGGACATTGGCCCAGCTCAGCGGCGGCTGGCAACGGCTTGCGATGCTCGCCCGCGTCTGGGTGACGGAGCCCGACGTTCTGCTGCTGGATGAGCCGACCAACCATCTCGATCTCGCCAAGATCGCGCTGCTGGAGGATTGGATGAATGCCTTGCCGCGCGACGTGCCCGTCATCATCGCCAGCCATGATCGCGCTTTCCTCGATGCTGTCTGCAATCGAACCCTGTTTCTGCGCCAGGACCAGTCGCAAACCTATGCGTTGCCTTATAGCCGGGCGAGAGCGGCGCTAGATGAGGTCGATACGTCGGACGAGCGTCGCTACCAGAAGGAGATGAAGACGGCGCAGCAGCTGCGCAAGCAGGCGGCCAAGCTCTACAATCTCGGCGTCAATTCGGGCAGCGATCTTCTGACGGTGAAGACGAAGCAATTGAAGGCGCGAGCCGAGAAACTGGAGGACAGTGCAAAGCCAGGCTACCGCGAGCGCTCTTCCGGCTCGATCAAGCTTGCCAATCGCGGCATCCACGCCAAAGTGCTGCTGACGCTGGAGGATGCTGCGGTGACGACACCTGACGGTACGCTGCTGTTCAAGACCGGTCAGCAATGGATTTGCCAGGGCGACCGCATCGTGCTGCTCGGGCAGAACGGCGCCGGCAAGACGCGGCTTGTGGAGATGATCCGCAGGGCGATTGCCGATCAGGCCGTCGGCGGTACGATCAAGCCGACGCCATCCATCGTGCTCGGTTACAGCGATCAGGCGCTCTCCAGTCTCGGCCAGAAGGACACGCCGCTCGGCATGATCACGCGCCTGTTCGAGCTCGGCGAGCAACGTGCCCGCACGCTGCTGGTCGGGATCGGGATCAATATCGATATGCAGGGCAAAGAGATCGGCCGTCTGTCCGGCGGGCAGAAGGCGCGGCTTGCCATGCTGGTGCTGCGGCTGACCAATCCCAACTTTTACCTGCTGGACGAGCCGACAAACCATCTGGATATCGACGGCCAGGAGGCGCTGGAGGGTGAGCTGACGGCAAATGAGGCAAGCTGCCTTCTCGTCTCGCACGACCGCAGCTTCGTGCGATCTATCGGCAATCGCTTCTGGATGATCGACCGGAAGCGGCTGGTCGAGGTGGATGGGCCGGAAGAGTTCTTCGAAGCCGCCAGAGCGCAGGAGTAGACGAGCGGGTGGGCAGAGACGAAAAATCGTTTCTGCCCATTCCCCAAGATTGCGGCTTGCGCATCGCCGCATCTCACGCTAACAATTCCCGCCATGAATATGTCCTTGAACAACATTGCAGTTTGGTGGTGGGCACGCTGAGGCGGCCTCGACCAATCGTGTTCAAAGACGACGAGTGAGCCGCCCGAGATTTCGAGGCGGCTTTTTTGTTATATTGGCCGCCTGTCATCCGGGCCGATAACGGAGTGAGGAACAATGGTAACGATCCTTCGGGATGATGGTGCGGAAATCTACGAGACGAAGGGTGGTATAACCGTCACCCGGCAGCGCCGGCCGACGCCCTATGCGGATGCGGTTTCGTCCTATATCGACAAGCTCGACGAGCGCCGTGGCGCCGTCTTCTCCTCCAACTACGAATATCCCGGCCGCTATACGCGTTGGGATACCGCTATCGTCGATCCGCCGCTCGGCCTGTCCTGCAATGGGCGCGATGTCTGGATCGAAGCCTATAACGAGCGCGGCGAAGTCATTCTCGGCTTTATCGCAGAGAAGCTGAAGACCGTTTCCGAAGTGGTGCTAGGCGCCTCGACGCCGCGCCGGCTCGATCTCACGGTCAAGACGCCGGATCGTGTCTTCACCGAGGAAGAGCGCTCGAAGATGCCGACGGTCTTCACCGTGCTGCGCGCCGTGACCGATCTCTTCTATTCGCAAGCCGATGCCAGCATCGGCTTTTACGGCGCTTTCGGCTACGATCTGGCGTTCCAGTTCGACGCGATCGATCTGAAGCTCAAGCGCCCTGACGACCAGCGCGACATGGTGCTCTACCTGCCGGACGAAATCCTGGTGGTGGACAACTATTCCGCCAAGGCCTGGATCGATCGGTACGATTTCGCCAAGGGCGACGTATCGACGGAAGGCAAGTCCGGCGAGATCGCGCCCGAGCCATTCCGGCACACCGATGCCATTCCGCCGAAGAGCGATCATCGCCCCGGCGAATATGCCGAGCTGGTGGTCAAGGCGAAGGAGAGCTTCCGCAAGGGCGATCTCTTTGAAGTGGTGCCCGGCCAGAAGTTCATGGAGCGCTGCGAGAGCAAGCCGTCCGATATTTCCAAGCGCCTGAAGGCGATCAATCCGTCGCCCTATTCCTTCTTCATCAATCTCGGCAATCAGGAATATCTCGTCGGCGCTTCGCCCGAGATGTTCGTGCGCGTATCCGGCCGCCGCATCGAGACCTGCCCGATTTCGGGCACGATCAAGCGCGGGGACGATCCGATCGCCGACAGCGAGCAGATCCTGAAGCTCCTGAACTCCAAGAAGGACGAGTCGGAACTCACCATGTGCTCCGACGTCGACCGCAACGATAAGAGCCGGGTCTGCGAGCCGGGTTCGGTCAAGGTCATCGGCCGCCGGCAGATCGAGATGTATTCGCGCCTCATCCACACGGTCGACCATATCGAGGGCCGCCTGCGCGACGATATGGACGCCTTCGACGGCTTCCTGAGTCACGCCTGGGCCGTCACCGTCACCGGCGCGCCGAAGCTTTGGGCCATGCGCTTCATCGAGAGCCATGAAAAGAGCCCGCGCGCATGGTATGGCGGCGCGATCGGCATGGTCGGCTTCAATGGCGACATGAATACCGGCCTGACGCTGCGCACCGTTCGCATCAAGGACGGCATTGCCGAGGTGCGGGCCGGCGCGACGCTGCTCAACGATTCGATCCCCGAGGAAGAAGAAGCCGAAACCGAACTGAAGGCCTCCGCCATGCTTTCCGCTATCCGTGACGCCAAGACCGGCAATTCCGGCAAACAGCAACGGGACGTCGCTTCCGTCGGCAAGGGCGTGAAGATCCTGCTCGTCGATCATGAGGACAGCTTCGTTCACACGCTTGCCAACTATTTCCGCCAGACGGGCGCGACGGTTTCCACCGTGCGTACGCCGGTGCCGGAAGAAGTCTTCGACCGGCTCGATCCGGATCTCGTCGTGCTGTCGCCGGGTCCTGGCAATCCCAAGGATTTCGATTGCAAGGCGACGATCAAGAAAGCGAGGGCGCGCAACCTCCCAATCTTCGGCGTCTGCTTGGGCTTGCAGGCGCTGGCCGAAGCCTATGGCGGCGAGCTGCGCCATCTGGCGATCCCGATGCATGGCAAGCCTTCGCGCATCCGCGTGCTGGAGCCCGGCCTGGTCTTCTCAGGTCTTGGTCGTGAAGTGACCGTCGGTCGCTATCACTCGATCTTTGCCGATCCGTCGAGCCTGCCGCGCGACTTCATGATCACGGCCGAGAGCGAAGACGGCACGATCATGGGCATAGAGCATGTGAAGGAGCCGATCGCGGCCGTGCAGTTCCATCCGGAATCGATCATGACGCTCGGCGGCGATGCCGGCATGCGGATGATCGAGAATGTCGTGGCGCATCTCGCACGCCGGGCAAAGACGAAGGCCGCCTGAGACGAGCGTTTAGAGCTCGGATGTTTCTAGCCCCATGCACTCGGAAAAGGTGCATGGGGCTATTTTTATGCCTTGAAAGAGCCAACAAACCGCTGAAGAGATTGGCTGTTGGCGGGCGGGAGCTTTCAGTCGGTGATTCCAAGGATATTCAAGGGCGTTCTCTATGTCGTTCTTGCCGTCGCGCTCTTCGTCGGTCTCGGCATCATCGTGCCACGGCCGCTCTGGCATGACGGGCCGGCTGCGCGCAGCGAGCCCTCGCGGCAAATCCTCATGCTCAGCAACCCGATCCATACGGATATTGCGATTCCCGTCGATGGCGATCTCCTCACCCGTTTCGCCTTCCTGCGAACGGCCGGGCTCGATCTCGACAATCCCAACCTGCGCTATCTCATTTTCGGCTGGGGCGGACGGAGCTTCTATACGGAGACGCGGACATGGGCAGATTTGAAGGCGGGTCCCGTGTTGAAGAGCTTTGCGCTCGACCGTTCCGTCATTCATGCGGAGCTCGCAGGCGATATCCCGCTGGACGCGGCTGCCGTGACGGTCATCGACATCGATGCCGAAGGTCTTGAGCGGCTCAAGCAATTCGTTCTCGCCAGCTTTGATCGCTCCGATAGCAATCCGATACCCCTGCCTGGCAGCAACTATGGGCCAAACGATGCGTTCTTCGAAGCGCGGGGTTATTTCAATGCGCTGATGGGATGCAACACCTGGACGGCTGCCGGGCTGAGGCAAGCAGGATTGATCTCCGGCCTTTGGACATCCTTGCCCTGGATGCTGCGAATGTCCATGAGGCTGCATAATGACGATGAACGCTTTGTAGCACGCCATGCCCTGCCTTGAGGCGGTTTGACTTGCTTCAGGTTGTATCCTAATCTTTGCGCCGTTCCTGTGGGGCACATCGGCATCGGGCCGAAAGGGCTAGGCCTGCCCGCTGATATCACTCAGCAGGAGTCTGCCTATGCCAACCCTCGATACCTACCGCAAGCAAGCCAAGCTCTTGATGCGCTGGCACCGTGAGCGCGACTATTCCATTGGCGGAAGAGTCCGAATGCTCGATCGTTTCAAGGAGCTGACGGATCGCGAGATCCTGGCGATGAACTTCCCCCTATCGTTGGCGCAGGAGATCGTTGCGGTCGAAGCGGGCCACAGGAGTTGGGCGGAATTGAAGTCCGTCGCGGTGGATGCGCCGAAGATGCCGGCCGCTACAGCGGAACCGCCGGTTTTCAAGAGCATCGTTCCGATCCTTTTCGTGCGGGATGTCACCGCGAGTGCGGCCTTCTTCAGGGAGAGGCTGGGTTTCTCTGAGGAGTTCCTGCATGGAGCACCGCCGTTCTATGGCGCGGTGTCGCGCGATGGCATCTGGGTTCACTTGCGGCTTGTCTATGAGCTTTACTTTGCGGCGGCGGCTGCAAGGGAGGGGGCACTCATTCTCGCTTCGATCGAGGTTTCGAACGTCCAGGGATTGTTCGAGGAGTTCAAGGCGAAAGGCGTGGAGTTCACGCAGCCGCTGACCAAGCAGGCTTGGGGCGGCACGGATTTTCATGTGCGTGACCCGGATGGCAACGTGATTTCTTTCGTCGCGTTCCGATCCTGACATTCGAATTTGGCGAGGGCTGCCGGAAATTGGCGGCCTCACATATCCTCGCAGTCCTGCCAGCCTTCCTCGAAGACAAGCTTGTCGAGCGGCAGGCGGTCGCGCCATCCCTTCACCGCAAGTTCCGGCATGTCGTAGAGCTCGTCGACATAGCCGACGCAGAGCCAGGCGACGATCTTGACATGTTCGGGTATGCCGAGGATCACCTTGATGGCATCTTCATGGAAGATGCTGACCCAGCCGACGCCGACGCCTTCGGCCCTTGCCGCAAGCCAGAGGTTCTGCACGGCGCAGACCGTCGAGTAGACGTCGGTATCCGGATTGTGCGTGCGGCCGAGCACGACGGGGCCGCCGCGCCTGGTGTCGCAGGTGATGCAGATGCTGAGGGGCGCCTTGCGGATGCCTTCCAGCTTCAGCCGCTGATACTGCGCGCGGCGATCGCCTTCGAACATTGCGCAGGCCTCCTCATTGGCCTGATGGAAGGCCTGCCACACACGTTCGCGCGTCTCGCCCTGACGGATGAGGATGAAATTCCACGGCTGCATGAAGCCGACCGATGGAGCGGAATGGGCAGCCTTGAGCAAGCGCCTGACCAGATCGTCGGGCAGGGGATCGGGCCGGAACTGGTCACGCACGTCGCGCCGCGTCTCGATGGCGCGATAGACGGCGCTGCGTTCACCCTCGGAAAATGCCCCGGCTGTAACCAGATGATCCGACACACCCGCAGGAGCGTCGGCGATGGACGGTATGGCATCGTCAGTCTTTTCAGGAGCGGGCATGTTCAACCATGATTTTCATTAGGCGGCGTATCGGCCGGTATCGCCGACCCTTGCACACCAGGCTGAAGCACAGCTTAGTGCTGGATGGCAAGCCAAACTACCAGGACGATTTTCCACAGGCGAGCGCATTATCGGCTTTCAATTGTCGTGGAACGGCGGTTTGGGAAACATCTTCCTCATGTTTGGCGCATGGACTGCGGAAACTGCGTTTGTTTCGATCCCCAGGTTAAGGATGAATTGTCGTGCGAAAGCGGCCATCTCCTTTGACAAACTTCGCATCGTGCGTCATATGGAGCGTCAATGAACCGCCTGCGCGAAAATTCGCGCGGGCGGTTTTGCATTTCAACGGCGCCTTTTTTGCAATTCATTCGCATAAGCAGGCGTGCGGACATTTGGAGACGGGCATGAACAGTCAAGGAAACGATACGATCAGGCGGCTCGCCCTTTGGGGCATTCCGCTGTCGCTCGGCGTCATGGGACTGAAGATGCTGGCCTGGTGGCTGACGGGCTCCGTGGCGCTTCTGTCCGACGGGCTTGAATCGCTCGTCAATGTCGTTGCCGCCTTCATCGCCTTTTTCGTCATTCGTTACGCGCAGAAGCCGGCCGATCACGATCATCCCTTCGGTCATCACAAGGCGGAATATCTTTCCGCCGTTACCGAAGGTGTGATGATCGTCGTTGCGGCGCTGATGATCGTGCAGGAAGCGGTCGGCCATCTCGGCAATCCGCAGCCCATGCAGGCGCCTGTGCTCGGCCTCGCCATCAACTTTGTCGCCGGCGTCATCAACGGCGCGTGGGCCCTGACGCTGATCCGCGCCGGAAGGACGCACCGCTCACCGGCACTGACGGCGGACGGCCAGCATATCATGTCGGATGTCTATACTTCGATCGGCGTGCTCATCGGCCTGTTACTGGCGCTCGGTACCGGCCAACCGATCTTCGACCCCGTACTTGCCATTCTCGTTGCCATCAACATTCTCTACCAGGGCTGGAAGGTCATCTCCACTTCGATCGATGGGCTTATGGACAAGGCTGTCCTGCCGGAAGAGGAGGAGACTATCAAGAGTGCGATCGCGGGGAATGCCGAGGGTTCGCTCGGCGTGCACGATCTGAAGACGCGCAGGGCAGGGGCGGTGACCTTCGTCGATTTTCACATGGTCGTGCCCGCCGCCATGCCGGTACGAGAGGCCCATCGAATCTGCGACCGCCTTGAAGATGCCATACGGGCGATACATGCGGGCGCCGAAATAACCATTCATGTGGAGCCGGAGGGCGAGAAAGCCCATGGTATCCGCGTCAAAGTGATCAAGGAGACCTGAGATGCCAAAGACCGATGTGTCCGGCCTGTCGATGCTCGGCGGCGAGACGGAAACGGCCAGCAATCCGGAAGAGGCCGTTCTGGAAAAGGTGCCGTCCGGCCATGCCGGCACCGATTATGTCGTGCGCTTCACCGCGCCCGAATTCACCTCGCTCTGCCCGATGACGGGACAGCCGGATTTCGCCCATATCGTCATCGACTACATTCCGAACGAATGGCTGGTCGAATCGAAGTCGCTGAAGCTCTTCCTGCATTCCTTCCGCAATCACGGCGCATTCCATGAGGATTGCTCGATCTACATCGCTAAGCGCCTGGTGGATCTGCTGCAGCCGAAGTGGCTGCGCATCGGTGCCTACTGGTATCCGCGCGGCGGCATTCCGATTGACGTCTTCTGGCAGACCGGCAAGCCGCCGGAAGGTGTCTGGCTACCGGACCAGGGCGTTCAGTCCTATCGCGGCCGAGGCTGAATGAAAAAGCCGCCATCCGGAGATGACGGCTTTTCCGCTGGATTCCATGAGGCTGCGCTTCAGGCGAAGGAGTTGTCGTCGCCATTGTCATAGGACGAGTCGTCAAAATCATCGTCCTGAGCGTCTTGGGCGGCGTCCTGGGCGTAATCGGCCGCGCTCTGATCATTCTGATCGCTATTATCGTCATTGCCGAAATAGTTGTTGTTGATGATCGTTTCCTGCACTGGCTGTTCGGCGGCATTGGCCGCCGTGCCCCCGAAGAGGCCACTGCCGGCACTTCCGCCAAAAAGGCCGCCGCCAGTTCCGCCCAGATGCGGGCTGAAGAGGCTGGAGAGCGATTCCGCCAGCATCACGCCGCCGGCCACACCAGCCGCCGTGCCAAGCGCACCTCGCAGGAAGCTGCCGCCGGCTGAAGGCGCTGCCGCCTGCTGGCTCCAAGGCCCAGACGGCTGAGTTTGCGGCTGGCCAGCCCAGGGGCCGGGCTGAGGCGCATTGCGGGCATAATCGTCATAGAGCCGACCCTGCTGCTGCGGGTTGCCACCCTGGGGAGCTGCGGCGCGCTGCTGCTGGCCGCCGCCGAAGAGCGAGCCGATCCCGCCCAGGAACCCGCCGCTCTGCCCTTGCTGGTGATTATCGGCGCTCTGCTGCTCGAGCTCGTGCACGCGGGCTTCGAGCTGCTGGATGCGATCTGCCGCAGCTTTCATGCCCTGTTCCTGCATGATAACGGCCTGCGCCAGGAAATAGGGCGCGTAAGGCTGATCGCGGACCGACTGGTTGATGAAGGCCTCCGCATCAGCGTCGCGCGGCGTGCTGGCGGCACCGCGCACGCGATCGAAGAGAGAGGCAAGCAATTGACGTTCTTCTGGCGACATGATGGCCTCCTTGGCTATCCGTGCTGCAAATTCGGGGCGCGATTTCTAACCGCGCTGACCTGACGTAGGATCGAATCTCGGCTTTTCAAAGCCATTCAAGTTACATTTCGGTAATCCCCAAACATAACACCATGTTGTCAGCCGCTATTCCCGCCTTGTCTTTTTCCGGCATTGTTTTACGCATTGAGTCGCACTATGTGCGGTGAACGACGCATCATGCTGGAGAGTTGAATGAACGACGAAGACGAACAGGAAGACAAGAAGACCGAGCAGCCCTTGGGCAAGGACGCGGAGGCGAATCTTTTCAAGTCGCGTTCGATCTTCATATATGGCGGCATCACGCAGGAACTGGCGCAGAAGGTCTGCTCCCAGCTCGTGGCGCTTGCCGCCGCCAGTGACGACGATATCCGCATTTATGTGAATTCGCCCGGCGGTCACGTCGAGTCCGGCGATTCCATCCACGACATGATCAAGTTCATCAAGCCGAAGGTCTGGATGATCGGTACGGGCTGGGTCGCCTCCGCCGGAGCGCTGATCTATGTCTCCGCTCCCAAGGAGCGCCGCATTTGCCTGCCGAACACGCGCTTCCTGCTGCACCAACCGTCCGGCGGCACACGCGGCATGGCCTCGGACATCGAGATCCAGGCACGCGAAATCATCAAGATGAACGAGCGCCTGAACAAGATCTTCTCGGAAGCCACCGGCCAGCCGGTCGAGCGCATCGCCAAGGACACGGACCGCGATTACTGGCTTTCCGCGGAGGAAGCCAAGGCCTACGGCCTGGTCTCGCGCATCGTGACCTCGCAGGCAGAAATCTGATCTAGCGGGTTTTCCCGATTGAATTGAGCGCCCTCGCTTGCCGGAAGGCAGGCGAGGGCTTTGTTTTGGGACGATGGGATTGCTCACTGCTACCGGAAAGAGGGAGCCGGCGGCGAGAGAACCCCACCGCCAGCCTTCGCCACTCGGAGTTGCAACGTTTCCGGGAGCGGCGAACTCGAAAGCGCAAGTTACAAGCGGAGTGCGCCCCCTATATGGTGATCTCCACCGATGTTCCCTCGGGCATGGTGATGACAGCCTCATAGAAGCCGTCGCCTGTGGTGCGCGGCGTTGATTTCAAGCAGTTATCCGCCTTGCATCGTTCGGCCAGCGCATCAACGGCAGCTTTGCTGCCGAGCGATATGGCAATGTGGTCCCAGCCGATGCGTTCACTCTGCGGCTCGCGGGGAAGCCAGGGGCCGGTCATCAATTCGATCTGGTCGTTGCTTCCAGGCAAGGAAACGAAGCGGGAGATGAAGCCAGGCCGACGCTGGCTTCGATAGGGTTCGCCGACGGTCGCGCCGAAATAGGTCTCCCAGAAAGCCGCGGCCGCATCGAGATTAGGCGTCCATAGAGCGGTATGAGCGATCCGCATTTGCCTCTCCCTGTTCCTGTTCGTGATTGCGGGTAACGATGCTGGCGCAGAGAGGTGCGACGCAGAGCAATAGAGCGAGCATCCAGAAGGCGCCGGGCAGGCCTACATGATCGGCGACGAAGCCGACGCCTGCGGGGCCGACAAGCACGCCCGCATATCCGGTCATGGTGATCGCTGCGACGGCCAAGCCTGCGGGCATGACCTTCTGCGAACCACCCTTGCGAAACAGCACTGGGACGATGTTGGAGGCGCCAAGGCCGATTAGCAGGAAACCGCCCATCGCAAGGATCGAAATCGGACTGATGAGGAGGACGACAAAGCCCGCGACTGCGATCAGGCCGCCCCACAGCATGATCGCTCTGTCCCCGATCTTTGCGGTGATGGCGTCGCCGGCCAGGCGGCCGATCGTCATCGCGATTGCAAACAGCATGTAGCCGAGGCCGCCATGGCTTGCGTCGACCCGGGCCTGCGTTGTCAGCAGCAGGGCGCTCCAGTCGAGGATCGCGCCTTCGACGAGAAAGGTGATTGCCGCAAGAGCTGCCAGCAGCAGCACGAAACCGCGTGGCATGACGAAGAGGGGAGCGTCCTCCGATTGGACAGTTCGAAGCAGCCGCGGCCATGCGACGATCATGGCGATGACCATCACAGCCGAGCTTAGAAGCGTGGCGGCGACGGGACCGGCGTGGACGGACAGGAGCAAAGTGACGAGCAGGGAGCCGATGAAGCCGCCTATGCTGAACAGGGCATGGAAGCCTGACATCAAGGGTCGATCCGCGCCTTTCTCTACTTCGACGGCGTGAATGTTCATGGCGACGTCGAGGGAGCCGAGACAGGCACCGAATGTCGCCAGTGCAAGGCCGAGGGTAAACGGCGTGCTGGCTACGGCCAAGGTCGGCAAGAGAAGTGCAAGACCGAAACCGCCCGCGATGATGATTGGCTTGCTGCCATATCGCGCGCTCAATATGCCGGTCGCAAGCATTGCCGCTACCGAGCCGAGGCCGAGACACAGCAGCAGCATGCCCAGCACGCCGTCATCGACCCCAAGGCGAGCTTTGGCGAAGGGGACGAGGGGCGCCCAGCAGGCGAGGGCGAAGCCCCCGACCAGAAAAGCAAGTCGTGTCGCCAGCCGGGTTTCCGGCCGATCTGTGGATTGCATGGTCATTTCTTGTCTTTCGAGATCAGGAGGATGCGGCGACGTCGCTTGCTTTGACGAGCGAGAAGCCGGCGTCGGCGGCCGCTTTTTCGTCTGCGGCAGACAAGTCATCCTCGACAACGAGCCAGTCGATATCGTCGGCCCCACCGATGCGGTGCGGTGCGCGTTCATGAAATTTTTCCGAGGTGATCAAGGCGATGCGGGCAGCGCTTCTCTTCAGCAGCGTCCGTTTGAAGATCGCGTCTGCATGTTCGTACACGCTGATGCCGTTTCTTGCCGAAACGGCGCAGACGCCCAAAAAACAACGGTCGATGTTCATGGCTTCGATGGCCGAAACGGCGGACGCATCGACGCTGCCGCCGACGACGGGATCTACTGCGCCGCCGATCAGGACGAGCGGGATATCGCCGCGCTTCATGATGGCGCTGGCGATATCAATGGAATTCGTCGCGATGGTCACGTCCAGGTCCTTCGGCAGAAGATCGACCATCGCGAGATTGGTGCTGCCGCTGTCGAAAAACAGGAATTCGCCCGGCTCGACCATCGCAATGGCGGCTTTGGCCAAGGCTTTCTTACGGCCGGATTCCTGTCCGACGCGCGCGGCCATGGGCTGGGAAAGTGTCAACAGGGGAAGCGCGCCGCCATAGACGCGGCGGCATTTGCCCTCAGCGGCAAGGGCCCGCAGGTCGCGGCGCACGGCATCCTCAGACACGTTGAATTCGGCAGCCAGAGATGCGGCAACGATCTGCCGGCCCTCTGCAAGCCGCGCTTCGATGACGTCCCGGCGGGACAAGGGGAGTGGATTGCTCATAAATTTGCATTAACGTGCATAAACAAGAGAGTCAATGTGCGCGTTTATACACGATTGTCCTTGAGGAGGATATAATCCGCGAGTGATTATGCAGCGAGACTGTCGTTTCGCGCGAAAACAGCACTTGCACGCCCGATGCTTGTGATGCTCCATGCGGGTTCCATCGATCCTTCTGCGCTCTTCGAGTCTCCATCGCCATGCTCAAAGATTTTTCCGTTCAAAGCCTGTTCATGGGGTGCCTTACGGCTTTCGTCGGCTTTGCCAGTTCCTTCGCCGTGGTCTTCCACGGCCTGCAGGTGGTGGGCGCCACGGATGCGCAGGCTGCCTCCGGTCTGACGGCGCTTTCCGTGGCGATGGGCCTCTGCGCGATCGTGCTCAGCGTGGCGACAAGGCTTCCGATCAGCATTGCCTGGTCGACGCCAGGAGCCGCACTGCTGGCGAGCGCCGGAGCGATCGAGGGCGGCTTCCCGGCGGCTGTTGGTGCATTTTTCATTTGTGGCATATTGATTGTCGTTGCCGGGCTGTTCCGGCCTTTCGGTCGTGCCGTTGCCTCGATCCCGGCGCCGCTTGCCAATGCCATGCTGGCCGGCGTTCTGCTCGGCCTCTGCTTTGCGCCGGTGAAGGCGATCGCCTTCAATCCTGCCTTCGGCCTGCCGATCATCCTTGCCTGGATCGTCGTCGGGTCGTTCAAGCGGCTATGGGCGGTGCCGGCAGCCCTCGCTGCCTTTGCCCTGGTGCTGGCCTTCGGCGTGAAGATACCGGATGGCGCCTTTTCCTCGCTCGAACATTCGCTGCTGCCGACGGCCGAATTCGTGAAGCCGGTCTTCACGCTTGCCGGAATCGTGTCTATCGCGTTGCCGCTGTTCGTCGTCACGATGGCGTCGCAGAACATTCCCGGCATCGCGGTGTTGAAGGTGCATGATTACGATCCGAAGCCGGGTCCGCTGTTTGCCGTGACCGGCGTGTTCTCGCTGCTTGCTGTTCCCTTCGGCGGGCACGCCGTCAATCTGGCGGCTATTACCGCCGCCATGTGCGCCGGACAGGATGCGCATGCCGATCCCAAGCGGCGTTATTGGGCGGCTATCGTTGCCGGACTTGGCTATATCGTCTTCGGATTGCTGGCGAGCGCGGTTACGGCTTTCGTGGCGCTCGCGCCGCCTATTCTCATCGAGGCGGTGGCCGGCCTGGCGCTGGTCGGGGCGCTCTCCAATTCCACCTTGAACGCCTTCCAGCAGCCGGAATCGCGCGAAGCCGCCGCCATCACGTTTCTGGTGACCGCATCGGGTGTTTCCTTCGGCGGCATCTCCGGAGCCTTCTGGGGGCTGATCGCCGGCGGGCTGATGCTGGCCCTGTCGCGCGGCGTGCAGATGCTGAAGAAGTAGGCGAGGGGTTGCTTCTTTTTGATCCGGCGGCTATAAGCGCGGCCATGAAGCTGAATAGCGCAAAGATTTCCGAACAGATTGCACGTGGGCGCGTTGCCCTGCGTGACAATACGCGCGCCCTTACTTCGCTTCTCCTCCTCGGCCTTACGCGCGGTTGCCGGGTCCTTTGAGGAGCGCCCGGCGGCCGAAAAGCCCGCTGGCCATCGCTCCTCGCGACTTACCCTAAAATCGACAGCTTACCCGCAAAGGGTCCGCATTTATCATCGCCAAGCCGCATCCGATCGGCTAAGACGCGGGATAAAATGACGGGAAAGGAAGAGACGAGACCATGGACGCGAACAGCCATTCCCCAAAAGGCATGCCCGAAGCGACGGTGAAATACCGCGCTTATCCGCAGATCAATATTCCCGACCGGACCTGGCCGTCCAAGACCATCACCAAGGCACCGGTCTGGTGCTCGGTGGACCTGCGCGACGGCAATCAGGCACTCGTCGATCCGATGGGTCATGACCGCAAGGCGCGCATGTTTCAGCTGCTGCTGGACATGGGCTTCAAGGAAATCGAGATCGGCTTCCCCTCGGCTTCGCAGACCGACTTCGACTTTGCCCGCTGGTGTATCGAACAGGGCAATGTGCCAGCCGACGTGTCGCTGCAGGTTCTCGTCCAGTGCCGCCCGGAATTGATCACCCGCACCTTCGAGGCGCTGGAAGGCGCCAACAAGCCGATCGTGCATTTCTACAATTCCACCAGCGAATTGCAGCGCCGCGTGGTGTTTGCCAAGGACGTGCAGGGCATCAAGCAGATCGCCGTTGATGCGGCCAAGATGATCACCGACATGGCGGCCAAGGCTGGCGGCGGCTATCGCTTCGAATATTCGCCGGAGAGCTTCACCGGCACCGAGCTCGATGTGGCGCTGGAAATCTGCAACGCTGTCATCGACGTCGTGAAGCCGACGGCTGATAACAAGCTGATCATCAACCTGCCGTCGACAGTCGAAATGGCGACGCCGAACATCTATGCCGACCAGATCGAATGGATGTGCCGCAACCTCGAGAACCGCGAAAACCTGATCATCTCTCTGCACCCGCATAATGACCGTGGCACGGGCATTGCTGCTGCCGAGCTGGCGCTGATGGCCGGCGCCGACCGCGTCGAGGGCACCTTGTTCGGCAATGGCGAGCGCACCGGCAATGTCGACGTTGTCACCATGGCATTGAACATGTTCACGCAGGGCGTCGATCCGGAGCTGGATTGCTCGAATATCGAGCGCATGAAGGAAGTCTTCGAATATTCCAACCAGATGGCAATCGGCGAGCGTCACCCTTACGTCGGCGAACTAGTCTATACGGCCTTTTCCGGTTCGCATCAGGATGCGATCAACAAGGGCATGAAGGCCGCGAAGGTTGCCAACGATCCGGTTTGGGAAGTGCCGTATCTGCCGATCGATCCGCAGGATGTCGGCCGCACTTATGAGGCGATCATCCGCATCAACTCGCAGTCCGGCAAAGGCGGCATCGCTTATATTATGCAGCAGGACTACGGCTTGAACCTGCCGCGCAATCTCCAGGTGGAATATCGCGAGGAGATCCAGCGCATCACCGACGAGGAAGGCAAGGAATTACCGTCGAAGCGCATCTATGAGCATTTCATCGAGCGCTATGTGACGCAGCCGGACGCGCGGATCCGCTTTGTCGACCACCACACTTTCGCCGATCCCGAGCATAAGGGGCAGCGCATCGTCGCGGCCGAGATCACCGACAAGGGCGAAGTGAAGCGCATCGAGGGCAGGGGTAACGGCCCGATCGACGGCTTCATCAATGCGCTCTCGATCTATCTCGGCATCCCGATGTCCGTCGAGGATTACTCCGAGCACTCGTTACAGCACGGCTCCAATGCTGCGGCGATCTCCTATGTCGAGGTCTCCTATCCGGACGGCAAGCTTTTCGGTGCCGGCATCAACACCAATATCGTCGCCGCGTCCCTCGAGGCGATCGTCTCGGCGGCGAACCGCGTGCTCGCCATCAAGGCGGCATAAGGCTCTGGCGTGGTTGCAGCTCTGATTTGGAAGTCCCCTCGTTTTCGAGGGGACTGCTTTTATTGTACATTAGTCGGCTGACGGCTCGTCGTCTTCGATGAAGCCGCCGGATTGGTGCGACCACAGGGTTGCGTAGATGCCGTTCCGGGCGATCAGCTCCGTATGCGTGCCGTCCTCGACGATGCGGCCATGGTCGAGCACAACAATGCGGTCCATGCGCGCGATGGTCGACAGGCGATGGGCAATGGCAATTACCGTCTTGTCTTCCATGATGCCGTAGAGCGTATCCTGGATTTCGGCTTCGACTTCGGAATCGAGGGCGGAGGTTGCTTCATCGAGCACCAGGATCGGCGCATCCTTCAGTATAGCACGGGCAATTGCGACGCGCTGCCGCTGACCGCCGGAGAGCTGGACGCCGCGTTCGCCGGCATGAGCGTCGAAGCCGGTTCTTCCTTCCTGATCCCGCAGGCCCGCGATGAAATCGCTGGCGGCAGCCTTGTCGGCCGCAGCGAGAATCGCATCCTCCGAAAAGCGGGGATTGCCATGGGCGATGTTATCGCGGATGGAGCGGTGAAGGAGCGATGCCTCCTGGCCGACCACGGCAATCTGCCGGCGCAGACTATCCTGCGTCACCTGCCGAATATCCTGCCCGTCGATTTCGATGATGCCACCCTCCGGATCGAAGAAACGAAGCAGCAGATTGACCAGCGTCGATTTGCCGGTGCCGGAGCGACCGACAAGGCCGACCTTCTGGCCCGCCGCAATTCGAAGCGAAACGCCGTCGAGCCCGCCATCTTCCTTGCCGTAGTGATGCGTGATTTGCCGGAAGGCGATCTCGCCCTTGGTGACGGCAAGCGGCTCGGCGTCCGGCGCATCGGTAATCGCAAGGGGCTGCGAGACGGTCATCAGTGACTGCCGCATGGCGCCGAGATGGGCAAAGAGCGACGACACCGCATCCAGCATCCATTCGGCCATGCCGGTTATACGGAAGCTTAAGGCGAGCGATGCCGCGATCAGTCCTAGCGGTGCGCCGCCGGACTGCCAGAGCACGACCGCATAGCCGACGAGTGCGACGATAAGGAAGCTGCCGAGGAACAGCATGCTCGAATTGACAAGCACTTCCAGCCTCTGCACCCAAACGAATGTTTCGCGCATTTGAGCGAAACGACGACGGGCTTCCTTGTCTTCCGCCCTGGCATCGGCAAAAAGCTTGATGAGGTCAATATTGGCATAGCTGTCCACCAGCATTCCCGTCAGCTCGGCATAGGCTCCCTGGTATTGCGCGGAGGCCTTCTGCAGGCGAGGGATGACATAGGCCATCAGTGCGAGATAACAGAGAAGCCAGATCAATAGGGGCCAGATGAGGCGCGGGTCGATCGAGGCCATCAGCCAGAGCGAGCCGGCCACATAGATCGTGACAAAGGAGAGCGTGTGCAGGACCTGATAGGCCGCGCCCGTTGCGGCCGTGCCTATGTCGCGCACCTGGCTGGCGATACGCCCGGAAAAATCCTGGCGAAACCAGCCGACGGATTGCCGAAGGACGTAACGATGGGCGCGCCAACGAAACAAGGTCTCGGCATTGGGTCGGAACGCGATGTCATCCAGGCTCTCGCGGAGATAGCCGGCAAGAGGCCGTCCGATCAGGACGAGGGCGGCGGCGACCAGCAGTCCAGCTCCTTCGGATGTCCAGAAATCATCCCGTCGGGCAGCGGCGAGATTATCCACCAGGCGACTGGAATAGCCGATGAGCCAGATCTCGATGACGGCGCCGATGACAGTCAGGCCAAGGCTGATTGCCATGACGGTGCGAAACGGGCGAAGGTTGTTTAGAAGATAGCGCCAGGCCTTGGATGATGGTTGCGGCTCATCATGATCCTGAAATGGATCGACAAGCTCTTCGAAGCGACGAAACATGAGTGCCCTCCACGGGCGAAAGATAGCAATCTGATGGTCAGGCCGATAAAGCAGCCCGTCACGGCACTGCTTTTCAGCGGTGGTTTCCTGTGCCGTGATTTTTCATCAGAGTGCTCTCCTCATTGGTCGCTGCAACCCATATAGCGTGTATCGGTGCCGATGTCAGCAGAAATTGTATCGTAGTCCTTCGACATAGAGGGGCGAGTGCCGTCCCTTATACGGCTCGCGTCGAGGTCGTCCGAGGATATGTGCTTCAATGGTGAATTTTGCTCAGGCTTTGCCCTTGGCAAGCTCATCGCGCTGCTTCGTCAGACGCTCAAGCTCTTCTTCCTGCTCGGCTATCCGCTCGGACGTCCGTTCTTCGTCGGCGGCGCCGGAAAAGGCTGCTGCCTGCTCGATCAGTTCGCGAAGGTTTTCCCTTATCGCCGCGATACGTCTGTCGATTTCAGGAATGGTCAGCAGAACATCGGACATGTCGAAACTCCAGCAAGACTATCGGACCCCACACGATTACCGCGCTCTATTATCCATCGACCGGCTGGTAGCTGCAAGCGGCAAAACGGATGGGATATCAGTCAGATCTCCGAGGATACCCGATTGGCGATCTGATCGAGCATCGCATTCGAGGAGGGGCCGACGACCGCATAGGTGGCGCCGTTGCGATGCCAGGATACGATGCTGATATCGTCCTTGATGGTTTCGTTAAAATCGTCGTCGGCGATGCCGTCCGTCTTGGTAAAGCAGATGGCGACGACATCGCCATCGAGGTTCTTGTAGATCAGCTGGCCGACAGGTTTACCGGCGGCGACGGACATGCGCGCGCCCTGGAAGACGAGACCATCAGCAGCGAGATCCGGAAAGTTGAATTTGACGCCGGCGGTGCTCGCCAGCCACTTGGCGATCTCGTCCAACTGGCTGGCCTGCAACTCAACCATATGCTGCGGCTGGCGCGCGTAGATGCGGTGGTAGGCGGCAATATCATCCAGCCAGTTGCGAGTCATAAGCTGTGACGGGGTCGGCGGAGCGCTCGCTGGGACGTCAGCGGGCTGCATACCGAAAAGATAGCCGATGCCGCCGCCGACGGCGAACAGGATAAGGGCCGCCGCCAATGATTGCCTGCCCGTCGGTGCCAGTTTCAGCGAATGCCTGGTAATGCGCGGAGATGGCTCTCGGGTCTTCGGAGGCTGAGTGCTCTTGATGGAGCGAACGAGCGCCAGAGGCACCGGCTCCTTCAGAACCTCATCGAAAGCCTTGCGGCCGACATCGGAGCCATGCTTCAGCTCATCGAAAATACGTCGCGCGTTCGGATCTGAGGCGATCAGCTTTTCCAGCTCTTCTTTTTCTTCGCGGCTCGTCTCGCCATCCATGAAGGCGGACAAGCGGATTTCGAGCGGCGTTTTCTTCATGTCTTGCAATGCTTAAAACCTTCGGGACGAGCGGCTATGACCCTGGGAGGCGAGGTAAAGGCGTGCGCTGGAGAGCCTTGATGTCACTGCTGACAATGGGATGCCGAGAACATCGGCAGCCTGCTTGTAGTTGTGTCCTTCGACATCGACCAGCAGGAAGACACTGGCAAGTCCTTCAGGCAAAGATGTGACGAGGCGATGCGCTTCACCGGCTTCCACCGGATTTAAATGGGTTTGCGATGCCGGATCGCCCTGTTCCAGTGCATTGCCCTTCGCGGCGGGGCGCAGCTTGTGGCGCCGCGCCTCATCGACCCATTGATGCCGGGCCATGGTATAGAGCCAGCTTTCCAGCTTGCCGCCGCTGTTCCAGAGATGGAACTTGGCTATGCCGCGCTGACAGACGTTTTGGACAAGTTCGTCTGCCTCGGTGAGATCGCCGGTCAGCGTCACTGCAAAGCGGCGAAGCTTCGGAAGAAGGCCGACCAGATCGCGTCTGATATCGATGGCTGCTACCGGCGTTGGCATGATCGTTCCAGGAAGGCGTTGGAGGTTGTCAGATCGGCAATTTGCTTCCGCAATCGAAGGCCTTCCCTGTAAGAAAGGTGATATGAGCGGAATAATTGTCCTGTACTGGTATGAACCATTTCCGTGCCGTTTCGCAAGTCTTCAAAAACACCCGCGCGTTTGACTGTCATTCTTACCGCAGTAATCCCACAATGTGTCAGCCGGTACTGTCCCGGCGCTGGCCCGAGCCTTCCAAGAAGCAGCAACCCTGCCGGATACGGGCTTCGAAAGCCGGCATTGCGGTGCTCCTTGTCACGACCTCAAAATCCGTCCCGCATTTCGAGATTCCAATGCTTCGATTGTAGCTCCGTATCTTAGAAAACGCTACCGAAACGATGCGCGCGACAATGCTGAAAGCTTCACCATGTCGCCAGAATATCGTAGCCTTCGGGATCGACGCCGCTGCCATTGTCGCTGAGGCTGTAACGCTCTGCTTTCAGTTCCCAGGCGCCCGGCCGGCCGGCGATGGTGAAGAGATTATAGGCAGCGCGCGGCTTCAATCCGCCCACCCCTTGCGATGCTGAGGCGATCCCAACGACCGGAACCGGGCCCATGTGCCCGCGCAGCCAGTGCAAGGTGTTGAGATGTGTGTGGCCATGCAGGACAAGTTCAGCGCCCCCGGTCGAGATGACGGCGGCAAAACGGCGAATGCCGATCATCCGCTTGTAGAAGCTGGTCGCGCCGCGAATCGGCGGGTGATGGATCATAACGACACGAAAGAGTCCGGCATCTCCGGCTGCGCGCAGGATGTTCACCGTCTCGCGGGCCTGGCGTGAGGAGTAAAAACCGCTTGCGGCAAAGGGTGGGGTGGCGACGGCTGTGGAGCATCCCACAATGGCGACCTGACCTCGGACGCGCAGATAGGGGAAAATGCGTTTGTCCTCCTGCCATTCGGCGGGAGCCTCATCGCCGCGGACATAGGGATACCAGGAGCGCATGGCCTTTTCGTAGGCGCCGGGCACGTAGGCATCGTGATTGCCGGGAACGACTGATGTGTGGAGGGGATCGCCAACCGTCTTCAGCCATGCAGCCGCTGTCTCGATCTCCATGCCGCTTGCCAGATTGACGAGATCGCCGGTTACGGCCAGATGATCGGCCTGTTTCGCCTTGATGTCGTCAAGAAGGACATCGAGCGTATCGCCAAAAAGATGCTTGCGCCGGTTCCGGTGCCAGTTCACAAATCCGGTAATGCGTTTGGAGGCGAGTTCTCTGATCGAAAGACGTGGCAGTGGACCAAGGTGAACATCGGAAATATGCGCGAGCTTGAACATGGGATGAGACATAGCCCACTCTATTGTCAAAACAAATACATCCTCGATCCGATTGCAGATCACCATGCCGGGGTTCAGGCATGAGTGAAGACAATCGACGCGATGAAAGGCAGGGTTTGGCTGTGCGTCTGTTCGGCCGCGCGTTGCATGTCTATTTCGTGCTGACCCGCAGCATGACGATCGGCGTGCGCGCCGCCTGCTTCGATGGCGAAGGGCGGATTTTTCTGGTTCGGCATTCCTATATCGCCGGGTGGCATATGCCCGGCGGCGGCGTCGAACGCCATGAGACTGTGGAGCAGGCGCTTGAGAAGGAGCTGCGCGAGGAGGGCAATCTGGTGATCTCGGGCAAGCCGCAGCTCTTCCACGTCTATTTCAACAATCACACCAGCAAACGCGACCACGTCGTCTTCTATCGCGCCGAGGTCACCCAGACCTCGCCGCGCAAGCCGGATCGCGAAATCGTCGAAAGCGGCTTCTTTCCGGTCGATGCGCTGCCGCCAGGCACGACGAAGGCAACCTATCGCCGGCTGAAGGAATTGGAAGGAGCGGAGGCTCCCTCCAGCTATTGGTAGCCTCCGACGCCTGGGTCAGGCGGCTTTTGTCAGCTGCTCGCGCCCATGCGGGCGATCGAAATCGAGTTCCGGCCCGATCGGCACGATGCCTGTCGGGTTGATGGTCTTGTGGCTGCGATAATAGTGGTTCTTGATGTGCCCGATGTTCACCGTCTCGGCAACGCCGCCGATCTGATAGAGATCCCGGAGATAGGCCGAGAGGTTGGCATAATCGGCGATGCGGCGGATATTGCATTTGAAATGGCCGACATAGACGGCATCGAAGCGGATAAGCGTCGTAAACAGCCGCCAGTCGGCCTCCGTCAAGCGATCTCCGAACAGATAGCGCTGGGTCGCCAGTCGTTGGTCCAGCATGTCGAGGGTTTCGAAGAGACGGAGCGCGTTTTCCTGGTAGGCTTCCTGCGAGGTCGCGAAGCCGGCCTTATAGACGCCGTTGTTGACCGTATCGTAGACGCACTCGTTCAATGCATCGATGTCGGCCCGCAAGTCAGTAGGATAGAAATCCGCCGTGGAGCCGGTCAGGCCGTCGAAGGCCGTGTTGAACATGCGGATGATTTCGGCCGATTCGTTGTTGACGATCGTGCCGGTCTGCTTGTCCCAAAGAACGGGAACGGTAACTCGGCCGGAATAATGCGGATCGGCCTTGACATAGACCTCCCAGAGCTTCGTCGCGCCGAAGAGATGGTCGATAGTGCCGCCATCCTGTCCTTTGAATTCCCAGCCGTTTTCAACCATCAGCGGGTCGACGATCGAGACGGAGATCAGCTCCTCAAGCTTCTTCAGCTTGCGGAAGATCAGAGTTCGATGCGCCCAGGGGCAGGCAAGTGACACGTAGAGATGATAGCGTCCGGCCTCTGCCTTGAAGCCGCCGGTGCCTGTCGGACCGGCGCTGCCATCCGCGGTCACCCAGTTTCGAAACTGCGATGCAGCGCGCTTAAAATGACCCTTCGTCTCTTTGGTATCATACCAGACGTCATGCCAGACGCCGTTAACCAACATACCCATTGCTTCATCCTTCCGGAAAACTGCCGAAACTATAACTCTAGAGATACGGTATGCGCTCCGGATTTCGAGACGGCAAATGATGAACACTGCGTCATAGGTGCCCCTCGCGGGCTGATCGGGTGGTGTCGAGATCGAGATCTTGCATGAATGAACGGCAGGATACATTTTGCATTGGACGCGCCGGATATTTCCTGCTATCCGGCTTTTCACACTTTAAGGACCCCTTGTCATGAAAGTAACCAGAAGCCTGCGACGACGCCGATGATCTTGAACGCTCGATGAGCGCTTTCGGGAACAATATCGTCCGTCTACTGGTTTTCTGGGCTAATGTACAAGCACGATCTGGTCTACCTCACTGAGGATGCGTCGCACGACGCTGCTATCGAACTCATCAACGAAGAAGCTTTCGGTCCGGGGCGGTTTACCCGCGCCGCTGCGCGCATTCGCGAGCAGGGGCCGCATGACCGGTTGCTGTCTTTTATCTGCGCCGATGATGGCGAGACGATCGCCTCCGTGCGGATGACGCCGGTGCTGGCCGGATCGGTCAAGGGACATCTGCTCGGCCCGCTTGCCGTGCGGCCGTCGCACAAGAACAAGGGAATCGGCCGCGAGCTCGTGCGGATCGCGGTGGCGGCTGCGCAGCGCAAGGGATCGGAAGCCGTCATTCTCATCGGCGATCCGCCCTATTATTGCCCACTCGGTTTCGAAAAGGTCGCCTATAATGCACTGACCTTCCCGGGCCCGGTCGATCCCAACCGGGTGCTGGTCGTGCCGGTTGCCGGGGATACGCATGCGCGGCTGCAGGGTTCGATCATCTGGCGTGATGATTCCGCTGCGGCTATGGAAGCCGAAGTCGATGAAGATCTGGATGATGTCGTGCAGCTCACGGCGATCGCTGTCTAGAGCAATTCCAGGAAAAGTGCGAAGCGGTTTTCCGTCCGGAATTGCGTAAAAACAAAGGGATAGAGCATTTTCGCGATTCGAAGAAAAGCGGAAAGGCTTTAAAGGCGATATCAACGAAAAATTGCCCTGCCTAATATCAGCGGGGCGACAATTTCTTCTGCAGAAAGAACCGGCTGCGACCAGCCGGGAAATCCGGCAGTTCGCCGAAGATGGCATAGCCCTGCCGTTGATAGGCTTTCAGCGCCTGTGGATTGAAGGTATCGATCCATGCGCCGAAACAGCCCCGCGTGCTCGCCTCCGCTTCCGCCGCGTCCAGCAACTTTCCGGCCATGCCCTGGCCGCGCAGGCTTTCCGGCACGAAGAGCCATTGGGTGAACAGCCATCCCCAGGCGGTGTAACCGGATATGCCGCCGATGGTCTTACCGGCATCATCGTGGATCAGAACGGCCAGGGATTGCCGGCCGGACGGGCCGACGTCGATGGTGTTGAAAGCCGTCAATCCCTCGCTGATGGCCGCAAGCTCGCTTTCCGATGGCGTATCGGTCACTTCGATCTTCATCACATTCATCGTCCTTCGCGCCACCATGTGGCGGAAAAAGCAAAGAGAAGGGCTGCAAGGCCGGCAAAGCCCGCAAAGAGCGGCAGGGTATTGATCCCCTTCAGCACGGTTTCGTCGGTCATGCGGATGGTCAGACGCTGACCGTCGGCGACGCGAACGGCGCCGCGCACCGGCAAAACCTGCGGCACCGTCACGCCACCATTTGCGCCGGCAACGCGGGTGACGAGACCCTTCGTTTTCTGTGCTAGGGGCTTCAGCGTCTCGGTGGTCGAGATCATCGCCTTGAATTCCGGAGCATCGATTGCGCCGATATGAACGAGCGTCGACAGATTGCCGTTGGCGATCTGGTAGAGCCCGATTTCGTTCATATGCTTCTCGGCCTGATAGAGACCCGGTTGGGTCTGCCTCAGCGGCAAGGTTTCCGTCTGGCCGGAAGGCAACTTGATCGTGGCCGGGCCGGGATCGTTGCCGATCGTCTGGCGCGTTACCTGCAGCGTGCGCCCGGCGGCATTGGCCGTCAGTGCCTCCTCTTCCAGTGCCGGCTCCTTGAGCAGCCAATGGGCAATGCGTCGGTAGAGCGACACGTGCGGGCCGCCGCCTTCGAAACCGCGCGCCCACAGCCAGCCCTCGTCGGAGAGCAGCATGGCGACGCGACCCTGGCCGACGCGGTTCAGCACCAGCAAGGGACTGTTGTCAGCGCCGACCATTACGGTCTGGCCTTGCGGCCTCTCCACATCGACGCTGCGGAACCAGCGGCCCCAATGCGGGGGCTCGGTTTCGGAGCCGTCCAGCCCGCGCGTGACGGGGTGCTTCTTGCCCTGGTCCGAAAGGCGCGGATAGAAGGCTTTCTCGATCATCTGGCCCGTCGGCTCGGCCGGCAGCACCGAGGCAAGCGGCGTCAGCGCAATCGAACTGCCGCCGGCATGTTCGGGGCCGGCCGCGACCAGCAAGGCGCCGCCGTTTTCGACATATTGCGCCATGTAATCATAATAGATTGTCGGCAGGACGTTTTGACGGTCTTGATAGCGATCGAAAATGATCAGGTCGAAAGAGCTGATCTTGTCGACGAAAAGCTCGCGGGTCGGGAAGGCGATCAGCGACAACTCGTTGATCGGCGTGCCGTCCTGCTTGTCCGGCGGACGCAGGATGGTGAAGTGCACGAGATCGACCGAGGCGTCCGATTTCAACAGGTTGCGCCAGGCGCGCTCGCCGGCATGCGGTTCACCCGAAACAAGGAGAACGCGCATGTTCTGGCGGATGCCTTCGATCAGCTGGACCGTCTGATTGTTGATGCCGGTAACTTCGCCAGGCACTTCGGCGACTGCGAATTCGAGGACGTTGTTGCCGGCGCGCGGTACCTTGAAGCTAAAGGGCGTGTCCTGGCCGGGTGTGGCCTGAAGGGTGGCGATCTCGTCGCCATTCATCTTGACCGTGACTGCTGCGGTCCCGCCTGGGCTCTTGCCGTCGTCGACGACCCGAAAGACCAGCTGCTGTTCATCGTTGACGATGCCGAAGCGGGGTGCGCGCACGATCTCTATACGGCGATCGAATTCATCCGGCTTGCCCGTGATCAGTCCGTGAACGGGCGCGTCGAAGCCGAGCTGCTGATTGATGCCGGGAATGTCGTGGATCTGGCCGTCGGTCAGGAAAATGGCACCGCCGATGCGGGCGGGCGGCACGTCGGCGATCGACGAGGACAGGGCGGAAAAAAGCCGGGTCGACGGCGATTCCGATTCCGCCGGATCGCGGAATTCCACAATGCGCGGCTCGATGCGTGGGAATTGCGCCAACCGATCCTTGAGCATCGCAAGGGCTTCGTCCGTCATCTTCGCACGTTCCGGCGTCTGCTGGCTGAGGCTGCGGTCGACGACGACAGGAACGATCGTCGATAGCTGATCGCGATCTTCCTGCATCAGCACCGGGTTCGCGAGCGCCGCGAGCAGAGCGATACCTGCCAGGGCGCGTATCCAGCCGCCCCGCAAGCGCCTGTAGATCGCCAGCGCCGCGATGGCGAGCGTCAGCACCGCCAAAGCGGCAAGGATAGGCCAGGGGAGGAAGGGGGCAAAACCGATATTCATTTTATTGCCCCAAGCGCTGCAGGATATCAGGAACGTGGACCTGATCGGACTTATAATTTCCGGTCAGCATGTACATCATGATGTTGACGCCCGTGCGATAGGCATATTCGCGCTGGGTTTCGTCCGGAGGGACGGTCGGCAGCAGCGGCGAGCCATTGTCGCCGACGGCCCAGGCGCCGGCAAAATCATTGCCCGTTATCATGATCGGCGTCACTCCGTCGGAGGTGGCGACCGCATTCGCATCGCGACGCGCATCCTGACGCGCTTCCACCCAGAGCGGGCTGTCGGCATAGCGGCCGGGGAAGCTCGACAGGAGGTAGAAGGACTTGGTCAGCACATGGCCCGCGGGCACCGGCTCCAGGGGCGGGATGTCGAGATTGGCAAGAATTTGCTGCAGCCGCTGGCCGTTCGGGCTCGGCGACGAAGTGTCGCCCATCGTATCGATGGCGTCGCGGGTGTCGAAGAGCACGGTGCCGCCGTTGCGCATATAGGCGTCGATGCGATTGATGGCGTCGTTGGACGGCATCGGTGCGGTTGCTGAAATCGGCCAGTAAATCAGCGGATAGAAGGCGAGTTCATCCTTTGCAAGATCCACACCGACCGGCGGGCCGGGTTCGAGCGTTGTTCGATAGGTGAGATAGTCGGAGAGGCCTGCAAGCCCCCGCTCCGAAATGTGATCGACATCCGTTTCGCCGGTGACGACAAAGGCGAGATGCGTCTTGTCCAGCCGAGAGAAGATGGCGTCGTCGCCCGGTTTGGAATCGTCGGCCAGAGCATTTGCTGGATGAAGGAACATGGCGAGCGAGGCGGCCAACAACAGCATTGCCGCGCCGCCCGCAATCGTCTTGGCCGATCTGCCCAGGCGCGGGAAGGCGCCGTTCATGAACAGGACGATGATGCTGTCGGCCAGCAGCAGGAGGAAGGCGAGGGTGAAGAGGATCGGCTTCGCGGACCAGGCCTCGCCGCCGATCAGGCCTTCTCGTGCGACCGCTCCCGCTGCCGAGGTATCCAGCGGCTTGAGCGCTGCGCCGCTCGGAAGGGTATTGAGCGCGCTGAAGCCCTCTTCGGAACCATAGAGGCCGGGCGGGTTGTCGAAACTTGCGACTGCGGCTCCCTTGTTGCTTGGCTCCAGCGGGCGGGCACTGCCGATCTCACTGGTCAAGACGCCCTTGGCGGTCAGGAGCCGGTAGGGTGGCATTGCTTCACTTGTCTTGGAAGCAGTCGCTTGCCCCGAGGCGACGCCGCCGGCGCGCGACAGCTGGACGATACGGCGCAGCATCTCGACGAAATTGCCAGATATCGGCAGATCGGACCATTGCGGCTCGGCGCTGACATGGAAGAGTACGATGCGGCCGGCCTGCATCTGCTTTTCCGTGACGAGCGGCGTGCCATCGGCAAGGCTCGCCCAGGTGCGCTCGGCCAGATCCGGCGTCGGCTCGGCCAGAACCTGCCGCTTGATCAGGACATCATTCGGCTTCGGCATGCCGGCGAAGGGACCGAACGACGGAAAATCGGCAAGCGGCTGCGGTTCGGCCCAGGAAAGAGCGCCACCGAATGTACGTTCGCCCTGCCGCAACGTAACGGGAACGAGGGGATCGTCAGCAGGTGCCGCGGCAAGGCGCGGGCCGGCAAAGCGGACGAGCGTGCCGCCATTCTCGATCCACTTTTGCAGCGGCGCATAGGTTTCCTGCGGCAGGCGGCCGACATCGGCCATGATGATGACGGAGGGGTTGCCCGCGAGCAATTGCGGGATCGCCTTTGCCAGATCGGCGCTGTTGGGCTGAATCAGATCCGCATAGGGCTGAAGCGCACGCTGTATGTAGTAGAGCGGCGACAGGATCGGCTGGAATTCGTCGGCCGCCTGTCCGGAGAGGAGCGCCACGCGTCGGCGGCGAAAACCGTCGTCGAGCAGATAGACGCTGCCGGCGCTAGCCTGGCGGTCGATGCCGATGCGGGCGAAATCATTGCGCATTTCGAAGGGCGCGGCGATGGAACCGGTCGCAACCGTCTGTCCACCGGCGAAATCAAGCGAACCGGCGGCGATCGGCCGTCCCTGATTGTCCTGTGCGGTGAGCCCAAGGCGCATCGGGCCGGTGCCGTTCAGCCGGGTTGCCGTAACGGTCATGTTGCTGGCGGTATTGGCTGCGCCGGTGAGCGCCATAATATCGTGGCCGTCGCCCTCGATCAGCCGCAGCTCGCTTGGCTGCAGCGCGGCAAGGCGGCTGACGATATCGTCCTTGTCCTTGCTCTCGATACCGTCGGAGATGAAGGCGATGGTGCCGGGGGTGCTGCCGTTGAGCGCCGCCTTGACGGCATCGGCAGCGCGTTGCCGATCCGGCACCAGCGGCCTCGGGTTCATGGCATGCAGCTTGTCTCGGGCAGCTGTCGCCGCACTGGGTGTCGCATCGTTGGCCTGCTCGGCGGTGAAGGTGATCGAAACGGGAATGCCCTTGGCATCGGCATCGTCGATCAGCGCGTCGGCCGTACGCACACGGCGTTCCCAGTCGGCGACGCTCGCCCAGCTATTGTCGATCATCAGCACCAGCGGACCGCCGCTCGACAGCGTGTTAGTGCGCGGATTGAACATGGGATTGGCGATGGCGAGAATGACTAGGGCGGCAAGCAACATGCGCAGCAGCGTCAGCCACCAGGGGCTGCGCGCCGGCGTTTCCTCACGTTTGAGAATGCTCGCCAGGATGCGTAGCGGTGGGAACACTTCCGTGCGCGGCTGCGGCGGCGTCAGGCGCAGCAGCCACCAAATCGCAGGAAGCAGAATGAGCGCTGCCAAGATGGCCGGCGATGCGAATGCGAAGGAGAGACCGCTCATGGCTGACCTCCAGACGCGGCCCTCGCGGGCATGCCTGAGAGATACATATGCACGGCGACCAGGGCTTCGGAAGCCAGCCGGTCGGTGCGGTGGCTGACGAAGGTCCAGCCGAGATGGCGGAGCGACTGGCCGAGATTTTCGCGCCGTGCGAGATATGCCCGCTGATAATCGTCACGCAGGTTTTCCGCGCGGCCGGCAATCAGCTTCGAGCCCGTTTCGGGATCGCTGAACTCGGTGCGTCCGCTATAGGGAAAGAGCTCTTCGGCCGGGTCGGCAACCTCGATCACATGGCCGCGCAAGCCACGACGGGCCAGCGGTCCGATCCTGCCCATGACGCTATCGGCATCGTCGAGAAAGTCGCCGATCAGCACGATATCGCTCCAGCCGCGGATCATCGCCGTCTGCGGCAGGCCGCCTTCGAGCGGCGTGTGCATCAGCGCTGCGGCCAGGCGCTCGGCGGCATTGCGGGTCGAAACCGGTTCCATGATGCCGGGGCAGCCGATGCGCTCGCCCGAGCGGGATAGAATTTCCGCCAGCGCCAGCATCAGGACGAGCGCGCGGCCCTCCTTGGACACATGGCCAAAGGTCGATTTATACATCATGGATGGCGACAGATCGGCCCAGAGCCAGATCGTGTGAGCGGCTTCCCATTCATGATCGCGGATATAGGTATGATCGTCGCGGGCGGAGCGGCGCCAGTCGATGCGCGACAAGCTTTCGCCTTCGGTATAGGGGCGGAACTGCCAGAAATTCTCACCGATGCCGCGCTTGCGCCGGCCGTGCCATCCGGCGATGACCGTGTTGGCGATGCGCTTGGCTTCGACAAGGCAATCCGGCACGAGGGCGGCGCGGCTGCGGGCTCGGGAGAGGGCATCATTGCCTGAGGTCGGTCTGACGGTCTGTCCGATGGATGCCACGCGCTATACTCTCCTCGACATCCGGGTCACGACTTCGACTGCTTGACCAGCCCTGAAATGACATCGCGCACGGACATGCCTTCGGCGCGAGCTGCAAAAGTCAGCGCCATACGGTGTTCCAGCACGGGCTCGGCGAGCGCATGAATGTCGTCGATCGACGGCGCAAGCCGGCCCTCGTAAAGGGCACGGGCACGGGCGCAGAGCATCATCGCCTGGCCGGCACGCGGGCCTGGACCCCAGGCGACATGCTTGTCTGTGGAGGCATTGCCTTGGCCCGGGCGGGCCGAACGCACGAGCGACAGGATTGTATCCACGACGCCGTCGCTGACGGGCATCTGGCGGATGAGTTGCTGGATTTCCAGCAAGCGTTCGGCGTCGATGACCGCCTGCGGCATTGCCTCGCTCAAGCCCGTGGTTTCGAGCAGGATGCGGCGCTCGTCGGCAAGTTCGGGATAATCGACATCGACCTGCAGCAGGAAACGGTCCAGCTGGGCTTCCGGCAGCGGGTAGGTGCCTTCCTGCTCCAGCGGGTTCTGCGTGGCGAGAACGTGGAAGGGGGCAGGCAGGTCGTAGCGCTGGCCGGCGATGGTGACGTGATATTCCTGCATAGACTGCAGCAGGGCGGACTGCGTGCGCGGCGAGGCGCGGTTAATTTCGTCGGCCATCAGCAATTGCGCGAAGACCGGTCCCTTGACGAAACGGAAGGAGCGGCGGCCGGTTTCATCCTGGTCCATAACTTCGGAGCCGAGAATATCCGAGGGCATGAGGTCCGGTGTGAACTGAACGCGATTGGAGGCAAGGCCGAGGACTGCGCCGAGCGTGGTCACGAGCTTCGTCTTGGCAAGACCCGGCACGCCGACCAGCAGGGCATGACCGCCGGCAAGCACGGCCAGCAGCGTGTTTTCCACGACGCTTTCCTGGCCGAAAATGACCTTCGATACCTCCTGGCGAATGGTGGCGATATCGCCCAGTGCCTTTTCGGCTGAGGCGATGATGGCCTGCTCATCGAGGCTCGTTTCGGTCGATTTGATCATGCCCATTTGCGTCTCCAATGGCAGAAAAACGGTGCGCGCGATTCGCAGTCGTTACACATTTGCCTCATAATCAATACAACTTATCGCCAGCAAGACCGCTGACAAGCACGTTTCAAATGACTATCTCGTGAGAACTGTCATATTCCTGACTAACGACCAACCGGGACAGAAGAATGGCAACCGAGGAAATCAGGACAACGGGCGACGCCGCAAGCCTCGCGGCGCTGATTTCGCGCGCGGCCGGCGATAGCGGCGGCTCCAAGAAGGGTCTGCCGCCCGTCGATCGCTGGAATCCGCCATTCTGCGGCGATATCGACATGGAGATCCGCGCCGACGGCACCTGGTTCTATCTTGGCACGCCGATCGGCCGTGCGCCTTTGGTGCGGCTGTTTTCCACAGTGCTGCGCAAGGACGAGGATGGAAAGACCTATCTCGTCACGCCTGTGGAAAAGGTGGGCATTCGTGTCGTCGACGCGCCGTTTGTGGCCGTCGAGATGAGTGTGACGGAGCGTGAGGGCAGACGGGTGCTGACCTTCCGCACGAATGTCGGCGATGTCGTCGAGGCGGGCAGGGATCATCCAATCCGTTTCGTCATTCGTGGCGAAAATGACGAGTTGAAGCCTTATCTGCATGTCCGCGGGCGGCTCGAGGCTCTGGTGACGCGTGCGGTCATGTACGATCTCATCGAGCTCGGTGAGCCTGTCGTGATTGCCGGGCGAGAGATCTTCTGCGTGCGTTCCGGTAGCTCCATCTTCCCGGTCATGCCGGTTGCCGAACTGGATGCGCTTACTCGATGAATGAATTTCCCCTCTATTCCGCGGATGAATTCCGCCGTCGCGCCCTCCATCAGAGTGGTGGGCCGGTGGAGCTTGCCTGGCGCGATCATGGCGATCATCTCCTCAATCCCGAGACCATATCGCAGGTCGCCGACCTGAAGCTCAAGGATGCCGCCGTGCTCGTGCCCGTCGTCGACAGCGGTGACGATGCCAGGGTGATCTTCACGCTAAGGACATCGACGCTCCGCAAGCATTCCGGCCAGATCGCCTTTCCGGGCGGGGCCATCGATCCGGAAGACGCGTCGCCGGAAATGGCGGCGGTGCGTGAAGCTGGCGAGGAAATCGGGCTCGCCGACATCTTCATCGAGCCGGTGGCGCGGCTGCCGCATTATCTGGCGGCGACCGGCTTTCGCATCACGCCCATTCTCGCCGTGGTGAAGCCGGGCTTTCATCTGGCTCTCAATCCGACGGAGGTGGAAGACGCCTTCGAGGTGCCGCTCTCCTTCCTGATGGACCCCGACCATCATGTGACCGATACGATGCTCTGGCAGGGAAGTGAACGCCATTTCTACCGCATGCCCTATGGACAGCGCATGATCTGGGGCATTACCGCGGGTATCGTCCGAACGCTTTATGAAAGGCTCTATACATGACGTCCGTTGCCGATGAGGCCTGGTTTCGCGACGAGGCATTGCAGCGGGTGCTGGCGCTGCTCGATGCTGATGGCGGCGAGGGGCGCGTGGTCGGTGGTGCCGTCCGCAACAGCCTGATGGGGCTGCCCGTTGCCGATATCGACATAGCGACGACCCTCCTGCCGGAAACGGTCGTGGAAAGAGCAGAGGCGGCGGGGATCAAGGCGGTGCCGACCGGCATTGCGCATGGCACGGTTACCTTAGTCATCGATGGAAAACCGTTCGAAATCACCACCTTGCGGCGTGATGTTGAAACGGATGGGCGGCGCGCCGTAGTGGCCTTCAGCCGGGATTGGCAGGCCGATGCCGAGCGCCGAGACCTGACGATCAACGCGCTCTATGCATCCGCCGATGGCAAGGTCGTGGATCTCGTCGGCGGGCTTGCCGATCTGGAACGCCGCAACATTCGCTTCATCGGCGATGCGGCGACGCGGATTGCCGAGGATCATTTGCGCATCCTGCGCTTCTTCCGTTTCTTTGCCTATTACGGCAGCGGCCGTCCGGACGCGGATGGTTTGCGTGCCTGTGCCGCCGCAAAATCAAAGATTTCAACGCTCTCGGCCGAGCGTGTCTGGTCCGAAATTAAGAAGCTGCTGGCGGCGCCGGATCCGGGCAGGGCGCTACTCTGGATGCGCCAGATTGGTATTTTGACCGAGGTGCTGCCGGAAACCGAGAAATGGGGGATCGATGCTATTCCCGGGCTGATTGCCGCCGAACAGGCTCTCGGTTGGCCGCCGGAACCTCTGCTTCGTCTTGCGGCCATTGTGCCGCCCGATGCGGCAAGGCTCGCCAAACTTGCCGAGCGCCTGCGCCTCTCGAAAGCGGAAGGGGCTTATCTGCAAGCCTGGGCGAATGCGCCAATCGTCAAGGACGATATTTCGGACGCGGCCTTCGATCGCCTGCTTTATCGCCATGATCCGACCGGCATCGCGGTTCGCCTGAAGCTGGCGCTAGCCGTTGCCCGCAGTAAGGCGGAGGGCGATTTCGAGGAGATGGCGCGCGTGGCGCGGCTCGGGAAATTGCTGGAACGAATGGAAAAATGGAAGAAGCCGACTTTTCCGCTCAACGGCGGAGATGCGCTTGCTGCGGGCGTCGATGCGGGACCGCGCGTGGGCGAGCTTCTCGGTAAGATCGAGCAGGAGTGGCTCGACGGGAATTTTACGATGAACCGGGCGAGCCTACTCGCCCGACTCAAGGATTTGGCCAACGCCTGATAATGAGGCCTGATTGGCGGGACTGACTAGCCGGCCCGCCAATCAGGCCGCGTTGGCCTCGTCGCGAATCCGGGCCTTGATATTGTCGACCATGTTTTCGCGGATGATGGTTTCGCCATGCGCTTCGCGCATGTGCTCGACGGCGCGACGGACCACCTCGGCGTCATCCTTGGCGCGGGTGTGCCAGGCGCAACCGGGCACGAGCGTACCACATTCGAACAGTCGCATATCTTCCTCCTCATCTTTCAACGGCTTCTCGCCCAAAAACGACCTGAAGGCCTAAACGCAACGAGCGAGAAAAAGTTTCTGCCGTCCGGCAAGTCTCCCGCTTGCCGGCGGCTCTCTTCCGGACATCAATCCGGCATTGCCCAGGATTTGAAGCAATCCGACGATTGATATCGGGTGATTGGCGGCTGCCTGGCCGAACGATCGGCCGCGAAACGGGCGATATCGCTCGGAGATTTGCCTGCCAATTGCATCCTTACCTGCTCTATGAAACAGGAGAGGGGTAGGTCGGACCCGCTCCGGGTCCGCATATCCTCGGCCAGTCGGATGATAAACTCCGGACTATCGACTGTGCGCGAAAGTTTCTGTTCTTTCGAAGCTTGTGCGACTTGTTTCTCTGCTGCCATTACAACCTCCTCCGATTGAAACGAGCATTAGATCACTTAGGCACTCCTCCCGCCGATTTCAGGACACTGTCCGATCATTTAATGTTGAACGTCTCAAGCGCATCGGGATCCTTCAGATTCGTTGCGCTTGAAGTTCGAAGCTCACCCTGCGTCGTTGTCGCAAAATCGCCGCCTGCTTTTGCGCGACGTATCTTAAGGCCAGCGCACCACCGGCGGCAGAGACGATAGGATCGACTCCACGTTGCCGCCCGTCTTCAGTCCAAATATTGTACCCCTATCGTACAGCAAATTGAACTCCACATAACGTCCGCGGCGAATTAATTGTTCGTCGCGATCTTCTTCCGACCATGTTTCGTTGAAATTGGAGCGGACGATCCGCGGATAGACCATTGCGAAGGCGCGGCCGACGTCGCGGGTGAAGGCGAAATCGGCATTCCAGCCGCCGGATTCTTCCGGCGAATGCAGCCAATCGAAGAAGATGCCGCCAATGCCGCGCGGCTCGTTGCGATGCTTCAGGAAGAAATATTCGTCGCACCAGCTCTTGTAGCGCTGGTAGTCGGCGACGGCGTGGCGGTCGCAGACGATCTGCATGGCGCGGTGGAAGAGGGCGCTGTCGGGATCTTCCTGGGTGCGGCGTCGATCGAGCACCGGCGTCAGGTCGGCGCCGCCGCCGAACCACTGGCTCATCGTCACCACCATGCGGGTGTTCATATGCACGGTCGGCACATTCGGGTTCACGGGATGGGCAATCAGCGACAGTCCCGAAGCCCAGAAGCGCGGATCTTCCTCGGCGCCAGGAATCTGGCTGCGAAAGTCGGGAGAGAATTCGCCATAGACCGTCGAGGTGTGGACGCCGACCTTCTCGAAGACGCGGCCCTCCATCATCGACATGCGGCCGCCGCCTCCCTGACCTTTGTCCCTCTGCCAGTCCTTGGCGACGAAGCGGCCAGGTTCCTGGTCGGAAAGGGGGCCGGTCAGCTCGTTTTCCAGCTGCTCGAACTCCGCGCAGATCGTATCGCGCAGGCCTTCGAACCAGTGTCGCGCTGCCTCTTTCTTTTCTTCAATATCCTCGGGTAATCCCTTGGGAAGATTGGGTCGTTCCATTCACGCTCTCCGACGGTGCGAGCAGCCGGCGGCCCGCGATTCGCACCGTATGTATCGTGATTTGGAATATCAGCAAGATTGCGGCGCAGCCAGTGCAGCAACGTCGCAGGAGAATCGACTCGCAAATTTCACAATGCGGTATTATGTTCCCTCTCTCAAAGGCGAGGTTTTATCATGAGGATACCCGGACCGCCGCCCCTGGATGGGTTGAGAAACAGAATATTCCGTTACCGGCAGGACCATCCGACCGGCGGAAAGAGCGAATTCGTTCGCGAGACCTTTTGTCTCAGTCGCCCGGAAGCGCGCGAAAAGGCGCGTGAATGGTTCAACGAATTCCCGAAAGCTGCCTATTGGACCGAAGTCGAAAGCTGGCGTCAGGTCGATGGCGACCGCATCGAATTCACCATGCGGCGCCTGCCATCGGCGGACTGAACTGAACGACATGGCACCCGCGTCGACGGGTGCTGGCTCTCGAAGTGTGTTCCCGTTTGTCGGAGGCGGGCTGGCGATTGGTCACGCGCTCAATGCGGCATGGTCGGTGGCGGCTCATCCGACGGGCCGAACGTGGGCGGCTGAGTGCTTGGCATGGGCATCGCGGAGAAAGCTTTCTTGACCTTCTCGATCGCAGTCGCATTACCGCCGGTCGAAGGTGAGGGAGACTTTGTCACCGGTATCGCCGCCCGTTCGGCCGCGGCACCGAGCTTTGCAGCTTGGTGTTCTCCAGCTTTCTGATCTTCGGCGATGGGTGATGCCGCGAGAATCTCCATCAGCGTGATGGTCACCGGCAGGTGGCCACCCAAATCGGTATTCGTGTGATGCCATGCATGCGCGACGCGCTGATCGGCGTTGATGAACCGTCGGGAATTGATCTCGCCGAACCAGTCCCACTCGCCCATGACATCGATGACATCGTTGAATACCGGAGGCATCGCGATGCGCGCACCGATCGTCACGATCTTCGTATGCCGCGCTAGCTCAGCAACTCGTCCTTTATCCTGCTTCGAGAGATTATGCAGTGCGGCAGACAGCACGAGGTTTCCCTTGGAGTGGCCCGTCAGCAGAGGGAAGGAGAGGCGGGGATCGGCAAGAAGTGCCTGCACGGTTCTCGTGTCGAGGCTGCTGCGAGCCGCTGCCGTCTCAGCCTGTGCTCCGAACCTAGGGCGACCGGCAAGGTCGTCCAAGCTTTCAAGCAGCGGCCGCAGCCCCCTCAAATGACCGAAGAAAAACGATCCGCCGAAGGCTTCGGTGATGGCGTCGGCTATGCCATAGCCGGAGACGACGACTGCGACTGGTGCGTCGATCGCATCGGCCACGTTGCGGGCAAAGGCGGCTGCCCCGAGCGCGGAACCGCCGATGCCGGCGACTGCGAGCGCTCGTGCCTTGGTGCCGCCGCGCAGGACGAATTCATCGATGGTTTCGCAGAGTGTGAGTGCTCCAAGACCGCTTGGCGGAATGAGCATGATCGCGCCTTCGGCGGCGAGCGAGTCACTGATATAGAAGGCTTCCTCGGGTGTGATGACCTTGACGTCGTAGAACAGCGCATCGAGAGCGAGGTTGCGCTGGCGGAGACCCTCAAGCGCGAGGTTGCGCAAAGGGGAGTGCTGGAGCCGTTCGGGGAGGCTCAATGTACGTGCAAACTGCGTAAGGGAAAGCGTGAATGCCGTCTGGAACATGGGTCACCTCGCCAAGGCTGCCTGAGTTAGAGCATTCCAGAGCGAAGCTTCTCACACTTTATCCGGCGTGCCAACGCCTATTCGGGTGCGACATTCAGGCCAAGTGCGGCCCTGGTGCGGTAAGCGGCGGCCATTGCGTTTGCCGCAAGGCTTCACCCGAAATCATGGCCGCCGACATCGCGACATTGATGGAGCGCTGGCCCTCGACCATGGGGATCAGGATACGGCCATCGGCCTTTTCATGCACATGCTCCGGCACGCCGGTGCTTTCGCGGCCGAAGAGGAGAATATCGTCGTCGTGGTAAGTAAAGTCCGTGTAGCGCTGCGCGGCTTTCGTCGAGGCCAGCACCAGCCGCCGTCCGCTTTCCTGTCTCCATACCTCGAAGCGTTCCCAGTTGACGTGCCTAGTCAGGGTGACCGCGGCAAGGTAATCCATGCCGGCGCGCTTCAGATTGCGGTCGGATATGTCGAAGCCGGCCGGTTCGATGATGTCGACGCCGAGGCCGAGGCAGGCCGCAAGCCGCAGGATCGTGCCGGTGTTGCCGGGAATGTCGGGTTGGTAAAGGGCGATGCGCAGTTTTGTCATATGCTGCAACTAGCGAAATCGTCCGGATTTGTCTCAGGTTTTTCGAGCGCTCTTCATTTCTGTGATGTCTCCCATAAAGAGAATTGAAGGTTTCAGCCCATTTTTCAGGCATATTTCGCTTTTCAAACAGGAAAAGTCGCGCTAAAAGACGGGCGCTCTACAACTTGCGAAAGAAGGAGGCTCAGATGGATATCTTGTTTGTGATGATGCGCCTCCGTGCCGTGAACCCACGGATTTGACGAGCGCTACAAGGCGCGTATTCGCAAGTACCCCCCTTCTTTAAGTCATTGCGCGGCCACCATGGCCTCGTCGTTTTACCACCCGACCACCATATGAATCTGCGATCTTTCAGCGCAGTGGGTCGTCGAAGGGTCGAGTCTTTGGAGCATGTCCATGTTTAGCTGGTTCGAACGCCGACTAAATCCATTTCCGAGCGAGGTGCCGGATACGCCGCCACGCGGCCTCTTCGCCTTCTGCTGGCATTATTCCAAGCCGGCCCTGCCGTGGCTGATCGCCATGAGCATCCTCACCATGTCGATCGCGATCGGCGAGGTGGCGCTGTTCCAGTTCCTCGGCGATATCGTCGACTGGCTCACGCATGCGGATAAGGCGACCTTCCTGCAGACGGAATGGCACAAGCTTTTCTGGATGGGCGCGATGGTGCTGATCGGCTTGCCGGCTGCGGCGATCCTAGACAGCTTCATCATGCACCAGGTGCTGCTCGGCAACTATCCTATGATCGCGCGCTGGCAGATGCACCGCTTCCTGCTGCGCCACAGCATGACCTTTTTCGCCAATGAGTTCGCGGGCCGCGTCGCCACCAAGGTGATGCAGACCTCGCTTGCCGTGCGCGAAACGGTCATGAAGATCCTCGATGTCTTCGTCTACGTGTTCACCTACTTCCTGTCGATGATCCTCGTCATCGCGGCGGCCGACTGGCGGCTGATGATTCCGATCCTGGTCTGGCTCGGCGTCTATGTCGCCATCGTCGCCTATTTCGTGCCGGTGCTGCGCAAGATCGCCGCGCAGCAGGCCGATGCGCGCTCGATGATGACGGGCCGCGTGGTCGACAGCTATACCAACATCGCGACGGTGAAGCTGTTCTCGCATGCGGGCCGCGAAGAGACGTATGCCAGGGCCGGTATGGAGGAATTCCTCAATACCGTGCACAAGCAGATGCGCAAGGTGACGCTGTTCCACGCCTCGGTCTATTTCAACAATTGCGCGGCACTGTTCATCGTCTCGGCTCTGTCGATCTGGTTCTGGCTCAGCGGATCGATCTCGGTCGGCTCGATTGCCATCGCCATCGGCCTTGCGATGCGCGTCAACGGCATGTCGCAGTGGGTAATGTGGGAAGTCTCGGCGCTCTTCGAAAACATCGGCACCGTCTATGACGGCATGGAGATGATGTCGAAGCCGCACGATATCGTCGACAAGCCGGCAGCATCGCCGATCGTTGCCAAGCAGGGTGCGATCCGCTTTGACCACATTCGCTTCCACTACGGCAAGGCGAAGGGTGTCATGGAGGATCTGACCCTCGACATCCGCGCGGGCGAAAAGGTCGGCCTTGTCGGCCGTTCGGGCGCCGGCAAGACGACGCTGATGAACCTCCTGCTGCGCTTTTACGATCTGGAGAGCGGCCGCATCACCATCGACGGCCACGATATCGCAGGTGTCACGCAGGACAGCCTTCGCTCGATGATCGGTGTGGTGACGCAGGATACGTCGCTGCTGCACCGCTCTATCCGCGACAACATCGCCTACGGCCGTCCGGAGGCGACCGACGAGGAAATCATCCAGGCGGCCAAGCGCGCCAACGCCTGGGACTTCATCGAAGGTCTGGTGGATATGCATGGCCGCACTGGGCTCGACGCGCAGGTTGGCGAGCGGGGCGTTAAGCTTTCCGGCGGCCAACGTCAGCGTATCGCGATCGCCCGCGTCTTCCTGAAGGACGCGCCGATCCTGGTGCTCGACGAGGCAACCTCGGCGCTCGATTCCGAAGTGGAAGCGGCGATCCAGGAAAACCTCTTCGCCCTGATGCACGGCAAGACGGTGATTGCCATCGCCCACCGCCTGTCAACGCTGACCGAGATGGACCGTCTCGTCGTTCTCGACAAGGGTCGGATCATCGAGATGGGCACGCATCAGGAACTGGTCCAGGAGGGCGGTATCTACGCCGAGCTCTGGAGCAGGCAGTCCGGTGGCTTCCTCGCCGACCACGAAGAGGTCGAGGCGGCAGCGCAATAATGAACCGAAGAGCTGGGGCGCCACGGCGCCCCAGCTGCTATTTTCCTAAGCGACTATTTTCCAAAAATCCAAAACTAACAAAGAAGTCTGGAAGGCGACACGCTAACGGCTCGCAAGGGCAAGCTGCGCTGCGAGCACTCCGAATGCGGTCGCGAAGCTTCGGCGCATCCACGACTGAACAGTCGGATTTGAGACGATATGGCGGCGCAGGTAGGCCGCGAACACACCATAGGCTGCGAAAATGATGAAGGTGAGCGCCATGAAGACCAGGCTGAGCTTCAGCATCAGCATGATCGGACTTGTCTGATCCGGCGTCACGAATTGAGGCAGGAAAGCGAAGAAGAAGATCGACAATTTCGGATTGAGCAGGTTGATCAGGATCGCCGAGCCAATCACCTGCCGCGTACTCCTGTCGGTCGGTGCGCCGTCGACACGCAAAACACCTCGTTCTCGAAACATCGACCAGGCCATATAAAGCAGATAGGCGACCCCGAGCCATTTGAGGGCTTGAAATGCCATCGCGCTGGCGTGCAGAAGTGCGGCAAGGCCGCTTATCGCGGCGAGCAAATGCGGGATGATGCCAAGTGTGCAGCCGAGCGCGGCGACCACACTTGCCCTTATGCCACCCGACAATCCGGCCGCAAGCGTGTAGATTGCGCCAGTGCCGGGAGACGCCACGATGATGAGGGTCGTTATCAGAAACTCCATGCTCATATGATTGCCCTCAGGACAGAGTGATATTTTTGTGCGGCGGAAGCCCGATCGGACCGTTCGTTGCGGGGCAGCTGCTGACGGATGACGGAGGCCGTCGATGTGTGGGGAAATGGCAAGCTTGGATCCCTCTCGATGAAGGCCTGAGGCAATATCGAGGTGTCGCGTTCTCCGGTCTTGAATGAAATTGCGGATCGGTCGCTATTCCAGCTCATCGTCTTATTCAACCTAACGAAAATGTAACTTTTGTCGCAGCCTCCCTTTACTTTCCGGACGCACCGAAATTCCCTATATCGCTGGCATGCTCATCCGTTCCGTGTTCCGTCTGTTCGAGACCTGGATTGATCCTTACTATCGCAGCGGCGATCTTCGGCCGCCGCGGTCGCTCGGTGCCTTCATCTGGTACTATGTCGGTCAGGCCAAAGGACCCTTCCTGGCGATGGCGGCACTCGGCGGCGCGGTCGCCATGCTCGAGGCGGCGTTGTTCTGGTTTGTCGGGCATCTCGTCGACATCCTTGACAAGGTGAAACCGGGCGAGGGATGGTCAGGGCTGCTTGCCGGCCATGGCGCGGCGCTGGTCGGCATGGTTTTCGTCGTACTCGTAGTGCGGTTCGTGGTCGTCAGCCTCGGCGCGTTGGTCGAGGAACAGGTGGTCGTGCCGGGGTTTCTCAATCTCGTGCGCTGGCAGGCCTATCGGCATGTGGCGAGGCAATCCGTCGAATTCTTCCAGAATGATTTTTCCGGCCGTGTTGTCACCAAGGTCTGGTCGGCGGGGCAGGCGACGGGCGATCTCGTCGTCTCGCTGCTGCAGGTCGTCTGGTTCATCATCATCTATGCGGTCTCCACCATCGCGCTGGTCGGCGGGCTGGATTGGCGGCTGGCGCTGGTAATCGCGGTCTGGATCGGCGTCTTCTCTCTGCTTGCGCGATATTTCGTGCCGCGCATCCGTCGGCATGCGCGCAATGCAGCCGAGGCCTCCTCGATTCTGAATGGCCGCATGGTCGATGCCTACGCCAATATTCAGACGCTGAAGCTCTTCGGGCGGGAGGAGCAGAACGACCATTACATCCGCAATGGTTTCGACCGCTTCCAGGCGGCTGTCATGCCGTTCACGCGATTGTTGACCGGCGTGCGCTCATCGCTGGCGCTGCTGTCAGGCGTCATGATCACCACGATCGGCGCGCTCGCGGTTCATCTCTGGTTGGCGGGTGAAATCTCGACTGGAGGCGTCGCCTTCACGCTCAGCATGGTGTTGCGCCTGAACATGCTCTTCGGCCGGATGATGTCGCAGTTCAATGCCATCATGCGCAATCTCGGCACCATCCAGAATTCGGCCGAAATGATCTCCGAGCCTATCGGTCTGGTCGATCGGCCTGATGCCAAGGATCTGGTCGTCACCGGACCTGAAATTCGTTTCGACAATGTAACGTTTCACTATGGGCGCGGCGGCGGCATCATCGGCAATTTCTCTCTCGACATACGCGCGGGAGAAAAGGTCGGCATCGTCGGCCGCTCCGGAGCAGGCAAGACGACGCTCGTCAACCTGTTGCTGCGCTTCTACGATCTGGAGGGCGGCCGCATCCTGATCGACGGACAGGATATCGCCGCCATCAGGCAGGAGTCGCTGCGTAGCGCGATCGGCATGGTGACACAGGACACCGCTCTCCTCAATCGCTCCATCCGCGATAATATCCTCTTCGGTCGGCCCGACGCCAGCGACGAGCAGATGGTGGAGGCGGCCCGGCGGGCGGAGGCAGATCGCTTCATCACCGCTCTCGAAGATCAGAAGGGGCGCACCGCCTATGCCGCCCATGTCGGCGAACGCGGCGTCAAGCTTTCAGGCGGCCAACGCCAGCGCATTGCGATCGCGCGCGTCATGCTGAAGAACGCGCCCATTCTCGTGCTCGACGAGGCGACGTCGGCGCTGGATTCGGAAGTCGAAGCCGTGCTGCAGTCCAATCTCGATGGGCTGATGAAGGGCAAGACCGTGCTTGCGATCGCGCACCGGCTGTCGACCATCGCCAAGCTCGACCGGCTTGTCGTCATCGACAAGGGCGAGATCATCGAGGAGGGGACGCATGACGAGCTGATCGCGCGCGGCGGCCTCTATTCCGAGCTCTGGGCACGCCAGTCCGGCGGTTTCATTGCGGCGGATGCCGATTGAGCCACCCTGAAACCCGCCGGATCATTGCTGCCGAGGCACGCTGAACTCCGTCATGAGGCCGAAATGGTTCGAGCCCATGGCGTCGCGGATCTGTTTCACGGATATCAGCCGAAGCGGCGCGCGGGCAAAGACGTGATCGATGGTGATCCCATAGGCTCCAGCAGCAATCGGCCATGTGGCGGGCTCGGGAAAGGCATGGCGAAGGCCGGTTGCCGCCAGGAAATCGCGCATGTCGGGCGTGATGACCGAAGCGTTGAAATCTCCTGCGAGAATCAACGGCCCTTTCACGTCATTGAGGGCCGGAGCGAGCAGGCCAAGCTCGATTTGGTGGAATGCATCGAAGTAAGGCTTGCTCAGATGAACGGAGGCGAAGTTCACGGGCTGGCCGTCCATGTCGATGGTGGCGAGAATGAAGCGATTGTCCCAGAGGCTGCCGAGGCTGCGCATGAGTTGGTTCTGAAACGGTCTCTTCGACAACAGCAGGGAGTCGCAATCGGTGGTCATCACGCCGCAGCCGATGCGGTTGGGATAGACTTTCAAGATGCGGTCCATCTCGGAAAAGATCGGTCCCGCCTCAAAGATTTCGACGACGTCGGCTTTCGAGGCGATGATGAGATCGGCGATGCGAGGGCCGTTTTCGAAATTGCTGTCCTCGATGTTGAAGGAGAGCAACCTGAAATGCTCGCCGCTCGCCTCAGCCGAAGCGACGAGCGAAGACGCAGCGTATTCCTGCAGCATGAGGATGGAGTGAACCAGCAGGATGATTCCGGCGGCAGTCAGAAAGAGCGCATACCAGTGGCGCTTGAAGGCGAATGCGATCAAGGCAAGCAGGATCGCGAACAGGCTTACATGGGTCTGCAGACTTTCGAAAAAGGCCAGCAGCCAGGAATCGGTGACGTAACGCGCGGCTAGGATGCCGACCGCCAGTGTGGCGAGAACGCATAGGATGCAATAAATCGTGTGTCTCATGAGAAGTTCTCGTACTTCATTTTCGCTGCTTCGTATGCGCAAGACAACGAGTGCAATCCTCCATAAATCGCGGGGGAAATCCATTGGGATTTAAGTAGTAAAGCGTAGGTCCCACGAAGTGGCGAAAGTGCCGATAGTACGTTGCCTTCCGCAATGCAGCATTGAAATCATTGTCTATTTTGCCTTGCAATATAAGAAAATACTACAGAAATCCCCAGATTTTTCATGGGTTTAACTTTTCGCATCGGCTCTGAGAATGTTCAGGCTCCAGCCTTGCGACGCAATAGCGCAGTTTTGCCGCGACATTGTGCCCTGACCCCTTGCCAAGACTGGACATAATTTGCGATCAAGCTTAGAACGCAGCGGGTTACGGAGGAATCTATGGCGGAATTATGGTCGCGATGATTCGCCGTTAGTGAGGGGTACCACGGTTTTGCCGTGGTTTGCGGGAAGAGGATGTGCAGCGTTGAGCGAGCATAGTACGACAAGTGAATCCACAGGCGAGCCTACGCGCCGCGATTTCCTTTATTTGACAACAGGCATGGCCGGCGCCGTTGGTGCGGTTTCGGTCGCATGGCCGTTTATCGATCAGATGCGCCCGGATGCATCGACCCTTGCTCTTGCTTCCATCGAAGTCGACGTGTCGAGCCTCGAGCCTGGCATGTCGCTGACGGTGAAATGGCGCGGCAAACCCGTCTTCATCCGTAACCGCACGCAAAAGGAAATTGACGATGCCAAGGGCGCGCAGCTGTCGGACCTGAAGGATCCGATCGCGCGCAACGCCAATCTTCCGGCTGACGCACAGGCAACCGACGTTGCCCGTTCGGCCGGCGAGGGCAAGGAAAACTGGCTCGTGATGATCGGCGTCTGCACCCATCTCGGCTGCATTCCGCTCGGTCAGGCAGGAGAATATGGCGGGTGGTTCTGTCCCTGTCATGGTTCGGTTTATGACACTGCCGGCCGCATCCGCCATGGGCCTGCGCCGCAGAACCTCTTCATACCGCAATATGCGTTCACGTCGGAAAAGAAGATCAAGGTCGGTTGAGGGGGAGCTGAATCATGAGTGGTCATTCGTCTTACGAGCCATCCACAGGGCTCGAAAAATGGGTCGACGCGCGGCTTCCGCTGCCACGTATGGTCTATGATAGTTTCATCGCATATCCAGTTCCGCGCAACCTGAACTATGCCTATACGTTCGGCGCCATGCTGGCGGTCATGCTGGTCCTGCAGATCCTGACCGGTGTCGTGCTGGCGATGCATTATGCGGCCAATACTGCGATTGCGTTCAACTCGGTCGAAAAGATCGTCCGCGACGTCAATCATGGCTGGCTGCTGCGCTATATGCACGCCAACGGCGCATCTTTCTTCTTCGTGGCCGTCTACCTGCACATTGCCCGCGGCCTCTACTACGGCTCCTACAAGGCGCCACGCGAAATCCTCTGGATTCTCGGCGTGATCATCTACCTCTTGATGATGGCAACCGCCTTCATGGGCTACGTTCTGCCCTGGGGTCAGATGTCCTTCTGGGGTGCGACCGTCATCACCGGCTTCTTCTCGGCTTTCCCATGGGTCGGCGACTGGATCCAGACCTTCCTGCTCGGCGGCTTCGCCGTCGATGATCCGACGCTCAACCGCTTCTTCTCGCTGCACTATCTGCTGCCGTTCATGATCGCCGGCGTCGTCATCCTGCACATCTGGGCGCTGCATGTGACCGGCCAGACGAACCCGACCGGCGTCGAAGTCAAGCTGAAGACCGACACCGTTGCCTTCACGCCCTATGCGACGCTGAAGGATGCGCTTGGCGTTTCCGTCTTCCTCCTGGTTTTCGCCTACTTCGTCTTCTATCTGCCGAACTTCCTCGGCCATGCCGACAACTACATTCCGGCCAACCCGCTGAAGACGCCGGCCCACATCGTTCCGGAATGGTACTTCCTGCCATTCTACGCGATGCTGCGCTCGATCACCTTCAACATCGGCCCGATCGACTCCAAGCTCGGCGGCGTTCTGACGATGTTCGGCGCAATCATCGTGCTGTTCTTCCTGCCCTGGCTCGATACGTCGAAGATCCGCTCGGCCGTCTATCGCCCGTGGTACAAGCTGTTCTTCTGGCTGTTCATCGCCGATGCCGTCCTGCTCGGCTGGCTGGGCTCGCAGCCCGCGGAAGGCATCTACACCACGGCTGCGCAGTTCGCGACGCTGTTCTACTTCCTCTTCTTCCTCGTCATCATGCCGGTGCTCGGCATTGTCGAGACTCCGAGGCGCATTCCAAATTCGATTACGGAAGCGGTTCTTGAGAAACAGGGCGGTAAAGTTGCCGCTCCGGTTCAAGCATAACCGGCGATAGAGGAAGAAAACGATGAAGAAGATTATTGTCGGCCTTCTATCCCTGACGCTCATCGGCGGCATCTCGACTGCCGCCGTAATCGCCGCGGAAACGAAGCCCGCTGCCGAAGCCGAAACGCCGCATTACCCGCTGAAGGAGCCGCGCGAGCAGCATTGGACCTTCTCCGGCCCGTTCGGCTATTATGACAAGGCGCAGTTGCAGCGTGGCCTCAAGGTCTATACGGAAGTCTGTTCCGCCTGCCATTCGATGAAGCTTGTGGCTTACCGCACTCTGGAAGACCTCGGCTATACGGAAGCACAGGTGAAGGCCTTTGCGGCCAATTACGAAGTGCAGGACGGCCCGAACCCTCAGGGTGAAATGTTCACCCGTAAGGCGCTTCCGTCTGACCATTTCAATTCGCCGTTCCCGAATGACGAGGCTGCCGCCGCTTCGAATAACGGGGCCGTGCCGCCTGACATGTCGCTGCTTGCCAAGGCGCGCGAAATCGAGCGCGGCTTCCCGCAGTTCATCTTCGACATCTTCACGCAATATCAGGAAGGTGGCCCGGACTACATCTACTCGCTGCTAACAGGCTATGAAGAGCCGCCGGCCGGCTTCACCGTACCGCAGAACTCGCACTACAATCCGTATTTCGATGCGGCTGCGACCTTTGCGATGCCGAAGCCGCTTTCGGACGGTCAGGTGACTTACGACGACGGCGCGCCGCAGACGGTCGATCAGTATGCGAGAGATGTCTCCGCATTCCTGATGTGGACTTCAGAACCGCACCTGGAAGATCGCAAGCACCTTGGCTTCATGGTCATGGTATTCCTGCTGATCTTCTCAATCTTGATCTACCTCACCAAGCGTTCCGTTTATGCCAAGGCCGGCGCTCACTGAGCATCGCGACAATGATCAAAAAAAGGCGGCCCTGCGAGGCCGCCTTTTTTGTTGGTATAGCGCCCTGGTCTTGGTAGGGTGCAGCCGGCCCTATCACAGCCTGAGAGACTATATTTGATGAACACTATTGCTTCGGAGCTTGCCGCCAGCATCCGCTCCATTCCGGATTACCCCAAGCCCGGTATCATCTTCCGCGACATCACGACGATGCTTGGCGACGCCAGGGCATTCCGCCGTGCCGTCGATGCGCTGGTGCATCCCTACGCCGGCACCAAGATCGACAAGGTCGCCGGCATGGAAGCGCGCGGCTTCATTCTTGGCGGCGCGGTGGCGCATCAGCTGTCGTCCGGCTTCGTGCCGATCCGCAAGAAGGGCAAGCTGCCGCACGACATCGTCCGCATCGCCTACAGCCTGGAATATGGTGTCGACGAAATGGAGATGCACCGTGATGCGGTCAATCCGGGTGAGAGGGTCATCCTCGTCGACGACCTGATCGCGACGGGCGGCACCGCCGTCGGCGCGACGAAGCTTCTGCGCCAGATCGGCGCCGAAGTGGTTGCAGCCTGCTTCGTCATCGATCTGCCTGACCTTGGTGGGCGCAGGAAGCTGGAAGAGCTTGACGTGCCCGTGCATACGCTGGTGGAATTCGCCGGTCACTGACCGGCCTGGAAGATGGGCGGGGTCATCACGAGCGGCCCCGCGGCTTGCTATTCTAAGGCAAGCACCGTGCTTTCGAAGCGCAGGGCCGGCAAGCCATCCTGGTTTATCCCGTCACAAGCGAGTGTGTAGAGCGTCCAGCCGGGGCGCGAGGCCAAGGCGCGGCTGTCGAGGATCGCCACGCCATAGCTGATGGTATCGCCGGCAAAGACCGGCCTCAGCCATTGCAGGTTCTTGAAGCCGGGCGAGGGGCCAAGATTGGGTGGCGTCTTGCCTTCGGCGGTCAGTCTTGCCGTTTCGGACTTCCAGAAATCGACGAAGCTGCGCATCCACATGGAGCAGCTGTGCCAACCGGAGGCGCAGAGGCCGCCGAACAAGGAATGTTTGGCCGCTTCCGCATCCATGTGGAAGATCTGCGGATCGAAGCGCGAGGCAAAGTGGACGATGGCTTCGGGTGTGAAGGTGTGGCTGCCGATCTCGATGCGTTCACCGATGGCATAGAGGTCGCTCATTTTCATGCCGAAACCTCCGCGCCGGCGCGCATGCGGATCATGGTCGCGTTTTCTCCAAGGCAGACGAGTTCGCCGCGCTGGTTTTCGACTTCATGACGGAATTTGACGATGCCGATGCCGGGGCGGGAGCGCATGGGGCGCGCCTCGACCACGATGGAACGGCCTGACAGGGTATCCCCGGCCAGAACCGGCTTTTTCCATTCCATGAAATCGATGCCCGGTGCGCCTTGCGCGTCGGCGGCGAGAATGTAGGAATCGCACATCATGCGCATGAACACCGCCGAGGTGTGCCAGCCGGAAGCGGCAAGGCCGCCGAGAATACTGGCGCGGCCGGCTTCTTCGTCCAGATGCATCGGTTGCGGATCGAATTCACTGGCGAATTCAATGATCTCCGCCGCGGTCATATGCTTCGGGCCGAGGGCAAATTCTCGTCCTGGCTGGAAGTCTTCGTAGACGAGTTTCGTCATGTCTTCTGTCGTCCTCCACGTCTAATCCATCGGCAATCGCATAGCCTGCAGTGGCGGTGCAAGCATTTTCATGCTCGTGACAAGGTGTTGCCAAAGATGATTGTCCATCGACGACCGACAGCCCTTGATTGTGGGTCAACGATATGTTGAGGCTTGGCGGTGATGAAATGAAGCGAGAGCGGGAATGAGCGAACTCAAGGTCGCATTGGAAGATGCTGCAGGCGAAGGGATTATTTCCTCGGGCCAGGCAGAACGATTGCTGCCCTACCTCGCTGCGAGGAATATCGGCGTGCTGCCGGCGCAGGCTCTTTCATCGCAGCACGGGCAGGACGATCCCAATCCGCTGGAAGATACGGAAGCGCCGCGTTTCGTGCGTGGCTTTCACGATGTACTCATCACTATCGGCGTCATCGTGCTGCTCATCGGACTATGCGGATTGGCGAACCGCTATGCGCCCATACTGGCGATCGTCGTGCTTGCCGAGATCCTGGTGCGCCGCCAGCGACTGGCGCTTCCGGCCGTGGTCTTGACCGTCGCCCTCGCCGTCTGGGTTTTCTACATGGTGGTGAGCTATGTGACTTCCACACCGACGCTGAGCAATAATTTCACGATCGGCGCAATCGTCCTGGTAGCGCCATTCCCGCTGTCGCTGGCGTTGTTTTACTGGCGCTACCGCGTGCCGCTGTCGCTGGCCTTATTCCTGTTTTCGCTGTTCGGCCTGTTTCTCGCCGCGGTCTTCTATGCCGTCGGCACGGTAACTGGCTCTTCGAATGTGCCGGCGGATTATCCCATCCAGACGATGATGATCTTGCTGGTGACCGCTCTTGGCAGCTTTATATTGGCAATGCGCTATGATCTCAGCGATCCGCAGAGAGTTACGCGCCGGTCCGACGTGGCCTTCTGGCTGCATCTCGCAACGGCGCCAGCCCTGCTTTACTCGACGATCCTTTTGGCTTTGCGCCTCGAGCTCGCCAGCAGCGGCATCGTCTTCACCAATCTCACCGATGCCCTCTTTGGGGGATATCTGCAGGCGGTGACGGTCCTCGTGGCGGTGCTGGTGATGATGCTGATTGGGCTCATCATCGATCGCCGCGCTTTCGTGACTGCCGGCCTCGTATCGCTGGGCTTGGCGACGGCAGCCATCCTCCGACACAACAATGCGGGTCTCGATAAGGTCGGCTTCCTGGTGTTGATGATCGTGGGGCTGGTCGTGCTCGTGATCGGCATCGGCTGGGCCGATCTGCGCCGCCTCATCGTGAGGCGCCTGCCTGCCGGCATGCAATCGAGATTGCCGGCGCTCAGATAGGCGCCGGCAAGATAAAGGCGATCAGGTGTTGAAGCGGAAGTGGATGACGTCGCCGTCCTGGACGACATATTCCTTGCCTTCGTCACGGGCTTTGCCGGCTTCTTTCGCGCCGGTTTCGCCGTTATAGGCGATGTAATCGTCATAGGCGATCGTGTTGGCGCGGATGAAGCCGCGTTCGAAATCCGAATGGATAACGCCGGCGGCCTGCGGTGCCTTCGTGCCCTGCTCGATAGTCCAGGCGCGCGTTTCCTTCGGGCCTACGGTGAAGTAGGTGATGAGGTGCAGGAGCTTGTAGCCGGCGCGGATCAGGCGGTCGAGGCCAGCTTCGTCGAGGCCGAGCGCGGAGAGGAATTCCTTCGCCTCTTCGTCGGGCAGCTGCGCCACTTCTGCTTCGATGGCGGCGGAGATGATGACGACTTCCGAATTCTGCTCCTTGGCCATGGCAGCGACTGCTGCCGTATGCTCGTTGCCGGTCGCGGCATCGCCCTCGGCGACGTTGCAAACGTAAAGCACCGGGTGCGAGGTCAAAAGATTCAGGCCCTTGAGGATGCGGGTCTCTTCGGCATCCAGCTTCGAGAGCAGCGTGCGCACCGGCTTGCCTTCCTGAAGCAATGCGAGCGACGCATCCATGATCGGCAGCATCGCCATGGATTCCTTGTCTTTGCCGGTAGCGCGCTTGCGCGTCTGCTCGGTGCGGCGCTCAAGGCTCTCGAGGTCGGCGAGCATCAGCTCGGTCTCGATCGTCTCGGCATCGGCGACCGGATTGATGCGGCCTTCGACATGGGTAATGTCGCTGTCTTCGAAGCAGCGCAGCACATGCACGATGGCATCGACTTCGCGGATATTGGCGAGGAACTGGTTGCCGAGGCCTTCGCCCTTCGATGCGCCGCGCACGAGGCCGGCAATATCGACGAAAGAGATGCGCGTCGGGATCAGTTCCTTCGACTTGGCGATGTCGGCAAGCTTGCGCATGCGCGGATCGGGAACCGCGACTTCACCCGTGTTCGGCTCGATCGTGCAGAACGGATAATTCGCCGCCTGCGCCGCTGCCGTCTTGGTCAGTGCGTTGAACAGAGTGGACTTGCCGACATTCGGCAGCCCGACGATACCGCATTTGAAACCCATGGCACCTTGTCCATATCTTGAAAATCTTTGCAGTGCCTATGGGGGAACGGCCGTTGCGGGTCAAGTCTTGTGCGGGCAAACAGCCGCTTTTCTGCTGATGGAGGGCTGAGAGCGGGAAACGGCCACATTGTCTCCCTGACACGACCATCCTTGAAGGATGTGGTGCGCTGCACTATAATCTCCCCATTAGCCCAAAACCCTTTCCCCTGTCGTCAACGGTGATGCCGATGAGTGACAATGATGTTGTCCTGAAACCAAAGACTAAAACAAAGCCGAAGGTCGAGAGGCCAAAGCTCTACAAGATCATTCTCGTGAACGACGATTACACGCCGCGGGAATTCGTCATCATGGTGCTCAAAGCCGTCTTCCGCATGAGCGAGGAGAGCGGCTATCGCGTCATGATGACGGCACACAAGCTCGGCACCTGTGTTGTCATGGTCTGCGCGCGCGATATTGCCGAGACGAAGGCCCAGGAGGCGGTCGATCTTGCCAAGAGCGCGGGCTTCCCGCTGATGTTCACGACCGAGCCCGAAGAGTAGGAACGACCATATCCGCTAAGCGGGCCGGCGGATATGGAAGCCGGTCTTGTCCTGCTTGAAGCCGCAATTGGCATAGAAACGCAGCGTTGCCGGATTTTTCGAGCCCGTCAGCAGCATGACCTTGTAGCAGTTCCTCTTCCAGGCGCTTGCGAACGCCCTGCGGATAACCGTGCCGGCAAGGCCGCGCCGACGGTGGTCGGCGTGGGTTACCACATTCTCGATCAAGGCATAAGGCGCGCCGCCCCGCGTGAGATTGGGAATGATGACCAGCGTCACGGAGGAGACGGCCTCGTCGCCGTCAAAGGCGGCCAAGATCGTCATGCCGGGATGGGCAAGGACTTCCGTAAGGCGGCTCTCCGCCAGCCCTAGCTCCAGTATCGGATCTTCCGCGTTCAGGTGCCGATAAAGTGCAAGCAGGGTCGGCAGGTCCGCCATCGCGACCGACCGGACGACGATATCTGCTCCGCTTTCCGGCGCTATCTCCGACATCTCAATCGTCCTTCTTGCCGAACATCCGCTTCAGCATCTCCGCCATGGGACCCGTTTCCGGGATCTTCGGCTTGATGTGATTGCGCGCCTGATGAATATGAGATTTGCTGGCTTGCGCCTTCTTCTCCGGCTTGGGCGCGTCGTCCTCCGCCTTGCCGCCCAGGGCAAGCGCGATCTTGTTCATCAGTTGCGAATCTTCGCCGCGCACCAGCATGTCGGCATTGTCGGCAAGCGTATCGAACAAGGGATCCAGCCAGTCCCTGTCCACCTTGGCGAAATCGCCGAGAACGTGGTTGTGCACCAGCTCCTTGGCACCGGGATGGCCGATGCCGAGGCGCAGGCGGCGATAGTCCTTGCCGCAATGGGCATCGATCGACTTGATGCCGTTATGGCCGCCATGGCCGCCGCCGGTCTTCAGCCGCGCCTTGCCGGCGGGCAGATCGAGTTCATCGTAGATGACGACGAGGTCGGACGGCTGCAGCTTATAGAAGCGCATGGCTTCGCCGACGGATTCGCCCGAGAGGTTCATGAAGGTCTGCGGCTTGATGAGCAGCACCTTCTGGCCGCCGAATTCGCCTTCGGCAATCTCCGCCTTGAATTTCCTCGACCAGGGCGAAAAGTTGTGGCGGCGGTGGATCGCCTCCACGGCCATGAATCCGATATTGTGGCGGTTGCCCTGATATTTGGCGCCCGGATTGCCGAGGCCTGCGATGAGAAGCATGTGCTTCGCCCTTCGAAAATGCCGATGCCCTTCACCACAGCGATTTGACGACAAAGTCAAGGCGGGATGCGGTCAGTCGCTGAGGTGCAGGCCGTACTTCAGGAAAATCCGCTTTTGCGTTCCGTCGGCAATCAGCGCATTCAAAGCCGTCTGCATCTTATCCAAGAGGTCGCTGGGGAAATCCTTGTGACAGGCGATCCCCATGGGCTGTTGCGAGAGAAGGGTCACCTTCTCCACGGCGTTGCCCTCTTTCTGCAACTTGTCGAAATAGAATTCGGAGATCGGCATCAGGTCGATGCGGTCGCTCATCAGCTTCTTCAACGCGGCCTTGAAGTCGCTACCGACGTCGATGCGCGGGAAGTCGTTCCGGCGCAGGATCGCTTCCGTATAATCCTCTCGCCAGGTGCCGACGAGATACTTTCTGGCTTCGGCGATGTTGCCGGCGGTAACGCTGGAGCCGCTATGCTTGATTAAAACGTTACGGTCGATCAGCAGCGGCTGTACCCATTTGAAGAGCTTGTCGCGTTCTTCGTTGTGAGCTGCAACGAATACGCAGGTCATGGGTTCCATCAGCGCCTGGGTGTAGGCTCGCGCCCAGGGCATGATGTCGATCGTATAGTCGACGCCGAGATCGGTCATTACCTTCCGCACCTGGTCGGTGGTCGCTCCGACAACGGTCTTACCCTCGCGATAGTTGAAGGGCGGATATTCCTCGGTGGTGAAATGGATTGTCTCGGCGTGGACGGAGGAGAAAAGCGTGAGCGAAAACAGGCCGGTAGCAATCATAAGCAGCGGTTTTCGCATGCTGTTCCTCATCGCTATGACGCTTGTGCTACGGGGGAAGGGTGATGTTGGTGCGAGCCGACCAGCGTCCGTATCAGATTGTCTGGATGCAGCGGCCGATAGAACAGATAGCCCTGGCCATAGTCGATACCCATGGCACGCAGGGTCGCGCATTCCTCCTCGGTCTCCACGCCTTCCGCAATTACTGTGCAATTCATCTTGTGCGACAGCGTGGTGATGCTTTCGACCAGCATGCGGCTTTTGGCGCTGACATCGGAGGCGGTGTCGTTGATGGCGCGGATGAAGGATTGGTCGATCTTGATAATGTCAACGGGGAAGCGGTTGATATAGCTCAGTGACGAATAACCCGTGCCGAAATCGTCGAGTGCAATGCGGCAGCCGTAGCGGCAGATCTCGTTGATCACCATGCGCGTCTCCGGATTGTCATCCATGAGCACAGCCTCGGTGATTTCGACGACGATGCGTCGGGCGGCAATTTCGTGGCGCGACAGCAGGGCCGCAATGCGCAGCGGCAATTCCTGTTCGAACTGCAGCGGCGAGAAGTTGATGGCGAGATAGGTGTCCTGCATGCCCTCGATCCGCGAGAGGCGAGCAAAATCGGCGATAGCCTTCTCCATGATGCGATTGCCGATGCGAATGATCGATCCGGTCTCTTCAGCAACCTCGATGATGCGGCCAGGGGGCAGTATGCCTTTTTGCGGGTGATGCAGGCGCATCAGCGCCTCGAAACCGGCGATCGAGCGGTCGTCTATATTGACGACGGGCTGCAGATAGGCTTCGAACCAGTCTTCGTTGAGGCCGGTTTCGATATGGTTCTCCAGTTCGGCGCGGCGGCGGGAATCGTCCAGCATGCCGTTGTCGAAAATTTGTGCGCCGTTCTTGCCATCGCGCTTCTTGGCATACATGGCGATGTCGGATTTCAGCAGCAGTTCGGCTGCATTGGCGGCCTGACTGGGATAAATCGCAATGCCGATGCTGGCGCTGAGGCGCGCATCGCCGATGAAGGGCGCCTCGAAGACCTCGGCGATAAGAGCCGCCATGTCGATCGCTCTTGCTTCCGCATTCTCGGCCAAAAGCAGCATGGCAAATTCATCGCCGCCGAGGCGGGCGGCGATGTCGCCCGGCTTCAGGCATTTCTGCAGGCGCGATACCAATTCGCGCAGTGCCGCATCGCCGGCGGCATGGCCCATATTGTCGTTGATCCATTTGAAGCGATCGAGATCGATGAAGAGGCAGGCGAGTTCGCGCTTGCGCAGATCGGCTTCATTGATCTTTGCGTCCAGCGCGCTCTCGAAGCCCTGGCGGTTGAGAAGGCCGGTCAGGTGATCGGTAATCGCCTGCCGCAGATTACGGTCTTCCGACTGCTTGAGTTCGGTAACGTCGGTCATGACGGAGAGCGACAGACCGTCCTGGATCGCGGTCGTTTCGAGGATCAGGACATCCATGATCCGCCCATCCTGGCAAAGGAATTTCACCGTCACGGCAAGGCGGGCGGCACTATCGGGGTTGCCGCGTTTGCGCTCGATATATTGCACGCGTGAATCCGGCAGGATCAGGCTTGCAAACTCGCGGCCGATCACCTCGGCGCGATCATAGCCTGTGGCGGCGAGCCAGTAGTCGCTGACGGCAGCGATGCAATCGTTCTTGTCGAGCGAGAAAAGCATGGCGGGCGTCAGATTATAGGTATCCGTCGCACGGCGATGGGCTAGCTTCAGTTCGTTTTCCTCGCGCTGGAGCTTGCTCTGCATATCGTTGAAGCTGCTGGCAAGCCGGCCCATCTCGTCGTTCGACTGCCAGTCGACGTGATGACGCGAGCCGAGCCGCCGTGTGGCCTCGATGGCATGCGTCAGCCGCATCAGCGGCTGGATGACGAAGATGCGATTGCCGATCAGCGCCGCGCCGAAGACCGTCAACACGGCGAAGATGAAGATGGAGATGAAGACGATCTCTTCGCTCTTCAGGCCGTCGAACAGGCCGAGCTGAGGATAATAGACGGTGATGGTGCCAAGCCGCTTCGCACCGTCGACGCCGTTGTAGATGATTGGCCGGTCAACGGACTCCAGATTGCCCTTGTAAGATTTCGGGATGGTCGATTGCGTGACGTCGAGCTGGCCGGAAAGATCGCGGACATTGACACGGACGATCGCGCCTTCGGCGACGGTGGTCGCACTGATCTGGGTGACGCTGTCTTCATCGAGGTCCCATAGCGGCTTTGCGAGAGCCTGGGCATTGGCGACGAGTAGAACGGCTATGTGATCCTTGATTTCCTTTTCTGCGCGTTCGGACGACAGAAAAAGGAAAAGCACGAAGAGCGGCGCCACGAAAACCAGCAGCGCACCGCAAACGATCGCGAAAAACCGGTTTTCGACCGAATGGCTCATAGTTCCGTTAGCTCCCCGGTTATAGACCAGCGGATTTGGGAGGGCGCCGCTTTCTACAACTCTTTCGAGCAGATTTTCATGAATCCGTTAAATGTTGCTGAAACTGTGGGGTTAATGGAAATCAACGATAGTATAGATCCAAGACGTTCTTATTTTTACTTTCTCTAATATTTGTTTCCGAACATGAAAAAACCCGCCGTTCCGAGGGGAGGCGGGTTTCAATGCTTCAGGTCGAAGATGCCAATCAGGCGCTGGCTTCTTCGCCGCCTTCGGCTTCGTCCTCAGCAAGACCGGCTGCCGGAGCAACGATCGTTGCGATCGTGAAGTCGCGGTCGGCGATGACCGGGGTCACGTTCTTCGGCAGCTTGACGGCCGAGATGTGGATGCTGTCGCCGCTCTTCAGACCGGAGAGGTCAACGGTGAAGAATTCCGGGATCGCATCGGCCGGGCAATGAACTTCGACTTCGTGGCGAACGATGTTCAGGACGCCGCCAGCCTTGAGGCCCGGGGACTTCTCATGGTTTTCGAAGTGAACCGGGATTTCGACGGTGACCGCCGTGTTGCCGGAAACGCGCAGGAAGTCGACGTGAACCGTGAAGTCACGGACCGGATCGAGCTGGTAGTCCTTCGGCAGAACCTTGATCTTCTTGCCGCCGACGTCGATCGTTGCGATCGTCGTGAGGAAGCCGCCGGCGTGGATGCGCTTCGTCACCTCATTGGTGTTGAGAGCGATAGAAATGGGGGCCTGCTTGTCACCATAGATGACAGCGGGGATCAGACCATTGCGGCGAAGTTCACGGGCGGACCCCTTACCAACCCGTTCGCGCGCCTCGGCCTTGAGCTCGTAGCTTTCGTGGCTCATAGCTATTCCTTTCGAGGTTATTTGGAGAGTTCATTCGGTCGGCCTACGCCGTATCGATTGAACTGGAGGAGGGCATGCCCTGCCTCATCCGCGTTGCCTCCAAGGGTGTCTACGCGGACGCGTGGCGTATAATACAAAGCGGCTAAAGGTGCAAGCACCCCGGAATACGAAGCCCTGTGGTGACATTGCAACTGCCACGAACAAGCCTGAGGTATCATGTCTATCAACGCCTTGACATATACCCTCGGCCCCATCAACAGTCGAATCCAATCGATTGGCGCCAGAAGGAGAGGTCGGGCATGCGTTCCAGAGCAATCGCCGCCGCGGTTTTTTCCATTGGTCTTGCTGGCGCATCACAGGCTGCCGACGTCAATGAGCAAGGCGCCAAGGAACTCCGCAACGTCCTGACCCATTCGCTCTCGCAGGACCTTGCCCGCAGCGATTTCGTGACCGTCAAGCCGGCCGGCGATCAATATGAGATTACCTACGATCTTGCGAAATTCTTCGACAAGATCAATTCGAGCGCGTTTTCGGTCACAGGTTTCAAGCCGCTTTCGCTTTTTGCGCAGCCGGTCGAAAAGGGACGGTGGCATCTGACGGGTGACAATAGCCTCGATGTCGCCCTGCACTCGCCGACCGCTGACATCGCCTATTCGATCGCCTCCAGCTCTTTCGACGGCATTTTCGATCCTGGCATCGAAATGATGCGGTCTATGGGTATCAAGAGCAGCGGCATGAAATTTTCGAGCGCCGGCAGCGGCCCGAAAAGCGGGCGCAAGATCGATGCCACCATCGACAGTGCCTCCTTTGCCCATACGGTCACCGACAGCAGCGAAGCGGGCAAGGTCGACCTGCAATTGCAAGGAACGCTGCAACGCTTGCATGAGCAGTTCACGGTGCGTCCGGATGCTTCGCCCATCACCTTCAGCGCCGATAGCGTCGATACCAACGTCACTGCCACGAGCCTGCCGGTGAAGGATCTGGGCGCGCTCATCCGTTTCTTCGTTCAACACGTCAAGGCCAAGCAGCTATCGCAAAGCGGCAGCGAGAAGTTCGAGCAGCTGGTCCATCAGGCCCTGCCGGTTTTCGGTTCGCTCGGCAAGACCGTGACAGTGAACAACGCACTGGTGGCAACCGAGAAGGGCAAGGTCGGTGTCAAGCGCATCGATTACAGTTTCAAGATGGACGGTCTGACCAAGGCTTCGAACGTCAACCTGGAGCTTAGGGCCGAGCAGTTCACGCCCGACGCCGGTCTGGTGCCTGATGCCTTTACGCCTTTCCTGCCCGCGGTGCTGGACGTTCAGCTCGGCGTGCCCAATATCAACTTTACCGGTCTCATCGATGCCGGTCTCGATTCGATTGCAACACGGGCGACGCCGGTCTCCGGGGAGGCTCTGAAACGCACGATGTTCCCGAACGGCTATGGAACGCTGGAGTTCCCGAAGATCAGCGCAAAGTCTGATGTCTACGACGTCGAGGTTTCCGGCGCGCTGAAGGGCTCGACCAAGCCGCATTCCGGCATTTCGCTGCAGGCGACGATCCTGGCGCGCGACTTCGACAAGACGGTTGCAGCACTTCAGGATGCCGCCAAGGCTCAGCCTCGTTTGAACAGCGTTTCCTTCAGCCTGCTGGCTGCAAAGGGTTTTGCCAAGACCGACCCGGACGGCCGCCTCCGCTGGGATATCACGATGGATGAAGACCGGACGGTGACGGTCAACGGACAGGTGATGAAGAAGCCTTGAGGTTTGAGGGCAAGCCCATGTATCAGGGCGATGATAAAGTTCCACGCGAAAGGCCGGTCGGCGCTTTCCAGATTTCCACGTTTCTTTTCCATCATATTTGGGGGTGAATTATGCGTTTCAAAGCGGTTGCCACGGCGGCTGTTCTCGCTGCCGGCGTGGCCGGCCTTGTGCAGGCGGCTGATGTCAGCGAGCAGGGTGCCAAGGATCTTTACGGCAATCTGACTTATTTTTTGCCTGATGATATCGCCAAGAGTGGTGCGATTTCAGTCAAGCCGGTCAGCTCGCACTACGAAGTCACCTATGATGTGCAGAAGCTTCTCGACAAGCTGAACGTAAGCGATTTTGCCGTGAGCGGCCTCAAGCCATTGATGATGCTGGCGACGCCGCTCGATAGCGGCCTCTGGAATATCGAAGGCAACAATGCCCTCGATATCACGGCGAAGTCTAAGCCTGGCAAGGGCCCCGACACTGAAGTTCGCTACGCCTTGGCGTCATCGACCTTTCAGGGCGTCTTCGATCCCGCACTTCATTATCTGCGTTCCATGGATATGAAGGGCAACGGCATCACCATTGCGACAAAGACCGCCGACGAAGATAAAAGCGTCCAGAGCAATGACGCCACAGCCGAGAGCATTACCTATACCGTGTCGTCGGCAGACAGCGGTGAGCCGGGCAGGCTCGATCTCAAGATGAACGGCAGCCTGCAATCGCTCTATGACAAGATCTCGGCCGACGACGCGACGCTCGGGGAAGTCAAGATCGCGGCGATCGATTTCAACATGGGGGCGACGAAACTGCCGTTGAAGGCACTGAATTCCTTGCTGCAGTTCGTCTCCGAACACAAGAATGAGAAGACGCTTTCGGATGCCGATAGCAAGGCGGTCAAGGCCTTGCTGATGGATGCGATGCCGATTGTCGGCTCCTTCGAGGAGTCCGTCGCGATCAAGGATATCGCGGTCACGACGCCATTCGGCAATGGCGGCCTGCAGAAGATGGGCTATTTCTTCAAGATAGCCGGGCCAGCCAATGCCGTGAATGCCGATTTCGGGCTGAATGCCGAGAAGCTTGCCCTGGAAACGGGCCTCATCCCCGAAAACTATGTCGCCTTCATTCCCAATACGGCCGATATCCAGGTGCAGGTGCCGAACTTGAATTTCTCCGCTCTGGCGGATGTGTTCCAGGAAGCCGACTTCAAGAACCCGGAGAGCGATAAAGCCCTGGACGAGAAGCTGCAGAAGGCCATGTTCCCTGACGGGACAATGACCATCAACTTCCCGAAGATTAGCGCTGTCTCGGATCTTTATGATGTCGAGGCGTCGGGCAGTATGCGCGGCTGGCTGACCGAAAAGGACCGCGTCGCCATGAAGATGACGGTTCTTGCCCGAGATCTCGACAAGACCATTGCCGCCATCCAGGAGGCCGCAAAGACCAAGGAGGATCTGTCTCAGCTCTCCTTCGGCCTGATGATGGCCAAGGGCTTTGCCAAGACGGATGCCGATGGACGCTCGCGCTGGGATATCGATCTTTCCGACGACGGTCACGTGACAGTCAACGGGCAGGTCATGAAATAAGCCACTCCGAAATCAGAATGCGATCATGTTTGTCCTGAAGCCGCTGAGCCAGCGCTCGATCTCTCTCTTATGGGCCGGCCAGGTGCTGGCGGCTACAGGCTCCGAATTTTACATGGTCGCAGTCGTGTGGATTGCGGCTGACTTCATCGGCAGCAATGCGGGATATGTTTCCGCGTTGCAGTCGGGCGCGCTGCTGTTCGGCAGCCTGTTCGGCGGGATCGTCACGGATCGCTGGCGGCATAGCACGACGATGATCACGGCCGATCTGATGCGAGCGGCTCTATTGCTAGCCCTATCGCTAGCAGGAACGCTGCATCTGATGAGCCTGCCGCTGTTGATCGTGCTTGCCGGAAGCATCGCGCTGCTGACGTCAACGTTCGACCCCTCCCTGCAGGCGACCTTGCCGACGATTGCGGTGGATGCCGAAATCCGGCATGCGACGAACGGTTTGTTCGATGCCACCCGCCGCATGGCGCGTATTCTCGGTCCGAGCCTCATTGCGCTCGTGAACGGGCTCCTGCCGAAATCTCAGTTCTTCACGGTCACGGCTGTTACTTTCATATTGTCGGCGGTTGCCGTATGGCTCGCGGTGGCAAAACTCCCGATGGCGTCGCGGCGTCGCGATTTCTCCGGAATGGCGGCCGTCATGGACGGCATTCTCGGCGGGTGGCGCGCAGCGCGTGGCCATGCGGCACTTCTCTACGGCCTCTTCACCAACCTGATGGGAAACGTCGCCTGGGCGATGGGGATCCTACTTGGGATGATCCTGCACTTGCGCGAAACCAGCGCCGACCCGCTCACCGACTACAGCCTGATGATGACGGCTTACGGCGTCGGCAATCTGACGACCAATCTGATCCTCGGCAGCGTCAAGCCGCGCCGGCCGGTGGTCTGGATCATCGCGGCGAAGCTCATTTTCGGATCTGGCGTTTTCCTGCTGCCGCTTATGCATGATCGGATAGGGCTGATGATCGTTGCCTGCTTTGCGGCGATCAACGGACCCTTCGAGAACCTTGCCATGCTGCATCTGATGCAGACGCGCAGCGAGCCGCATCGTCTGGCGCAGGTCTATCGGCTATTGATGTGCGCGATCTTCACCGGCCTGCTTCTGGCCTATCTGATGTCGCCAACGCTGTTTGGGTGGTTCGGCATCGGGCCTTCGATCATGGGATCGGGTGCGGCCGTCTTCATCTCGGGGCTGTTGGGCATTGGCCTGCTCGCATGGAAGCAGGCGCATCCTGCGGGAGCAAAGGCCACCTGAGGCGGCCCCAAGGCTCAGTCGAACAGGCTGGAAACCGATTCTTCCTGGCTGGTGCGATTGATGGCTTCGCCGATCAGCGTCGCCGTCGTGATGACGCGGATATTCGGCGCCGAAAGTACGGCTGTCGTCGGCTGGATGGAATCGGTAATTACCAGTTCCTTCAGTTTGGAATTTGCCACGCGGGTCACCGCGCCGCCGGAGAGAACGCCGTGGGTGATGTAGGCGGTGACGCTTGCCGCACCTTGTGCGAGCAGTGCTTCGGCAGCATTGCAAAGCGTGCCGCCGGAATCGACGATATCGTCGATCAGGATGCAATCCTTCCCGGCTACCTCGCCGATGATGTTCATCACTTCGGACTCACCCGGGCGGTCGCGGCGCTTGTCCACGATCGCCAACAGACAGTCGAGACGTTTTGCCAGGGCGCGGGCGCGCACGACACCGCCGACATCGGGCGAGACAACCATCACGTTGCCGATATCATAATTCGCCTTGATATCGCGCGTCAGGATCGGAACCGCATAGAGATTGTCCGTGGGGATATCGAAGAAGCCCTGGATCTGGCCTGCGTGCAGGTCGAGCGTCAGAACGCGATCTGCGCCAGCCTCGGTGATCAGATTGGCGACCAGCTTTGCCGAGATCGGCGTGCGCCCAGAGGCGCGACGATCCTGGCGGGCATAACCGAAATAGGGGATGACTGCGGTTATGCGCCGTGCCGACGAGCGGCGCATCGCATCGATCATGATCAGGAGTTCCATGAGATGATCGTTGGTCGGAAACGACGTCGGCTGTACCAGGAACACATCCTCGCCGCGTACGTTTTCCTGGATCTCTACGAAAATCTCTTGGTCGGCGAACCGACGGACGCTAGCTCTTCCCAAGGGAACGTTGAGATAATTGCAGATCGCTTCGGCGAGATGCCGGTTCGAATTGCCTGCGAAAACCTTCATTGTGGCCCGCCTATTACCAACCTGATAGCCGCGCTTTTAACCGCCTTGCTCTCGAATGCAAGAGGGAGAGGCGTGTTAGCTTTCATATTTCTGAAAAGCTTTTAGCTATCCACCGTTGGATTCGCGCCAGGAATTGAAATCCGACATGGTTTTGGTGGCAATTTTCTGCATGACCGTTGGAGGAACGGCCGACCAAGGGTCGCCACGCTTCAGAGGCGCGCTTTCTGAACCCTGGATGCGGTGGACGCGGTTGCCATTACTATCAAGCACGTCCCAAACGTAGGTCACGGAAATCTGCGGGCCGTCTTCAAAGGCGGAAAGGTAGCCCTTGAGGATATAGGCAGCACTGGAATCGCTTGAGCTCTTGAACGTCAGGCCGAGCGAGCGGGCGTCGGCGCCGAGCTGGCGCGACAGCGGCGTGACGGCTTCGACGGGAGCGCCGATGATCGGCAGGAAGCGGACGCTGTTGCCGCCGGCCGCTGCCGTGGGCGGTAGCGACGCCTGTTGTTGATCTGGTTGCTGTTGTTCCGGCTGTGGGTCGTCGGCAGTCTGCTGCTGCTGCCGGGGTTGCTGATCGTCCGACAAGCGCCGATCGGCTTCGCGCTGCTCGTCGGCTTCGGAAAACTGATTGTTGGCTGGAGCGATGGAAGCAGTGCGGGACCCGTCGAGCGGGCGCGACGCATAGGGATTGGTGCCGTTCGATCTCAACGCCGAGGCTTGGTCGTCCAGCGTGCCGCTGCCGCCGTAGTTTTGCGGCTGATAGGCCTGCTGCGAGGTCTGCTGCTGATAGCCGTAACTCTCCTGCGCGCTTTGATAGGTCTGGCGGCGCTGGGGTGTCGAAGCCATGCGCTCGACATCGCGCTGGGTGACGGGGCTGGAGCCGGCATCGCCTATGGCTTCGGGCGGCGTCAGGGCGTCCGTGGTATTGCAGGCGGAGAGCGCGAGGCAAAAGCCGGCGACAGTCAACGTTATCCTGACCACTCCCATTGACGCGATCCTTTCTCCCGACGGTCTTACCGTCCAGGATCGCTATCTTACGCCCCTAACGGTTAAGAAATTCGAGAGGGTGGCGGGAAAGGGCTTTCGGAGCCTGCGAGGTCGTCAGATAGGTCTGCCCGAGGGTCATGGCGGTACCGCTGTCGGAATCCATGATGATCATGTGCACGAAGAGCGACATGTTCTCCTGAATCTCCAGCGGATTACCCATATGGAACATTTCATGCTCCATCCATGACGGCGAGAAGCGGGCGCCGAGAGAGTAGCCGCAGGCGTTCAGCCGGTGGCGAGCAAGGCCACGCTCGTCCATGATCTTCGCATGCATGTCGAAGATGTCACCGAAGGTGTGTCCCGGCATCAGGATCGTTTCGATCGCCTGCAGCGTTTCCAGGCAGGCGCTATAGAGCTCGCGATGGCGATGGGTGGGAGTGCCGATGACGACGGTGCGCATCATGGCGGCGTGATAATGAGCATCCACACCGGCCCATTCGAGCGTCAGCTGGTCATTAGCGTCGAGCTTGCGGCGGCCGGACTTGTAGCGGCAGAGCAGGGCTTCCGCACCCGAGCCGATGATGAATGGGTTGGCGGGATAATCGCCTCCACCCGAAAAGACGGCGCCTTGCATGGCCGCGAGAATATCCGATTCGTCCGCGCCGGCTTTGACCACAGACAGCGCCGCATCGAGGGCATCGTCGGCCAGTGCGGCGGCACGTTCGACATGGGCGATTTCCGCTGGGCTCTTCGTCAGACGCAGTCGACTTATAAGATAAGAGGCGTCGATGATCTGTCCGAAGCTCGCAAGCTGATGATCGAGCAGGCGAGCGATGCTGCCCGTCATGCCGTGAGTGTCATACTCGACACCGATACGGGCACCGAGCAGATCGAGATCGGACAACAGCTCCTTGAGATCGAGCGTGGGATCGGCGTTGACGCGATCGACCCATATGCGAATGTCGCTGATGACAGAAGTCAGCTGCGCTTGGCGCAGATCGGCCGAGCGCGTCATCAGCGTCAGAGATCCATCCGCCTTGACGACCAGCGTCTGGAAAAAGCAAAAGCCGAACGTATCGTAGCCCGTCAGCCAATACATGCTCTCTTGTGCGAAAAGCAGCATGGCATCGAGCTTTTCTTCCTGCATTCTCGCCAGCAGCCGTGCCAGACGAGCGTCGAATTCGCTGCGTTCGAAATGCAAGGCCATATCAAGCTGCCTTTCCGATAGCGATGGCGGAAATCTGCCGTCCGTAATCCGGCTCCTTCGCATGCGTCGTGCGCCGATAGGAGAAGAAGCGCTCAGGATCCGGATAGGTGCATAGGTTCAGGCTTTCGGCGGTGACGCCCGCCTTGTGCAGGCGATCGACCGTGAGGGACGGCAGATCGAACATGGCATGGCCGTCGCGCTCCGAAGGGGTGAAATATCTGGCATAATCGGGATCATGGGCGAGGAAGCGCTCGACGAATTCGGGGCCGACCTCATAGCTCGCCCGGCTGATGGACGGGCCGAGGCAGGCAATGATCGTTTCACGTCTAGCGCCAAGCGCCACCATCGCATCGATGGTATTTTCCAGCACACCGGTCAGCGCGCCCTTCCATCCGGCATGAGCGGCGCCAATGACCCGATTTTCCGGATCGGCAAAAAGGATGGGGCCGCAATCGGCAGCGAGCACGCCGATTGCGATGCCCGGTGTCGCCGTGACCATCGCATCGGCCTGCGGCCGGCTTCCATCATAATAGGCGCCGATTGTCACGACATCTGGCGAATGGATCTGATGCACGGTAGCAAGCCGTTCGACGGGCAGACCGAACCAGCCGGCCACGCGGCGGCGGTTTTCCTGCACGTGCTCGTGATCGTCATGCGAACCCAAGCCTACATTCAGCCCGCGATAAAGGCCTTCGGAAACGCCGCCGGCGCGGGTGAAATAACCATGGCGAATGCCGGCAGCCTCGGCGGCGCTCAGCAGCGTGCTTGCAAGTGGTGTCGGCAACTGCAGTGTCCCTTGGTGTCTTGGTTCAGCCTGTCGTGCGATGAATAACGCAGCCGCGGCGAAGCAGTTCGATTTGACTGGGATGTTGGCCCAGTCCGGCGCGCACTGTCAATCCGTAGGATTGGTGGTCAAGCCTCAGCTGACGGCACGAAAGGGCAGGAGATCGATAGCCGGGCTGGAAACCGCCAGCACCTTGAAGAGCTCTCCCATCTTGCCTTCGCCGGCGCCGGCCAGCCTTTCTACGGCGACACGGATGTTCTGCTGGGTTGCCGCATCCTGGTCTCTGCTGAGGGCCGCCGCCCGCTCCAATAGGCCGAGCCCGACGAGGAAATCGCCCTGATGACAGCAGCCGTTGATGTGCAGGCCGGAGGCGAGGGCGGTCTGTGCCAGATGCTGGAAATCGACATGGCTGGTGAGATCCGCTTCGCCCGGATGTTCCAGCGGCGGATCGTATTCGTGCATGCGCACGGCCTGCAGCGTATCGCCGAAGCTTGTCGCCATGTGGCCGTAGTCGATGGCAATTGCCGTGCCGCCATGGGCGGCAAGCCTGTCGCAGATCGTCGTCATGACGGCCTGGCGGGCTGGCGCGATTTCAAAGATCGTACCGATCGGCGGCAGTCCGCCCGCCGGAAGAAGTGCAGGATCGAGCGTGGCGACGCCTGCCGTGAAGCTCAGCTCGTCATTGGCGTCGAGGCCGACCGTGCGCTCGCGGAAACCATTGGCGGTGCGAACAAACTGGCGGATGGGAATGGCGTCGAAGAGTTCGTTGGCGGCGAGCAGGGTGAAACCTTCGGGCACCTCGCCGAAATCCGTATGCCAGGAGATTTTTGCGCCGTAGGGCTCGAGGGTCTGGCGCTGAAAGCCCTGCAGGCGCTCGCTAGTTTCGACGAGATGGACCGTCATGGCATCATAGAGCGGCGGGGCCAGCTTGCCGATGACGCGCAGCATGTCGGACATCATCGTGCCGCGGCCCGGGCCGATTTCGACGAGTCGCACCTCGGCAGGGGCTCCATGCCGCTGCCAGGCATGCACCATGAAGACGCCGATCATCTCGCCGAATAGCTGGCTGACTTCGGGCGCGGTGACAAAGTCGCCGGATTGGCCGAAGGGCTCACGCGTCTTGTAATAACCATGCACCGGATCGGCGAGGCACAGCGAAAAATAATCGGTGATGCTCAATGGCCCGTTGGTGCGGATGATGGCTTTGATTTTTTCCCCGAGCGCCGTTGTCATTCTATGCTTTCGCTAATGCGTGGCCCAGACAAAATGGGAGCAACCTTTATGAAGACCACGCGATATTGAACTCCACCTCAAGCCATCTGCCTTGCCGCTGCCTGACGGGCGCGGATAACGGCCCAAAGGCCGATCGCCACCATCGGAAGCGACAGCACCATCCCCATCGTCAGCCAGTTCGTGCCGAGCAGATAGCCGAGCTGCTCGTCAGGCTGACGGAAGAATTCGACAAAAATACGCGAGAAGGCATAGCCGATGACAAAAATACCGCTGACCGTGCCCGGCTTTTTCAACGCTAGGGCCCAGCGGGTCAAAATGAAGAGCAGGAGGAAGAGGATAATGCCTTCGATGCCAGCCTCGTAAAGCTGGCTGGGGTGGCGCGGATCGGAGCCTGCGGGGCAGACGCCATTATGGGCGGCGATCACATGCGGGCTGCAGAAGACCATCGCCCAGGGAACGTCCGAGACGCGGCCCCAGAGCTCGCCGTTGATGAAATTGGCGAGGCGGCCGAAGAACAGGCCAATCGGGGCGACGGCGGCGACGATATCGAACAGGCTCCAGACCGGAATCTTGTTTCGCCTTGCGAACAAAATCATGGCGATGGTCGTGCCTATTAATCCGCCGTGGAAGGACATGCCGCCGTTCCAGACTTCGATGGCGCGGATCGGATTGGCCAGCACCGGATCGAGATCGTAGAAAAGGATATAGCCGATGCGGCCCCCGAGAACGATGCCGAAGGCGACCCAGAGGATGAAATCGTCCAGATGCTGGCGCGTCATGGGTGCCGTATCGTTCAACCAGAGCTTGCCGTTATCGACCAGCCGTCTGGCATAGAACCAACCGAGCAGAATGCCAGCGACATAGGCAAGTCCATACCAATGGACTGAAACCGGGCCGAGAGAAACGGCGACCGGATCAATATCCGGAAAAGGCAGGATGGCGGCGAGATTGGCGGAAGTCAGCAAGATCGTCAGGCCCGTTGCAGCATGTTCCCGAAAGCATCGTGCCATTTCGGGGCAGGATCATGCTAAATATCCAAAATGTGCGCGGAACATGGCGTTCGCTGTCGAAACGGTCAAGTCGATTGTTGATCTCGCCGAGATGGCAGGTCCGGTTGTCCAGTCCTATCTCAATTTGCTTGCATCGGCCCCTTGGAAATCCTACCTCAGCACTATCTGGCCCATATCGATGCCTGACCGTTGAGGGCCGACGGCCGCAAGGAGACTGCCATGAGCACTGGACCGAACCGAATCTTCGATGAATTCGCCAAGCTGATGACCGATGCCGCCGGTGCTGCCCAAGGCGTGCGCCGCGAAATCGAGACCGCCTTCAATGCCCATGCCGAGCGCTGGCTGAACAGCATGGATATCGTCAAGCGCGAGGAATTCGAGGCTGTTCGCGAAATGGCGATCAAGGCGCGCGACGAGAACGAGGCGTTGCTGGCGAGAATCGAAGCGCTCGAAGCCAAGCTCGCTTCCAAGGGCAAATAAGCCTGGACTTCTGTTTGCTGATCGGCGCGGCACCCGTTTGCCGTGCCTTTTTCCTCTAAAAATTTCCGTCCGGTTTTCCACCTGTGGACATAGGCAAAAAAGCCAATCGCCAGAGTCGGTTATGACTCCCTTCTGAATAGACGCCGGAAGAGCTTTCCACAGTGCCGTTTCCAAAATCACCGTTCAGGGGCTGGCATGCCGGGCATGCCGCTATACACTGATTTTAAATGATGATTCGAAACGGACTTGGTAAGCCCCGGGCATGGTGGAAGCGTTAGTCTGGCAGCCGTTCAACATCATCCCGAGGATGTTTCCGGAGTAAAATTGTTTGCGTTCTTTCAGTGTCGAGCCACGGGAAAACTGCAACCGATCCGGTCAAGAAGGTGCTGCATGAGCCTTATGGAAATGGAAGCCGAACGACAATCGAATCCGGTCGACATGATCGAATTCGTCGCCGCCAACAACGACTGGTCGTTCGAACGGTCCGGCGAGGACGAAATCGCCATGACCGTCGAAGGGCGATGGACCGACTATCACGTCTCGTTCTCGTGGATGGAGGAATTCGAAGCGCTGCACATAGCCTGCGCGTTCGATGTCAAGGTTCCGGACCCGCGGGTCAACGAGGTGATCAAGCTCTTGTCGTGCATCAACGGGCAGGTGCTGATGGGTCATTTCGATCTGTGGCGTCAGGAAGACATCGTCATTTTCCGCCAATCCCTTCTCTTGTCGGGCGGGGCGGAGCCCACCAACCGTCAGGTGGAAGTGCTGCTTTCCAACGCGCTTGACACCTGCGAGGCTTACTATCAGGCTTTCCAATTCGTAGTATGGTCAGGGCTCGATGCAAATCGCGCCATGGAAGCCGTACTTTTCGAAACGGTAGGCGAAGCGTGACATGACAGGCGAACAATCCGCCAATGCATTTGCATCCTCAGGACCGATCGTTCTGATCGGCGCCGGCAATATGGGCGGGGCATTGCTGACGGGGTGGCTGAAAAACGGCGTGCCGGGATCATCGGTCATCGTCGTCGATCCCAATCCGGCGGAAGCGATGGGGAAAATGATTGCGGATGCCGGTGCAAGCCATGTCACCGAAGTGCCGAAAGGCGTGACGGCGGGAGTTCTCTTCATCGCCGTCAAGCCGCAACTGATGGACGCAGTCCTGCCGTCGTTCAAGCCGCTTGTGGGGGAGACGACGGTCGTCGTCTCCATCGCGGCCGGCAAGACGCTCTCCGCGCTGGAAACGCATCTGGGAGAAGCGGCCATGGTGCGCGCCATGCCGAACACGCCCGCCATGGTCGGGCGCGGTGTGACGGGCGCTTTTGCCAATGCACGCGTGAGCGACCGCCAGCGGCAGCTGGTTCAAAACCTGTTGAAGGTATCCGGTCCGGTCGAATGGGTGCCCGGCGAAACCGATATCGACTCGGTAACCGCCGTTTCCGGCAGCGGCCCGGCCTATGTTTTCTATCTCGTGGAATGCATGGCGGAGGCGGGCCGAAAGCTTGGCCTGCAGGCGGACCTCGCCATGCGGCTCGCACGGGAAACCGTCGCGGGGGCTGGTGAACTGTTGCACCAGTCTCCCGACGACGCTTCGCGCCTGCGTCAGAACGTGACCTCTCCCGGCGGCACCACAGCTGCGGCACTCAGCGTCCTGATGGCGGAGGATGGCATGCAGCCTCTATTCGACGCGGCCCTCGAAGCGGCGCGCAAACGGGCGCAGGAACTGGCCGGTTGAGTTTCCTATAAAGGCAGGATATGGCGGAAGAGATCACTTACGGCGATTTCGAGCGGGTGGATATCCGCGTCGGAACGATCATCGAAGCGGAGACTTTTCCGGAAGCGCGCAAGCCTGCTTACAAGCTCAGGATCGATTTCGGGCCGGAGATCGGCATCAAGCGCTCCTCCGCGCAGATCACCGTGCACTATACGCCGGAAACTCTTGTCGGCCGGCAAGTGCTGGCCGTGGTCAATTTCCCGCCACGCCAGATCGGGCCGGTTCGCTCCGAAGTGCTGACGCTCGGTTTCGAGGATGAGTCCGGCGCGATCGTTCTGGCTGCGGTGACCCATCCGGTGCCGAATGGCAAAAGGATGATGTGAGCGGCGCCCCTTTCGCAATCGAAAGGACGTGTCCTCAGTGAATATCTTTTGATACCGGGTCGGTCAGGCTGAAATCGAGGAATTCTGCTTCGAAGCCTTCGCGTTGCGGCGAGCAGAAGGTCGGGCCGACCAACACTTCATCGAGCGTCGGATCGAACCAGGCGAGCCTTGCCATGCGCCATTCGCTCATGCGGTCGGTGCGATACTGGATGAAGAGGGCGTCGCCGTTGCGGGTGACCCGTGCCGACATGGCATCGAACTCGTGATCGAGCCGGAAGGCCGACCAATCGGAGTTGCCATTGGTGACGACGACGCTGAAATGCCTGCCGCCGTCTGTGTATTCGATCCCGCATTTCATCCAGTGCCTGGCATCGTGGCGGACCATCAGGCCGGCCTGATCGTAAAGTTCCCGATAATGCCCGACGAAGGTGACTACGGCGGTGAAATCGCCGCGGCGGGGCATTCCGAGAAAATGACCGTCGTCGCGGTGGAAGCCGTAATAGGTTTCCTGCCAGAAATCGGTCTTATTGCCGGACTGGACGAACAGGCGTCCCTGGTTCACTTCCCACATCGGCGGCGTGTTCAACCAGTGCATGCCATCGATATCGATCGGCATATGCTCTCTCTCTCTCTCTCTCTCAGGCAGGAATGCGGATGGTGGCGCGCAAGCCGCCGAGCGGGCTGTCGCCGAGCGTGACATTGCCGCCATGGCTACGGGCGATGTCGCGTGCAATGGCAAGGCCGAGGCCTGTGCCCGACTTGTCGAGATTGCGGGCCGAATCCAGCCGGAAGAACGGTTTGAATACATCATCCCGTGCGGCGACCGGAATGCCGGGCCCATCATCGTCGAAGATGATCGTCAGCCACTTGGCGCTATGCCTCGCTTCGACGCGGAGGCTGTTGGCATAGCGTCGTGCATTGGTGGCGAGGTTCGTCACCAGGCGGGTAAATGCATTCGGCCGGACGGAGATTTCGTCATCTCCTTCGATGGAGAAGCTCATGGACTTGTCATGCAGCGTGAAGTCCTGCCGGACTTTCTCGAGGATATCGCTGAGCTTGAATTGTCCGACATCTTCTTCGGCCTCGCCGCGAGCGAAGGCCATATAGCCCTCGAGCATGCTTTGCATGTCCTCCACATCTTCGCTGAGGCCGACAAGATCCGGATTTTCGCCGACAAGGGCGAGCTGCAACTTGAAGCGGGTGAGAACGGTGCGCAGATCGTGGCTGACGCCGGAGAGCATGGCCGTGCGCTGTTCGATCTGCCGTTCGATGCGCTCGCGCATCAGGATGAAGGCAAGGCCCGCGCGGCGTATTTCGTCGGCGCCGCGGGGAGAGTAGTTTTCCAGGCGCTGGCCCTTGCCGAAGCTCTCCGCCGCCTGAGCCAGCGCCAGGATCGGGCGGATCTGGCCGCGCAGGAATAGGACGGCGATGCCGATTAGCACTAGCGACGTACCGACCATCCATAGAATGAAGATATGGGTGTTCGAGGCGTAGGTCTGGCTGCGCTTTGCGAAGACGCGCAGCACCTTGTCCGGCAGCTTAACGCGGATTTCGACCAGACTGGAGTTACCGACCGTATCGATCCAGAAGGGTAGATTGATTTGTTCCTTTATCTCGTCGCTCAAAATGCCATCGAGGATGGAGAAGAAGGGCTTTTCGCGCGGGGGCGGTAATTCACCCCCAGGTTCGATCGATATACTAAGGTCGAGCTTCTGACGCGCCATCTGGGTGATGGCGGAATAGTCAGCATCCTGCGGATAGGTTTGGATGATGGTGATGATGGCGGCGATGTCGCGCGTGGTCGCCATCGACAGCCGCTGCGTCACCATCTGCCAGTGGCGCTCCATGAAGACGACGGTGACAACCGCCTGCAGAATGATCATCGGCAGGATAAAGATCAGCAATGAGCGGGCATAGAGACCGGTCGGCAGGATATAGCGACGCATCCAGCGCGAAAGCCACCTCAGGCCGTTGGATGGCGTGTGATCCTGGTCGCGTCTGATCGAATCGAATGTCACCATAATCTGATCCCGCGGGCCGATCTCAGTCTATGCTCAGGCGATAGCCGATGCCACGCACCGTCTGCAGCCAGATAGGGTTGGCAGGGTCATCTTCAATCTTGCGGCGCAGCCGGTTGATCTGCACGTCGATCGTCCGCTCGCCCACTTCGGCATCGTTGCCGATGAGTTCATGGCGCGGGATCGTCTCGCCGGCGCGCTTGGCAAACAACAGCATGATTTCCTGCTCGCGATCGGTAAGCCGGATGAGCTCCGCCGCCTTCTTCAGCTCCTTACGGGTGAGCGAAAACGTATAAGGACCAAACATCACGAGCTCGATCTTCGGGGAATCGGCGGGCGCGTTGCGGCGAAGAATATTGTTGACGCGCAGCACCAGCTCGCGCGGGTCGAAGGGCTTTGGCAGATAGTCGTCCGCGCCGGCCTCAAGGCCTGCTATACGGGAATCGGCTTCGGCCAGCGCCGTCAGCATTAGGATCGGAATGTTCTTGATAGCACGCAGGCTCGACGTCAGCGCAATGCCGGATTCGCCGGGCATCATCACATCCATGATGATGAGGTCGAAATCGAGCCCTTCCAGCTTGCGGCGGGCTTCGGCGCCATCGGCGGCAGCCGTGACGCGAAAACCTTTCTCCATAAGATAACGGTTGAGGAGGGCACGGATACGTGTGTCGTCGTCCACCACCAGAAGATGTGCTGCGTCATCCGAGATTGCTGCTTTTGTCGTCATTCGGTTCGTCTCGATCCTGTCCTACCCATCGATTGAGTTGACGCATTCCGCACCCGGCCCCACGGGCGGGGTTGCCGTCATTTCCCGGTCTGCATTCCCCGCAGGAAACGCTTCACGCTTTCGCGCGTCGCTTCCGACGCGCCTTCGAATGCCCTTTCAATGCGGCGCGATTGCGGCTCGGCCAGCGCCAGCGCCAGATCGCGCCCTGCCTGCGTTGGGTACAGTTTGCGCTGCCGCCGGTCCTCCGGACCTGCGACCTGGCGAATATAACCCGAATCGATCAATTGTTTGAGAACCCGCGCCAAACTCTGTTTGGTGATCTGCAATGTTTCCAAAAGGTCCGCAACCGTCATGCCGGGTTCGCGGTTAACGAAATGGACGACACGATGATGAGCCCGGCCGAAACCGCTCTTGACGAGGATCTGGTCCGGATCGGAGACAAAATCACGGTAAGCGAAGAAAAGCAGCTCGATAATCTCGAAATCGATGCTTCCCGCATTCTGCATCGGCGTAGCCAGCAGCTCAGTCTTTACCGCATTCTGGCTCATCTGTCGTGGCACCGTGACATTTCCTTTCCTATTATGGAGCATCAGGGAAACTTCCGCAAAAATATGTCAGCTCTATTGACGCATTACGTCGTTGCCCGCTTTCGCACAATGCCGTGCGGCCCAAATGGCGCTGCTTCATTAGGAAATTAAGCGCGGCCCCATAAAAACTCCAACATATCCTGCATTTTCTTCCGCTCCGTCGACGCGGAGACGCAGGGATCAGATGCTTGGTGAAACGGTAAGATCGCCCGGGGCAAAATGAAAGCCTTAGATGGGCTCTCGGGTGGGAGAGTGCACATATCCGGTCATTGAAGGCAGCAAATATCGTAGCGATGGCATGCTTTCGCCTTGCCTAGCTCGAGGCACGGTGAAAGCGGCTATTGCCAAGCAGAATTGCGCATTGATCCGCACAAGCCTGACCGTTGCCCGGCCGGGCTTGTGCGATCCGATCTAGTTAGGACTTGCGGCCGAGAACGGCACCAACGATCGCGGAGAGCACGCCGCCGGCGACCAACGAGGATATGCCTTGCGCGATGAGGCCGGTCAGAGCTTCGCTGCCGATCAGGTTCAGGATGAGGCCGCCGCCAAGGCCGCCCACGGCCCCGGCGATCGTTCTCGCAATGAGATTGATCCCATCCTGCTTCAAAACGGCGCTTGCGGCGTTGCCACCGATCGCACCGGCAATCAATTGCGTAATGATAGGCCCTAGACTTTCCATGACTGCCCTTCTCCCATAATTCCGGAGACGCTTCCGGATGCCCTCTCGCGGCGTCCCGGATCGGTGCCAGGGAGCGGCGATAATCCTTCATTGATATTAGGATTACATCATGCACGGATCGCTGGAAATAGAAGGGCAACTCAAACGGGAGAATCCCGCAATAATTTCAGGGGAAATTCGCGATTTGGACATGCGGCCGCCCCGCCGCATGTCAATTTCGCCATCTTATGTGGCCCTACGGGGCGAATCAGCGGTAGACGTAGACGATGCGGCGTGTACCCGGATCGACCAATACGGGCTGGTGGTTCACCTCGACGTAGCTGTATTGGTAGTCTGGAATACGGTGCACTTCGACGCTTTGTGGAATGGTGGCGCCGACCGCCAGATCTCCACGCAACTGCACCGCATCGACCGGATTGTCGTCGATGTAGGTCCGTACTTCCTCGGGCGGAGTGATTGCGACCACATCGCCACCGCTCTGATCGGCGGGCCCCAGCAATTCGTCGCTCGGATCGGGCTGAACGCGCTGGACGCTGCCGGTCTGGACCGGATCGGTCTGTTCGTAGGTGATAGTGGGGATGCCCAGATCATCCCGGTGGTCCTGAACGACGACCGAGGTGCCATTCTGTTCGACGCTCAGATATTGCGCATAGACCCAGCCGCGCATGCCATTGACGTCAACCCGGCACCAGCGGCTCCCTTCGACGCAACCGTCGAGCGTTGCTTCGGACCCGCGAGTGGCGACGCCGACCGTCGGAAATTCCGCACCCGGCCCGGAACGAACTTCTATATCCGTGGCGGTGGTTGCGGCCATCTCGGCCTGAGCGAGACCCGCACTGCCGAGAAGGACAAAGCCGGTCAGCAACAGATTCCTCTTCAAGGACATTGGTTTTCTCCTTCTGTCTTGAAAGACTTATCTTCAACGTTTCGAGTGCCTGAGTGTTCCGGTTTGCCGGACACCAATAGGTCATCGTTCGATGGTAGGACCAAATAACCGTTTGAAACAGATAGATACTATCGAATCTCGAGGTTCGGCTCCCGGCATTCCATCACTTTGAAACTTCGGGGGCTGCTTTGTCTGATGTTTGCCTTTATACCGGCAACACGACGATCAAACAGACGAGGCGCTCCATGGGCATGCTCCAAGCCGGCATTATTCCGGTGACCCCTTTCGAACAGAACTGCACGATCCTGTTCGATCCGGAGACGAAGGAGGGCGTGGTGGTCGATCCGGGTGGCGATGTCGATGTCATTCTGCAGACGGTGCGCGAGAACGGCATTACCCTGAAGGCCATCTGGCTGACGCACGGCCATATCGATCATGCCGGTGGTGCCGACGAGATGCGCGAAAAGCTCGGCATCGAGGTGATCGGCCCGCATGAGGATGATCGATTCCTGCTCGAGGATATCGAAGCCAAAGCCAAGATGTTCAACATCAGCGGCGTGCGCAACGTCACGCCGGACCGCTTCCTGAAGGAGGGTGACAAGGTCTCCTTCGGCGAGCATGAATTCGAGGTTTTCCATTGCCCGGGCCATGCGCCGGGCCATGTCATCTATGTCAGCCGGAAGCAGGGCTTTGCCCATCTCGGCGACGTGCTGTTCAACGGCTCGATCGGCAGAACCGATCTGCCCGGCGGCAATCACCAGCAGCTTTTAGAATCGATCCGCGACAAGGTCTTCCCCCTGGGCGATGAAGTCGGCTTTATCTGTGGTCACGGGCCGGGGAGCCGGATCGGCGACGAGCGTCGCGCCAATCCCTTTTTGCGCGGGCTGTAGGCAAAGCGTTATTGGCGGGCCTTTTGCCCCGCGTTCTCGCGGCATCTGGAAAGAATATCGTCGACAACGCTAGCGAGCGGGGCGGTCGCGTCGATGCTTATCGCATTCTTCGGAATGTCCTCCTGCGTCGCGTGCAATCGCACGATGACGTCGCGCTCGGCAGGCTTGCCGCCAAATTCATCTTCCGGCCTGACGGCCAGCCGGCGGTTCAGCGTGTCCAGATCGAGGTTGAGCACGAAGACCCCATCGAACAGATCGATAAAGCGATGGAAATTCCTGGAACCGCCGCAGAAGAAGGTGGTCGGATGGCTTCGATCGGCGACAAGGGATTTGACTTTGTCGAGATTCCAAAGGTGATGCCTGTGCCCGAAGGTCACATCCAGGGTGTGCGGCTCATTGGCAGAGTCATCCAGAGGTTCACCCGTCCCCGGATCACCCTTGTACGCCAATTCGCGGTCACCGTGGATAACATGATGGCCGCGCCGCTGCAGCTCCGTGGCGACTGCAGTCTTGCCGGCGCCAGAAACGCCTTCGATCAAATAGTTCCTGACGCCCATTCTCCAACCTCGGGAAAGCTTCCTCGCGCGGCCAACGGCTATACGCCTAAATGCCAGTGTGACCATGGCAGGACATTATCACACAGTATTTGGATGAGAGCTCCCGCGCGATGGGGCCGGAGCTCTTATCGGAGACGTTGTATCCAGGCGGGAGGCGTGGCGCGTCGTTCAGCGAGCGAGAGGCGGCAATACGGTCACGCTGCCGCAAATCCAGGCGGAAAGACGAACGCTTCCCGATGGGACCTATTCCGTATCAATCAGGCGCCGCTCGAAAGCGGCGCCGTGGTTCCTCGCATTTTCGTTCGGGGCACGGCTGAAATTAGTCGGTCGTGCAGAAATGGCGCATGCCGTCAAAGCCGACATAGGTGCCGGTGCGGCCATCGAAGCTTCTGTAGCGGTCGTAGCAATAACGCATCCATGCGGATGACCAGGGACGCAGACCGTATGCCGGCGCTGGCGCATAATAGCTGACGTCGCGCTCGACATAGACGCGGCGCGGTGCTGGTCGATAGTAGTAGCCAGGAGGAGGCGCGTCGTAGCCTGGGTCGACATAAGCCGGGGCCGGTTCGACGTAGCGCGGCTGGCTGGCAATGGCGGAGCCGACGATTAGGCCAGTTGCAAGCCCGGCAGCACCCAGCGCCCAACCATCACGGTTGTGATGGTGCCAATATTCGTCGGCGGACGCGGCGCTCATGGAAGTGATCGTCAATGCCGCCGCGACGGCGGACATGACGAGCGTTTTGCCGAGTATGGTCATTGGCCTATCCTCTAACGGAAGCGGGACAAAAGTCATTCCCGCTCTTTCATGGGAGGCAAATTATACGTGGCAAACTGAATGCAGACTGAATGACAAAACCCGGCATTGCTGCCGGGCCTCAACTCGAATTTGAAAGCCGTAAGGTGTCTTAGCCAGCAATCTGCAGATTGACGGCCTTCGGTCCTTTGCCGCGGCGATCCGGTTCCGTGTCGAAGCTTACCTTCTGGTTTTCCGACAATCCTGCCAGACCAGAAGCCTGAACTGCAGAAATGTGTACAAAGATGTCTGCGCCACCCTTGTCCGGTTTGATGAAACCGAAGCCCTTATCGGTATTGAAAAACTTTACAGTGCCAGTCTCGGCCATGCCTCAGGTCCTTTTCTCTCTGCCCACCATCCACACGGGCAGCATTACTTTAGTTGCCCTTGCGGGCGCTTGCAGGCAGTTCTCGAAATTTGAAGGAAAAGGTCCCCGTAACTCGGCATGATCTCAATGCGATGTTTGCCACCCGCTTCTCGACCAGGCTGACCGGAATATTAGCGTTTCCGGCTCGCAATTCTATTAGGACTTCCCATGCTCTAAAAATGCCCGAACACTATTGAGAGTGCTGTGTTTATGGGAAATTGGCAAGCAAAAGTTTTTTAACGTGGCGCAACCGGCACAATACCGTAACGCGAATATGTTAGGGCGATTCGCAAATTTTCCCACTTTGAAACAAGTTTCTAAGGGTTTTGCATCGCTCGCGATATAGTATTGGCGAAATTTCCCCAAATTCGCTGGTGTGAACGGCCATTTTCGAGCGCCCGAAAAATTTTGGCGAGGCATGCCGTCAAGCGGCTAAAAGCGCGCATTTTCGGCGTTTTTTATGCCGTGGCGTCGCGTCGGCGAGTCAATTCCGGCACCAATTCCACGGCCAGCATCGCCGCAAACATCAAAGCGCAGCCGGCATAGCCGAGCGGGCCGATGGTCTCGCCGAGCAGCAAGGCGCCGAGCGAAGCCCCGAACAGCGCTTCCGAAGATAGGAAGATCGCCGCCTGCGGCGCGGTCGTATAACGCTGGCCAATGATCTGCAGCGCGAAAGCCAGGCCCGAGGAAAAGATGCCGACATAAAGGATCTCGCCGAGTGCGGCGCTTATATCGGCGATGCTGATTGGTTCGATGACGGCGGCAACCGCGAGAGCGAGAACGGCAGTGACGGCAAATTGCACGGCGGAAATACCAAGCGGGCGTCCGGTTTCGTTGACGGCCGAGCCGGCAAGCGTGATTTGCGCAGCCCAGAAGAGCGCGCAGATTACGGTCAGGAAATCGCCGACGGTAAGGCGCGAGAAGGAGCCGCCCGAGAGCAGGTAGATGCCGCAAAGCGCCATCAATGCCGCTGGCCAGATGACCCAATGCGGCGAGCGGCGCAGGAAGATAACAGCGATCAGCGGAACGAAGACCACATAAAGGCCGGTGATGAAGCTGGAATTCGTAACCGTCGTCGTCAGCAGGCCAAGCTGCTGCGTTGCCGCTCCGCCGAAAAGAGCGAGGCCGATCAACAAAAAGGAGAGCCAGTTGCGCGACGTCAGCGGCTTCGTGGCCTTTCTGTTTTCCATCCACACGAAAGGCAGGACGACCATGGTGGCCACGGCAAATCTGAGGCCGATGAACCAGAACGGTCCGATCGCCTTCATCGCTGTCGATTGCGCAACGAAACCGCCGCCCCAGATCGCGGCGGCAAGCAACAACAACAAATTCGCCTGTATGCGAGACATCTGTATCCTGCGGGAAGGGGAGGAAGAATGAGGCGATCGTTAGCAGCTGCTTTTGCTCGCGGCAAGGCCGAAAGCTGCCCGGAGCGGAGCGCTGAGCCTAGCTCGCGGCTCTCGAAATCCTCAGAAGCGCACCGTTGTCTTCATCGGTCGTGACCAGCAGCGCGCCATCTGGCGCGACCGTAATATCACGTAAGCGCCCGAATTCGCCGTCAAACATACGTTCCTGTTCGGTGATCTTGCCTTTTCCATCCTGGCTCAACCGTGAGAGCAGCTCGAACTTCAGTGCCGTGACGAGGAAATCGCCGTTCCATTCAGGAAACATTTTGCCGTGGTAGACGACAATGGCGCCCGGGGCGATCGATGGATCCCAATAGAAACGGGGCTGCTCCATACCGGGCTTTGCCGTGCCGATGCCGATCTTCGTGCCGTTGTAATTGACGCCGTAGGAAATAACTGGCCAACCATAGTTCTTGCCAGCTTCGGGCGTGTTGATCTCATCGCCGCCTCGGGCGCCGTGCTCTGCAGTGTAGAGCCTGTTCGTCTGGCTGTCGAAAGTGATGCCCTGTGGGTTGCGATGGCCCTTCGACCAGATTTCCGGCAGAGCGCTTTTGCCGTCCGTGAACGGATTGTCGGCGGGAATGCTGCCATCGGCTTCGATATGGATAATGGAGCCGGCATCGTCCTGAAAATCCTGGGCGCGGTCTGTTGACCACGGTCGCCGAGGCTGACGAAGAGGCTGCCGTCGCGGGCAATCGCGATGCGTGAACCATACTGGATATTGCCGCGCGAGAGCTTGTTCATCAGGAAGATGCGCTTCACATCGGTCAACCGAGTTTCGTCCGGCGATAGTCTGGCACGAAAGATAGCCGTGCCGTTTCCGCCATCGCCTGCCACCGAGGCGGTGAAATAGAGGGTGCGGTTGCTCGGGAATTTCGGATCAAGGGCGACATCGAGCAGGCCACCCTGGCCGCGTGCATAGACCTCTGGCACGCCGGAAATCGGGGCCAAGGCCTTCCCATCGCGGACAAGACGCATGCGGCCGGGCCGCTCTGTCACGAGGTAAGCACCATCCGGCAACACTTCCACCGCCCAGGGGTGTTCGAGCCCGGTCGCTACCGTCTCGACCTCGACATCAACCTTTTGCGTTTTGACGGTCCGCGCCGGTTCGGCAAGGGCCGACGTTGCCGTCAGCAGAGCGCAGATCATCAAGGCGATCGAAAATCCTCTTCTGCTTGCAGCCCACATCTCTTAGACCTCCCCGATACCCTCGCTTTCGCAAGGTGGGACCGTTCGGTTGCCATTCAAGGCTGGTTGCGGAGCCGATAACGTCTTTGTGTTCTCGCTTCCTGCTGAAGGAAGCTTTTCCGCTCTTCCGAATCCGTCTGCAGGCGGAAGGTATTTCCCGTGCAAGGAGGCGTGCAGCTTGCCTTCTGAGAATCGGATATTCATGAAGTATTTGATCTCTATTGGAAATTTTCGCCGTCTTCAGAATCCGATTCAGGTGCTTCGCGTGATGATTCAAGTTCAGAGGGGCTACGGGTGCCCGGCTGCGCTTGATCTGGCCTCGGCGAAAGCGGCGGGTGGTCTCGTGGGGAGGCTTCTAGCCGGGTAAGAAAAGCTAGCGTGCGGAGCCCGGAAAGCCATGAAATAAAGCCACTGTGACGCCTTTGTGCTTGAAACGTCGGTCCATATTCGACATAGAGCTTAGCGCAGAAATCTGGTCCACAGGCTTTCTGCCATTTTCAACCGAATAGGACCGATCACCATGGCCTTTCTTGCCGACGCTCTTTCCCGTGTAAAGCCTTCTGCCACCATCGCCGTTTCCCAGAAAGCGCGCGAGCTGAAAGCAAAAGGACGCGACGTGATCGGCCTCGGCGCCGGTGAGCCGGATTTCGATACGCCCGATAATATCAAGACGGCGGCCATCGACGCGATCAACCGCGGCGAGACGAAGTACACGCCGGTCGCCGGCATCCCGGAACTGCGCAAGGCGATTGCCGCCAAGTTCAAGCGCGAGAACAATCTGGACTATGCTCCCGAGCAGACCATCGTCGGCACGGGCGGCAAGCAGATCCTGTTCAACGCCTTCATGGCGACGCTGAACCCGGGCGATGAAGTCATCATCCCGACCCCTTACTGGGTTTCCTACCCGGAAATGGTGGCGCTGTGCGGCGGTACGCCGGTTTTCGTCGCGACCACGCAGGCCAACAGCTTCAAGCTCCAGCCTGCCGATCTTGAAAAGGCGATCACGCCGAAGACCAAGTGGTTCATGTTCAACTCGCCGTCCAACCCGTCGGGCGCCGCCTATTCGCATGCCGAACTGAAGGCGCTGACGGACGTGCTGGTCAAGCATCCGCATGTCTGGATCCTGACCGACGACATGTACGAGCACCTGACCTATGGCGATTTCAAATTCGCCACCCCGGTCGAAGTCGAGCCGAGCCTCTATGACCGCACGCTGACGATGAACGGCGTGTCGAAAGCCTATGCCATGACCGGCTGGCGTATCGGCTATGCCGCCGGCCCGCTGCAGCTCATCAAGGCGATGGATATGATCCAGGGTCAGCAGACTTCTGGCGCGACCTCGATCGCCCAGTGGGCTGCAGTCGAAGCGCTGAACGGTCCGCAGGACTTCATTCCGCGCAACAAGAAGATCTTCGAAGGTCGCCGCGATCTCGTCGTATCGATGCTGAACCAGGCGAAGGGCATTTCTTGCCCGGTTCCGGAAGGCGCCTTCTACGTCTATCCGTCCTGCGCCGGCCTGATCGGCAAGACGGCTCCGACCGGCAAGGTCATCGAGACGGACGAGGACTTCGTCTCAGAACTCCTGGAGTCGGAAGGCGTTGCCGTCGTCCACGGTTCGGCTTTCGGCCTTGGCCCGAACTTCCGCATCTCCTATGCGACTTCGGAAGAGTTGCTCGAGGAAGCTTGCCGCCGCATCCAGCGTTTCTGCGGCGCCTGCAAGTAAGCGGCCAGCGATAGCTTACATGGAAGCCCGCCAGAAATGGCGGGCTTTTTCGTATTCAGGCTGACGGTTTCGGCTTCATCAACTGATTCAAGCGCTTCGCAATTTGAATCCGCCTGGCGGCGCAAGTCCTTGAAATCGGAATTAAAGACCGAGCGCCGTCAGCATGATGAAAGTCGCGAAGAGAATGAAATGGGTCATGCCCTCGATGGCGTTAGTTTCGCCGTCGTTGAGGTTGATGGCGGCGACGATCAGCGTGATCATCACCATGACCGTCTGCACCGGCGACATGGCCATGATGAAGGGCTGGCCGGTATACAGCGCGATCGCCTCCATGACTGGCACCGTCAGGATGACTGTCGAGAGCGAAGCGCCAAGGGCGATGTTGACCGTCGCCTGCATGCGGTTTCTGAGGGCTGCGCGCAGCGCCGTCAGAATTTCCGGCGCGGCCGAGATGGCGGCAACGACGATCGCGGCTATGGCGGGCGGAGCGCCAGTGCCATTGAGGCCAGTATTCATGAAGGCCGACATGAACTCGGCGAGCGTACCGATCAGGACGACGCCGATCAGGATCGTGACGATCGAAGTCGCCGTGGAGTCCTCTTCATGATGCTCTTCAGCCTCGGTAGCTGCGATCTTCTTCTCCGTGCGTGGATAGCTGTAGCTGAAGAAATAGCTGTGCTTGCCCACCTGCATGCGAAGGAATAGCGCGTAGAGCGCGATCATCGCGACGATGGTGAAGGCGGAATAATAATGCCATTTTGCATCGGGGATGAACTCCGGCACGATCATCGAAATGCCCATGGCAGTCAGGATCATCACGCCATAGGTCCGGCTGGAATCGTCATTATAGGGCTGTTCGCCGTGTTTCAGGCCGCCGAGAAGGGCGGCTAGGCCGAGGATGCCGTTGATATCGAGCATGACGGCGGCATAGATCGTGTCGCGCACCAGCGTCGGCGAGCTCTCGCCGCTCATCATGATGGCGAGGATGATGACCTCGACGGCAACGGCCGAAAGAGTGAGGATCATCGTGCCGTAGGGGTCGCCGACCTTGACGGCGAGCGTCTCGGCATGATGGGCGACGCGCATGGAGGCCAGTACGATCGTCGCGATCAATGCCGCGGCTGCGATCATTGATGCGCCCTGGCCCATTTCCAGAATGGAATGTTCGCCGACATAGGCGCCAACGGCAATTATCAATGCTACCAGCAGGTTTCTTTCCTGCTTAAACCACTTCGCTAAGATCACTTTCCCACCTTTGCGCCGATTCACGGTTGCACTCTAAAGCAAGGAGTTCGCACATCAAGCTTGCAGGGAAGAGGGCGAAATTTGCAGTTAACGCGGTTTAATGGAATACTGCGCGAATAGGTCTGCCCAACCACAATGCAGCGGCATCCTCGAAACCGTCTCAGATGCACGCGATTCTGCCGGCAACGTCCGGTTTGAAGGTCTTGGCAGATGAGAAGGAGGGTCTGAATGGTCAAGGTCGTTTACGAAATCGTGCCGCATGACGGTGGATGGGCTTATCGCTTCCGTGACGTTTATTCGGAAGCGTTTCCAACACATTCCGAGGCCGTGGAGGCCGCCAGGATCGTGGCGGCGGAACAGCAAATCGGAGGAGATTCAGCCGAAATCAGCTGGCAGGACGAGAGCGGCAAGTGGCATGAGGAATATGCCGACGGCGGTGACCGCCCGGAAACGGAAGTTATCGACGGCCAGATGCATTTTCCGCCGGTCGATACTGCCCCTGGCGCCTAGATCTGCCGCTGACCGGCTGCCTTCTCGATAATCGCGTCGACGAAGTGACGTTTCTCGGCGGTGTAGCGATCGCCATCATGTCGATGCATTTCGGCGAGCTCCAATTTCAGCGTGGCGTAGGCTGCCGCTTCTGCAGGATGTGCCCGAAGATAATCGCGAAAGATCACCCTGCGCTCATGGGTCCGGTTGTTCGGCGGGCAGAGATAAATTCGTTCCGGCGGTCTGCCGTCGCGTCGCATGAAGGCCCAAACATCATCATCATAGCGATTGCCGCGGGGTTCGTAATTTTGCTTGAGAAGAATCTGCGTTGCAGCAGGCACGTCGGCTGCGCCGCGCAGGATGACGTCGATGTCGATGAGCGGTTTTGCTGCGATTCCGGGAATGGATGTGCTTCCGATATGTTCGATCGTCATGACACGGGGCGCCAGCAATCGTTCGAGCTTTTCGCGGATGCGCTCGAAATCCCCTGGCCATCGCGGGTCGTATGGCACCAGTTCCACCGCCGTGCCCATGGTCAAGATCCGTTCTCCACGTTGTTTTCCTTGATGTAATCGAGCAAACCCATCACCAGGGCATCGAATGTCACCCGGCAGCGTGGTGATGTCTTCAGATTTTCATGCATGACGATCCAGGTGTCGATCTCGACCTCGATCTCCGGCAACAGCTGGACGAGGGCTGGGTCGCGGCCTGCCAGGGGAATTTGAAGGAAGCCGATGCCGATGCCGGCGCGCAGGGCGTTATGCAGAGCAATGCTGTGATCGGAGCGAAAGCTGAAAGAGACGCCTTCGAGCATCGGATAACGCTTCGTCATCATGCGTATATAGGCCGTCTGGCGATCGAAGCCGATGAGTTTGTACCGACGCAGTTCCTCTAGAGTTTCGGGCTTGCCATACCGCTCGATATAGCTGCGATGGGCGAAGAGGCCGAGTGAGATGATGCCGATATGTCGGGCAAGCAGTGCTTCTTGCGCCGGCGCGACCATGCGTACGGCAATATCGGCCTCGCGCTGCAGCAGATCTTCCACCGTATCGGAGGCTGAAAGCTCCACGATCAGATCGGGATAGCTTGCCTGCAACCCGGCAAGGATCGGTGGCAGCACTTCGGCGCCGATGACCTCGCTCGCGCTGATGCGCACCGTGCCGCTGACCTTATCCTTCGAGCCGGAGGCTGCGCGCAGCAGAGCCGCGGTCGTGCTCGCTAAAGTCTCGGCATAAGGTTTCAGAACGAGGGCAGTATCGGTGGGTAGCAGCCCCTGTTGCGAACGCGTGAACAGCTCCGCGCCGACCGATTGCTCCAAGGCAAGGATGTGACGGCCGACCGTCGGCTGTGTCAGGCCGAGTTCGCGCGCAGCAGCTGAGAGTGAGCCGTGCTCCAGCACGGCAAGAAAGGTGCGATAGAAATCCCAGCTTGGCTCAGCGACTCGAGTCATACATTTATGTATATCATCTGCAGATTTTTCGGCAATTTCGTTTATCATCGATCCCAAGCATAGTCAGGCCATCGAAACCGATGGAGATGACGATGAGCAACAATAAGGAAAGCACGAAGACGGCCCTGATACTCGGCGCGACCGGCGGCATCGGCGGTGCCGTCGCGGAAGGGCTTGCCCTTCGCGGCTGGCGCATCCGGGCGCTGAACCGCAATGCGGCCGAGGCGGCTCGTCGCCAGCCGGAATTCGACTGGTTCCAGGGCGATGCCATGCAGGCGGATGATGTTCTGAAGGCGGCGCAAGGCGCGGATGTCATCGTGCATGCTGTCAACCCGCCCGGCTACCGCAATTGGGGCAAGGTCGTCCTGCCGATGCTCGACAATACCATTGCCGCCGCCAAGGCGGTCGGTGCACGGATCGTGCTGCCAGGTACGGTCTATAATTTCGGTCCCGATGTTTTCCCGATTGTCACGGAAGACAGCGCCCAACGGCCGAAGACCCGCAAGGGGGCCATCCGCGTGCAGATGGAGCGACGTCTGAAGGCTGCGGCGGAGCAGGGCGATACCCCTGTCATCATCGTTCGCGCCGGCGATTTCTTCGGGGGTGCGCGCGCCAACAGCTGGTTTTCTCAAGCCATGGTGACGCCAGGTAAACTGATCACTTCGATGACCTATCCGGGCAAACGCGGCGTCGGCCATCAATGGGCCTATCTGCCCGATGTTGCTGAAACCATGATCCGGCTGATCGAGAAAGGCGACCAGCTGCCGGCCTTCGCCGCCTATCATATGCGCGGTCATTGGGATGGAGACGGCAGGCAGATGATCGAAGCCGTCCACCGCGTCCTCGGGCACAAGGTGAAGGTGAAGTCGTTTCCCTGGTGGGTGGTGCCGCTGGCTGCCCCCTTCGTGACATTGATGCGGGAGCTGCGCGAAATGAGCTATCTCTGGGACGTGCCGCTGCAAATGCGGAACGACAGGCTGGTGTCCGTGCTCGGCGAAGAGCCGCATACGCCGATCGATGAGGCGGTAAGGGCAAGCCTTGTATCGATCGGTTGCCTGCAAACTGCGTGAATGGCTCGTTTCACCTGTTTCAGAAGCCGATAGGGAGAGCCCCCGCAACATGGGTTGCGAGGGCTCTTTGGCGAAAGCGCAATCTGGCTGGGAAGCCCTAATCAGGCTGCTTCTTCGAGCGTCGGGTAGTCGGCGTAGCCCTTGGCGCCGCCGCCATAGAGCGTTGCCTGGTCCCACGTTGCTAGCGGTGCGTTTTCCTTCAGACGACGGACGAGATCTGGGTTCGAAATGAACGGCTTTCCGAAGGCAACGACATCGGCCTTGCCGCTATCGACGGCTTCGATCGCCATTTCGCGGGTATAGGCATTGTTGAGCATCCAGCCTGCCTTACCGCCTGCAGCCTTATAGGCCGCATGGAGAGCGTCGTAGTCGAAGGGCAGGAAGTCGCGCTTGCCGCCGGTCTGGCCTTCGACGATATGGATATAAGCAAGGCCGTATTTCGCCAGGCCTTCGACGACCTGGGTGAAGAGCTGCTGCGGAGCCGGGTCGCTGGCATCGCCAGACGGCGTGACGGGCGAAATGCGGATCGCGGTGCGGCCCGCGCCCACTTCCTTTGTGACGGCATCGACCACTTCGAACAGAAAGCGGGTGCGGTTCTCGATCGAGCCGCCATACTGGTCTGTACGGTCATTGATATCGCCGCGCAGGAACTGGTCGATCAGATAGCCGTTGGCGCCATGGATCTCGACGCCATCGAAACCGGCATCGATCGCAGCGCGGGCGGCCTTGCGGTAATCCTCGATGATACCCGGGATTTCCGAGGTTTCGAGCGCACGCGGCTCCGAGACGTCGGTAAAGCCGCCGGTGCCGTCGCCGTTGACCAGATAGGTCTTCGAATTTTCAGCGCGCCTGGAGGTCGACGAGACTGGCTTGCCGCCATTCGGCTGCAAGGTGGTATGGGAGATGCGGCCGACATGCCACATCTGCACGACGATCTTGCCGCCATTGGCGTGCACGGCGTCCGTCACCTTCTTCCAGCCATCGAGCGCTTCCTTGCTGTAGAGGCCGGGAACGTTGGCATAGCCCTGGCCCTGATGGGTGATTGCCGTTGCCTCGGTGATGATCAGGCCCGCGGTCGCGCGTTGGGCATAATATTTGACGTTCAGTTCATTCGGCACGGCGTTCGGCGAACGGTTGCGCGTCAGGGGTGCCATGACGATGCGGTTGGCGATGGAAATATCGCCGAGCTTCGTCGGTTCGAATAATTTGGTCATGGGGTAGTCCTTTCTATGAGGGAGAGAAGAAAGAGAGGAGGAGGGGATCAGGAAGAGGTAGGTGCCTCTTCTTTTTCGGTCGCGCCGGTAGCGAAGGAATTGAGCGCGAGCAGGAGGAGCACAAGACGCATCTTCAAAGTTCCTTCTGCATGGCTTCGAGGAATTTGCCGATAGTCTCCTCGTTGCGCTTGTAAAAAATCCACTGGCCAAGGCGTCGCGTCGTCACCAGACCGGCGCGATGCAACGTGCCGAGATGCGCCGAGACGGTCGATTGCGACAGGCCACAGCGCTCGAACTGACTAGCGCAGACGCCAAGCTCCAGCGGGTGTTCCTGGGTCGGGAAATGAGCGTACGGGTCTTTGAGGTGGTTGAGGATTTCGAGCCGGGCCGGATGGGCCAGAGCCTTCAGTATCTCGTTCTTGTCCATGACGTTCACCGCATGAATATCGAATAATTGCGATTCATGTATCGATAGTTTTCGATATATCAAGAGCGACGCTGAATATTATTTTCAGCAAGGCTGCCGACGTGCGTGCTTAGAAATTGGGCAAAAAAAGAGGGCCACCGGTATGAACCAGGGCCCTTATAGGTGTGAAGGTCAAAACCTCCAGAGGGGAACAGCCAATGCGGTGGAACTGGGAGGAAAAGCCACCGTGTGCATCAGCTGAGTGCGTTATGATGCTAATTTGTGCAGTGCGCAATGCTTTTTTGTGCATGGCAGTTATGCGTTTGCCACGTCAGCGGCAAAAAGGCAAAAAAAAGGGCCTCCGGAGTGATCCAGGGCCCTATAGGTATGAAGGTCAAAAACCTCCAGAGGGGAACAGCCAATGCGGTGGAACTGGGAGGAAAAGCCACCGTGTGCATCAGCTATGTGCGATATGGTAGTTAAATGTGCAGGCTTCAACTCTCATTTGTGCATATCAGCTATGCGTCATATGCGCGGCTGATGTTTCGACCCTAAAAAGAGTTGGTTATCAGTGACTTACCTTCGTCAGAAATTCCAGTTCCGCGCTTTCGCGACGATAAAATCACGAAAAACCTTAAGCTTAGCCGCGTTCTTCATTTCGTCTGGATAGCAGAAATAAGTGTCGAAGGACGGCACGTCCGCATTGATCGCAAGTTGAATGAGTCCCGGGTCGCGGCCGACTATATAGTCAGGCAGTACCGCGATGCCGATGCCAAGCAGGCAGGCACGCTTGATCGACGTCTGGCTGTTGATCTGCAGATGCGGAATGCGCTTGTTGTCGGATGAGCGACCGGCAATCTCCAGCCAGTTGACATCAAGTAGATAGTTCGGTGCCGGCTCGCCGAAGCTGATGATGCGATGTTCGTCCAAATCCTCAACCGACTGCGGCTCGCCGTAGCGGTTGATATAGGAGGGGGCGGCATAGACGTGCATGTGCACGGTGAAGAGCTTGCGCTGGATCAGATCCGATTGTTGTGGCTGGCGCAGACGGATGGCGCAATCGGCGTGACGCATGTTCACGTCCAGCTCCTCATTATCGAGGATGAGCTGGATCGACATATCGGGATAAAGCTGCAGGAATTCCTGGATCTTGTCGGTGAGCCAGCCCTGGCCGAGGCCGACGGTCGTCGTCACACGCAGCTTGCCGCTCGGCTTGTCGGTCGTCTCGGTCAATTGCATCTTGACAGTTTCGAGCTTCAGCAGAACGTCATGGGCCGTGCGATAAAGCAGTTCGCCCTGTTCCGTCAGGATGAGGCCACGCGCATGGCGATGGAAGAGTTTGATGCCGACATCCTGCTCGAGAGCGCTGACCTGGCGGCTGATGGCAGATTGGGACAAATGCAACTTATCCGCCGCATGCGTGAACGAACCCGCTTCGGCAGCCGCGTGAAAGATACGCAGCTTGTCCCAATCCAATGGCATGCCGTTTCCCCTCATCGGCTGCATCACTCCGCAGCCACGGCGACGGGCATGTGCCCGGTCAAATAGCGTTCCGCCTCAAGTGCGGCCATGCAGCCCATTCCTGCTGCCGTGATCGCCTGCCGGAACGTATCGTCGGTCACATCACCGGCGGCATAGATGCCTTCGACGTTTGTCGCGGTCGAATCCGGTGCGGTCCAGAGATAACCGTTGTCCTTGAGCTTCAATTTGCCCTTGAAGAGCTCGGTCGCCGGCGCATGGCCGATGGCAACGAAGACGCCGTCGATCGGCATTTCCGTGATGGCGCCGGTGCGCGTATCGCGCAGGCGTGCGCCGGTGACGGACGGCGGCATCGGCGGCTTGGCCGGCGTGCCGGTGATCTCGGCAACCTCGGTATTCCAGAGTATCCTCACGTTTGCCTTGGCGAACAGACGCTCCTGCAGGATCTTTTCCGAACGGAAGGTATCGCGGCGATGCACCACGATCACCGATTTGGCGATGTTGGAAAGGTAAAGCGCTTCCTCGACGGCGCTGTTGCCGCCGCCGACTACGATGACGTCCTTGTTGCGATAGAAGAAGCCGTCGCAGGTGGCGCAGGCGGAGACACCAAAGCCCTGGAAATGCTGCTCGCTCTCGATACCCAGCCATTTCGCCTTGGCGCCGGTGGCAATGATAAGCGTATCGGCGGTCCAGACCTGGCCGCTGTCGGTATGGGCGACGAAAGGACGCTTGTTGGTATCGACTTCGGTCACGAGGTCGTTGACGATCTCGGCGCCGACATGTTGTGCCTGCTGAAGCATCTGCTCCATCAGCCATGGGCCCTGGATAGGATCGGCAAAGCCCGGATAGTTCTCGACATCAGTCGTGATCATCAGCTGGCCGCCCTGTTCGAGACCGGCGATCAGAACGGGCTGCAGCATCGCGCGCGCGGCATAAACCGCTGCGGTGTAACCGGCTGGGCCGGAACCGATGATGAGCACCTTCGTGTGGCGGGCAGGCATAGTCAGTCCTTTCAATTCGGCGATTGCGAAAGCGCGGCTTCAAGCGCGCAAAACAGGCGATTTCGCGATCCGCGCTCCATTTATGATTGCCTTATGCATTTATTCAAGGGCAGCCTTGCATTACACACAGAGCAAATCTGCTTTGTGTAAGAATCAACTACGCGAGAGAAACTTTCTTGCGTATTTTCCCGCCTTATATAGAAGCTGGCGAGGGGGAATTAAAGAAAGGCAAAAAAGTGCTTCGCGCTGAGCTCGATGCCATCGATATCAAGATTCTGCGGGAACTCCAGCGGGACGGACGCATGACCAACGTCGAACTCGCAGACAGGGTCGGCATTTCGGCGCCTCCGTGCCTGCGCCGCGTGCGCAAGCTGGAAGAGGCCGGCGTCATCGAAGGCTATCACGCCATGCTGAACAGCCCGAAACTGGGCTTCGATCTCGTGGCTTTCTGCATGGTCGGTCTCAAGCATCAGTCAGAAGCGAACCTCAAGGCTTTTGCCAGCGCAACTTCGGCGTGGCCGCTCGTTCGGCAGGCATGGATGGTGTCCGGCGACAGTGATTTCCTGCTGCACTGCGTTGCGGAAAATCTCACCCGTTTCCAGGACTTCGTCATCGAAGTTTTGACGGCGAATGAACATGTCGACACCGTGCGCACTATGCTGACCATCCGGCAAGTCAAGAAGCTCGGTCTAGTGGAGCTCTAGGCGATGGCGGATCGCCCCTGGCATCGGTCGCTGATCAAGTCTGGTGTGCGCCTTTTCCTGGGCGGCTCGCGGGCTCATGTGCAGGACTGGTTTCCGGGGCTCAGCATCGTCCGCAGCCAGAATGTCAGCGAGGTACTTTACCGCGGCGTCAAGGTCGCGAGCCTTGCCGGCATGGATCGTCTGCGCGAACGCTGCGGCGACGCGGTCTACATCGTCGGGTCAGGCCCATCGATTCGCGATAACGATCTGAGCGACCTGGAATTCCGCAGCGCCATTCTTTTGAATGGTGCTATCCGCTTGTCAGGCGACACAATCTCCGAGCCTTTGGCAATTGCAGTCGAGGATGAGCGTTTTGTCTGGCGGCATCTTGATATGCTGCGCGAGAAGGTGGCTCCCGGTTCGCTTTGCCTGTTTTCCGTGGCGGTGCTGCGTGCGCTCTGCGAGATCGACAAAAGTTGGCTGGCGGACAAGACGATCATCCTGATCGACGATATCCGCAAGCCCTATGGCGCGCGCCGCCGTTCGGTTGATGACCTTAAGAAATTGCAATATGTGCGATTGGATGCTGAGGGTTCGGCAGGTTTTTCGCTTTCGCCTGATCGCGGAGTTTTTCTGGGCGGATCCGTTGCCGTCTCGGCCCTGCAATTCGCTCTTTACTGCGCAAAGCATCAAGTCGGCTTTTTGGGGATCGATATCTCCAACGCCGGCGAGCCCCGCTTTTATGAGACCGCCGGAGATACCGCTTTTTCCGGCATCGCGCGCGCTGAAGCCCGCATCATCGAGCATCTGGTGTTGGCGCGGCAGATCGCAGCTGAGCGCGGCGTCTCTTTCGTCAACTATTCTCCCGTTTCGGCGTTGCTCAAATATGATTTTGGTTACGACGACAGGTTTGCACTGAAGCCACAGGCTTGATCTTTGCCGGAGCCGGCGAGCCTGCTGTGAATTAGGGTCGATGGAATGAAGCTTATGCGCTGGCTGAAACCCAAGGCGTCCGACGCCAAAAAGCTGTCCATCGATCCGCCCGAGCCTCGTGCAGGGCGCCATGGTATCGCCATTGCCGCCTGTGTGAAGAACGAGGCTCGTTATATCGAAGAATGGGTGCGCTTCCACCAAGCGGTCGGCATTCGTCACTTCTATATCTATGACAACGGCTCGACGGATGAGACCTGCTCGCTTCTTCGAAGCCTGCTCTCCGAGGATGCGTTGACGATTGTTCCCTGGGCCGGGCGCATGCGCGACGCGGCGACGTCGGCGGTGCTGAACGGCCAGGTCATCACCTTCGCGCATGCTATCCTGAATTTCGGCGGTGATTACCGCTGGATGGCGTTTATCGATGTCGACGAGTTCCTGCTGCCAAAGGAGGCCGCGACGGTCGAGCAGGCGTTGGAGGCCGTCGGCGATTTCCCGAATGTCTCGCTGCCCTGGCATATGTTTGCGACCAGCGGCCATGAAACGCCGCCGGACGGACCGCTGACGTTGAATTATACGATGCGCGGCGCCGATCCGATGACATCGAAGGAAAACGTCAGCAATTTCAAGTGTATCGTCGATCCATGTGAAGTAATCGAAGTCAGTGTGCATCAGTTCCGGACGCGGGCTTACGGTGATCTGACGGCCAATGACGCGGGCAAGCGGTTTACCCGGCGTGCGCGGAAGTCGCCTGAGTTCTATTCGAACCGTTTTCTGCAGCTGAACCACTATTATACGAAATCCCGGCAGGAGCTGATGGAGAAGCTGGCGCGGGGTTGGACCTATGACGCGAGTGCGACGAAATATCGGGACAAGGTCCTGTCCATCGTCAAAAGCATCGAAGAGGACATGGTGGAGGATCGTTCGATGATCGATTTCATCGAGCGCAAGCGCATCGATCTCGGTCGCTGATTGATCCGCTCACTTGTTGGCGACCAGGAGCCGCTTGTAGACGTCGCCGATGGCGGTCGCTTCCTTTTCCAGGGCGAATTCGCTGCGCACATGGCGCACGGCATTTTCTCCTTGGCGAAGGGTTTCCTCCGGATTGGCCAGATAGAAGGCGATCGCTCTGGTGAGAGCCTCGCCATCGCCCGCCGGCACTACAGCGCCGGTTTCGCCCGGCACGATCATTTCGGCATAGGCGCCTGCATCCGAGGCGACGACGGCGGTGCGGGAAGCCATGGCTTCCAGCGGCGTCAGGCCGAAACCTTCGTTGCGGGAAGGGGCGACATAGAGGGTGGCGCGGCGATACCAGGGCTTGATATCGTCGACTTCGCCCATGAAGCGGATCCGATCGGCGAGACCTGCATCCGCCACCATTTTTTCCAACTGCTCGCCAAAGCTGCGATGCTCTGATGTCACGCGGCCGCAGACGACGGCCGTCCAGTCCGGATAACGCGGCAACAGCTCGATCATCGCCCTAACGAAGAGATCCGTGCCCTTCTGATGCCGGACACGGCCGAAGCAGCCGATCAGATAGGTGCCGGGCAGGCCGGTTGCGGCCATGCGGTCATCAGGCCTCTCCGGCGGATGGAAGCTGTTGAGATCAACGCCGTGCTGGATGACTGTGTGCGGCACTTCAAGGAAGCTGCCGGAGCGGGTGCTGGTGGCGATCACAGCATCCATGCGGCGGATCAGCCAGCGTGTATAGCCGGTGTGGCGGCGCTGGGCGGCCGAGGTAAAGACGAGCTTGAGGGGCATGCGCAGAACGGAGCGCAGCAGCAAGCCCACCAGCATTTCGTTGTTGCGGCGGGCATGCCAAATGCGGACGCGATAGCGGCGCGGCTTCATCCAGAGACCGGGCAGGCGGAGCCAACCGAGCCTTGGGAGGTTCTCCGGCAGGCCGGGGCCGAGTGTGGCGATGTGATAGCCGAGCTCGACCTGCTTGGGGATGAGCTGCACGATCGTAGACGTAACGCCGGAAAGCCGGCGTTTGAAATTCGTTGCTATGATTTCGATCTCGCGGAGATCGGTCGCATGCGCTGTCTCACGATCGCGCACGGGCGATCAGCCCCAGGAGACGGAGAGGATTTCGTAAGCCTTGGCGCCACCGGGTGCATTGACCTCGATGGAATCGCCGACTTCCTTGCCGATCAGGGCGCGGGCGATCGGGGAGGAGATGGAGATGCGGCCGGCCTTCACATCGGCTTCCTGGTCGCCGACGATCTGGTAGATCTTCTCTTCTTCCGTATCTTCGTCGACGAGCTTGACCTTGGCGCCGAACTTGATCTTCGAGCCGGACATCTTGGTGAGATCGATGACTTCGGCGCGTGCCGTCAGGTCTTCGAGTTCGCTGATGCGGCCTTCATTGTGGCTCTGGGCTTCCTTGGCTGCATGGTACTCGGCATTTTCGGAGAGATCGCCATGGGCGCGCGCTTCTGCAATTGCCTCGATGATTCGCGGGCGCTCTTCCTGCTGACGCCAGCGCAGTTCTTCCTGCAGCTTGACGAACCCGTTCTGCGTCATCGGTACCTTTTCAACCATTTTTCTTGTCCTTCACTCCCTGTGTTGCTCTGCTGCAGACACAAAAGAAAACAGGTCCCGAAGGGGTACTTCGGAACCATCCAGAGCCGTTATTCTGTCACCTATAGCAGATTGCGACAGACGAAAGCCAGAAAATTCGAAGGTTTAAGGAAGGTCCTGTTGAAGCTCCCTGACCATTCGATCGGCCGGCGAGGTCGCAACGAACGTGAGCCGGCTATCCTGCTCACGCTCTTCACGGTCGAATTAGCTGCTTCAGAAATAGCTCTGCAGCGGCTGAACTTCGAGGTTTCCGGCCTTCAGCGCCTTGATCGCCATAGCGGCTGCTTCGGCGCCGGCCATGGTGGTGTAGTAGGGCACCTTCTGCATCAGCGTCGCGCGGCGCAGCGACTTCGAATCCGAGATCGCCTTGTTGCTGTCGGTCGTGTTGATGACGAGCTGGACCTGACGGTTGCGAATCGCGTCCTCGATATGTGGACGCCCCTCAAGCACCTTGTTGATCTTCGTCGCTTCGATGCCGTTTTCGGCCAGGAAGCGCTGGGTTCCTCCGGTTGCGAGCACCTTGAAGCCCTGCTCGGCCAGCATGCGGATGGCGGGCAGCACGCGCGGCTTGTCGTCGTCGCGAACCGATACGAAGACTGTTCCGTCACGCGGCAGTTCGACACCGGCGCCGAGCTGCGACTTGGCGAAGGCGAGTGCGAAATCCGTGTCGAGGCCGATGACTTCGCCGGTCGAGCGCATTTCCGGCCCGAGCAGGGTGTCGACACCCGGGAAGCGGGCGAAGGGGAAGACGGCTTCCTTGACCGCGATATGCTTCAGCTTGCGCGGATCAGGCTTTTCGCCATAGGCGGCAAAGGTCGCATCCAGCTTCTCGCCGGCCATGACGCGGGCGGCGATCTTTGCGATCGGCGCGCCGATGGTCTTGGCGACGAAAGGCACGGTGCGCGAGGCGCGCGGGTTGACTTCGAGCACGTAGACTGTGTCGTCCTTGATGGCGAACTGAACGTTCATCAGGCCGCCGACGTTGAGTGCCTTGGCCATGGCCTTCGCCTGACGTTCCAGCTCGTCGATCATGGCAGGCGACAGCGTGCGCGGCGGCAGCGAACAGGCGGAGTCGCCGGAATGGATGCCGGCCTCTTCGATATGCTCCATGATGCCGGCGACGTAAACGTCGGTGCCGTCGGACAGGCAATCGACATCGACTTCGATGGCGTTGGTCAGATAGCTGTCGAACAGCAGCGGGTTCTTGCCGAGCAGCGTATTGATCTGGCCGGTCTTGTCGTTCGGATAGCGCTGCTTGATGTCTTCGGGCACCAGTTCCGGAACGGTGTCGAGGAGATAGCCCTGCAGCTGGCCTTCCGAGTGGATGATCTGCATGGCGCGGCCGCCGAGAACGTAGGACGGGCGCACGACCAGCGGGAAGCCGATTTCGGAGGCGACGAGGCGGGCCTGTTCGACCGAATAGGCGATACCGTTGTTCGGCTGGTTGAGATCGAGCTTCATCAGCAGCTTCTGGAAGCGGTCGCGGTCTTCGGCAAGGTCGATCGCATCAGGCGCGGTGCCGAGGATCGGGATGCCGTTCTTTTCCAGCGCTTCGGCGAGCTTCAGCGGGGTCTGGCCGCCAAACTGGACGATGACGCCAACGACTTCGCCCTTTTCCTGCTCCGCACGCAAGATCTCGATGACATCTTCGGCCGTCAGCGGCTCGAAATAGAGACGATCCGAGGTGTCGTAGTCCGTCGAAACCGTTTCCGGGTTGCAGTTGATCATGATCGCTTCATAACCGGCATCCTTCAGCGCGAAGGCTGCATGGCAGCAGCAATAATCGAACTCGATGCCCTGGCCGATACGGTTCGGGCCACCGCCGAGGATGACGACCTTCTTGCGATCGGAAACCTCAGCTTCCGAACGAGCGGCGCCGACGAAGGGCGTTTCATAGGTCGAGTACATGTAGGCCGTCGGCGAGGCGAATTCGGCGGCGCAGGTATCGATGCGCTTGAAGACCGGGCGGACGTTCAGCGAATTGCGGAATTCCGCCACTTCCTTCGGGCGCTTGCCAGCCAGCGTCGCGAGACGGGCGTCGGAGAAGCCCATGGCCTTCAGCATGCGCAGATTGGCGGCATCCTGCGGCAGGCCGTGCTCACGAATGCGGCTTTCCATGTCGACGATGTTCTTCAGTTGCTCGAGGAACCAGGGGTCGATCTTGCAGCCTTCATGCACCTCTTCGACGCTCATGCCCTGGCGCAGCGCTTGGGCGACCATGCGCAGGCGGTCCGGCGTCGGCGTGCCGATGGCGGCGCGGATGGCATTCTGGCTGCCTTCGCCTTCCTCGATGCCGGGGATTTCGATTTCATCGAGGCCCGTCAGGCCGGTTTCGAGGCCGCGCAGAGCCTTCTGCAGCGATTCGGCGAAGGTACGGCCGATCGCCATGACTTCGCCAACCGACTTCATCGCGGTGGTTAGAACCGGGGAGGCGCCGGGGAATTTTTCAAAGGCGAAGCGCGGGATCTTGGTGACGACGTAATCGATCGAGGGCTCGAAGGAAGCAGGCGTCGCGCCGCCGGTGATGTCGTTTTCGAGTTCGTCCAGGGTGTAGCCGACGGCGAGCTTGGCCGCGATCTTGGCGATCGGGAAGCCGGTGGCCTTCGAGGCGAGAGCGGAAGAGCGCGACACGCGCGGGTTCATTTCGATGACGACGAGGCGGCCGTCCTTCGGGTTGACGGCGAACTGCACGTTCGAGCCGCCGGTTTCGACGCCGATCTCGCGCAGGACCGCGATCGAGGCGTTACGCATGATCTGGTATTCTTTGTCCGTCAGCGTCAGAGCCGGGGCGACGGTGATCGAGTCGCCGGTATGGACGCCCATCGGATCGATGTTCTCGATCGAGCAGATGATGATGCAATTGTCCGCCTTGTCGCGGACGACTTCCATCTCGAACTCCTTCCAGCCGAGCACCGATTCTTCGATCAGCACTTCCGTGGTTGGGGAGGCATCGAGGCCGCCGCCGACGATCTCGAAGAATTCCGAGCGGTTATAGGCGATGCCGCCGCCGGTGCCGCCGAGCGTGAAGGACGGACGGATGATGGCGGGCAGGCCGACATGGTCGAGCGCTTGCGCGGCTATTGCCATGGCATGGCTCATATAGCGCTGCTTGCGGTCGCTCTCGCCGAGGTTCCACTGGTTTTCCAGCGCGTCGAGTGCCTTGTCGAGCTCGGTGCCGGTAAGCTGCGCCTTGAGCTTGCTGCGCTCGGCCTCGTGGGTCTTGCGATCGGCGTCCTTGATGTCTGTGGCATTCGCCAGCATGGAGCGCGGCGTTTCAAGGCCGATGCGAGCCATGGCTTCGCGGAAGAGGGCGCGGTCTTCGGCCATGTCGATGGCGGCGGGCTTTGCGCCGATCATCTCGACATTGTAGCGGTCGAGCACGCCCATGCGCTTCAGCGACAGAGCCGTGTTGAGCGCGGTCTGACCGCCCATGGTCGGCAGTAGCGCGTCCGGCCGTTCCTTCGCGATGATCTTGGCGACGACCTCGGGCGTGATCGGCTCGACATAGGTCGCATCCGCCAGGCCCGGATCGGTCATGATCGTTGCCGGATTGGAATTGACGAGGATGACGCGGTAGCCTTCCTCTCGCAGTGCCTTGCAGGCCTGAGTGCCCGAATAGTCGAATTCGCAAGCCTGTCCGATAACGATCGGTCCTGCACCGATAATGAGGATCGATTTGATATCTTGGCGCTTCGGCATGGGCTCTCATCCGTTTTTTCGTTGCGCAAAAAGCCGGCCAGGGTGGGAGATCACCGGTCGGGGCGCATGGGCAATATTTTCAGGCTAGAAGCGGCTTATAGGCAAATGTAATTGTAAACGGAACCCCATAAATAGCGGAATCGACATGAATTCTGCCGGCTTTGTCGCCATTAGCCGAAACGCCGCCGGACATCTCCTGCATAGGAGCGGCTGACGGGCACCTCGACGCCGTCCCGTGCGACGACGAAAAGCTTGCCGTTGTCGCGTTTCAGGCGAGTGATATGATCCGTCGCGATCCAATGCGATCGGTGCAGGCGGATACCTTCTATATTGCCGATTTCTGTGAGTGCGTCGCCGAAACGTAGCAGGATGAGCTCCCGACCGCGTGTCGTCACGACTTCGGTATAGTGATCGCGAACTGTGAGCCTTACCAATGCGCCTCGGTTTTCTGGCTTCAAGCGCGAGAGAATCGGCGGCTGCGAAGCCACGGTTCGAATCTCTGCTGGGGCGGTGGGCCTAGCGTTTGCCTCCGTGGCATCCGATCCCTCGGCTGCCACCACTATCTGCCGGTGCATGGTCAGATAGGCGAGAACGCAGAAGAGGACGCAAAGCGGTATGGAGCCGAGCGATTGATGTAGGCTGGCGCTCAGGCTAGGCGCCGTTCCAAAGAACGCGAGATTAACGAGTGCGATGCCGAAGCCGATCGGCAATGCGGCAACGACGGATCCGATCATTAACCGGGCGAACATGCTGGCTATATGCCTGCGTAGCAGGATTTCGGCGGCGACGGAGAAGACGATCGCGATCGACCAGGCCATGGCGTGTAGGGTAAGCCAGTAACCGAGCCGCGCTCCCGGCATCAGCCGATCAAGGGTGCCGTAGGGGCCGGTCAAGGCAAAGATCAGGACGATCGTGACAAAGGTCGCCCAGAAACGCGGTGAATGCCGAATGATCCGCAATTCGCGAAGCGTGGATTGCAGAAAGGTGTGATCCACGAAGATTTCCCGTTCTTTCGCGCAATTTCGATTGAGAGAACAATACTATCGCGGAAAGGCTCGGCAAACTCAACCGGATACAGATGATGACCCTCGAGCCGCTTCTAGATGCCCCGATCGCGATCCAGATCCATGTCGCGGCGGTTTTTCCGGCCGCCTTGCTCGGCACCTATCTTCTTGTCATGCCAAAGGGAACGCCGAGACACCGTCTGCTTGGCAAGATATGGCTGGTCTTGATGGCAATTACGGCGCTGTCGAGTTTCTTCATTCACCAGATTAACATGTTTTACGGCTTCAGCCCCATTCACCTGCTTTCGATATACGTTCTGTTCGGTTGCTGGGGCGCCATCGCCAACGCCCGCAAACACAATATCGAAGCTCACAAGCGTATCGTGAGAGGCCTTTACTTCGGCGGTATTGTCGGCGCGGGCGCGTTTACGCTCATTCCAGGCCGCATCATGAACAAGGTGGCCTTCAATGGCGATGAAATTGCGCCGCTCCTGGTCGCGACAGGTATAGCCATCGCGCTTTTGTGGCTGATGTCGAAAGAAATGTGGCGCCGTCGCCGTTTAAGTTAAGGTTCTGTCGATAGCCAACTGGCTTTGTTACACTTCCTGGATATATAAATGCCTCAAGGGACTTTGATTTTGGGCATCGCCAGGAGGTGCACTATGGATTGGAAGGGGCGTCGGCAATCCGACAATATCGAGGACGAACGCGGCTCATCGCCCATGAGCGGCGGCGGTGGCGGCGGCTTCCGGTTTCCCGGCGGGGGGATTGGCGGCGGGGGCTTGAGCTTTCGCACCATTATCGTGCTCATCGTGATCTTCCTGATCCTGAGAGCCATGGGCGTCGATGTCATCGGCCTGCTGCAGCAAAGCGGCATGCTGGAGGGCGGTGGCTCCGGATATCAACAAAGCACCTCCAACAGCAGCAGCGGCGGGCAGCCGGCCAATGACGAGATGAAGCAGTTCGTTGCGACTGTTCTTGCCGATACGGAGGACACCTGGACCGGTATCTTCAAGTCGATGGGCCAGACCTATACGGATCCGAAGTTGGTGCTGTTCTCCGGCAGCTTCCCTTCGGCTTGCGGTCAGGCTTCGGCGGCAACCGGCCCCTTCTATTGCCCGAGCGACCAGAAGGTCTATCTCGACATGGCCTTCTTCCAGCAGATGAAGGATCAGTTCGGCGCATCCGGCGATTTCGCGCAAGCCTATGTGATCGCACATGAGGTCGGCCACCATGTTCAGGACCTGCTCGGCATCCTGCCGAAGTTCAATCAGGCCCGCCGCAACATGAGCGAGGTGGACGCCAACAAGATGTCGGTGCGCATCGAACTGCAGGCCGATTGCTTCGCCGGCATCTGGGGCAAATTCACACAGCAGAAGGGCATCCTGCAGGCCGGCGATCTCGAAGAGGCGCTAAATGCCGCACAGCAGATCGGCGATGATACCTTGCAGAAGCGCACGCAGGGCTATGTCGTTCCCGACAGCTTCAACCACGGTACCTCGGCGCAGCGTATGAAGTGGTTCAAGCAGGGCTTCGATTCCGGCAAGCTCTCGGATTGCGATACGCTGAACAATCCGGTCTGATCTTGCTTGCCCGCTCCCCTGACGACGGTAAGCGGGCAAGCCTTGCCGCGTTATTTCTCGCTGTCGAGATGCGTCAGCTGCGCTTCGGGGTAGCGGCCACCGGCAGCGGCGTCTTTCGGGATCGCATGTTCGATCGCGGCCATATCGGCTTGCGACAATTCAACCGAGAGCGCTCCCAAGGCTTCCGTCAGGCGGTCGCGGCGGCGTGCACCGATGACCGGGACGATGTCCTTGCCCTTGGCTGCGACCCAGGCAATCGCGATCTGTGCAACGCTGGCGCCCTTCGCCTCGGCGATCCCGCGTAAAGCTTCCACCAGTTCCAGGTTCTTTTCGACGTTTCCAGCCTGAAAGCGCGGGCTTATCGTGCGGAAATCGCCCTTTTGGGCATTATCCTTCTGCCAGTGGCCGCTGATGAGGCCGCGCGACAGCACGCCGTAGGCGGTAACGCCGATACCGAGTTCACGGCAGGTCGGCAGGATCTTGTCCTCGATCCCCCGCGAGATCAGCGAATATTCGATCTGCAGGTCGACGATCGGATGGATGGCAACGGCGCGGCGGATGGTGTCAGCGCCGACTTCCGACAGGCCGATATGTCTGATGTAGCCTGCCTTGATGAGATCCGATATCGCGCCGATCTGATCTTCGATCGGCACGTTCGGGTCGAGGCGGGCAGGGCGGTAGATATCGATGTGATCGATGCCGAGGCGCTGCAGCGAATAGGCGACGAAATTGCGGATCGCCGCCGGCCGGGCATCGTAGCCGAGCCATGCGCCGGAGGGATCGCGCAGTGCGCCGAACTTGACGCTCAGCAGGAAATCGTCCCGCTTCAACCCCCTGATGGCTTCGCCGATCAGCATCTCATTGTGGCCCATGCCGTAGAAATCACCGGTATCGAGCAGGTTGATCCCGGCATCGAGCGCGGCATGGATGGTGGCGATGCTCTCGGCGCGATCGGACGGGCCATACATGCCGGACATGCCCATGCAGCCCAGGCCAAGCGCCGATACCTGCGGCCCGGTTCTTCCCAATTGATTCTTTTCCATCCTGCTTCTCCTTGCCTAAGGTACGCACCATCCCAACATGGCTTCTACAGTCTATTTACTCCACCGATCTCTGTGCGATAATCCGGGTAAATCGAAACAGGTTGTTTGGAATTTCGCACAATGGATGATTTGCCGCTGGCCGATCTGGTTGCCTTTACCGCTGTTGCCCGTGAGCGCAGCTTTCGCGAGGCAGCGCGGAAGCGCGGCGTTTCCGCCTCCTCGTTGAGCGAAGCGGTCCGGCGACTGGAGGAGCGACTGGCGGTCCGCCTGCTCAATCGCACGACGAGAAGCGTGACGCCGACGGAGGCGGGAGAGCGGCTGATGGAGCGCCTGACACCGGCCATGAGCGAGATCGCCGTGGCGCTCGATGATATCAACAGCTTTCGCGACAGTGTCGGCGGGACGTTACGGCTGAATGTGCCGACGGTTGCCGCCATGGTCGTCATGCCCGACATCATCGGCTGTTTCCTGAGGGAATATCCGGCGATCTCGGTCGAAATCGTCGCTGAGGACAGTTTCATCGATGTCGTGGCGGCCGGCTACGATGCCGGTATTCGTTATGATGAGCGGCTGGAAAAGGACATGATCGCCGTGCCGATCGGGCCGCGGCAACAGCATTATGTTACGGCTGCGGCACCGGCCTACCTCGCGGCAAACGGCACGCCGAGGCATCCGCGCGATATACTGGAGCATCGCTGTATCCGTCATCGTTTCCTGAGCGGATCCGTCGTTCCCTGGGAGTTCGAAAGAAACGGCGAGACGATCTTCATTACGCCACCGATGGTCGTTGCGACGAATTCGATCGATATCGAACGCAGCGCGGCCGCGGCCGGCTTGGGCATCATCCGAACATTCAAGGAATTCCTTGCGCCGCAGATTGCCCGCGGAGAGCTGGTGCCGATCCTCGAAGAATGGGACACGGTCTTTTCCGGGCCGTTTCTCTATTATGCCAGCAGGCGGCACATGCCGGCGCCACTCAGAGCCTTCGTCGACTTTCTCAATCGAGACCAGCGGCGCGGTCGCGACAGATAGTCGCTTTTGTGCCAATGATCAAAAAAAGCGTTCGATAAATCAATAGGATTGAAGCGTTCACGTATTGTTTCCGCCAAAATCTTTAGGTATGGGGAACGCTCCGGTTTTTCGTTCACGTTCTGTCTCTTTCGTCGAGGCGGAGCCGCCAGAAGGCATCTCCATGATCGATCAGAAATTCGCCCGTCGAGGCCTGTTCCTCGTCTTCCTTATCCTCTTCCTCGACGTCATCGGCATCGCGATCATCATGCCGGTGATGCCGAAATATCTGGAGGAGTTGACGGGTGCCTCGGTCAGCACGGCGGCAACCGAGGGCGGCTGGCTGTTGCTGGCCTATGCCGGCATGCAGTTCCTATTTTCGCCCTTGATCGGCAATTTGAGCGATCGCTTCGGTCGCCGCCCGCTGTTGCTGGCCTCTGTGCTGACGTTCGCGATCGACAATTTCATCTGCGCGATTGCGGGCTCCTACTGGATGCTGTTTGTCGGCCGCATCCTCGCCGGCATCAGCGGCGCAAGTTTCTCGACCTGCTCGGCCTATATTGCCGATATCAGCAATGACGAGAACCGTGCGAAGAATTTCGGCCTGATCGGCATGGCTTTCGGTGTCGGCTTCGTGCTTGGCCCCGTCATCGGGGGCTTTCTGGGCGAGTTCGGTCCCCGCGTGCCCTTCTATGGCGCGGCGGCTCTCGCGTTCCTGAATTTCGTCGGCGCCTATTTCCTGCTGCCGGAAACGCTCGACGCGAAACACCGCCGGCCCTTCGAGATCACGCGCGCCAATCCGTTCGGCGCGCTGAAGCACATGCGTCGCTACCAAGGTATCGGCTGGGTCTGTGTCGTGATGTTCCTGAACTGGCTGGCGCATGGCGTTTACCCGGCGGTCTGGGCTTTCGTCACCTCCTATCGCTATGACTGGAGCGAGGGGCAGATCGGCTTCTCGCTCGCTGTCTACGGGATCGGTGCCGCCATCGCCATGGGTCTCGTATTGCCACGGCTGGTGCCGCTGCTCGGCGAGTGGAAGACCGCAGTGCTCGGAATGGTGTTTTCCTGTCTCGGCCTGATCGGTTACGCTTTTTCATGGCAAGGCTGGATGGTTTATGCCGTTATTGTCCTGACCGTCATCGAAAACGTTGCGGATGCACCGCTTCGCTCCATTGCAGCCAGCAAGGTTCCGCCTTCCGCACAGGGCGAATTGCAGGGAGCGCTCGGTAGCCTGACGAGTATTACCGCCATCATCGGCCCCGTGCTGTTTCCATATCTGTTCCAGTATTATACCGCGCCAACCGCACCCGTCGTTTTTGCCGGTGCTCCCTTCATCATGAGCGCAATTCTAGTGGTTGCCGGGCTTGTCGTGCTCGTGGCGAAGGTCCGCAAGACCGAGCCGAAAGCGGTATCGCAATCGCAGGCAGGCGAAGCGGCCTAAAATATCATCAGATATTTTGATGTTCTGATGAATTCTTTAGCACCATCGACTTGTCTGCTGGCTTTTTAACCTAGGTTGCGTTAATGCGGCAGGCTCGCGCACCCTTGGGTAGGACGGTTTGCGCGATTCTAAAGATCGAGTCTTCGCTATGGATATGCCGGCACCTGCGCGCCCTTACGCGCATGACAATGATAACTCGTGGTCTGCACATGTGCGCGCAACGCTTGCGCTGGGCATTCCGCTCATCGGTGCGCAATTGGCGCAGCTCGGGATTAACACCACTGATGTCATGATCGTGGGCCGGCTCGGTGCCGAGCAGCTAGCTGCAATGGTGCTTTCCGCGCAGTTTCTGTTCACGATCCTGGTTTTTGGTTCGGGTTTTTCCATCGCGGTCATGCCGCTGGTGGCGCAAGCCTATGGCAGAGGCGACGTTACCTCGGTGCGCCGTGCGCTGCGTATGGGCCTATGGGTCGTAACGGCCTATTGGCTGTTGGCACAGCCGGCCTTCTTCTATTCCGAAGAGATTCTGCTTGCAGCCGGACAAAAGCCTGACGTCGCGAAATTAGCGAGCGGCTATATCGATATCGGCCACTTCGCCGTGTTGCCGGGCCTGCTCTACAATGTCATCCGGGCGCTGGTGAGCGCCATCGGCCGGGCTGGCATCATCCTCAAAGTGACGATCGCCATGCTGGTGATGAATGCCGTGCTGGCCTATATCCTGGTGCTCGGCCATTTCGGCCTGCCGGCGATGGGCCTGCATGGTGCGGCCATTGTCTCGGTCGCCGTGCAGACCGCCGGTTTGCTCTTTATCGTTGGTTACGTGCAAGCCCACCGGGAGACGCGGCGCTACGAGATCTTTGTGCGATTCTGGCGGCCCGACTGGCATGCTTTGTGGGATGTCATCCGGCTCGGCTTTCCGATCGGTGTGACGGTTCTGGCTGAGGTCAGCCTATTCACGGCAGCATCGCTGCTGATGGGCCAGATCGGCACGATCGAGCTTGCTGCGCATGGCATCGCGCTGCAATGGGCGTCGATTGCCTTCATGATCCCGCTCGGCCTCAGCCAGGCGGCGACCGTGCGCGTTGGTGTCGCCCATGGGCAGGGCGATCATTTCGGCCTGAAGCGCGCGGCCATCGTGGTGATCGTTGTTTCGAGCTGCATCGCGCTTTGCGGCAGCATCCTGTTTGCGACTATACCATCCTGGCTCGCAAGCTGGTTCCTTGACGTCCATTCTGCCGAGGCCCCACAGGTCCTTGCCTTTGCCGCACCGCTGATTGTCGTCGCCGGCTTCTTCCAGCTCGTCGATGGGCTGCAGGCGATTGCGAGCGGCCTGCTGCGCGGTCTGAAGGATGCGCGCGTGCCGATGATCCTGGCGCTGATCGCCTATTGGCCGATCGGCTTCTTCCTCGCCTGGCTGCTGGCGTTTCCGCTAGGCTTTGGCGGGATCGGCATCTGGTTCGGCTTCCTGCTCGGCCTTGCTTCTGCGGCGGCGATGCTTTGCGCCCGGTTCTACATTCTCGTGCGGGCGGAGAAGGCTGCCGCCTGATAGCCGCAGCCTTCGTTGCGTTGCGAGACTGCTGACAAAAATTGACAGCATGATCGGCTATAACTGTTTCATACCAGAGACGGGAGACGACCATGTTATTCAAGGCAAGCAATCGTAATGATGCCGCGCTTTTCCCGCGGGATGATCAAATCAATCGGGGGGCGGCCGTACGCCTCCTGCCACACGCCAACACTTCGTCCCGGCGACCGGAGCCGGAGCAGAAGTCCTACTGGCTGGCGGTGGCCAGTGCCGAGCATGTGCGTATTGGGCGCGAGCAAGGCTTCATGCAAGTAAACCACGGCAAGCGGGCCCCTTTGAAGCGTATCAAGCCGGGCGACGGCATCGTCTACTATTCGCCGTCTGTCAAAATGGGCGAGAGGGATGGCTTTCAGAGCTTCACTGCCATCGGTTTTGTGCGTGAGGGTGAGCCTTACCTAGCCGAGATGGGTTGCGGAAAAGCTTATCGCAAGGATGTAGATTGGCTTGATGCGCCCGAACAGCCGCTCCGTCCTCTCTTGGGCTGGCTTGATTTCACCCAGGACAAGAATTGGGGTTACAAGCTGAGATTCGGCCTCGTTGAATTCGGGCAGTCGGATTTCGAGTTCCTCGAGGAAATCCTGATGAGCGAGCTTGAAGTGGTGAAGCAGCGCCGCATGCAAGCCTGAGCTCCGGCAAGCATGAACATATGTGACGAGAAACCTCCCAAGTTGACGCACAAAAAGAAAGCCTCGGATTGGCACCAATCCGAGGCTTTCTCATGCGGTTAGATCATTGGCTTTATCAGGCGCGTTCGGCCAGGGCTTCTTCGCCCTTCTTTTCTCGCACCAGATTGATGAAGCGGCGGAAGAGATAATGGCTGTCCTGCGGACCGGGAGAGGCTTCCGGGTGATGCTGCACCGAGAAGACCGGCTTGCCGGAGACACGAAGACCGCAATTGCTGCCGTCGAAGAGCGAAATATGAGTCTCCTCAACACCTTCCGGCAGTGACTTCGAGTCGACTGCAAAGCCGTGGTTCATCGACACGATCTCGACCTTGCCCGTCGTGTGATCCTTCACCGGATGGTTGGCGCCGTGATGGCCCTGATGCATCTTCGCGGTCTTGGCGCCGAGCGCCAGACCGAGCATCTGATGGCCGAGGCAGATACCGAAGAGCGGGATTTCCGACTTCAGCAGGTCCTTGATCACGGGCACGGCATATTCGCCGGTCGCTGCCGGATCGCCGGGGCCGTTGGACAGGAAGATGCCATCCGGCTTGAGACCGAGGACGTCATCCGTGGAAGCCGTCGCCGGCAGGACCGTGACCTTGCAATCGAGGCCGGCAAACAGCCGCAGGATGTTGCGCTTGACGCCGTAGTCGAGGCAGACGACATGGTACTTGGCGTCATCGGCGCCGAGTTCGCCATAGCCTTCGTTCCAGACCCAGGGCGTCTGCGACCATTGCGAGGACTGACCGGAGGAGGCGACCTTGGCGAGATCGAGACCTTCGAGACCGCTCCAGGCCTTGGCATCCGCCTTCAGCTGCTCGATGTCGAAGACGCCGTTCGGATCGTGAGCGATCACGCCGTTCGGCATGCCATTCTCGCGGATCCAGGCGGTCAGCGCGCGCGTGTCGATGCCGCAGAGCCCGATGATGCCGCGCGCCTTCAGCCATTGATCGAGGTGTTTGGCGGCGCGGTAGTTCGAGGGGTCGGTGATATCGGCCTTGAAGATTACGCCGACGGCACCGTGGCGGGCGGCAGGCGTCAGGTCTTCAATGTCTTCTTCGTTCGTGCCGACATTGCCGATATGGGGGAAGGTGAAGGTGACGATCTGGCCGAGATAGGAGGGGTCGGTCAGGATCTCTTCATAACCCGTCAGCGCCGTGTTGAAGCAGACTTCGGCCTGGACCTTGCCGGTCGCGCCGATACCCTTGCCTTCGATCACAGTGCCATCCGCGAGAACGAGGAGGGCGGTCGGCTTTTCAGTGGTCCATGGGGCTGTCGCGGTCATAGTCATCCCGTTTCCGGCGTCGGGCGCGGCCCTGAAGAGGCCGGCGGTTCCGCCATGTTTGTAGCAAGGTGCAGCCGTCGACCGAGGCCGCGGCTTGAGATCTTCCTATCGATCTTATGTGCAGGTGATGGACATAGCTAAACAAGGCGAGCCGGTCAATGCGCGCTTTTGCTTTCCTGATAGGGAATTCGGGCTCTCGGGCGCAATTGCGTTGATCGGCACTGTTGGTTTAAGAGACAGCAACATGACATAAGTGGCCGGGGCGATCGTCGCCGGCCTGCTTCAAGGAGTTAAACATGATCCGCGAAACCCTTTCCAGCGCCCAGAAAGATGCCATGAAGGCAAAGGACACAGCGAGGCTTTCGACCGTCCGTCTCATCCTTGCTGCCATCAAGGATAAGGATATCGCCAATCGCGGTCTCGGCAAGGAGCAGGCGAGCGAAGACGAGATTCTGCAGCTGCTTGCCAAGATGATCAAGCAGCGTGAGGAATCGGTGAAGATCTATATCGATGGTGGTCGTCCCGAGCTAGCTGACAAGGAGCGCGCTGAGATCGCGGTCATCCAGGGCTTCATGCCTGAGCAGCTTTCCGAAGAGAAGGTCCGTGAGATCTGTGTTGCAGTCGTCGCGGAACTTGGCGCGCAAGGCCTAAAGGATATGGGCAAGTGCGTGGCCGCCTTGCGCGAGCGCTATGCCGGCCAGATGGATTTCGCCAAGGCCTCCGCTATCCTGAAGGAACTGCTGAAGTAAAACTCTGTTTCGCCCTCGGTATGCGGACTGGCCGCCTGCCGAGGGTATTTTGCCAGGCGGCGTCTATGATGGCGAGTTTCCCCGCCTGATAGTTCCGATATTCCTCGATGAAAGCGGTGGAGAGCCAAAGCTGGCTCCGCCCAGGCGCTCCCGTCCATCCGACGCTTTGCATGTTTATGGCCTTGTTCATGAGTCGCTTTGCGTTTGTTCTGGAAATGAGAAACCGGTTGCAGAGATCGGTAAAGGCCACCGGTCCGATAATCGCTTTCTTAGTCGCCGTATTGATCGTCCCGATGCGGGAGATCAGATAATCCATAATGATGCCGCCCGAGTTTGCCCAGGTGAACAGGTCGAACGTTTCTCCCGGATTGCGCAGCTCGTCGCTTTCGATGATGCCAACCGAGATCGTAGGCTGAAGCAGCGTAACGAGTTCCGGTTTTTTGCTAAATAAGGCGTTGCGCTTGCCGCCATCCAACCGATCCAGCACGGACAGATGGATGCTCAGCCATCTTGCAAGCTGCCTTGCGGCCTCTTCTGTGGGCTGCATTGGTCGCGCGCGCCTGTCGCTGGTGATAGGCAGAAAGCGCAGGAAACCGAGAGCCAGCATCTCCTGAATGAAGCTGAGTGCGGTGTTGTGGCTGGCGATTTCGTGTTCGACGATATAGTTGGCGAAGCGATTGGCGTGAATACCGGGCGGTTCTCCGTCGATGCCGCCGCAATAAAGGGCGAAGCCGGCGAGCGCCATCAGCCAGCGTTGCTGTGAAGCAAAGACAGAGCATACGCGCTGATTTTCATCATAAGTGGATATAATCTCTCGTGTATAACCGAGGATTTCCGTGAAAAATTTGGGGTCTTGAACAAGTTCCTTCGCGGATAAAGACATGCAACCGTCTCCGATCAACTGAACAAAGTTTCAAATTGTCTGACGAGATAATTACTAAGATCGCATATACGTAGATAATAAAGGATATCGATCGATATCGTTGCGTCAAGATACTCGCGGCGAGGAACCAAAGATGTTCCGCAGCATGTGTCGATGCTCGTATTGTCGCGAATTGGGGATGGCCCAAAATTAGAGAAGGCAGGAGCTGGGGGAGCTCCTGCCTTCTTGCGCTTTGCTGACGTTTGATGACGCAGGGTGGGGCCCAAAAATCAAACGTCTTTTGCAAAGGCACTCAGGTGGGGCGGCGCCGGGGGTAGGGATGGTGCCCCACCTGAGTATCTGCTGAACTTATCTGAAAATCCTGATCTGCTGGGGCAAAGCCAATGCCTGCGACGGCAGTTCGGACATTTGAACCTTTACGCCTGCCGTAAGGGCAGGAACTTTCATATTCGCCGGCAACTGATATCCCGCACCGGCATAAAGCACATTCTTTTCGCTGGCGGCGCCGTCCATCGTGGCCGAGCTATAGCTAGCTGTGGCGAAGATGGCTGCTGCTGCCAAGGGTACGATCAGAACGCGCATTTCCCTCTCCTAAACAGAAAGCCCGTACCTGGTGGCTTTCGGTTCGTCAGGGCGTCTCGGCATGTCGCGTCGCAAAGAAGTTTCTTTGCCGGCTTGTCTCGCCCTGTGAGAAGGACGCTATTGCGGCGCACACGAACAATCAAATTACAAAAAAATAATGTTTGGCTTACGAACCTTGCCGCAAATGCGCCGTCAGAGAGTGTCGCGCGTGCGCGATTGCTTTGCAGCCATTGATTGTCCATGGCATCGCTCTTGGTCGCGTTTGTCGACCATAGGCTGTGCAAGTCGTTGCTTTTTCGCGGATTTTTGCGGACGAAATAGTTACTCCCATGGATGTAATCCTACCAGTTTCGGTCACGCGGAGGCAACTTTTGGGTATTTCGAGCCTGTCAACGGCAGCCGGGAATTTCGACACGAATGCGGATAAATCTACCGTCGTGTTCACGGAGTTGTGATCGTTGGGGCGAAAATGCAATCGCCGGCAAAGGGCTGTGAATAGCGTGGGAGGCGGCCGCGTCGCCGTGGCAATGCCCGGCATTCCTGTTTATATGGAATGAGCCAGAGGTAGCCATGCGATTTTCCAATACGTTTCTCGACGAGATTCGCGACCGCGTTTTGATTTCGGACGTGATCGGTCGTCGTGTGACCTGGGATCGGCGCAAGACAAATGTGCCGCGCGGCGATTACTGGGCTTGCTGCCCCTTCCACGGTGAAAAATCGCCGAGCTTCCACTGCGAGGATCGGAAGGGCCGTTATCACTGCTTCGGCTGCGGCGTGACGGGCGACCATTTCCGCTTTCTGACTGAATTGGAAGGCTTGAGCTTTCCGGAAGCGGTGCAGCAGATCGCCGACATGGCCGGCGTTCCGATGCCCGTTGCCGATCCGATGGAGGCGAAGCGCGAGAAGGAACGCACATCGCTGCTCGACGTCATGGAGATGGCGACCCAGTTTTTCCAAGACCAGCTGCAGACAGCCAATGGAGCGCGGGCGAGGGCCTACCTGCGCGACCGCGGTCTCAGCGGCCGCACCATCGAAACGTTCCGTCTGGGATATTCGCCCGATAGCCGCAACGCTTTGAAAGAGTATCTTGCCGGCAAAGGCGTGCTGAAGGAGCAGATGGAGGCCTGCGGCCTCGTGGTGCATGAGAACGTGCCGGTTTCCTACGATCGTTTCCGCGACCGCATCATGTTTCCCATCCTGTCGTCACGCGAGAAGGTGATCGCCTTTGGCGGTCGCGCCATGTCGCCGGATGCGCCGGCGAAATATCTGAATTCCAACGAGACCGAGCTCTTCCACAAGGGCAATGTGCTCTACAATTTCACCCGCGCCCGCCGCGCTTCGCAGGGCGCCGATGGCGCCGGGACCATTATCGCGGTCGAAGGTTATATGGATGTCATCGCGCTGCATCAGGCCGGCGTCGAGAATGCCGTTGCGCCGCTCGGCACGGCTCTGACGGAGAGCCAGCTCGATCTCCTCTGGAAGATGACGCCGGAGCCGGTGCTCTGCTTCGATGGCGATGGCGCCGGTATCCGCGCCGCCAATCGTGCCGCCGATCTGGCGCTGCCTCATATCAAACCGAACCGCACAGTACGTTTTGCGCTCCTGCCCGACGGCAAGGATCCCGACGATCTCGTGCGGCAGGATGGGCGCGCGCCGTTCGACAAGGTACTGGCGCAGGCAAAGCCGCTGGCCGATCTGATATGGACGAGAGAGGCCGGCAGCGGCACCTTCGAGACGCCGGAAGCGCGGGCGGAGCTGGAAGCGCGGCTGCGGCGCATTGTTTCGGTCATCGGCGATGAAGATGTGCGCCGTCATTATCAGCAGAACATGCGCGAGCGGCTGAACGGGCTGTTCCAGCCGCAGTTCCAGCGGGGCAGCCAGCAGGGGCGTGGTTTTTCCCGGGACGGCAATGGCCGCAACTTTGGAGGTCGTGGTGGACAGGCACGCACCGGGGCCGCGATGACAATGACAGCATCCGATCGCCTGCAGCGCTCGGCCATGATCAAGGGACATCAGGATATTCCGAGCCTTCGAGAAAGCGTGCTCGCATTGACCATCGTCAACCATCCGGCGCTGCTGCAGGACGAATATGACGAGATCGCCGCAATCGATTATGACAGCCGTGAACTCCAGCGGCTCTGGTCCGCGGTTCTCGGGGCCGCCGCAACTCTGGTCGGGCCTCAGCTCGTCCGCGAGCGACTGGTCGAGCAATTGGAAGAACAGGATTTCGGTGCCTTGCTGAAGGGTTTGGAACAGCAGATTCGCAATGCCCGTTTGTGGACGGCAACCGAGGAAGCCGCCATGGAGGATGCGCGCGAGGGCTATCGCCAGGCGCTCGCGCTCCACAAGCGCTCGAAAGCATTGCGTTGGCACAAGATCGAGCTGGAGAGTGCTATTGCCGAGGCGACGGAAGAAGGCGACGGTGAAGCGATCGAGCCATTGATTCGCGCCTTGCAGGAAGTGCAGCTCGAGGCGCTGCGTCTGGAAAACCAGGAGGCGATCATTGATGGCTTCGGCGTGCTCTCCGGCCGCGTCAAAGGTGCCGCTGGAAAATAGGGAATAGATGTCTCAGCCTGAAAGACAAGAGCCGCGGTTTTCCGCAGACGACGCTTTGTTCGGCGAGCATACCGATGCGCCGGCGCCACTTGATGTGCTGAAACGTGTCTATGGCTATTCCGCCTTTCGCGGCAAGCAGCAGCAGGTGATCGAGCATGTCGTCTCCGGCGGCGATGCGGTCGTGCTGTTTCCGACCGGTGCCGGCAAGTCGCTGTGCTTCCAGATTCCCGCGCTTTGCCGCGATGGTATCGGCATCGTCGTCTCGCCGCTGATTGCGCTGATGCGGGATCAGGTGGAGGCGATGAAGCAGCTCGGCATCCGGGCTGCCGCCCTGAATTCGTCGCTGTCGCGTGACGAGGCCAGCGATGTCTATCGCACCATTGCCGCAGGCAAGCTCGATCTGCTCTATGTGACGCCGGAACGCATTGCGACGGAAGGCTTCTGCCAGATGCTCAGCCGAGCGAAGATCGCGCTTTTTGCGATCGACGAAGCGCATTGCGTCTCGCAATGGGGCCATGACTTCCGACCGGAGTATCGGGATCTTGGCCGGCTTGCCGAACTTTTTCCCGGCGTTCCGCGTATCGCGCTGACGGCAACGGCCGATCCCCATACCCGCGAGGACATTATCGAACGGCTGGCGCTCGACAATGCCAAGGTCTTCACCACCAGCTTCGACCGGCCGAACATCACCTATGAGATTGTCGAGCGCGATCAGCCGCGCCAGCAATTGCTGCGCTTTCTCGACGGACATCGTGGCGATAGCGGTATCGTCTATTGTCTCTCTCGTGCCAAGGTCGAGGACACGGCGGAGTGGCTGAACGGGCAGGGTATCCGCGCGCTTCCCTATCATGCCGGCATGGATCGGGCGCTTCGTGATGCCAATCAGGATGCTTTCCTGAAGGAAGAGGACCTTTGCCTTGTGGCGACGGTCGCCTTCGGTATGGGCATCGATAAACCGAATGTGCGCTATGTCGCCCATCTCGATCTGCCGGGATCAGTGGAGGCCTATTATCAGGAGACGGGCCGTGCCGGACGCGATGGGCTGCCCTCCAATGTCTGGATGGCCTATGGCATGGCCGATGTCATCCAGCGCGGGCGGATGATCGACGAAGGCGGCGCGTCCGAGGAGATAAAGCGCGTCGAGCGGGCAAAGCTCAATGCGCTGCTTGCGATCTGCGAGACGGCCGGCTGCCGGCGGCAGTCGATTCTTGCGCATTTCGGCGAGGCACATGGCGGCGGTTGCGGCAATTGCGATACCTGCCTGAAACCTGTGGAAACCTGGGATGGGACGGAAGCGGCGATCAAGGCGCTCGCCGCCGTCTATCGCACCGGCGAGCGTTTCGGCACCGGCCACGTCATCGATGTGCTGATGGGAACGGTCAACGAGAAGACCGAGCGCTTCGGCCATGTCGACATGCCAGTTTTTGGCGCAGGCAAGGATATTCCCTCTCGCACCTGGCAATCGATCTTCCGGCAATTATTGGCGAACGGCTTTATCAACATCGACCACACGGCCTTCGGTGCCATGAAGCTCCAGGAACAGGCGAGGGCCGTCTTCAAGCGCGAGCGGCAGGTGTTTTTCCGCAAGGATCGGCCCGAAACGGGCCGCCGCGGCAAGAGAGCGGGGCGACCGGAGAAGCAGGCTCACGGGCTTTCCGGCGAGACACAGGCGCTGTTCGAAGCATTGCGGGCTGAGCGCACCCGGATAGCCAAGGAGTTGGGCGTGCCGCCTTACGTCGTTTTTCCGGATACGACGCTGATCGCCTTTGCGACAGAGCGGCCCAGGAATCACCGAGATCTTCTGGGAATATCGGGGGTCGGGCAATCGAAGCTGGACCGCTATGGAGACGCGTTCCTTGCCGTGATTTCGGAATTCGCTAACCGATGACGTGTTGATGCCGTTATCGAAGCCCGGCTGCCGACATGCTACATGCGCACCGTCATTCCGCCATCGACGGTCAGGACGTGGCCGTTAACGAAAGAAGCGGCGTCGCTGGCGAGGAAAAGTGCGGCGCCCGCAATCTCGTCTGGACGTCCCCAGCGCTGAACGGGGATGCGTTGGCGCACGATGGGGGTCAGGTCTTCGTTCGCGACCATGGCGGCATTGGTTTCCGTTGCGAACCAGCCTGGCGCGATGGCGTTGCTTGTGATGCCGTGAGGGCCAAATTCCACAGCCATGCTGCGCATTAGGCCTGTCAGACCCTGCTTGGCGGCGGGATAGACGCAGTCGCCGGGCATGACGACCTGCCCGCTGATCGAAGTGACCGAGATCAGTCGCCCATGATTGTTTCGTTTCATGAGGCGCGCGGCGTCGCGGGAGAGCATGATCGAGGCGGCAAGATCCGTGTTGAGCAAGGCGAGGATCGCCTCGTCATCGAAGTCGGCCAGAGAGCGCCTGTCGCGGGCGCCGACGTTGTTGATCAGTATGTCGAGCCGGCCGTGATTGTTTTCGATGTCGTTTATTGCTGCGTGCTGGGCATCACGATCGGAAATATCGAAGGCTGCGGCTTCCGCCGAGCCGTTTCTCGCTCGGATCGTCTCCACGGCTACATTAAGTATGGCTGCGGTTCGTCCGTTGATGATGACGTGCGCGCCGGCATCGGCAAGCGCCTGCGCCATTTCGAATCCCAGGCCGCGCCCGCCGCCGGTGATGAGGGCAACCCGTCCTGCGAGGGAGAATCTGTGGAATATACTCATGGCTCTCCCTTATTTTCAGAGTAGCGCCAATCTGCTGTAAAATATTGGACTGAGTCAAGTAATTTTTGCGATAAGCCTCAATGAGGTCTGGCTGGAAAGTTGCGTGTATTCAGTCCGCTTTGACAGATAATATCGAAACTGCCGCCTATCGCGCAGACGTCACGGCGTTGCGCATTTTTGCCGTTGTTGGATGCAGCAAGTGGCCGGATCCTATGTTATTTCTTAGTCAATTGGGCCCTTTGACCAGCATCGGAATGCGACCATGACTTCAGCGTTCATCTCCCATTTGCGCAACGAACTTCTCGGCCTGAAAGAAGTCGGCCTCTATAAGGCCGAGCGCGTCATCACCTCCAAACAGGCTGGCGAAATCGCCGTGCTCGGCGGCGCGCGCGTCCTCAATTTCTGTGCTAACAACTATCTCGGCCTCGCTGACAACGAAGAGCTTGCCGAGGCCGCAAAGAAAGCGCTCGATCGCTATGGCTACGGCATGGCTTCGGTTCGCTTCATTTGCGGCACGCAGGAGGAGCACAAGCAGCTCGAGGCGCGGATTTCCGCTTTCCTCGGGATGGAGGCGACTGTCCTCTATTCCTCCTGTTTCGATGCCAATGGCGGGTTGTTCGAGACGTTGCTGTCGGAAGAGGATGCCATCATCTCGGATGCCCTCAATCATGCCTCGATCATCGATGGGGTACGGCTCTCCAAGGCGAAGCGCTTCCGCTACGCCAACAACGACATGGCGGCTTTGGAAGAAGAGCTGAAGAAGGCCGAGGGCAGCCGCTTCAAGCTGATTGCGACCGATGGCGTCTTTTCGATGGACGGCATCATCGCCAATCTCAGCGGCGTCTGCGATCTGGCGGAGAAATATGGCGCGATGGTCATGGTCGATGACAGCCATGCGGTCGGTTTCGTCGGTGAGCATGGCCGGGGATCGGCTGAATACTGCGGCGTCGAAGGCCGAATCGACATTATCACCGGCACGCTCGGCAAGGCGCTTGGCGGCGCTTCCGGCGGTTATACTTCTGCCAGGGGTGAGATCGTCGAGTGGTTGCGGCAGCGTTCGCGCCCCTATCTGTTCTCCAACACCTTGGCACCCGTCATCGCCGCAGCCTCGCTGAAGGTCTTCGATCTGATCGAAAATGGCGCCGATTTGCGTGCACGCCTTCGAGGCAATGCCGAACTCTTCCGCCGAGAGATGACCAAGCTCGGCTTCACGCTCGCCGGCGCCGATCACCCGATCATCCCCATCATGCTTGGGGACGCGAAGCTCGCGCAGGACATGGCGGCGCTCATGCTGCAGAAGGGCGTCTACGTCATCGGCTTTTCCTTCCCCGTGGTGCCGAAGGGGCAGGCGCGTATCCGCACACAGATGTCGGCTGCCCATTCGAAGGCCGATGTCGAAAAGGCGATTGCAGCCTTTGCCGAAGCCGGAAAAGAACTCGGAATCATTTGAATTGGTTGGAGAGAGCCGATCATGTCGAACATGATGAAAGCGTTGGTCAAATCCAGGCCGGAAGTCGGGCTGTGGATGGAACATGTGCCGGTTCCGGAGGTCGGCCCGAACGATGTCCTGATCCGGGTCAGGAAGTCGGCGATCTGCGGCACGGATGTCCATATTTGGAACTGGGATCAATGGGCGCAAAAAACCATTCCCGTTCCGATGGTGGTCGGCCACGAATTTTGCGGTGAGATCGCCGAGATCGGTTCCGCCGTGACGAAATATCATGTCGGCGAGCGCGTCTCGGGTGAAGGTCATATCGTCTGCGGCAAGTGTCGCAATTGCCGGGCGGGTAGGGGTCATCTCTGCCGCAACACGCTCGGCGTCGGCGTCAACCGTCCCGGCTCTTTCGGCGAATTCGTCTGCATTCCCGAGTCCAATGTCGTGCCGATCCCCGACGATATCCCGGATGAAATCGCCGCGATCTTCGATCCCTTCGGCAACGCGGTCCACACCGCACTTTCCTTCGATCTGGTCGGCGAGGACGTGCTCGTCACCGGCGCGGGGCCGATCGGCATCATGGGGGCGATGGTCGCCAAGCGCTCCGGCGCCCGCAAGGTCGTCATCACCGATATCAATCCGACCCGGCTGGCGCTTGCCCGCAAGGTGGGCATCGATCACGTCGTCGATGCTTCCCAGGAGAATCTTGCCGATGTGATGAAGTCCATCGGCATGACCGAGGGTTTCGATGTGGGGCTGGAAATGTCAGGGGCGGCTCCCGCCTTTCGCGACATGATCGATAAGATGAATAACGGTGGCAAAATCGCCATTCTCGGCATCGCGCCGGCCGGCTTCGAGATCGACTGGAACAAGGTCATCTTCAAGATGCTGAACCTGAAGGGTATCTATGGCCGCGAGATGTTCGAGACCTGGTACAAGATGATCGCCTTCGTGCAAGGCGGTCTCGATGTATCGCCCGTCATCACCCACCGTATCGGCATCAATGATTTTCGCGATGGCTTCGAAGCCATGCGTTCTGGAAACTCCGGCAAGGTCGTAATGGACTGGAATTGATGCCATTCGGACACACTTCCGGGCTCGGTAATACCTGCCGATGCTGGAAATGTGAGGCTTTGCTCAGGATGCTCTTGTCATCGCGCGGGGACTTCCTAAATACGGGAAACAATAAAGTGCTGCGTGCGGAGCCTGTGGATAAGGCTTTTTCGCGCATTTAACGGGCTTTTTTGCTGGAAAAGCTTGACGAGAACTAAAATTCTGGGAATCACCGTTTGACTTCGGAAAGAACGGTAAAACTGGATCAAGCGGATCACCTGATATCATGGCCGGAAATCCAAACGCAATCCAGCTTTGCACTCCGGTGGCGGTGATCGTGGTTAATCGGGCATTAAAGGTCATTCCGTTAGGTGTTCGTCGGTGAGTCGCAGCTGGTGCAGGGCGCGCCAGCCAGTGTGATTGTTTCACCGCGTGAAAGTTTGCAGCGTCAGGGAAAGCGACGATATAAAAATGGCAACAAAGGTCAAAGAGAACGAAGAAGCTGAAGTCGAGCGCGACGGCACCTCCGACGGTCCCCTTCTCGATCTTTCCGACGACGCGGTCAAGAAGATGATCAAGGCCGCGAAGAAGCGCGGCTACGTGACGATGGACGAGCTCAATGCCGTTCTGCCGTCCGAAGAAGTGACGTCTGAACAGATCGAAGACACGATGGCCATGCTTTCGGACATGGGCATCAACGTCATCGAGGACGAAGATGTCGAAGAGGCCGGCGCTGCGGCCAGCGACGACGACGATGCGGGTGGTGACGACGACAGTGAAGGCGGCGAATTGGCCCCCTCCACCGGTTCCGCGCTGGCCACCGCGAAGAAGAAAGAGCCGACCGACCGTACGGATGACCCGGTGCGCATGTATCTGCGCGAAATGGGCTCCGTCGAGCTTCTGTCGCGTGAAGGCGAAATCGCGATTGCCAAGCGCATCGAGGCTGGCCGCGAAACGATGATCGGCGGCCTCTGTGAGAGCCCGTTGACGTTCCAGGCCCTGATTATCTGGCGCGACGAACTCAACGAAGGCACGACGCTGCTGCGCGAGATCATCGATCTCGAAACCACCTATTCCGGTCCCGAGGCCAAGGCTGCGCCGCAGTTCCAGAGCCCCGAGAAGATCGAGGCTGACCGCAAGGCAGCCGAAGAGAAGGAAAAGGCACGCCGCGGCCGCTCTCCTTCCGGTGACGACGACATCACCAATGTCGGCGGTGAAGGTCTGCCGATCGAGGAGGAGGAAGAGGACGAGGACGAATCCAACCTCTCTCTCGCCGCGATGGAAGCCGAGCTTCGCCCGCAGGTGATGACGACGCTCGACATCATCGCCGAAACCTACAAGAAGCTGCGCAAGCTGCAGGACCAGCAGGTCGAGCAGCGCCTGTCGGCTTCGGGCACGCTGTCTTCGGCGCAGGAGCGCCGCTATAAGGAGCTCAAGGATGAGCTGGTCAAGTCGGTCAAGTCTCTGTCGCTGAACCAGAACCGCATCGACGCTCTCGTCGAGCAGCTCTATGACATCAACAAGCGCCTCGTTCAGAACGAAGGCCGCCTGCTGCGCCTTGCCGAATCCTATGGCGTCAAGCGCGACAGCTTCCTGGAACAGTATCAGGGCGCCGAACTCGATCCGAACTGGATGAAGTCCATCGGCAATCTGGCCGCCCGCGGCTGGAAGGAATTCGCCAAGAGCGAAAACACCACGATCCGCGATATCCGTCAGGAAATCCAGAATCTTGCGACCGAAACCGGTATTTCGATCTCGGAATTCCGCCGGATCGTTCACATGGTGCAGAAGGGCGAGCGCGAAGCGCGTATCGCCAAGAAGGAAATGGTCGAAGCCAACCTGCGCCTCGTCATTTCCATTGCCAAGAAGTATACCAACCGCGGTCTGCAGTTCCTCGACCTCATTCAGGAAGGCAATATCGGCCTGATGAAAGCGGTCGATAAGTTCGAATATCGCCGCGGCTACAAATTCTCGACCTACGCCACCTGGTGGATTCGTCAGGCGATCACCCGTTCGATCGCCGACCAGGCACGCACCATCCGTATTCCGGTGCACATGATCGAAACGATCAACAAGATCGTTCGCACGTCGCGCCAGATGCTGCACGAAATCGGCCGCGAGCCGACGCCGGAAGAACTGGCCGAAAAGCTCGCCATGCCGCTTGAAAAGGTGCGCAAGGTTCTGAAGATCGCCAAGGAGCCGATCTCGCTCGAAACCCCCGTGGGCGACGAAGAAGATTCGCATCTCGGTGATTTCATCGAGGACAAGAACGCGCTTCTGCCGATCGACGCCGCCATTCAGGCGAACCTGCGTGAGACGACGACCCGCGTTCTGGCATCGCTCACGCCGCGCGAAGAACGTGTGCTGCGCATGCGCTTCGGCATCGGCATGAACACCGACCATACGCTGGAAGAAGTCGGCCAGCAGTTCTCGGTGACGCGCGAGCGTATCCGTCAGATCGAAGCCAAGGCGCTGCGCAAGCTCAAGCATCCGAGCCGCAGCCGCAAGCTCAGAAGCTTCCTCGACAGCTGAGATCTGGCGCAAGCCGACATCTGCCGTCTAGAAAACAAGGCCCGGTTCGCGAAAGTGAGCCGGGTTTTTAGTTGGCATTATCAAATTTGAGGAGCCACTTTTGGCAAGCAAACCGCAATTCATGGAGATATCCCTTCCTGTCCGACTGCGCGATCTGCTGGCCGGGTATGAATGGCGGCAGGATGGGCTTGGCCGCTCCTCGGCCCATGTCTTCCGGCTTGAGGCCGATGGGCTTGCGCCCGTCTATCTCAAGACCGAGCTGGCCGATCCCTTGGGTGAACTGGCCGGCGAGGTTGCGAGGCTGCGATGGCTCGCCTCGCAGGGCCTTGCCTGCCCGGAGATCATTGCGCACGAGACGGATGGTGAACGCGAATGGCTTTTGATGAGCGCTCTTCCAGGCCGCGATTTCGTCAGCGCGGAGCGGCTGCAGCCGCTCGAGCGGGCGCGGCTTTTGGCGGATGCCTTGCGGCAATTGCACGCCGTCGACATCGCTGCCTGCCCCTTCGATCATCGGCTGGAGAACAGAATTGCTGCGGCAAAGGCGCGCTTGCTTGCCGGCCGCGTTGATGAGGATGATTTCGATGAGGCCAGGCTTGGAAGATCGGCAGAAGATCTCTTCCACGAACTTCAGGCCAAGAGACCGTCAACGGAGAATCTGGTCGTCACTCATGGCGATGCCTGCCTTCCGAATTTCATGGCCGACGGCCCGAAATTCACAGGCTATATCGATTGCGGCCGCCTCGGCGTGGCTGATCGCCATCAGGATATTGCACTTGCCTGTGGCAGCATCGAGCACAACTTCGGAGAGGAATTGGTTGCGGAGTTTTTGAAAGCCTATGGCGATTTTGAGCCGCAAGCCGAAAAGATGGCATACTATCAGTTGCTGGATGAGTTCTTCTAACGGCGATGCGACCGTCTAAGAGATGCGCGATCACGCAGGTTTGTTTTTGCGCCATTGCGGATCGCGCGGAGGCCTGACAAGTTCGATTTCGACCGAGGCCTCTTTCGCGGCGCATGGTCGGGTACCATATGTCAGCGACCGGAAAGTCTTCTGATCTGTTTGCCGATAAGGATCGAATGAATCGATGCATTGTTTTCGCCTGATTGCTTTTTCGTCGCGAGCCATCCGCTGAACGATGGAAAAGGTTGCGGAAAAGCGGGATAGGGAGATAAGGCCGGGCTTTGTCCTGTCGATCCTTCTGCACGTCCTGTTTGTCGCGATTTTTTTGCTGCCGCTATTTCCCGCGCCACCCGAGGCGAAGCCCGAGCAGAGCGTCAATGTCGAGCTCGTGCCGCAGCAGGAGGAAAAGCAGGAGCTTGCGACGAAAGAGAATGAAAAGCCCGACCAGCCTCCCAAGCCGACGCCAAGACCTGATGAGAAGCCGGCGCAGCAGACGGCCGAAACCCAACAGGAGCCACAGCAGCCTGAGGGAAAGAAGGCGGACGAACAGCCGCCAAAGCAAGCCGATCCCAACGGCAAGAAACAGGCAGAGAAGCCCGTAGCCAAGCCTGACGAGGCCAAGGCCGATAAGCCGATAGAGCAGGCGAAGTCCGAACCCAAGCCCGATGATCCCGCGGCTGACAAGCCCGTCGAGAAGGCGGAACAGCAGCCCTCTGCGACAGAGACTCCGCCTGAAGCAAAAGAAACACCTCCCGAATCCAAGCGGTCCAATCCTGATCATAAACAAACTGCGGCCGATTTCAGGAATGAAGATCTGAGCAAAGATGATTTGTCATCGGCATCTAAAGTAGAGAACGCAACTCTATCGCCTAAGATAAATGATAGCCAACCGCTGAAGGAATCTCAAACATCGGCCGCAACTGGCGACAGAGAGTCGCCAGTTGCCAAGGAAGCGGCCGAGAATCCTACTGCTTCGGAGTCTGAGACTCCGAAGTTGACTGCGGCCGATTCCAACTCTCAACTGCAAAATTCTGAGCCTTCGGAACAAGGCGAGCCGAATGAATCGGGTATGGGTTCCTTGAACTCCGACCAGCAAAGTCAATCTGTACCTATATCTACGCCGCAAGTGCTGGCCACAGATTCATCGTCGGACACTAAAGTTGATCCATCCGACGAGCTTCAGTCCCGTCAAAATGCCGCAAACGTCACTGTTCCAGGCGTCATGGCGTCCGGACAACCGAAGATGGGTGAAGCGAGAAATTCGCCCGGCAACTCGACAGCGGAGGGTGGCGCTGGGCTCGTGATCGAGCCAATGCCGGAACAACGCGGCCAGACTTCTCGGTCCGAGCTCACAGAGGGAGAGCAAAAGGCGAGAGCAGTTGTTTCCGCAAAAGCAGGTTCCCCAGCTTCTGCGGCACCTTTTGTTCAGGCCAAGCGATTGTACTCGGCGGATGAGCTTTCACGACTTCCAAAGGGCTTTTTAGCGCAATGGAAGCAACTTTCCGCACAAATGCGGATAAGTCAGCTTTGCAACTCGGAGGGGGCGGCCCAATTGAACGCTGCTGGGTTACATATACTGCGTTTTGGTTTGCCGCACATTTCCGAGAGCCGAAGCGCCAGCCGGAGTATAGAGACGGACAAGGCCGTATATCGAACGTCTGACGGCTATCACTATGTTGGGGTGAAATGTAACGTCGATAGCAGTGCGACGAAAGTGATATCCTTTGCCTATCGCCTGGGTCCTTCCATACCGCAAGATCAATGGAAAAGCCTCAATCTTCCAACGAACTGAATCTCTCACGCAGCGTCCGACGTGGCTGAAACAATAGTTTACTGCTCACCCCAATCGAAATCCACGTCATTTCATCATACAATTGCCCGCATCTCACTGATTCAGTGTCCTCCCATCGCACTTTTCTCAAGATTCCGATGTCCTCGATCACAGCCGATTCCAGCTCTGCCGCTGGCCATTCCGCCCTGCGTGGTGTCCTTGTGGCATTCGCGTCCTATGCCGTCTTCGCCTTCAGCGATGCGTCGATCAAGATCCTTCACGGGGTGATCCCCTCCTATCAGGTCGCTTTCATCGGCGCGCTGTTCGGCTTTGCCGCCGTGCCTTTCCTGAAGAAGCGGGAGGACGAGTGGTTTGACATGGTGAGGACGTCGAACCGTCCCTTGTGGCTGTTGCGTTTCGTCTGCGGCGCGACGGGCGCCATCTCCTCCGTCATCGCCTTTACCATGCTGCCGATGGCGGAAGCCTTTGCGCTGCTGTTCCTGCTGCCGTCCTTTGTCACCATTCTCTCAGTGATCTTTCTCAAGGAGGATGTGCGCTGGCAGCGCTGGACGGCGGTCATCCTCGGTTTTGTCGGCGTATTGATCGTCCTGCGTCCGGGTTTCCGCGAGCTTTCGGTCGGCCATCTCTGCGCAGCGATCGGCGGTCTTGCCGCGGCGATATCCATCGTCGTCAACCGTGCGCTCGGCTCGAAAGAGAAGCGCATCTCGCTTTATGGGGCAGGCCTTTTCGGAACGCTTATCGTGAGTGGCCTTCTCATGCTGTCCGAAGTCACCATGCCCACGCCGATGCAGTGGATATTCCTCGCGAGCTACGGCCTGCTTGGCGCGTGCGGCAGCGTCTTGCTCTTGACGGCCGCGCAGATGGCGCCTGCCAATCTGGTTGCGCCGCCGCAATATAGCCAGATGCTCTGGGCGATCGCCTTCGGCTACCTGCTGTTCAACGACAGCATCGATATGCCGATGGCCATCGGTATTGTCCTCATCATCTTTTCCGGCCTGCTGACATTGGCGCGGGAGCGCAAGCGCGGCACACCGCTGCCGGCCGCCGTTACCGGCGATACGCAGGCGGCATTGGCGACGGCGGAGGATCACAAGGCCGCGGGAGGCGCTTAAGCCTTGTGTCCTGATTGAGGGTGCGCAACATTGTCGCCCGTGTGGGACGCCATAGCTAATATAGCGAACAGGCGGAATGAGAGGCGCCAGCGATGAAGTCCGGTGAATTCAGGATATACCGCTCTCGCCTTGCCGGCATCGAGGCGGTTCGGGCCGAAACCGGCCATAGCTTCCCCAAGCACACACATGAGCAGTTCGGCGTCGGTATCATCGAGGCCGGCGCGCAGAGGTCGCTGAGCGGGCGAGGGATGGTGCAGGCAGAGGCCGGCGACGTCATCAGCGTCAACCCGAACGAGGTGCATGACGGCATGCCCATCGGTGAAAGCCGTGCATGGTCCATGCTCTATTTCGATCCCCGGCTGATCGGCGATCTGTTGCGCGATGTCGGCGAGGGCAGGTTCGGTGCGGTGGAATTCCCGTCGCCTGTCATCCGCGACGGGAGGACGGCCGGGCATTTCAAAACCCTGTTTTCGCTTCTGATCGAGGACGCGGCCGAGAGTCCTCTCCTGCGGGAGGGACTGCTGCTGTCGCTTCTTGCCGCGGTGATGCGCGAAGGAGCGGGCCGCTTGCGTGAGGATGCCGTTTTCGCTGATATCAACAGGGCGCGTGAGCTGATCGATGACGATCCCGCCGCTCCATTGACCCTTGCCGAACTGGCAGAACTATGCGGGCTCAGCCACTTCCGTTTCCTGCGTGCCTTCGCCAAGGTGACGGGACTGACGCCGCATGCCTACCTCATGCAGCGCCGCATTCACGAAGCGCGGCGGCTGATTGCGGCGGGCACGTCTCTCGCGGAAGCGGCTTTTGCCAGCGGCTTTTCCGATCAGAGCCATATGACGCGTCTCTTCGTTCGCAATTTCGGCGTCTCGCCGGGTGCCTATGCTGCGGCCATCGGCTGAAGCTTCTGCAATTTTATTCAAGACCGGAGGATAATGACGGGGTTTTCTGCTGCGCCAAGCAGATGCCTATCAGGAGGTGCCATGTTTTTCGGCCATTCGAATGAGATGTGGAGCGAGTTTCCCGAGCTGGTTCCCGGTTTGTTGTTTGCCGAGGGGATCACTTCGACTGTCGATGTCGGAGATCGGATTGCTAAGTATCATGCGATTGCCGCCGACCGGCTGGTGCAGGGTCCCGAAAGCGAGATGGCCGAAATCCAGGCATGGCGGCGGGCTTTCTCCAAAATGGGATTGAAGCCGACGCAATATCGCTGCGCCTCCGAAGCACTGCTTCGCCGATTTCGTCAGGAAGAGTCTCTGCCGCGGCTGCATCCGCTCGTCGATCTCTGCAATGCCATCTCGATCGCTTTTGCGATTCCCGTTGCCGTTTTCGATCTTTCGAAAATCTCCGGCGATCTCGAGGTGCGGCATGCGAATGGCAGCGAAACCTATCTGACCTTTTCCGGCGAGATGGAGCATCCGGAAGTGAGGGAGGTGATCTTTGCCGATGCGGCTGGGCAAGCGCATGCCCGACGCTGGACCAATCGCCAGAGTGGTTTGTCCGCGGTGCGCAATGATACGCATTCGGTACTGATTGTCGCTGAGGCGCTGCACGAATCGGCAGATAGCGATGTTCCGAAGCTGATCGATGCTATCGCGGTAGAGGTGGCGGCCATCTGGTCGATCGAGGGCAGGCAAGGCCTCCTCAGTCCATCCTCACCGCGATTTGATTTATCGTCCGCGATGAATTTGCAACTGCAGCAAAAACGAGATTGACAGAAGGCGCGTTCAGGCAGAGCAGGGACTATAAAATTTCCGACTGTTGAGAACCATGTCTGCAAGCGTCCGTGCCGGCAGACGAAGAAGGCTCATGGACACCCTGCAGAATCTTGACCGGCCAAGCGTGCTCGGTCACCCCGGCTATCGTTCGTTCGCTGCGTCGCGCGTCTTTTCCTCGATAGGCTTTCAGTCTGTCACGGTTGCCATGGGCTGGATGATCTATGACCAGACCCATAGCGCCTTTTTCCTTGGCCTCGTCGGCTTCTGCCAGTTCCTGCCGATGGTCATCCTGACCTTTGTCGTCGGGCATGTCGCCGACCGGTTCGACCGCCGCCGAATCGGCCTCGTCTGCCAGCTGATCGAGGCATTGACCGCGCTGGTTCTTGCTGTGGCCGTCTGGCAGCACTGGATAGGTCCCGCCGGCATTCTGGCCGCCGTTGCCGTCATGGGCGCAGCGACGGCCTTCGAGCGTCCGACCATGGCAGCGCTTTTGCCTAATATCGTGCCGTCTTCGCTGTTGCAGGTCGCCATCGCGACCTCTACCTCGATGATGCAGACGGCCTTCATCATCGGGCCGTCGCTTGGCGGTCTGCTTTACGGCGTCAGCCCCGTTGCACCATTTGCCGTTTCAGCCGTGCTTTATGTCATTGCAAGCATCAACGTCATTTCGATCCGCGTTGAACGGCTGCAGCCGTCGTCGCGCGAGCCGGTGACGCTGAATTCCGTCTTCGCCGGCGTTTCCTTCATCAAGAGCCGCCCGGTCATGTTGGGAACGATCTCGCTCGATCTCTTCGCCGTGCTGCTCGGCGGAGCGACGGCGCTGCTGCCGATGTTCGCGCGCGATATCCTGCATGCCGGGCCCTGGGGGCTCGGCCTGTTGCGCGCCGCGCCGGCAATCGGCGCGCTCGCCATGTCGATCTGGCTGGCACGCCGGCCGCTGCAGAGCGATGTCGGCAAGAAGATGCTGTTTGCGGTCCTCGTTTTCGGGATTGCCACCATCGTCTTTTCACTGTCGACCAATATCATCCTTTCGGTCGCAGCGCTCTTTGTCGTCGGCGCCTCGGATACCGTCAGCGTCGTCGTGCGCAGCTCGCTCGTGCAGCTCCTGACGCCGGATGCCATGCGCGGTCGGGTCAATGCCGTGAATTCGCTGTTCATCGGCACCTCCAATCAGCTCGGCGAATTCGAATCCGGCATGCTTGCCAGCGCTCTCGGACCTGTCCTGACCGGCATCGTCGGCGGCGTCGGAACCATCGTCGTGGTGCTGCTCTGGATGCGCCTCTTTCCGGATCTGACCAGGGTGAAGACGCTCAGCGGTTAGCGATGTCCATCTTTGGATGGCTCTTTCGCGAGATCGCTCCGCCCGACATCCCGCAGCAAATGGTGGTTCGTCAGAGGCAGCATGTCTCGCTTTCGGCCACCTTCATCATGCGAGCGTCGTTCCAAAGCATCTTGCCGGATCAGGAACCGGGCGAACCATGTTCTCCAGCTTTCAACATGAAGAATATTCATCTATCCATGACCTCAAAATGGTTGACCAGTAGATAGATGCGCCTGGAATAGAGTGGTGTATAATGAATCCTTGCGCTTTAAAGCATGAGGGATTTTCATGGGAAAGAGGCCGTTGCCACCGCTTTCGGTGCTTCAGACATTCTGCGCCATTGCCGAGACCGGCGGTTTCAGTCGTGCTGCCGAGCGGATCGGGCAGACACAGACGGCAGTCAGCCATCAGCTTGCGCAGTTGGAAGGATGGATCGGCGGGCGCTTGTTCGACAGAGGCCGAAGTGGGGCGCGGCTGACACCGTTGGGCGCCCGTCTGCATCCTGCAATCTCAGGCGTGATCGCCGAGCTGGAAACGGCGTTGTACCAGGCGCGCGCGAGTATTTCGGTTCGCAGCGTCGCGGTCTCCGTCTCGCCGGAGTTCTCCAGCCAATGGCTGGCGGCGCGGCTGCCGGATTTCTGCCAGCGCTATCCGGACGTCGAGGTGAAGCTGGCTGTCGGCTACCAGCGCCCGGATTTTCAGCCTGGAGGTACCGATCTCGCTATCTGGCTCGGCCGCGCCGACGCCGGTTTCACGCATGAAGAATTGCTGACGGACGAAGAGTTCGTCGTCAGTTCGCCGGAACTCTCCAAACGACTGCCGCCGCGCTGGGCCATAAGGGCCGCTCCGCTTCTGCGTTACTCTGGCATGCGGCATACGATTCTAGATTGGCAGCGCTGGCACGAGCAGGTGATTGGCGAGAGCAGCGGCGAGGACGGCGTGCGTTTCGATATCGCACGGGCCGTGGAGGAGGCACCTTTCTTCGATTCCTTTGCCGAGATGCTGGAGGCCTGCCGGCAGGGCCGCGGCTTTGCCCTCGTACGAAGCTCGCTGGTGGCGCGCGATCTCTCCGAGAAAAAGCTGGTCAGGTGCTTTGTGGAGATGCAGCCGGCTGCTGTCAGCTATAATTTGGTCTATCCGCCGGCCGCCTTGCTGAACCCGGCTGCGGCCCTGTTTCGCAACTGGCTGCTCGCGCAAAGCCACTCATCCGTCTAAGGCGCGCATTCCGTCAATCCTGCAGCCGAATGAGGCCGGCCTCAGTGGGAGCAAAACCGAGCCCCCGATAAAAGCCGGTGAGATGCGGCTCGAAATCGACATGCAGCCATTCCGCGCCACGTTCGCCGGCCAGGGTTTTCGCCCGCGCGACGAGGGCGCTTGCGATACCTCTTCGCCGAAATTCCGGATCGACGCAGGTATCGAGAATAAAGGCATGAATGCCGCCATCCCGGGCGACATTGACGAAGCCCACCAGTCTTGCGCCCGCGAATGCGCCCACATGCGCGAGATTTCGGGAGAGAATGGGCTGGAAATCCCGCGGAGAGGAGCTGCCCCATGCGGTCGACCACAGGGCATTGAGCACCTCATTTTCGAGCTTCGGATCATTCTGGTATTCTATCATCATTGGCGTCCCTCCGCGGGATCATTCAGTGAGTTCGGTGCTGTTTCGGGCCGACGGGATGGTCTGTGGAAAATATCCGCAGCCAATGTCGGATCTGGTTGCCGTCAATCGTCCTTTAAAAGTGAACATAGAACAGAGGAGGCTGAAATGTCCTATGTCGACGGTTTCATCGTTGCCGTGCCGAAAGACAAGATCGAGGCTTACAAAGCACTCGCGCAACGGGCCGGGGAGGTTTGGCGTGAATATGGTGCGCTAAGCTATGTCGAGGCCATAGGCGACGATGTGCCCTATGGCGAACTTACCTCTTTTCCGCGTGCGGTACAGGCGACGGAAGATGAGGTCGTGGTGTTCTCATGGATCACCTATGAATCGCGAGAAAGCCGCGATGCGATATTGGCGAAGGTCATGGCCGATCCGCGATTGAAGGATGAGATGGAAAACATGCCCTTTGACGGCAAGCGCATGATCTATGGCGGCTTCAATGTCGCCATTTCATTATAGGCTAAAGGCAGTGGCCGGACTTGACATTCCGGCCACTCGCCCGACCTGATGCGGATCGCTATCGCCATGCCCGGAGGATGCCATGCCGCAAACAGTGATAACGCTTTCGACTCATGGCCAGGGGCTCTACGAATTTACCGATCAGGTGGCGGAATTCGTCCGCACCGCGGCCGGCGGCGGTGAGGGGCTTCTGACCGTCTTCGTTCGCCACACCTCCTGTTCCCTCCTGATACAGGAAAATGCCGATCCCGATGTGAAGACCGATCTCAAGGCCTTCTTCAGCCGGCTCGTGCCGCCATCGTCGGATTCCTCGATGCGCTGGATCGTGCACACCATGGAGGGGCCGGACGATATGCCGGCGCATATCAAAGCCGCACTGATGCAGGTTTCCATTGGCATTCCGGTGATGAACGGTCGGCTGGCGTTCGGCACTTGGCAGGGCATCTACCTTTTCGAGCACCGCGACCGGCCGCATCGCCGCGAGATCGTACTGCATTTTTCTGGCTGAACAGCGCGCCTTCTCGCGTCAATAGATTGTTAACCGTCGTGAATACAATCTGAACGGCCAATTCGCGTTCGGTTCAGCTTGGCTGACCTAACGTGGCTCCAATCCCGAGGCATTGCCGATGGCGAGGCCAATAACGGGATTGCAACGATCCGCAGCAAGGATTTGAAGGAGAAACACCATGACCAATCTTTTCGCCAAGGCAGGTATTGCAGCTCTCATTGCGCTCGGCGCCATGTCCGCAACGGTCGTCACGGCCTCCGCCAACGACTTCCATCCCGGTATTCAGCAGGCTCGCTATGACCACCCGCGCGGTCGCATGTGCTCCCCGCGTCTCGCCGTCGAGAAAGCACGCGACATGGGTCTGCGCCGCGCCCGTATCGACAATGTCACGCCGCGCCGTGTCGTTGTCGAAGGTTTCGGCCGCCGTGGTCCGGATCGGGTTGTCTTCGCCAACGCACCGGGTTGCCCGCTGATCCGCCGCTGATTGCAGCGCTCCCAAGTTTTCCACATCTATTAGATGGATTCGAAGTCGCCTCCGAAAGGGAGGCGGCTTTATTTTTTATGTTGTGCTATTCTGGGCCATCTGGTTTCCCTTTAGCGTTCATTGTAGCTGAATAATGGATGAATGGCTGATTCTGGGCCTATTCAACATCATGCCGTTACTTCTCGGGCACTCGCTCAGCAAATATTGCAGGCATGAGAGAGAAGCCCTCTGCTTCATGGAGAACTTAATGAAACAAATGCTGGCAAAGTTGGGAGTCGCCGTCTGCGTCGCAGTGACTGCCTTGTCGGGCACGGCGGATTTTGCCTCTGCGCAGGGCGTCGATATTTATGTCAATCCGGGCCGTCATCGCCCGCCACCGCCGGATTATGATCGCCCGCCGCCGCGTTTTGACCGCCGTGGCTGCGATCCCCGCCAGGCCGTGGACGTTGCCCGCAGCTATGGTCTGCGCCGCGCCCGTGTTGTGGATGTGACGCCGCGTCGCGTTATCGTCGATGGTTTCGGCCGCCGCGGTCCGGATACGATGATGTTTGCCAATGTTCGCGGTTGCCCGCTCCTAGGCCGCTGACAAGCAAAGCGGGCGCACGAGGCGCCCGCTTTCTCTCTGACCTTTTCGCCTTTTTGGCGGGGGCCGCGGAACCGCCCTTTGCTCGACCCGATCGGATCTGAGCGAAGGGCGGTTTTGTTTTGATTACTGCTGGATCGCGTAGGTGATGCTGACCGATGCGTTGTATTCGTTTTCGCCGGTGGCGACAGGAACTGCCTTGTCCATCGGAGCCGCGGCGGCCATGCTGCGCATATAGGGCTGCGGCGGGGCGGCAATGCCGCCTTCATGGATCGCGATAACGCGGCCGAGCTTGACGCCGGCGGCATCCGTCAAGGTCTTTGCCTTGGCGGCGGCATCGGCGACTGCCTTCTTGCGAGCCTCTTCGATCGTGGCATCGGGCTTGTCGTTGGTGAACTGGATATCGCCGCCCTGATTGATGCCGAGCTTGATCGCCTGATCGAGCAGCCCGCCGAGCTTGGAGAGATCACGCACGCGAACGGTCAGGCCGTTCGTCACCTGATAGCCGTTCAGAACCGGCGGCTGGTTGTGGCCGTCCTTGTCGTTCGGATAGGTATATTGCGGCTGAATGGAAAAGCCGGAGGTTTGCAGATCGCGCTCGGCGATGCCGCTTTCCTTCAGTGTTGCCAGCACGGCGCCCATGGCCTTGTTGTTCTGATCGAGTGCATCCTGGGCTGCCTTGGCCTGCTGAACGACTGCGAGCGTTACGACGGCCATATCCGGTGTGATGGAAGCATGTCCCTCACCAGTGACGGTAATGACCGCCTCGCGCGGCTTGGCATCTTCAGCAAAGGCTGCGGCCGCAGGCACGAAGAAAGTGGCGCTGACAAGAGCGGCAAGAGCAAAATCTCTGGTTTTCGTCAGAAGCATGTTTCGTTCCTTGGTTGATAATCCCTCGAGATCCGCTTTTGCGGATTGATTGTGAAGGTATTACGGCAGTCCCTTGTCGGAAAACAGAAATTGGGTTAGAGCCAAGTCGTCTTCGGGGAACCATTGCTCCGGAGTCGCAAGCGCAGAGTTCTTACCTTGCGCCTGGGCCTGTAGCTCAATGGTTAGAGCCGGCGGCTCATAACCGCTTGGTTGGGGGTTCGAGTCCCTCCGGGCCCACCATCTTTTCGAAATATCAACGGCTTGCGAGCAGGTTAGCCAACGGGTTAGCCAAGAGTTAGCCTTAGTGATTGTAGCCAAGTCGCGGAAGTGCGTCAGGTGGTTCCGAATCTTTGATTTCGAACAACCTTGTGTAGTACGTTAGATAGTTGCTTAACGGAGCGACCCATGGATTCGCGCGCTAAATATTAGGCTTTCGGATAAAGCGAGAAGCAATGCAGAAAAAGATTTTGACCGTTGGCTTTTCTCTCGGCACGGACGATGCCGAGTATGCGGCTTTTGATGAAAAGACCTCACTCCTAGACTGGGATATTATCCTCTTCCGCCCCGATATCAGCAGTTTCCTGACCTATGCAGTCAATAATTCCGAGTTCCAAGGGAAGTTATGGCTTAATAACACCAAATCATTCCAACTCCGGGAAGCATGCGCTCATTGGCGAAGAGAAATCATTCAGGCGGTCGAAGCCGGAAAAATCGTGGTGGTTTTTCTAAGTAAACCGGAACAGGTGTTTGTTGCCACCGGTCAGACAACTACCACGGGCACGGGTCGCAACCAAAAGGTAACGCCACATGTAGAGCTTATCAGCAATTATGCGGCTATTCCGATCAACACAGGGTGGACGGCAACCCAAGGATCAGCGATCGTCTTAAATTCAAGTGCAGGCAGTCAATTTCTTGCTTCCTATTGGAAGAAGTTTGGGCCGCAATCGCGATATAGCGTCGTGTGGAATGATGATGCCCAAGGCGTTTGCCTAACCACCCAGCACGGACAGAAGCCCGTTGGGATATTGAAAAGTGTTAGATCCTCCGCCGGGGCTCTTTTTCTGCTGCCAGAACTCGATTTTTCTCAAGAGGAGTTTTTTTCGGAGGATGATGACGAAGACGAAATCTGGTCCGCAGCCGGCAAGCAATTCGCGTCCTCATTAGTCGGCGAAATTGTAGCGATATCCAAAGCGGTGACCAGTGGGTCGGAACGGACGGTTGAACCTACCTGGGCAACATCAGAGATATTCGCCCTGCCGGCCGAAATAAGTCTTCGAAAGAAATTGCTGATTGCGGAAGCTGAAGTGGAAAGAGCACAGGCAGCCAAAGACGAAATTGTGGGGCAGTTAAATGAAGCCGGACAGCTTCGCGGCTTGTTGTTCGAAAATGGCAAAGCTTTGGAAGCCTCGATCATCAGCGCGCTTCACATTCTCGGCTTCAGTGCAGCGCAATATCAAGATGACAAATCCGAGTTCGATGCAGTGTTCGAGTGTCAGGAAGGTCGATTGCTTGGTGAAGCGGAAGGCAAAGATAACAAGGCGGTGAACATTGAAAAGCTTCGCCAGCTGTCAATGAATATCCACGAGGATCTCCAGCGGGAAGAGGTGCAGACGGCCGCTAAAGGAATTCTTTTCGGAAACGGTTATCGGCTGACTGAACCCAAAGATCGTCCTCAACAGTTCACGGACAAATGCATTAACTCCGCTGCCACAATGTCAATCGGACTTGTGCGAACTGATCAGCTATACAGTGCAGCGCGGTATCTTTCTGCCGGCTATGATGAAGATTACGCTCACGCGTGCCGTAGTGCGATGATAAACGGCGTCGGATTGATTGACCTTCCGGTGAGGGCTGACGACAACAATCGACAAGCGCTCGCCGATGTTGTTTCGACTAACGTGGTGCCGAAGCTTGCCTCCAGCTAAAGCGAATTTACTTGTGAGGAAGCAAAAGATGCACAGCTCAACGGCGATAGCGAGCCACAGGCTAGGATAAGAAGTCGGCGTTAGGGGCCCAGTGCCCTCCAATTATTACAGGTGTCCCCAAAAGCTACACCTTCCTAATATTGAGTTTCCGAGACAGGCGCGTCATGGCGTCCTTTGCTAGGCGCTGTTGTTCGGCTTCTCGGCTGTAAAGTTCGGCATGCTGGATATCATCGTGGCCCAAAGTCTCCATTAGCTGACGCGTGGTCGAGCCGGACTCGGCCAACAATTTGCCGAGCGTTTTCCGCAGGCCGTGAAGGGTGCAGCCGGATGGCATCTCCGCCAGTTTAGTCCAATGAGCCATCATGCCGGTTAGGGACTTCTCAGAGAATGGCTTTCCATAACCATTGATCAGGACGAATTCTTTGCTTTGGTCGAGCGGTTCAAGAATCTCCAACATCATCGGGGTGAGGGGCAGAATAAGGGTTTTGTCGCCCTTCTTGGTGGTGATGGTCGCGGTGCGGCTCTTAAGATCAATGTCGCTCCATTTGATCTTAGCAAGATCGGAGCGTCGATTGCCTAGCCAGAGTGCAAGGCCATATGCAGTTCGAGCTGCTGACCCAAGCGACCATCTCGCCTCAAATGCTGCCCGCTCCTGCTCTGTCCAGGCGCGCCATCCCTTATATTCCGGCCGGTAGGAGAGTTTGTAGGTCGGATCGCTGTCTATCCATTCTTCATCGAGCGCCACGTAAATCATCTTGCGAATGGCGACCAGCAGATGCTTGGCCTTGTGAGGCGTTTCATGAAATCTTGCGAGCAGCTCTTTTACGTGCCGGCGTTTCAGGTCCCGCACCAGCATGTCGCCCCACTTGGCCATGCCATTTTCCACAAGGAGCAGCTCAAGAAACTCCTCGGCTAGCCGTGCGTTCTTGTCTTTCGTGGCCGGATCGTGTTTCAACCAATCGGGTGTGCGTTGCACTTTCCGCCATGCATCTCGAAATGAGCCCTGGGCCACGGCGCCCGGCATACCGACAACCTTAGCTGTGGCTGGCTTTCGCCCCTCAATCGCAGCCTTATAGTGTTGCTCAAACTGCGGATCGCCGGGTTTTCCCGGCAAAGAAATCGTCTTGCCCGAACGGCGAAACCGCCAGCGGATGGTTCCGTGGCGGTCTTCGAAGGATGATGCAAAAGGGTAATTGGGATGCGTAGCCATGCGGCACTCTACTTCTGGGCGTGCCGCCCTGACAATATCTCGTCAATCATATTGACGCCTTCATCTGGCAGTTCGGTGAACGCGGCGTCCAGGGCGATACGATCCCAAATTACGCGACCATCAACCTTCTTAGCCTTTGGCATACGGCGGTCGGCAACGAGCTGATCAAATTTGGTGGTGCTAACGCCGATATATCTGGCTGACGCCTCGCGGCTTAAGCCACGGGGAGGGTAGGCTATTCCGTCAGTTCGCTCGATCTTCATCAAACGTCCTCGTCGTCTATCTAAGGGTGAGCGCCAGCACCGCGAGGGCCGTAGCGATAGTGATGAGACCGATTGCAGCGCAAAGCTTGCGCACCTCCCCAGCAAGGAGGGGTAGATTCGCGGGCGTCTCTATCATTGGAGAAATTCGGAACATGAGGCGACCTCCGTTCATCCGTTCGGGAAACCGCCTCGTGTGAGGCGGGGACCGTAGCGGATGGAAATTAGAAGGCGCGGGCGTCTTCGGCTGACCGCAGCAGTTTCGCGGCCTCTGGCGCGTATTCGTCAATCTCTTCCTTGGTGAAGCCTTCAGCTTTTAGTTCGGCTTCGGTGATGCCGGATCGCTCGCGGCTAAGCTCAGCGATTTCTTCAGCGATGTTCCGCATGTTGGGAAAGTTGTTTGCTGATGATGTCTGCATGTTGGGTATCCTTTCGCAATTTTCGAGCCTGTCGGTCGTCGAGTGCAGCGAAGATATACACGCTATGGCGTGCATGTAAATACGATACACGTAATCACGTGTATTTTTGGCTTGCGTTGGGTCGTAACTGCGGCTAGTGCGGCTGCCGTCGGAGTTCAAGGACGTTGTTGATGGTCAGCAAAAATTTGCGCGAGAACGGTACGGAATGTGTGAATAGAATCCTAAATATTCTTGTTTTGTTCTCAATCCAAAATAAACGTGTTGCACGTATGAAGCGCGGGTGGACTGAGGCAAGCGCCATGATGGTGATTGCACAAAGCCGGCGTGGAAGCCCCCACTATTGCCGGCCGACAAGGGCAATATCGATTATTGCAGGCGATCCTTGTTAGTGGAATGCAATTCAAAATAAGTATTAGATAGCAGGGTGGTCAGACTTGGGGATAGATGATGAAATATTATTGGTATGGTCGACCTTGGACCCCAAGGTTCGAAGCAAAATACTTCGGGAATTCATTGCTTGTTTGCCCGAAGAGCAGCAAGTAACCCTGCCTTCGCATCTTCTGGAAGTGACTGAAGAACCAACAAAAGGTCTTCGTCATCCTTTGAAAGATCGCGGCCTAGAAAAAGGTACGCCATGCTAAGACGAAGCTCGACGGCGAGCTTCAGAACCTTCTCAATGCTTGGGTCTTTCGGCGTATTGCGAAGTTCATTGACGAAATTGACGCCAAGACCAGCGGCTAGGCTGATCGCCCGGTCCGACCGTTCGTCGTTGTCAACTGCCCGCAATAGGCGTGTTTTCCAGTTCTCTTGCATTGTTCTCTCATAGCATTGTGCACGAAAAAACGTGCGAACGTTATTGCGTGTATTGAATATGCACGCAATTGCGTGTACTGGTGCCGATATGCGCACGCCCATTCTTGAAGAAATAGATGCTTTCATGGCGGAGACCGGCATAGGCGGTTTCCGCTTTGGCATGCTCGCGATTAGAAACGGCCGGCTGGTCGAGCGTCTGCGTTCTGGCGGTAGAATTTGGCCCGACACAGAGGAACGCATTCGCAAATTCATGATCTCGGAAAAAGAGCGCCGGGCGCTCCGCGCTACCGAGCGTGCTCGACAATCTCTCGGCAAGATCAATTGTGCGGGCCCTACGGAGACCGCGAAATGAGCGGTCTGGTTTTCCTTTCGCGCGGCCAATCCTCCCGGCCTGCTGCACCCCGCGCCGTGGCGCATTCTCATCTGTCGCCCGGCGCGGGGAAATTTCGTTTTGCATATGGGCCTCCGTAGCTTCGTAACGCCCTGAATTTCTCACCTTCGATCAATTCCCACCACGGGAAAAACGCCGGGATTTTCCCGGCGCGGGAAAGGCTTTGTCTTATGGTTTCAAGTGCATGGTTTCATCGCATAAAGGCGGCACAACGCGATCTTATACGGCTTGTCGGCGGCATAGAGCGTTCTGCTGAAATCTCCTCCATCTCGAAGAGCCACATTGGTCGCATGAACAATGCGACCGACCCGGAATTGATGCCGTTACATGCGGTCTATGCCCTGGAATCCGAATGCGGCGTGCCGGTCGTTACCTCGGCGATGGCCGAGCTGAGCGGAAAGCGCCTCGTGGACCCCGAAAGCGAGCGCGGAGCCGATCACTGCCTAATTGCTGCCTATTCCGAAACTGTTCGGAAAGCCGGTGATCTGATTTCCGGCGGAGCGGTTGCGATTGCCGATTTGGTTGTGACGCCTGCGGAGGCGGCGAAGATGGACCGCGATGCTGCGGAACTCGAGCAGGGGATTGCGGTTCTTCGGCAAGCTCTTGCAGCCGTTAAAGCACGGGGCGGGCACAAGGTCGGCTTTCAGGTGGTCGGAGGCGGACAATGAAGCCTCAAACCGATCCGGCCATCGATGAATTAATGTCCCGCCCCTTGTCCGAACGCGCAAGGGGTTTTCTGCGTGAGGTGCAGCACTCCGGCGGGCGCGCCGATGTTGCGCATGATGCTATTCGCCAGCGTCTCGCGCAGGAATGCCGCCGCTGCGGTTATCTCCATATCCGCGCAGACGAGCGAACCGTAAAGCTGACTGGCCTCGGGCAAGCCTACCTCGACCGATTGATGAGGGCGAACTGATGGCCGGCTACAGTTCCGTCAAGCTCCCTAAGCCCGGCCCGAATGCGCTCGCCCTTATCACGACAGCGGTTCGCGATGGGGTCGTGTTGGCGGCAGAGCCAAGGCATGTGACTGCGGCCAATAACGCGGTTGGCAACCGCTATCTCACCCGCGACAAGAAAGACTCGAAAACCTACTATCCGACCGACCGCGCGCGGGAGCTGCTGGCGACCTTGCAGGGTATTGCGGAGCCGGGGGACTTACCGGATGCCGGGGATATACCTTCGAATTTGCTGGATATCCCATCACCGGCCGACGCGTCCGATTTAGTGGAGACGGTCGAGCGGGCGAGGGCGCTGCTGGACGAGGGCGATATCGTCAATGCCCGCATTGTTGCATCCGTCGCCTATGCCACGGCCAAGACGGCGGCGCAATTCGCCGAGCAGATCGGCGCAACGGAAAAGCTGATCGCCAAGGCGCGGCGCATGCAGGCCGACGCCTTGCTGATCGAAGCCCGCGCCAAAATCCTGATCGCCGATAAATGGGATGAAGCGCAAGCGGCTGGCAAAGTTTCCAAAGGCGGACGGCCGAAACCCGTTTCCGACGGAAACGGGTTAACTGCTGCGGATACGGGCCTTTCTCGCAAGGAAATCCACGAAGCCCGCAAATTGGCGGCGGCGGAACATCGCGAGCCGGGCATAGTCGAGCGCGCAATTCAGGCACGGCTATCCGCCGGACTTGGACCGACGCGCGCCAATCTTCGCGCGGCTGTCGGAACGGCAAGCGCCACGAAAGCGGAGCGCGGCCAAAACCTTTACGAAACGCCGCCGGAAGCCATGCATACGCTGCTGGCACTCGAGGATTTTTCCACCACCGTATTCGAGCCGGCATGCGGGCGCGGCGCGATTTCTCGCATGCTGGAAGCCGCCGGCTACGGTGTCGTTCTTGCCGATCTGGCCGATTACGGCACAGCGGACCAACACGGCGAATTGCAGGAGGTGCAAGACTTCCTGACTTCGCAGCCGGGGGATGCCGGCTCTTACGATATCGTGACGAACCCGCCCTATGGCGACGTTCTCAACGCCTTCGTCGCGCATGCGCTGCGGGTCTTTCGGCCGCGCAAGATGGCGCTCCTTCTCAACCTGAATTTTCTTTGCGGCTTCGCGGACGATGACCGCAATTTTGTCATGGATGACTGCCCGCCGGCTCGCGTCTACGTGTTCAAGCGCCGGTTGCCTATGATGCATCGCGACGGATGGAGCGGAGAGAAGGCAAGCAGCCGCATGAATACCGCGTGGTTTGTTTGGGAACTGCGCGAAGACGGCACATGTGGCGATTGCACGGTTGCGCGTCGTGTTGACTGGAAAGACTTCCTGCCGGCCGAAACAGCCACCACGGCGGAAAGCGAGGCGGCATGACGACGCCCGCGCAGGCCGCTCGCGAACGCGAGAAAGCGCGTGTCTCTCGATTGACCGGCATCGCCGAGCTTTGCCGAGGCGACCGATGGTCTATCGACACCGATGGCGCGGACACCCGCATTGTTGTGCGGCGCGCGACGGGTGAACACGCCGTGCTTTGCACCATGCATGCCGATGCTCTTCCCGAAGATATCGAGCTTATCAGCGGCGCGCTTGAGAACGTGGTGATGTTCCTTGAGCTGCGCCGTCGCGCCGTCATCGCATTGCGGCAAGGCCGGACCCGCGAACCTATGCCGAGCCGGCTGCGCGCGGGCGATTTTGCAGCGAACGCGGCCATGCTTTGCGCGGAGCCGCTGTTTCATCGCTTTCTTGAGCGTCGCGACAGCAGCCGCGCCATCCATAACAAGGACCATGCCGATACCGTCCTGAAAAAGCTACTCGGCATTTCCAGCAAAACGCAACTGAACAGCGAAGAGCGTGCACAGGTCGCCTTTCTCGGCCTGCGCGCCGACTTCGACGTGTGGAAACAGGGGAGGGGTCGTTGAGCCACGTACTACCCATTATCGAAGAGCTTTGCGACTGCGAGACCGATGCACAGCGCGCCGACTGGCTCTTGCGCGTGCCGGCAGGCGTCATCTATCGTGATTGCGCGACAATCCGCCGTGTCCTGATGGAAGCGCAATTCCGCTGTGGATTGGACGCATTGGACGTGGAATTCGCTGCCATCAATGCTACGCGCCTGCCGGACGGCGGGTTGCCGCAAACGATCGTACTTGCCGTCCAGGCTGCTCGCTCGTTCCTTCGCGACATCGTGCGCAAAGGCGGTGCCCAGTGAGCGGCGAGGCTACCATTCGGCGCGGTGCGCGAAATGCCCGCTATGCCGCTATTCCCAATCATGTGTTCGAAGATGACCGCCTTTCCATGGAGGCGCGTTGGCTGCTCGGCTATCTCCTATCGAAGCCGGACAACTGGACCGTCGTCGTTGGCGATATCGTCAAGAAAGGCGGTTGTGGCCGCGACAAGGCGCGCAAGATGATCGCCGAGCTTGTCGAGTTTGGTTATGCCGAACGCGAGCAGTCGCGTGCAGACGGCAAATTCGGCGCGTCCAATCTGGTCATTTTTGATGAGCCGCGTTCGTCTGAAGAGGGGCAATCGGAGCCGTGCGATAGTGTGGCATTTTTACCGCAGACTGAAATGCCGGCGCCGGCAAAACCGTCGCCGGTAAAACCGGCGCCGGCAAAATCGGCACATAGTAATAACTTAGAATCTAGCAATACTGATTATGAGCAAGAGAGAGATGCGCGCGACGAAGGTTCGGACGAAAAGCCGGAAGCCGTCGAGCGTGCCTTTCGCCGCTGGTACGCCAAATGGCCAACGCGGGACAAGGACAGCGAATATGCTGCCCGTAAGGCTTGGCAGAAGCTATCGCCAGAGCAGCGGGCCGAATGCATCGCCAAATCTCCGACCTACATCGAGCGTGCCGAGAAAGCGAAGATCTCGGTTCCTTGGGGCGGAGCGTATCTTTCCGGTCGTGATTGGGAAAAGCTCGAAGACCCGAAGTCCGACGTTGCGCTGCCTATCGTCCACGGGGCTTACACGAGGGCGTGGCATGCCGGGCGGTGCGCCGAGCTGCTGAAACCCGCCTCCGCCACCATGCCGGCATTGCCGCCGTTGCTTCGGGTGCTTGTGGCCGAGGGCGGCGAAAAAGCTGAAGCGATCTTGCGGGAACGCCGCGCCAAGCATGGTTGGCCGAAGGTCAACACCATGGATGAGCGTGCCCAGGACCATAAGGGCATGACAGTAGCCCCGAACATTTTCCGTATCTCGGAAGGCTTCACCAACATCCGCCGGAATGGCGAGCTGTGCGCGGCTTGGGAGCGATATTTCGCGCGTACTGGATTGCCATGGGTGCCGGCCCCTGTCGGTGTCGAGTGGTTCTTTTTCCCGCCTATTGCTGTCGAGGCCACCGATTTAGACGCGGCTGTCAGCGAGGCGTGGGCAGCATTTGAACAGCAGGTTAACGAGGGACATTCCAATGATGCATGACGTGAAAATCTATGCCGCCAGCAAACCGGTCAATCCGGAGGTTTACGACCTGACGCGCTTTGCATCGCTGTTCGATCAGCTGCGCGACCGCAAGCGAATCAAGGCCACGATGCTCTCCATGGCGGCGGGCGATCAGCCGGGGAACCGTGAATGGTTTGTGATCGAGACGAGGCACAAGCAGGAAATTTCTGTTGAAGATGCCCTAAGCAAAGCGGGCGTGAAAACTTTTTTGCCGCTCGAAAATGTCGGCCATCAGGTTGTTCGCGGCAAGCTGATGCAAGACGTGATGCGCCCGCTGATGCCGGGCTATGTGCTCGTCAACATGGTGTATTCTGCGGCTGCGGTATGCGGTATTTGCCGCGTGGACGGCGTTGCCGGCTTTGTGGGCGGCATGGTGTCGCCGCATCGTGTATCCGATCAGGAAGTGCAAAGATTCAAAGCGTTCGATGAAGCGCCCGACGCGCAACACTGCATGGCGTTCAGGCGCGGGATGACTGTTCGATTTACCTTCGGACCCTTCGCAAGGTTCAACGGCGTCATCTGCAAAATGCGCAAGGACCGCACCATTGATGGCCAGCGCGTGCCGACCGGGGCAGTGGTCAAGGTCGAGCTTTTCGGCAAGGAACATCTCATAGAAGCCCCTCTTGCGTTCTTGGAAAAGTTGTGAGAGTCAGAAGGCAGGATGATCTACCGTCCATGTGCAAGCGCGCCACCTTCGGGGCAGGCGAGCGGAGCGAAAAGCTTCCACGCTGTTTAGCCGGGTAGACCCTGCCTTGTCCCTCTCGATAGAGAGCAGCGACTCAAGGTCGGTGCTACTGCATTGCTGAAATCATCATCGCATCGAAGGCGGTCCATCGGATCGCCTTTTCTGTATTCCATAGGTAGGGCTTGCCGATGACCGCGATATCCATGCGATGGGTTGACCGCAACCTTTCGGAATACGGCAAGCGCATCGGGGAGCTGAAAGACCGCTTCCCGAAGGTCTTGCCCCGCATCGTCAATCAGGTCGGCAATCGCGCCAAGACCGTTGTCATTCGCGAGCTGACGAAACAGACAGGCTTGCCGCGCGCGACCATCGTCAAGGCGATAGGAACGCCATCGGCGGCGCATCCCGGCAAGCTGCACTACGATATGGTGACGCGAGGCGGAAACATTCGCTTGAAATATCTTCGCCCAAAGGAAACTCCGGCGGGCGTGGTGGCGAGGCCATTCGGAAAGCCGACGCTCTATCCGGGGTCGTTCATGCGCGGCGGCTTGTTCCCCGACCGCATAAACGTGCCTCACTTCAACGGACACGTCTTCTATCGGTTGAACCGATCCGGCTCAAAGATCACCTTTGCTCGCTCCGGTGTGTTTATCCCACGGGAGATGACCACGGGTGTGACCTCTGCGGCCTTCCATCGGGTCGCCGCACCGTTGCTTAAAGAGCGGGTCGAGGCGGCGTTGGCCAAGCTCGTGCCTTGACGGCCTGCCCATCGGCCCGTCGTCGTCGCCGGCCCGGGCCTCCCCCTCGGTTGGGTCCTTCCCCCAAAAGAGGCCGATTAGCGGGTGCGCGCGACTGCGGGATTTCGCTCTGTGAAAAAAATCATAAGGGGATTCCGCCGCTCTTTCGGTGGAATCGGAATCACATGGCAAAGAGCTACCCCGAAGAACTTCGCTTGCAGGTCATCGCCTACCTAGACGAGGGCCATTCCGTTCGCGATGCGGCGGAAAAATTCGATGTTAGCCCAAGTTATGCGGCCAAGGCGCACAAGAAACAGGCAGCGGCGGACCAAACCGTGCTGTTGGAGCAGTCTGAAGCATCAGAAGGCGAGACGACGGACGCTGACGACGGCGAAATCACGGCTTCGGAGTTGGCGGATTTGCTCGGTGTTTCAAAGCGAGCGATCTCCGATTTTGTCGAGCGTGGAATCGTGGTGAAGACAGAACGGAATCGCTTCGACATGGCTCGGTCGGTTCAGCTCTACTGCGAGCACCTTCGGATGGTCGCTGCCGGTCGAACCGGCGACGGTTCCGACGTGTTGACAGTGGAGCGCACGCGCTTGGCTAGAGAGCAGGCCGACCAAACCGCGCTGAAGAACGCGGCGCTTCGTCGGGAACTGATCGCGATTGCTGACGTGCGGCACGAATGGACTTCGCTCGGCCGTCGCATTCGCAATGGCATGCTTTCGGTTCCCTCGCGTTGCCGCCAGCTTCTTCCACACCTCACCACTTACGACGTTGATCTGATCGACCGCGAAATCAGATCGGCGCTTACCGGACTCGGTGACGAAGACAATGGAATCAGCTCTGACGACATTGCGGCGAGCGTTGTGGGACAGTCTGCTACCGCCTCCCAAATTGAAGCTGTCGGAGTGGATTGAAAAGACTGTTTATCTGCCCGAAGGCGTGTCATCGCTCACGGGGATGGTCCGGCTTTGGCCGCCGCAGGTCGAGATTGCGGATGCCATCGGTAGCGCTGCAATCGAACGGGTGACGCTGGTGAAGCCGGTTCGCGTTGGCTTCACCACGTTGTTGACGAGCGCCCTGGCAAGTTTCTGCTACAACGACCCGTCGCCCATCCTATCGCTTCTGCCAACAGAAGCCGACTGCCGCGACTATATGGTTTCCGATGTCGAGCCGATCTTTGACGCTTCGCCTTCTTTGCGAGGCTTGCTGACGGGAGATACCGACGAAGGCGGTCGCAACACGCTCTTGGCTCGGCGGTTTCCCGGAGGCTTCCTCAAGGTCATCGCGGCAAAGGCACCGCGAAATCTTCGTCGCCACAACGTCCGCATCCTCTTCATTGACGAAGCGGACGGCATGGATGCGACGAAAGAGGGCTCGCCGATCTTGCTTGCCGAGCGACGTACGCTCTCGTTCGCAGACCGCAAGATCGTCATGGGGTCCACGCCGGTCTACAAGGCGACAAGCCATGTCTTGCGGGCCTACGAGCAATCGGACAAGCGCATTTACGAATTGCCTTGCCCGGAGTGCGGCCACTTTCACGAACTGAAATGGAGCGACATTCATTGGCCCGAGGGCGAGCCGGAGAAGGCTTACTATGTGTGCCCGGAATGCGGTTGCGCCATAGATGAGCGACACAAACCGGCGATGGTCGCCGCCGGACGGTGGCGAGCACTGCGACCGGAAGTCAAGGATCATGCCGGCTTTCGCATGAATGCCCTGATTTCACTTCTGCCGAATGCATCCTGGGGCCGCTTGGCGCGAGAGTTTGTCACCGTAAAGAATGACCCTTCGACGCTGCAAACCTTCGTGAATACGATCCTCGCCGAAGGATGGGAGGATGAAAGCGACGAACTGGACGATATTGAGCTTGCGACACGCGCCGAAGATTTTGGGCTTGAGAATATCCCTCTCGACGTTCTCATTATCACCGTCGGCGTTGACGTGCAGGATGATCGACTAGAAGCGACCTTCGTGGGTTGGGATAAGGCGGGCATCCCCTACATTCTCGGGCATACCGTGATTTGGGGCCGCTATGACGATCATTCGACATGGACCGAACTCGACCTTGCACTGTCTGCCCGGTGGAAGCACCCGCTCGGCGGAGTGATCAAGGTCGATGCCGTTTGCGTGGACAGTTCGGACGGCGAGACCATGGAAACGGTCTATCGCTATGCCTTCCCTCGCTTCAATCGTCGCATCTTCGCCATCAAGGGAGCTGCGGGAAACCGGCCTTGGATCGAGCGTTCGAAGACGACGGTAAAGGGCGGGCGTCTCTTCATCGTCGGTGTCGAAAGCATCAAGAGCAACATATTCGGTCGCCTCGCTCGCCCGAAGTCCATGCGCTTTTCGAAGGACTTGCCGGATGTTTGGTATGAGCAGGTCACGGGCGAGCAGATGGTGGTCCGCTATGTGCGCGGGCAATCGAGCCGCCAATTCGTACCGGTGCCCGGTCGCCGCCACGAGGCGCTTGACTGCACCGTCTATGCCTTTGCCGCCCGGCAAATGGTCAATCCCAATTGGGCGCATCGTGAGGGCGAGCTATCCACGCCGCCGCAAGCGCCTTCACCCTCGCAGGTACAGAAAATAGCAACATCGGAGTGGTTATAGCGATGGCTACGAAAGACGATCAGATCACCGCCCTTGAAGACGCCATTGCGATGGGCGCGAGGAAGGTGATTTTTCACTCCGGCGGTACCCGCCGTGAAGTGGAGTATCACTCTTTGAAAGAGATGCGGGAAGCTCTCTCGGCATTGAAGGCCAGTCGCTCGACCCGTGCACCGATCATTCGCGCGGCGCTCGACTGATGAGTGTTGCCAATCTGATCGACCGGACCATTGGCTATTTTGCGCCGGAAGCTGGCCTTCGGCGCATCAAGCATCGTGCCGCGATGGACATCATGTCACGCGGCTATGCCGCAGCCGACACAAGTCGCATGAAATCCGGCAGGCGCGCACGCTCGACATCGGCGGACGCGGAAATATCCCGCGCCGGTCGGACGCTTCGGGACCGCATGCGCGATCTCGTGCGGAATAATCCTTACGCGGCGCATGCTGTCGCGCAACTTGTCTCCCATGCGATTGGCGACGGGATTGTGCCGCGCTCTAAAGACAAAAAAGTCAACGAGCTTTTTGACGAATGGAGCAAGGTTTGCGATGCGGATGGCGACCTAGATTTCTACGGCCTCCAATCGCTAGCCGTGCGCGGCATGTTCGAGTCGGGCGATGGTTTGGTGCGCCGCCGCCGTCGCCGGCTTGAGGATGGCTTGCCGGTTCCCCTGCAATTGCAGGTCATAGAAACCGATCTGATCGACACCACGAAGGAAGGCGTTCTTGCCGGTGGCGGCAAGGTTATCCAAGGGCTTGAGTTTGACGCCATCGGGCGCAAGCGAGCCTATTGGATGTTCGGCTCGCATCCCGGCAATAGCTTCTTCGACCCGCTGTCGTCAGTGGTATCGAAGCCGGTTCCCGCCTCGGAAATCGCCCATGTCTTCGAAAAGCAACGGACGCAGGTTCGCGGTACGCCTTGGGGCGTGCCGGCGATGGACGATATGCACGACCTCGCCAAGTACGAGGAATCGGAGCTTGTTCGAAAGCGCCTTGAATCTTGCCTTGTCGGCGTGATGAGCGGCGGCGAAGAACAAGACATGCTCGGCACGCCGATGGATGACGGCACGGGCAAGGCGTTGCAGCCGGGCGTCTACAACGCGCGTGGCGAGCGTGTCGAAAAGTTCGAGCCGGGAACATTTTATAATGCGGTGGGTGGCAGGCGGCTCGACTTTTCGCAGCCTGCGGCAACCGGCGGATACGACCCTTACAAGGTGTCGATGCTGCACACCATCGCAGCCGGTTGGCGCATGCCTTACTTCATCCTGACGGGCCGACTGGACAAGGTAAACTATTCGTCGGGCAAGATCGGCATTGAGACCTTCAAACGAATTATCTCAGAGCTGCAATGGAAGTTCATCATTCCGATGCTGTTGCAGCCAATTTGGGATTGGTTTTGCGAAGCGGCCTATCTCGCTGGCCTGATCAAGTCGCCGAAGGTTCCGGTGAAATGGTCGCCGCCTCGGTTCTATTCGGCTGACCCGCTGAAAGACACCAACGCTAAGGTTAAGGAAGTGCGTGCCGGTTTCCGGTCGCACGCTTCCGTCATTGCCGAGTCCGGCGAAGACCCCGACGAGGTGATTGCCGAGATAGCAGAATTCCAGCGGAAAATAGACAAGCTAGGGCTTGTTTTTGACACGGACGCCCGCCGCGTTTCGCAGGCCGGGCAGTTGCAACAGGGATGGGATGATGATCCCCCCGACAAGACGGAAGAGAGCCAAGACGATGACGAGACTTGAAGTCCGAAAGGCACCCGCTAGCCTGCCGATGCAGTTTCGCGGAGAGGCTCTTAACAGCTCTATCGACACTGATGCGCGCACCGTGACGCTGGCGTTTACCACCGGGGCGGCTGTCCGCCGCCTCCGTTACACGGGTTGGGATACAGCCGTGCCGTTTGACGAAATTCTTGTCGTCAGCGAAAGGGCGCTCGATCTCTCTCGCATGAATGCCGGCGCTCCCGTGCTGGACAGCCATTCCCGGTGGTCAACCTTTTCGCAGGTTGCCGTCGTGGAGCGGGCTTGGGTCGAGGGTGGCGAGGGCATGTGCATGATACGGTTTCCGAAGCCGGGCATTGATGCCGCCGCTGATCGCATGTTCGGTCTGGTCTCCGACAAGATCATCAAGAATGTGTCGGTTGGCTATTCCATCGACAAAATCCGTATCGAGGAAGCGCAGAAGAAGGGCGACGTTGAAAAGATTTTCGTGGAGCGCTGGACGCCGAACGAAGTTTCTTTTGTGACGGTGCCCGCCGATCCCGGCGCGCAGGTTCGCGCAAGCGAGGCAACCTTTCCCTTGCTTGTCGGCGAGCCGGATAGCCATCTGATCCGCGCCGCTCGCATGCGCATGGCCGAAGCCGCGCTTCGCCTGGCCTAATCTAAATCCTCTGTTTCAGAGTTCGCCGCCTGCGCTCCGCCGGGACGCAGGGCGACGGCGCTTGTTTTGCCCGGTACTATTCAAAAGGAACCGCACGCCATGAAAAAGGCTGCATATGTTTTCGCGACCGTCGCCGCAATTCTTTGCTTCGGCCTCGCCTTCGTCATCATTTCCGCTGATCCCTCCCACGCCTCGACGCTGATCGGTCACGACGCCATTTTGCAGGGCGGCGGCTTGGGCCACATGCTTCAAGCGTCGCCAGCGATACTGGCGTTGCGCAGCAAGTTGACCGACCTGACCAGCCGTGCCGAGAAAAAGCGGGGCGAGCTAGTGGACGGTCTGTCGAGCGAGGCCGCTCGGGCTATCGAGCAAGACCATGCCGGCATACTTGCCGAAATCGAGCAGGTCCGCAGTGAGATTACCACGCTCGAAAACGCCGCGCGCAGTGCGCCAGTCACGCCGCCGAACAATCAAAATATCGATGCCGAGCAGCAAGGTATCCTCGCCGAGCGCACGCGTTCGGCGACGATTGACGAACTTGCGGCCCGCGCTGGCGTGGCTGACTTCGGTCGTGAGCATATCCGTGCCGGAACATCGGTTGAGGCGTTCCGCTCGGCACTGTTCGAAAAGCTGTTCGATAAGGACCAGTCGGTCAAAACTGACAGTCATGTTCGGGCGCAGGTCGGGCAGGATCAAAGCGAAACGATCCGCTCGGCCCGTATCGAAGCGCTGTCTTACGGACTGGGCGCTCCCATGCCGAAGGACGGTCCATCTGCTGCCGCCCGACAATTCACGGGGCAAGGGCTTATCGATATCGCTGCGGATAGCGTCAATTTCCGTGGTCGCCGCATGCTGAACGCCCGCGACATCGACGACATTTTCACGCGCGCGTCGCACGCAACCTCCGACTTCCCGGCAATCTTCGAAGGTGCTGTGAACCGCACGCTTGAGCAGCGTTACGCGCTCGCGCAGCCGACATTCCGCAAGTTTGCACGAAAGAAAAACTTCCGCGACTTCCGCCCGGATACTGTTGTCCGGGTCGGCGACTTCCCGTTGCTGAAAAAGGTGCTGGAGAACGGCGAAATCAAATATGGCTCGTTCGGCGAGGGCAAGGAATCGGTGCGCGTATTCAGCTATGCCATCGCGCTCAACATCAGCCGTCCTATGCTCATCAACGACGATCTCGGCGCCATCGCCGATCTTTTGACGAGCTACGGTTCCTCGGTCGCGCTCTTCGAGGAAGTCACCTTCTATGCCGACGCCTACAATGGCAAATTGGCCGATGGAAAGCCTGTCTTCCACGCCGATCACGGCAATCTTGGCACTGCCTCGGCGATCTCCGTGGATAGCGTCGGCGAGGGCCGCAAGGCCATGAGCAAACAGAAGACTATCGATGACAGGCCGATGCTGGCGAACCCGGCGCGCATTATGCTTGTCGGTCCTGATCAGCTCACGAACGCGGAGAAGCTGCTGGCCTCTATAACCCCGGCGACGGTTTCAACGGTCAACATTTTCTCGGGCAAGTTCGAGCTTGTCGAAACTTCGCAGATCGAGGGGCCGGGTTGGGACTTGTTTGCCGATCCCGCGTCCGGTTCCAATTACCGTTGGGGCTACCTGGATGGTTACGAAGCGCCGCGCGTTCGCATGGACGAGCCGTTTGGCCGGCAGGGCTTCAGCATGTCGGTAGAACATGACTTCGGCTGCGGCGCGACCGACTTCCGCTTTGGCTATCACAATCCCGGCAAGCCGGCCTAATCCGGCATCGCGAAACAGGGGCGGTCCTTCGGGTCCGCCTCACGTCTTCGTTGTTCACAAGGAACGATCACCATGAAAAATTATATTCAGCCCGGCGACACCCTCCCATTGACCGCGTCCGCCGATGTGAAGTCGGGCGAGGGCGTGCTTATAGGCAAGCTCTTCGGCGTTGCTGCGCATTCCGCCTTGAAGGACGAGCAGGTCAACCTTGCCCGCAAAGGCGTTTTTGAACTTCCCAAGGTCGAAGCCCAGGCATGGGCTGAAGGGGTGCCGCTCTATTGGGACGCTGGTCTTGTCACCACGGATGGCACGGGTGGCAAGGTCAAGATCGGCTATTCCGCCGGCAGCGCCGCCAATCCGTCCGCCTTTGGCGATGTGCTGTTGCACCAGTAGGATGGTGGATTGGCGAAAACTGGAAGCTGCCGTTGATCGCAAGATTGGCGGCGCTTTTGGCGAGCGGGTGCGGCTTTCCTTCATGAAGGGAGGGAAGTCGGACCCGGAGCGCCCGCAGATCATCGTTCGCTGCGAAGCTCTTTGTGAGGGTGGCGACGATTCAAAGCCGATAGGCGTCGGGCAGACCGGAGCGTTTCGCAGCCGGCTTGCGGCGGGGGAGGCGGAGCTTTTCCTAGATCGCAGTTCCTATGACGGCCCAAGACTTCAACCCGGCGATGCCGTTCGTGCGATAGATCGCATTGGCGAACCCGTTTGGGAAATCAGCACCATTAGCGACCGCTATAGCAATCTGATTGTCGCCGTTCTTCGCGAAAAGTGAGTGTGACGCATGTCTCTTGCCTGCATTGCAATCCGCATCGCCGCCGTCCAAGCACTGAAAGGCCGAACGATGGTCGGCGAAAATGTGCTCGATAGCGAGATTGGCACTCTCGACGTTGGCGCGGACGGCGCTCTGCGCACCCCGAAAGAAAAGCCGTTTATTTCTGTTTATGTCGGGGCGTCCAAGGCGACCGATGGGCTAGACCTGCGTGCGTTCAATAAGAACGGGAATGTCGATATTATCTTTGAGGCCGGCATCGCTTCGCCGCATGTAGCGACGGACCCGGAGACGGATGAAAGCGTCATATATGAGGGGCTACCTGCGACGGACGCGAATTTCGAGTTTCAGCTTGATATCACGATGCGGCAGATTAGCGATGTTCTTGCGGACCCTGATAACGAATGGTCGGAGCTATTCCGGTCCCTCAGTCTTCGCCTCATTTCTGCGGAGCGAGATCGTATCAGCGCCGATGCGAACGGAACGCGGCTCGCTGCCCATAGAATGAAGCTGACCGCCGAAGTGATCGCCGATCCCATTCGCGGCATGCCTCTCGCCCCTGCTTCGCCCTTGGCGCGATTTTTCGCCAAGTGCGAGGCTGATCTAATTCCCGGAGCGCCGGACATGGCGAAGAATGTCGCCCTCATGCGCGCGCAGATTTCGGGCGATGCGGAAGAGCTGCAAACCGCCATGCGGCGCTACGGCATGATCTACAGCGAAGCCGACGCCATGTTGATGACGCCTGCATTCGAGGTGACGCGATGACGGGCCTCGTTGAACAGCTTTCGGACATGATGCACCGCATTGCCGAGCTTGAGCGCCGCAACCGCAATCGCCGCCGGAAAGGGACGATCGCAGAAATCAGTGACGACAAAAGCAAGTATCGGGTCAAGCTGTCCGATCAGAATGGCAAGCCCTACCTTTCGCCTTGGATCAAAGCGCGGACACTCGCGGCTGGTGGCGTCAAGGTGGATGTGATCTATCAGAAGGGAGAGCAAGTCGATGTCGTGTCCGAAAGCGGAGACATGGCGGATGCGCAGATAGATTTCTCCACCTACAGCGATGCGAATGCTCGCGAGAACAAGGATATGCCGCTACACATCAAGATCGGCGATACCGTCGTGGAAGCATCGGCCGATCTGGTGAAGGTTACGGGTGCAAACGTCATTGTTCATTCGCCAAACGTTCAGCTTGGCGGCGAGGGCGGCAAGAAAGTCGCCCGCATTGGGGATAGGGTCGATGTCGGGGCCGGCTCGTCAAAGGGCCTTTGGCCTATTGTCGAAGGCTCGTCCAGCGTCTTCGCAAGTGATTAAGGATCGAACGTCCACGCGTTCGTTCGGAAATCTTTTCCTGCCATGACCGGCCCTCCGGTCGCAACGCCGCGTGTTGGCGTACAGATGTAATAGAGGTTCCCAGCATCGAAAATCGCGATGACCGGTTCCTCGCCTGTCCCGTAGTAAGCGGGAAGCCGCCCTCCAACTTCGCAGTGATTGGAGTGACCGTCGTGATGCCACGACAGCGCCCTAATGCGGGGGCCGCCGGCTGGGGCACCAACGTTTCTACGTGTTGCCTCGTAAACCTGTTCTGCCTGTTCGGCGTTCTCGGCTAACGGAATGAAGAATGCAACCATGTGTCCCTCCTTATGAGGGCGTCACTCTATCACAGCTTTAGCAAATGTCTCTTGAACCTGTCGCGGGCCGATTGGCGACACTGCGTTCTTTGTCAAAAGAAAAGAGGTTTGGACCATGCCGGATTCAGCGGGAGTAAGCGTCGCAAGCGGCAAGTCGCTCAGCAATTGGGGCCACGTCGAACAGTCTGTGCGCAAAATACTGACGACGCCGAAACGGTCGCGGGTCATGCGCCGAAACTTCGGCAGTGACCTACCGGACTTGATCGACGGCAAGATGACCCGCCGCAATATCCTCGCTGTTTACTCCGCAGCGGCGCGCGCAATTCTCGAATGGGAGCCTCGCTATCGCATGTCGGCGGGCGGGGTCACGCGGGCGGAAGCGGACGGCTCAATCACCCTCGAAATCTTCGGAACCTATTACCCACGCGGCCATCGCGGCGACTACTCCATTTCGGAGAGCGCAAGCATCCGCGTCATCTATAGCGGGGCCTGAGTATGGCAATTCACACGCCTGATATCATCGACGTTTCCCGACTGCCGGAACCCGATGCAATCGAAAAGATCGATTTCGAGGCGATCCTTGCGAGCCGCATGGCGGACTTCGACAAGCGGGCTGAGCAAGCAGGTTTCGACTATGACGTTGGCGACCTAGAAACCGATCCCATCAAGATCGATCAGGAAGTGCATGCGTTTCGCGAAGTGCTGATGCGCTCGCGGGTGAACGACGGTATCCGCTCGGTCTTGCCCGCCTTCGCGAAGGGTGCCGATCTGGAGAATGCGGTTTCGCGTGCGAACGTTGTCCGCATTGTTTCCCTGGACGAGCGCGGCAACGTGATCTTTCGGGAAGACGATGATGCTTTGTTGCGTCGCTATCTGGCGAGCTTCGACGCTCCTGCGGCCGGGTCGGAAGACGGTTATCTTGCCGCTGCTCTGAAGGCTTGGCCGCAGGCTCATGACATCAGAGTTGTGAACGGCGGCGCTGGCAAAGTCCTTGTCTATCTGCTCGGCGCTGGCGGGTCGCCGGCTCCCTTGGATGCCGTGTTCTCGGTCGCCAAGGCGCTCGATGCCAAACAAGTTCGGCCATTGACTGACGATGTGACAGTTTCGGCCGCGCAGATCGAGCGCTATGCCCTTTCGGCAACACTTGTCGTGCCGCGCGGCCCGGACCCTGCGCAGGTCGTGGATGCCGCGGTCAAAAGCGTCAAAGCCTTCGGCGCTGCTCGATACCACATCGGGGCGGAGGTTCCGGCTTCGGCTCTTCTAGCTGCGGCTTACGTGCCGAACGTCATGCGCATTGAGCCTGCATTGGTTGCTGACCTGCCAGCACGGGCAAACATCGCGCCGTACCTGACAGACATCAATCTGACTTATCGGGTGCTGATGTGATCCCGGTGGAAACTCATTTGCTGCCGCAAAGCTCTGAGCCGATGGAAAAGGCGCTTGCGGCGGTCGGAGAACGAACCGACGCAATCGGTATCGACTGGCAAGCCTATCTCGACCCGATGCGCACGCCCGTTCACTTTCTGCCTGTCCTTGCTCATGCTCATTCGGTCGATATCTGGAATCCAAAATGGCCGGTGCATCATCAGCGCCGCGTAATCGCGGATGCCATCTATCATCATCGGATCAAGGGCACGCTTGCCGGCCTTGAAGCCTATGCCGGGATCGTCGGCAGCGAGATTATTCGTGCAATCCGGCCACCCGGTACGTTCTTCCTTTCGGGGGGCATGTCGGAAGAGCAGCGTGCGGCGCTCGCCGACCGCATGCCGCAAATCCGTATCTACACCCGTGCTGTGCGGTCTAGCGCCGGCAAACGCCTATTCCTATCGGCACGATCTTACTCCGCCTTGGGCGCTTCCTTCGTTGCCGATAGCAAGGCAGTGGAGCGTATGCGTCCACGCATCACTTTCTTCGAGGGCGGGCTAGAACAGCCGATCAATGTCGAAGAGGTGACGGATATCATTCCGGGCCTTGGCTATGCGATGTACGAACGGGCCTTGCTGCGGCGGAAGCGTCGGCGCTCCGTTAGCTATCTCGGCGGGAGCCTTCGGTTTTGGGTGACGCTCGATCACAATCGGTCTGTCGCCGCCTATCGTCGTGCGGACGGCTCGCCCTCGGTCATCCGCTATGGGATGCGTCCGGCAACGGTCCAGCCGGAGGCGCGGTATGGCAGAGCAGAGGCGGGGAGGGCCGCGTTCTTCGGGCGACCGCTGCACCGCCGTTACTGGTCAAACATGGGTTCCGAGACGCGCGTCTTCGAACGGATTGTGATTTGGGACCCGGAAATGGTGCCGCGCCGCAGGGGAGCTTCCTATTTGGGCGTCAGCCGGTTTGGGGTCGCGCCATTCACGGCCGAACTCGTGGTGCATGCGCCATCGATCCGGCCCCGCCGCGCCTTTGCCATCGGCGGCTATTTCGGCAAGTTCTTCGCCGCCTCGGATGGCGAGAAATATCGGGAAACCCTGCGTGCACTTCGCGCCGCGAAATCGGCGCGAGACACCATCCTCATCAACACCAAAACATTCCGCAGCCCGCAGGCGGGTCAGCTCATTGTCGCTGGCACGCCCTTTGTCGCCGGCCGTCTACTCAGGAGCTGATTATGCTTAAAACAGTACCGTTTCAGGATCGCATGGAAGCGCGCCATAGCGATCTCAACAATATCCAAGGCTCCGCACGGGCGACCTTCGACACGCTCGTAAAGGATGCTGTGACGGCGGACGCGCCCGGTTATGCCGGTTTCGTCGTCACGAAGAACAGCGCCACGGAATTGCAGATCGCGGCCGGCCGCATCTATCGGCCGGACGGCGCGGTCTTCGAAATGGAACAGGCGTCTACCCGCAATATCGTTTCGATTTTGCCGTCCGCAACGAAGCGGCTCGTTGCCGTCATTGCCTATGGGCAGGAGGAAGACAGCCGAACCGAGACGCGCGATTTCCTCGTTGATCTGGAAAGCGACACAACGGAACCCCGCATGCTCGTGGTCGAGCGTCGTCGGGCTGCGAAGCTCGACCTCGTTCCGGGGCAGGAAAGCGCCACGCTTCCGCGCCCGGTGGTCGATCAGTCGCTTATCGTCATTGCCTGGGTCACGCTGAACACGACCGGTATCGAAGCGATTGCGATGGAAGGTGCCAACGCCCTGCCATCTGTCACCCGCAACGATAAGCGCATCCGGTCGCTGGAAGTCTGGCGCGATCAGATCGAACCGCGCATCAACACGATTGCCAGCGATATCACCGCGCTCAAAAAGGGCATGGCGGGCATGGCCGGCTCGGGCGAGCTGATCAACGTGATGCGCGATATTGCGCGCCTGAAAGAGAAGCTGGAGATACCCGACGACGCGTCGGATTGGGCATCGGATCGCTTTCTTACCGCCAACGAGACCGACAACGAAAACCTCGACCTGCTTTGCCTTGTCGAAGAGGGTGTGCGCTTTGCTCATGAGGCGCGGAACGAAACGCAGATTTCGCTCTATAACCCTCTCGATCTGAGCGCCTATCTGCCGGGCAACGGGCTGCTGCTGCCGGCGATCTCTGGCAGAGAAATCCGGTTGGCGTCGTCGGCGGGTGCGATTGATGGCTCGGTTGCCATCGCGCAATACGGTTTCCAAACCCACGAGATGAAACAGTTGTCGGTCGCCCGCTCGCGCATGCGCTACGGACCGGCCTATAACGTCTGCAACAATTCGCAGTGGTGGGCCGACGGCGTCTACGACAGCGCCACCAACACATTCAGGAAGAACGGCGAAACCTTCCTCGTCACGGGCACGCAGATCCTCGATAACGTCTATGGTCAGTCGTGGTGGGACCCGCTCAATGCGCACACCCTCCTTCGCGTTCAGCAGTTTTGGGAGGATACTTGGGAGGATAACTATTGGGTTGCGCAGGTCACGGACAGGACGGTATCCGGTGCGCAGATCGCACAAACCATCCTCAATTCGCAGGATGGTTGGCTTTCCGGCCTCAAGCTCCGGTTTACGGAAAAGGGCGCGGATGGCGACGTGCATATCTCCATCGGCTATACGACGGCCAGTGGCTCGCCGGACCCGGCGCACCTTGTGACGCATGTCACCATTCCCTATGCCAGCATCAAGGTCGCGCCGAACGATACCTACGTCGCCATTCCGCCCGTGTTCCTCGAAGCCGGCCAGCGCTATTCGCTGATCATTACCACGCTTGGCAACCACAAGGTCGCCGTGGTCGATAGCAACAAGTACGCGCAAGGCACGCTGTTCTACTCGACGGACGGCGCGTATTATCAGGGCGACCTCACGCGCGACCTTTATTTCCAGATGGAATATCTGGTCTTCAAGGCATCTCGCGTCGAAATCGAATTGGCGGCACTGACTCTCTCGGGTGGCATTGCTTCCATCGATATTCTTGCCGGAACGATCAGGCCGAAGTCGTGCGCCATTGAACATCAGGTGATGATTAATGGCGCGTGGAAACCGTTGAATGTGCTGACGCCCAATCTGCTGGTCGGCTTGCCGCCGCTCTTGCGTCACCGCGTCGTCATGACCGGTACGAACGCGGTTGCGCCTGCCTTGGAGATACCGAGCAGCCGTATTCGCATCTGGCGTCAACGGACCACGTTCAAGCACATTTCGACGCGCCGGACGCTGGCGACATCGGCAACCACGATCACGGTTCAGCTCATTGTCGCCAAGTTCGAAGCCGACCGGCACACGATGAAGGTCAGTCTTCGCAAGGATGACAATACGCTGATCGCGAGCAGCGGTTTCGTTGACGAGCCAATTGAACCCGGTCGCTTCCGCCGCACCTACAGTTTTACCGCAACGCCCGCAATCAACGCTTACAAAATCCAGATCGAGGGCACGACCAACAATGCCCTCGTGCCCTTCCATGTCGAAGAGCGCGTTGACGTAGCGCTCTAAATTTCCCGGAGACGAAACATGCCTGTCAAATCTACGCCGGCCTTCAAGCCGGACGCGGACTATCGCGTCCAAGTCGCAACCGTCGTGAAAGTGGCCGGGCTGACAATCCGACCCAGCAAGGGCGGCACCATCAAGGGTGCTCTCGCCGAGCAGATCAAGAGCGAGATTACCTCGTTTGAGGAAATTACCGAAACGCAGGAGTGACCGGTCATGCGCCGACTGGATCAATATCAAATCAAGATCGGCGATGATCTCGGCGATCCTGATTACTGGAATCGTCGCTACGAAGACCTCGACTTGCGTCTGCATGGGCAAGAGGAAATCGAAAAGGATTGGAGAGCGGCAGTCCGCGAACTGCAAGAAAACGGGTTGAAGCGGATCGATGAAGCCGTTTCACCGCTCATAGCGCAGTTGCAGGAAGACTTGCAGCTCGGGGCCGTCTTTATCGCGGAGAGCAAGTCGGCGGTGGAGGTTAAGACCGGTCCTATGACGATCGGCATCAGCTCCGCGAACAAGCGCCGCTATTCGCCTGCCGCCTATCTGGCCTTGGTAACGCGTGACGCGCCTTATGGTGTCATGTTGGGCCGATTGATCTCCTACAACCGCGACACAGGAACGCTTGCAGTCGATATTGAACGGACCTTTGGCGCGGGTGATCCGATCCGCACCAATTGGATTATCTCGGCGACCTCGCATATCGACTATCAGGCTGACCGGGTATTTCGCGAGGCCGGTGGTGGCCTCACGTCCACGACGGTTGAAGCTGCCTTGCGTGAGCTTCTGGCTTTGACCGTACCGAAGACCCGTTCCGTTACGGCGGGAATGGGGTTGAAGGGCGGCGGCGAATTGAGCGGCGACATTTCGGTGTCGCTCGACCTTGCCTATAGCGATGTTCGCTATGTCCGCGCGCAAGAATACGATACTCATCGGCATCCTTGGTCGGAAATTGACGATAAGCCGACGACCCTTGCCGGGTACGGCATCGGAGATGCCCACACGAAAGCCGAAAACTTCCGCCTTTTGGACGGCAAGCAGGACAAGCTTTCGTATGTGGCGGAAGACAGGGCCAGCAGGGGAAAGCCGGACGGCTATGCGCCGCTCGGCCCCGATGGCAAGATTTCCGGCGCTTTTCTTCCCGTCGATGGCAGTTTTCTTGGCGTCTATAATGCCGCAACAAATACGCCGGCCATCTCGTCAGGGTCGGGAAACCGGGGCGACTTTTGGGTTGTCTCCGCGCCCGGCAATGTCGCCGCTGACAATGTGGGCGATGTCGCTGCCGGCGATCAGTTGCGGCGTGGCCCGGACAAGTGGGAGCGCGTGCCGACCTTTAACGCCGTTTCGTCGGTCGCTGGAAAGACCGGGGTCATCACCCTCAACGCCAGCGATCTTTCCGATAGCGGCGCGACTGGCCGCGCTATTGTAAAGGCCGAGGATGCGTCGGCGGCGAAAACTGCCTTGCAGCTCGTCACCGATGATCTTTCGGATTTCTCGACCGCTTGGGCTGCTTCCTATCAGGGCGTGACTTCGGCTTATGGCCGATCTTTCGTCGCGGCCGCTGACGCTGGTGCCGCCCGCAACCTGCTTCAGCTCGGCACCGCCGCCTTGCAGGCATCGACGGCCTTCGCCGCTGCTGCCCATGTCGGGGCAGGGGGTGTTGGCGCGCATCCCGATGTGACGACCGCGACAAGCGGATTCATGTCCGCAGCGGACAAGACAAAGCTGAATGGCGTTGCGGTCGGCGCCAATAACTACGTCCATCCGACCGGCGACGGCAACCTGCATGTGCCGTCAACCGGTATCGGCAGCTCGAAAAAGGTGCTGACTGCCGGCGGCGCGGCGGGGGCCATGACGTGGAGCTTTGTTGATTTTGCCGACATCGCCGGTAAGCCGGGGAGCCTTGCGGGCTATGGTATCGCAGATGCTTATTCATCTTCCACCATGGATGCCCTCTTGGCGGGGAAGCAGGCAAGTCTTGGCTTCGTGCCGGAGAACATCGCGAACAAGGGAGCGGCTAACGGCTATGCCTCGCTCGACGGGGCAGGCAAAATTCCGACCTCGCAATTGCCTGCCTCGGCAATCACCGACACGTTTGTTGTCGCCTCGCAAGCGGCCATGCTCGCTCTTGCGGTGCAGAAGGGCGATGTTGCCATCCGAACCGATGTCAACAAGAGCTTCATCCTTCAAGCCGAGCCGGCTTCCACGCTGGCGAATTGGCAGGAGCTGCGAACGCCGACCGACGTTGTACAGTCCGTGGCAGGGCGGCAGGGTGCGGTAACGCTGACTTCGGCGGACTTGACAGATGCGAGCACCGTGGGGCGAGCCTTATTCACCGCCGCGAACGCGACTGCCCAAGTTGCCGCTCTCGGTCTCGGGAACGTCAACAATACGTCGGATGCAGCAAAGCCGATCTCGAACGCCATGCAAGCGGCGCTGAATCAAAAGACGGATACCGGGCACAAGCATGTCATCGCTGACATCGCGAACCTGCAAACGACCCTGGATACAAAGCAGGCGGCTTTAGGTTACGCGCCGGCCAATAAGGCTGGCGACATGTTTACCGGCGATGTTGAGCTTGCATCTCCAGCGAGCAATGCAGACATCGGCCTGTGGCTACACCGCAGGAATGTGAAGCGTGGAAGATGGGTCGTAGACGCCAATGGTAGCCTGTGCTGGCAGGACCAAGGCGGGCAGATCCATTTTTACATCTCTAGTGCTGGCGCCATCGGAACCCAGCAGCTCGGTGACTTGAACACGCGGATCGAGGACCGTTCTTATTATTGGGGCCAAGCTCACGTTAACAACGCGGTCACGAACTCGCAGATGGCCGGTTACGTCGAAGTGCTTATGGCCAATGGCTCGGTCATCAACAACGGCGGCTATGTGCTGACGATGGCACAACGCGTAGACCGCGACCAATACAGGTTCGGCTCTCGTCAGCCGCAGCTCTTCATTGCAAATCGCGGTTGGTTTGCCGCTTTCCCATTCTGAGGAATCCTATGCACGATTTCGGAAAACTCACTCCACGGGTCGAAACCGTGGAGCTTCCCGACGGCCGGAAAACGCAAATCTATGTCTTCTACGATGCCGGCGATATCGAGTGGCACGATCTCTATAAGTCGCTGCCAGCCTTTGATTTCTACGTGGCGCTCGATGATAGCGACCACGTGGTTTCGATGGAGTCGAACCCCGAACACTCGCAGATCGCGGGCTATCGGATCATCGGTATCAGCCATGAGGAAGCCGGCGATTTCACGCGCGGTCCGGGCGGTAGCGTCTACGGCATGAAATGGAACGGCAATCGGATTGTGAACCCGGCCGATCACATGACCATTGAAGAAAAGCGTGCGGCAATGCCCGGTTTGACGCCTCGCCAGTTCCGAGACGCGCTTATCGATAACGATATCATGCCGGACCAAGTGACGGCGGCAATCAACGGCATTGCCGACGCAAAGGCACGAGCCAAGGCGCTCAATGCTTGGGAATATCCGACCATGTTCTCGCGCACCGATCAGTTGCTTGAGCAGATCGGCGCATCCTTCGATCTCTCGCCAGAGGCGATCGATGCAATGTGGACGGCGGCGGCGCGGCAATAGGCGCGGCTCTTACACCATCCAATTTCACACTGCCGACATTCGATAATTCAGCCCGGCGCGCTACGGCGGGCTGCTTGCCCCTGCCGATCTGAAACCGCAGGCGGCGCAATTCCACTCGATCTTCTGTCATTTCCAATGGAGACCTTCATGGCCGACCTGTCCTATGCGCATGGCGTGACACTTGCCGAAAGCGCGGAAACGCCGTCTCTTCTGCGTGTCCAACGCAACGGCATTACTTTCGTCAACGGCACGGCACCCAATGCCGACCCTGCTGCCTTCCCCTTGAACTATCCCACACTGATTACCTCGGAACGGGCGGCTGCGGCGCTCGGGGCCGCTGGCACGCTGTTGGAAGATGTGACTTCCGTTTTCGGTGAAGGCGGTTCTTGGTGCATCGTCAACCGCGTGCCCGATAGCGCCGACCCGGCGACGCAGCAAGCCAATCTTCTCGGCGATGCCGTTGCCCGTACCGGCCTTTATGCGGCGCTGCGTGCCAAGGCGATTACCGGCTATCATCCGCGCGTTGTCATCACGGCGGGCAATACCGGCGCTTGGATCGAGGCGGGCGTTGTGTCCGTTTCAATGTCGGAGCAAGGGGCCAAGCTGACGGAAGCGCCTATTGTCGAGGCATCGGGCGGTGGCAACGATCCCGGAAAGGTCTTGCCCAAGCTTGAGGCAATCATGGGCACGAGCATCGCCGATGCCGGCAAGGTGATCGCGGTGCGAGTGGTCGAGCCGGGCAGGGAGCTCTCGGAGCCGCCGAAAATTACCTTTACCGGCGGCGGCAACGAGGCGGGCAAGGTGATGCCGGCGGCAACGGCGAATGTTGGAGACGTTGCCAATCCGTTTATTTCCGCCCTGAACGTCATAACCCCAAAAATCCGGGCGAGGGCTTACATCTCCGGGCCGAATACCACGAACGCGGAAGCCGTTCGTTTCCGCCGAACGGTCAACGGCGGTCGCATTCTCATCATCGATCCGAAGACCATCAAGAACGTCAATGGCGTTCCCGTGACAAAGCCTGTCGCCGCCGTCTTCGCCGGCATTCGTGCTCGCGTCGTCGCTTCGTCTGAAGGCGTATCCGGTTCGGTATCGAACAAGATCATTCGCACGATCGATGGTGTCGCCCGCACCATCGCTTACCCGGAAGACAGCAACTATCTGAACGAAAAGCAGGTTGCCACGATCATCAACGAGCGCGGCGGCTTCCGTACGTGGGGTAGCCGTCTGGCGACGGACGATCCGCTTTGGCAGTTCGATAGCGTGCGCGCGACGGCCGACATGGTGAACGAGGCGCTTGAAGACCTCTATTTCCTCTATGTGGATCGGAAGTTCACAAAGGCCAATCTCAAGATGATGATCGAAGACGGCAACGCCGCCCTTCGCGTTTTCAAAAACAATGAGGATATCCTCGGCGGTCGCGTCTGGCTGTCCGATATCAATGAGCCGACCACGCTCGCCGATGGCAAGCTTTTCCTCGACGTGGAATTCGAGCCGGTCGGCCTCATGGAACAAATCCACGTCACCACCCATCGCAACATTCTCTACTACCGGCTTCTGCTGGACGAGGTGAATGGCGCAATCGAAACCGGCCCGCTCTCGCTCGCCGCTTGATCAAGGAAAGCCCGACATGGCAGAAAAGACCCTACCTAGCCGCATCCTGCGCGACTGCATGATGTGGGCCGACCGCACGAGCAAGCTCGGTCAGATCGGCGATATCACCGTGCCCGTGCCGGAAGCCAAGCGCGAAGACGTGCGCAACGCCGGCATGATCAAAGCCCGCAAGGTCCATCTCGGCTACGAGGCTCCGGAATTCAAGTTCAAGATGCCGGGTCTCGACCCGCAGATTTTGAAGCTCTTCGGTCTCAAGCCGGGCGTGGATACGCCGTTCATGATTACCGGTGCGCATGTCGATGAAGACGGCACCACGCATAGCGCAGTGCTCACCATTCGCGGCAAGATGTACAAGCCCGATCACGGCACTTGGAAGACCGGCGATCTTGCCGAGAACGACTATGCCGTTGACGTGAACTACTACAAGCTCGAAATCGACGGCGAGGAAATCTACGAGATGGACGACTTTGATTTCAAGGTCGGTGGCATCTCGCAGTACGGCGATATCCGCAACGCGCTGCTGCTCTAGCCGCTAGCGACATTCTCCCATTCAAATCATTCCATCCAATCCGGCCCGCTTCGCGCGGGCCATTTCTGTCGAGGCTATCATGACCGAAGTTGTCACCCATACCCTTCTTTCGCCGGTAAAGCATGGCGAGCTGACCATTACCGAGTTAACGTTCCGTGAGGCCGAAGTTGGTGACTTCATGGCGGCGGATCACGTCAAAGGCGAGTTTTCCGGCAACGTCGCCGTGCTGGCGTCGATCTCGGATACTCCGCTTCCCGCCTTCAAAAAGATCAAGGCTAAGGATTTCAGCATCATCCTTGCCAAAACCAAGGACCTCTTGGGAAACGAAGCCAAGAACACGACTGGCGAATAGTCGCTGTATTCGTTGCCCGCTACACTCACACATCGCTCGACGTCATCGAGCGGTGGCCCCCTGAAAAGCTATTGGCCTACTTTGAAACAGCGCGAAGCCTTCGGGACGTGCTGAAGGAACCGTTATGACCACACAGCAAAGCACCCTGCGCGTTTCATTGCTTGACGATGTTACCGCTCGCGCCAAGCATATCACGCGGGCGCTGGACGGATTGCGCTCCCAGCAGATGACGGCGTTCGCTCCGATGCGTGGGATGATCGGGCAGGCTATCGCGTTGGGAGCTGGCTATCTTGGCGTTAGGGAGGGTTTGAGCGCGACGGCAGGGAGCGCCATCAAATTCGAGTCTGCTTTTGCCGATGTCAAAAAGGTGGTCGAAGCGACGGACGAGCAATTCGAGAACATGCGCCGCAACATCAGGCGCATGTCGGGCGAAATCCCAATGTCCGCAAACAACATTGCGGCTCTGTTCGCCGCTGCCGGCGAATCCGGGATCGCAACGGAGGATTTGCAGGGCTTTGCCGAAATGGCCTCGCGCGTCGGCATCGCCTTCGACATCACGGCGGAAAAGGCCGGCTCTAGCCTGGCTAAGCTGAAAACACAGTTCGGTTTGACGGTTGCCGAAACCGGCGACCTCGCCGATGTCATGAATCATTTGTCGAACAACATGGCGAGCAAGGCGTCCGAAATCACGGATTTCATGCTGCGCGTCGGTGCCCTTGGCAAGATCGCCGGTTTCACCAAAGAGCAAGTCGCCGGCATCGGCAGTGCTATGATTGCAGCCGGCGCGGAGCCGGAAGTGGCCGCGACCGCCATGCAGAACGTCACGAAGGCCCTCACGCGAGGCGCTTCCGCAAAGAAGAGTCAGCGTGAAGTGGCGGCGAAGCTCGGTCTCGACCTGCCCAAGATCGCCAAGGAAATGCAGAAGGATGCGCCCGGCGCGCTGAAAAAGGTTCTCGCCGCCATCGTCAAGGCTCCGAAGGATCAACAGATATCCATCGTGTCGGATTTCTTCGGCGACGAGGCCAAGGCGTTCATTCCGCTGCTCGGTAATGTGAAGCTTCTGGACGATGCGCTTGCAAGCGTCAGTAACCGTACGAAGTATGCCGGCTCCGCCATGAACGAATATAAGCAGCGAGCCAGCACCACGGGCAATGCGCTCGAGCTTTTGGGCAACAAGGTATCGAACATCTTTTGGGAAGTTGGTGACAGCATGTTGCCTTCGATCCGTGAAGGTGCGCAGGCAATCAGTGAAGTCTTGGATACCCTTGGTAGCCGGGCGACGATCTTCGATCAGATCAAGGTCGGCGCTAAAGGGTTTGCACAAGGCTTCGGATACGATGGCGGCATCCGCGAAATGGTCAACGACATTGGGGACCTGATGCTTGGCAAGATCGATCCGAACGCAGGCGAAAACCTTGGCCGGTTCTTCATGAAGGCGAGGGAATGGGGCGCATCCGTTCGGGAACTGACGAACGCAATTCGCGAAAATCCCCTTGCGCAGTTCCTGGGGCAAATGTCGGGCTATGGTCTCAAGCTCGTTATGTGGGGGGCTGGCATTGCCTTCCTCGCCGGCACGGTTCGCAAGCTCGCGAGCGCGATGTTTCTGCTGTCCGGCGCTAGTACCCTGTTAGGTGCCCTCAAGACCGTTGGCGCTATAGCGGCGCTTGTGGGTGGTGGGACGGCGACTGTCGGCGGCGTTGCGGCAACCGCCGCAACGGGCGCGGCGGCGGGCGGTGCGGCTACCGGCTTGCTTGCAGGCTGGTCGGCCATGCTCAAAGGATTTGCGCGGCTCGGCATCTACGGCATGGCGGGAGCGGGCGCTTGGGAGTTTGGAAAGCAAAGCTATACCGGCGATACGCTTTACAATCAGGGGAAGGCTTGGTTGCCGGGTCCAGAAGACGCATTGCATGCCCTCGGGTCCTATCTTAAGTCGTTTGTCACGTCTGAAAACGGTTCCGCTCCGACCGGCGTCTATGCCCAATCTGCCATGGATAGTGCCCGTGCAGCCCGCGCGGCTGGCTTCGGTGGATCAACTACGGAAACGCTGCCCGGAAAGACTGCGGACGACCTTGGCCTGATAACCGCCCGCATCGATGCGTCATCCATTGCCGAAATGGTGAGGCCGAGCGGGACGCAAGATGTTCGTGTGGTGAATCAGCAACCGCCGAACGTGACGGTTCATGCTCCGATCTCGATTACGGGTGTTTCTGATCCGCAAGCGGCGGCAAGTGCTGCCGTTGGTCAGCTCGGCTCTGTGGTGAAAAACGCCGTAGATACTCAATTCAGCGATTAGAGGAAATGAGGGCCGGAAGTCTCCGCCGGCCCCGCGCCGTAAGTTAGCCCAGTTTCGCTATCTCGGCTTTAGTTGCGGCCCAAAGGTCGTCTGGTATGTCCAGTTCCTTTTGAAGAGCTGCGAGAACAAGCAACATGGCGTCTATCCTGCTCCCATTCCTAACTGCACCTCCGCCTCCTTCGAGGAACACGTTAAAGGCAGTTTCACCCTTCTCGTTCGTCCCGGTCGGCTCGATGCTAACGCTAAATGTTCTCTTCTCCATAATGTTCTCCTTCAATTGGGCAATCAGAATATGCCTATTGTTTTCGCTTCGTACTTTATCCACCACTGGCCACCATCTTCGTACGCTCGATAGCTGATCGCGGTCTTTTGCGCCGTGGAGAGCATGGCAGTGCCCGCGCATTCGATGTGACTATCAGTCTCCGAGATCAGCTTCGCCTCGATGATGCCGATCACTTTCGGCAGCAGTGGCGAGCCGTTCTTTTCTGAGATCTGCACCACCTGCGGGACGATGTTTGTGCAGGTATAGGCCGACGCTCCAAAAAGTTGGACCGAAACCGAGTCCCAATTTTGATAGGCATATATGCCGGCAGCGACCGCGACCCCCATCGCAATTCGCTGCGGCCACGCGCTTTTCGGTTTCTCTTCAACCGGTGCACTCTCCGACATTCACAACCCCCAACGCTCAATTTTAGGTAGATCATGACGGGTGTAACATCGATGATGCTCGGGGGCTACGCCTTCGAGGCGCTGGGTTTCGGCTATCAGGGTATCAAGCGCAAGGTGAATACGCCTTGGGTGGAAATACCTGTCGGCCAAACCCTCAATCCGCAGCAATGGACCGGGCCAACGTCCGATGAAGTTACCATTCAAGGCGTCCTGTTTCCCGAAGAATTCGGCGGGCAATCGCAGCTCGACGGCATCATTGCAGCGCAGTTGGCCGGCACGGAAATGATGCTTGTCAGCGGGGATGCTATCCAGGGCGTCATTCGTGGCATGTTTACGGTCCAATCTGTCGAGGAAGATCAATCATTCCACGATGCGAGCGGTGTCGCTCGGCGGAATGCCTATGTGATCTCGCTTAAGCGTAGCCGGGCGGAAGCGGCGGCAAATGCCGGCGGCGTGATGGACCGCGCAAGCTCTTTCCTCTCCGAACTTTTTAGGTGATGGCATGGCGAGCATTTACGCGACCCGGCAGGGCGAGACGATCGATCTTGCTTGCCTCTCTCACTATGGCCGGACAGCGAGGGTTGTCGAGGTAGTCCTTGACGCCAATCCGGGGCTTGCCGCCCTCGGCGCGATCCTGCCGCTCGGAACGCAAATCGTGATGCCCGACATTCCAAGCGTAAGCGTGGAACGTCCATTGATTAGCCTATGGGATTGACCATGCAACCGCGTGTCGAAGTTACAGTTGATGGCGTGCCGATGGCAGGTCATTTCTATGAACGTCTGATTTCCGTCACCGTGACCGATGAAGAGGGCCTGAAGTCGGATACGGTCGATATCGAGCTGAACGACGGTCCGCCGAACTTCCTTGCCCTGCCGCGTAAGGGTGCCATTATCTCGGTCAAGATGGGATATGGCAGCAACCTTGTGCCGAAAGGGCAGTTTACGGCGGACAAAATCAGCCTCGATTGTCTTCCCTATAAGATGTCGATATCGGGCAAATCGGCGGACCTGCGTAGCGGCAAGCTGAAAGAACGGCAGGAGCGGGCATGGGATAAGGCCACACTCGGGGATATCTTAGCCGAGATTGCTGGAGAGAGCGGATTGACCCCTGCGGTGGATGATGAGTTGGCGGAGCATCGTTACGAGTGGTTAGGCCAGCAGGACGAAACCAATATTCATTTCCTGCGGCGGCTCGCAGATCGGCATAACGCCCTGTTTGCGGTCAAGCAAAAGCGATTGCTGTTTGCCCGTCGCGGCTCTGGTCTTTCGGCTTCCGGCGCTTCGCTCGGTTCGATCATCTTGACGCCTGCGCAAATTAAAACCGGCACGCTGAAAGTTGATATCAACGACCGCACCAAGTACAACAAGGTCGTGTCTTACTATCAGGATGCGGATAAGGCGCAGCGGGTGGAGATAGAGGCCGACGCCGATGCGGATGGCGATAGCGTTTATCGCATTCCCGATGCCTTTTCGTCGCCGGCAGAAGCAGATAAGGCGGCGCGTGCCAAGGCGAAAGAGCTTGCGCGCGGAGAGGGCAGTGTTTCGGTAACGGTGTTGGGCGATGCAGCGATAGATGCGGGCCTGCCGCTGCTCTTTGCAGACGTTCGCCCTGGACTTGATGGCGTGCCGTACATCATCAAGACTGCACGTTCCAAATACACGAAGACAACGGGCTTCGAGGTTGACGTTTCCGCACGGCTTTATGATGGGAAGTCGGCAACCGAAGACGATAGCGGCAGAAAGCGGGAAGGTGGCGAGGTGCCCAAAGTCGCCTATGCTGCCGGGAAGGTCGCGCCGAGTAGCGTGCCGGGCACACCCGCGACGCCTTCGGTTTTTCTCACGCCTCGCTCCGGGCGGATTGACGAGAACTAGTCTCTATGCCACCTCAAATTGAGCGAGCTTAATCACCGTCCACCCTAAGCTCTCGGCCAATATGCTTCGGGCGCATACTGCTTCCGCAAGTTCTGTACGATGAGGCATAAAACGAACAGGAGATATAGCCTTTGGTGGCTTCAACGCCCATGGATGTTTGGGACATCACGACATTTGACGAACCGCTTATGGCTGACCTGAACGCAAGTCGGGACGTGCTTTGCCACTATGAACACACAAGCAAGAAAAATTATCGCGAACAGCAGGAAGCAAAGGGGTGGGTGCCCCTCAAAGAAAATCCCTTTGCGCATGAGCGACAACAAATTCTTGAGCACATCATTATGCCTGCGATGGAACGGTACACCATTCGCGCATGGCATTATACGCGCCTAACGGACGACGAGACCAAGCTTCTTCAATCTGGTGGTATCTACACGTCGAACTTGCGGGCTATTCGTAGCAGGTTGGACGCTCAGGTAGCTACAGGCGTCATCTCAGCTAACATTGCCGACGCGTTATATGGAGCGAGTCCATTCCATCATCAGGAGGAATCACGCTCTGGTAAGTTCTGGATGGTCTCTCACCCCTTTTCGATTGATGACCATGGCGTGGAACTATTGTTGGCTCACTGGGGTGGCGAAGGCGTGTACTTCTGGCTGCAGGACAACGAGCTAATCGAACTTGTGAAAGGCATCGGCCGACCTCGCGTTGTTGAAGTTGCAGTTCCTTTGCGCTTCACGACGAGCGCCTATTTAGCAGCAAAGGCCGTAGTCGCGACGTTTGTAACGAAACACGGTTGCGAGCCTGAATGGCCTGCTTTCGATTTGTACTCAACAAGCGCGCTGGGTGCAGATGCAGTGCTGAATGTGCTGACAGAGGGAGAAGCCAATTTCACAGCGCTGGCACGCGGTTACCCTGCTCAATTTCACGACCGAGGACTGTAGGCAATCTCAGCGCCCATAAGATGTCTGATGGCCCAAGGGCGAGCCATCGCCTCTAGTCCCATTTGCTGACAATCCGCTCCGACAGACTACGCGGCTTTCGGCCTGCCGTTCTGACGTGGCCGGTAATGCGCATGCATCAAGAGGGGATCGCGCTGGCTAGCGCGTAGCAGCATCTTGACGGCATGGCTGACGGGAGCGCCTGCACGATAGTTCTTCCATGTGCGCAGGGTAACGCCGAGGAAGTCCGCCGCCTCATTGTTCGAAAGTCCTATCTCTTCCTGCCATTTCCGCAGATCCTCGGCGTTAAAATCGCGTTGGTCTTCGGCGATCTGGAAAAGGTGATAGGCATCGATCGCCAAATCTTCGCCGGCCCACTCGACCGTTGCGCCATAGTCCGTGACTTCGGCGGTTTTCCAGACATCAGGAGACTTGAGGGGAGCGAGCAATTCGCCACCGGTCGCAACCCAGCCAATGAGGTTTGCGGAAGATTCAGCGCCACCCTTCCACCTGATTGCGAGCGTCATATTTGACGCTGGCGCTACGCTTTCAATTCGCGGCATATCCATTTCTGTTTCCCTTCCTCAAGCGATTGGAAAGCGGGGATTGGTCCGGTTCCACTCGGCGGCGATAGCTGCCTTGTTCTTTGTTGCCCATTCGAGGGCGGTGTCTTGCGCCTTGCGTGCGAGCTTACCACGCAGGATTTCCAGTGTCGCGATTTCCACCAATGCATCCCCATCGGGGGTGAGAATGTGGAAGTGCGGGGGCAGATGGTCGTTCGCGTAAACCCGAATGATGATGTTTCCGATTTGAACCAGTTTGCCCATGTGCCCCTCACTTCGATGAGGAAAACATAGGGCATATTATGCACCATGTAAAGATAGTTGGTGCAATTTTTACCCTAAATATGGAGAGAATTTATGGATCACGCGAAGTTCTTCGCGGCGGCACGGTCGTCGTTGTTCGGCGGGCGGTTTTCGGCAAATCAGGTGGACGGCATGAAAGCAATTCTTGCCGCGTGGCACGCTGCTCCGTTCGATATGCGTTGGCTCGCCTATATGCTGGCGACGGCCTATCATGAAACCGATAGGACCATGTGCGCCGTCTCTGAAAATCTGAACTATTCTGCCTCGGGCTTGCTTACGACCTTCCCGAAATATTTCACGATTTCTCAAGCCGCAGCCTATGCACGACAGCCGCAGCGCATCGCTAATCGCGCCTACGCAAACCGCATGGGCAACCGAAGCGAGGCCAGCGGCGACGGGTGGCGCTATCGCGGTCGCGGGTTGGTGCAGATCACCGGCCGCGACAATTACGCCAAATACGGCATCGCCGAAGACCCGGACAAGGCGCTCGATCCTATAAAGACTGTCGAAATTTTGTTCGATGGCATGATCAACGGGCGGTTCACCGGCAAACGGCTTGCCGACTACTTCAGCGCCACTGTTAGCGATTGGACGGGGGCACGCAAGATCATCAACGGCACTGATCGCGCCGTCGACATCGCCGGCTACGCCAAGAAGTTCGCGGCTGCCCTTGAAGCCTCACGCTGAGCGCTACGCCATCAAGCACCCGCTCATGCACCATCAAAAGGATCTAGCATGCTGAATACCAATGCCCTGCATAATATGCTCAACATCGTCATCAGCCTTTCGGGACTGCTCGTCGCCATCCTGCTTGCCAGCGGCTGCACACAGCTCGCAACCGGTACGCTGGAATGCTCGCAGTCTTCTATTAGTCCGAAGTTCACCGCTTATGCGATTGCGGGCCTCGCAGCATTGAAAGTGCTCGTTAACATCGGTCGCGATGGTCTCTCCGGGCTCATCAAGCCGCAGCCTCCAGTTCAGAAATAGAAAGGGCGGACTAATGTCCGATAAGTATAACTCGCTTTACGAGCTGCTGAATGCCTGGGGTGGCGGCGCCCTTTCGACCATCGTCGGCGCAATGGTCGGTCGCGCCATGTGGCACACCAACGAGGCGCGCAAGGGCCGGCGAAAATTCCTCGGCATCGAGCTACTTTGGGAGGCTCCGGTTGCCCTTGGTATGGCTTTCATCGGGGAGGGCATAGCTTCCTATTTGAATGTGGGACAGCCAGCGACGACGGGCCTCATAGCGGGGCTGGCGTACCTCGGGCCGCGCGGGACTGAAGTGCTGTTTCAGAAATGGTTTTCGCGGCGCATAGCTAGATAAATCGCCAGAGATTGAAAGCCGTCTTGTGCATGCAAGGCGGCTTTTTTCATCTCCAATACGCTGTTGCCCATACAACACAGATATATCAAATCGGTTGAAGTGTGGAGTCCGGCACACTTCAACCCATGACATCACTGATGGGGATCGATATCGAGCTTTCCCGTTACAATCCAGTAACTTACATGAGCAATCCATAATGTGGGGATTATGTTGTTCGATCGCATTCTTGATATGTTTCGGGCCACCAAAGCGCGGCACCGGGCGGTGCTCGCGCCATTTCCGAGAAATCCAAAGCCGTCTGCCCGATCTGAGGCCGCTGGTGAAATCGTCGCATTCTTTTCGGTTAACTCATTCTATGAGACCGAAGCCGCCCGTATGGTGGCGTCAGCTTGGCGTCTCGGCCTTTCAGTGCATGCTTGGCCCTTCGTTAGCGTCGGCAGTTGGGTGCGCAATGCGAGCCTGAAGCCCACTTTTCTATTAAAGCAGCGGGAGAAGCGCGCGGGGCCGCTGCTGTATGTTGATGTGGATGCCGTATTTCATCGCGATCCATGGCCAGTGCTGGTAGATTTGGATTGCGATATCGCAGTCTATCGGGATCGGGGCCGGCTAGTTTCTGCAACAATCCTAATCAACGACACACCCGCCGCGCGACATATCCTAGAGCTGTGGAAGAAGCGCTGTGATGAAAATCCTGATATTTGGGATCAAGTGGTGCTTCAAGAAATTCTTGATGAGGATAAGGCTTCGGCTAATCCGCGATTTTGCGAGGGTCAGCTACCAGCATCCTTTTGTTGGGTATTCGACCGTATCAACAACGGGACACCTGAAAGAGTTTACATTGAGCAACTTCAAGCGAGCCGAGAGATATCGCGTGCGCAGGCTCGCGGCAAAACGCGGAGAAGCCTTAAACGCCGGCAGGAGCGCGTCCGGACAATTGAACGTATCCTAGAAGAAAACAGGCAGCGGCTACTTCGGTAGATTTTCGATCTCATGGCATGCGGCTGGCGCGAGGATAATTTTCCATTCATGCGCGCCTCCCACGTCATGAGAATATTCGAGATGACAATTGTCGCCTTTCTCCAAGAATACATCAACGATCCACGTTGGCGGCGCAACGCCGGGCAGATTTTGGCCGTCCAGCCATCCCGCAAGCTCGCCTAGGAATCCGTAGCCTGTCGCGGGTTCCTCATGCGGTCGAAAAAGCGTCCAGAGATAGGCATGTCGCACCTGATCAACGCGCATCTGCCGCCTCTCGATGTTTGCGCCTTTCCGCTTTCCATTCTTCATCGGGAAAATGCTCCCAGCACCAATAGCTATTTTGCCCTTTCACCGGCTCATAGCCGAGCAAGCCCCAGAGGTCGCACTCGTGATTCTCGCAGTAATGCTCAAAGTAAGTTGGGGGGAATGGATAGGTTGCAGTGCGCGTTTCGTCGCTCATAGCAATGGCGGCTCCGGATCGTCGGGCATGGGATCGATGATGTCAGGCCGATTGTTCCTCACATTCCCCACGTCCTTGCCGATTTTCCACATGGTCATCAGCTCGGCGGGGAATGGGGCCATGAGATCGGCAGGGTCCGGCTCGGGCGACAGCCACCGCTCATAGTCTTCCGGGTGAAGGATGACGGGCATGCGGTCATGTATGGTCGCCATCAGCTCGTTGGGGCGACAGGTCACAACAGCAAATGTCCGCTTGTCCAGGCCGCTATCCCGATCCCGGCGAAGGGACCAGATGCCGGCAAGCACGAAAGGACTGCCGTCCTTCATCGCAATGGCATAGGGTTGCTTGTTCTTTCCGGTGCCGTAGATGTCCTTCCATTCGAAAAAGCCGTTGATCGGGACGAGACAGCGCTTTGATTTATAGGCCTGTCGGAACATGCCGTTCGTTTGAATACCTTCTGCCTTGGCATTGATCGGCGCGGGCCTGCCGGGCTGCTCGTCTTTCGCCCATTCGGGCACAAATCCCCATTTCGCCGATGCAAAGATGGGGCCGGTAATATCCGGTTCCCGGAGGATATCCCTTATGATGATCGGATAGGACTGTGTTGGTGCGCCGTTATAGTTCGGAAAGCTATTTGACAGCGGTTCGGTGTCGCCGGGGCCGGCGAATGAGAAGTTCAACAGCAACTCCCGCAATGATGCTTTGATATAAATGCGACCGCACATGCTTTCTCTCCCTAAGCCTGCTTGCCGTTCAAACGCATGATAGCGTCATAGCATTTTTCAGCACGGCACGCCGCCTCGCGGGCCGTCCATTCCCAACCCGCCGACCGGCTCTCCCGCTCGGGACACTCGACGGGCACATGCTCAATCAGCCAAAACCATTTATCTCGTTGCGCCGTGTAATCGATCTGGAAAACTCGCCCGATACATCTGCCATCCTTATAGCCAACGAAGTCATTTCCACTTCGGTCGGCCCATGTATGCCGCCATTTGTATTGAGGCTTTTCGTCGGCTTTGATGGATTCAAAGCTCTTCCATCCGTTCCACTCAACGGGCTTTGGCGGTTCAGGCTTTTTCTCAATCTCTGCTATCGTATAGTCCGTAAGCATCATCGCTCGAACCTGATCAGTAATCAGATCAACGACCTCGTCCTTTTCTTCCGTCGAAATGCTCGCCAGATTGAAGGCGGTTTTTTCATCCACGCCGAGCAAAATCGCCTCGATCTTTCGGGCAATCTCTTCCGTCGTCACAGGCTGATCGCCGTTTGTGATTTGCACAGACCGCACAAGCTCCTTTGCCATATCGCTCGCAATGTATGGCACTACTGAAAGCTTGCGGCGCTTTCCCACGGCGTATCCTGCAAAGTCTCGCTTCGTCTGCTTGCTGGTTCTTCCTATGCAAACAGAGGCAACAAAGCGGAGGGTTTCAAATGCGGGTGTGATGGAGCGAATATCGCGCGGCATAAAATTTCTCTTTCAATGTTGATGCCGCCGCCTGAATGTTCCTATTATGTTCCGAGAGAAAATTGAGTCAAGTGCGTTCGGAGGTTCGCGAGAGGACGGAGAGTGCACGACGATCTTGGGGCCAATTATCGTTCACCGATCCTTGCGACGGGCTTTTGCAGCTGCAGCGCGCCTTGCCTTCCTATTGGGGCCAAAGCCAACTGGTTTACGCTTTACGCGCTTCACTTTCGGGAACTCGCTAGCCCGAAATGGTGTTTCTGTAAGAGGTCCCCAGATCCCGAGCTGCTCACAATGCTCTTTGACCTCAGCGCGATCCTCGGCGCTCCACTCTTGTTGAGCTAGAATTACATTTTCCTCCGAAGAGCCTTCGCCCTGGTCAGGAGGTTCCATTGCTATCCCAATGACCCGCTTTAAATGAGAGTACTTTAGCAGCACTGCCCTCGCGTATGTTGTTAGGATGAAAGTTCTATACAGCCTATAGTCGTCATAGCCGCTTGCTTTCATGAAGTCAGTGTACTTCACTGTGACAATAAAGAAGCCCGTGTCGTCTTTCGGCTTCCCTTTGACTAGGCGGAAAAAAATGTCGCGTTCTTTCCCCTTCTGCAATGCATCCCAAACAGCTACACCCAAATTGCGGCGCTGGAATCTATTTTCTAAGGCCATATAGCGAACCGCCTGCTCGCTATGCTCCAAAGAAAACTCGTGGCCGGGCAGTACAACTGAAGTGCCTTCTAGCAGAGGGCCTGTGAAAGCTTCGATGAGATTATCCCACACATAGGATATACGATCGGCATCTTGTTTGGCGATATATTGAGGGTCGGCCTTAAGCTCCAAAAAGCCGCCGTCAATAACAAGCTTGTCGGAATTCGACCATCTGCCGCCATCTGGTGGTGTGAAATCATGGTGCCCGCTTTCGTTTAATCGGACCGCATAATAGGCCAACAGGTCTTCTTCGCCTGACGCTATTCCGAGCCTTCCGGACCGGATGAACTCGGCTCGTTTGTCCAAATATTCCGTGAAGTCGGTGACTGTATTTAATTCGCGCATGACGACGTCAAGCGCCACCTCGTCAAACACATGGACGAAGTCGCCTTCCGGGTCGATGTCGCCCACGGCAAACGGAATGAATCCCGCACTTGAAGAATTAATGTGCTCTTTGCCTATAAGATGCGGAACGATCATAAAGGTTCCGCTTCCACCCCTATGATAGGAGCGGCATGCCGCCGCCGCGCCACGAGCAACGACCACGCGATGTACCCGACGCCGGTCTGAGGGCGGAAAGCCGAGCGGAAATCGCTCCTTGCAGTCCTTATCGAGAAATATTCTTTCAGGAAACTCACTGATCCAACGTTCCGCGCCCATGAGCTGCGTTGCGGCTGCAAATATCGCACGCTTCGTCCAGCGCGGCCATGCGACCTTCACATCCGCTTTCGTCCAGTTGATCGTTTTCTCGCTGAAAATTATTACGTGTGGATCGCAAACAACCAGAAGGTCGCACAATTCCTTTCCATCTCCTGAGCCTCGAAGATGCTGTCCACGGTACGGGCTCGGGTAAGACCAGAGATTCAAGAAGGTCTTGTCAGCTAACCTTGCTAGATATCTTTCTGTGTCCGTAAAGCCTGTGGAACGGACAATTGGCGCGCCGGCTGGCATGGCTCGATTTGAGGCGTCAAGCGGTTCAAAAGACAAGGTGCGCTCGCTGTAGGGCCCAACTGAAGGTTTCGCTTATAGGTTACTTCCGCAGCGGAGCCAATTCCGATCACGGTCAGTCCAACAAATGAGGGTGCCTAGAAAGATACGATCTCGCCCACGGGTTCATAATAAATGGAAAGACTGTAAAGCGGATAGAGATTGTAGAAGATCGTGCAATTATCCGCTTGTGCTCAAGCAAGTTTATGGTGCCGTCATTAATGCTTGCCGGGACCGTAGTTTGACCGTCGTTTATGAACATGCGCAGTACCTTTTTTTCGTCCTCAAGCAAGTTTTTGAAGACGCCTTTATTCACGTAAACAAAAAACCACTCTCCAATCGGCTGCTTAACAAAACTCCCGATTGTCCACGCCAAGTTGCCCACCAGCGCGGCAAACGAAAATAGCAAAAAGAGGCCGATCCAAAGCTTATAGGTGTGTCTGAGCTCATCAATTCCAATGGTTGCGGCTATGCCGTCTGGAAGGAACAAAATCAGGACGGTCGTAATGAATATAGGCAAAGCAATCTTGGAGCTGACTTCGCGTGTAAACGAAAAAATACTGATCAACCAATCGGGCATCTGGGCAACCTAAAGAAGAACGGTAGATTCGATGAGAATCGTAATGGATGTTTGAGCAAAACGGAAATGGTCAGCTAGCCCATTTTTCTATCGGCAACCCGCTGGAACGAATGTGCAACTTTAGTGGCTAACCGCCGGCCCAAGTAATTGAAAAATATATTTTTTATGAGGCCCTCCGGGCCCACCATTTGCTTCTAACTTGCAAACTACGATGATCTCTCTCCGACGCGACTATCCGAGCGGTGCAAGATCGCTTCAACAATCTGGTCCGCAATATCTCCGATTAGTCCGCGTTCGCGTGAAGTCTCCTCCGCTCTCGGTGCGTGCTGCGGTTGCCAATAGAATGCCGGCTCTGGAGCCGCATCTCTTCTGAAGGCTCGGGTTCTCTTACGCTGCGTCAAAGCCTGTGTGAAACGCAACCGCCCCTTTTGGGACTGGTCCTTTGAACACGATCCGCTGAAAATATTCGGCCGGTACGTCAGCGTAGCGAAGGGTTTCGTCGCTCGTGAAGTCGAAACGGGAGTAGTAGCGGGGATTGCCCAGAACCACGCAGCCGTTGGCGCCGCGCGCTCTCAGTTGGGCCAGTCCGTTTTCAATCAGAGCCTTTCCGATGCCTTTGTTCTGTCGGTCGGGGCGGACGGATACCGGGCCAAGGCCGAACCACTCTTCAGCTCCGGATTCGATTGTCACGGGCGAGAAGGCTACGTGGCCGATGATCTCATCGTTCTCCACGGCGACGAGGGAAAGGGTCAGCGCACCGGCCGTTCGCAGCGCATCAATGATGGCTGCCTCGGTGCCCGAACTATAGTTCTTTCCTTCGAAGGCGGCAGAGGTGATTGCATGAATGGCGTCGATATCTTTGGCTTCTTCTGCGCGAATGTGGGTCAACGATATCACCATTCAAAACTCCGCCTTGTGATACGGGCCGACAGTTTCCGCCATTTCCAGTGCTTCGACGCTTTCTTCGATAGCTCCCAGGAAGAGCTTGGCAACACTAAGTTCCCAATAGCCGTCCGGCAAGTCGTTGTGAATTGAGACAGCGCGCAGCGAAATTCTCTGCCGATGTCAGCAATTCGTCATCACCGCGCGCGGTCAGCAGCTATTCCTCCGAATAAGTCCGTCGACAGAACTGAGTGTCGGTGCAAAGTCGGCACTCTCGCGCAGGGCGGCTTGCGGCTCCTTGCGCGCGCCCTGCATGTTCGGCAGGGTCAAGCGATGGAGATATTGCTGCCCGACAAGATATTGATGGTAGGCGACGGGGTTGTCTTCGAAATAGGCACGCGCCATCTCATGCCGCTCGACTTCCGCCGCGGCGGCGAGCACGATCTGCCGCGAGATTTCGCGTTTATTGCGCGCAAGATCCAGCGTGCCGAAATTGAAGCGCTCCGCCCACAGGATCTCGCTGCCCGGCAGGGAGATGAGTTGTGTGACAAGCGAAAGATCGTCATCCGGCCCGCTTAATCTGGTTTCCAGGACATAGTTGATGTCATATCGCTCGAAAAGTGCGGCTTGATCCTCGGCTTGGCGGCCGATCTGGACAGCGGAGTAGGGGGCAATCACTCGCAGGCTGTGCAGGGCGCAAAAGCCGAGCGTGATGTCTTCGATGAGCGAGGAGGCGATCATGGTCGCAGTCCCATCGAGGCTCTCGTTGCCCGGCGGCAGCAGCGCGAGGCGAGGTATGCGCAAGATGGGCTGCGTAGCAGTATCCTGCTCGGATATGGCGGGCGAATGCGTGGAAGTAACTGGTGTCGGAGAGCGGGAGGTTGCCGCCCATGGCGAGACGAGATCCTTACGCCGCGCGAATATACGCTTGAGCTGATCGACGCCGCCTTCGGCGTCAAACGCCTTCAGCAATATACGATGTGTGGCCTCGTCTTGCGGTTCGGCTTCGAAAAGAAGGAGGGCCGCCTCCTTGATAAGCGCGATGTTGCCGGACGCGACTGGAAACGTCATCGCAGCATCCAGCGCTTCCTTTAACATGGCGAGGTGTCGCCTTCTTTCGCTCTCTCGCCAATCAATGAAAGCTCTGGTCTGGCAGTTGGCTCTTTCCAGGAATTTTAACTGCGAGCGCTCCATCAAGGTGGCGAGTTGCTCGGCTGAATTGCCGGTCGTGCCGATTTGCGCACGGACAATATCGCTCGTAAACGAGCCATTTGCGATGTGGATGTCGGTATCATCAAAGGTCAGGAGGTCGACGTTCAAGTCCGATTGCCGGCTCTTGATACGGGAAACGAGCTTGCGAAGGTTTGTCAGCGAATTCGCCAAGTCACCTTCACCCCAAAGAAATCGCGCCATGCTTGTTCTGCTGACGGATTTGCTGTCACTCGCGAGCAAATAGGCAATAATCAGAAGCGCCTTTTTCGGAAACGCTATTTGGCGTTCGTCGCTATCCAGAAGAGCGATTTCACCAAAAGTTCTGAGTAAAAATTTCATCGCGCCTTCTATATTGTTTTAGATATATAATGGCCGTCGTCCTTCGGCGTTCCGGCTGGATAAACGCCAAAACGACAGTGGAGTCGCTTATATATTTCTGATGCAAGGCATGAATATTTGCAAATTAACTATTCTCTTGCCTCTATTTTGAAAGTTATTGTTGCATAAAAGCTTGGTTTTGGGTTCCATTTCCATGGAGCGCCGTCAGATCGTTTCGCATCGGGTTTGCGAGGAAACGCTTCAGCTTGGTTGAATGGTATCTTCCTCGACGAGGCTGGACGATCGGAAAATGGATCGCTGCTGCAAAGCTCGGGGATTTGCGGATTTTCACATGCTCGCTCGCGGCAGGACCGTTGAATACAGGTTTCCATTATTTGCCGCCGAGCCGCCTGCCATCGAGATCGCGCGGCATATACTTTGGTATAATTGCGGTGCACCATCGCCTGATTGACCGCTCTCGGTGGTTGTGACACTACGGCTATGTCCTCGCAACATCATGCGACGGCCTACGAAACCAACAGATCAAGAAACCAATGGACAGTTACCCTAGTCGCTGTCCGGTTGTGGCGTCATGCTGCACTCGGACGGTCATCGCAACAACCTGGACCGCTGCCGGCATTCGCCGGGCGAGCGCCGGTCGGGCCTAGCCTGTCCGGCTCGCCCTTCGGATCTGCTGTTAGGTGGGCCGAAGAGGTGAGCTATGAACAACATCGTTCTTTTCCGCGGACGCAGGTTCGCAACCAAGTTTTCCGCCCCGAACACCTTTGCGGTTTCGGTTGGCAGCCGTCCGGCTGAACGCTCCGTATCGCCACAGCGTCCGCGCCTGATCGCCGTCTGGCACATCAATTCCTACACCGGAAAGCTTGAGTGCTTCTGGACGACGGAAGGCGAGCTCGTCGTCGATGAGGATGGCAGCCGTCGCGCGGCTTAAGTGTCCTTTCTTAAACAAGCGCAGCGGTCGGTGGCGTCGCGAATGCAGCGCCATACGACCGCGCCCTGGCCGATAACATCCCGTTTCAAAGGGTTATTACATGGTTTTCCTTGCTAATGATCGACGCGAGCGTAGCGCCGTTGCTGCATTGGCCGGTTCGCGTATCTTGCCGAATGGCTATGATCTCGCTGCATTCGCCTTCATTGCGGCCGCTGCCTATCTCACACTTCATGGTATAGCCGAGATGCGCGCACCGCTGGCTGGCCTGTCCACGGCACCGCTGTCGCTGGATCCGGCCTATCTGCCCGAATACGCCTTGCGCACGACTTTGCGGATGATGGCTGCCATCGTTGCGTCCCTCATCTTCACCTTCGTCGTCGCGACGCTCGCCGCAAAGAGCCGCCGCGCCGAAAAGATCATCATTCCGGCGCTCGACATTCTGCAATCCGTCCCGGTGCTCGGCTTTCTGACCTTCACCGTGACCTTCTTCATGGGCCTTTTCCCCGGAAGCCAGCTCGGCGCGGAATGTGCTTCGATCTTCGCGATCTTCACCAGCCAGGCATGGAATATGGCTTTCTCCTTCTATCAGTCGCTGCGGACGGTTCCGCGCGATCTCGATGAGGTCAGCCGCGGTTTTGGTCTGTCGACGTGGCAGCGCTTCTGGCGGTTGGAGGCTCCCTTTGCCGCACCCGGTCTCGTCTGGAATACAATGATGTCGATGTCCGGCGGCTGGTTCTTCGTGGTCGCATCCGAAGCGATCACGGTGGGAAACACTACCGTGCAGCTTCCAGGTCTGGGTTCGTGGCTGGCGGTTGCCATCGACAAGCAGGATTTCGCCGCGGTGAGCTGGGCTGTACTTGCGATGGCGGTCGTCATCCTTCTTTACGACCAGCTGCTTTTCCGCCCGATCGTCGCCTGGGCAGACAAGTTCCGCTTCGAGCAGACGGCCGGGCAGCAGAAGCCGCGCTCCTGGGTCTATTCGCTGATCCGTCGTACGCGCCTTCTGAAATCCGTAACCACGCCTTTGGCCGCTGCATGGGGTCGGCTGATGCTCCTGCGGCTGTTGCCGGCCTCGCGAGCCGTCGCAAGAGAGCGAGGCGAGCAGCGAGCCGTCAGCTGGGCTATCGATATTGCCTGGTATGTGCTGATCGCAGTCATCGGTGCCTGGAGTATCTGGGATGCGGTTTCCTATCTCAGCCAGACGCTCTCTTGGGCCGATGTCTGGATCGCTTTTGCCGGCGGCTTCGTGACGCTTGTTCGCGTTATCGTTCTTATTGCGGTCGCCAGTGTCATCTGGGTTCCGATCGGCGTCTGGATCGGCCTGCGTCCCGCTGTTGCGGAGCGCGTCCAGCCTCTGGCCCAATTCCTGGCGGCGTTTCCGGCAAATGTGCTCTTTCCCGTTGCAGTGGTTGCGATCGTTGCGACGGGCGCTAGCCCGAACATCTGGCTGTCACCGCTGATGGTACTCGGCACCCAATGGTACATCCTGTTCAACGTGATTGCCGGCGCGAGTGCATTTCCTACCGATCTGCGGGAGGCGTCCTCGGTCTACCGGCTGCGCTCATGGACATGGTGGCGGCGCGTGATGCTGCCGGGAATATTCCCGTACTACGTCACGGGAGCATTGACCGCTTCCGGCGGCTCCTGGAACGCCAGCATCGTTGCTGAACTGGCGAGCTGGGGCAACACGAAACTCGAAGCCTTCGGACTTGGATCATACATCGCGAAGGCGACGGAAGCAGGCGATTTTCCGCGGGTCATCCTCGGCATCGTCGTCATGTCGATCTTCGTGACGCTCTTCAACAGAACGCTCTGGCGGCCGCTCTACGTCTTCGCCGAACGCCGCATGCGTCTCGATTAATTCAAGATCGGAGAACCGAATATGGAAAACGCTGTCATCTCCAAGAAGACCGATATTGCAAGGAATGCGCCGCTGGTTCTCGCGAAGCAAGTGTGCCAGGCCTACGACAAGGGGGCATCCGGCTCGCTCGTCGTGCTCGAGAATGTCGATCTTCAGCTCTATTCCAATGAAATCGTTGGCTTGCTCGGCCGTTCCGGCTCCGGCAAGTCCACGCTGCTGCGTGCGATTGCCGGTCTGATCCGCCCGAGCAGAGGCGATATCACCTTCGAAGGCCGACCGGTCGTCGGCCCCAACTCCGATGTTGCCGTGGTCTTCCAGAGCTTTGCGCTCTTTCCCTGGCTGACCGTGCTGCAAAACGTCGAACTGGGGTTGGAGGCGCAAGGTGTTGCCTCCTCTGAGAGGCGCAAGCGTGCGCTCGCTGCCATCGATCTCATCGGCCTCGACGGTTTCGAAAGCGCCTATCCGAAGGAGCTGTCGGGCGGCATGCGCCAGCGTGTCGGTCTTGCGCGTGCGCTCGTCGTCCGGCCAAAGGTTCTGCTTATGGACGAACCCTTTTCGGCGCTCGACGTGCTGACGGCAGAAACGCTTCGCACGGATCTGCTTGATCTGTGGTGTGAGGGCCGGATGCCGATCGAGTCGGTGCTGATGGTGACCCACAATATCGAGGAAGCCGTGCTGATGTGCGACCGCATCCTGATCTTCGGATCGAATCCCGGCCGTGTGATTGCCGAGATCCACGTCGATCTGCCGCAGCCGCGCAACCGTCTCGATCCGGCCTTCCGCATGCTGGTCGAAGACATCTATGCACGGATGACGGTAAAGACCGGTGCGCCGACGCGCGAGGGTCTTTTCCCCGGCACCGGCATCGCCATGGCGCTGCCGCGGGTGTCGACCAATCTTATGTCCGGTCTCATCGAAACCGTCGCTGCCGAGCCCTATCGCGGGCAGGCCGACTTACCGCCGCTGGCGGCCCATCTGCATCTCGATATCGATGATCTCTTTCCGGTCGCGGAAACGCTTCAACTCCTGCGTTTCGCTGATCTGGAAGGGGGCGACATCAAGTTGACGGCGCCGGGCCTGCGTTTCTTCGATAGCGATGTCGACGAACGCAAGAAACTCTTCGAACAGCATCTCGCGACCTATGTGCCGCTGGCCGCTCATATTCGCCGCGTCCTAGACGAGCGGCCGACCCACCGCGCACCTGCAAGGCGCTTCCGCGACGAGCTGGAGGATTACATGTCCGAAGATTATGCCGACATCACTATCAAGGCTGTTACGAACTGGGCCCGCTATGCGGAATATTTCGCCTATGACGAAAACGCGGATCTGTTCACGCTGGAGAACCCAAGTTGAAACCTTGGGCTGGAATGAATGCGGAAGCCTCGCCGCCCATTGAGGCGGTGACCGGCGCCATGGGATTCCAAGGTTTGATGGTCGCAAAGGCAGGGCTTAGCACATCAGATCCTACGGATCGCCAGCTTTGGCGGTGCCGGAGAAAGCGGTTGTTGTTTTGGCGCTTCGGTTCAGGCAGTTTGCAGCTTCTGCACGCAATCTTGCGGAAGCCGTGATGCAGGGGTGCAGGGAATGAGGCGGGAATTTCTGAAGTATCTTTTCGAGATGCCATTGCTTTGGCTCGGCATTACGGTCCTCGCTGCCCTCATTTTCATCGGCGATACGATCACCGATCTGGAGATCGCCTTCGCCGTTCTTTATGTCTCGGTGATCCTGCTGGCGGTCTATTCCGGTCGAACCGGAGCTATCGCGATGGTCGGGATTACATGCGCCGCTCTGACCGTCATCAGCTATTTTTTGACGGGTCATGGCGCTTCGCAGGCTGGCCTGATCAACAGTACGCTTAGTCTGGTCGCGATCGGCGCGACCACTTATCTGGCAATCAGGATCGAAATGCTCGATGCCAGGGCGAGGCAGGCGCAATCGGAGCTCGCGCGCATGTCGCGTCTTATGATCGTCGGTGAGTTGGGCACATCGATAGCCCACGAAGTCAGCCAGCCGATCACTGCAATTGCCGCTAACGGCAATGCCGCGCTTCGATGGCTTTCGGCGACACCGGCCGATCACGACGAAGCCCGCCGTGCCATCGAGCGAATTGTCGCGGATGCGGGGCGAGCAGGCGATGTCATCGGCCGTGTCCGCGGGCTTGTGGCGCGCTCGTCGCCATCTAGCGACGCGATCGATCTGGTCGAGGCAGTCAATGATGTACTGGAACTCGTCCGCAGCGAGATCCGTCGAAATCAGATTCTATTCCGCACCGAATTGGCGGGCGATCTGCCGTTGGTGGCCGGCGACCGCGTCCAGCTTCAGCAGGTGATCCTCAATCTCGTCATGAATGCGATCGAAGCTCTGGCTGAGGTCGATGCGGAAACGCGCGAGCTGCTCGTCAGCGCTGCCGCGGACGAACGGAAGGTGACCGTCAGCGTGCGCGATACGGGCAGCGGCGTGCCGATCGAAACGCTCGACAGGATATTCGAAGCCTTTTACACGACCAAGCCGAAAGGCATGGGGATGGGGCTTGCTATCAGCCGGTCCATTATCGAAGCGCATGGCGGGACCATCTATGCGGCGCCGAATTTTCCGCACGGAGCCGTCTTCGGTTTCACCTTGCCGCTCGGTGGAAAGGTGAAGGGGTAGGGGATGCAGAGACAACAGTCCACCGTTTATGTCATCGACGACGATCCATCCGTGCGTGACGGACTGGATAGCCTATTGCGCTCTGTCGGCTACGATACGCGTGGCTTTACGTCGCCGCGAGATTTCTTGGCGTCTGCCCGGTCCGAAGGACCGGCCTGCATCGTCCTGGACGTCAGGATGCCGGATGCGAGCGGGCTTGACTTTCAGGATGAACTTGCTCGGACGGGTCATGCGATCCCGATCATTTTCCTCACCGGACACGGCGATGTGCCGATGTCCGTCAGAGCGATGAAAGCGGGGGCGGTGGAGTTTCTTCTAAAGCCGTTCCGGGAGCAGGATCTTCTCGATGCCATCAGGCAAGCGCTTGAAATCGATCGCGCACGCCTGCGTAAGCAGGCGGCGGAGGTCGATCTTCAGGAGCGGTTTTCAACGCTCACGTCACGTGAACGTGAGGTGATGGCGCTCGTTGCGCGAGGCCTCCTGAACAAGCAGATCGCCGCCGAGATCGGCCTCAGCGAAATCACCGTAAAGGTCCATCGCGGTCAGGCCATGCGCAAGATGCGGGCCGACTCCGTCGCCGACCTCATCCGGATGGCGGATAACCTCGGCCTCACGAACGATAAAGCCAGCGATACGGCGCCCGGGCTCCGTTAATCTTGCAGCGTTCGTCCCCAGTCGCGAGGATCTCATGGCTTACGAATGCGGTGTTGCCACGTGGGTTAGTTCAATCCTGCGAAACCGTGGGCGTTCCCTGGTGAAAGATCACCTGCCATCGCCCATCGATGCGCTGCCAGATCGAACTCCGTAAAGTATGCCGCTCCGGACCTCTCTCTCCAGCCTGTCGGGTGCTTCGATACGTGACGAGGACCGCATCCGGCGAGATCGGTCGAAAGCCATAGTCGCGGGAAATAATCGGCGGAGCTGCTTCTTCCGATTTTTCTGCAGCCAGACGGGCGATTAGTTCATCTCTATCGTCGTGGACCGTTCCGGAGCTGCCGAATTCGACGAAGCCTTCCGCCAGCAGTTCCGCCACAATCGCCGGCGATTGCCGGATTTCGGGGAGATGCAGCTTCTGCTCCAGTAGGCGAATCTCTTCAAGGTCGTGTTGGGAGACGTCCATGGTCTCAGCAACCTCCATTGGGTGTTGATGCTCGGCTGCAATGGGCCTCAATGTGCTGGTGCGAGCATCTCCAGGTTTCTTTCCTGTTTGATCTTGTGGTTTTGATCATGGTCGGCTTGCCGGGATTGTTCCAATTCAATGGCAAAAAGCTCGGCGGCGTGACGGCCCAGCTGCGTTCTGTCGTCTTCGATGACGGCAGCTATCCGCCGAAACAATTCGGACTCGAAGCCGCCCGCGCTGTTCGAGACATTCGGCCGCGCAAGCCTTGCACCGCCATCCAATCTAATTGCCGAAACGTAGAACTCATCCTCGTAATCGGCACCTGCCAATGTCAATTCAGCGCGCCCATATAATAACAATCCGGTTTCCCAACGATCGCATAGGCGGATGCTGAGCTCATCAAACGAATATTCGCACGAAAATTCCCGAGCGTGCACCGTCATTCTCCCGCTTTTGCGAGCGACGATATCTCGGCAATACCGATTCTCCTCAAGGTATCTATCGGTGCAAACATGAACGCATTCGGCTTTCTCGGCATGAATGACACTCTCCTTCGACGGCCTTGCGGCCTTTTCAATCGTTGCGCCTGGTGCGTCCGGTTTCGCTGACTTCGGGCGAGATCCTACGCTTGCGCTCATTCCATTCAGGACCGATGGCTCCTATCGATGAAATTGCCATTCAACACGATATATGTCAACATTATTTGTGTTTATATGCATGATTTGAACATCGAAGGTGTTTGGGGCCTATATTTCCTTTTTATTTGCGGGCAATGTGGCCGCAGATTCTGCCGATAATGGTCAGTCGATCCAGCTCGACGGTGAAGGTCTCCAGGGCTGGATTGTCGGAAATGATCTTGACCTGGCCCGGATGGGTGAAGGGAACTCGCTGCAGGCGCTTGATCTGCGGTTCCGTGTAACCGTCGCTGATCGCGTAGACGGTATCAGTGGTCATTTGATTCTGTGAGAGATCGACGATGACGCGATCGCCCGGCATGTAGGTGGGCTGCATGGAATCGCCGACGACTTCCATGATGATCGTGTGGTTCGGCGAAGCCTTTGCCTCGTTTCGTAGATAGCCGGTGGGGATAAGCCATTCCGCGACGATCTTATGCCCGGCGACATTGCCTGAGCCGACGGGGAGGTTGATGACTTCGCCGACAATGCCGCTACCGGCGCCGAGCTTGACGTCCACCTCGGGCGTTGCACCTTCTATATGCGGCTTCCAGTGCTCGCGGCTGTAGCTGAGTTCGTCGTCACTCTCGGCAAATCCGTCCTGATCCTGCTCGTCCGGGTCGAATGACATGACGATGTTCGGCGACGGACGGGCGGCTTGGCGCAGGCCTTCGCCAGTCAGCAGATAGGCCGCCGTCGTGCCGAATTTCTTCGCATAGCGATTGGCGACTTCGGCGCTGAATTCGTTCTGGCCGTTTTCATGCGCGCGATAGGTGGACAGGCTCACGCCCAGCGCTTCTGCCGCCTTTGTGGCTGATGGATAATTTGCGGCTTCGCGCGCCGCTCTCAGTCGTTCGCCCATGGATTTCTGCATCTTTTGACCCTTGCAAAATTTCCAACATAAATCATGTTGACATTGCGATTATTATCAACATAATTTGTGTTTATCAAGATGCCGACTGCGGAAAGCGCTTTTTGGCAGGTGAGCGGTCTGACGCGGTACGCGACAGACAATGTTTTGGAGGTGAAGTCATGGTCATAGGCAGCGGGAGCAGGAGGGCAGCGTCGCGGGCTGGATATTTCGACCGCTTCTGGGGGTGCCCAGGATGCTTCCGAATTCTGTCGATCGCGGAAATCATTGAGCTGCATTGTGAGAGTTGTGCTGTAGCCGTCGAGCCTGCGGAAATGGCTGAGGCAAAGCCTTTATCCGAGGCAGCTGACCAGGAGATGCTGCCATGATCGAGATGCTTCAGGGCCTTCTTGCTTGCATCGGCGCGGCGTTGTTTTTCGCCGCTATGCTGATCGCAATAAAGTCCGTCATTTGGAAATCGCCAATACCATCCCCTGAGGATGGGGACTTCGGTGCTCCGGAGGGAGACCAAATTCATTTCCGCATTGTCGAAGCGCCCACGCTTGAGCCCAGAGACCCGGCACGGCCGACGAAGCAGCTCAGGCCGTAGGCGGGCACCGGAACGTTACAACTCAATCGGAAACTCTAGAAATAGACCCGGCCAAGCGAGCCGGGGGAGGTTGTTATGAACGAATTTCAAATCGGAACAGAAGCCGTTGCCGGCGGTCATCTCGGCTGGATTCGCAAGGTTCACCGGGCGACAAACGAGATCCTCCGCGATTGTCGAGGTGAACCGATTGTCTTTGCGACGCAGGATGCTGCGAAGGCTGCGGCGGGCGAGGCGATGGTCGCCTATCTCAATACGCCCATGCTGCGCGACGGAGCGCGGGTCGAAGCCCTTTCCAAGGCTGAGGCCTTCTTCAAGCCCAAATCGGCCAAAATCGCCGGTGCGGCCGAAGGCGTCATGTGATCTCACAGGAATGGAAGAGGCATGAAATTCACCAGCGAAAGGAGTTAAACTGTCATGACCAAAGGCAGGCTAGACCTTCTTCTCGATGGGCTCGGCATCAAGCTGGTTCCCGTCCATCGGCGCCGCGCACCTGCGGAGAGTCACGCGCGCGGCACGATGCAGGAAATCCGAGGCCGCTACGGCGATGGCCATCTGGTCTTCGTTCTGCGATGTATCCGGCAGACCGGGAACAATCGCGACGAGCTCTGGTCGGACACGATCGGTGCCATATCCGATGTTCTGGCGCAGCGCGAGGATTGGGCGCTGCAGCGTCCAGGTGATCTCTTGGGCGCCTTCGACGACATCGCGCTTGCCACATTGCGCACGGATGCGGTGGCGCGGCGGCCCTGGCCCGTTCGGGCGACATTGCGAACGCTGATTTATCAGGAATTGGAGAAACGACTTGATGCACCGGTCCGCCTTGCAGTTTCACGACCTGTCCCGTCGTGCGGCCGAGATCGCCGACTTGAGCCTGATCATCCGGGCGCGTTTCGTCGAGGCTGCCGATACGATGGTTCACCTCGATGTACGCGGCGTCCGGCCCGACAGGATGCGAACGCTCTGGCCGGAGGTTTTGCCCGAGCCGATGGATCACGCCGATATCCGCATTCGCTATCGTCCGAGCGCTGCGGCAATCAGCCGGGCAGAAGAGGTCTTGCAGGAATGGCTGCGCGTTCATGTGGGGGACGAGGAGCGGCGTATCCTGCTTTCGCGATGGTCCGTTTGCCTTGCTGCCCCTTATATTGCCGGTTCGTTTCGAGATTTCTGCGCTCGTACCGGACGCGTCCGGCGCACCGCCGAACGGCGCATTCAGAGCGAATTCCAGACGCTTGCGAGTGTGCTTCTCGCTGCTTCGCCCATGCTGCAGGAGCCGGATTGGTCGCGCATATCGCCGATGATGTCGAATGCGTCTGGCGGGCTCGACCGGGTAAAGCCCAAGGTGCCTGAACGTGAAACACATTGGCTACCAGATGATGCGCGGCCTATCTTCGATGCAGAAAGTCCTGAACTTGCCGAACTGGCTAAACGACTGGAGCGCGGGAACCGCCGGCGCGCCAGGATGAAAGCCTGAGCCATCACAATGATGCGGTCCGAACCCGCGATCATTGTGATGTGCAGATATCTCCGATTGGTGACTTATTTACCCCAGTGCAAAGACGCCGGCTGGGCGAGTCTTTGTGGTGACCTCGCCGAAGTCGGGGACAGTGTATTCTGCCAGCAAGCGAAGGCGCGATGTCGGCAGATGAACTCGCCATGGATCGCCGATCAGAATCATGATTTCCCGAGCCAGACAGCGATCCAGAAATGCGATGACGTTTCCCGCAAGCGCTGCTTCATAGAAAAGATCCCCGACGCATATGACGTCGACGTCAGGCGGCTCGCTTTTCGTCAAGTCGGCGAGTAGGGAATCGATCGTCACGTCATTGAGTGCGGCATTGAGCTCGATAGCTGCGATTGCATAGGGATCGATGTCGGCGGCATACACTTTCGCGGCGCCTGCCTTTGCAGCGGCAATCCCGACCATTCCCGAACCGGCGCCGAGATCTAATACGCGGCGACCCGCCACACTTTCGGGCCTGTCGAGAAGATAACGAGCCAGAACCAGACCTCCTCCCCAGTAATGCGCCCAGTAAGGTGAGCCGAACTGCGGATCTTGTTCCGCAAGGCGCCGCAGCCCGCTTTGTGGGCCTGCTTTGTGCAGGCGAATATCCGGGATACCGGGAACAGGCAGGACCGGGAGGTTGGCGGCGATGAACCGCCGAACCCAATCCCGGCTGACGGGACCATCCGAACTGCTGTTTCGTCTCGCCGAGATTCCTGTCGGCTGGCCTTTGCGCATCTTGAGTATTTTCGCGAATTGAGGGCTAGATCGTTTAGTTCGTCGGACTGGAGAATCCGATATTTACGGGGAATTTCAATTGGTTATTTGTAGCCCCCGCCAAAATCCTCATTCCTTGCGCGCTGATCGCCCTTCAAGGGTGTCGCCAACTCGACCGAAATGAGGTATCTATTTTGGCATGATGAGAACAGTTGCAGCGACGCACTGTCGACCGCAAGCGATGTTTTAAACCGCTTGTTTTCTTTCAAAATTCCATCGGAAATCATGAAGCATGACCAATGCCGACAAGCCAGTCGCGCCGCGCAAACCGCGTGCGCGCCGTCGCACGGTCGCTTCCGTCGAAGATACGCCGCTTGATTACATGCTGAAAGTGATGCGCGACGACGAGGCGGACCAGAAGCGGCGCGATGAAATGGCAAAGATAGCGGCCTCCTATGTTCATCAGAAACCTAGCGAGCGCTCCGGCGCCGGGACCAAAGGAGGTCGCGGCGTCACCATCGACCTAACCAATGCCACGGATGAGCAGCTTGCGATACTCGAATCCCTCTTCGGTCCGCTTGCCGGATCCGGCGACGATGATGGTGGCGATACGGGAGGAGAAGGCGAGGCGAAGAGCTGAGCGCGAGCAAGCCGCGCATGCCAGGCAGCTTGCGATGGACGCGGAGCAAATTCGTGCCAACTGCCAGTCGTTGAGCGGGTTCGTGCGAGAGGCCTGGCACGTCGTCGAGCCTTCCGTTGACTATGTTCATGGCTGGCATATCGATGCCATCTGCCAACATCTTGAAGCAGTAACTTCGGGCGAGATTACCCGGCTGCTGATCAACGTGCCGCCGGGCACGATGAAGTCGCTTCTCTGCGGCGTGTTCTGGCCGGCCTGGGAATGGGGGCCGAAAGGCAAGCCGCAGCTGCGCTATCTCGGCGCCTCCTATTCGGAACATTACGCCAAGCGCGACAACAGGCGCATGCGTGACCTCGTTGCCTCCGAATGGTATCAGGCGCTTTGGGGTGACGTCGTCAAGCTGACGAGAACGGGCGAGATGGCTTTCGCCAATACCCGCACGGGCTCGCGGCAGGGTGTGCCGTTCTCGAGGTTGACCGGAGGTCGTGGTGATCGCGTCATTATCGACGATCCGCATTCTGTGGATGGGGCGGAATCCGAGGCCGAGCGCCTGTCCGCGGTCCGCACCTTTCGGGAATCCGTCCCGACGCGGCTCAACGACCCCCAGCGCTCGGCAATTGTCGTCGTGATGCAGCGGCTGCATGAGGCGGATGTTTCCGGGACGATCCTCGCGCTTGGGCTCGGCTACGAACACCTGATGCTGCCGATGGAATTCGAGCCGGAGCGCCGTTGCCGGACCTCGATCGGATTTGTCGATCCTAGAACTGAGGAGGGCGAACTGCTTTTTCCGCAGCGTTTTCCTCGTGCGGTGGTCGAGCGAGACAAGATTCCGTTGGGCTCCTATGCGGTGGCCGGCCAGTTCCAGCAACGGCCGGCGCCCCGCTCCGGTGGTTTGTTTCAGCGCGGGGATTTCGAAATCGTCGAGGCACTGCCTTCCGGTGCGAAGCGTTGTCGTGCCTGGGATTTTGCCGCTTCGAAAGCGCGTCCCGGTCGCAAGCCAGACTGGACCGTTGGTCTGCGCATGGCTTTGGTCGGTGGTGTTTTCTATGTCGAAACCGTCGCGCGAGGGCGCTGGTCGCCCGCCGAGGTGGAGCGCAATCTCAGGAACACTGCGTCGCAGGACGGGCCGACGGTGACGATCCGCATGCCGCAGGATCCCGGTGCAGCCGGCAAGGCTGATGCGGAAACCAAGATCAAGCTGCTCGCGGGCTTTCCTGTAAAAGCCATATCACCAACCGGCGACAAGGCGACGCGCGCCAAACCCGCCTCGGCGCAGGCCGAAGCGGGAAACGTCAAGCTTTTGCGTGGGGATTGGAATGAAGCATTTCTCGACGAGATCTGTGCCTTTCCGAACGGGCAGTTCGACGACCAGGTCGATGCCTTCGCCGATGCGTTGAACGAACTCGCGCTGAGCTCATCTTTCAGCTTCAGCAACTTCTAGGCTCGCTCGGGCGAGCTTCTTCATCACATGACATCAAAGGACAATCCATGGGGCAGGTATTCTCGATGGTTCGCGACGGATTGGTGAGCCTTGCATCCCGCATGGGCACCGATCGCGACAAGGCGGCATCGGTTTTCTACACGCAGCCTATCTTGACGGACGAACAGATCATAGCCGCCTATCGCGGCTCCTGGCTGCCGCGCAAGATCATCGACATTCCGGCTCTCGATAGCTGCCGGAAATGGCGAAACTGGCAAGCATCGAGCGATCAGATCGGATTGATCGAAGCGGAGGAACGCCGTCTCAATCTGCGCGGCAAAGTGCTGGAAGCAGCGACGAAAGCGCGTCTCTTCGGTGGCGCCGCTCTCTTTATCGGGTCCGAGGATGGCGATCCGGCACGGCCGTTGGGGATAGAGCGGATCGGAAAGGATGGCCTCAAACATTTGACGGTACTGACGCGTCGCCAATTGGCTGCTGGCGATATTGATAGTGATCCGACCTCGGAATGGTATGGCACGCCGAAATTCTACACGTTGACCGGTGCTAATGGCATGCAGGTCACCATCCATCCGTCTCGGCTCGCCATCTTCAAAGGTGCGATGACGCCGAATGAAGAGTTTGGAGGAATGAGTAATCAGGCTTGGGGCGAAAGCGTGCTTGCCGCGACCTTCGACGCGATCAAGAACGCAGACAGCACGGCGGCCAATATTGCCAGCCTCGTCTTTGAGGCGAAGATCGACATCGTCAAGGTCCCGCAATTCTCCGCCAACATCGGCAATCAGGCCTACGAAGATGCCGTGCTGCGCCGCTACGCGCTCGCCAACACCATCAAAGGGGTCAATGGCACGCTGATCCTCGACGCCGAAGAGGAGTATGACAGCAAGAGCGCGTCGCTGTCCGGCCTCACGGATATCCTGATGGCCTTCCTGCAGATCGTTGCCGGTGCGGCCGATATTCCGGTCACCCGATTGCTCGGTCAGTCTCCCGCCGGAATGAACGCGACCGGTACGGCCGATATGAAAAACTATCATGACCGGATCCAGGCCATTCAGGAGCTGGACTATACGCCGGCAATGTCCCGGCTTGACGAGTGTCTCATCCGCTCTGCCACCGGTTCGCGCGATCCCGCCATCTATTCGACCTGGGCTCCTCTGGAGCAGATGAGTGAGAAGGAGCGGGCAGATATCTTCAAGACAAAGGCTGAGGCGGCGCGAGCCTTGTATGGCTCAACTCAGGGAGAGGAAATTATTCCTCGTCAGGCTCTCTCTGAAGCCTTGCTGAATGCTTTTTTAGAAGATGGATCGTTGCCGGGACTGGAGGCGGCAGCAAGGGCACCCGACCGACCTGGCGACGCCTAACGCCGCACAGTCCTCAGCGTATAACCAACGAATAAACCGCTTCACCGAGCGGAACGGCTTTCACCCGAACCACATCGGCTTCGGCCAGGAGAAATCCCAACATGAACTTCACAGACACAGTCACCGTCGCGGGGACGCGGCGGACGGGAGACGGCTATCTCGTGGCCGACGCCCGCATTGCACGCACAGGCATTCAAAACTATGCCGGCGCCGAAATCGGTAGGCCCGAGATGTCCACCGTGCGCATCTATCGGCCCGGCGGTGAGGTCTTTTCCGAGGACACGCTCAAGAGTGCCGCTCACCGTCCGGTGACAAACGATCATCCGCCCGAGATGGTCACCTCGGAAAACTGGAAGAAATATGCTGTCGGCCAGACCGGAGACGAGATCGCCGGTGAGGGCATCTTCCTTCGCGTGCCGCTGATGGTCAGCGATGAAGACACGATCCAAGCCATCGAAAGCGGCAAGCAGGAGCTTTCGGCCGGCTATGTCTGCGATGTCGATTTCACCGCCGGCGTGACGCCTGCGGGCGAAGCCTATGACGCCATCCAGCGAAACATTCGCATCAACCATATCGCCATTGTGCGCCGTGGCCGGGCGGGCTCGAAAGTCCGCATCGGCGATGCCGCCGCACCGTGGGGCTGCTCTCCTCTCGCAGCCCCACGCCCCCTTTCCCATGACAAGCAAAGCAAGGAAGGAATGATGTCCACGAAGACGATCATGATTGATGGCGTCGAGATCGAAGTTTCTGATCAGACTGCAGAGATCATCACGACATTGCGGCAGCGCCTTGCTGACGCCGAGACCAGCCATCAGAAGGCGATTGCCGTCCGGGATGCCGAACTCGATACGCTGAAAACCGCTCTTCTTGACGAAGCGGAGATCGAGCGCCGCGCCGAGGCGCGGGCCGATCTGATCGGCCTTGCGAAGGCCATCGCCGGTAACGTCCAGACGTCAGGCCTTTCGGACACTGCGATCCGCAAGGCCGTCGTGATCGCCAAAGCCGGCGAGGGCGCGGTCCAGGGCCGATCGGAGACCTATATCGATGCGCGCTTCGACGTGCTGGCCGAGGGGCTACGCAAGAGGCCGGATCTTTTTGCCGATGCCATCAAAGACGGCATCAACCCTACGCAGCCATCCGCATCCGCAGCCTTTGCAGCCTACGCAGCGATGGTGCGCGATCTCGAGAGCGCGCATCTGGCCGCCAACCCCTCTTAACCAGGTCAACGAAAAGGAGACGCTTCAATGGCGACTTATCAGACCACCTATGGAAACGCTCCTCGGAAGGGCCTGCACGGGCAGATCGCTTCTGAGGAAAAGGCCAACAAGATCAGCCGCACGGTTGAAACTGCTGCCGGCATCAAGTTCGGGCAGCCCGTGCAGCGCGGCCTTGCAGATCATGGCGTTGCGCCTTTCACCGCCGGAGGCAAGTTCATCGGCATTGCCGTGCTGACACCGAATGTGCTGCCTGATGTGGCACCGGCCGGCGGTTACGCCCAGTTCGTCACGGGCGCGTTCCTGACCTCCGGTCAGTTGTATGTAAGGGCCGGCGGCGCGGTCTCGGATGGTGACGCCGTCTACTACAACCCGACGACGGACGCCTACGTCAACGCCGCCGGCACCGGCATCGTCGGTCCCATTCCCGATTGTTTCTTCGATACGAGCGGCAGCAACGGCGACATCGTCGAGATCTCGCTCAAGCACAGGAGCGCCTAATCCATGAACCAGTTCGTTCGACAGCAGTTTGCCGACGCACAGGCCGCCTATTCCTTCGTCATTGCGCAGGGACGCAATATCGAGACGCGCATCTATCAGCGCCGCTATCCGACTCTCAACTACGGCCTCCATGTCCCGGTCGTCACCGAAGGCAATGAATGGGCCTCCGGCACGACCTTCTTCACCGTCGACAGCGCCGGCGAGGCGAAATTCCTTTCCGCCGCCGGCACCGACATGCCGTTCAACCAGTCTACCCGCGACAGCGCCAGCCATGATTTCGCAATGATCGGTTCGGGCTGGGAGTGGAACCTCGAGGAGGTCAATCAGGCCGCGCTCTACAATCTCGATCTCAATGCTTCCAACGCCATTTTCGCCGCCGATAAGATCGAGCGCCTGCTCAATTCCGTCGCCATGATCGGTTCGACGGAAAAGGGCTGGACCGGTTTCGTCAACGATCCGAAGGTGTCGCGCGTCGATGTCGCTGCCGATGGTACGGGCGGCTCGACCTATTGGTCCGCCAAGACGGCCGATCAGATCCTGCGCGATGTCAACGATCTTATCGGCGGCGTGCGGCAGCGGACCGGCGAAGTCGAATGGATCGACAGCCTGCGTCTGCCGCCGGAAGCCTTCCGTCTGATCGCCACCAAGCGGCTTGCCGACGGCGACGGCTACATCACCGTGCTGGACTTCCTGCGTCGCGGCAATGTCTATACGGCGGAGACGGGCCAGCCGCTCGACATCCAGCCGCTGCGCGAGCTTGCGACGGCCTCTCAGGATGGCGGCGGCCGCATGGTCGTCTATCGCCGCGATCCGGAAGTGCTGCGCTTCCATCTGCCGATGCCGCGCCGCGTGCTGCAGCCGCGCCAGAAGTCGATCATGAGCTTCGAGACCGGCATCATCGCCCGCACCGGCGGCACCGAGGTTCGTCTGCCGGCGGCGATTGCCTATGGCGACGAGATCACGGCTGCGGCCTGACGCTGATCGCCCTCTTTCCGATTCTCGCGGGGAGAGGGCATCTGTCTTCTCAACGATCGACACGGAGCTTTCATGTCCGCATCCTTTTACGGCACGCTTGCTGCCGCCGATGCCTATTTCGCCGATCGTGCCAATGTCGGCTGGACCGCGGCCAATGAAGGCGATCGCCTGGCGGCGCTGGTGCGTGGATCGCAGGCCCTCGATAGCCTCTACGAGCCCAAATTCAGCGGGCGGCGAACCGGAGGCTATGATCAAGCCCTGTCTTGGCCTCGCAGCGAGGCGACGACCGTGAATGGTGAAGTGATCGCTGACGATGCATTGCCGCTGGCCGTGACTTATGCGGGATATGAAGCGGCGGCGCTTGAGCTTGCGGAGCCCGGCAGCCTGACACCTGTCATCGTCGCGGCTCGCACGGTGAAGCGCGAGAAGGTGGGACCGCTGGAGACGGAATATGCCGTTGCCGACACGAGCGGCGACATGGTTGCCGCCGCAAGGCCGGTGCTGACCAAGCTCGATGGGCTGCTCTATCCACTCCTGCGTCCGGTACTCCCCGGCATTCTGGTGGTGTGATGGCGGCTTTCGATTACGACAAGGCGCGGGCGACCGGCGAGCGCTTGATCGCCAAGTTTGGCCAGAAGGGTAGTCTGCGGCGCATCACGAATTCGGGGCCGGACTACGATCCGGTGCAGACGAGCGAGGACTTTGTCTGCTCGCTTGTCAATCTCGATCAGAATCAGTCGCATATCGCCGATACGTTTATCCAGCGTGGGGATCGCATGGTCTATCTCTCGACCGAAGGACTATCGATCACGCCGATGCTGGCCGACAGGCTGGTGATCGGCGGAGTCGAACATTCGATCGTCGATATCCAGCCGCTATCGCCGGGCGGGACGATCGTCTTTTGGCAGCTGCAGGTGCGGCGATGAAGGCTCTGGTGCGTTTCAAGACGATCCTGACGCTTTGGCTGCTGTCACGAGTGATCCTGCTGCTCAATCGGGTTTCACCATTGCCGGGAATTGAGAGCAGTGGCGGGACGAAGGCCGAATCCCGAACGACCAAACCTGCGGTTCGTGCCCGTTACGGCCATCTCACCCTTTTGAATTTCGAACGGCGTGGCTCTTCACCGGGCGACGCCGCTGATGATCCATAACCCTATCAAGGGGCAATCGACATGGCTTCCTCTAATTTTTCCGCTGATATCGCCGCCTGGGCCGAGCGAACCAAGCGCCGCATGGAAGAGGTGGCGAACCTCTCCGCACAACGGCTGGCCGAGGCGATCGTCGGGGCAACGCCTGTGGCCTCCGGCGAACTTGTCAATTCCTTCCGGGTCTCCGCCTCGCCACGGCAAAGCGAGGATGCTGAGGGATCTGACGAAGGCCAGCCGGTTAATCTGGCCGGTCTCGGCGTGCCATTGGGTGGCATGATCCATATGGGTTTCACCGCGCCACACGCCGCCGCAGTCGAATATGGCAGGGATGGGCAGGCGGGGCAGGGCATGGTGCGGCTTGCGGCGCGCCAGTGGCCTGAAATCGTCGAGCGCGCTGCGCGCGACACGGCCGACTGATCCCCCGAAATCTCAACAATCTAGACAAGGTGACACATGGCGACGGCGACGGACGCTCTCATTCTGGCTGCGCTGCTGGACCATCTGGCCGCACTCCAATTCCAGCCGCCATTGCCGGTGGCGCAGCCGGGCATTGCCTTCCCGCCGGCAGGGCAAGAAAAGCCGGATAACTATCTGGCCGTCAGCTACCTGCCCAACCGCCCCCGGCAGGTGACACTCGGCGATGATCCGCAGCAGAAGCTCGGGCTTCTGCAGGTGTCCGTTTATTGGAAGGCCGGCGGCGGGCTGATCAAGCCGCTCGATGCCGCCGGTCAGGTCATCGACCATTTCAACAACAAGACGCTGTTCGTCTCTGGCGTGAAGATCACGATCAGTGGCGAGCCGTGGGCCGCAGGCCCGATCCAAGAGGATGACCGGGTGCAGATACCGGTCACCATTCCCTACACCGCCTTTGAACCGGAGAGATGATCCATGGCGAATAAAAGTACCAAGAAGGGCTCCAAGGTCTACGTATGCGAGACGCCCCAGAATAGCGATCTTACGGCCAGCGCCTATGCCGCGCTGACCTGGGTGCAGGTGGGCAAGGTCGGCAAGGTCGGCGATTTCGGCTCGGACTCCACCATCAACCACTACGATACGCTGGATGAGCCGGTGCAGCAGAAGCAGAAGGGCGTCTCCAATGCGGGCGACCCGGAGCTTGAAGTCGCCTCCATCGCCGACGATCCCGGCCAGGACATCCTGCGCACCTTCGGTGATCCCCTCAACATCAACAACATGGCGATCAAGGTGGAGCGCAACGACGCGCCGCAAGGCAAGACCAACACGGTGTTCTATTCGCGCGGCGTCGTTTCCGGCCCGCTCTATCCCGGCGGCGGCTCCGACGATTTCGATCTGGAGAAGTTCAAGATCGGCCTCAACCAGCTGCCGATCCGCGTCGATCCCGTCACCACGCCGTAAGCACCATCTTACGGAACCTTGCGCGCGTCGCTCTCCTGCGGCGCGCGGCCACTCGATTATGTCCCAACCGATAAGGTGTTTCCTTGGATATCTCCAGTCTCGTCAATTCCGAAGATCTCTTCGAGCTGCAGCTCCTGCATCCGGCTACCGAGGAGCCGCTCGGCATCTCCTTCATGATCCGCTCGGCCGAGAGCAACGAGGTGAAGAAGATCGTTCGCCAGCATAGCGACCGCTTCCTCGCCAGTCGCAAGAAGAAGCTGACCACCAGCAAGGTCGAGGCCGAATATCTCGACAAGGCGGCCGCCGCCATCGCTTCCTGGAGCTGGGGCGAGCAGCGGTGGAAGGGCGAACAGCCGTTGCTTTCCTTCGAGAAGGCCCGCGAAGTCGTCGAGGAAGCCGGCTGGATCTACGATCAGGTGGCCGGCGCCTCGGAGGACCGCGCAAATTTTATGAAGAGCTTGCCGAAGGGCTTTCAGAAGCCGTAGGGATCGTAGCGCGCTATGATTGCGTGCGCGATACAAATGGCGAGACCCGGCGCGAACGCAACGAGGCCTTCGAGCTTTTAAGCCCGGAGGCCGAGGTGCCGGAGGCCGGCCATGCGCTCTGGGACTGGTTCTGGGACCTGCGCTCGGCGCAGGCCCCCGGCTTTTCCGGCCCGGCGCCGCTCTCCCACCAGGAAATGCTGGCCTGGCTGCAACTGACCGGCAACCACCTGCGCCGCGAGGACATCGCCGTGCTGAAGGCGATGGACGGGCGCTATTGCCAGGCGGTGGAGGAGGAGACGGAGGCGATCAGGGTGCGGGAGGCGGGGTAGCGTTAGCATCCGCCGGAACGAGGATGAGGTGAACATGGTTGGGCATCAACACCCAGCCCCAGACCTCTACGCCAGCGGCACGACAATGATGAGCCAGGAGATTGCGATAGAGCGCATAGTCATCGTCGCAAAAGAAGGTTTGCGCCCGCCCGTTGCCGCGTTGGGTAACATGATGTGGGGTATCAGGGATGACGATACGAGCGAGACAGGCCATTGGCTGCCTTGGTCAGATCTAATCTTATTGAGTGCACGGTCACCGTATTTAAATCAAAAGATGGTCCAGTAACAGATATTGCAAGTTCTGCGAGCTTGAGAACCCCATGACTATTGCACTTTCAGGCATCCATCAAAGTGTCAGCGCGTATTTTTCCTATTTGCAATAGCATCGAAAGCCGCATCCAGTTTGTGATATCGCTCCATCAGCAAATCACTGCATTTATCAACTGTGACCTTGGGGTTCTTGTAAAGTGGGTCGCGCGCCATCTTCTTTTCCCATTCATCCATAATCTGGCGCGCCAGGTCGGCATTTTCCGTTACATTAACCAATCCTGCTTCAACTGCCTTGCGCACTTTTAGATATGATTCAACGCCGATGCCGTTGCGGCAGAAATAGGCGGCACTCAGGCTGGCGTAACTGGCGTTCGTAAACGCAGTCGTTAGTTCTGCGAGCTTTTGATCGTCTCCTGCAGTAGCGATTCCGCTTATCATGCACATGAAAGTTGCGAAAATTAATCGACGCATGTTGCCTCTATAGGTTGATTTAAGCTCTTAGATATCGGTGTTCAGCCGAAGATGCGCCGAAGCTGGTCGCGTATCCATCCCACATAAGGGGCGATTGGTTTGGTGTAATCTAGTTTTTCCTGTTCAGTTAGGGGCGGGTCATTGCTAGTGTCTCGCAGTATTTGTGAAAATGTAGAGGTGTCCGTAGGGCGGGGAAGGACTTCGAACATTGCTAGTTTGGATGTGCTGCCATCGTGGGAGAGGTATTGGCAAACGACTGTTGTCGTGGTCACTTCTGCATTCTTGTTTAATACGTTAAAATTCAGGGTTGCGGTATAATATACCGGCTTCATCCTGCCTTTATCAAATTCCTTCAGATACACTTCTTTGAGATATGGGATGTTCTCGTATCGCTCCCCGACATCAGCCCTTGTCGCAGGCCTGTCGCTAAGAAAGAATCTGTTGCGCTCATAGGTAGATGGTGCCGCGAGATATTTTGCCAGTTTTGTCTCACAGGCTCTCACGATCGGCGGATCAAAGACGCCGCAGCCGCTCAACATTGGCAACATGAGCGATGCCGCAACTACGTTTGAAAACGACTTCATAAAATCCCCCTAGTGCCCCGGCTGATTTTTGCCATCAATTTGAAAGGTATACCAGTGATAGATGTTGCAACTCTCGGTATTTCTGTTGACAGCTCCAATGTACGGGCCGCGGCTGATGATTTTGATGGGTTCGCTGCGGCAATGAATCGTGTTGTGCGGGGCTCTGGCGCGGTGTCTCGCGCACTAAAGACAATGAATAATGACGCAAAAATAATGGGTGGAGTCGTCGATAAAACTATTGCTCAGATTAACAAGTTCGGCGCAGGGTCCGCCCCTTTGGTCAACAGATTTCAGGGAGCGTTGGCCGCCCTTAACACTCCATCAAACGACAGAGGATTCGCGTCACAGTCTTCGAATGTAAGGTCTCAAGCGAACGCGCCGACCTCCGCCCAGCTCAATCACACGGGAAACGAGCAATATGACTATTTCTTGGATCATCGTGCTGAATTTGCCGCAGATCTCGGGCCGGGCGTGTTAGACAATCTCGTCAGCGCAGCAAGCATCTTGACCAAAGCCGTCGTCGGGTTGATCCCCATCGCGGGCGATCAGGCGAGCACCGTTGCCGGCGATTGGGTAGATAGCTTTAGCCCATCCAATATGCGGCAGAAATCTGAAGCAGACGCAAGAGCAAAGGGCGATCGAGCAAGGCGTTTAATGGCTTTGCCAGGTGCCAAAGATGACCCAGTAATCGCGAGGTATGCTGGTGTTATGATACCGAGGGATGAGACCCTTACAAAAACTTTCGAATTTCATAAAGGGGCGAAAGATTTTTTTGATCAAGCGCTCAACAATTTGAATAGTGCGCTCTCGGATATTGAACCGCAACTCTCGTTTCCGCCTTCAGCAAGCGGACCGGTTAATCCCTTATTTGCGGCGCAGAAAAGCTATGAAGAAGTGATGAGTAAATTTAAAGCTGAGGCAAACCCAATAAATGCTCTGCTCAATCTGGACAAAGCGTTGTCTGACGCCGCAGCGAAGATGTCAGATGTTCCTGAGATTGCCGCTTCGTCGGCAAAGCTCAAGGTCGCGCTGGGACCGATCAAAGATGATCTAAGCCTTGCGAACGGCTTGATGGCCAAACATAACGCTGCGAACAAAGAGAAACCTGCTTCGCTTAATAATATAAAGCAATCCATTTTTGCCGAAAGCGGCACCACGGCAAGTATACTCCTTCCAAATATTGCCGCTTTCTCTCGCGTTAGCCCGCTCGCGATCGAAACTAAATCGAAGCAGTCCATAGCCGGTAGCGCTGGGGTTCAAAATAGCCAAAAGGATGAGCTACAAGGTATTCAGCAAGCTACTGATGCTCTTACGAAATCCTCCAAGGACAACACGGAGCAAGTAAAAGTCGGAATACAGACCTCCGCTCAGTCCGCTGCCGCGACGGACAATGTGAAGTCGAAGGTTGTCACGCTGAAGCAAAGCCAGGACGAGCTTCAGAAAAGCGGTGCAGCGCAGTTGGCGCAAATGCCGCAATTGACCAAGGCGGCCAACGACCAGGCTGATGCCTATCGGCGCGTTGCTGAGGCGCAAGCGCTGCAGAAGCTTGCGGGCGATATCCAGTTCCAGCAGGAGCAGATGGGCCGCTCGACCATCGATCAGACTGTTGCTTCAACACAGAAGCAATATGGCCTGCCGGTCGATATGAACTCGGCCTCGGCCAATATCATTCGCTACAATGAGCAGCTGAAATATGCCCGCGAGCTTGCCGGCGATTTCGCCTCGACGCTGGTCAGCGGCTTGCGCAATGGAGAGGGCCTTTGGAAATCCTTGGGGAAGGCGGCGATTTCCGTGCTCACCAAGATTTCCGACAGACTGTTGAACGATGTGCTTAACAGCCTGTTCCAGGTCAACAGTGCCGCCGCTGGCGGCGGGCTGTTCGGTGGGGGCGGCATCTTTGGCGGGCTCTTTGGCGGAGGCGGCGGGCTGAATCTCGGCATTCTGGCGCGATCGCCGCAGGCGGCGGCGGCCGTTGCCAGCGGTATTCCCGGCCTTTGGGCCGATGGCGGCTATACCGGCCCCGGCGGCAAGAATGATCCAGCCGGCATCGTTCATGCCGGCGAGATCGTCTGGAGCCAGAAGGATATTGCTCGAGCGGGCGGCGTCGGCATCGTCGAGGCGATGCGGCTTGGCCGGCGCGGCTATGCCGATGGCGGCGTGGTCGGCGAGGGCGGGCCGCAATTGCTGCGGGCGCAGCCGGATGCTGCCGTTCCCGTCCGTCGCCTCAGAGCCGATAACCAGAACGATGCCTCCGGTTCCGCTTCTGGCGTGCATGTCACTGTCGGTGTTTCCGTCGATGAGGACGGCAATCTGAAGGCCTATGTCAAGAATGTCGCGCAATCGGAAGCGCAGAATTCGACGCGGCAGGGGCTGAATGATTTCAATCAGCAGCTTCCCGATCGCGTCGCGCAGATCAACCGCAATCCCCGGAGGCGCTGATGGCCGTTTCCTATCCCTACAGTCTGCCGTCCTTTGCCGATCTCCTGAAGATCTCCAGCATCGTCTGGGACATTCAGCGCAATGACGAGCTTTCCGGCTCCGGCGATGGCCGGGTCTGGCAGGCGGAGCTGGCGCCACCGCTCTGGACCGGCACGGTGACGCTGGCCGACATGTATAATGCGGAGGCGAAACAGATCGCCGCCCGCATCCGCAAACTACACGGCGCCCAAGAGGCGCTTTTTCTTTATGATCCACTGTCGAAATATCCGCAGGCCGACCCCGACGGGACGAAGCTCGGGAGCGCTGCGGTCAGTGTCGCAGCGCTCGGGACCGACAATGCCTCGCTCAGCCTCAAGGGCCTGCCGGCGGGATATAGGCTGACCGTCGGCGACAAGATGCAGGTCGGCTATGGCGGCCGCTATGCCTTTCTCGAAGTCTCTGAAACGGTTGGTGCCGACGGGCAGGGGGTGACGCCCGTCTTCGGCGTCTTCCCGCATCTGCCGGCGGGCTTTGCCGCCGGTCTCGGCGTGACGCTTCTGCTGCCGGCCTGCAAATGCCTGGTCATGCCGGGCAGCCACAATCCCGGCACCGCGAGTGGCCCGATCACCACGGGCGCCACCTTCAAGATCATCCAGAAGAAATAGACGATGAAGAACATCACCTCCGCTTTCTTCGCGGCGCTGACCGGCGCGCGCGACAAGGGGCTCGTGCCCCGTCGTTTCGTCTGGATCACCGGCAAGGATCTCGCCAGTGGCGCGCCCGCCTCGATCGGCGTCTGGACCGGCGATGACGATATCAACATGACAGTCACCTCCGGCGTCACCGGTCTGCCGGAGGCGCGGACCTACTATGGCGGCCTCAATCTACAGGTGAGCCCGATCCCGCGCACGGCGGATCTGACAATCCAGACCGTGACCATCACCATCGGCCAGATCGCGCCCGCCGTGCAGCAGCTTGTGCGCGGCTACGATCTGCGGCTGGCGCCGATCGAAATCCATGACATGTCGTTCGATACCGGCACGCGCCTGCCAAGTGCCGCGCCGGAAATCGCCTTTCTCGGCATTGCCGATGGCGCTCCGATCAAGACGCCAGCCGTGGGGCAGGATGGGGATATTGAGATCTCCGCCATCTCCGCCGCCATCGCTATGCTGGAGCGCACCAATCCGGCCAAATCCTCCTATGAAGGCCAGAAGCGCCGCAGCGGCGATGAATTCGGCCTTTATTCCAGCACCGTCGCCAATTGGCAGATCCCCTGGGGGCAGAAATGAACAGCGATCTTGTCAGGGTCAAGAACTGGCGCGCCTGCTTCGTTGCCGAGATCGATCGGCTGAAGCGCACGCCCTTTGCCTGGGGCAGCCATGATTGCGGCCCGGGGCTTGCCGGCAATCTGGTGCTCGCGATCACCGGCGTCGATTGCGCCGCCCAGTTTCGGGGCGAATATTCGACCGCCGCCGGCGCACTGAAGACGATGAAGGCGGCGGGCTTCGACAATCTCGCCGATCTCGTTGCCAGCATGCTGCCGGAGATCCATCCGAGCGAAGCCGGTATAGGCGATATCGCCGCCGTCCCGCACGAAGGCCCCTTCGGCTACGCGCTCGGCGTCGTCAATGGCGAGCGCATCTTCGTGCTGCGCGAGACCGGGCTCGGCACGGTCGATCTGCTCGACGCCAGGCGGGCCTTCAAGGTCGGCTAATCCGCCGTCTCATCATCATTTCTATCTCTGACCGGTGACAAGTCGGCGCAGCTTTGGTTGCGACGACCCTTTTCCATGCGCCAATCGAGGTCGTCCGATCCATGAAATATCTCATCCTGCTTCTGAACGTCCTCAGTTTCTGGCTGATGGCGGATGCGGCGCATGCCGAGCCGATCAGTCTGGCTATCACCTCGATTGCGGGCTTCTTCAGCTCGATCGGCGCCATCGGCAAACTTGTATTGACCGTTGCCATCAACATCGGCCTTTCGCTGGTCGAAAAGGCGCTTGCGAAGAAGGATAAACCCCAGCCAGCCGGAACGAAGCTTGAGATCAGCATGGGGGACGATCATGCGATGTCCTTCATCATCGGCAGCTACGCGACCGCCGGCAAGCGCAAGTACGCCGGCACCTGGGGCGAGGACGGCAAGACGCCGAATGCCTATTTCACCGATGTCATCGAAATCGGCAACCTTCCCAACCGCGCCGGCGAACGCGGCCTGACCAGCGTCTGGATAGACGACCAGAAGGTCGGGGTTCTCTGGGACCAGCCGCATCCTGATGGGCGCGGCTTTCCCGTGCAGCAATACCGCGCCAATAACAAAGACTATCTCTGGATCAAGTTCCTCGACGGCACGCAGACGAACGCCGATCCGTATTTGATGGCCAAGTTCGGCACTCATGCCGAGCGGCCCTGGAAACCGACCATGATCGGACGCGGCTGCCAAATCGTCATCCTCACCTCGCGCTATAATACTGAGCTTTTCAGGGGCGTTCCTGCTGGTCTTTTCGAGCCGCATCCGCTGCCGCTCTATGATATCCGCAAGGATTCCTCAGTTGGCGGCAATGGCGGACATCGCTGGGCCGATCCTTCGACGTGGGAGCCCAGCATTAACCCGGCTGTGATGACCTACAACCTTGCCCGTGGTGTGTATTACGGCTCGGAATGGGTCTATGGCGGCCAGAATATCGGCGCCTTCTGCCTGCCGGCGACGAACTGGATGGCGGCGGCGAATGCTTGTGACGCTTCCGTTCCGCTCGACGGCGGCGGCAGCGAGCCGGCCTTCCGTGCCGGCTACGATATCCAGTGCGATCAGGAACCACTCGATGCCATTTCCGAGCTGCTGAAGGGCTGCAACGGCCGCATCGCTGAAGTCGGCGGCATCTTCAAGATGCTGGTGGGGACGCCGGGCGCGGCGGTCTATTCCTTTACGGATAATGATATCATCGTCACGGAGGAGCAGGATTTCCAGCCATTTCCTTCGCTTTCAGCAACTTATAACGCCATCGAGGCCACCTATCCGGAGCCAGCGGAAAAATGGGCCACGAAGAACGCGCCGGGCCGTTACAACACCGATCTCGAAGCTCAGGACGGCAATCGCCGTCTGCCGGCGCAAGTCCAGCTGCTTGCCGTACCCTTTGCCAACCAGGTGCAGCGCATTGGCCTGGCGATGATCCAGGATTACCGGCGCTTCCGCGTGCACCAAGTATCGCTGCCGCCGGATGCCTATCCACTCGAACCGAACGATGTGGTTTCCTGGTCGTCGGCTCGTAACGGTTATGACGAGAAAAAATTCCTTGTCGTCAAAGTGGAGCCGCAACCGAATTTCCTGATCGTTGTCACTCTGAAGGAAGTCGATCCGGCCGACTACGACTGGCATCCAGGCCTGCAATTGCCAACGGCGGTCGGCTGGCTCGGGCCTATTACGCCGCCGTCGCAGCCGATGATCGGCTGGACCGTCGAACCCTCGACGATCAAGGATGCCGGCGGCATCGATCGACGCCCGGCAATCAAGATCAGCTGTGCGCCTGAGCTCGATGATGTCGCGGGCGTATGGGTACAGGTGCGTCTGAAGGAAACCGGCGATGTCGTGTTCGACAGCGACAGCAATCCTTATGCCGCTCCATATTCGTGGTTGATTTCCGGCCAATGGACGCTTGCCAATACAAGCTATGAGGTGCGGGGTCGATATCTTCCGCAGTCGAGCCGGGCAACGGACTGGTCGGCTTGGCTGGCTGTCAAGACGCCGAACGTCCTTATTCAGACTGCTGACGTTCTTGATGGCGCAATCGTCCAATCCAAGATTGCTGATGCGGCCATATCGGCTGCAAAGATCATGGATGAGGCGGTCTCCAATCTGAAACTCGCCGACCATGCGGTGTCGACGGCAAAGCTTGAGATAGCTGCTGTTACGGCTGACGTGCTGGCCAGCGGCGCTGTGATCTCCGCTAAGCTAGCGGATGGAGCGGTCACGGCTCGGGCGCTTGCTCAGGGCGCAGTGGATGCCACCAGCCTTGCAAGCGGCATCAAGGCCGTTGAAGTCGTTTCTGCGCTGCCGACGACAGGCAATGACGAAGGCCGGCAGGTCTACCTCACAACGGACGGGAAGCTCTACCGCTATCATAACGGCGCGTGGACGGCGGCGATTGCTGCCGTCGATGTCAATGGGACTTTAAATAGCTCCCAAATTGCCGATAACGCCATCACGAGCGGCAAGCTGGCGCCATTCGCCGTTGATGCAAGCAAACTTGCGGATGGTTCTGTCAGTGCTGCAAAGCTTGCGGCCAATGCGGTCGACGCAACCAAGTTTGCCTCCGGCATCCGGCCGGTGGAAATTGTCTCGAGTTTGCCGGCCACCGGTAATATCGAAGGGCGCACCGTTTATCTGACAGCCGACGACAAGCTCTATCGTTATACCGGCAGCACCTGGACGGCTGCGACACCAGCATCCGACATAACCGGGCAGATGACGGATGCACAGATCGCCGCCGTCAATGCGGCCAAGGTCACCGGGACACTGGTTTCCTCGCAGATCGCAGATGCGGCGATCACCAATCAGAAGCTTGCCGCGTTAGCGGTTGACGCCGCAAAGCTCGCGGACAATGCCATCACCACCACCAAGATTGCAGACAATGCGATCTCGACGCCGAAGCTGCAGGCCAATGCGATCACGGCCGACAAGATCGCGGCGAATGCCGTCACGGCAAAGTCCCTCCTTCTGATGGACTTCGAAAACCTCGTCCAGAACGGGAAGTTTGAGGACAGCGCCTCATCGATTTCGTCTTATCTGCTGGTCGTTGGCCTAAACACCACGATGGCATATGTGCCTTCGGATAATACCGGCGCCCTCATGTTGCAGATGGTCAAGACCACGACCGGCAGCAACAGCGAGGTTCGGACCACTGCATTCATTCCCGTCACCGCGGGTGAGGTCCTCTATTTTGAGACATCGTTCAAGAGCGGAACGGCCGAAATCTCGACCTATGGTGCCTACTACCGGCTCATGTGGTTCGACGCCAGCAAGGTGCTGATTACCCCTAACTACACCGATCTTGCGAGCAGCAAGGCATTCGGCACCACGTGGACAGACTATACTGGGAAGATCACAGTCCCTGCCGGCGCGCGCTTTGCCCAGGTGCGGTTCTTCAACACGAGCACCACGGCACTGACGCTCTTGATCGACCGTGCAATCATCCGCCGCGCCAATGCCGCGAGCCTGATCGTTGACGGAAGCATCACGACAAATCATCTGGCCGCTGGTTCGGTTACGACGGCAGCCCTTGCAGCTGGCTCGGTCACTGCCGACGACATTGCTGCCAACGCCGTCATCTCGGCCAAGATTGCAGCCGGTTCGGTGAGCGCCGACAAGATCGCCGCAAACAGCATCACGGCTGGTCAGATCGCTGCCGGTGCCATCGGCGCGACGCAGATCGCGGCCAAAGCCATCACGGTTGACAAGCTCCTTGTCGGCAGCTTCGACAATATGATCGATCTCGGCTTCTCGACGGGCGACATTTCTGCATGGCTGACGCCAGGGAAGGTATCTTACTATATTGAAGCAGCCACGACGCCGCTGCAGGGCACATGGATTTTGCAGGCAGACGGGCGTGGACAGGCGCTCATCGCAAACCCGCTGATCAGGGTTTCTCCCAGCGAGAGCTATAATTTCACGGCCTGGTTCTACAACACCGATCCGGATGCGAATGCCTACATCGGCTTTTGGCAGAAAGATCAGTCAGGCAACAATGTTGCGCCCGGCTTTGTAACGGTTGCGTCCAGTTCCGCTAAAGTCTGGACACAGATGCAGGCAAACTTCACGGTTCCGGCAGGGGTTTATTACATTCAGCCGACCCTTGCCGTCGATAAAGATGCCGCGAACGGTAAGCTTTGCTATTGGGGCAAGCCCAATATGCGCCGCGCTTCAGGTGCCGAGCTGATCGTTGATGGCGCGGTAACCGCATCGAAGGTAGCGGCAAACGCTATCACTGCCGATAAGGTCGCGGCGAATGCCATTACGGCCGACAAGATGGTGTTGGCCGATTTCACCAATCGCTGCGAAAACCCGAACTTTGGCGAAGGGGATAAGAGTTGGGTAAACGGTGCCGGCGTTGCCATCCTCAACAACAGCGCTAACGCCTATACCGGCAACTACTATATGAACATCGGTGCCGGTGCCGTGGCGAATGCCATTGCGTCGAGAAACAACAATATTTTCCCCGTTCTCCCTGGCGAACAATATTTCCTTCAGGCGTTCGTAAAGGCGACCGGAACACCGGCCGGCCTGCTGTCCGTGCGTATCCGCTTTATGGGCGCGGACAAAATAAACTATCTCAATCAGGCAGGCTTCAGCGTCCCTGTAACGGTCGGAACCTCATATATGGAATGGAACGCGACGGTCGTCGTGCCGGCCGGCGTAGTTTATGCGTGGGTGGATTTCGTTCCCGGAGAAAATCTGACTGTTGCGGGAAGCTACCAGATCGGGTTCGTTTCGTGCCAGCGGAAGAACGGCGGCAATCTGATTGTTGACGGTGCGATCACAGCCGCCAAGATCGGAGCGAATGCGGTGACGGCTGGGAAGCTCGCGGCTAACGCCGTCACCGCTGGAACGATTGCCGCCAATGCAGTCACGGCCGGTATGATCGCCGCTGGCGCGGTTTCGGCAGCACAGATCGCGGCTGACGCCATTACGGCCGAAAAGCTGGCATCGAACTCGGTGACCACGGACGCTCTGGCGGTTGGTTCGGGCAAGAACCTGCTTCAAAACACCAGCTTCACGATGGGTCTGGACTGCTGGGGCGTCACCTATACTAGCGGCACCATTCCAGGGCTTGCCATGCGTATCCGCCAAGCGGGTGAGGCATGGGCTGGCCGCAACAATCCGGTACTGGAACTGAGGCAGGGCAGTGGACCCAGCGGCTTCTATGCCGATATCCGATGGAAGCGGCCTGATGGGGGTGGTCTGGCCAACTCGCTGCCATTCTCGGTGCTGTGTGCACCGGGCGAATGGTTGGAAGCAACAGCCTATATCTCGGCACATCGCTGCAGCGTGGAGCTACGTATCGAATGGGTGGGGGCTGATGGTGGCGCGCTCAGCTATACCGCCGCCTCAACCAATGCCGGCAATGCTTCAGATCAGAACAATCCCGATCTTTGGCCGCGTCTGCGCACAGCTGGTGCGGCACCCGCCAACGCGGTCGCCGCTTCCTTCCATCTGCGCAAGCTGGACACCATCAGCGGCCAGACCGACAGCTTTATGTTCGTGAACAAGCCCATGCTGTGCCGTATCCCGGCCAGCGCGACCGAACCGACGCCCTGGAGCGATGGCGGCGTGGTCATGATCACGAACGGTGGCATTGTCGCCAGCGCCGTTACGGCCGACAAGATTGCTGCCAACGCCATCACGGCCGGGAAGATCGCTGCGAATGCGGTCACGGCCGGCACGATCGCGGCCGGTGCGGTCACCGCGACCACGATCGCAGGCGGCACGATTACCGGCGACAAGCTTGCCGCCAACACGATCGGCGCGGGCCAGATCGCGGCAGATTCCATAACCGCCAAACAGCTCGTCTTGACCGATTTCAGCAATATGGCCGACAATGGCTGGCAGACAGGGACGTTAGATGGCTGGACCGTCCAGAACCAGCAGGCCTTCTATCTTGATACGACCTCCGGAGATGCGGCCGGCTGGGTGCTACAGTCCCTCGGCCGCGACTGCGCGCGGTCCAACTTCATCACCGTGACGGTGGGCGAGGTCTATGCCTTCGATGTCTGGGTCTACAACACAGATTCGAACGCTGCGAGCATCTATGCAGCACTCCAGACGCCCTCTGGCACGTGGGGTTTCACCGCCGTGACGGGCACCACCGTTAAGAACGGGTGGGTGCGCCTGCAGGGCCGCTACGCAGTGCCGAGCGGCTACACCAAACTCTCTATGCTGCTTCAGGTGGAACGAACGGCCGGAACCGGTGGCTCGTGTTACTGGTCGAAGCCGGTCATGCGCCGCGCCGTCTCGGCGGAGCTGATCGTGGATGGTGCGATCACCGCCAACAAGATCGCGGTCAACAGTCTCGACGCGATCACCGCCAACCTAGGGGCTGTGAACATCAGCTCGGCCATCATCGGAACGCTACAGGTCGGAACCAGCAATATTCAGGGCGGTGCGGTCACTGCCGTGTCAGCTGGCCGCAATGGCGCCGGCCAGACGATCGGCGCCGGCCAGACGGTCAATCTAGCCGCCTGCGGCATTACGGTCGCAGGCGACGGCCGCGTGGTGATCAGCGCCATGACTCTCGGGCAGTTCAATCAGAACGGCGGCAGCCAGAACTCCCAGCCAATCGGTTGTAACATCTTCCGCGATGGCACCGCGATCTTTAGCCAGACCTATTATCTCGGCGTCGTTCAAACCGTCGTCAGCGGCACAGGGGGCCAAAACGGAGGCACCTCTCAGACGACCTACACAGCCGGCCTGGTTGCCGTTCCGGCCCTCTATGACGCTCCCGGCGCGGGCTATCACAGCTACACGCTGCAAATCTACTGCCCAGGCAACACCATCGTCTGGAACGAAAGCAACATCATTGCAACAGCGTTCAAGAGGTAACGCTATGACGTCTTCAGTCGTCCATTACATTCTTTTCGCCGCCGATGGCCGCATCCGTCAAAGCGGTCACTGTGACCGGGAAATGCTGCCCAAACTCGCCACCTTGTTTGGTGAAGGCTATGCGGTCATGGAGGTGCCGGCAGCCGATTATCGGCTTGATATCGACGCCACCTCCTATGTGCGCGACGGCGCGATCGTTCCGAAGCAGTCGGCCCTTAAGATCACCGAGTATACGATTCGGGCCGATGGCATTGAAAAGGTTCGCTTCGGCGTGCCGGCTGGGACCTCGGTCGTTCATGCCAACGAGATCGTCGCGATCAAGGACGGAATTTTCGAGTTCATGACGGACGTTCGCGGCGACCACCGCTTTCCCTTCATCGCCGCAGCCGGCTTTCACGACTTCGAGGTGACCATCCATGCTGTTTAAGGTGTCCGCAGATCTCGCCCTGGAGCGCCTCCAGGCGCAAACCGACATTGACCGACAGGTGAGGCTAGCGCGAATGCTCTTCATCACCGTCATTCCCGGTCAGGACGCGATCTATGCGCTGAAGCTTCGCGAGGCCGAGCTGATCGCCGCCGACCCCCGGCAAGGCGGCAGTGTGCCCGAAGGTGAAACGCCGCATATCACGGCCGAGGCTACCGAGGATGACGTTAGCCGTTTTGAAAAGGCGGTCGAGATCCTCACGCGGGACCAGCACTGGGCGGTCGGATCGCAGATGATCGAGACCTTGCGTCGATCGGCGAACGCCGCTCTTGCCGCCGCCAGAACCGCTCCCGAAATCCGCGCCGCCTGCGAGACCGATTGGCGGGCCGTTCGCATCTTTGCCCAAGCTTGAACAGAAGAAAGGACTGCCATGTACCGCATAGATAGCATGTATGAACCGATGGTCGAGGCGCTGCTTGCAGCTCGTTCCGAAAACAGGGCTGATCGCTGGATGGCATGCGCCGCCTTCTGGCTCGGTCGGCAGCAGATCTACAATGTGCCAGATTTCTGGCTGGCGCTTGCCGCCAAAATCACCTCCGGACTAGGTGCGGCTGACAGGGACGCGATCCTTGATCAATTGAGCAACAAGGAAGCAACCCTAGTCAGCTCGGCCATGGAGTGGCCGGAGACGCCGGAAAGTCTTCTTTCCATCGTTGCCGGCTGGTCGCCAGAAGCGGAGCCGGTCGATCTTTACGCCTATGCTGCCTCCAAACGCTACGCTGTCGAAACGGGCGGCATCGTTATCGATGGTATGCGCATCATGACCGATCGGGCGAGCCAATCACTGATCACTGGAGCCTATAACTATGTGCAGGCAAATCCCGACGTAATGGTAAGGTTCAAGACGGTAAGCGGTTTTGTTGAACTGACGGCGACACAGATGACGGCGATCGCGAATGCAGTTGGTGCTCATGTTCAGGCGGCTTTTGCGGCCGAGGGTGAGGTGAACGCCCAAATCATCGCTGGCTCGATCTCCACCAAAGCGGCGATCGATGCTTTTGCTTGGCCGTCCAATGCCGCTATATCGCCCGGCATCTGATGGAATGCCCACATGCGCTCGTTAGGACGCGCAAGAGGCCATTCGCGCCGTCCTGAGGCAAGGTCGCGCCGATGCGATCGGTCGACGTTCGGCTAGCTTTCTGAGGCGTTAAACGACTATGTATGCAAGTATAGATCGATATCCAAGGCTCGATGGACCTGCCAGCCAGTACACCGGGTGAGCGATATAACCGGTAAGACGAAGGTACAGAAGCTGCCTCGGATTTAGGCGGCCTTTATGCTGGAGGCGATTGGGTTTCGTTACGAGAGCCAACTCTGCCTGGTGGTATCCTTGCCAGGCGTCTCATTCGTATTTTGCCATTCGAATTTATATTTTCGAGTTTGGAATGAAGCTTATGGATCACGAGAAATTCTTCTCGGCGGTGCGAGCGCCATTATTTGGCGGTCGGCTGTCAACAAATCAGGTCAATGGTATTGAGGCAATCCTGGATGCTTGGGTGGCAGAGCCTTTCGATCTCCGTTGGCTCGCTTACATGCTGGCGACAGTCTATCACGAGACGGACAAAGCCATGTGCGTAATTTCGGAAAATCTGAGCTATTCCGCAGCCGGCTTGCAGGCGACATTTCCGAAGTATTTCAATATGGAGCAGGCGGCTGCCTATTCTCGTCAGCCGAGACGGATTGCCAACCGTGCTTATGCTAATCGTTTGGGAAACGGCGATGAAGCAAGTGATGACGGCTGGCGCTACCGTGGCCGCGGTCTCGTGCAAATCACCGGGCGGGACAACTATGCCAAGTACGGCATCGTCGATGATCCGGATAGAGCTCTCGATCCTCGTAAAGCGATCGAAATCCTGTTCGACGGCATGATCAACGGCCGTTTCACCGGCAGGAAGCTTGCCGATTATTTTAGTGCTACGGGTTCAGATTGGATCGGTGCGCGCCGGATTATCAACGGCACGGATCGGGCAACCGACATTGCCGGCTTTGCCAAGAAATTCGCGGCGGCGATTGAGCGCGCTCGGTAGATTTATCCGAGGCCGGTTACAGACGCCTAGGTGTGTAGTCCCTAAGTGTGATGGTGCATCATTGATTCTGAGTCGTCAGGAAGAGGATGCATTATGGGAAGTGTTCTTCACGGCAGCGCCCGCACGACGCCGCGTCTTCGAGCCGAACTCCAAGCGTCGCAAGAAAGCACCCGGTCCCTTGCCGCCCGCTACGGCCTGAACCCAAAAACGGTGGCCAAATGGCGGGAGCGGACGACGACAGCCGATGCGCCGATGGGACCTAAGGCTCCGAAGAGCACAGTGCTGACACCGGCTGAGGAAGCCATGGTGGTGGCTTTCCGGCAGAAGACGCTATTGCCACTGGATGACGTACTGGGCTGCTTGAGGGATACCATCCCCAACCTCAGTCGCAGCGCGCTACACCGCTGCCTGCAACGCCATGGCATATCCCGGCTTCCGGTCGAGGAAACCAAGGAGCGACGTAAGCGGTTCAAAAGCTACGAGATCGGTTACGTCCACATCGACAGTTGCGAGTTTCGCCATGCCGATGGAAAGCCGGTCATGTTCCTCGCCATCGACCGGGTTTCGAAGTTCACCCATGTTGAGTTCCTCGACTGCGCTGGAAAAATGGAAGGCGCAGCTTTCCTCCAGAACGTAGTCGAGGCTTTTCCCTACAAGATCCATACCGTACTGACCGACAACGGCATGGCCTTCGCAGACCTACC
>UCII01000004.1 GCA_900472485.1 Hyphomicrobiales bacterium
AAGACAAGCGGTTTTCCGTCTGGAGTGCGCGAAACCAGGAACACTCTAAAAATCAATATCGGATGGCGATCCTCTTAAAGGCCGGCATCAGGCCAGAGCCTGCAGGTAGCGCATGCCGGTGACCGGACGCGGCTTGAAATCCATGTTTTCATAGAAACGATGGGCTTGGAAATTGCCCGTCGCGGCGCCGACCGAAAGGTAGCTGCAGCCGGCCTTGCGGGCGATATCGCGGGCGCGGTCGACGAGATGCTGTCCAACGCCATGGCCGCGATGGCCGTCGCGCACGAAGAGATGATGCAGATCCATGCCGCGCTGGCCCTCTTGCGCCTTGTAGAGCGGCACGAGGATGGCGTAGCCGATCAGCCCTTGCTCGCCTTCGGCGACAAGCGCCGTGATCCAGGGCACGGGGCCGAAGAGATCGCGCTCAAGCTGCTCTGGCGTCGTGCCGGAGGGGTCGCCGTGGTGGGCGGCCAGCAGCCGGATCATGTCGTTGAGTTCAGGCAGGTCACGCGGCTGCGCGTTGCGGATGGTGATGACCGGGGGGCGGAGAAGTGAGATGTCGCTATCGTCTAGCATGGCATTTTGCGTCCTTGTTTTTCAATGAGCCGTCAGGACGCTGCCGATACAACAAAGCCGCCTGACGGCGGCTTGTTGACATATGATCTGTCTTGGCCGCCCGTTACAGGTACAGCCAAAAATACGAGCAATTATGGAGCGCGTGCGTGATCATGGGCGCATCAATGATCCGGTTCAGCGCGTTTGTCAATGGGACTCAGTGCTCGTGTTCGCACAGGCCGTGGTCGGAGAGCGCACGGATGACGTAGCAGTCCTCGATGCTGTGGCCGTCGCAATGCGAGACGATGCGCTCCAATTCGTGCTCAAGCTTCTTCAGCCGCGCGATCTTGGTGCGAACGTTATCGAGATGCTCCTTGGCGATACGGTCGGCGCCGACGCAGGGGCGGTCCGGATGCTGGCTGAGCGAGATCAGCTCCTTGATCGCATCGATCGTCAGGCCTAGGTCGCGGCCATGCCTGATAAAGGCGAGGCGCTCAAGATCGGCTTTGGAGTAACGCCGCTGGTTGCCTTCGCTGCGTTCCGGCTCCGATATCAGGCCCATTTGTTCGTAATAGCGGATCGTCGGCACTTTCACGCCGGTCCGCTTGGATAGATCGCCGATGGTCAGCATTACATGGCCTCAAATACCTCTAGTCTCTAGAGAAATATATGCGGCTGTCGGCGCAAAATTGCAAGGTCAGGTAGGGCTAACTGCCCCCAGGTAGTGTTCCGCTTTCTCATTGCCCAGGCCGTCGTCGCAAAAAGGTGCTTCCAATCTGCTACAATAAATACTATACCCCCCTATACTATAATCGAGACCACGATGTCCCATACCATCCGTCAGCAAGCCAAGCTTCTCTCCCGCGTCCGGCGCCTCAAAGGGCAGATGGAAGCGGTGGAGCGGGCGCTCGAGTCCGAGCGTCCCTGCGGGGAAATCTTGCAATTGCTTGCCTCCATTCGCGGCGCCCTGACGGGACTGACCGGGGAGGTTCTGGAAGACCATCTGCAGGAGCATGTGCTGCATGCCGAAAGCGAAGAGGCCCGTCGTCAGGCGGTGGATGAGATAGCCGACGTGCTGAAGACCTATCTGCGGTGACCAAAGCATGTCGCGCAAAAGTGTGCAGCGGTTTTGCGATAACGACATGCGAAAAATCGAAGGCATAAAACGCCAGGAGTGCATCTGAAAGATCGCGACGCGTTTTATGGTTTCAGGCGTTCAACGAGAAAGTAAAGTCATGAGTATTTCCTCCGAAATGGGCCATAGCCACGTTTTTCTGGGCTCCGATCATCAGCGCAACGAACGCCGCATCTGGCTTGTGATCGCGCTCACGGCGGTCATGATGGTCGTCGAGATCGGCGCGGGCACGATCTATGGCTCGATGGCGCTGCTCGCCGACGGCTGGCATATGTCGACCCATGTCAGCGCCATGCTGATCTCGGCGCTTGCCTATCTCTACGCTCGCCGGCATGTGCATAATGCACGCTTCACTTTCGGCACCGGCAAGTTCGGCGATCTCGCGGGCTTTGCCAGCGCGATCGTGCTCGCGCTGATCGCGCTGATCATGGGCTGGGAGAGCATTCTGAGATTGCTCGACCCGGTGGCGATCAACTTCCGGGAAGCCATTGCCATTGCTGTTGTCGGCCTTATCGTCAATCTCGTCAGCGCATGGCTTCTGCGCGACGATCACAGCCATCATCACCACGGCCATGCCGGCCACGGGCACAGCCATGGCCACGCCCACGATCATGACCATCATCACGAGCATGGCGACGATCATCACCACCACGGCCATGGCCAAAAAGGTGGCAGGGACAACAATTTGCGCTCGGTCTACGTTCATGTCATTGCCGACGCGATGACATCGGTTCTCGCCATCATGGCCCTGCTGCTCGGCAGCCGTTTCGGCTGGACCTTCCTCGATCCGATCATGGGCATCGTCGGCGGCCTGGTCATCCTGCAATGGGCATGGAGCCTGCTGCGCGTGTCCGGCGCCGTTCTCCTCGATTTCATCCCGCAGGGTGAGGATCTGCCCGAGGAGATCCGTGAGGCGATCGAGACGGACGAAGATCGCATCACCGATCTCCATGTGTGGCAGGTCGGCCCCGGACATCATGCCGCGATCGTCGCGGTCGCAACGCCCGTCTCGCGCGATCCGTCCTTCTACAAGGCGCGGCTTGCCGAGATCCACGAACTCTCGCACGTGACGGTCGAAGTTACCGTCGACAAGGCGGCATAGAATCCGTTAGCAATCGGTCAGGTCAGAGGCTTGCCACATTCCTCGCATAGCCCAAGACCTGCCGATTCTGCTGGAGGCCTCTCACATGCCCACATTGCTCACGCGCCGCCGCCTCATGGCGGGCTCGGCGCTGCTTCTTCCCGCCCTGACGCTCGGCCCCGACGCGCTCTTTGCCCAGAATAGCAGCGCCTCGCCACAGACGTCGCCCACAACGGATAATTCTGCAGCACCCGATGCCAGCGGCCAGGGAATGGAAGACAGCAGCGGAACGCAGGATAATTCGCTGCTCTCCGACGATGTCGACAAGCAGCTTGCCGATCTGGAAAAGAAGACCGGCGGCCGCCTCGGCGTCTCCGTGCTCGACACCGAAACCAATATTTCGCTCGGCCATCGCGAGGAGGAGCATTTTCCCCTGTGCAGCACCTACAAGGCGCTTGCCGCCGGCTTCGTACTGGCGCGTGTCGATCAGGGCACGGAAAAGCTCGACCGCCGTGTCACCTATGGCAAGGATAAGGTGGTCACCTATTCGCCGGAAACAGAAAAGCATGCCGGCGGCGATGGGATGACCATTGGCGAGCTCTGCGCAGCCGCGATCACGCTGAGCGACAATACGGCCGGCAATCTTCTGCTCGAAAGTTTCGGCGGACCTGCCGTGTTGACCTCGTGGCTGCGCACAACAGGCGATACCGAGACCCGCCTCGACCGCAACGAGCCGGATGTCAACCAGGCCGTCAAGGACGACCCGCGCGATACGACGACCCCCGATGCGATGCTGGATTCGATCGGCCTTCTGACACTCGGCAATACGCTGTCGGAAACATCGAGGGATCAGCTGGTCAACTGGCTGGTCGCCAACACGACGGGCAACAACCGTCTGCGGGCGGGCCTACCGAAGGAGTGGAAGGTCGGCGATAAGACCGGCACGGGCAACAACGGTTCCTATGCCGATATCGCCGTCATCTGGCCGCCGGATCGGGGTGCGATCCTGGTTACGACCTTCGTTGCCGAGGCGACCGCCTCTGCAAAGGATGTAGAGGCAGTGTTTGCCGAGATCGCCAAGATTGTCGTCGACATGGTCGGACAATAGCGGGACATCGATAATAAAAACAATGCGATGCGAAAGAGACGTGAATCAGGTTCGTATCGCCTTCATGTAGTCTGGCAGCTTGCTCAGACGAGCGCCAAGGCCGCGGCTGTGCTGTCCGTTTCCTGATCGCTATTATTGTCTGCATTGCCGGCGCCGAGCTTCTGCTTGATCTCGTTGGCAATCTGGTCGTTGATTGCCTTCTGCTCGTCGGCCGGCAAGGACTTGAAGGAATCTTCCGTCAGGCCATGTGCCTGCAGATATTGCGCCCGGATTTTCTGCGCAGGAGTCATATTCGCCCATTTGGCAAACTCGTCGAGAATATCTTGATCGGATTGCCCGCTTGACGAGGTCGAACTGCTTCCGTTTGCAGCCGCCGCGCTATTCTGAGCGCTGCCGCTATCCGATGTCGAGGACGAGTCGCTGCCGAACTGGCTGAGCCACAGGCCGGAAATGGAGGAGGGGACGCCGCTGGACGAGATGGAGGGTCCTTGCGAATCGTCCTGCTGGCCGTCGCTATCATCAGGCAGCGAGAAGGGCGTGCTGTCGTCGCCGTCGCTGCTCTGCGAGCTGCGGATCGGCGTGCTGAAATAGTTTTGAGTGCTGCTGTGCACTTTCATCGTCATATCTCCCCACCGGTTGCGGGGACGATGACTCTGCAAGCCTGTGTGGAGCTTATCGCTCAAGCTTCCTCAAGTGCCGCAGAAAGTCTGAAGCACCCGTTCCGTCGGCAGTGGCGGCTCGGCAAAAGACGCAAAAGCAGGCTGATCCTGATAAGGAGTTGCCAGCACCTTCAGCAACGTTTCAAACAATGAGAAATCGCCATCCTCGACCGCAGCTCGGATGGCCTGCTCGATTCGGTGATTGCGGGGAATGAAGGCCGGATTGACCTTGCGCATCGCCGCCGCCCGTATTGCCGGCGTCTGCGGATCGCGAGCAAGCCGCTCCCGCCAGCGTTCGAGCCAAGGTGCTGCTGCTTGCGGATCGTTGAACGTGGCGGCGAAATCGGTCACCTCGTCGTCCCCGGCAAGGGCGGCAAGCCGACGAAACGTGAGCGTGAAATCCGCACTTTGCTGCTGCATCGTCGCCAACAGCGACTGGATCAGATCGAGATCGCCTTCCTCTTCGCTCGCAAGACCGATCTTGGCGCGCATACCGGCAAGCCAATAGGCCTGAAAGCGTTCGCCATAGGCCTTGATGACCGTGTTTGCCAGATCGATCGCCGCATCGACGGACGGGTCGATCAGCGGGATCAGCGTCTCGCCGAGGCGCGCAAGATTCCATTGGCCGATCGCGGGCTGGTTGGCATAGGCATAGCGGCCGTTGCGGTCGATAGACGAGAAGACGGTCGCCGGATCATAGGCATCCATGAAGGCGCAGGGGCCGAAATCGATCGTCTCGCCCGATACGGTCATATTGTCAGTGTTCATCACGCCGTGGATGAAGCCGACATGCAGCCAGCGCGCGATCAATGAAGCTTGCCGATCGGCTACGGCTTCTAGCAGTGCAAGATAAGGGTTCTTGCGGTCTCTGATTTCCGGGTAATGCCTGGCAATGACGTGATCCGCCAGGGTCCGCACGCTCTCCGTATCGCCCCGCGCCGCAAAGAACTGGAAGGTGCCAACGCGGATATGACTTGCCGCCACGCGAGTAAATACCGCACCGGGCAGCACCTCTTCGCGATAGACAGGCTCGCCTGATATCACGGCAGCAAGCGCCCGCGTTGTCGGAATGCCGAGCGCATGCATGGCCTCGCTGACAATATATTCACGCAGAACCGGGCCGAGTGCCGCGCGCCCATCGCCGCGGCGGGAAAACGGCGTTGGCCCCGAACCCTTGAGCTGGATGTCGCGGCCCTTGCCGCTGCGATCCTTCACCTCGCCGAGAAGGATCGCACGGCCGTCGCCGAGCTGGGGAACGAAATTGCCGAACTGATGGCCGGCATAGGCCATGGCAATCGGCCGCGATCCCGGCAGCAGCTCGTTACCGGAAAAGATCGCCGCCGCATTTTGCTTTAGCGCCTCCACATCCAGCCCGAGTTCTCGTGCCAGCACCTCGTTGAATTTGATCAACTGCGGTGCGGCAACCGGCGTCGGCGCCTGATCCGCGAAAAACTGCGGCGGCAGGCGCGCGTAGCTGTTGTCGAAGGCGACCGTCGGCGCCCGAAGCGCGGCATCATCGTGAAGAGGAGAGCTCATGCTCCTAAAGTAGGGCTGACCGGGTGGCGGCGCAAGGCGCTTGCCCCAGGTAGGAAATCATCCTACTTTATCCTACCGGATATGAGGAATTTGCGATGAATGAAAAACTGAGCATTTCGCTCCCCAGTGAAATGGTGGCGGCGATCAAGGCACGCGTCGATGCGGGCAGCTATGCCTCCATGAGTGAGGTGTTACGGGCGGCAGTCCGGGTCTGGCTGCGGGAAGAAGAGGAATATCAGCAGCGGATCGCAGCGATCAGACAGAGAGTGAAAACATCGCTCGATGATCCCAGGCCAGATCTGAGCATGCAAGACATCGATAGCTGGATCAAGACGCTGGCTGCGGAAAAACAGTAACCGTATGAAGCGATATTCCGTCATATTTCGCGAAACGGCGAAAGCCGATCTTGAGTCGATATTCAGCTACGTGCTGGACCAAAGCAAAAGCAGGCTCTAGTCGTTTTTCAACTCCCGCGCCATCTCCGCAAGCTTGCGCACCGTATTGAGATTTCTGGACGTTCCCGCCTTCAGCGCCGGCAGCTTCAGCTTCGAGCGTCCGGAGCCATCGGGATAATGCACGTAGATTTCGCGGCCGGCGATATGCACTTGCTCGCCGCCAGGGGCGACGAGCTTGGTGAGTGCATCCTCTGGTGCTGCCTCCTGCAGGAAAGTCACCAGCAGGTAGTTCGGCTTAGCATGCGGGAAGGGGGAATGTTCCGCCGCCCTTTCCAGAGCCTCGCGGCCGCGCAGGATCACGCCCGGAGACTTGCCCATTTTATCCGCCAGCGCCTGTTCGAGCCGAGCCTGCACCGTCGCCTCGTCCTCCCCCGCGCGGAAAACCACGTTGCCGCTCTGGATATAGGTGCGCACATCCTGAAAGCCGATCTCTTCGCACAGGGCCTTGAGATCGGCCATGGATAGCATGCCGGTGCCGCCGACATTGACGGCACGCAGGAGGGCGACGAAAACAGTCATGGCTTCCTCCCCCGTTCGGCCTACATCTTCTCGGCGACCTTGACGGCGAAGGCATATTCGAACGCCACCTCCTCCAGGCGCTGGAAGCGGCCGGAAGCGCCGCCGTGGCCGGCATCCATGTTCGTTTTCAGGAGAATAGGCGCATTGCTCGTCGTCTTGTCGCGCAGTTTAGCGACCCACTTTGCTGGTTCCCAATAAGTAACGCGCGGATCGGTAAGACCTCCGAGCGCCAGGATCGGCGGGTAGGGCTTCTCGCCGACATTGTCGTAGGGACTATAGGCGGCGATCTGCTCGTATTCTTGCCTGCTTTCGATCGGATTGCCCCATTCCGGCCATTCCGGCGGCGTCAGCGGCAGCGTGTCGTCGAGCATGGTGTTGAGCACGTCGACGAAGGGCACGGCGGCGATGATGCCGGCGAATTTCTCCGGCGCCATGTTGGCGATGGCGCCCATCAGCATGCCGCCGGCCGATCCGCCCTCGGCAATGATCTTCGCGTAAGAGGTGAACTTCTCCTGATTCAAATAGTCGGCGGCTGCGATGAAGTCCTTGAAGGTATTGGTCTTCTTTTCCATCTTGCCGTCTTCGTACCAGGCAAAACCCTTGTCCTTGCCGCCGCGGATATGGGCGATGGCATAGACGAAGCCGCGGTCTGCAAGCGACAGGCAGTTGGTGTTGAAACCGGCCGGGATGGTAACGCCATAGGCGCCGTAACCATAGAGCAGGCAGGGGGCTGAGCCGTCGAGAGGCGTGTCCTTGCGATAAAGCAGCGTCACCGGCACGGTCTCGCCATCCCATGCGGGTGCGAAGACGCGGCGCGTCACATAGTCTTCCGGATCGTGGCCAGAGGGCACCTCCTGCGTTTTCAGGAGGGTGCGCTCGCGCGTCACCATATTGTAATCGTAGAGCTGGCTCGGCGTCGTCATCGAGGAATAGGAGAAGCGGATGACATCCGTATCGTATTCCGCCGCGCCCTGCAGGCCGAGTGCATAGGCTTCCTCTTCGAAGGCGATCGCGTGTTCTTCGCCAGTGCGGCGGTCGCGGATGACGATGCGCGGCAGGCCGTCCTTGCGCTCCAGCCAGAGGAGATGGCGGGCATAGGCGAGATGGCTGAGGATCAGCGTGCCCGGCTTATGGGGCACGACCTCACGCCAGTTTTCCTTGCCTGGGTTCTCCGCCGGCGCTTCCATGATCTTGAAATCCTTGGCGTCGCCGTCATTGGTGAGAATGTAGAAGACGTCGCCGCCCTCGCTGATCTCATATTCGATCTCGGTTTCGCGCTCGGCCACGATCTTGGGCTCGGCGGTCAGATCCGAGGTCGGGATGATGCGGTATTCACTGGTCTCATGATCGTGGATGTCGATGAAGATGTAATCGTCGAGCAGCGAGCCGCCGACGCCCATGAAGAAGCCCGGATCCTCCTCCTCATAGACGAGCCGGTCGTCCGACTGCGGTGTGCCTATGATGTGATGGAAGATCTTCGAGGGGCGATGGTTCTCGTCCTGCAGCGTGTAGAAGAAGCTCTTGCCGTCGGGCGCCCAGACGGCATCGCCGCCGGTGTTCTCGATCACGTCGGGCAGATCTTCGCCGGTCTCGAAATTGCGGATCTTCAGCGTGAAATATTCCGAGCCCTTATCGTCATAGCCCCAGATGCCGAGGCTGTGATCGGAGGAATGATCGAGGCCGGAAAGGCGGAAATAGGATTTCCCCTCATTCTCCTTGTCGCCATTCAGCAGCAGCTTACGGTCGCCGCCGTTGCGCGGCTCGCGGAAGAAGTGGGGCTGTTCGCCACCGGTAACGAAAAGCGTGCCGTAAGCGTAGGGCCCATCCTTCATCGGTATCGAGCTGTCGTCTTCCTTGATGCGGCCCTTCATCTCGGCAAAGAGAACCTTCTGCAGCTCCTTCGTGTCCGCCATTGCGGCGTTCATGTAGGTATTCTCCGCCTCCAGGTGTAACCGGATTTCCGGCGCCAGGATCGACGGGTCCTTGAACATCGCCTGCCAGTTGTCGGCCCGCAGCCACGCATAATCGTCGGTGCGGCTAATGCCGTGACGTGTATCCGTAAATGGCTTCTTCGGAGCTGCAGGCGGGGTGGGGAGATTCTTGAAAACTGACACGGGGGGCGCTTTCTTTGATGTGAAAGTCGGATGTGAAGTGAAGAGAGAAATAGAGGGCAGCGAGGTGAGGTTCAAGCGGCAAGTCTGTTCCTCAAGCTTCATGCAAGCAGCCGATATTAATCTCACCAGACTTGGCAGCTTGTGGGAGACCCATCGGGGCGCTGCCTTGATGAGACCACATTCTTTATCGAAGTCGGCATACAGTGCGTCGACATAAAGGCGGTCAAAGCCTTCTCTGATGGAGTGAACGCACTCAAATCCAAAACAAAGCAAGGGACCGGTCTTCATGCTGAAACTCTTCGCCATCCTGATTCCACTGGCTAGTGTCGCCACCTCCGCCTTCGCCGTCGATGCGGCTATCAAGAAGCAGTTGGAGAAGCTCGATCCGTCGGAACGAATGGAACAGGCGTGCGACGCAGAGGCCATGAAGCGCATCGGCACGGACAAGACGGGTTTCAAGCCGGACAAGGTGATCGCCTATACATTCGGCGATCCGGATATGCAGCCGGATGCCATGAATGCGCCCGGCGCGGTCTTTCGCAGCAAGGGTGACTGGTATCACCTCTCATATACATGCGTGACCGGGCCGCAGCACATCCATGTCCGCGATCTAAGCTATCAAATCGGCGACAAGGTGCCGCGCGAGGCCTGGCAGGAGCATTATCTTTACGATTGAGCACCCGGATGAAGTATCAGGGCCGCCTCGGACATCACGTCATGGCGGCCATGCTCCGCCCCAGATTTTTTAGGCGCCTTATCGCCGTCTCAGCGATTCCACACGCGTCAACTCCGACAGGATGTGTTCCTGCACATCGGGTGGCTGCCGACAAACGGCGTCCGTCAGGTCTCGCAGCGTCGCTCTGAGGCTGTGAAGCTGGTCCACCAGATCTATGACGACATCGACGCCAGGTTCATTGACGCCCATCGCGCTGCTGAGATCGAGGATGAGCTGGCCGCGCGCAATGTCGGCGTCGTGGAAGTTGCGGCCCTCATCCGTGACTTCGGGCACGACCCAGCCTTGAGATATCCAGACTTCCAGCACCGTGGTTTCGATCCGGAGGTGAAGTCGAAACTCGTTCTCGTTCATCGCTTATCCTCCCATGGTCTTTCTGGGATCTTGCTCCTTGCCTGCCTCCCATTCGGAAACGAAGCGCGTCAGCTCGGCGTCCGGCGCATCTGGCAGGACGATCTTCAGCGAGACATAGGCATCGCCGTTGTCCTTGCCGCGCACGGGCGCGCCCTTGCCCTTCAAACGCAGCACCTTGCCCGTATTGGAGTTCGGCGGCAGCGTGACGGTGACAGCTCCGGACGGCGTCGGGACGCGAATCTTGCCGCCGAGCACAGCTTCGGCCAGCGAGATCGGCACTTCCAACCGGATATCGTCGCCATCGCGGGTATAGAAGCGGTGCGGGCGAACATGTACCGCAATCAGTGCATCTCCCGGCTTGCCGCCGTTGAAGCCTGGATCACCCTTGCCCTTCAGCCGAAGCGTTTGCCCATCGCGCGTTCCCGGTGGAATTTGAACGTCCAGCGCAGGCCCGTCCGGCAAGCTGATCTGCTTCTTGGCGCCATTGATGGCGTCGAGAAAATCGACTTCCATCGTATAGTGACGGTCTTGACCCTGCATTTGCGATTGGCCTCGGCTGCGACGCGAGAAGAAGCTGGAGAATATATCGTCGGCATCGCCAAAATCGGCAAAGCCGCCCGCATTCTGATAGCGGCCGCGCTGGCCTTCCTGCGCTGCATAATCGCGGTAGTAGTTGCGCGGCGCCTGTTCGGCGCCACTGCTGTCGATTTCGCCGCGGTCGAACCGCGCACGCTTCTCCTCGTCGCCGAGGATGCCATAGGCGGCCGAGACCTCCTTGAATTTGTCCTCGGCCTGCTTGTCGCCGGGGTTGAGGTCCGGATGCAGCTTCTTGGCAAGCTTGCGATAGGCGCTTTGAATATCCTTTTGCGGGGCGTCCCGCTTTACGCCCAAAATTTCATAGGGATCGCGACTCATACATGTCTCTCTTTAGGAGCACGGAAAAATACGCAGATAGTGTCACGCCAATCTCATATCAATCGTAGCATAGACGCGATGAGGTTGAAGCCCGTTTCACGCCTGATGCATTTCCGATGTGAAATGGCATAATGCCGCCAGTCCGTCATATTTCCGGCGTGTTGCCGGATGATGGCGGGCATTGCGGTTAGGAATGGCATCATCTTTCTGCCGCCAGATTTCGTTTGCTTGATCGATCCGGTGGCCGCCTGATGAAACGCCTTTTTCTGACATCCATGCTCTTGTTTGCCGCAAAGCTTGCTTTTGCCGCCCAGCCGGAGCAGCCGCCTGCCGGTTGGCCGCAATTGCCGCCGAAGGCCCCGGTTTCGAAGGTCAAGCTCGTCGAGCCACATCTGCACGTCGATCGTGCCGGCAAGGGCGCGCCCCGCATTGCGCTCACCTTCGATGCCTGCATGGGCAAGACCGATCCGCGCATTCTGAGCACCCTTGTCGATCAACGCATCCCGGCGACCATCTTCGTCACCGCGCGCTGGCTTCGGACCAATCCGGACGCATTGAAGGTCTTCCTCGCCCATCCCGATCTCTTCGAACTGGAAAATCATGGGCAGAACCATATTCCGGCCGTCGATGTCCCGACCAAGGTTTACGGTATTGCCGCTGCCGGTTCGCCGCAGGCGGTTGCCCAGGAGGTGAAGGGCGGTGCGGATGCCATGATCGCAGCCGGCATTGCGCAGCCGCGCTGGTTCCGCGGCGCGACCGCGAAATACACGCCTGCAGCCATCATGCAGATCCGCGGCATGGGCTATCGGATTGCCGGCTATTCCGTGAATGGCGACAGCGGGTCGTTGCTGCCGGCCAAGATGGTGGAAAAGCAATATGCTTCCGCAAAGGACGGCGATGTCATCATCTCCCATATCAATCAACCGACGCATGCGGCGGGTGAGGGGGTGGCGGCCAGCATTCTCGCGTTGAAGGCAAAAGGCGTTAATTTCGTTCGCCTTCGGGATATCGCCGAGAAGGGCGACGACGACACGACGAACTGATCGCCGGAACATCCAGAGTATTTCCAGGAATAGTGCGCCGCGTTTTTCCGTGCGGGGCGGTAAAAGACAACGCTCTAGCCCGGCAATTGCGGCTGGGTTTTTTCCTCGATGAAAAGTTCGTCGATGACAGTCATGACGATCAGCGACAGCGGCAGCGCCAGCATGGCGCCGACCGCGCCCCACATCCATGTCCAGAAGATGATGGCTAAAAAGACAACGAAGGGATTGAGCTCCCATTGGCGACCCATGATCGCTGGAAAGACGAGGTTTTCCACGGTCAGGTGCACTGCGAAGAAGGCGACAGCCGGCGCGAGGCCGAAAATGATGTCCGAATGCGTGATAATGCCGGCGATCGCAAGCGCGATCGTCATGGTCGTGACGCCGAGGAATGGGATGAAGCTGGATACGAAGGCGAAAGCGCCCCATAGCACTGGCACGCTCATGCCGCCGACATAGGCGATAAAGATCATTGCGAGGCCGATCCCGGCATAAATCAGCGAAGCAGTGGCGAAATAAAACCCCAGCACCCGCTCTACGGAATTGATGATGCGGATGGCATTCAGTCGAGACGTCCTGCTGGAAAAGGTCATGATGATCGTCTTGCGCAGGCTTACCCTCCCGGCAAGGAATAGAAGCAGGGCCGCAAAGAAGATCAGGATCTGCACGATGGCAGGTGTCAGACTGGTGGAGACGACATGCAGCACGTTGCCGCTGTTCTCCAGCAGAGTGCTGATCGACATCGAGCTGCCTTGAAAGGTTGTGGATGAAATGTGCAGCCATGGAAACCGGTCGAGATAGGGCATCAGCCGGTCGGATGTGCGCTGGAAGAAATCGGGCGCCTGCTGTGCGAGCTTGGCGACCGGTCCGGCGAGCGCATTGATGATGAGAAAGATCACAAGCGCAACGCTGGATGAAAGAATGATGGCATTCAGAACGCGGGGAATGCCGAGCTTGCTGAGCCTTTCGGCCGCCAAGCCGAGAATCATCCCGACGACGACGGCAAGCGTCACCGGAATGAGGATCAGCGACATCATGTAAACGGCGGTGAAGGCCAGCATCAGGAAGATGCCGATCGTCGCCCACGAGGCAGCAATGTCGAGCTTGTCGCGTCCTCGCTGGTCTGAGAGACCGAAAATTTCCGTTTCGTCGTCTTGTGCACGAGATGCTTTGCGATCGATCCCCTGGCCGGCATCCTGTGACGCGGTTGCTGCATCCGATCGGCCGGCGGTGATTTTGTCGAATTCCATCCCCGGAAAGTTCCCCGAAGGCAGGATTGCCTCACCACTTCAACGCGAAAAAGCCCGCCGCGGTTCCGCAACGGGCTTGTCGAATGGCGGTTGAGTCGGAAAAGTCAAGCGATGAGATTAAGTCCGATACCCCATGGGTCGCGCAGCGATACGCCGCCGTCGCGCTTCTCCGTCCTGATTTCGTGCTGCTCCAGGGCGGCGACGGCCTTATCCAAGGCTGCCTTGTCGTTGAAGCGCAACGTATAGTCGGAAAGACCGGTCATATGTTCGCTGCGGACGCCGGCGCCGCGGCTGTTCCAGGTATTGGCGCCGAGATGATGGTGATAGCCGCCGGTCGCAAGGAAGGTCGCGCCGGGATAGCGCGCCGCCATGACCTTCATGCCGAGGACGTCTCGATAGAAGGCATTGGCTTCGGCGACATCGCCAACCTGCAGATGGATATGGCCGATGGCCGACCCTTCGGCCATACCATCCCAGCGATCCTGCGGCGCGCTTTCGTAGAGCTTCTGCAGATCAAGCCGGAGCGTCGCCATCTCGACCGTACCGTCATCGTGGAAGGTCCATTCCTCATGCGGGCGATCGGCGTAGATTTCGATGCCGTTGCCTTCGGGGTCGGACAGATAGATGGCCTCGCTGACGATATGGTCCGAAGCGCCTTCCAGCACCACATTTTCATGGGCGGCATGCCGGAGCCAGCGGGCAAGCTCGACACGGCTCGGCAGCAAGAAAGCAGTATGGAACAGACCGGCGGCCGTTGTCGGTGCACGCACAGCCGCCCGATCGGTCGTTAGCGTCAGAAGGGGAAGACCGGCGGCGCCCAGAACTTCGCCGCTTGGAGTCTTTTCAATGACCTTCAGACCAAGCATATCCTGATAGAAGCGGGACACGAGCGGCAGATCGGTAACGACGAGATGGGACTGGCCGACGTAAGCGGGACGGGTCAGGGCGTAGGAGGGGGCAGTTTCGGTCATGGTGTTAGTTCCAAACTTGGGATGGAGTCTTGAAAAGGCAACCGGCGTCGGCGGCAAGGGCCGCCGGTGGCGGACAGGAGGGTTTCGCCGGTTGATATGCCTTTTTGATCCCGTGGTCCGCTGTACTTGCATATTCATATGGCGGATTTCGATTGTTCACAGAAGACCATAAATTGCGGATTGAGCGTTCGCTTTCCATTGACAAGCGATAATCCAGCCCTGTGGCAAGCCGTTCACGAAGATTGATCGATGTGGGCGTTTGGCGCAGTTGTCTCCTTCCTCTTCTAGTGCAAGGATCGGTTTCCAACGAAAACGGAACCGGATGAAATGACCGAGTACAGAGGCATCCGCTGGGCCTATGATCGCTATGAGATCATCGCAGACGGCATCGTCAATGGTGTGGGCGTGGTCCTTGCGCTGATCGGTGCCACAGTATTGATCTTCTATGCGACGGTTTGGAGCTCCTACGGCGAAATTGCCGCCGCCTGGATTTATGGCGTCGGTCTGGTGCTGACGCTTGGAATGTCCTTCACCTACAATCTATGGCCGGTCTCCCGGACGAAGTGGTTTCTCCGCCGCTTCGATCACTCCTTCATCTATGTCCTGATCGCTGCTACCTACACGCCTTTTCTGCAGCGGGGGTCCCAAGATCCGCTGCTTTTGGCCGTGTTGATCGCCGTCTGGGTCTTTGCGGCCTTCGGGATCATCCTGAAGATTCTTTTTCCGGGACGCTTCGATCGGCTGGCGATCCTGCTCTACCTTGCGATGGGCTGGAGCGGCATCCTCGTCGCCAAGCCCGTTTCCATGCATATCCCGTTTGCCTCGATGCTGCTCATCATCATCGGCGGCGTCATCTATTCGCTCGGCGTGATCTTTCACGTGTGGGAAAAGCTGCGCTTCCAGAATGCCATCTGGCATGGCTTCGTCGTTGCTGCCGCCGCCGTACATTATTCGGCGGTGCTGACCTGCTTCAGCCTGTCGCCGGAAAACTTTTGACGTTCTCCGCCGTCGGCGTGCACTTTTTCGTCGAGCGCAGGCTGCGCACGAGGCGCATGACGATGGCGTCGTAGCGCTGCATGTCCGCCTTCGAATAGTCCATTTGGAAGAAGGCGGCGCCACCGTTGCAGAGCGCAACTCCACGCACATAGACGATGCGCCCCTGCCTAGTGCCGGAAAAGCTGATGCCGCGCGAATTCGATTTCGAATAGGAAATTTTCCAGCCTTGGTCCCTGGCGAGTGCCACGCGCCCATTCGCTTCCGATGCAAAATCGCCATTGGCAACCATCGTGCCGAAGACCTGCAGCGAAGCTGAGCGATCTGCCGGCGACAGCGACAGCCGATCCGTATCCTCGGAAGAGGCGGCAAGGTGGAATTCCGAGGGCAGCTCGATCGCGTAGCCTAGACCCACATTGTCATAGGACCACCAGTCCGCGGCAAGAGCCGTGGCCGGGAAGAGGAGTAGGATGGCGATCAGGCGGGCGAGCATTGCGGTTTCCGGGAGGCAGGATCTGCAAACCGATCAAGATTAGCGCTTTTTTGAGCGCAATTTCCATAGCGGTTCAGAAAATACCGATAAATTAGTGCAAATTCATTACAACTTCATTGCGAGCCATGCAGGAATGACAAGGAATTCTGCAATGCTCCAACGTTCAAGTCGGCATCGTGGGCTTCCGGACGATCCCTTATGTCCTGCAACCTCTACGGTTGCAGGCAGCAAAAATCGATTTCAGTGGTTTACGTCCGGTTTTCCCTTGTCGGGGCTTGAGACGATGTGTCCTTTCGCCTATCCCTTCAAGACCGTTCCGGCTGTGCCGGATTCTGCATGAACGTTCAGTTAGGGGGGAGCATGGCCGCCGCTACCGCGGGCCTGACATTCCTGGCTTTATGCCTGCCCTTTCTCGGTGCGCTGATCGCGCCGGTTGTCGTTCGGCGTTTGGGCCATAATGCGGCGTGGCTCCTGGCACTGTTTCCCGCTCTCGCCTTTCTGCATTTTTTGCGCTTCCTTCCGGCCGTCGCAGCCGGCGGCGTGCAACTTGGCGGTTTCGATTGGGTGCCGAGCCTTGATCTTAGATTTTCCTGGCTGATTGACGGCCTGTCGCTGATCTTTGCATTGCTCATCACCGGCATCGGCACGCTGATCGTCCTCTATGCCGGCGGCTATCTGAAGGGGCATGTGGATCTCGGCCGCTTCTTTTCCTTCATCTTTCTTTTCATGGGCTCGATGCTCGGCCTCGTCGTCTCGGATAGCTTCCTGACGCTCTTCGTCTTCTGGGAGCTGACCTCGATCACCTCCTTCCTGCTGATCGGCTTCGATCATCACCGGGAGGTTTCGCGGCGGGCCGCACTGCAGGCGCTGGTCGTGACCGGCGGCGGCGGGCTGCTGTTGCTGGCCGGCCTGCTGCTGATCTGGCAGGTGACGGGCATCGGCGCGATGTCCGATCTCCTGAAGGCTGGCGATGTCCTGCGCGCAAGCCCGCTCTATTTGGCGGCCCTGATCCTTGTTCTTGGCGGCGCCTTCACCAAATCGGCGCAGTTCCCGTTTCACTTCTGGCTGCCGAATGCCATGGAGGCGCCGACCCCGGTCTCGGCCTATCTGCACTCGGCAACCATGGTGAAGGCCGGCGTCTATCTGCTGATGCGGCTCAATCCGGTCATGGGTGGGACAGCGGCCTGGCAGACGATCTTGCCGGTCTTCGGCGCGGCGACCCTGTTGGTCGGAACCCTGCTTGCCATCCGCCAGACCGATCTGAAGCTGAAGCTCGCCTATACGACGGTTTCCTCGCTCGGGCTGCTGGTGATGCTCACGGGTTTCGGCACCGATTATGCCGTCGAGGCGGCCGTCCTCTATCTGGTGGCGCATTCGCTATTCAAGGGCGCCCTGTTCATGGTTGCCGGCATCGTCGATCATGAAACGGGGACGCGCGATATCACCCGGCTTGGCGGCCTGCGCTCCGCCATGCCGCTGACTTTTGCGGCTGCGCTTATTGCGGCGGTGTCGATGGGCGGTCTGCCGCCGGCCTTCGGCTTTCTTGCCAAGGAAGAAATCTATGCCGCGCTGGCACAGGCATCGCCGGCCGCGATCATTCTGACGGTTATCGCCGTCGCCGGCAATGCGCTGATGTTCGCCATCGCCTTTGCCGTTGCGCTGAAGCCCTTCGTCGGCCCGCTGACCGAGACGCCTCACCAGCCGCATGAGGCGCCGCCGTTGCTCTGGCTCGGACCGGTGGTGCTCGCTCTTCTTGGCCTCCTTTCGGCTTTGTTTTCGGGCCAGTGGCACGATTATGTCTCCTCGCCGATGGCAAGCGCTGTTGGCGGTAAGGCGCTGGAAATCTCGGTCTCTCTGATCCCGCATCTTGGTCTGCCCCTGGCGCTTTCGCTGGTGACCGTGCTGATCGGCGTCATCGTCTACTGGCAGCTCGATCGCGCCCGTTTCCGGATGTCCGTCGTCCTGCGTGCCCTCGGGCCGGGACCGGATCGCGGCTTCGATGCTTTCATTTGCGGCCTGGTGCGATTGTCGCATGCCGTCTCACGCCTGTTGCAGCCCGGCCGTCTGGAAATCTACGTCACCGTCACCTTCCTCTGCCTGGCGGCAATGCTGCTGATCCCGCTTGCTGTTCATAGCGAGCTGCCCGCCATGCCAGCCTGGCCGAACCTGCAATGGCATGAGGCGACGATCTTCCTGATCGCAGTCATCGGCGTTGCGGCGGTGGTGTTCGCGCGCGACCGGCTGACGGCGATCGTTTCGCTGGGCATCCAGGGCTTTGCCGTCGCCGTCATCTTCCTGCTGTTCGGCGCACCGGATCTCTCGTTCACGCAGTTCATGGTCGAGACGCTTGCGGTCGTGATCCTGGCGCTTGTCATGACGCGGCTGCGGCTTTCGCCTTCCGATCGCCGGCCGCCGCTCGCCAGGATCGCCCATGCTCTGCTTGCCATTGCTTGCGGCAGCGGCTTTGCACTCCTCCTGCTGAAGGCGACCGAAGCGCCGTTCGACCTGACGCTGACCGCCTTCTTCAATCAATATTCGAAGCTGATCGCGCACGGCGACAATGTGGTCAACGTTATCATCGTCGACTTCCGCGGCACGGATACGCTCGGCGAAATCGCTGTCGTCGCCATGACCGGGCTTGCCATCCTGGCCCTGATCCGCATCCGCGCCGGCGGCGAGCGCAAGCTTGCGAGCAACGACCCCGACCTTGAGGATAGGCCTGGTCCTGACGAGAGAATGGAGGCCGGACGCCCATGAATACGCTGATCTTCCGCACCGCCGCACCGTTTCTGACGGCCCTGATGCTGCTCTTCTCCATTTTCGTACTGCTGCGTGGTCATAACGAGCCCGGCGGCGGCTTTATCGGCGGCCTGATCGCGGCTTCGGCGCTCGCGATCTATGGCATCGCCTGTGGTGTGACCGCGGTCCGCCGCGCGATTGTCTTCCATCCGCTGTCTATTGCCGGCTTCGGCCTGCTTGCGGCGACCATCGCAGGCATCGTGTCCATATTGGCTGGCGTGCCGTTCATGACGGGGCTATGGATCTATCCGCATCTCTTCGGCATCGAGGTGCCGCTTTCCACTGTCATGCTCTTCGACACCGGCGTCTATCTGGTCGTCGTCGGCGCCATCACCTCGATCGCGCTCGCGCTCGAAGAGCGTGAGGTGGATTGATGGAGGCCGTCTTCGCCGTCGTCGTCGGCATCTTCTTCACCGCCGCCATCTATCTGATGCTGTCGCGCTACTCGATCCGTATCATGCTCGGCATCGCGGTCCTCGGCAACGCGGTCAACCTTCTGCTATTCACGGCCGGCCGGGTTACCCCCGAAGTGCCGCCCATCATTCAGAAAGGCAAGGCCACGCTCGATCTTGCAGCGGCCAATCCGCTGCCACAGGCCTTGATCCTGACGGCGATTGTCATCTCCTTCTCGTTCCTGGCTTTCCTGCTTGTCCTGACCTATCGGGCCTATCAGGCCTTGGAGACGGACGACACGGGCGAGATGCGGCTTGCCGAACCGGAGGAGCGGCCGCTGCCGCCCTTGGGGTACTGACGTCATGGCTGGACCCACAGATATCGCGGTTGATCTCTCCCACGCGCTGGTTGCCGCGCCGATACCGATGGGACATTGGCTCGTCATTTCGCCTGTCGTCTTGTGCATCGGGCTCGGCGCGCTTCTTCTGTTGCTGCGCAATCGCAACGAATGGCATGCGGCTGTCGCCATTCCCGGCCTTGTACTGCTGGTTCTGATCGATGCCGCCTTGCTCTATAGGGTCATCAGCGACGGCGCCGTGACCATGGTCATGGGGCGATGGCTGCCGCCCTTCGGCATTGCCTTCACCGTCGATATTTTCGGCGCGCTCATGGCCTTGACGGCGGCGGTCGTCGCGCTCGCGGCAAGTTTCTATTCGCTTGGCGAAATCACGGTGAGTGGTCGGCGATATGGCTTCTTTCCATTTCTGATGCTGCTGCTCGCCGGCGTCAGCGGCGCCTTCCTGACGGGTGATGTCTTCAATCTCTATGTCTGGTTCGAGGTGCTGCTGATCTCGTCCTTCGGTCTGCTGATCCTCGGCTCGGAGCCGGAGCAGATCGAAGGTGCACTGAAATATGCCGTCCTCAACCTGATCGCCACCACACTCTTTCTCGTCTCCGTCGGCTATCTCTATGCTGTCTTCGGCACGCTCAACATGGCCGATATCGCGATGAAGGCGAGGGCGGGTGACAGCACCGCACCGCTGATGACACTGGCCGGCCTGTTCCTGCTGGCCTTCGGCATGAAGGCCGCCGCCTTTCCGGTCAATTTCTGGCTCCCGGCCTCCTACCACACGCCACGCATCACCGTTTCGGCTATTTTTGCCGGCTTGCTGACCAAGGTCGGCGTCTATGCGCTGATCCGGGTTCTGGTCATGCTGCTGCCTGTCGAGCGGGCAGGACTTGGTCCGCTCGTCACGGTCGTCGCAATTGCCACCATGCTTGTTGGCGTCGTCGGAGCGCTCGGGGCAAACGATGTCAGGCGCATGCTTGGCTATATTGTCATCTCGGGCATCGGCACGATGCTGGCCGGCGTCGCCCTCGGCAATGCCGACGGCCTCAGCGGGGCGATCTTCTATGCCCTGCATTCGATGGTGCTGATGACGGCACTTTACCTGCTCGCAGGGCAGGCGGCGCGGCTCGGCGGCAGCTTTTCCTTGAGCGCCCTCGGCGGCCTCTATCGCCGCAGCGGCTGGTTTGCCGGCATCTCGCTGGTGCTCTTTTTCGCCATCAGCGGCCTGCCGCCCTTTTCCGGCTTCTGGCCCAAGGTCGTGCTCGTAAAGGCGGCGCTCGCGACGGGCGCATGGGGGCTTGCGGCAACAATCCTTTTGGCCGGTTTCCTAACGACGATCGTCTTCGGGCGGGTATTTCTTCTAGCCTATTGGCGCCCGGCGGCGGCAGGTGGGATCGCAGCGGAGCCGATTGCATGGCAGGCAGCGCTGCCGCTCCTTGCGCTTTCTCTGCTCGTTGTCGGCTTCGGCCTGTTTCCGGAAGGGCTCCTACACCTGACGCAGGCCGCCGCTGCCGGCCTTGAGCAACCATCGGCCTATCTGCGCTCGGTCTTCCCCGCGGCAGGGGGCGCGCAATGATCCTGTTCGTCTTCAACCTTTTGCTCGCCATCGTCTGGGCCGCCATCACCGGCAGCGCGTCCTTCATCAATCTGGTCTTCGGATTCGTTCTTGCAGCAATTGCGCTGGCGATCGTCCGCTCGTCCTATGGCGGCGTGCTTTATCTCGGCCGCTTCCGCCGCATTTTGGCATTGCTGCTGCTGTTCATACGGGAGCTCGCCAAGTCGGTCTGGGCGGTCGCCATCGCCGTCATGAGCCCCAGGATGGATGTGAAACCCGGCATCTTCGCCTTTTCCCTGACGGTCGATCGTGATTTCGAAATCACGCTGCTTGCCAATCTCATCACCCTGACGCCTGGCACGCTCTCCGTCGACGTCTCCGATGATCGCAAAACGCTCTACGTCCATGCGCTCGACTGCTCCGATCCGGAAACGATCCGGGGCAGCATCGCCGACGGCTTCGAACGCCGGATCATGGAGGCTTTCCGATGATGGCCGCATCCGTCGTCTCAGCCGCCGTGATGGTGGCGCTCGGCATTCTGAGCATTGCCTTCCTGTTGACCGTGTATCGCGTGGTGGCCGGCCCAACCTTGCCGGACCGGGTCCTGGCGCTCGATATGCTGGTGGCGATCGCCATCGGCTTCATCGCCGTTATCGCCATCAAGACGGGTTTCACGCTTTATATCGATATTGCCATCTCGCTCGGTCTCGTCGGCTTTCTCGCGACCGTTGCCTTCGCACGGTTCATCCTGACACAAGGGCAATCCGATGCCGTGCAACAGGCCGGCGCAGGACGAGAGAGTATTGCTGCCGAAGGCAAAAAGACGCGTAAGCACCGCGGGCGGAAGAAGGGAGGGCGATAGTGGATTTGCTTTGGGCCGTCATAGTAACTGCGCTTCTACTTTCGGGCGCGCTGTTCTCGCTTATCGCTGCGATTGGCATCGTGCGTCTTCCCGATCTCTACAGTCGCATGCATGCGGCGTCGAAGGCGGGTACGGTCGGCTCCGGCCTACTGCTACTTGCAGTCGGTATCCATTCGCAGGACATATCCGTTCTGGCAAGAGCATTGGCCGGCTTCGTCTTTTTCGTGCTGACGGCACCGATTGCGGCACATCTTCTCGCGCGTGCGGCACACAAGGCTGGACATCGCCTGACGCCGCCCTCCGTGCGGGATGAACTGCTGACGAGGGAGCAGATCACCAAAGGCGCGTATAGAAAGAAGGGCTAACAAACGTGTAAATTGTTCAGGAAGGAATAGCTGTTCGCGTTATTAGTTACCTGTTTTTTAGTAGATGAATTTTTTGCGAAGAAATGTAGGGATTAAAAACTGGACATTTGGATAAAGAGTGCTAATTCAGATTCAAGTAGAGTTCTGATGTTGAGTTAGTCTCGACCGGGTTTAAGCTCTCAATGCTTTTATCTTTCTTTGATGAAAAGCTGAGCAAAACTTTCTTCCGGTAAGCGATTAAAGATCGCTATCGCGGTCGCTAATTCTGATATCAGGCGGCAAGGGGCGGTTTTCTCTCTCGTGAGGTCTAGGGGTGGATTTCATGTGGAAAGAAATTTGGTTTTATCCACCGTTTTCTTGCTGGTGACTGCTACGAATACGAGCAATGCGTTTGCGCTGATTGCTCGGCGCTGGGACATATCGAAATCAACAGATTTCCGTAGCCAAGCGCAAATTATATAGCAACGTTGTGCCCTGCGTGCTCTCCGGAGGCGCGGACGCAGCAGGCAAGCCGATGAACAGGAGAACACAATGACAGATGCGGCCCTTGGCAACGGGCAGGAGTTACTGGTTGAACTGACTGCCGACATTGTTGCGGCCTATGTCAGCAACCATGTCGTACCGGTCAGCGACCTTCCGAATTTGATTTCCGACGTACATTCCGCCTTGAGCAGCACCTCGGCTCCGGCACCTGCCGTAACCGTGGTCGAAAAGCAGAAGCCGGCCGTATCCGTTCGCAAATCCGTGCAGGATGATCAGATCACCTGCCTCGAATGTGGCGGCAGCTTCAAGTCTTTGAAGCGCCATCTGATGACTCATCACGGTCTTTCGCCGGAAGAGTATCGCGAAAAGTGGGATCTCGCTGCCGATTATCCGATGGTTGCGCCAGCCTATGCGGAAGCCCGTTCGCGCCTGGCAAAGGAAATGGGCCTCGGCCAGCGTCGCAAGCGCGGCCGCTGAGGGTTCCATAAAGAGCCTGAAGATAACCCGGCTTTTGGGCCGGGTTATCCCCATATTGGCTGCAGGGGTGGCCTATGCCGCGGCCCTGACACGAGCCTCTTCGCGAATGCGTTTGATCATCGAGCGCAATCCGTTGGCGCGCTGCGAGGACAGATGCTCCACCAGCCCGATCTTTCCGAAGACGTCGAGAGCATCGAGGGCCGCGATTTCCGAAGCTGGCTTGCCGGAATAGGTGGCAAGCACGATTGCCACCAGCCCGCGCACGATATGTGCGTCTGAATCGCCTTCAAAGGTCAATATCGGATTGTCCGGATCGCCAGATGCATGCGTGACGAGCCAGACCTGGCTTGCACAGCCCTGCACCTTGTTTTCCAGCGTCCGCTTTTCCTCCGGCAGATCGGGCAGCGCCTTGCCGAGCTCGATCACAAAGCGGTAGCGATCCTCCCATTCGTCCAGGAAGGAAAAGTCTTCGATGATCTTCTCAAGCGGTGTCATTGCAGCAGTCCAGATTGTCCATTGTCTTGGATATAGGCGAAACCATGCGTGATTTGAACCCGGGACGACAAAGAACGCCACCGACCATAGGGGTCGGCGGCGCCGAAGTTGGGGCCAATGGAAGAAATGTCAGATATGTGGGCGCGGCATCGGCAGCGGAATGGAGGACGGCAGCTTGACCGTGCCGGTAACGACGACGTCGGCAGTGTCGGTGCCGCTGATGCGCTTGACCGGCATCGGCTGCGCCATGGCAGCGACCTGATCTGTATTAGCGTGAGGTGCCGCGACATTGGCTTCGGCGGCAGACTGCTGATCCTTGAAGTGACGGCCAAGCATGTCGTAGGCGACGCGAGCGCCATCGCCGACCTGATAGCCGAGCGCCGTCAGCGTTTCGCCGCCCTTGGCACAGACATCCGGCTTCTCGTTGCACATGGCGCCGACATATTGAACGACGCCCGATGCAGCCGAAATCGCATCGGAAACCTGTACCGTCGGCTCGCCGCCTGGCCGAGGCCCGCCTTCGGGTTTTGCAAAGATCGGCAGGAACATGAGAACCAGCGAAAACCAGAACCCTGCTCTAATCAGAAACCACATCGCCTAGCCCATCCTCTCTGTCGCTCGGCTCGAGCGCCGATTCGGACTTGCCCGTCCGATCTGGTTCGAACCCTATCTGGCAGAGGACAACAGCGCTTTTCAAAACTCGGCAGCATTTTCTGCAATTTTGATTCAAATTTTAGCTTTCGGGCTTTGAACAGCATTTGGTTCAAATTGTAGCGATTGCTGTTAAGCATGTCTCGCCCTATCCGCCTGATATGCAGGGGTTTGCGGATGCAAGCCTCGCCACAAAAGTTAACGCGCGGCGGAAATACGAATAAAATCCGTTGCTTACCCGCTGTTAACCACAAAAAACAAAGGTCCCTCATTCTGCGTCAAAACGGGATATTGCGCCCTTTTCGGCCGCCCTGCGCGTTCCTTCTTTATTCTTTCCTTAAGCCGGCGGGGCCTATTGTGCAGTCCGATAAGTGACCGTTTTGACGGGTTGTAGTGTGCGCGTATTGAGTGACATTTCTGTCGGGGCCGTAGCCTTCGTGAACCGGGTAGGCCGAAGCTGGCTCTCTCGGACGAGCGGGGATGGCGAAGTCCGTGGGCAGGAGCTGGCGATCCTGCGCCGGCTTGCGCTCGTCTCTTCCGTCGCGCTGTTTGCCGTTCCGGCTGGTCTTTCCCTCGTCACCAGCCCGGCCGTAGCGCTGCCTGCCGGTGTGGCCACGGTCTGTGCCGCTTTCCTCTTTTCGGCCGTCGGCAGCATCGCGCTGTCGCGCCAGCGGCCTGCCCTCCACCCGGCGGAGGCCGTCGTCGTCGAGCACCGCGATCTGATGCTGGAGTCGGCCTTCGGCCTCGTCCTGCTGCTCGATCCCCAGGGCAATGTGACCACAGTCGGTGGTCGCGATCGTACGGAATTTCTGAGCTGGATGCGCAACCCTCTCGGGCGCGGCTTCGTCGAGCAGATCCACGTCTCGGACAGAATTGTCTTCCTGCAGGCGATTGATGTGCTGCGCCAAGGCAGGGATGCCCATAGCGCCGATTTGCGCCTGGAACGCTCCGCGGTTGTCGGCGGTGATGACCAGTTCGTCCATGTGCGCATGGAGCTGACCGCCCGCCGCGATGGCGAGGGGCGCCTGGCGGCAATCGTCAGCCAGCTGCGCGATATCTCTCAGGACCAGCAGCTCCGCGAGGATGCGGCGCGCAAGGCGGCCGAGGCGGAATCGGCCAATGATGCCAAGTCGCGCTTCCTGGCTGCCGTCAGCCATGAGCTGCGCACGCCGCTCAACGCGATCCTGGGCTTTTCCGATATTCTGAGCGGCGAATATTTCGGCAAGCTGGAAAACGACCGCCAGCGCGAATATGTCGGCCTGATCCGTCAGTCAGGCGCGCATCTGCTGTCGGTCGTCAACACCATGCTCGACATGAGCAAGATCGAAGCCGGCCGCTACGAACTGCTGCTCGAATCCTTCGCGATCGAAGACACCATTGCGGCATGCGAAGCAATGCTCGGGCTGCAGGCGAAGGAAAAGGGGCTGACGCTCACGAGCCGCATCCAGCGTGGCCTCGGGGAGATCGTCGCCGACCAGCGGGCAATCCAGCAGATCCTTATCAATCTCGTCGGCAACGCCATCAAGTTCACCGATGCGGGCGGCGCGATCACCATCGATGCAGCTCTGGCCGATGGTATGTTGAAGCTGTCGATCGGCGATACGGGCATCGGCATTGCCAGCGAACGGCTGGCATCGCTCGGCCAGCCCTTCGTGCAGATCCAGAACGACTACACCCGCCGTTACGCGGGCACCGGTCTTGGCCTCTCGCTGGTCAAGGGCCTCGTCGGCCTGCATGGCGGAAACTTCTCGATTGCCAGCGCACCGGGCGAGGGCACGGTCATTACCATCCTCATTCCGTTCGACGGCTCCGGTGCCGTGACGATGCAGCAGCCTGTGGATGTTAATCGCCCTGTCGATTTTCCGCCGCGCCTGAAACATACTGTGGAGATAGATGAAGGGCGAAACAAGGAACTGATGAATGGCCCCGCAAAAGCGAAAATCGCCTAAGGGAAGAGGAAGGGGCAAGCGCAAGCAGCCCGGCCTGGCTTCCCGTGGTGCGGTTGCCCTTGGCAGCCTGAGCCTGCGCGGCAGCACCGCGCTGGGCGGCCTTGGCCTTCGCGGTGCGGGCGCGCTCGCCGCCGTGATCGGCAGTGCAGTCGGCCGTCATCCCGCCATTGCCGGCGGCGTCGCGCTCTTCTTCGGGGTTTTCGGTTTCGTCACCGCCAACGCACTCTGGTATCAGACAGGCGCGCATCCATCGCCCATATTGCGCACACGCGATCCCGCGTCTCCCTACCAGATCCCTGGCCGCAAATCCTTCCTGCACGCGCAGCAGGCCGATGCCGGCAACGTCACCACCTTTCGGATAGAACGGCAGGATTCGGCCTCCGATCCTGCCACGCCACCCTCAACAGGGCAGGCCGCAAGCGCAGCCGCAGCACAGTCGTCCAACGCGCCATCGAAACTGATTGCCGATGTACAGGCCGAGCTCATCCGTCACGGCCTCTATGATGGCGCCGCCGATGGAAAGCCGGGATCGCGCACGACATCGGCCATCCTCTTCTTCCAGGAGGCGTCCGGTCTTCCGCAGACCGGCACGCCGACAACGGAGCTTCTGGCCACCCTCAAGGCCAGCAATGCCGCCGCTGCACAGCCGGCCGGCGGCAGAGCGAATGTGGCTGCCGTCCCCACCGAGCGCCCCGTCAACGTTTCCGCCACTGTGGATGCGATCGACCCTGTCGCTGCCGCCATCCAGAATGCCGAGAAGAACATCCGGACCGGTGCTGTCGTTGCCAAAGCAACGCCGAGCGATGCGGTCAACAAGGTCAATATGGTCATGCAGATCCAGAAGGGTCTGAGCAACATCGCCTATAGCAATGTCAGCATCGACGGCGTTGCCGGCGAGCAGACGAAGGCAGCTATCCGCCGCTTCCAGAAGCACTATCGCCTGCCGGAGACCGGGGAGCCGAACATGGCGGTCCTCAAGAAGCTGCAGGATATCGGCGCGCTCTGAAGCCCGCCGTACAAACCTCTGCCGCAAAGCTGGTACGACTACGCGCTGTAGGCGGCTTCAATTGCCTTGGCGGGCCTGCACCGCTATAGCTCGGGCATGAGATTGCGCAGCGACATCTTTGTTTCCGCTCTTGTCCGCCGCTTGTTTGCGCGTGGCGATTTTGCCGCTGTCGAACATAAGGGCGAGGAGCAGGCCGGCGCGATCTTCATCCGCCAACGTTTCCGCGATGGATCGGAAACCCTCTATGCGCCGGCACCGCAGAGCCTGTTCGATGAGGAGGAGAGCGGGACGCGGCTCTTCGAGATCCGCATCGAGCGGAAGGAACCGCAGGAAATCCGCGAAACCCTTGATCGCGAGCTGAAATTCGATCCTGATTTATGGATCGTCGAACTGGAAACGGACGATATCGGCGATATCGTCCCCTTAGCCGGTTTCCGTGCCAATCCGCTGGATTGAGCCGTCCTTATCGACGGTTTGCGATGCGCAGCGCGCGGATGGATCCCGAATTCGGCCCGAACAGCGGTACTGCAGGACGCTGCGCCGGCTTTTCCTGCGGCAGATAGGTATAGCTGTCGGCGCGACGCCATGCCTCGACACGCGCCTGGCTCTCTTCCGAGTCGATATCATCGAGTACCAGCCATGCGCGGCTGACGCTGCCATGCCGTTCGGCCAGATGCGGATAGAGGCGCTCGAGCGAATAGACGGCATCGGCGATGCCCATGCCGAGGCTGACGAGCGTGACGGCAAGTTGTTGCCCCGAAGTGTCGAGTAGGATGCGTTCAGCAAGCCAGTAGCTGGAGGAGAGGGCATCGGCGAGCGTCGTTGCGAATTGCACCGCATCGCGCTCGCGGGCAAAGCGGACAAGCAGCGCCTCGTGCGTCTCGCTGAGGCTGCGCAGACCGAGCCGGTCGCTGTCGTCGCGGGTCAGATGACGCGCAGCCTGTTTGATCTGCTGGCGTAAGATTTCTTCGCGCGACTGCCGTTCGGTTTCCGCCGTTTCGGCTTGGAATGAAGCCGCGGCCGCCGGCTGCTCCGGCACTGTCATGCCACGGTCCGGTTCGGCCTGATGCAGGCCGACGAGCGCGTCGATGACCTTGGGAGAGAGCGACGAGCGGCGGACGATTGCCCGCGCGTGGGCGGCCCCTTGCGTGCGGGCGATAGTGATGAGCGTATCGTCATCGATCGCTTGCGAGCTTGTCAGGAACGGAGCGGCGATGGCGATCGGCTGACAGCCGATGAACAGGGCAACGGCCTGGGGCACGGTTTCACATTGGGAGAGGGCGGCAACCGCCTGCCGCTTCGCCTCGTTCGAAGATGCCTGGAAAACGGGGGTGAAAAGCTCTGCAAACTGGCGAAGTTCCGATTTGGACGGATGGCCCATGCCTTCGAAGCTGGTGATCGTCGCCATCAGAACCACGTCCTTCTTGCGGACAGTCGCAGGCTCTTCAAGGTCTCTAAACCGATCACGCACGCCAACACCCATACTGATACGCCGAACAAAAAAGCAGGGAGCCCGAAGGTCGACCATGGCTTCCGCTTTACTTCACTCCAGTCGGACGGAACGACTCTTTCGATAAAGAGGGCGTCCTCGATGATGACTGTCGAAACGGGTATGGACACGGTCGTCCTTATCTGGCTTTCGCCAAAGACTAAGGCCGGCAGGGTTAATGGTTCGTGAAAACTTTATTAAAATCCGAATAAAAATTGCGCGTTAAGCTTGCGCGAGGTGCACAGCCGCATTTTGTCCGCATGGACGGCAGTTGGGGAGAAAGCGAGCCTGTGGAAAACCTTTCAGCGCATAGACGCCCGCAGGCAAATTCAACCTATGAGTGCTTCGACTGCAGAGGTAGTCAAAAGCAACGCTACCCGCTGCAAAAGCGGAGATCCAGTCTCTTCATGCAGATAGGATTCTTCAGATGCCCTTGTGCTCGCGCAAGGCTGCGAGCAGCTTTTCCGAGGTGTTGTAGCCGGATTGAAAAAGGCCTATTGCGGCCGTAGCCGCGAACTGGGCTTCCGTACTTTTAATATCGATCCGCTTTTCCAGGCACCATCCATCTAGCGCATCGCGCAGGACGGTGACATCCTCCGGTGAAAAGACGGAGCTGCCCGTCGCATACATTGATTGCCCTCGAATTACGACCTTACATTACGTTAATTTTTTGTGAGCGCAAATAATATTTGTATGACGCTTTTCTGCAACGTTGCATTCACGCTTTCTATGTGCCCGCTAGGTCATCTGGGTAGGTAAGGTCATGATATTGCTCGATTTCAGGGCAGAAACGCGTCCCGCAATTTTTCAACGGCCGATGAAACCAAAGCCGCCGTCGCGGCGTTTATAGAGCATGACAAGTGATGCCGAGAATGACGGACGACGAGAATTAGCATTCTGTTAACTGCGATATGTCTGAATTCCGATTGAAAGCAGCCATTGGCAGAATGTGATTGATGTAAAGGCAGCATGAAAGCCGAAAATCGGTGCTCATGCCACGGTGTAAGGGAAAGGCCGTGAGAAGGCGCGAATGCCTCCATTGAAGCCCGGAGACAAAGGCTGGAATGGAGGGGAGCGCTAGCCCGCTTCAGTGGTGGGCAGGGTGAAATCAAGTCGCAGGTTCATCCGTCTCGAGACATTAATGGAGACGAGAATGGCAAAGATCATATCTCTTTCGGATTGGCGATTGCGCCTGCCGCCGCGCGCCCAGAAAGAGCCGGTGGAGGCAAAGATACTGTTGTTCACCGGCGTGCGTTACGAGCATCTTGATACCCCAACGCATCGTCCGGGGACGGGGCCGAAGCGGGCAAAGGGAAAGTAAGCGCTTCAATATATGCAAGCCAAGGGCGAGTTCGCGCCGGCCTGTCATTTGCCGCCGCAAAGATCTCAACCCCCAAAGCTATCAACCATTGTCGAATTCGTCGCAGCCGGCCTGAGAGAGAAATTCTTGCGCCGCATCATCGAAACTTCCCTGCGGCGCCATGGTGCGCAGCACCGCATAGCCTTGAGCCCGCGGCACTTCCACCAAGATCGATTGGGCAAGGGTGGGCGGGAGCGCCTTGCGTATGCCAGTCAGCTGGACAGGCGATGCAAGCAGCAAATCGAGTGCTCCGCCGACCGATGTGCGGTCGCTCATGCTGAACACTTCATTGGATGCCGCGTCATAGATGGCAAGCGACCAGAACGGCACCTTGCCCTTCGCGGTCAAATGAACGGGCGTGTCCTCGATGTCGAAAGCGCAGATGGCCGTGCGGATGTAGGGATCGGTATTGGAAAGCCCCGCATCGTCGTCCTTGTTGTCGAGCATGTAGAAGTGGTTCTCGTCGCCCTCATCAGAGACACGCGTATAGGCGTCACGATCGGAGAAGTGCGGCAGCGACAGAATGATGATGATATGCAGCAGTACCGCACCGAATAGGCCGGTCAGGATCGCAAAGACGAATCTAAACATTGCCGCACCCGATCTTCTCGAGTTTCGGCATGCCAAGATCAATCAGGCCAGAATTGCTGGCCGCCGGCGAATCCAGGAGCGTCCATACCAGACGGAAATTCCCGGCCGTCGGCAGCGCAAGCCAGTTGCCCGCCTGGGCTGAGGATGAAACGGTGATGTTGAAGGTCGAATCCGGCTTGCGCAGCACCACCCAGGAATTGATGGTGGAGGGGCGGCCGGCAGCATCCTCGATCGGCCGGCCGTCATTGCCGGCGATGAAGAGGGTCCATAGTCTCGCCGGCGGCGTCTGGCCGCTGATGCGGTAGGTACAGCTCGCCGTCAATCTCGCGCCGCCATCGTCGTCGGAGGCGGTAAACACAAGCCCTTCGGCGGTGCCATAGAGCAGCCGCCCGGCACGCGCTCTATGGGATTTCGCATAAGGGTCTGCATCCGCCGTCTGCATTTCGGGGAAAGCCTGCCAGGCGCCAAGCTTGATCGCGCCGAAGCCGGAGGTGGCATCAAGCGCCAGAAGCGTGAACACGATACCGCCGCCAAAGGCGATGATAAGCGAAAGCGCAACAAGAAGGGGAACTCGGAACACCCTGGGATCGTCCTCGTGACAAATCAGTGTCGATTTATTCCTGATTCTGGCGGTAGGGGGAAGGGCAAGCCACTATTTACGGCTGTCTTGAGAACAATGACGAAAATTGGGAACGGCAGCGGCCATCCAAAATACCGGCTTCCGTCCTGAGGTTCGACGGCAGGTTCGCCGTCGTCATCTGCGTCGCGGCGCGGTGCATTTTCGGGGGGAGTTGATCACTCCGGAGCCGTCGTGCTGCGATGCTCCGCTGTCGCCACCTTTTGTGCCCCGAGCGGTGTTGCCGCCTTCAGCCTTTCCCCGATATCGCGCAGGATATTCGTGGAGTCCACCGAAAGCGAGCGCGGACGCACCAGCGGCGGCAGGCCACCACTGGCGGGGTCGGCGGGCTTCTTGGCGGCGACGGTTTGCGGCTTCTGTACCGGGAAGGGGTTGGTGATGCCCGGGATCGGCTTCAGCACGATGCCCTGATTGGCGTAATCCATGATCTTCTTGAAGGTCATGGCCGGCAGGGTGCCGCCCGTCATGTTGTTGGTGGAGGTATAGTCGTCATTCCCGAACCAGACGGCGCAGGTGTAGTTGCCGGTAAAGCCGATGAACCAGGCGTCGCGATAGGCCTGCGTGGTGCCGGTCTTGCCGCCCACCACGATGCCGTTGTCGAGGGCTGCCTTGCGGCCGGTACCGATCACCGGAACCTGCGTCAGCATCTGGTTCATGTAGGACGTGGCCTTTTCGCTGAGGACGCGCTTGGCCGGCTGTTCGTCGTGGCTGAAATCGTAGAGCACCTTGCCGTCATAGCCGGTGATCTGCTCGATACCGTGACGGCGCGACTGCATGCCGTTGGCCGGGAAGACCGCATAGGCCGTCGCCTGGTCGAGAACGGTCACTTCCGATGTGCCGATCGGAATCGTCTTGTCGTTGCGGATCGGCGTTTCCACGCCCATGGCCTTGGCCATGTTGCGGATCGGCTCAATGCCGAATTTCTCCTTGGCGAGCCGCACGGGGATGGTGTTGATCGATTGCGTCAGCGCCTGGGTGAGCGTCACCTTGCCTTCGTAGCGGTTCTCGTAATTATGCGGGCTCCAGTTGCCCCAGCTGATCGGCGCATCGACGATGGTGGACGTCGGCGTCATGCCGTTTTCCATCGCGACCGAGTAGGTATAGATCTTGAAGGATGAACCCGGCTGGCGCAGCGCCTTGGTCGCGCGGTTGAACTGGCTTTCGCCGTAGTCACTGCCGCCGACCATGGCGCGTACCGCGCCGCCGTTTTCGATGACGACGGAAGCGCCCTGTTTGGCCTTATAGCGCTCGCCGAACTCCATCAGACTGGATTGAACCGAATCCTCCGCCGCCTTCTGCAGCCCCATATCGATGGTGGTGCGCACGATCAGCGAGCGTTCGGGGAACCGCGTAGCAAGCCGCTGCACCTCATCGAAGGCCCAATCGAGGAAATAGTCCGGGGATTCGATCTGGGCGCGGTCGACCACCGAAGCCGGATTGCGCCGCGCGGCGACAACCTGTCCCTCGGTCATCAGCCCGCTCTGCACGAGGTTGGACAGCACGTCATTGGCCCGCGCACGCGCCGCTGGCAGATTGACATGCGGCGCATATTTCGCCGGCGCCTTGAAGAGGCCGGCGAGCATCGCGGCTTCCGCCAGATTGACGTCGGTGATGCTCTTGCCGAAATAGAATTGCGCCGCCGCCGCTGCGCCGAACGTGCCGCCGCCCATATAGGTGCGGTCGAGATAGAGGCTTAGGATCTCCTTCTTGGAGAGATTGGCCTCGAGCCAGATCGCCAGGAAGGCTTCCTTGACCTTGCGTTCGATGGAGCGCTCGTTGCTGAGGAAGACGTTCTTGGCAAGCTGTTGCGTCAGCGTCGAGCCGCCCTGGACGACGCCGCCGGCCTGCGCATTGACGGTAACCGCGCGGAACAGGCCGATCACATCGATACCGAAATGGTCGAAGAAGCGGCGGTCCTCGGTTGCCAGTACCGCCTTGATGAAATAATCCGGTAGCTGGTCCACCGGCACCGAATTCTCGTGAATGATGCCGCGATGGCCGATGACATTGCCGTAGCGGTCGAGAAAGGTGACGGCGAAATTGCCGCGGTTGCGCCAGTCGCCCTGTGTGGCTTCGAAGGCCGGCATGGCAAGCATCAGCATGACGACGGAGCCGGCCGTCCCCAGCGTCAAGCCTTCACCGAGCAGTTCGAAAAGAATGCGTTTCCAGCCGCGAACGCGGAAACGGCGGAAGAAGATTGTGATCTCCTCCCATGCTTCGGCGAGACCGAAACCGGCATTCCATAAAGTGGAATCAATCCATGAATCGAGGCGTAAAAAGAAATAGCGCTTCCGACGCCGCGGCTTTTCGGCCCCGTTATCCCTAGGCGTCTCGGGCTCCATCTTCGGCCCGTTTTCTGGATTGGATGGGTCTTCCACGCTCTACTTCCCGACCACATTACTGCCGCGTGTCTCCTTGTGGCACACGCAAAGCCCATTATCTCATAGAACGGCTAATTGAATAATTGGTTGATTTAGAGAAAAGAACAAGAGACATGCATGCCGCAGCCCGAATTCCCTCTTTGGCGGGTGGCGAGGACGACGATGATGACAGATGAGATACCCTTCTGGAAAAGCAAGACCCTGGCGGAGATGAGCCCGTCGGAATGGGAGAGCATTTGCGACGGCTGTGGCCTCTGTTGTCTCAACAAGCTGGAGGAGTGGGATAGCGGCGACGTCTATTTCACCTCGATCCGCTGCAAGTTGATGGATGGCGAAAGCTGTCGCTGCACAAGCTATCCGAACCGCTGGGATTTCGTGCCCGACTGCGTGCAGCTGACGCCGGAGAAAGTGCCGGAGCTGGAATGGCTGCCGCCCACCTGCGCCTACCGCCTCGTCAATGAGGGCCGTGATCTCTATTGGTGGCATCCGCTGATCTCGGGTGATCCGGAAACGGTGCATATCGCTGGTGTTTCCGCCAGAGGGCGCACCGTCAGCGAGAAGGATGTCGATCTTGACGATTTCGAGGATTACGTCGTCGACTGGCCGCTGACCGTCGAGGACGACATGATGCCTAATCCTCCGGCACAGTCATAGATTTCGGCGCTGCATTCCGCCAGGCCTGGCGCATCAGTCTTTTGACCTCTTCGTTTCCGGCATCGCGATGAAAAAGTCGTGTCCACCCCTTCAGGCCCCAACCGCCTGGTACGGCGGCGACATGTTCAGGCATGATGGTCGAAGCCATCTGCTGCTGGTCCGGCGTCAGCTTGACGACGCAGAAATCCGGTCCCCGAAGTGTCATGAAGATCTTGCCCCGAACACGAAAGTCGCGGGTTCCGAAGTGTGAGCTTTCTGTAGCCTCCGGCAGGCCAAGGGCAAGGGATATAAGGTCCTCGTCGGTCATGGTCGCGATGATAGCATGCCGCGCCGCCACGCGGTAAATGCCACCTGCAAGACCTGCGACGAGATGGTCCAGGCAGCGAAGGGACGGTTTGTTGAATTGCTCCCACACGCATGGTATCGCGCGATGCCCTCGCATATGCACAAGGAGCCGCCTCGTGATCCGTCATATCGTCTTCTTTACCGTCCCCGATCGCGCCAAGCTTGAGGAGGTCCGTTCCGGCCTCTCGATCCTCACGGCCATTCCGCATGCGCGGCTTTTGGAGATCGGCACGAACGTCAAGACCGATCAGCTTGGAACCGAAGTCGATCTGGTGGTCTACGGCGAATTCGACGACGAGGCGGCATTGGCGGCTTACAAGGCTCATCCGAATTACCAGCGCTCCATCGAGCGCGTTCGTCCGCTGCGCGAAATGCGCATTGCGGCAGACTATGAGACGGCGACGGCCGTCCGTAAACCTTTCTGAACGTCTGGCCCGGGGCAGCCTTTTCAATGGATTGAGCACACCAGTGGAATCGGATTGTTGGCAAGCGGATTTTCGGCTTGAGGTTCTTCAATCAACTTTTGAAGCCCCGGCCTCAACTTGAGAGGAAATCGTGGCAAGCGATTCAAAGGACTCAAGGAAATCGCCACGCCTTATGCCGATAAGGCGTCTTCAGGCCGGTTGCATCGGCCACGAGGGGGCACTGTCATCTCGCCCACATGAACCGATGATAAGCGAGAATGATTAAAAATGGCTAAGCCTGCGGCTCCGGATGTGGTGCCCGCGAGCGCGGACATGCATTGATTCACGCATATCGCCGATAGATTGTATCGGTGCCGCGCTCTGGAGCGACAAACGGTTGCCGTTGTCATGTTGCAGTGGATTCACATTCAATAATTTCAAAGACTTAACGCATCAGTCCGGCGCCCCTTGCGCCCCGTGGATCGAAAATTACAGCCCATTCATTTGCCATTCAGACGTGTTTGGGTAAATAATCGACCAAGTTCATATCCCTGTGGGAAGTCCGAAGCATGGCCTCATTTTCAAGCATGGCAGCAGCGGCCCTCGTCCTGGCCGGCTCGTCTGTTCTGCCGGCGCCAGCGCCGACGTCGACCCTGGTCGCGCGCGCTAACAGCGATTGCAGTGAGGCAGCCGAGGAGGTGGTCGCCAAGACCGGTGGCCAGCTTCTTTCGGCACAACCTTCCGGCGACAGCTGTATCATCACCGTTCTCGTCCAGGGCAACGGCCAGCGCCCGCGCAAGGTGACGATGAAGGTGCCGATGTGATCCCCGCGCTTTTGGTGCCAACCTAAAGCCTTGAATCTTACACGAAATCTTATTGTTTCCGTGATTCCACTGCACCACAATTTGCGGTACTGTTTCTCGAACCGGGGAAATTGGATTTAGAGATGCGCATTCTCATAGTCGAAGACGATATCAACTTGAACCGTCAGCTTGCCGAGGCCTTGAAGGAGGCAGGCTATGTGGTCGATACGGCCTTTGATGGCGAGGAAGGGCATTTCCTCGGCGATACCGAGCCTTACGACGCGATCATCCTCGATATCGGCTTGCCTGAAATGGATGGCATCACAGTGCTTGAGAAATGGCGCGGCGCCGGGCGCACCGTGCCGGTGCTCCTCTTGACCGCCCGTGATCGCTGGAGCGACAAGGTGGCGGGCATCGATGCCGGTGCGGACGATTACGTCGCCAAGCCTTTCCATGTCGAGGAAGTGCTCGCCCGCATCCGCGCGCTCATCCGCCGCGCCGCGGGCCATGCCTCCTCGGAAATCGTCTGCGGTCCGGTGCGTCTCGACACCAAGAGCTCGAAGGCGACCGTCGACGGCAAGCCGCTCAAGCTTACGTCTCATGAATACCGGCTGCTTGCCTATCTCATGCATCACAAGGGCGAGGTCGTCTCCCGCACCGAGCTGGTCGAGCATATGTATGATCAGGATTTCGATCGGGATTCCAATACGATTGAAGTGTTTGTCGGGCGCCTTCGCAAGAAGATGGGTGTCGACCTGATCGAAACGGTTCGCGGCCTTGGTTACAGAATCCAAGCTCCAACCAATGCGAATTAAGTCTCTCACCGCTCGCGTCCTGCTGCTGACCACGCTTTGGTCTGCTGTGGCGCTGGTGGTGATCGGCCTTGTCATCTCCGATATCTACCGCAAGAACGCCGAGCGCGGCTTTCAGGACCTATTGCGCGCCCAGCTCTATAACGTCATCAATTCCGTGACGATCGGTGATCAGGGTGCGCTGTCAGGCAGTCCGCAGCTTGGAGACCTCCGTTTCTCACAGCCGAAAACCGGCTGGTATTGGATAGTCGAGCCGCTCGGCACATATACGTCAACCCCCTTGGTTTCGTCGTCGCTCGGTGCGTCGAACCTGCCGGTTCTATCCGTGCTGGAAGCGCCTTTCGATAAGAATTACGAGCGTTATTATATCGTCACCGACGCCTTCGGAAATCGCGTGCAGGTGGCGGAAACGGAAATCCAGTTCGATACGGACCATGCGGCTCGGTTTCGCGTCACCGGCAATGTCGCCGTGGTCGAGGATGATGTCCGCAATTTCTCCCACAGCCTCTACTTCGCACTCATCGGCTTCGGCGTCGGCAGCTTGATCGTCAATGCGCTCGCCATTCTTTATGGCTTGAAGCCGCTCGATAAGGCGCGTGCGGCGCTGGAGCGTATCCGCGCCGGTGAAAGCGAGCGTCTGCAAGGTGACTTTCCGCGCGAGATCCTGCCGCTTGCCAATGAGATCAATGCGCTGATCGATAGTAACCGGCGTATCGTCGAGCGCGCCCGCATGCAGGTCGGCAATCTCGCACACTCGCTAAAAACGCCGATTGCGGTTCTTCTGAATGAATCCCGTGTCTTGGAGCGCTCGCATGGCGATCTGGTAAAGAACCAGGCCGAGGCGATGCAGGGTCAGGTGCAATCCTATCTCAATCGTGCCCGCATCGCTGCGCAGCGCGAATCCGTGCTGGCGCGCACTGAAGCCGAGCCGGCGCTGGAGCGGCTCGTCCGTGTCATGCGTCGGCTGAACGCCGACAAGGAGTTCGAACTCTCCGTCTCGCCCAATCTGGCGCTCGCCATGGAGCAGCAGGATCTTGAGGAGACGGTCGGCAATCTCCTTGAAAATGCCGCCCGCTTTGCCGAACACAAGGTGCGTCTGGTTGCAAGCGAGGCGCCGGCCGAGGTCAAGGGCATCGATCCGGCGCGTCGCCATTGGGTGGAACTGGTGGTTGAGGACGATGGCCCCGGGCTGGAGCCGGATCAGATCCGCGAAGCCCTAAAGCGCGGGCGTAGACTGGATGAGAGCAAGCCTGGCACCGGTCTCGGCCTATCGATCGTCAGCGAGATCACGAATGAATATCAAGGCCGTTTCGAGCTCTCCCGGGGCAGCTGGGGCGGGCTTCGCGCGAGCCTAATTTTGCCGGGCTTGACGAAGGATGTTGCGTGAGGAACGGCATGATGCCAAAAAGGCGTTGTGGGTCATGATGATGCCGCAGCGCAGTACCTATGGTTTTGCTTTTTGATACTGGTTCGGTTGTATGAAGCTTCGTACCTTTTTTCTAGTTGTCCCCTCTATTTTCACAGCGGTTGCGCTTTCAGGTTGCTCGACGACAAGTAGCCTGGGAGGCGGCAAGAGCCTGTTTTCGTCTGCGAAGCCTCCGGCTTCCGCAACCTTCATCAATGCTCTTGATGGTGGCATCGTCGAGCGCACCGGCATCAAACTCAGCGACAGCGACAAGCAGCGGGCGCTGGAAGCCGAATATCGCGCACTTGAGACCTCGCCGCTTGGCCAACCCGTGGCATGGAAGGGCAGGAATGCGAGTGGCGAGGTTGTCCCCGCTGCGCCCTATCAGGTCGGTTCCCAGAATTGCCGGCAATATACTCATATAGTCACGGTCGACGGCAAGCCGACGACGGCAAGGGGTGCGGCCTGCCGCAACGACGACGGCACTTGGACGCCGCTTGAATAGGCGTCTGCACTGAAGGGCGCGGCCAAACGCCTCAAATCTTCGTCAGATAGCCTTTCCCGGTTGGAATAAGCGCCCCGTTAAAGTATTGGGCGTCTATGCTGTTCTGGATTCTCGTGGCCGTTCTTACGGCGGTTGTTGGCGCTGTGCTGCTCTATCCTCTTCTGCGTGGTGCGAAGGAGGCGGAGGAGCGTCGTTCCGGAGAGGCCGAGGTTTATCGCGATCAGCTTCGTGAATTGGAGCGCGATCTTGCCGGCGGCCTCATCTCCGCACAGGAGGCTGGCTATGCCCGCGCCGAAATCGGACGGCGCCTCATCGCTGCTGCCAAGGATGAGAAGACAACAGTGAAATCGCCTGCGCATGGCAGCTATCGTCTTGCCCAGGCCTTCATCATCGTTCTTCTTCCGGCCGTTGGTCTCTGTCTGTATCTCGTCAATGGCGATCCCGGCCTGCCGGCGCAGCCGCTGGAAGCGCGGCTCGAAAAGCCAGGAAGCGATCTCGCCATTTCGATCGTCAAGATCGAGCAACATCTGGCCAAAAACCCGGATGATGCCAAGGGATGGGAGGTCCTGGCGCCGATCTATTTCAAGACCAACCGGATCGGCGATGCCGAGCTTGCCTATCGCAACGTCATCCGCCTGCTGGGGCCGAACGCAACTCGGCTTGGCGATCTGGGCGAGGTGCTGGTCGTCAAGGCTAATGGCATCGTAACGGCGGAGGCGCGCGGCGTGCTGCAGCAATCCCTAGCGCTCGATGCCGCCAATCCGCGCACGCTTTTCTATCTGGCGCTCGCGCTGGAGCAAGAGGGGAAGGCGGCCGATGCGAAAACTGCCTTCGAGGCACTCGCGAAACAATCGCCACCTGACGCGCCCTGGCTTGCTGTTGTCGATCAACACATTGTCAAGAATGGCGGCCAGCCGACGGCATCGGCGAACGACAAGGCACCCGGCAATCCGACCGCGGAGGATATCGCTGCGGCCAATGCGCTGAGCAGCGGCGATCGCCAGCAGATGATCCGCGGTATGGTCGATAGCCTCGATGCCAAGCTCAAGCAGGATCCGAAGAATTTCGAGGGCTGGATGCGGTTGATCCGCTCCTATGCGGTGTTGAATGATCGGGAACGCGCAGCGGATGCGTTGAAGCGCGGTCTCGCGGCCTTTCCGGCCAATGGAGGGGAGGGCCAGCAGCTTTTGGCGCTGGCGAAGGAATTGGGATTGCCGACGGAGGAGACGCAGCAATGACCCGCAAGCAGAAACGACTGGCTGTGATCGCCGGCGGCATGGGTTTCATCGCTGTTGCCGTGCTGCTCGTCCTTTTCGCCTTCAGCCAGTCGGTCGCCTATTTCTACATGCCGGCAGATCTCGCCAAAACGCCGGTCAATGCCGGCACGCTGATCCGCCTCGGCGGGCTTGTCGGGGAGGGCTCGATCGTGCGCGGTCACGGAACGCAGGTTCAATTCTCGGTCACCGACGGCACCGATACGATCAAGGTCAAATATGACGGCATCCTGCCGGATCTGTTCCGCGAAGGACAGGGTGTCGTCACCGAAGGCAAGTTTGAGCCGGGCAGCGACGTTTTCGTTGCCGACAGCGTACTCGCCAAGCATGATGAGCGCTACATGCCGAAGCAGGTCGCCGACAAGCTGAAGGCTGATGGCGTGTGGAAAGGCGAGGAGGCCAGCCAATGATCATCGAGCTCGGACACTATGCCCTGGTGCTGGCGCTCGCGACCGCGCTGATCGTCTCCATCCTGCCTGTTATCGGCGCCCGGCGCGGTGACGTGTCGATGATGAATATCGCCCCGGTCGGCGCGATCGTCATGTTTCTGCTGGTCGCCTTCTCCTTCGGCGTGCTGACCTATGCCTATGTTGCTTCCGATTTCTCCGTTCTCAACGTCTGGGCCAATTCCCACTCGCTGATGCCGCTGATCTTCAAGATCTCCGGCGTCTGGGGCAATCACGAGGGATCGATGATGCTTTGGCTGTTGATCCTGGCGCTGTTCAGTGCGCTCGTTGCGCTATACGGGCGCAATCTGCCCGACGTGCTGCGCGCTAACGTGCTCGCCGTGCAGTCGTGGATCTCCTCGGCCTTTCTGGTCTTCATTCTGCTTACCTCGAATCCGTTCCTTCGGCTCAACCCGGCGCCGGCCGAGGGCAAGGATCTTAATCCCGTCCTCCAGGATGTCGGCCTGGCGATCCATCCACCCTTGCTCTATCTCGGCTATGTCGGCTTTTCCGTCTGCTTCTCCTTCGCCGTCGCCGCACTTCTGGAAGGGCGTATCGATGCCGCCTGGGCGCGGTGGGTTCGCCCCTGGACGCTCGCTGCCTGGAGTTTCCTGACGCTCGGCATCGCCATGGGTTCTTATTGGGCCTATTACGAGCTCGGCTGGGGCGGCTGGTGGTTTTGGGACCCGGTGGAAAATGCCTCTTTCATGCCCTGGCTTGCCGGCACGGCGCTGCTGCATTCGGCTGTTGTCATGGAAAAGCGCGACGCCCTGAAGATCTGGACGGTGCTGCTGGCGATCCTCACCTTCTCGCTGTCGCTGCTTGGTACCTTCCTCGTTCGCTCAGGAGTGCTGACTTCGGTCCATTCCTTCGCCAGCGATCCGACGCGCGGTATCTTCATCCTCTGCATATTGCTGATCTTTATCGGCGGTGCCCTGTCGCTGTTTGCCCTGCGCGCCCCGAAGCTTGCCGCCGGCGGATTGTTCGCGCCAATCTCGCGCGAGGGCGCGCTGGTGCTGAACAACCTGATCCTGACGGTTGCCTGCGGCACGGTTTTGACCGGCACGCTCTATCCGCTGGCGCTCGAAACACTGACCGGTGACAAGATTTCCGTCGGCCCGCCCTTCTTCAACATGACATTCGGACTGTTGATGACCCCGATCCTCGTTGCCGTGCCGTTCGGCCCGCTGCTCGCCTGGAAGCGCGGCGATCTGCTCGGTGCGCTGCAGAGGCTTTATGTCATCGCGAGCCTGGCCTTCCTGGCCGGCCTTGTCCTGTTCTATGTCGAGCATGGTGGGCCGGTGCTTGCTGCTCTCGGCCTCGCCGCCGGTTTCTTCCTGGTCTTCGGCGCCTTGGTCGATCTCTGGTATCGCGCCGGCGTCGGCAAGGTGGCGGCGGGTGTCGCCTGGCGGCGCTTGAGCGGGCTGCCGCGCTCGGCCTTCGGCACCGCTCTTGCCCATGCGGGTCTCGGCATCACCGTACTCGGCATTGTTGCGGTGACCACCTTCGAGGGGGAGCACATCACCAGCATGAAGCCGAGTGAGACAGCCGAACTCGGCGGCTACAGCCTGCGCTTTGACGGCGTGCAGCCGGGTGTCGGCCCCAATTTCACAGAAGATCGCGCTCACTTCACCGTTAGCCGTGGCGGGGTTGCCTTTGCGGAAATGTCCTCCGCCAAGCGTGTCTTCACGGCAAGCCGCACGGCGACTACCGAATCCGGCATCCTCACGCTCGGCCTCAACCAGCTCTATGTGTCGGTCGGCGATGCCGGCAAGGATGGCGGCATGGTCGTGCGCATCTGGTGGAAGCCGTTTATTCTTTGCATCTGGCTGGGCGCGCTCATCATGGCGATCGGCGGCTTCGTATCGCTCAGCGACCGTCGTCTGCGCGTCGGCGCCCCGAGCCGTAAGGCGAAACCGGCTCGTCCGGCGATGGAGCCGGCCGAATGATAGGTTTGATTGTCATCCCCCCATCCCCCCCTCGGAGAGAAGGTGCCCGAAGGGCGAATGAGGGGGGATTCCCCATCAAGAATAGAGGGGCTGGAAAGAAGGCAGGGGTGTTCGTCGGCCTGCTTATGCTGCTGGCATTGCTCTTTGCCGCGGCACCCGCCTTTGCCGTCAATCCCGATGAAGTTCTGCCCGATCCGGCCTTGGAGGCGCGGGCGCGCACCATCTCGGCCGAATTGCGCTGCATGGTCTGCCAGAACCAATCCATCGATGATTCCAATGCCGATCTCGCGCGTGACCTGCGCTTGCTGGTGCGCAAGCGCCTGACCGATGGCGACACCGATCGGCAGGTGCTTGATTACATCGTCTCCCGCTATGGCGAGTTCGTGCTGCTCAAGCCGCGCCTGAGCGCGAAGACCTATATTCTCTGGGGCGCACCGATCGCGCTTTTCTTAGCAGGTGGACTGGCCCTTGCCGTCTATGCGCGTCGTCGTACCGGCAAGCCCACCGGCAACCCTCTGAGTGCCGATGAAGAGGCGCAGTTGAAAGACATCCTGGGGAAGTGACGCGGCCTTCATCTTCCGTCGTCATATTGCAACGATTTCCTTACATTACGAATTTTTCATGGGGCGGACAGTTCGTTGTAAGGTGCCGTGCCCTATATCTCCGTCATGATGAACCATAGCCGGTTCTCCCGGCGCCAATCCGACGAGAAAAGAGAAGGTAATTCGCATATGTTCAGGAATATCAAGGACACCTTGTCCCGCAGCACTGCTATGAAGGCTTCCGTCGTCGCCGGCCTCGCTGTCGCTGCCCTGGCAACGGGTGTTCCGGCCGTAGTCACCGGTGCCTATGCCGATGCCGTCAACGTTCAGGCGCCGCAGGTTCCGAGCTTCGCCAATGTGGTGGACGCCGTATCGCCGGCTGTCGTGTCCGTTCGCGTCGAATCTCGCGTCAACTCGGTTGCCGACGAGGATGATTCTTTCGGTCTCGGCCGCGGCTTCGATGACCTTCCGGACGATCACCCGTTGAAGAAGTTCTTCCGCCAGTTCGAGCAGCAGCAGGGTCGCGGCCAGCAGCATGGCCAGAACCAGCAGAAGAATTCCGATGACAAGGGCCGCCTGCGCCCGGTCGCTCAAGGATCCGGTTTCTTCGTCTCCGAAGACGGCTACATCGTCACCAACAATCACGTCGTTTCCGATGGTGCCGCTTTCGTCGTCGTCCTCAATGACGGCACCGAACTCGACGCCAAGCTCGTCGGCAAGGATAGCCGCACCGATCTTGCCGTCCTGAAGGTCGATCCCAAGGGCAAGAAGTTCACCTATGTCGGCTGGGCCGATGACTCCAAGGTCCGCGTTGGCGATTGGGTCGTTGCCGTCGGCAATCCGTTCGGCCTTGGCGGCACGGTCACGGCCGGTATCGTCTCGGCTCGCGGCCGCGACATTCATTCCGGTCCCTATGACGATTACATCCAGATCGACGCGCCGGTGAACAAGGGCAACTCGGGTGGCCCGACTTTCAATCTCAACGGCCAAGTGGTCGGCATCAACACCGCCATCTTCTCGCAGTCGGGCGGCAGCGTCGGCATCGCCTTCGCAATTCCGGCCACGACCGCCAAGGATGTCGTAACCGACTTGATCAAGACCGGCACGGTTTCGCGCGGCTGGCTCGGCGTTCAGATCCAGCCCGTCACCAAGGACATCGCCGAATCCCTCGGCCTGTCCGAAGCAAGCGGTGCTCTGGTCGTCTCCCCGCAGGATGGCTCGCCTGGTCAGAAGGCCGGCATCAAGAATGGCGACGTCGTGACGGCGGTCAATGGCGATCCGGTGAAGGATCCGCGTGATCTCGCTCGTCGCATCGGCGCCATGCAGCCGGGCTCCAAGGTCGATGTTTCGATCTGGCGTGCTGGCAAATCGCAGTCGGTCACGGTCGAACTCGGCACGCTTCCCGCCGATCAGAACCAGGCCTCCAATGACGACTCGCAGCCGGATCAGCAGCCGCAGCAGCCGTCCTCCGAGAAGGCGCTGGCTGACCTCGGCCTCACCGTCGGCCCTTCCGACGATGGCAAGGGTGTCGCGATCACCGCTGTCGATCCCGACTCCGATGCCGCCGACAAGGGCGTGAAGGAGGGCGAGAAGATCACCTCGGTCAACAACCAGCAGGTCTCGAACGCCGGCGACATCGCCAAGGTCATCGAGCAGGCGAAGAAGGATGGCCGCACGCGCGCCCTGTTCCAGATTCAGTCCGGCAATGGCAGCCGCTTCGTCGCACTCCCGATCAATGCCGGTTGATCCTTTAAGCGAATGAAATGAATCAGGAAGCCGCGCAGGCCACGGCTTGCACGGCTTCCTTTTTACAACATATCAAAGATGACTGGCTCCAAGGCAGGTGAAAGATGACAACCGCTAGCCAACATGCCGTGAATTCTCCTGATTCTGGTTGTGCCGAGGCTGCGTCGGCAGGTAATGTCGCTCATATGAAGATTCTGATCATCGAAGACGATCTCGAAGCGGCGGCTTACCTTACCAAGGCGTTTCGCGAGGCCGGCATTATTGTCGATCACGCGAGCGACGGGGAGAGCGGTCTCTTCATGGCCACCGAAAACACCTATGATGTTGCCATTATCGATCGCATGCTGCCGCGCCGCGATGGCCTGTCCGTTATCAGTGAACTGCGCCGCAAGGGCGTTCATACGCCGGTTCTGATCCTCTCCGCGCTCGGCCAGGTCGATGACCGCGTCACCGGCCTGCGCGCCGGCGGCGACGATTACCTGCCGAAACCCTATGCCTTCAGCGAGCTTTTGGCGCGCGTCGAAGTGCTCGGCCGCCGCAAGGGCACGCCGGAACAGGACGTTCTCTATCGCGTCGGCGATCTGGAACTGGACCGCCTCTCACACGAGGTGCGCCGCGGCGGCAAGGAAATCCTGCTGCAGCCGCGCGAATTTCGCCTGCTGGAATATCTGATGAAGAATGCCGGCCAGGTCGTCACCCGCACCATGCTGCTGGAAAATGTCTGGGATTATCATTTCGATCCCCAGACGAACGTCATCGACGTCCACGTTTCGCGCCTGCGCTCCAAGATCGAGAAGGATTTCAGCCAGCCACTGCTGAAGACGATCCGCGGCGCCGGATACATGATCAAGGACGAGGGATGAGTCGCTTCCGCGTCCTCTTCAAGTCCACCGCAGTCCGACTTTCAGCCCTCTACATCCTTCTTTTCTCGCTTTGTGCCGCGACGCTGGTCTTCTATGTCACGGCCATGTCCGAACGGCTGCTGACGGGACAGATCCGCGATGCCGTCCAGCAGGAGGTCAGCCAGGTCAAGCGTGCCTACGACATTGGCGGTCTGAACCTGCTTCTGCGCACCATGGAGCGCCGCGCCCGCCAGCCGGGTGCCAATCTCTATGTTATTGCGGGACCTTCCGGCGACATCCTGGCCGGCAACGTCGCCTCCGTACAGCCCGGTGTGCTCGGCGCCGCTGGTTGGACGGAGCTGCCCTTTTCCTACGAGCGCTACACCGACGCCTCCAACGATCCGGAGCGCCGGCATCTGGCGATTGCCAACATTTTCATTCTCGACAATGGCTTGCGCATCCTGATCGGCCGCGACCTCGGCGAGCCCGAGCGCTTCCGCGTGCTGGTGCGCCAGGCACTGATGCTGGCACTGGCGATCATGGGCCTCGGCGCGCTGGTCATCTGGTTCGGTATCGGCCGCAATGCGCTGAAGCGTATCGATCGTATGACGGATGCAAGCCGCAAGATCATGGCGGGCGATCTCTCGCAACGACTGCCGGTCGGTGGTTCCGGCGATGAGTTCGACCGCATGTCCGCTTCGCTGAATGCGATGCTCGAGCGCATCGAGAAGCTGAACGAGGGGCTGCGGCAGGTCTCCGACAATATCGCTCATGACCTCAAGACGCCGCTGACGCGCTTACGCAACAAGGCTGCCGACGCGCTCGACAGTGCCGACAGCGAGGGTCGCCGCGTCGCCCTTGAGGGCATCATCGGTGAATCCGATCAGCTGATCCGCACCTTCAATGCTCTCCTGATGATTTCCCGCGTCGAGGCGGGGTCGGTGGCGGCGGAAATGACTGAAGTCGATCTCTCTTCCATCGTCGCCGATACCGCCGAACTCTATGAGCCCGTCGCAGAAGAGGCGGGTCTGACGCTGACGGCCGATATCGAGCCGAATGTCGAAATTCAGGGCAATCGCGAGCTGATCGGTCAGGCACTCTTCAATCTCATCGACAATGCCCTCAAATATGCGACGGGCTGCAATGGCGAGCAGACGATCACCTTCAAGCTGGCGCGCACCAACGACGCCGTGACGCTCGCGGTCGCAGATCATGGGCCAGGCATTCCCGCCCATCAACGTGCCGATGTGGTCAAGCGTTTCTTCCGTCTGGACGAAAGCCGCTCTAAGCCGGGAACAGGCCTCGGCCTTGCGCTGGTAGAGGCTGTCATGGAGCTGCATGGCGGCCGGCTCGAGCTTTCCGATACGATACCCGACAGTCCTGATGCCAAGGGATTAACGGTCACCATGATCTTCCCCATGCAGAAACAATAGGTTAATCCTGCACTAGAGCAGTTCCAGCAAAAGTGCAGAGCGGTTTTGCGTCCGGAACTGCGTAAAAACCAGAAGATGGAGCGTTTTCGCGATTCGAAGAAAAGCGGAAATGCTCTAGAGCCGGATGATTTTAGGTCGAAACGACCTAAAATCTGAATCCGCTCTGGCGTCAAAGAAGTAGAGCATGATGTTGCCCGAAAACCGCTCATTCTTTCGGCATCATGCTCTATCCGCTTGCTGTTGGGGAGAACTGCATGACGACGCAAAGCGATTTGCTACGGGATGTTCCGGCCGGGCGGTTGCGGCCGCTGAACCAGACGGAGACGAAATCTGCGCTTGCCGATCTCAAGCAGATCGCCGGAACGGAGCCGGTCGTTGCCGATCTCCTTGCGGGCGAGAGTGCGTTGCGGGATTTCATCGTCGCTGCTCTGACCCTGTCCCCTCATTTGCGCGAAATCGTCAATCTCGAACCGTCGCTCCTCGTCGCCGCGATCGAGAAGCCGCTGTCGCCACAGATCGAAGGACTGGTGGAAGAGGCTCGCCGTGCCTGGCTGCCTGCGGATGGGGAAGGTGCCTCTCCTCCTGAATCTGAGGTAATGACCCGTCTGCGCGTTGCCAAACGCCGTGCAGCCTTCCTCGTTGCCCTTGCCGATCTCGCGCGCATCTATGACGGCAGGGTGACGACACGCTGGTTGAGCAGGCTTGCGGAAGCCTCCATCTCAGCAGCGATCGATCACCTGTTGCTGTCGTCGCACGACGCCGGCAAGATCGTGGTTCCAGATCCCGCCGCCCCGAGCCGGAAATCCGGGTTGATCGTCCTCGGCATGGGCAAGCTCGGCGCCGAAGAGCTGAACTATTCCTCCGATATCGATCTGGTCGTCTTCTTTGACGAGACGGCAGGCATCGTCCACGATCCAGATGATGCCATCGACATCTTCCCGCGGCTGATGCGGCGGCTGGTGCGCATCCTTCAGGAGCGCACGGCGGATGGCTATGTCTTCCGCACCGATCTCCGCCTGCGTCCCGATCCCGGCTCGACGCCGCTCGCGATCCCTGTGGACGCTGCGATGATCTATTATGAGGGCAGGGGGCAGAACTGGGAGCGCGCTGCCTTCATCAAGGCGCGTCCGGTCGGCGGCGATATCGTCGCCGGTCAGGCCTTCCTCCGCGATCTCGTGCCCTTCGTCTTCCGTAAATATCTGGACTATGCCGCGATATCAGACATTCACTCCATCAAGCGCCAAATCCACGCGCATAAGGGACACGGCGCGATCGCGGTCAAGGGCCATAACGTCAAGCTTGGCCGCGGCGGCATTCGCGAGATCGAGTTTTTCGTGCAGACGCAACAGCTCATTGCCGGCGGCCGTATGCCGTCTCTGCGCAGCCGGTCGACGGAGGAAACGCTTTCCGAACTGACCGAGGCGAAGTGGATCGATGCGGAAACGCGCGACGAGCTGATATCGGCCTATTGGTTCCTGCGCGATGTCGAGCATCGCATCCAGATGGTGCGGGACGAGCAGACGCATCTGCTGCCGGAAACCGATGCCGAGTTAAGGCGCATCGCCTACATGATGGGCTTTGCGGACGTGTCGGCTTTTTCCGAAGCGCTGGTGACGACGTTGAAGACCGTCGAGCGCCGCTATGCGCGCCTGTTCGAGCAGGAGACCAAGCTGTCGAGCGAAACCGGCAATCTGGTCTTTACCGGCCAGGGCGACGATCCTGATACCCTGGAGACGCTACGCCGCCTAGGCTTCGATCGGCCGTCTGACATAGCCAATGTCATCCGCACCTGGCACTACGGCCGGTATCGCGCCACGCAATCCGTGGAAGCCCGCGAACGGTTGACGGAACTGACGCCGGAGCTGCTGCGTGTCTTCGGCGAAAGCAAGCGTGCCGACAAGGCGTTGTTGCGCTTCGACAGCTTTATTTCCGGCCTGCCCGCCGGCATTCAGCTCTTCTCGCTGCTCGGAACCAATCCGGCATTGCTCTCGCTCATTGTCAACATCATGTCGTCAGCACCGCGGCTTGCCGAGATCATCGCGGCCAAGCCGCATGTCTTTGATGGCATGTTGGATCCAAGGTTGATGGCCGAGTTGCCGACGCGCGATTATCTCGCCGAGCGCCTCCAGACCTTCCTTGCCCCGGCAAGGCATTATGAAGAGACGCTCGATCTCTTGCGCATCTTTGCCTCCGAACAGCGCTTCCTGATCGGCATTCGTCTGCTGACGGGCGCAATCGGTGGGGTCATGGCGGCCCGCGCCTTTACCTATCTTGCCGATCTCATCGTCGAGGCGGCGCTGGATGCCGTCATGAAGGAAATCCGGGCGGCGCACGGCGAATATCCCGGCGGCCGTGTTGCCATCGTCGGAATGGGCAAGCTCGGCAGTTTCGAGCTCTCGGCCGGTTCCGATATCGATATCATCCTGCTTTACGATTACGACGACGCGGCCAGCGAATCCGATGGTCCGAAGCCGCTCGATGCCACGCGATATTTCACGCGTATCACGCAGCGCCTGATCGCGGCGCTCTCTGCACCGACGGCCGAAGGTGTGCTCTACGAGGTCGACATGCGTTTGCGTCCCTCCGGCAACAAGGGGCCGGTCGCCACGCGCATCAATTCCTTCGAGAAGTACCAGCGGGAGGAGGCCTGGACCTGGGAGCATATGGCGCTGTCCCGGTCTCGCCTGATTTGTGGCGACGAGGAATTGGTGAACGATGCGGAGCGCATCATCGGCGAGGTTCTTTCGACAAAGAGAGATGTCGCCAAGATCGCCAGGGATGTTCGCGAGATGCGTGCCCTGATCGAACAGGAAAAGCCGTCGGAAAGCATCTGGGATCTGAAGCTGATCCCGGGCGGCCTGATCGATATCGAATTCATCGCGCAATATTTGCGGCTGACCGCGTCGGTCCGCGGCGTCGGCATCGATGCAAACGGCCTCAGCACGGCCGAAGCGTTGAAACTGCTGGGCGGCAGTCTGATGGATCGCAACGATCTCGATGTCTGCCTTAAGGCTTTGCAGCTCTATACGGAAGTGTCGCAGCTGATCCGTCTTTGCATCGACGGCACGTTCGATCCAAAAAATACGCCTTCCGGCTTGATCGAGCTGGTCTGCCGCGCCGGTGACTGCCCGGATATCCGCACACTGGAAGCAGAGCTGAAACGCCTGTCGAAGGCGGTGCGAAAGGTATTCCAGGCGACGGTCGCAAGCTGATTAGCTCTGATCGGGGATGCGGATCGCGATCACCGTGCCGGTGCCCTCGCGGGAGCGGATGCGCATGCGGCCGTGATGCAACGCGGTCAGCGATCTGGAAATGGCAAGCCCCAGGCCCGAGCCTCCCTTGCTCTTCGCATATTGGCTCTGCACCTGTTCGAAGGGCTGGCCGATCTTGCTGAGCGCCGATTTCGGAATGCCGATGCCGGTATCGGCGATGACGAGCATGACGGCATCGTCGACCCTGCGTGTACGAACTGCGATGCGGCCGCCATCATTGGTGAATTTCACCGCGTTGGAGAGCAGGTTGAGTACGATCTGCTTCATCGCCCGCCGGTCGGCATTGAGCTTGATCTCGGAGGAAATGTCCTGCTCGACGAGAATATTCTTCTGCGCAGCCGGAATGTGGGTGAAGCGCAGGCATTCCTCGATGAGCGGTGCGAGATTGATCCGCTCGCAGCTGAGCTTCATATGCCCCGCTTCGATCTTGGACATGTCGAGAATGTCGTTGATGACATTGAGCAGATGCTTGCCGCTGTCGTGAATGTCCTTGGCATATTCGTTGTAACGCGCCGAGCCGAGCGGACCGAACATCTGGTCCTGCAGGATTTCGGAGAAACCGAGGATAGCGTTGAGCGGCGTGCGCAGCTCGTGCGACATGTTGGCGAGGAATTCCGATTTGGCCCTGTTGGCGGCTTCGGCGCGTTCCTTCTCGGCGAGATAGTTGGCGTTGGCAGTCGAAAGCTCCGCCTTCTGCTTCTCAAGGATCTGCCGCGATGCAGAGAGATCATTGATCGTCGCCATCAGTCGGCGCTCGGACTCGCGAAGGCGCTCCTGGTTGCGCTTGAGCTGGGTGATGTCTGTGCCGACGGAGACAAGGCCGCCGTCGCGGGTGCGCCGTTCGTTGATCTGCAGCCAGCGCTCGTCGGCGAGCTGCACTTCCGTCGTCTGGGAATGATTGGAGCGGCCGGGATCGACGATGCGGCGCTCGATGACCGGTCGCGCCGCAGCGGCATTGACCACGGCCCGCTCGGTGCCCGGCACGAGCACATTGTCGGGCAGACCATAGGCCTGCTGGAAATGCGCGTTGCACATGACCAGGCGATCGTTCTTGTCCCACAGCACGAAAGCTTCGGAGGTGCATTCGATAGCATCGGCCAGGCGCTGGTCGGCCTCGGCATAGCGCTGCGCAAGCCGGTGCTGTTCGGTTACATCCATGGCGATGCCGATCATGTGGACGCGGCCGGAATTGGTGCGGATCACCTGGGCGCGGGCGCGCATCCAGACATAATGTCCCTTGGCGTGGCGGATGCGCAGGATTTGGTCCACCTGGCCGGCATTGCCGCGGGTGACGGTGCGAGCGAGCATATGCAGGCTGTTGTCGTCCGGATGCATCAGCCGCGCCGCATCGGTAAAGGCGAGTGGTTTGTCGGCGACCGGCAGCCCGAGCATGTCGTACATCGACCGTGACCAGAAAAACTGGCGGCTGGTGAAATCGAAATCCCAGAGGCCACAGCGCCCGCGCGACAGTGCGGTCTCGACCCGCAGGTTGGATTCGAGAAAGATTTCGTCCGCGTCCCGGGCGCGTTTCACCTGCGTATAATAGGCATAGAGGATGACAAGCAGGATGGACGATATGCCGGCAAACAGCGTGACATTGAGCGTCAGCTCATCGCGCCAGAGCTTCTCGATCTGATCCATCGAGGCGGCAGACAGAATGAAATCGCCCTTGTCGCCGATCAGGGAAATCGCCGCATAATAGGGCTCGCCGCCGATCATGGTCTCGATCACGTCGGCATGGTCGCCAAAACTGCGGATGGCCGACACTTCCGGAAAGAAATCGGAGACAAGCATGCCGATATAGCCGGAGCCGGCGGCCGACGAGCCGAACACCCGGCCGCTTGCCTGAACCAACAGAACGAAAGCGCCGGTGTCCAGCCGATCCTGCGGCAGATAGGAGGCCAGTTTCCGTTCTGCGCCGCTGCGGTCCCCGGCCTGAAACAGGCTCGCGTCATTCGAAAAGGCTGCGGCTGCGGCTGCGATGGAAAGCGAGGTCGTTCGGCGCGCCGAAGCCGCCATGCGGCTATGTTCCGTAATCATGCCGAAGAAATGCGAGGCGGCAACGACCATCAGGAAGGACACAATGAGGACGGGAATGATGCGCTTGAGAATATGTTCCGTCTGCGGAAAACGACGTGAAATCGTTTCCATCCGCACTCCGGTTCGATCAGTAACGCCGCTATGCCAGGATTTCAGACCGTCGAAATTAACACGCAGCCGTCCATCGGCCGCGGTTGCCCGCCGCACGTCCACCATCGCTTTAGCCTTGTCCCTCGTGTGATTCGCTGCGCCGCTCGCCCGAATCTGCCTTAATGAATCATTCGTGATTCGGCTTGTCCAGAGGGTGCGGTAAAACTTTCTTAACCATCTGCGATTTCAGCATATTTTACACACGCAGCGGTAAGTTGCGCGCGGCCGGGACTCGCTGAAGCTGAAAAGGCCGATGCAAATCAGCCTTTGAAATCGGCATGTTGAGCGATCGAAATCACTCTTTGAGGATACGCTCAACGATGTCGCGCACGTCCGTCGAAAGACCGCCTGCACGCTCGATCCGCATCAGTGCCGAGCGTGCATGGTCGGCCCGCACTGGCTCCAGCAGGCGCCAGGAGCGCATCGAAGTCAGGATGCGGGCCGCAAGCTGCGGGTTGCGTTGATCGATCTCGAGAATCTGGTCGGCCAGGAAATTGTATCCTGCACCATCTACGCGGCCGAAGCCGGTGGGGTTGGCGAAGGCAAAGGTGCCGACCAGCGCACGCACGCGGTTCGGATTGGTGTGCTTGAACAGCGGTGTCCCCATGAGCAGTCGAATGCGTTCCAACGCCCCGGCGCCGGGAATCGCTGCCTGAATGGCGAGCCACTTGTCGATGACGAGCGCATTGTCGGCGAAGCGGTCGCGGAAATGCGCAAGCGCCGCCGCCGTCTCGGCAGTATCAGGGAACCGCTGGGCCAGAATGGTCAGCGCCGCACTGAGATCGGTCATGTTGTTCGCGACATCATAGGCCGCTTTGGCTCGTGCTGGCGTCTCGTCCGATTGCGACAGGTAGCTCAAAGCCGCATTGCGCAGGGCGCGACGCCCGGCGCTTGCAGCATCCGGGCTGAAGTGACCCGGCGTTTGCATGCCGTCATAGAGCGCGGCGAACACATCCTGTCCAGCTACAGCGATCCGCTTGATGATTGTCTGGCGTGCGGCATGAATGGCATCCGGGTCGTTATTGCCGCCGAGTTCGCGGGCAATATCGGATTCGCTCGGCAAGGTTAGGACCTGAGCGCGGAACGCCGGCTCCAGACTTTCGTCGGCGGCAGCTGCGAGCAGCGCGTCGGTGAAGGCCGGATCACAGGTGATCTCGACGCCCTGGCGTGCATCGCGGGCGGCTTGCAGGAGGTTCGGCAGGCCGAGGTCGATCAGCGCCTGCCAGCGGGCGAAATGATCGGTCTCGTGACGGGCGATCAGAGCGAGATCGCCGGCGCTCTGGCTGAACTGCAGATTGATTGGCGTCGAGAAGCTGCGATTGAGTGACAGGATCGGCCGTCGCGGAATACCGTGGAACGTCACCGTCTGCGTCTGCTTCGTCAGGTGCAATACGTCGCCGGTCAGCTCGGCTCCTGTAACGGATGTCGGTGTGATGATGGTGCCGTCTTCGGCAAGCAAGCCCATGCGCAACGGAATATGCATCGGCTTTTTGACGGCCTGGCCAGGCGTTGCCGGTACCATCTGTTCGAGCGACAGCGTGAATGTCTTGGCATGGGGATCATAGGCGCCGGATGCGGTGACGAGGGGCGTGCCGGCCTGATGGTACCATAGCGAGAACTGCGTGAGATCGCGGCCGCTGACATCTTCGAAGCATCTGACGAAATCTTCGATCGTCACGGCCTGTCCGTCATGCCGATCGAAATAGAGGTCCATGCCCTTCTTGAAGAGATCGCGGCCGAGCAGCGTCGCGATCATGCGTGTGACCTCGCTGCCCTTCTCATAGACCGTGGTCGTATAGAAGTTGTTGATTTCGCGGTATGTCGTCGGCCGCACCGGATGGGCAAGCGGCCCGCTATCCTCCGGAAACTGCTCCGATTTCAGATGTCGAACTTCGGCGATGCGCTTGACGGCGCGCGAACGCTGGTCGGCGGAAAACTCATGATCGCGATAGACAGTCAGGCCTTCCTTGAGGCACAGCTGGAACCAGTCGCGGCAGGTGATGCGGTTGCCCGTCCAGTTATGGAAATATTCGTGGGCGATGATGGCTTCGATATTGGCATAATCGGCATCGGTCGCGGTCTCTGGATCGGCCAGAACGTACTTGTCGTTGAAGACGTTGAGGCCCTTATTCTCCATCGCGCCCATGTTGAAGTCCGACACGGCGACGATCATGAAGATATCGAGATCGTATTCGCGGCCGAACCGCTCTTCGTCCCACTTCATCGAGCGCTTCAGCGCATCCATGGCGTAGGTTGCGCGCGGCTCCTTGCCGTGCTCGACATAGATCTTCAGTGCGACCTCACGGCCGGACATCGTGGTGAATGTGTCCTCAACGACACCGAGGTCGCCGGCAACGAGCGCGAAGAGATAGCTCGGCTTCGGATGCGGATCGAACCAGGCGGCGAAATGCCTGCCTTCGCCATAGCCGGCGCCGCCAAGGAAATTGCCGTTCGACAGCAGCAGCGGATTGGCGGCCTTGTCGGCTATGATGTTGACCGTATAGGGGGCGAGAACGTCCGGCCGGTCGGGGAAATAAGTGATGCGGCGGAAGCCTTCGGCTTCGCACTGCGTGCAATAAATGCCGCCGGTGCGGTAGAGGCCCATCAGCTGCGTATTGGCTTCCGGGTTGATGACGGTCGTGATCGTTAGCTCGAAAGGCGTGCTTTCCGGCAGATCGTGAACCGTGAGGCTCTCGGGCGTGGCGTCATATTGCGTGGCAGGCAGTTCCGCCTGATCGAGCAGCAGGCCGGAGAGCACGAGCTCGTCGCCATCGAGCAGCAGGGGCGCCTTGGGATCGATAGCTTCCCGGCGATGGAAGATCAGCCGTGCCTCCACTTTGGTCTCGGTCGGATGCAGATCGAAGGTCAGGTCCACGCGTTCCAGAACGAAGTCGGTGGGACGATAGTCTGCCAGATTGACGATCTGGCCGGTGTCTGTGCGCATGGTCTATCCTGATCAGGCTATGCTGTGGCGGGTACAGTCCGAAGCCTTCCTCCGGACTGAAAGTGCCGCATCATTACACCGAAATCTGAACCAAAGTTAAAGTCATATCGCAATGGCAATATGTTTTGTTATGGCACAATAAGTATTCGCTCGCCGGGCAGTTCTCAATTCAGCTCTCCGAATGAAAAGTGGCAGCTTTACGCCTGCATTTGCAGACTGCCAGTACAATTGCTACGATAACACTGAGGTGGATCATCATGACTGCATTGCTGTTAGATGCGGGCCGTTACGGTCGGGAAACAATAATTTAAAGTAAATTGTTTGTTTAACCCCTTGCGATATAAAGGCGCTTGCATAACTATAGCATGCTATTAAACGTCGGAATTATGATCGATTCCGATTATTTCGTTCACAAAAATGAAACATCCACTTTCTGTTGCTTTTTAAGAAGGGCACCCCAGGAGGCCCGATTGAGTTTTTCCATCGAGCAACTTGCTCGTCACCCCAAGTTCGTAGCATCCTTGAGCTTTCTCTCCGAGACATTGCGTAACCGGTATGACAACGCCCCCAGGGTTGCCCGCATGCTCGCCTCACATCAGCGCTGGCTTCTGACCCAGGCCGCTTATGCGCTTCATCTTGAATATGATCCGGGGATTCCGGGCTCGGGACTGACCGTCGTTGCCCTGCGCAATCTCATCACGCATTACCGCATCGCCAGTCGCAACACGGTCCTGAGTTTTGTCGAGGAATTGCTGACCTACCGCTTTCTGGAGTTGGCTCCAGGACCTGCCCGCCGTCCCCGCCGCTACGTGCCGACGGAAATCAGCTACACGGGGATGTTCGGCTGGTATCTCGCCAATCTGGCCGCGCTCGATCTCCTTGACGAGGGCAGCCGCGCAGCTGCGCTGGTCGCTTCGCCGATGCTGATGGATCTGGCACAGCCGCGCATGACCCGCAATTGTCTGGCGGCCGACATCTGGCGCGAACCGCCGGAAAGCGTCGGCTTATTTCTTTGGACGGAATCCGGCGGTCTTGTCGTCGATCATATCGTGTCCAGGCTGGCTCTCAATGGACAAGTCGGCGATCAAATCGATATCGGCCATGTCGACGCCCGCGCTCTGGCGGCACATTTCATGATATCGCGCACCCATTTGCAGCGTCTTCTGCGCAAATCTGCCGATCGCGGAGACATCGGCTGGCATGACGAACCCAAGAAGACGCGTATGTGGATATCGCGCAATTTTCTCGATCAGTATTGCGAATGGCAGGCCGTAAAATTGGCGGCGGTCGATGAGGCCTTCGCTTGGGCGCGGTCCGCCTAGAGGGCAAGGGCCTCTCGGATCTGTCCATTCGGCTCGACCCGATGATCACGCAGTGTAATTCCGTCCGTAAAATCTCAAAGCGGAATGCTGGTCGCGATGATCCGGGCAGCACTTGTGCTGCGGCATTCGTCCTTGTGAAAATTGCGCGCGCGCTCGAATTCCTCCGCCGCCCGCACCGCAGAGCCGATATGGCCGACGGAATCGAACAGAGCGATGAATGAACGCAAACCCGAAGACATGATGGAAATCCTGATACTTGAACGTTACGCTGTATCGCCCGGCAATTCGCGCCCGCAGGTCAGCAGGCGCGGAAATCGGCGAAAATGGCCGTCGGGCGGCTGATGCGAGCCGAGATGCCGGTGCCTCGTGCGGTCATCTGCTCATTCGCGGCGATGCCGAGGTTGCGATGACCGTTTATGGCGCGCACGGGCTCAATGGCGCGGCGCAGGGTATCAAACCCGCAGTGAATAGGGCGAAAACGTGCAGTCATTGCCTTGGTTCCTTTCGAATTCCTCCCAAGACAAGCTTTATATTGCAGTGCAACATAGATTCTGCAACGCGCAGCAAAAGAAGACTGATATGCAAAAAATGCATAGCTTGTGTCATTCTTCGTTAATGGCTGTCGAAATTAGCCTAATATTTCAGCGGCGACATAATTCTTGAAGGCTAGAAGATCGCTCCAGGCCAGACGTTTATTGATCGGCGCGGTCAGCAATTCCTGCGGATGCAGGCTGGCGATAGCGGGGACGGTTCGGCCGAGAATGCTGATTTCCCGCCACTGTCCGCGCAATCCATGGATGGTTTCGCCGCCGCCGAAAAAGTGGCGGGCGGTGAAATTACCGAGCAGCAGCAGAGCCTTCGGCTCGGCAAGCGCAATCTGCCGTTCTATGAACGGACGACATATCTCGATTTCCGCCGGAGACGGGGCGCGGTTACCCGGCGGCCGCCACGGAATGACGTTGGTGAGCAGGATCTCATCGCGCTGCAGGCCGATGGCGGCGAGCATCCTGTCGAGTAACTGTCCTGCGCGGCCGGCAAACGGCGCCCCCTCGCGATCATCGTCGGCGCTCGGCATCGGCCCGATCACCATGATCCGGCCCTCCGGCGTGCCGCTCGCGAAGATCGTCGAACGAGCGCTGTTCTTGAGATTGCAGCCATTGAAGGCTTCGATCGCAGTCTTCAACTCACCGAGAGAACGCGCACTTTCGGCCGCGAATCGGGCCTGCTCCACGGCTTGCTCGTCGGGAATGGCAGGCGTCGCGCGCGGCGCTGCTGCAGCGGGAAGTGTCGCAGGCTTTGCAGCCTGACGGCGCTCGGGTTGCGACCGTGTGGCGGGTGCTGGCGCTTCGGCCCGTGGCTGCGTTCCGCGCGAGCCTAGCCGCGCGGCACGCATCGCCTCGAATTCGGCAAACCGATCCACCGGCTCATCTTCCAGCAGCCAGTCGACGCCGGCATCCGCATGGAAATGCAGAAGGGCGGCAAGCTCGGCCGATGTGAGGTCGCTGGCGGAAATCATGCGCGAACTCTATCCAAAGCGGCGCGCGAACGAAAGGGCCGGAAACGGCGCGATCTCACGCAGTCCACTGGGCGATATCGTCGCGCTCGCCGATCAGGGCCAGACCATGGGCGATGGACAGCAATTCGCCGCCCGTCTCGATCCGCTCCTGGCCGAAGCGTTCCGTAAAGATGCGCCGTACTGCGGGAACGAAGGAGGTGCCGCCGGTGAGGAATACCTTGTCGATCGCATCGGGCGATGTGTTCGTCGTTGTCAGCACGTCATCCAGCGCCCCTTCGATGCGGGCAAGATCCTCGGCGATCCAGCTTTCGAAATCGGCGCGGCGCACATGCTTGCGGCCGGCCTTGCCGAGCGGCGGGAAGTTGAATTCGGCCTCTTCCTCGCTCGAAAGTGCCATCTTCGTCGCCGATACGGCCTGATAGAGTGGATAGCCTTCGTCATGCTCGACGAGCTCGATGAAGGTCTCCAGCTTCTCCGGCTCCAGGCTGCTGCGCACCAGCGTCTTCAGATCGGCATACTCGCGAGAGGTCTTGAAGATCGAAAGCTGGTTCCAGCGACCGAAATTGGCGTAATAGGAGGTCGGCACTTCCAAAAGCTTGTCGAAGCTCTTGAAGAAGCTGCCCTTGCCGATGGCCGGCGAGACGATGTTGTCGATCATCCGGAAATCGAAATGATCGCCCGCGATGCCGACACCGGAATGGCCGATCGGCGCCGCCGTCAGCTTTCCGCCGTGCGTCTCGAAACGGATGAGCGAATAGTCGGTCGTGCCGCCGCCGAAGTCGGCCACCAGCACGGTCGCATCCTTCTTCAGGTGCTGCGCGAAATAAAATGCGGCTGCGACCGGCTCGTAGACATAATGGATTTCCGGAAAGCCGAACCGTGCAAGAGCGGCATTGTAGCGCTCGGTCGCAAGGGCAGGGTTCGGATTGGCACCGGCAAAATGCACCGGTCGACCGGTGACGATGCGCGAAACATTCTCCGGCCATCCCTCTCCGGCGTAGGCGCGCAGACGGCGCACGAAGATCTCCATCAGATCCTCGAAGCTGTGGCGCTTGGCGTAGATCAGCGTGCCCTGGAAGAGCGCGCTTGCCGCAAAGGTCTTGATCGACTGCAGGAAGCGACAGTCGCCGGGATTGTCGATGAACTGCCGGATGGCCGCGTGCCCGGCCTCGACCTTGAGTGCGGCAGCGCCCAGCCCCGGATCCTTCATGAAGGAGAGAGCCGTGCGCATGCTGTCGGCGGTGCCGGCAGCACTGTTGAAGGCGACCGATTGTGTCGCCGGTCCATCGGCCATCGCCAGAACCGTGTTCGTCGTGCCGAAGTCGAAACCAAGCGCCCGAGCCATGCCCGCACTCCTTTCCGTCGAAATTGTCTGGATTGGGGCCAAGCCCCTGATGGGACGCATGACGCGCCCTGTCGCAAAGAGGGCGCGTCATGACATGGCTGGACATCAAGTTCAAGACGTGGAGGTGCTTTTATTTTTGCCACGCCGTGGCATCCGACGACAGTATTTCACCGGCGATGCGTTTCGCTTTGTGTGAAAAGGAATGGGCGCCTTTCGGCGCCCGTTTTGTCATTCCGCGGCGATCGCCGACGGGGGGGCCTTCTGGTGCGGCTCGCCGTCCTTGCGCCGGCCGAAACGACCGAGGAAGTCGCTCAAGCGGTTCATCTCAAGGAAGATGACCGGCGTGATGAACAGGGTCAGAAGCTGAGAAACCACCAGGCCGCCAACCACGGCGATACCGAGCGGCTGGCGCAGCTCGGAGCTTGCGCCGCTGCCGACCGCGATCGGTAGGGCGCCGAGCAGGGCGCAGAAGGTGGTCATCATGATCGGGCGGAAACGGCGTACGCAGGCTTCGTGGATCGCTTCCGCCGGCGACATGCCAGCACTCGAGCGCAGCGTTTCCAGCGCCACGTCGATCATCATGATCGCGTTTTTCTTGACGATACCGATCAGCATCAGCAAGCCGATGAGCGCGATGACCGACAGGTCGAAGCCAAAGATCTTCAGCGCAAGCAGTGCGCCGAGCGCCGCGGCCGGCAGACCGGACAGAATGGTCAGCGGGTGGATGAAGCTTTCGTAGAGAACGCCGAGGACCACATAGATCGTCAGCACCGCAGCGAGGATCAGGTAAGGCGTGCTGCCCTGCGACTGCTGGAAGATCTGCGCCGTGCCGCCGTAGGACGTGAAGATGTCCGCCGGCATGTTGATGTCCTTCTTGATCTGTTCGATCTGTGCCGTGGCGTCGCCAAGCGCTTCGCCGGCCGGCAGGTTGAAGGATACCGTGGTCGAGACGAGCTGACCGGTCTGGTTGATGGTCACCGGGCCGGTGTTGCGCTCGATGTGCGCGAAGGCCGACAATGGAACCTGCTGGCCGCTCGAGGACGTCACATGGATACGCGACAGTTTCTGGTCGTCCCAAGGCTGATTCGCATCATATTCGATGATCACGTCATAGCTGTCGCCGGTCGACTGGATCTGTGCGGCGGCGTAGTCGCTGAAGGCCTCTTCAAGCGTGGTGCGCAGCAGATTGTTGTTGATGCCGTAGGCGGCGGCTTTCTCCGTATCGACCACGATATTGGCCTGCAGTGCATTGTATTGCGCGTCGGTGGTCACGTCGGTGAAGCGAGGATCCTTTCGCATCTCCTGCAGCATCTTGTTGGCCCACTGGTTCGTCAGATCAGCGTTGAGTGCTTGGATGACGAGCTGATACTGGCTGGCGGTCTGGCGTCCGCCGAAGCGAAGGCTTTGCTGAGGATTGATGAAGACCTGAATGCCCGGGATTTTGGCGACGGCGGCGCGCATTTCGCGCAAAGTCTGGTCGAGCGGCGGACGATCCTTCTTATCCTTCAGCTGAGCGTAGATCGTACCGTTGTTGAGTGTCTGACGCGCGCTGGCTCCGACCACCGACATCACGTGCTCGACGGCGGGATTCGCCTTGATCGCCGCAGCGGCCTGGTTCTGTAGGTCACGCATCGCCGGATAGGAAATATCCTGGCGGGCGCGCGTTGAAATCTGCAGCCGGCCGATGTCTTCCTGCGGGAAGAAGCTGGCAGGCAGCGTCAGGAAGAGGTAGGCCGAGAGCGCGACCGAAGCAAGGAAGCTTCCAAGCACGATGTAGCGATGACGAATACACCATTCCACGCCCTTGCCGTAGTTAACCTCGGTCCAGTTGAAGCCCTTGTTGAAGAGGCGCACCGGCAGGGGAGGATGGCTGTGAGCGTTGGAGAGACGCGAACCGAGCATCGGCGTGACGGTCAGCGAGACTACCGCGGATGATACGATGGCGATTGCCACGACCATCCCGAATTCGTTGAAGATACGGCCAACGACGCCGCCCATCAGCAGGATAGGGATGAACACGGCGATGAGCGAAACCGACATGGAGATAATCGTATAGCTGACTTCGGCCGCGCCCTGGATGGCCGCCTGCCGCACAGGCATGCCTTCTTCCATGTGCCGTAGAATGTTCTCCAGCATGACGATGGCGTCGTCCACCACGAGGCCCACCGCGATCGTCAACCCGAGCAGCGAGATATTGTCGACGCTATAGCCGAGCACATACATCATGCCGAAAGTTGATATCAGGGAAAGAGGCACGGCGAGGCCGGGGATAATTGTTGCCGTCACGTGACCCGTGAACAGGTAGATGACGAGAACGACGAGGCCGATGGTCAGCAGCAAGGTAAATTTGACGTCCGAGATGGCTTCACGGATTGGCTGGGCCGAGTCGTTCATGACGGTCATTTTGACGGAAGCCGGCATTTCGGCCTGCAGCTTCGGCAGTGTCTTGCTGACGGCATCGACGACGTCGACGGTATTGGCATCGGGCTGGCGTTGAATAGCCAGAATGATCGCTCGCTGGCCATCATACCAGCTACCGATGTTCTGGTTTTGCACGCTGTCCTGCACGTCGGCGACGTCGCCGAGGTGAATTGGCTTGCCGTTGGGATTGGCAATCACAAGCGTGCGAAACTCGTCGGCGTTGACGCGCTGCGTATCCGCATTGATCGTCATGCTCTGCGCCGAGTCTTGCAACGTGCCGACCGGGACCTGGTTGTTGGCGTTGACAACGGCTGTGTTGACCGTGTCGATACCGATGCCGCGATCCAGAAGCTTGTTCGGATCGACGTCGATACGCACCGCGTAGGTCTGCGCCCCGTTTACGGTCACTTCAGCGACGCCAGGCAGTGTCGAGATCGATGGAGAGATGATGTTCTCGGCGATATCGTCGAGCTTGCTGCGCTGCAAGGTGTCGCTTTGTACGGCGATCAGCATGACGGGCGCGTCGGCTGGATTGGTCTTCCTGTAGCTTGGCGGGGTGGTCAGGTTGTTGGGAAGTTTTCTTTGTGCGGTCGAAATCGCCGCCTGCACGTCACCGGCGGCCGCGTCGATGTTGCGGTCGAGATTGAACTGCAGCACGATGCTGGTATTGCCAAGCGAGTTTGTAGAAGAAATTTCGCTGATGCCGGGGATTGTCTCGAACTGCTTGATTAGCGGCGTGGCGACCGATGTCGCCATTGTCTGTGGTGAGGCGCCTGTCAGCTGGGCCGAGACGTTGATCGTCGGGAAATCCACCTGCGGCACTGCTGCAACGGGGATGAGCTGATAGCCGGCGAGACCGGCAAGCACCACGCCGATCGCGAGAAGCGTGGTCGCGACCGGACGCTGGATACAGAAGGTCGGGATCATTGTTGCGCTCCAACTGCGATGGTTTCGGTTTTTCCATCATCGGCCGAAGCGACCTTCTCGTTTGGATTGTCGCTGAATTGTTCCTTGACTTCGGTGCCGTTGTTCAGTTGCGACTGGCCTTCGACAACGACATGATCGCCGACCGAAAGGCCTGTGGCGACGGCTGTGCGACCGCCATTGGCGCGAGCAATTGTCACCGGCGTAATCTTGACCTTGTTGTCCTTCACCACAAAGGCGATATAGCCGTCCGGCCCAGGGCTGACGGCCACGGTCGGCACGACGATAAGCTGCTCGTTGTCGGCGAAGTGAACCATGACATTCGCGGAGCGTCCCGGCCACAAGGCGCCGTTGGCGTTTTCGAAGGTTGCCTTCACGGCGATCGTTCCGGAAGCCTGGTCGACTGTGTTGTCGTAAAAGGTGATCGTTCCGGTACGAGGCTTGCCCTGTGCGGAACGGGGAACGGTGGTGACGTGGACAGGACCCGCGGCCAGCTGTTCCTGCAGTTCGCGCAGATTGTTTTCCTGCATGGTAAACTTGATATATGCCGGATCATATTTGCTGATCGTCACGATCGGCGTGCCGGCGCTGACATAAGCCCCCAGGCTCAATTGAACGTCGCCAAGCCGGCCATCATAGGGTGCCCGTATGTCGGTATTTCCGAGCAGGACCTGATCCGAGGCAAGCTGTGCCTGGTCCGCGCTGAGCGTGGCAATGGCGGCGTCGCGGGTTGCACGTGCTTCATCGGCAGTCGCCTGAGTGCCGGCGCTGCTCGTAAGCAAGCTATTGGCACGGGTCAGCGCGGTCTCCGCTTGGGCAAGGTTTGCCTGGTCTTTCGTAATGTTCGCCTGGTCCTTGTTGACGGCAGCCTGTGCCGTACGCGGATCAAGCTTTGCGATCAGGTCGCCGGCTTTGACCGTCGCACCATCTTTTACCGCGATCTGCGTGATCAGCCCGGCTTCCTGTGCGGCGATCGTCGTTGAATCGATCGGCACGACCCAGCCGGTCGCTGGAACGTCCATGGGGAGCGAAGTTTTGACGGCGGCAACGGTCTTTACCGCGATTGGGCCGGCCTGACGCTTGCCGCCGGTCTGCGCCGCCTTGCCGGCATCTTTGGTTTCTGCAGAGGCTTGATCGACAAATGCGGAAAGGAAAGGAATACGGTCGCGATAGCTCCATGCAGCAAGGGCTGCGACGACAAGAAGGCCGAGGGGAAGCCAAAGTTTTTTCATATTTAAAGAACCGGTCGGGGCTTGTTGCAGGAAGCGCAGTGACGTTGAAGTGTATTTATTGCGTCGCACAACAAAGACGAGCTTCGCCGCAATTCATCACATCGCCGTCGCCGCTAACGTTCGGTAATTCTGTCCCTTTAACGCGAATTCATGAACGTTGATGCCGTGCAATCTACCACAGTTCCGGACGACGAAAAATTAAAGCTTGGAAAGCTTTCGAATTGTTCCTGTTTGTGCAGTGCAACAAACAGCCAAATGACTATTTTTTGATTGCCGCTATGTAATAATCGGTCGGCAAAACAGCTTTAGGCGGTATTTATAGTGTAGAGATGTGCTGCAGCGTGCATAGAAGCGTTGCTGCAGCTCACGGAATTGTGTTGTCAGGCTCTATTGCGACGGCCCGCACTCTGTTCGCCGGTGGCGACCTCAAAGAGAGCGAGCAGCTCCCCCATCGCAGCGGACCATGGTGCCCGTCACGTAGCTCGCCGGTTCGCTGCAAAGGAAGGCGGCGGTGGCGGCGAATTCCTCGACGCGGCCGTAGCGACCGGCGGGGATGCGCTGCTGACGCTCGGCGCTGACATCTTCGAGGCTCCTGCCTCCGCGCTTGGCCGTGGCGGTATCGAGCTCGGCCAGCCGATCGGTCGCAATGCTGCCCGGCAGCAGCATGTTGACCGTGATGCCATGTGCGGCCACTTCGCTGGCCAGCGTCTTGCTCCAGCCGGCAAGCGCCGGGCGCAGCGTGTTGGAAAGCGCAAGATTGGGAATGGGCTCGATGACGCCGGAGGAGGCGACGGTGAGAATACGTCCCCAGCCTTGTGCCTTCATGCCTGGTAAGAGCGCATTGGTCAGGGTGATGATCCGCGACACCATCGAGATGAAATAGGTCTCCAGCCGGTCGGCGGTCATGTCTTCCGTCGTTCCCGGCGTTGGTCCGCCGCTATTGTTGACGAGAATATCGATGCCGCCAAGCTTCTCTATGGCTGCCTTGGTAACCACATCCACGAAGTTCTCGTCGTTGAGGTCGGCCCAGATCCAGTCGGCGTGGCCCTTGCCCTCGGCATTGATGGCCTTGCAATTGTTCTCAAGCCTTTCGCCGCTGCGGCCGCAGAGCAAGACATTCGCGCCCTCGCGGGCGAGCGCCACTGCGATGCCATGGCCCAGCCCCTTCGACGACGCGAGCACCAGCGCGCGCTTTCCGCCAATACCAAGATCCATCTTGATCACCCTTCATGCTATTCGGATTGTCTGATCGGCATTTATAGAGCCATCGGAGGACTATGGAAGGCGCACTTCGCAGGTGGTCGCAAATACCATCGAATATTGACGTTAACGTAAGAGTAATTTAACTTGTTTTACGTGTTGGGCAAATTGGGGGATTGCCTGTCGCTTCCCGGCTCGACAATCCCTTCCCATTTTGACAAGAGATAACGGAAATGGGGAAGACGCCCAAAGGGGATGAGGCCGTGGTCCAAGATCATCGGGCGCCGGCCAAGCGGAGAAGATGAATGACTGACGCCAGCGAGTTGCCGGAACGCGAGAGCATGGAATTCGACGTCGTGATTGTCGGCGCAGGTCCAGCGGGCCTGTCGGCTGCGATCCGGCTGAAGCAGATCAACCCGGATCTGACCGTCGTCGTGCTCGAGAAGGGAGCCGAAGTCGGCGCGCATATCCTGTCAGGCGCCGTCGTCGATCCGATCGGCATCGACCGGCTGCTGCCCGGCTGGCGCGAAGAGGAGGGGCATCCCTTCAAGACCGAGGTGACGGATGATCATTTCCTGTTCCTGGGGCCGGCTGGCTCCATCCGCCTGCCGAATTTCCTGATGCCGCCGCTGATGAGCAATCACGGCAACTATATCGTTTCGCTCGGTAATGTCTGTCGCTGGCTGGCCGAGAAGGCCGAGGTCCTCGGCGTCGAGATCTATCCCGGCTTTGCCGCGACCGAAGTGCTCTATAATGACGAGGGTGCCGTCATCGGTGTCGCGACCGGCGACATGGGCATCGAGAAGAACGGCGAACCCGGCCCGAACTATACGCGCGGCATGGCGTTGCTCGGCAAATATGTGCTGATCGGTGAGGGTGTGCGCGGCTCGCTTGCCAAGCAGCTGATCGCCAAGTTCGATCTCGCGCGCAACAGCGACGTGCCGAAGTTCGGCATCGGCATCAAGGAACTCTGGGAGGTCAAGCCGGAGAACCACAGACAAGGCCTGGTGCAACACTCCTTCGGCTGGCCGCTCGGTATGAAGACGGGCGGCGGTTCTTTCCTCTATCATCTGGAGGACAATCTCGTCGCCGTCGGCTTCGTCGTGCACCTGAACTACAAAAACCCCTATCTGTACCCTTTCGAGGAATTCCAGCGCTTCAAGACGCATCCGGCCATCCGCGGCACCTTCGAGGGCGGCAAGCGCATCTCCTACGGCGCGCGTGCCATCACCGAGGGCGGCTGGCAATCGGTGCCGAAGCTCACGTTCCCGGGTGGCGCGCTGATCGGCTGTTCGGCCGGCTTCGTCAACGTTCCCCGCATCAAGGGCAGCCACAACGCGGTGCTGTCGGGCGTGCTCGCGGCCGACAGGATCGCCGCGGCGATCGCGGCCGGTCGCGGCAATGACGAAGTGATCGAGATCGAGAACGAATGGCGCACCTCCGACATCGGCAAGGATCTGAAGCGCGTCCGGAACGTCAAGCCGCTGTGGTCGAAGTTCGGCACGGCGATTGGCGTGGCCCTCGGCGGTCTCGACATGTGGACGAACCAGCTGTTCGGCTTCTCCTTCTTCGGCACGCTGAAGCACGGCAAGACGGACGCACAGAGCCTGGAGCCTGCAGCCCAGCACCAGAAGATCGACTATCCGAAACCGGATGGCGTGCTGACCTTCGACCGTCTCTCCTCGGTGTTCCTGTCGAACACCAACCACGAGGAAGACCAGCCGGTGCATCTGCAGGTCAAGGACATGGCGCTGCAGGTGTCGTCGGAACACGATATCTTCGCCGGCCCGTCGACGCGTTATTGTCCCGCAGGCGTCTACGAATGGGTGGAGAAGGACGGCAAGGATACCTTCGTCATCAACGCCCAGAACTGCGTCCACTGTAAGACCTGCGACATCAAGGACCCGAACCAGAACATCAACTGGGTTCCCCCGCAGGGCGGCGAGGGCCCGGTCTATCCGAATATGTGAGATGCAATGACGGAGATCGAACAAGGTGCCTGGACGATCCGCTCGGCCAGGGCCGAGGAACTGCATCTGCTCGCTGCCATCGAGATCGATGCCTTCTGGGCTCTGCATGCGGCTGGCGCGGTCGCCTGTGAGCCGACGTCGCTGCCGCTTGACGTGTTGGAGCAATCCCTGGCGGAAGACTTGCTGTTTGTCGCCGTCGACGATGAAGATCAGCCATTCGGCTTTCTGGCCGGCGTTATGAAAGATAGCTCGGTTCACATCGCCGAAATCGATGTCGTCAGGCGCCGGCAGAAGCAGGGTGTCGGACGGCGGCTGATGGAAGCTGCGATTGCGGCGGCGAGAACGCAAGGGGCCGCTGGCGTCACTTTGACGACGGACCGGCAGGTGGCTTTCAACGCGCCATTCTATGCGTCCCTAGGATTTCAAATCCGCGATGACGAGGAAAGGCCAGCCGTTCTCACCCAGATTCTGGAGAATGAGGTTGCCCACGGCGCCGATCCGGCCAGACGTGTAGCCATGGCGCTGCGCTTCTGAATTATAGCGGCGCGGCAATTCCGAGGTTTTCGGCGACACGTTGCAGGCGCTTGTCGCGCGTCCAGAGATAGGTTCCGGGCGCCAGTATCGTCGCGGCCGCGAGATGAGCATCGATATAGCCGATTCCCGCGCCCTGCAGTTTGTTGCTCCGGATGAAATAAAGAACGTCCTCATCCGAGGTTCTCGCAATCGGGGGCAGTCGGCGGAGGCTTCCCATTATGAGATCATATTGCCGCAGATTGCCAAGGCCGATCTCACCGACGACGAAAGGATGAACGACGACCTGCTTTTGCTCCAGTAGAGACTGGAGCCGCGCCTCCGACATATGAAAGTGATCGATCCAGATCGACGTATCGACCAGGATCATTCGACGCCAAACTGACGGCGAGGGGGAGCTGTGATATTCGGTTCGGTGCCGCCGAGACGTATCAGGGTTTTGGCGGCTTCCCGTTCCACAAGCGCTTTCAATGCTTCACGCAGGATCGCCGAAGTCTCGGCCAGGCCAGTAACCTCGCGTGCATCCGCAAGCAACTTATCGTCGATGGCTACGGTGGTGCGCATTGATATCTCCGTTGTCATCAAAATTAGCATCATGTGATGCTGCTTTCAATGCCGAAGGCTGCACATGGCAGCCCTCGATCCATTGTCTTGCGGATAATGGGGTTATCTCCGGGCCAGCACTCCGGTCGACAGTGCCACTCCAAGTCCCGTAACGATTGCGGCTGCAATGCCAGCCATTCCGATTTCTTCACCGAGCAGAAAGCCGCCGCCGATCGTGGCAAGAACAGGGGTGATGGCGGTGAAGGCTGCGGCCTGCGTGCCACCGAGAGCCTGGACGGCAAGACCATAGGCAAGCGTAGCGGCAAGACCTGACAGCAGCCCTTGGCTGACGATCTGCAGACCTATTTCCGGCAGCGGCACCGAGGCGAGCGAACTACCGAAGATGGCGGCCAGTGCGACATGGATCAGGAACGACCAGACGGCGATGATGGCGCTCGACTGCACGGCGCTCAGCCCGGAGCGGCGGAAGGCGTGGGTATAGGTCGCCCAGAGCAGGGCGGCAAGCGGCAGCAGCGTAAAGCCCTCCCAGGAAATCTGCACGCCATAGAGGCTGCGGCCAAGCAGAATCACGACGCCGGCGACGATACCGCCAAGACCGAGCCAGCGGGTAATATCAAGCCGTTCGCGGAACAGCAGTACTCCGATCAGGGCTGCTGCCAGCGGCATGGACCCGCCGAGCAGAATGCCGGCCGACGATGCCGGCGTGAACTGGATGGCGAAGGTGGTGAGCTGGAAGAAGAGGGCGCCGGAGCCGCAGACCATCAACGCCAGGAGCTTCAGCGGCACACCCTTCGGCAGCAGGCCTGTCTTCCACCAGACGGGAGCCAGCACCAAGGCCGGCACGCCATAGCGGATCAGGCCGAGGTCGATGGTGCCCATCTGCGTTTCGGCTGTATGACGGGTGGCAAGAATCCAGTTTGCCCAAATCAAGACGGTCACGATGGCACCTGCATAGCCGACCATGGTGGGGGTTGCCTTGCGGGTGGAGAGAGACAAAGCGGTCATCGACATATCCTTTCCAACGATCCGGTTATCTTTCGAATGAAGAGAAGATAGCGCCGAAGGCCGAGGCATGTCCTTGCTAGTTATGGCTCCAAAATCATGCTATGAGCAATGATCTGCCAAAATTCATGATTGAGTTTCCCGGAAATGCCAAAACTGGATAAATTCGATATTGCGATCCTCAACTGCCTGCAGGAGGATGCGCGCGCCACCAATGTCGAGATTGCCGAGCGCGTGAATCTCTCGCCGTCTCCCTGCCTCAGGCGCATCCGAAATCTGGAAAAATCCGGGCTCTTGCGCGGCTACCGCGCCGATATCGACCGCAAACAGGCCGGCCTCGGCCTCACGGTCTTCGTGGAACTCAAGGTCGGCCATCATTCGAAGGAGAATTCCGAGACGCAGCAGGCAGCATTGCTCGCCATTCCGGAAGTCGTCGCCTGTCATCTGATTTCGGGCACGGCCGATTTCCTGGCTGAAGTCGTGGTGGAGGATCTGGCCGCCTACGAGAAGGTGATGTCGGAAAAGCTTCTGGTGCTTCCCGGCGTGGTCGATCTGCGCTCGAACTTCGCGATCCGCACGATCAAGACCAATGGTGCGTTGAAACTGCCGGTGCCTGAATGAAACAGCCGGAATGAAAACATAAAAGGGGCCGGCGGCGGCCCCTTTACGATGAGAGTCTGATTATCCTCAGAGCATCGTGCCGCTGAGGATCAGCAGCGCGACCGAGAAGTAGATGACAAGGCCGGTGACATCGACAAGTGTCGCGACGAACGGCGCCGAGGCGCTGGCTGGGTCTAGCCGTAGCTTCTGCAAGACGAATGGCAGCATCGAGCCGGCGAGCGAGCCGAAGGTGACGATGCCGATGAGGGCAGCGAAAACCGTAAGTGCGACCAGCTGCCAGTGCGGGCCATAATCGAAGAGGCCGATGTTCTGCCAGAGCACGATGCGGGCGAAGCCGACGAGGCCGAGGATTGCGCCGAGCACGATACCCGTCGGCAACTCGCGGAAGGCCACGCGCCACCAGTCCGAGAGCTTGAGTTCGCCGAGCGCCAGCGCCCGGATGATGAGCGAGGTTGCCTGCGAGCCGGAATTGCCGCCGGAGCTCATGATCAGCGGAATGAAGAGCGTCAGCACGACGGCCTTTTCCAGCTCTCCCTCAAAATGCTGCATGGCGCTTGCCGTCAGCATTTCGCCCAGGAAGAGGGCTGCAAGCCAGCCGGCGCGCTTGCGGATCATGCCCGCAAAGCTGATCTTCATATAAGGTTGGCCGAGAGCTTCCATACCGCCGAACTTCTGGGCATCTTCGGTCGTATCGGCGATCATCGTGTCGATGACGTCGTCGACCGTAACAATGCCGAGCATCATGCCTTTATCATCGACGACCGGGAGCGCCAGCAGATCGTGGCGGCGGATCAGGCGGGCGACGTCCTCCTGCTTCATCAGCGGCGGTGCCGTGACCGGTACACCCTTCTGGGCCACGGTCAGGATGCAGGCATCCGGCTCGCCGGTGATGAGGCGGCGTAGCGTCACGACATGCAGCAGCACATGCGTCTCGTCATCGAGCACATAGATGGCATAGACCGTTTCGCGGGAGCGCTCGACCTGGCGAACGTGATCGAGCGTCTGGGCAACGGTCCAGCTCGCGAAAACGCTGACGAATTCCGTCGTCATGATGCCGCCGGCCGTGCGTGGCGGATAGCCCATCAGGCTCTGGATCGCCTGCCTTGCATGCTCGTCGAACGTCGCGAACAGCCGAACGCGCGTGTCGACATCCATTTCGAGCAGCACGTCGGCGACGCGGTCGTTTGACATGCCATGCAGCAGGCGCGCCGCATCTGCATTGCCCATGACTTCGAGAATGGCGGGTGCGTTGCGCAGTTCCGGCCGGTCGAGAATGCGCACAGCGCGCTCTTCCGGCATTTTGGCGAGGATGCGGGCAGCCTCTGCCACGTCTGTTGCGTTCAGAGCCTCGACGCGTTCCGCGATAGTGACGGCGCGATTGTTATTGATGAATGCACGAGCGGCATTGCCGGCCCGCACGGGAAAGCTGTTGATGTTCATTATAGCTCGCCTTTCCGGTCGATCCGCCGTCGTAGCGGATCGTGGCGAGCCGACAGGAGTCGGTTAGTGCACGAATGCTACTGACGGCAAAGGCAATCGACTACTACTGTCGCTAGGCATCGAAAGATGGCTCCGGTTAATCGGTATGGAAAACGCTGTTCCCCACGTGCGGAGAAGTCGCGCCGAAGGCATGAAAAGTCAAGAGGCGGACACGCCTAAATACTCGATCCTGCGATAAAAATTTGTTTAGGCGGCTGCAAATTTTTGCGATGCAACAAAACCTGGTGCCAATGCGTTAAAACAAGGTGGCCGGACGACATTCGCCCGGCCCGATCTGTCGCAAATATTGGCCACTCAGAAGCCGGCCAGAACGACCTTACCCTTCATCTTGCCGGTCTCGACGAGGGCATGCGCCTTCTTGAGATTGGCGGCATTGATCGAGCCCGCGGTCTCGGTCAGCGTCGACCTGATCTTGCCGGCATCCACCAGTTCGGCGATCTTCGTCAACAGCTTGTGCTGCTCGATCACGTCGGCCGTGTTGTAGAGGGGGCGGGTGAACATCATCTCCCAATGGATCGATACCGCCTTCCACTTGAAGGGCACGACATCGAATGTCTTCGGATCGTCGATGAGGCCAAATCGGCCCTGCGGCGCGATAGCCTCCACAATCGAGCCGGTATGATCTGATGTGTTGGTGGTCGAGAAGACGAAGGCCGGGGCGCCGATGCCGAGCGCCTCGATCTGCGGAGCAAGCGGCTTCGAATGGTCGATGACGTGATGGGCGCCGAGCTCCTTGACCCAGGCCTGCGTTTCCGGGCGGGATGCCGTGGCGATGATGGTGAGATCGGTCAGCGCGCGGGCGATCTGGATGGCGATCGATCCGACGCCGCCGGCCCCGCCGATGATGAGAATGGCATTGGCCGCGCCGGGAACCGGATCCTGCACTTTCAGCCGGTCGAACAGCACCTCATAGGCGGTGATCGAGGTCAACGGTAAGGCGGCAGCGGCCGGAAAATCCAGGCTTTCCGGCTTGGCGCCGACGATGCGCTCGTCGACGAGGTGGAATTCGGCATTCGAACCGTCGCGATTGATGGCACCCGCATAGAAGACTTCGTCTCCCGGCTTGAACATGGTGACCTCGGACCCGACCGCCTTGACGATGCCGGCGGCGTCCCAGCCAATAATCTTGTACTCCCCTTCGGGCGGGGCGACGTTGGCGCGGACCTTGATATCGACCGGATTGACGGAAACCGCCTTCACTTCGACCAGCAGGTCACGGCCTTTTGCTTCGGGCGTCGGCAGCTCTATGTCGATCAGCGATGTCTCTGCGGAGATGGGTTGCGGTTGCTTGTAGGCGACTGCACGCATGGGAGAAGCTCCTGGGTTGGTTGCACAGAGGCTAGATGCGCATTATCCTTAAGAGGTGCAAGAATGCACAATTTCTGTACGTAGGTACAAAAAGGATACTGTCGATGTCGGTTCCCCGCTCCAAGCTCGTCGGAAATTTTCCAGGTTGCCCGGTCGAGGCGACGCTGAGCGTGCTCGACGGCAAATGGAAGGGCGTGATCCTGTTTCACCTGATGGAGGGAACACTGCGCTTCAACGAAATCCGCCGCAAGCTGCCATCGGTGACGCAGCGTATGCTGACCAAGCAATTGCGGGAACTGGAAGAATCCGGGCTGCTGTCACGTACCGTCTTTCCGGTTGTGCCGCCTCGCGTCGAATATGCGCTGACGCCGCTTGGCGCCAGCCTGGGCCCGATCATCAAGGCGATGGCCGTCTGGGGCGAGGAGAATGTATTTTGCCATGACGGGCGCCAGCAGCTGGGCGCCCCAGGGATGTCATGCGCGCCCGGTGCGGCGCTCCAGGCCAACTGAAACGGCGAAGACGGCAAGACCGGCAACGGAAAGAACCGCGCCGACATAGCCAGTGGCAGCAGCCGTAAAGCCCCAGGAGATCACCAGCCCGCCAAGCCAGGCGCCGAGCGCATTGGCGATGTTGAAGGCGGAGTGATTGGAGGCGGCAGCGAGGGTCTGTGCATCCGCGGCCACATCCATCAGCCGTGTCTGTACTGCCGGGCAGGCGGCAAAGCCGCAGCCGATGAGGAAGACGCAGATGCAGAGCATGATCGGGTTAGCCGCCGTCAGAGAGAAGAGCGTCATGATGACGATATTGAAGATCATCATGCCGCCGATCGTGCCCTTAATCGAGATATCGCCAAGGCGGGAACCGACGATGTTGCCGACATTCATGCCGATGCCGAAGAGAGCCAGCACGATCGGCACCATGGCGGAGCCAAGGCCGGCGACTTCGGTCGTCGTCGTGGCGACATAGCTGAAGATCGAAAACATGCCACCGAAGCCGACGGCAGCGACGCCGAGAGAAAGCCAGACCTGGATGCGCTTCAGCGCACCGAGTTCACGGGCGATGCTGGCGCCTCCCTCGACCCTGTCCTTGGGAAGGAAGAGGGCGATCAGCAGCATGGTGGCGAGGCCGATAGCGCCGACCATCATGAAGGCTGCGCGCCAATTCAGAAGCTGTCCGAGGAAGGTGGCGATCGGCGTGCCGATCAGCGTCGCGATCGTGAGGCCGAGCATGACCTGGCCGACAGCGCGCACGCGGCGGTGGACCGGCACCATGGAGGCGGCGACAAGCGCCGCGACGCCGAAATAGGCACCATGCGGCAGGCCGGTGATGAAACGCAGCGCCGTGAAGCTTTCGAAAGTCGGTGCGAAGGCGCTGGAAATATTGCCCGCGGCAAAGATCGCCATCATCAGCAGGAGCAGCGTGCGGCGCGCCATCTTGGCGGCGAGCACGGCGATGATTGGTGCACCGACGACGACGCCGAGCGCATAGGCGCTGATCACATGACCTGCTTCCGGAGTGGTGACGCCGAAGGTGTCGGCAACATTGGGCAGAAGTCCCATGATGACGAATTCACCCGTGCCGATACCGAAGCTGCCGACGGCCAGCGCCAAAGTCACCAGCGCTATGGCGGTGCGAGACGGCGCTTCGACGATGGTCTGGCTATCGAGGGCCTCGACGGAAATATCGCTCACGGAAACTCCTTGGGCGGCACACGAAATTCAAGCGCCGCGAATGATGCGGCAAATCCCGGCATTCGGCGCTCAGTGCATCAAAATGGAATAAGGGACACGCGGGCATGGACACACCCTTGTTGATACTATCAATGAGGGCAATGTTTCTGTCGCGTGCATTTTTTGCAGTGCAGCATGGCGGATCATGCATAAGTGCGCTGCAGCCGATCTCGGCGAAACGGCTACAGCGCTTGAAATCGTTCTCTCCAAAACCATCTGAGAAGAAGCGCACGGGCCTTAGCCCCTGATACAATTTGCGGAACGACCGAGAGCCCCCGATGAAGTTGATCGGCTTTTTCAATCGCGATGGCGGAACGTTCCGCACGACTGACATGGCTGCCTATGAAAAGAGAGCGGAGCAGGTCTTCCGTGACGCCGGTCACGATTTCGAAGCTGTTGTCGTGGAGGGGCGCAACGTCGTCTCGGCGATGGAGCGTGCTGCACGCCGCGACGACATTGACGGGATCGTTGCGGGCGGCGGCGATGGCACGATTTCGGCTGCTGCGGCCATCGCCTGGAAAAACGGCGTCGCCCTCGGTGTCATTCCGGCTGGCACTATGAACCTCTTTGCCCGTTCTCTGCGCCTGCCGCTCGACATATGGCAGACGCTGAACGTGCTCGCGACGGGTGAGGTCGACAATGTCGATATCGGCAGCGCCAACGGTCGTGCTTTCATTCATCAGTTTTCAGCGGGCTTGCATGCGCGCATGGTCCGCTACCGCAATGGCTATACCTATCGCTCCCGCATCGGAAAGATGTCAGCCAGTACCCGCGCGGCCTTCGGCGTCATCGCCAATCCTCCGGAATTCGACGTCGACTTCGAGGCCGGTGACATTCGCGAGCGCCGGCACGTCTCGGCGATCTCCGTCTCCAACAATCCCTTCGGCGCCAATGCGCTGCTGTATGCCGACAGCTTGCGCAGCGGCGAGCTGGGTTTCTACACGGCAAAGCCCCTGCGGCCGCTCGGCGTCGCCCGGCTTGCTATCGACATGCTGCGTGGCCGGGTTCGCGAAAATGCCGATGTCATGGTCATGCACGCGCCTGAGGTGCATTTGCATTTCCCGAAACTGCGCCAGCTCGCCAACTGCGTCATGGATGGCGAATTATTGCCGCTCGAGCGCGATGTGACGCTCAAGGTGCATCCGGGTGAGCTCAAGGTGATGGTGCGAGAGGGGACGGCCGCCAGCGTTGCGCGCGAAGGCGCCGTCGACAGCGTCGCTATTTGACGGATTCAGAGACGGGGCAGGTAGGTCCTGTAATCGAAATCGGAAACCGTGCGCAGGTGGCCGAGCGCTTCCTTATGCTTCGTCTCGCCGTAGAGCTTCTGATACCGCTCGCCGAAAATGTCGGCAACGAAGGCTGACCCTCGGAAGCGCTCCACCGCCGTCAGAAAATCATGCGTCAGCTTGGGCGCATCGGCCGGCGCATGAGCCGGTGTCGTCTCTTCACCGGGATCGAGGTCGTTCTCCAGGCCGAGCAACATGCCGCCTAGGATTGCCGCCAGCATGAGATAGGGATTGGCATCCGCACCGGCGACGCGGTGTTCGATGCGTGCGCCTGGCCCATCCTTCTCTGGAATGCGCACGGCCGTGCCGCGATGACCGAAGCCCCAGGTCAGATCGACAGGGGCAAAGGAGCCTGGTTGGAACCGTCGATAGGAATTGGCATAGGGTGCAAAGACCAGCTGCGCGTCCTGCAACGTCTGTAGCAGTCCCGCGCAGATCGACTTCAGTCTCTTCGGCTCACCGCCCGCAGCATCGAGGACATTGCGCCCTTGAGCGTCGATGATACTCGCATGCACATGCAGCCCCGAGCCGGCATGGTCGGTATAGGGTTTTGCCATGCAGGTCGATTTCAGGCCATGCTTGCGCGCCGCCTGCTCGGCCACGCGCTTCAGCATGATGCAATCATCCGCTGCCGCCAGCGCATCCGGGCGATGCAGCAGGTTGACCTCGAACTGGCCGGGACCAAATTCCGCCGTCGTCGCATCCGCCGGCAACCCCTGCGCCCGGGCGTAGGCGCGCAACGTTTCGAGGTAATCGTCAAGGAGATCGACGGCATCCATGTCATAGAGCTGAAAGCCGTTGGGCTCACCCTGATAGGTTAGGGCAGGCGGCGGCGACGGGACGCCTCTGTCGCGCCAGTCTCCGGCCAGAAGGTAGAATTCCAGCTCGGTCGCGATGACGGGCGTCAAGCCGAGCGCCTTGTAGCGATCGACAACGGCCGAAAGAATAGCGCGCGGATCCTGGAAGCTCGGGCTGCCGTCGAGCTCGTGCATGGTGGCGAGCACCTGCTTCGATCCCGCCGGCGCCCAGGGCATGTCGGCGAGCGTGCGCTTGTCGGCGACACAGGTCCCGTCCGGATCTCCGATCGCCAGCGACAGGCCGGTAATATCGTCATTGTCATCGCCCCAGATATCGAGCGATTGCGTCGAAGTCGGCAGCCGTACGGCGCCGAACCAGACCTTCTTTTCGGCTGAAATCGGGATCTGCTTGCCGCGCAGCCGGCCGTTCATGTCCGAGATCAGCACCTCGATGCGCGCGTTACCTTCGGTTGCGTTGTCGGCCGCCATGCTCTTGTAAATCCCCGATGCTCACGGCATGGTCGTAAACCAAGATAGCTTGCAGTCAAGTGTGGTCAGTCTCGGTCCACGTGCCCGGCCCCTCACCCTAGCCCTCTCCCCGCATGTGCGGGGAGAGGGGACTCTCCATTGCCCAACTTCGCTCATAGCGGCGTAGCACGAAAAACTCCCTCGCCCCGTTTTACGGGGAGAGGGCCGGGGTGAGGGGCCATGCACAGAATCGCGGCATCGGCAGACTTGCCTGACAAGCCGAAATTTAAACGGGGTTCCATTCAACCATGTCCGATACACCAAGCCGCTCCAATCTCGCCGCCCTTGATGCCGCCCATCACCTCCATCCGTTTGCCGATATGCGCAAGCTTAACGCCGATGGCGCCCGCGTCATCCAGCGCGGCGAGGGTGTCTATATTTTCGATGCGGAAGGACGGAAGTATCTGGATGGATTTGCCGGCCTCTGGTGCGTGAACATCGGTTATGGTCGCACCGAAATCGCCGACGCCGTTGCCAGGCAGATGAACGAGCTGCCCTATTACAACACCTTTTTCGGCACCACGACCACGCCTGCCACGCTTCTCGCCGAGAAGGTCTGCGCCCATGCCGGGCCGCAGTTCAACCACGTGTTCTTCACCAATTCCGGCTCGGAGGCCAATGACACCTGGTTCCGCATGGCGAGGGTTTATTGGGCTGCAGTTGGCAAGCCGACGAAGAAGACCATCATTGCCCGCAAGAACGGCTATCACGGCTCGACGGTCGCCGGCGCCAGCATGGGCGGCATGAAATACATGCATGAGCAAGGCGACCTGCCGATCCCTGGCGTCGTCCATATCGGTCAGCCCTATTGGTATGCCGAGGGTGGCGATCTCTCGCCGGAGGAATTTGGTCTCAAGGTCGCTCGCGAACTCGAAGCCAAGATCGACGAACTGGGTGAAGACAATGTCGCAGCCTTCGTCGCCGAGCCGGTGCAGGGTGCCGGCGGTGTCATCATTCCGCCATCGACCTATTGGCCCGAGATCGCACGCATCTGCAAGACAAGGAACATCCTGCTCGTCTGCGACGAGGTGATCTGCGGCTTCGGCCGCCTCGGCGCCTGGTTCGGCCATCAGCACTTCGGCGTCGAGCCGGATCTCGCACCGATCGCTAAAGGACTGTCGTCGGGCTACCTGCCGATCGGCGGTGTGCTCGTCAGCGACCGCGTCGCCGATGCGCTCATCAATGAAGTCGGCGAATTCAACCACGGCTTCACCTATTCCGGCCATCCGGTCTGCGCCGCCGCTGCTCTCGAAAATCTGCGGATCATCGAGGAGGAAAGGCTGGTTGAGCGCGTGCGCGACGATATCGGCCCTTACTTCGCCCAGGCTTGGGGCAGCCTTGCCGATCACGACATGGTCGGCGAAGCCGTCAGCATCGGCTTGATGGGCGGCCTGCAGCTCGCCGCCGACAAATCCACCCGCCGCCGTTTCGAAAAGCCTGACGCTATAGGTTCCGCCGTCCGCAACCAGGCCCTGGCGAACGGCCTGATCCTGCGCGCCACCGGAGACCGCATGCTGGCCTCGCCGCCGCTCATTATCACCCATGAGGAAGTAGATGCCATGGTGCGGATCGCGCGTGGCGCGCTCGATGCCGTGTGGGCGGAGAGGAAATCGTAGTCAGGGCTTGGGTTTCGGCACGTCCCACTTGTCCGCCTTATGAAGGGCAAGGGTCAGCGCCGCAACATGGATGACCTGGATCATCTTGCCTTCCAGCGCCAGCTCGATTGCTTGGCGGATCGGCATGCGGATCAACCGGATGCGCTCGGTCGGGTCGTCCGCCGGCTTGCTTGCAAGTTCGACATTGCGGGCAATAACGATATGCGAGTGGTTTGTATGCGTGGCAGGATTTGGTGCAAGCTTGCCGACGTAATCCCATTCGGTGGATGAAAGCCCGGTTTCCTCGCGCAGCTCGCGCGCGGCCGCCGCGACCGGACTTGCATCGCTCGCATCCACGGCTCCGCCAGGGAGCTCGAGCGCCACGACGCCGAGGCCGTGACGATACTGCTGAACGAGGTAGATATGATCCTCGGCATCGAGCGCAATGATCTCGACCCAATCGGGATATTCCAGCACGTAATAGGGCGCGATCTCCACGCCCTCCGCGGTCACGCAGTTATCCGCACGAACCTTCAGCCAGCGATCATGAACGAGGCGCGTCGAGCTTGTTGTCCGCCATGGTGGCAGGTCTGCCGCGTCCGATAGCTGGCTGTTGATATCGTCTTTCGAGCTCATGCGCGGCTCAGCTCCTGTTGCGGATAGGCGCGGACCTAAACGCGATAGGCCTAGGCGTCCTGATGATCTCGATCGAAGATCTTGCGCACGATATAGTTCGGCGAGAGATCGTCGCGATAATAGATGCGGGCGATCATTTCGGCGAGGATGCCTGTCGTGATCATCTGCACCGACGACAGGAGCAGCACAACGCCGACCATCAGCAACGGACGGCTGCCGATATCGTCGCCGAAGATGAACTTGTCGATGAAGAGCCAGAGCAGGATCAGCCCAGCAAGCGCGCCGAGGCCAAGGCCGAGCGAGCCGAAGAAGTGTCCCGGCCGCGCCTTGTAGCGCATGAAGAACATCACCGACAGCAGATCGAGAATGACGCGGAAGGTGCGCGAAATCCCGTATTTCGACGTGCCGTGCTGGCGGGCATGGTGGGTGACCGGGACTTCGCCGATCCGCGAGCTCGGCACGACGCCGGCGACCCAGGCGGGGATGAAGCGGTGCATTTCGCCCATCAGCTTCACCTGCTTGATGATGGAGGAGCGGTAGATTTTCAGGCTGCAGCCATAATCGTGCAGCTTGACGCCGGTGATGCGGCCGATCAGATAGTTGGCGCACCAGGAGGGGATCTTGCGCAGTAGAAGCCCGTCCTGGCGGTTCTTGCGCCAGCCGACGAGCAGATCGAGCTGCCGCCGCTCCAGTTCGTCGACCATCGAAGGAATATCCTTCGGGTCGTTCTGCAGATCGCCGTCCATGGTGGCGATCAGGCGGCCGTTCGCCGCATCGATGCCGGCCTGCATGGCCGCGGTCTGGCCGAAATTGCGCTGAAGTTCGACGATGCGCAGCGTCAGCCCCTCTTGCGAAAGCGACCGGCGGGCATTGACGAGCGTCGCGTCCGTGCTGCCGTCATCGACTAAGATCAGCTCCCAGGACTTGTCAAATCCACGCATGGCGGCACAGATGCGCTCGATGAGCGGTCCGACGCTTTCTTCCTCGTTAAAGACAGGCACGACCAGCGAAAGCTCGAGAGGGCTTGCCGGATCGGCCTGGGGGAGGGTCGACTCTGCCGTTGTCTGCAACACTTCTTTCTCCTAAAAGACCGGCAGTACCTGCCGGACGAAACGAGCGAAAAGTCCGGTTTTAGCCTTCCGCTCGCATTTGGGTGCCCTAACTACATGAAGACTCCGACGGTTGCCAGCCGACAGAATTGGTTTATTCGCAACCGAATGACGCTGCTGACGCTCGCGGTCGTCCTTGCCTATGCTGCCTTCATCGAATGGTTCTGGGGCTGGACCTCGATCCTGGCGCAATGGGGCAAGGTCGGCGCCCTGCCGATCCTTCTGGCGCTGGCGCTCCTGACAAGCACCTATTTCCTGCGCACCTGGCGCATCTACGATTATTTCCCGAAGGAAACCTCGGGTCATTTTGCGGCGCTGTTTCGCGTGACGCAGGTCCATAATCTGCTGAATATCATGATGCCGTTCCGAACGGGGGAAACTAGCTTCCCGGTGCTGATGCGCTCCGAATTCGGCATTCCGCTGGCCCGCGGCACCTCGGCGCTGTTCGTCATGCGGTTGCTGGATCTCCACGCACTGTTGGCCGCAGCCGGTGTCGGCCTTGCGCTTGCTTCGCCTTATCCTATCCTGGCCTGGGTCATATGGGCGGCTTTCCTGCTGCTGCCGGTCGCAGGCTTCGCCTCCCGCCGGCCGCTGATCCACCTTGCCGCCCGCATCCTGCCGAAGAAGGCGCAAGGGCTGGTGCATGAGCTGGAGCGCGGCCTACCGGTTGATGCCAGCGCCTTTGCGCGCGCCTGGCTGACGACGATCGTCAACTGGCTCGTCAAGGTCGTGGTGCTCGCCTGGGCGCTTGGCCTCATGAACGTCACGCCGCTTTCAGCAAGTTTCGGCGGTGCTCTCGGCGGCGAGCTGTCCTCAGTCTTGCCCGTGCATGCACCTGGAGGCGTCGGCACCTATCCGGCCGGCATCACCGCCGGCGCCATGGCCTTCGGGGCTTCGAGTGCGAAGGAGGCAATCGAAAATCTTGCACAGGCGAGCATCAACGCCCACCTCCTGATCGTGGTCTCGGCGCTGACGGGAACTGCGATCGGATTGCTGGTCTCGCGCAAGCGCGCAGCTGCGCCCTAAAAGATCGCGCCGCGCTTTAATGCCGCGTCGTCTTGTCGTCAAGCTCGGCCAATCGCCTGCGCAGAAAAGCCTGCTCCGGCGCCTGCTGGCATAGCGAAAGCGCCGTTTGATAGGATCGCCGCGCCTCATCCATCCGGCCAAGCTGGCGCAGGAAATCCGCCTTCGCCGCATGGGTGAGATGATATCGCGCCATCCGTTCCTCTTGTAGCAGCCCATCGACGATGGAAAGCGCTTCCACCGGACCATCGCACATGGAGACTGCCACCGCCCGATTAAGCTCGATCACCGGGGAGGGGCTCGCTGTCAGCAGCAGATCATAGAGCGTCACCAATCGCCGCCAGTCAGTGTCATCGGCGGTTACGGCGCGGGCATGTTCCGCGGCGATTGCGGCCTGCAGTGCATAGCTGCCGACGCTGTCTGCGGCCATCGCTCTTGCCGACAGCGCCAAACCCTCGCGGATCTGGCCATGATCCCACAGCGCACGATCCTGATCGACAAGCAGAACGAGATCGCCGTAGGTATCGGTGCGCGCATGCCGCCGTGAATCCTGCAGCAGCATGATTGCCAACAATCCTTCGACTTCCGAATCCGGCAATAGCTGCAGTAGCAGTCTGCCGAGCCGTATGGCTTCCCCGGCGAGATCGGCGCGCACGATCGCAGAGCCTGACGATGCCGAATAGCCTTCGTTGAAGACGAGGTAGATGACATGCAGCACCTGTGCGAGCCGCTCTGGCAGTTCTGCCTTGCTGGGGACTTCATAGGGAATATGGTCGGCGCGGATGCGGTTCTTGGCACGGACGATGCGCTGCGCGACTGTCGGAGCCGGAATCAGAAAGGCGTGGGCGATCTCTTCCGTCGTCAGGCCGCAGACCTCCCGCAAGGCCATCGCCATCCGCGCTTCGGCTGGTATAAGCGGGTGACAGCAGGTGAAGATCAGTCGCAGCATGTCGTCCTCGATCTCCTCGCTTTGCGATGTCTCCATTATCTCGCCCTCCGGATAGAGGCTGTCGGCAATGTCGGCCTTGGCAGCGTCGAAACGCGTGCGCCGCCTTATATTGTCGATGGCGCGAAAACGTCCGGCGGAGACGAGCCAGGCATAGGGATTGGCCGGGATTGTCTCCTCCGTCCATTGCTGCGCCGCTGCTGCAAAGGCATCATGAAGGGCTTCCTCCGCTCGGTCGAAATCGCCAAGCAGACGGATCAGCGTCGCAAGAACGCGGCGCGAGTGGCTGCGATAGATGCCGTCGATGGTCTGGTTCAGCGACACGGCGTCAGCCTTCCTCCACTAGGTCTCCCCGAAGGGTGAGGATACGAACCGGACGGATTTCGACGGCGCCGTAACGCGCCGAGGGGATGCGCTTGGCGATATCGACAGCTCCATCGAGGTCAGGGGCTTCGATGAGATAGAAGCCGGCCAGGTGCTCCTTGGTCTCTGCGAATGGGCCGTCCGTGACTGAAAATCCGTCGCCGCCGTTCGGCCGGATGACGATCGATTTGTCTCGGAGCGCCAGTGCATCGGAAACGATCATGGTGCCGTCCCGCCGCAAGCCCTCGTCGAAGACGAAGTGCTCGCCGATCAGATGATTCATCTCGTTCGGCGACAATCGTCCGTCGACATCCACGGATGTGTAGATCAGGCATAGAAACCGCATGTCTTCTCCTCTCGCTGCTATTCATTCGGAAAGCGGATGTCGAAGGCGGCGCGGACCTCGATCATGCCGTATCGGGCAACGGGGAAGGTGGCGGCGATTGCCGTCGCTTCCTCCATGTCCCGGGCCTCGATCAGCACGAAGCCGCCGAGATGTTCCTTGATCTCCGCGAACGGGCCGTCCGTAACCGCGGTTTCGCCCCGGCGCACCCGGACTGTTTTCGCAGTCTCCGGTTCGCGCAGGGCATTGGCAACAATGAGATGGCCGCTCTCGCGCAGCCGGTTGTCGTTGTCGACCGAATCCTGGGTCAGCTTTCGCCCTTCCTCCTCGGAAATATTGGCGATTTCTGCGCTCTCGAACCAGACCTGGCAAAGAAATTTCATGGTAACCTCCTCAAGCATCCGGGCCGAAATTATAGATTGGCCGTACTTCGATGGCGCCGAGCTTGGCGAGCGGAATGCCAGCGGCAATCCGGATCGCATCGTTCAGGTCCTTCGCCTCGATCAGGATGAAGCCGCCAAGATATTCCTTGGTTTCGATGAAGGGGCCGTCGGTGACCGCCGTCTCGCCGTTGCGGACCCGCACCGTCACCGCAGATCTCGGCGATTGCAGCGCTTCGGCGTGGATCATATTGCCGCTCGCCATCAGATCGTGGTCATAGCCGAGCGAATCCGAATCGAGCTTGCGCTTTTCATCCTTGGTCATGACGTCGAGCGTCGTGCCATCGAACCAGACCTGGCAGAGATATTTCATTGCAGCGTCTCCTCTTCAATTTGCTGACAGCCCTAGACGAGTGGCTGCCAAGCAAATCGACATCCCAATCCGCAGCATGACAAAAATTTTTGATGCTGTCGAAAAAGCCTGAGCCCGGTCGACCAGTTCCGTCAAAACCATAAGGAGAGACGGAAATGTACAGTCTGGAAGCCGCAATCGTGCATTACTGGCAAAAGAAGACGCTGTCGGAAGAGGAGCTGCTCGACGCAGCCGATGTCGGCAGGGTCGTGTTCCGCACCTGGATCGGCTTGGCGGGCTTTGCCCTGCTGATCCTGTGCCTGAGCTGGGGTGCGCAGCCAAACGGCGAACGGCCGCAAGTCGCGGCCGCTGCTAATGTATATTCTGTGCCCGTGGATGGGCAGTAGCAAGCAAGCGCTGTGGTTTACTGAAATGCCGTTTCGAAGAAGCTGCGCAGCTTGCGCGAATGCAGCGCTTCCGGCGGCATGGCGGCCAGTTTCTGGATCGCGCGGATGCCGATCTGCAGATGCTGGTTCACCTGGGTGCGATAGAATGCCGTCGCCATGCCCGGCAGCTTCAGTTCGCCATGCAGAGGCTTGTCCGAAACGCAGAGCAGCGTGCCGTAGGGAACGCGGAAGCGGAAGCCGTTGGCGGCGATCGTCGCCGATTCCATATCGAGCGCAACGGCGCGGGCTTGCGACAGCCGCTTGACCGGGCCTGCCTGATCGCGCAGTTCCCAGTTGCGGTTGTCGATGGTGCCGACCGTGCCCGTGCGCATGATGCGCTTCAGCTCGAAGCCTTCATAACCGGTGATTTCGGCAACGGCGGCCTCCAGCGCCACCTGCACTTCGGCGAGTGCCGGGATGGGCACCCAGACCGGCAGGTCGTCGTCGAGAACGTGGTCCTCGCGCATATAGGCATGGGCGAGCACATAGTCGCCGAGCCGCTGGCTGTTGCGCAGGCCGGCGCAATGGCCGAGCATCAGCCAGGCATGCGGACGCAGCACGGCCACGTGGTCGGTGATCGTCTTGGCGTTGGATGGGCCGACGCCGATATTGATCATGGTGATGCCGGCATGGCCCTTCTTCTTCAGATGGTAGGCCGGCATCTGCGGCAGCCGCGGCGCGGTCACATCGCCCTCGGGTTGGCCGGAGCCAGCCTTCGTGATGATGTTTCCCGGTTCGACGAATTCGGTATAGCCGTCGCCGCCGCTCGCCATCAGGTCGCGCGCCCATTTGCAGAACTCGTCGATATAGAACTGATAGTTCGTGAACAGCACGAAATTCTGGAAATGCGCCGCACTGGTTGCCGTGTAGTGGACAAGGCGAGCTAGCGAATAATCGATGCGCTGTGCTGTAAACGGCGCAAGCGGCGAAGGCTCGCCCGGCGGCGGGATATATTCGCCGTTGGCGATTTCGTCGTCCGTGGTGTTCAAGTCCGGCGTGTCGAAGAGGTCGCGCAGCGGAATGTCTTCGAAAACGGTGGCGGTTGCTTCCACATGAGCGCCTTCGCCGAAGGCGAAATGGATCGGGATAGGTGTCGTCGATTCCGACACCACCACCGGAACATTATGGCTGCGCATCAGAAGCGTCAGCTGTTCCTTGAGATAATGCTTGAAGAGCTGCGGACGGGTGATCGTCGTCGTGTAGACGCCGGGCGCGGTGACATGACCGTAGGAGAGGCGTGAATCGACGTGGCCGAAGCTGGTGGTCTCGATGCTGACCTGCGGATAGAAGGCGCGGTAGCGCGCTGTGATCGGCGCACCTTTGGCAAGCTTGGTGAAATTGTCGATCAGGAACGCCGTATTGCGATCGTAAAGTTCCGTCAGCGCTTCCACGGCCTTGCCCGGATCATCGAAGGTCCGCGGCTGGTACGGGCTGGGGGAGGAGATGTCGAGGGGTGAAAAGGGAGAGATTCTGTTGCTCATGCGCCATTATAGAGTGTCGTCGGTTACAAGCAAACGACGTTGCAACAGGCGGCCTGGATTCTCGCAGCTATTTTTAGAGCCGCCCACGGGCCTGCGCGAGGATTACTCGCAGGCGTTCGTTATTGCACCGTCGTGCAGTAAGGCGCGCCGGTCTGCAGGCAGGTGAAGCTTGCGCCGAAGTGCGATTGTGCGCCGCTGCGACCGCCATGCTCGACCGCAACCGAGAAGCTGAATGCGAAGATGGCGGCAAACAGCATGATAACAACGAAGCGCCGCGCGATGATGATCGAGTCCATATTCCTGGCCTACCCGTGCCCTATACTGGACACTGTTTTGCCATGGTCAGGCTGAACAGGTGCTGAGATACCGGTTCATCCGGCGTTCATAAATATTACCGGCTTCGAAAGGGCGCCTGCATCTTCCGCAGGCAAATAAAAAAAAGCCTGCCAGCCGAGAGCGGGCAGGCAGGTTAAATGCTACTGGAATAGGCGGGTGCTGTTTTAGAGCTTCGTCCAGGTCTGCGACTTGCAGAATACCTTCAGCACGCAGCCTTGCATCTTGATCTTGTTGCCGCTGACCGTGCCGGAACCGCTATAGGTCTTGTCTTCGGAGGGGTCGGTAAGCTCGCCCGTATAGTTGTTGCCCGAGCCCTGCATCTTGCCGATCTGCTTGCCGGCATATTTGCCTGTCTTCAGGGTCACGCAATAGCTGTCGCCGCAGGGAGCGATGGCAGCCGTGTCGCCAGCAACCGTTTTCCAATTGCCGACGATCGGCTCTTCGGCAAGAGCGGCACTCGCGCTCATCAGCAATGCCATCGCAAGAACGGTAGTGCGGATCATGGTCATTCCTCCCCCAAGGCGCATCCGGTTCTGTGACCGGGAATGCAGTGAGATTATCTAACGCGAACGTAAAGGTAAATATGGTTTTCAGAGCTCAAATACCCGTTTCGGCGGGTATCCGCGCGCCGTCGAAACACGACATCGAATTCAACTGCGCTCTTTTTGTGGTGAAGAAAGAGTTTAAATCCAAATCCTAACGAAAGGTAAAGCCTGCTCGAAAATCCTTAATTTGCAAGGGAAGCGATGTTTAACAAAATCCCAAGTTTACCAAGCATTTGCACTTTGTTTGCATCGAATTAATCATGCATTTTAGGCGTTTTTTGAAAGCCGTCTGCGATAGTGAAGCCATCAAACGAGCGGGGCAAACCCGCCGGCCGGAAGAACCGGAAAGCCGCGTATGACGGCAAGGTTCGGATGGAAAACAGGGCAGATACGAATAGAAGTCAAACAGGGATAATAGCAATGGCACGCTTCGAAACGCCGATGTCTGGAAATGCCATGATGGGTGGTAACAGCGCCGATGCCCTTTGCGAACTGGGCGTGAACTATGCGACCGGCAGGGGCTGTAATGCGGACCTCGTTGCCGCCCACAAATGGTTGAATATCGCCGCCATCCGTGGCAGCGAGCGCGCCGCCGAGCTTCGCGCCGACGTGGCCGCGACTTTGACCAAGATGCAGCTCGCAGCAGCGCTGCGCGCCGCCCGCGAATGGATGACCACGCACTAGAGCCGGATGATTTTAGGTCTGTTCGACCTAAAATCTGAATCCGCTCTAGAATCAAAGAAATAGAGCGTGAAGTCGTCCGAAAACCGCCTGCACTTTTCGGCATCACGCGCTGAGGCGTGCCGTAAGCGATAAGACTTCCTGACTTCGAAAGAGGGGATGTCGGCGGCCGAGGGAGATGCAAGCCGAACGATGAAAACCGCGACCGGCCGGAACAAGGCAGGCGCGGTTTCGTCGTTTAAGACTTAGCCGATTGCCTTCAATACCTTGGGCAGCGCCTCGGCCAACAGATCGAGATCATGCTTTGGCCCGACGCTGACGCGGATGCAGCGATTGAGCGGCGCAACCCCCGGCATGCGGATGAAGACGCCGTGCTGGATCAGCCCGTCGACGATGGCGCGGGCATAGGTGCCGTCGCGGCCGCAATCGATCGCGACGAAATTGGTGGCGGAGGCGAGCGGCAGCAGCCCATTGTCGCGGGCGATCGTGCCGATCTCCTCGCGCGCGGCCCGGATTTTGCCGACCACTTCGGAAAGATAGGCCTGATCCTTCAGCGCGGCGAGCGCCGCCACAGTCGCGAGCCTGTTCATGCCGAAATGATTGCGGATCTTGTCGAAGGCCAGCACGGTCTCCGGCGCGCCGATGACATAGCCGACGCGGGCACCGGCAAGCCCATAGGCCTTGGAGAAGGTGCGGGTGCGCAAGACATTCGGCAGGTCGATCAGATCAGAGATATCGGGAAGCGAGCTGGCAGGCCCCGTTTCGCTATAGGCTTCATCGAGGATCAGCAGGCAGTTTTCCGGCAGCGCCCGGGCAAAGGCGACGATCTTGTCGGCATCCCACCAGCTTCCCATCGGATTGTCGGGATTGGCGAAATAGACGAGCGGCGCATTCTCGCGCTTCACCGCGTGGAGCAGCCCATCGAGATCCTCGCGATCATCGACATAGGGCACGGTGACGAGGCGACCGCCGAAGCCGGCGACATGGAAATTGAAGGTGGGATAGCCGCCGAGCGAGGTGACGACGGGCGTACCCGGCTCGATGACCATACGCGCGATCAGGCCAAGCAGGCTGTCGATCCCTTCGCCGACGGCGATATTGGCGGATTGAACGCCGAGATGGGCCGAAAGCGCCTGCTTCAACTCGTAATTTTCCGGATCGTTATACATCCAGATATCGCCGGCGCGCTCACGCATGGCCGCGATGACGGAGGGCGCTGGCCCAAAGCCGTTCTCATTGGCGCCGATACGGGCTTTGACCGTCAGCCCGCGCTGACGCTCCAACGCTTCTGGGCCGACGAAAGGAACGGTGGAGGGAAGGGCGCTGATCAGCGGCGTGAAGCGCGAGAAGGCGGACATGCTGGCTTTGTTCCCGAATTCGGTTGCTGGGTGCGGCAGAATAGGCGCTTGGCGGTTGGTTGCAAGGGCGGAAAACGCGGCCTTCGGATTGCGTCGTCGCAATCATTGAAAATCCTTGTCAGGTGCCATTAAAGGGAGTTTCGGTCATCGCGATAGCATCGATCAACGAGGTCCCTGATGGATAAGCTCGCAATAGCGTTCCTTGCATCAAACAATGGAACCTCATTTCGGACGGTCAACGAGGCCATTCGAGCGAACACAATGAATGCCGCCGCCGTCGTGCTGGTTAGCAATAGGGCCTCGTCCGCAGCACTAGCCTATGCTGAGGCCAACGGTATTCCATCGTTTCATATTCCGACGAAGGACAGGGAAGCTGATGCGGATAAACAGCTTCGCGACATTCTAATCGCCTATGGCGCTGAAATCGTGGTTCTATCTGGCTATCTCAAGAAACTTGGCCCGCTTACGCTAGCCGCGTTTGATGGGCGAATATTGAATGTTCATCCGGGGTTGCTACCCAAATACGGCGGCTTGGGAATGTACGGGCGAAGAGTTCATCAAGCCGTGCTCGACAATCGCGAGACCGAAACAGGCGCAACGATCCACCTCGTAGACGGAGAGTATGACCACGGAAGAACTGTGGCCACAACGACCGTTCAGATTATCCTGACGATAACGTACTTTCGCTGGAACGACGGGTCATGGCTGCGGAATGCGATCTTTTCACCGATCTCATACGCCGCATATCAATAGGCAGACTGCGCCTGCCACTATGAAATGAGACGTTCGCAAAAGGCCGAACGCAGCCGCCGGCCCGCGCTCCCGGAGCCGACGGCTGCGTGTTCTCTCTAATGCACGGTCGAGTCGGAACGGCAGCAGCTTTTGGGCTGCACCGATTGCGGTTACAAATCTGCCTCAGCCATCCAGAGTTCAGCATCCGCACCGCCCGGAATTCGCAGCGGGGCGGATGGATCGGTGGCTGCCCGCCACACTGCCTTCGCCACGTCGGGAGCATAGGTGACGGGGCCGGTGTCGTCCTGCACATTCTTGATGAATTGCTGAATGAGCGGAGCATAATCCGGATCGTCCAGACCACGCAAATGTGGACGCGCATTCTCCCCAAAGCGAGTTTCCGGCGACCGGCCTGGCAGGACAATATGCACCCGCACGCCAAACGGCTCCATCTCCACCGATAAGGACTCGGTGAAGGCGTTCACCGCTGCCTTGCTCGCCCGGTAGATTCCAATCACCGGCAGAGTCTTGACCGTCACCGTAGAGGTGACGTTAACGATGACTCCGGCCCGACGTTGACGCATCTGAGGCAATACGGCCTGAACCATCGCCAATGTGCCGATCGTATTTGTCTGGAACAGCGACTGCACCGTCTCCGGAGCAGTCAGCTCGATCGGTGAGGGCGCTCCGAAACCGGCATTGTTGACCAATACGTCTATCGGACCGGCGGCCTTCACGGCGTCCGCGATGCTTGCCGGATTGGTGACGTCAAGCGCGAGAATACGCAAGCGTTCGGAAACCGGTAGCAGCTCGGGTTTAGGCGTGCGCATTGTCGCGATGACATCCCACCCTCGTTCAAAAAACAGTTTCGCGGTCTCCAGGCCGAAGCCGGACGAGCAACCAGTAATCAATATCGTGGACATGAACCTCTCCAAACAAAAGGAATGATGCCATGGTAGTGACCGGGTGAGAGACTTTATATATGCTATCGTCTCCATTTCTTTAGCGTTAGTCCTGATTATGACCGTCGATCCCCTTGCCGAAATCGTCACGCTGCTACAGCCGGCCGCACGCTTTTCGAAGCTGGTGGAATGCGCTGGCGCCTGGCGAATTCATCGGGAGGCCACAGGCGAACCATTTTACTGCGCAATCCTTGAGGGGCGTTGCCGCGTAACGTTTGGAGGACATCAGCCTTTCATCCTCCAGGCCGGTGATTTCGTGCTCGTGCCGGCCATGCGCGACCTCATCAACGAGAGTGTCGACGCACCGGCCGGTCTGTCCGCCATGGTTCCGACGCAGTTGAGTGGCGGCCATTTCCGTGTCGGCCGCCTCGAAGGGTCGGCGGATCTGCGCATGCGCATAGGGCATTGCAGTTTCGGCGCGCCGGATGCGGCCTTGCTCGTTTCCCTATTGCCTGATGTCGTTATCGTTCGTGACGAGCCCCGACTCGCGACGCTGATGCAATTGGTCGGTGAGGAAACGCGCGAGCGCCGGCCGGCGCGCGAACTCGTGTTGGAACGGCTGCTGGAGGTGTTGTTGATCGAGGCATTGCGATCCGGCACGGAAACAACCGTCACGTCGAGCTTGAGTCGCGGCCTTGCCGATGAACGCCTAGCCGCAGCACTTCACGCGATGCATGCGCGTCCTGCCCATCCTTGGACTGTCGCGGATCTTGCAACCGAAGCGGCCCTGTCCCGATCGGCTTTCTTTGCGCGTTTCAGCCGCGTCGTTGGCCTGCCGCCAATGGAATATCTATTGGCTTGGCGCATGGCCCTCGCAAAGCAGCTATTGCGCAGCCGCGAATTGGGGATGGATCAAGTAGCTGAACGCGTTGGCTACGGATCGGCAAGCACCTTCAGCGTCGCCTTTGCGCGATACGCAGGCATGCCGCCTGCACGATATGCCCGCGGGGACGTGCCAAGCGATTGAGGACGTGAAGCCGAATTTATACCGGCCGCCGCCTGCCGCGTGCCGCCAGCGCTTCGACATTGCCGATCATGAAATCGGCGCGCACGACGCGGCGCAGGGTTTCTGGCTCGATCAGGTTGATGAAGCGGACATGGACGCGGTTGCCGTTGCGGCTCGTTTCAGCGCAGGCGATACGGTAGGCGAGGCCGAGGATGTTTAGATAGTAATGGGTCGGCAGGCCGACGGTCGTGGCGACCGTGAAGCTGGCGCCGCCGCGCGAGATGTCGGTAATCTCGGCGCTGCGCACCGAAATGCCTGTCAGACAGGGACGAACAGCCACGAGACGCGCCGGCCTCTGGACGTAGAACCGTTCCCAGCTGCGTTCGTAGACTTCGGATTTGACTTTCGCCAGATGGGTTGCGCGAAGCATTGTCATTCCCTGTTGAAGAACAGACCGAATTCATCTCGGTTACTCCATGAACCTTGCACGGAGGTTTTGCGGAAGCGTCAATTGCATTGGTAGAATTTTAACGGGTTCGTCTTTTGTACCGATTTGGGCGCATCTTGACAGGCGCATCGGCTTCGCTCATACGAACGAGCGGTTCGAGGCGCCTGCCGCTCGCGGATGAAAATCCAAGGTGAAGTCCTCGCTGTTTTAGGTCACGGCCATTCAGGGCATGCTGACTGACGGTAATGCGAGCTCCGTTTCACAGTCGTAATTGCGTGCCTTAGCAAAGGCTGATCCTATGACGACGTATCCGTCCATAGATGAATTGAAGGCTCAGGCCCGGCGTCTGCGTCAGGCGATGGCCGAGCGCGGAGACGACATGAGCCACTCGACGGCACTGGAACTCATCGCCAAGCAACACGGGCTGCGCGACTGGAATACGCTGTCGGCGCTTGCCGCAAAACCCAACGATGGGCCGGATGCGCCCTTCGATGTCGGCTCCGCCGTGCGCGGGCGCTATCTGAACAAGCCGTTTACCGGCAAGGTTCTGGCGATGTCGGCGAAGTCTGGCGGGCTCTACAAGATAACGATCCATTTCGACGAACCGGTCGATGTGGTTGAGTTCGAGAGCTTCTCGGCATTCCGCCAGCGCATCAACGCTCAGGTCGATGCCGACGGAATTTCGCCGCGCCGGACATCGAACGGCCTGCCGCACCTAATTCTCGACATCTGACGTCATCCTTCAACATCAGACCGCTATCTTCGCCGCTCGCGAGCGATTCCGTCCGGATACCACCATGACGCACACACTCGAAAACAACATGTTCCTCACCGGCTGGCTGCCTGGCGTCTTCGTCAAGACCGCGGCGCCGATCGTCGTTATCACGACAGTCAGCGGTCTCTTTGCCGTCGTCGACGCCTATTTCCTTGGCGTCTATGTCGGCGCCGACGCGCTCTCCGCCGTCAGCCTCATCTTTCCCGCGCTGATGCTGCTGATCGCGCTGCAGACGCTGGTTTCAAATGGCATGGCGAGCATTCTCGCCCGCCGTCTCGGCGCCGGAAATCGCGATGGCGCAAGATCGGTGTTTACCGGCGCTCATACGCTGGCGCTCGCCGTCGTGGTGGCGATCAACCTCGTCTACTGGCTCGTAGGGCGACAGTTCATTGCCGTGGCAGCGGCGGGAAACGCCGATGTTGCCCGCAGCGCCGAGGCCTTCATGGGCGTCATGGTCGCTTTCGCGCCGATCAGCTTCTTTCTTTCGATCCATCTCGACGGGCTGCGCTGCGAAGGAAAGCTCGGCTTCATGACGCTGGTGACGCTTGCCTCGACGCTGCTCAACATCCTGGCGAACTGGCTGCTGATGGCCGTTGCGCACTGGGGCGTGGTCGGCTCCGCCGGCGGCTCGGTGCTGGCGCAATTCATCTGCCTGATGATCGTCATCATCTATCGCCTGCGTCGGCCGAATGGTCTTTGGGTCGACATGGCGCTGCATGTGCGCGAATGGCGCGGCATCTTTGCCTTCGGCGCTCCTATGAGCCTCGGCTTCATCGGTATCTCGTTGAGTTCGGCCGCCATCCTCTTCAACGTGTCGATCTGGCATGAGGGGGATTATGTCGCGACCGTCGGCGCCTACGGCATTGTCACCCGGGTAATGACCTTTGCCTATTTGCCGCTGTTGGGCTTGAGCATCGCGCTGCAGACTATATCGGGTCACAATCACGGCGCAGCGCTTCCGGCCCGCGTCGGGCATAGCGTTGTCATCGCCATGATCTCGGCGCTTGTCTACTGCGCCGCCGTCGAGCTGATCGTTGAAATCCTGGCGGGGCATATGGGTTCGATCTTCGTCGCCGATCCCCTGATCGTCGCGGAAGTGGGCCGCATTCTGCCCTGGACGATCGGCGCCTACTTCCTCTTCGGCCAGGCGATCATCCTGTCGTCCTATTTCCAGTCCATCGGTGATGCGAAGCGTGGTGCGATTTTCGGTCTGTCGCGGTCCTATCTGTTCACCTTGCCGCTGACATTCCTCCTGCCGCTCGTCTTCGGCGAACGCGGGATCTGGATGACGCCGATCTTCGCTGAAATGGGAATGATCCTGCTCACCTGGCTGGTACTGTCGCGCAATGCCAGGGATCGGAAATGGCGCTACGGCCTGTTGCCGGCGTAGGAATGGAAAAGGCCGCACTTTCGGGCGCGGCCTTTTTTACTGGGAAGCTTGTGGCCAACCTCGCCCTTCGAGGCTTCGCTCCTCAGGGTGAGGATGGAGTGGACATCGTCGCGTAAACCGGCTCTCTACCGCATGAGGCGAGTTCAACGGGTAGCCTCGTGCAGGAGAGGAGACTAGCCCTCATGGTGAGGAGGCCCAAAGGGCCGTCTCGAACCACGAGGGCGGGTCGTTGAGGACCTGAAGCTTCTTCAGGACTTCAGCAGCCACTCGTGCTCCGTGGCATTGTGGAATTTCCAGATGCGCTTAGGCCCGGCCATGACATTCAAATAATAGAGATCGTAGCCGTGGCAGGCGGCGCAGGGGTGATATCCCCTAGGCACCAGCGTCACGTCGCCATCCTCCAGCACCATGACTTCATCGAGCGACCGGTCGTCCGTATAGACGCGCTGGAAGCCGAAGCCCTGCGGCGGGTTGAGGCGATGGTAATAGGTCTCCTCCAGGAAGCTCTCGTGCGGGAGATTGTCCTGATCGTGCTTGTGTGGAGGGTAGGACGAGGTGTGCCCGCCCGGCGTGATCACTTCGACGACCAGCAACGAATGCGCCGCGCCATCGTCTTCCGGCATGACGTTGTTGACGTGGCGGACATTGGTGCCCTTGCCGCGCGTCAGCGCCGGATGCGTGCCTGGCGGAATGGCGCGGGCTTCATAGGAGCCGCCGCCCGGTGCCGAGCAGACGGCCAGTTCCAGATCGGTCTTGGCGGTCACCGACCAGCTCGAGCCGGCTGGAATATAGAGCGCATGGGGGGCGCCCTCGAAGGGGCTCATGCGCCCGCCGAGCAAGCCGAAATCCTTTGTACCCGCTTTGGCGCTTCCCTTGCCGCTGACCCATACGAGGCAGACTTCGCGATCGCCGGTTTCGGCCGAAGCGGTTTCGCCCGGTTTCAGACGATGTAGGTCGAAGCCGACATAGGTCCAGCCGGCGCTTTCTGGCGTGACATGGGTGACACGGCCATGCGAGCCGCTAGGTTTGACCTTCAGATTGGGCATGGTCTTGCTCCATTGCTTGGAGAGTGCCCTCGCCAACCTGTGACGGAGGAGAGGGGTGCTCGTCTTCCGTTATCCCTTGGGAAAGCCTTCGGTTTCAACCGTGTAGCCTGCGGCCGTCATCACGCGCATCAGCTCGGCATGGCCGATCTCGGCCATCTTTTGCGGCGGCGCCTTGCGCGGATCCTGTTCGGCTTCGACCACGAACCAGCCTTCATAGCCGTAATCGGCGAAGCGCTTGACGATCGCGCCGAAATCGAGCGAGCCATCGCCCGGCACCGTGAATGCGCCAAGCGCGACGGCATCGAGGAAGGACTGCTTGCTGCGATCCAGCCCGTCGACGACCGACTTGCGGATATCCTTGACGTGGACATGGTTGATGCGGGCGTGGTGGTTGTCGATGGCGCGCAGTACGTCGCCGCCGGCAAAGGCGAGGTGACCGGCATCGAGCAGCAGCGGAATGCCTTCGCCGGAATTGCGCATGAAGGCGTCGAGTTCCGGCTCGGTTTCGACGACGGCCGCCATGTGATGGTGGTAGGAGAGCGGCATGCCTTGGTCGGCGCACCATTCGCCGAACTCGGTGACACGGCGGGCATAGGCCTTCATCTCATCGTCCGAAAGACGCGGCTTGGTGGCGAGCGGCTTGGAGCGATCGCCCTGGATGGAGCGGCCGACCTCGCCATAGACGATGCAAGGCGCATTGACGGCCTTGAACAGCTCGATCATCGGCGCGATGCGATCCTTGTTGGCGGCAAGCTCCTCGTTGACCAGAGTGCCGGAGAACCAGCCGCCGCAGAGCGTCACGTCGGCGGCGCGCAGGATCGGCAGCATCTCATCAGGGTTGCTAGGGAAGCGCCGGCCCTGTTCCATGCCGGTGAAGCCCGCGCCGCGCGACTGGCGCAGGCATTCCTCCAGGGATACGTCGTCGCTGAGCTCAGGAAGATCGTCGTTCCACCAGGCGATGGGCGACATGCCGAGTTTGGCCTTCATCAATGGTCTCCTTGAAAAAGCTGTCGGAGGAGCCGAAAGCTCCTCCAGAAATAGGACGGAAATGGATCAGCCGATGCGCTGGGCGGCGCGGGCTTGTTCGTAAGCCGCGCGGGCCTTGTTGACCTCGGCGCGAGGGCTGACCTCGGGAACGGCGACATCCCACCAGTGGCCGCCTTCATCCGTGGTGATCAGCGGGTCGGTGTCGATGACGATGACCGAGCTGCGGTCGTTCTTCTTCGAGGCTTCGATGGCCTGTTCGAGCTCGGTGATAGATGAGACCTTCACGGCTATCGCGCCCATGCTGGCTGCATGCGCTCGGAAATCGATCTCCGGCATCACCTCGTAGCGGGCATCCTTCAAGAGATTGTTGAAGTTCGCGCCGCCGGTCGCCATCTGCAGGCGATTGATGCAGCCATAGCCGCGGTTGTCGAGGAGAACGACCGTGATCTTCAGGCCGAGCATGACTGATGTCGCCAGTTCGGAATTCAACATCATATAGGAGCCGTCGCCGACCATGACGACGACGTCCTTCTCCGGCCGCGCCATCTTGACGCCAAGGCCGCCGGCGATCTCGTAACCCATGCAGGAGAAGCCATATTCCATGTGGTAGCTGCCAGGTGCGGTCGCCGGCCAGAGCTTGTGCAATTCGCCGGGCAGGCCGCCAGCTGCGCAGACCAGAATGCTGTCCTTGCCGCCGAGCGTGCGCGTTACCGCGCCGATGACCTGGGCGTCGGAGGGCAGCGCAGCGTTCGTGGTCGCCATCGCCTTGGCGGCTGCTTCCATCCAGATCTTCTTTTCCCGTGTCGCCTTTTCGGCGAGCGATGCCGGCGCGCGCCAGCCCGTCAGGCCGGCGGAAAGCGCCTTCAACCCTTCACGCGCATCCGTCACCAGTGGGTGACTATTGTGTTTGAGGGCGTCGTAGGCGGCGATATTGAGGCCGATCATGGCCAGCTTTTCATTCTTAAACAGCGCCCAGGAGCCGGTGGTGAAGTCCTGGCAGCGGGTTCCCACAGCAATCACCAGATCGGTGTCTTCAGCAATGGCATTGGCCGCCGAGGTGCCCGTCACGCCAACAGAGCCGAGCGCGAGGGGATGCGTCTCGTCGATGGCCGATTTGCCGGCCTGCGTGACAACGACGGGAATATCATGGGCTTCGGCGAAAGCGGCGAGTTCCTTCGTCGCCTGCGAATAGAGCACGCCGCCGCCGGCGAGAATGACGGGCTTTTCCGAACGACGGATCAGCGAGATGGCGCTGGCGAGTTCGTCGGCATCCGGCTGCGGTCGGCGCTGGGTCCAGACATGCTCTTCGAAAAAGCTTTCGGGATAATCATAGGCTTCGGCCTGTACGTCCTGGCAGAGCGAGAGGGTCACCGGGCCGCAATCGAGGGGATCGGTCAGCACCTGCATGGCGCGCTTCAGCGCCGATATGATCTGTTCCGGGCGGGTGATGCGGTCGAAATAGCGGGAGACCGGGCGGAAGGCGTCATTGGCCGAAACGGTACCGTCGCCGAAATCCTCGATCTGCTGCAGTACCGGATCGGGCGCGCGATTGGCAAAGACGTCGCCGGGCAGGAAGAGGACCGGAATACGGTTGACGTGGGCGACGCCGGCGGCCGTCACCATGTTCAGCGCGCCGGGACCGATAGAGGTCGTGCAGGCCATGAAGCGCTGACGAAAGCTCGCCTTGGCATAGGCGATGGCGGCATGGGCCATGCCCTGCTCATTGTGGGCGCGGAAGGTCGGCAGCTCCTCGCGCACCTGATAGAGTGCCTCACCGATACCGGCGACATTGCCGTGACCGAAGATAGCCCAAACGCCACCGAAGATCGGCTGCTTTTGCCCGTCGATGATGGTCATCTGCTTCTTGAGGAAATGCGCGACGGCCTGCGCCATCGTCAATCGGATCGTCTTGCCCATCGGGCGCCTCCCAAATGCTTGTTACTTACACGCCGCGGGTTTTAAGCCACGCTTGCGTCAGTTGCCGGAAGCGGCCGGCCATATCGGCAATCGCTTCCTCGTCGTTCATGCCGCCCGAGAGCCAAGCGCGGGCCGCATCGGAGAAGATGGTTCGCCCGACGGCGAAGCCCTTGACTGAAGGGGCTGCCAGCGTCGCCTCGAAACTGCGGATCAATTCCTCCGCCGGCGCCTCCAGGCCAAGCAGCACAATACCGCGGCACCATGGATCATTTTTGGCGATCACGGCATCGATTTTTTTCCAGGCAGCCGTCGATTCCTGTGGTTCCAGCTTCCACCAGTCCGGCTTGATGCCGAGCGCGTAGAGCTCTTCCATGGCCGTCGGGATCGTGTCGTCGGTCAAAGGACCGTTCTTGCTGGCGATGATTTCCACCAGCAGTTCGCGGCCGACCTTGCGCGCGGCCTCGAACAGCGTCCGCAGCTTTTCTTGCTGTTCCGCCTTGAGCTCCTTCGGATCGTCCGGATGGTAGAAGCAAAGGCATTTGATGCAATGATTGAGCGGCCATTCGACGAGCTGCGAGCCGATATCCTGGCTGAATTCGAATTTCAGCGGTTTCGATCCCGGCAACTCCACAGGGCGGCCGATCCAGGAGAAATTCTTGGTTGCCGCATCGAAGAAGGCGTCGCGCCCGAAGCGTTCATCGATCAGCATGCCATAGCCAGGGCGGCCGTCGGCCACACGCGCCGCAGCCTCGACCGCGAGCCGCTTGAAGGCGACGATCCTGTCGTAACCGACGCTTAGCTCGTCGCAGACGCTGACGAGCTGCGAACGGTGGTCGATCGCAAGCGCCATCAGCAGCGGGATTTCGTCGCTGCGGCGCGTCGTTGCCCAGTGGATGTGGTTGATCGCCTCATCCTTGCGCAGCGCCCGATGCTTGCTGCCCGTCCTCAGGAAGAAATCGAGCTCCGTCCAGGTCGGATATTCCGGTGAGCAGAGCAGGCGCGAGACGGCAAAGGCGCCGCAAGCATTTGCCCAGGTGGCGCAGGTCTTCAGTGCTTCGCCGCGCAGGTAGCCGCGCAGGAAACCGGACATGAAGGCGTCGCCCGCGCCGAGAACATTGAAGACCTCGATCGGGAAACCCTGGCCGACGATGCCGGCTTCGAGATCGTCGGAGATGGGGCCGTCATAGACGATGCAGCCCATGGCGCCACGCTTGAGCACGATGGTCGCTGGAGAGAGGCGGCGGATTTCCTTGAGCGCGCCGAGCACGTTGTCGACGCCCGAGCCGATCATAATCTCTTCTTCGGTGCCGACGATCAGGTCGCAATCCGGCAGCGTTTCCCTCATCTTCGAGGAAACGCGATCCGACTTCACATAGCGCTCGAAACCTTCGGCATGGCCGGCGAGCCCCCAAAGGTTCGGCCGGTAGTCGATGTCGAAGATCACCTTGCGGCCATTCGCCTTGGCGATGCGGATCGCCTTGCGCTGTGCCGCTTCGGTATTGGGCTTAGAGAAATGTGTGCCGGAGACCAGAACGGCACCCGAAGACTTGATGAAGCCTTCGTCGATATCGTCTTCGTTGAGCGCCATATCGGCGCAGTCGGACCGATAGAAGATCATCGGCGAGACGCCTTCGGCCTCGACCGCCAGCAGCACCAGCGCCGTCAGCCGCTCCTTGTCCGTCGCGATCCCATCGACCGCCACGCCCTCGCGTGCCGCCTGTTCACGGATGAAGCGGCCCATCTGCTCGTCGCCGACGCGAGTGATAAGGCCGGATTTCAGGCCGAGCCGCGCGGTGCCGATGGCGATATTGGCCGGGCAGCCCCCAACCGACTTGGCGAAAGAGGCGATATCTTCGAGCTTCGAGCCGATCTGCTGGCCGTAAAGGTCGACGGAGGAGCGGCCGATGGTGATCACATCGAGTTTTGTCTCCGGCTGACCGCCCGGATTGTCGTGTGCCATGATGTCCTCCCGTCGGGGCATGACCTCTTCTGCTTTTCAGCCTGCGCCGAGATCATGCGTTATTGAAAGTGCCGGTGCTCGTTTCGTCCCGGCTGCTACGGATCTAGCGGCCATCTCCCGCGGCCGTGATCTTGGTTGTAGTGAAACATTGGTTCCGAGATTTTGTCAATTCGGAATGTTTATTCCATTTTCGTTTTATCGGCTTTTGTTGCAGCTTTTCGCCGGCGCTCGGCAATGGCAACCGGAAAGGCCATGATCAGCGCCATCGATGCCGACAGCGAGCGGAAACCGGCAAAATCGGCTTCCGCCACTTCAAACCAGTAGTCCGCGCAAGCGGTAAGCGGCGAAAAGGCCGAATCGGTAATGGCGATGACCGGCACGTCGCGCGAGGCGAGGTCCTGTGCCTGCGCCAGGCTATCGGCTGCATAGGGCGAAAAGCTCGCGGCGATCGCGGCATCCTTCTCCGTGGCAAAGCGGGTTATCTCGCCGTCAATGCCGTTCGGCGAGGCGACGATCTGGTGACGTATGTTGAGCTTGGAAAAGGCATAGGTCATATGTGCCGTCAGCGGATAGGAGCGGCGCTTGGCGATCAGATAGATCGTCTCGGCCGCTGCAAGCACGTCGACGGCTTTGGCGAAGGTGTCGGTCTCGATGGTTGCGGCGAGCTTGTTGACGGATTGGCTCGCCGCAGAGAGGAAGCCGGAGAGGATGCTGGCCTCCTCGTTCTCTACCCCGGAGCGTTCGAGCGTTACCAGCCGCTCCTCATAACTCAGCGTCCGGTCGCGCAGCCGTTCGCGAAAGATACTCTGAAGATCGGAAAAGCCCTCATAGCCTAGGTGATGGGCAAGGCGCACCAGCGTGGAGGGTTGAACTTCGGCGGCCGCGGCAATGCTGGCCGTCGTGCCGAAGGCGATCTCATCGGGATTGCCGAGCGCGAAGGCGGCAACCTGGGCCAATCGCTTCGGCATGGCATTCTTGCGCTCTATGATGGTGCTGCGCAGGCTTTCGAAGTCGCGTGGTACCTTGGTCTGCGTCTCGATATTGTTGTCCATGCGCCGTCCTTCAGCTCCCCCAATGCCCGTAATGAAACAAACGTTCCATATTTCTAACGATACCGGATTTTGAATCGCTCGGCACGAATAATTTTAAGATTATGATTCTACATAGATAAATATGAATTCTTGCCAGCGGAAAAGATGCCGATGCCATGAGCGCGCTTGTCAAAACGGTCTAAATATTCCAAAAATCGCGCAACTTCGGGAGCGGATTTGAGGAGGAAGGGCAAATGAAGCCGTTGGGCGTTGGATTGATCGGCACCGGTTATATGGGCAAATGCCATGCGCTGGCATGGAATGCTGTCAAAACAGTATTCGGCGATGTCGCGCGGCCCCGCCTGGTGCATCTGGCCGAAGCCAATGCCAATCTGGCAAAGGCGCGTGGTGACGAATTCGGATTCGAAAAGGCAACGGCCGATTGGCGCGAGCTGATCGCGGACCCGGATGTCGACGTCGTCTCGGTCACGACCCCCAACCAGTTCCACCCGGAAATGGCGATCGCAGCCCTTGAAGCTGGCAAGCACGTCTGGTGCGAAAAGCCGATGGCGCCATCCTTTGGCGATGCCGAACGCATGCTGGCTGCCGCCAAGGTTTCCGGCAAGGTCGCCATCCTCGGTTACAATTATATCCAGAACCCAGTGATGCGGCATATCAAGGCATTGATCGCAGAAGGGGCGATCGGCACGGTCAATCACGTTCGCGTCGAGATGGATGAGGATTTCATGGCCGATCCGAACGGTCTCTTCTATTGGAAGAGCGAACTTGCTTCCGGTTACGGCGCTTTGGATGATTTCGCCGTGCATCCGCTTTCGCTGCTTTGGTTCCTGTTCGGCCATGTCGAAGCTGTGATCACTGACATGGTGAAGCCCTATGCCGAACGGCCGTTGAAGGATGGTGGCAGCCGCGCCGTCGAAAACCACGATCTTGCCAATGTGCTGATGCGGCTTGGCGGCGGCATTTCCGCCGTGCTGATGGCCAATCGCTCGGCCTGGGGCCGCAAGGGCCGGATCGCGCTGCAGATCTTCGGCTCTAAAGGCTCGATCTCCTATGACCAGGAGCGCATGAACGAATTCGAGCTCTATCAGGCCGAAGGCAGGGATAGCGAACAGGGCTTCCGCAAGGTGCTGGCCGCACCGGCGCACAAGCCCTATGACCGTTTCATCCCGGCGCCCGGTCATGGTCTCGGCTTCAACGATCTGAAGATCATCGAGTGCCGGGAGCTGATCCGCGCCATATCAGGCGAGGCTGCGTCAGTCGTCGCTTTCAAAGACGGCCTGCGCATCGAAAAATCGGTGCACGCCATGGCCCAATCCTTCCACGAACGCCGCTGGGTCGAAATATCAAGCTGAACGTTTGGCCTAATTTCCTCCCGATCCGGGGCGCAGGGTCAGCCGCGATTGACGCTTGCGGATGCAGGCGTTACCCCTGAAGTCCATAGGCAGCCTTCCGCGCACCGCGGAAGGAGCGCCATAATAACAATGGAGTACGGATCGTGACGGGCAGATTGGTCATTGTCGGGGCCGGGCAGGCGGGTTTCGCGCTTGCGGCCAAATTGCGCGGACTGGGTGATTCCAGGCCGATCACCATCGTCGGTGCCGAGGAAAACCTTCCCTACCAGCGGCCGCCGCTGACCAAAAAATATCTGCTCGGTGAAATGACCTTCGATCGTCTGCTGTTCCGGCCTGAACATTGGTACGCCGACAATAATGTCGAGATCCGCGTGTCCACCTGGGTTGAGCAGATCGATCGCGCCGCAAAGCAGATCGTCATGCAGGACGGCTCCAGGCTGGATTACGAGACGCTGGCGCTTGCGACGGGCTCGACGCCGCGCCGCCTGCCGCCCTCCGTCGGCGGCGCGCTCGAAGGTGTCTATCTCGCCCGTGACAAGCGCGATGCCGATCTTCTTGCCGGCGAAATGCGCCCTGGGCGCCGGGTGCTCATCATCGGCGGCGGCTATATCGGGCTCGAAGCGGCCGCAGTGGCGCGCCATCGCGGCCTCGAAGCGACCCTCATCGAGATGGGCGACCGGATATTGCAGCGTGTGGCGGCCAAGGAGACCGCCGATATTTTTAGGGCCATCCATCAAAAGCACGATGTCGTCATTCGCGAGAAGACGGGCCTGAAGCAGCTCATCGGGCGCAACGATCATGTCACCGCCGCCGAATTGTCCGACGGGTCCACCATCGATGTCGATTTCGTCGTCGTCGGCATCGGCGTCGCCCCGAATGACAGGCTCGCCAAGGAGGCCGGCCTCGAGGTCGGCAACGGCATCGTCGTCGATTCGTTCGCCCGCACCTCCGATCCCGCAATCTTGGCCATGGGTGATTGCGTGGAGCTGCCATGGGAGGGCGGCCGTATCAGGCTCGAATCCGTGCAGAATGCCGTCGACCAGGCGGAAGCCGCGGCGGCAATCATAGCCGGCAACGAAAAGGCCTATGACCCGAAGCCGTGGTTCTGGTCGGATCAATACGATGTGAAGCTGCAGATCGCCGGTTTCAATCTTGGTTACGACGAGACATTGCTGCGGCCGGGTGCTCGCGAGGGCGCGGCCTCCGTCTGGTATTTCAAGCAGGGTCGTTTCATCGCGGTCGACGCCATAAACGACGCAAAGGCCTATGTTACCGGCAAGAAGCTGCTGGAGACCGGCGCGAATCCGTCCAGGGAGGTTCTTGCCGACCCGGCCGCGGATTTGAAGCAGCTGCTGGCCTGATGTAAATTCAGATCGGCCGGACCATGCTTCGGCCGGCAATTGCCTGTTGCTGAATCATGGAAAGAACGTACACAAGCGCGAAAAAGCGCTTGCGTCGATAAATGAATGGCCCTATCAGGGCCGCACCGGAGAGGTGGCCGAGTGGTCGAAGGCGCTCCCCTGCTAAGGGAGTATACCAGAAATGGTATCGTGGGTTCGAATCCCATCTTCTCCGCCATTTTCCCAATTATCCTACCCTACAGACGACGGTCCGCGATCTTGGCGCTGCCAGACCGGATAAGGCCAATCATTATTGGGAGTTTCGACCTGCAAAGCCTTCGTAGCGCTTCAGGTATGCTATGAGCGCCCGCAGCTTCGGAGCCATGTTTCGTCGATTGGGATAGTAGAGATAGAAGCCAGGGAAATAGGGGCAATATTCCTCCAGGATCGGCATTAGCTCATTCCTCTCTATGAAGGCACGAAAACTTTCCTCCATCCCGAATGTGATTCCCGCTCCGGCGACAGCCAGCTTGATCATCACTCTCATGTCATTGGTCGTTACTTCCGGTGCGACTTCTACCCGGAATTCCTTACCTTCTTCCGCGAACTCCCACCGATAGGGGACAGCCTTTGGCGAGGGGCGCCAGCCTATGCATCGATGCATGGAGAGCTCTTTCGGATGCCGGGGGATGCCGAATCGATCGCGATAGACAGGCGAGCAGACGGCCAATTGCCGCTCCTTACCGGCGACCGGCACGGCAATCATGTCCTGCTCGATGACTTCGCCAAGCCGGACGCCGGCGTCATAGCCTTCCGAGACGATGTCGAATTCCTCGTCCGTGACAGTAATATCGAGTTGGATTTCGGGGTTGGCGGCCGCGAAGCCCGCGAGAAAATCGCCGGAGAGAAATCGCTCCGCGATCGACGAGACGGCAAGCCGTAATTGACCGCGGGGCCGCGTCCGCAAAGTGTCCGTCTTTTCCATCGCGGTGCGTATGTCAGAGACTGCCGGCTCCACCTCCGCGTAGAGCCGTTCGCCGGCCTCCGTCAGGCTGACGCTGCGGGTTGTGCGCTGTAGCAGCGCGATACCCAGGCTCTCCTCCAATCGCCGGATGGTCTGGCTGACTGCCGAGCGGGTGACGCCGAGCCTATCGGCCGCGGCGCGAAAATTGCGCTCCTGAGCGACAAGGATGAAGACGGCGAGAGCATTGAGATCGGGCCACATTGGTAACTACTACTTTCCAAGCTGTCACTGAATGGATGGCTTATCACGACAATGAGGCTCTGTATCCTCCCTATAGCCGGTTCCAGGAGGGAACCGTTCACATAGCAAGGAGTGATCGCATGCCTATCGATAAAGTCGTTCTCATTACAGGTGCCTCCAGCGGCATCGGTGCGGGCATTGCCCGCGAACTCGCTTCCGCCGGCGCAAAGGTCATGCTCGGCGCCAGGCGTATCGACAGATTGGAAGCATTGGCAGCCGAGATTCGGGAAATGGGCGGCACGGTTATGACCCGCCGGCTCGATGTCACCGACAGGGCTGACGTTGCCGCCTTTGCAGAGGCGGCACGCGCGGCTTGGGGAAGCGTTGATGTGATCGTCAACAATGCCGGCATCATGCCGCTTTCCCTGATGGCTTCGATGAAAGTCGAGGAATGGGACAGAATGGTCGACGTCAATATCAAGGGCGTGCTTCATGGCATTACCGCGGTCCTGCCGGAAATGACGGCGCGCGGCTCCGGCCATATCATCAACATCGCTTCGATCGGGGCTTTGGCCGTCTCTCCGACCGCCGCCGTCTATTGCGCGACCAAGTATGCCGTTCGGGCGATCTCCGATGGGCTGCGCCAGGAATGCCGCGATATCCGGGTCACCTGCATCCATCCGGGCGTCGTCGAGAGCGAGCTGGCCGATACGATCACCGATCCGGTAGCAGTCGAAGCGATGAAATCCTATCGAGCCGTGGCGCTGGCGCCCGATGCCATCGGTCGGGCGGTGCGTTTCGCCGTCGAGCAGCCCGATGATGTCGATGTCAATGAGATCGTCGTTCGCCCGACGCGGGCGACACATTGATTCGCGGTCTCTTTGCTCTCACCCTGGCCGGCCCGCGTCGTATTCGCGCCGCCTGCGCTTTCCGAGGATCGAATTGAAATGAAGAAACCGATACATGCTTACGTCGGCATGTGGACGACTGCCGACAATCATATCCGTCATGAACTCCTGCCACACGGCCGATATATCGAAGCGCGGGGAAGCCGTGAGCGTGCCTATCAGGGGCGCTACGCGGTGACGGGCGATCATATCGACTATTGGGACGATACAGGTTTCACCGCCGATGGCGATTTCATCGATGGCGTGCTCCATCACGCCGGAATGATCCTCTATCGAAGGAATGACGTGTAGAGCGATATCTGGTCGCTGGCGGTTTGGCCTTTGCTCGATGCCTGCACGTCGCGGTCGAATCGGCCATTTCAGGGAATCACCCGCGTCCTTGCGTCGTTTTGGGACGCGGGCCGGGCCCAACAGTGGCTGTCGATACCGGGTAGGCCGGCGAAGCAAGCGTCATACAGAGCTTACCAAAACCAGCAAAATCCGCCGGTTAGCCATGGAAAGGCCATTCGAGTGCCTTTTTCCAATTAGCGGCGACCGTTTTCACTGCGCACGTAAGTGCCGGTAGATTAAGGAGTTTCTTAATGAAGTCTAAATAATTGCGGCCGCCGTGTTGCTGACTTGTGTCCTTTCGGCAACAGGGCTTGCGGAAGGCTTACGCAAATCCCCCGTTCCGCGAAAATGTCGATTGCGTGACAGTGCACGTCTTGTATTTTCACTCTCGGAAGCGAGGGCGATTGATCGTCCACTTCTTGAAACACGAGGATGGGACAGGGAATACCTTCGGGTAGTTCTCATTCTCGATATAAAACTTTGACTGGAGGTCAATATGAACATCAAGAGCCTTCTTCTCGGCTCCGCTGCCGCGCTCGTGGCAGTTTCCGGTGCTCACGCGGCTGACGCTATCGTCGCTGCTGAGCCGGAGCCGCTCGAATACGTCCGCATTTGCGACGCATACGGTGCTGGTTACTTCTTCATCCCGGGCACGGAAACCTGCCTCAAGATCGGCGGTAAGGTTCGTACCGAAGGTCAGTGGTATGACGCTTACAATCCTGACAGCCACCTGGGCACGCTGTGGCACACTCGTGCTGAGCTCCGCCTGCAGACGGCAACCGATACCGAATACGGCCCGCTGAAGACCAACACCGAAATTCGTTGGGACTGGAACGACGGCAACGCCACCAAGACCAACCTGCTGCACGCCAGCATCAGCCTCGGTGGTTTCACCGTTGGTAAGGAAGACTCGGAGTTTAACGTCTTCACCGGTTATGCCGGCGACGTCATCAACGACGACGTGGTCTATGACGGCCCGTACGAACTGAACCAGATCACCTACAACTATGATGCCGGCAACGGCTTCACGGCTGTGATCTCGCTCGAAGACAGCAACTCCGGCACGGGCGCGACCGGTGCAAACGGCGAAGACAGCACGAACCACTACCTGCCTGACGTTGTTGCAGGTGCCGGCTTCAAGTCTGGTGCATGGGGCTTCAAGGTCGTTGGCGGTTACGACTCGATCGTCGAAGAAGGTGCTATCAAGGCTCGTGTCGATGCTGACTTCGGTGCGTTCTCGGCCTTCTTGATGGGCGGCTGGAACACCGATGGCGACAAGCTGAACAAGTACGCCGGTGCAAACGGCGCTGGTCCGGCTTCCAACATCGGCTGGGGTGACTGGGCTGTCTGGGGCGGCGTTGGCGTTCCCGTCAACGAAAAGCTGAAGTGGAACCTCCAGCTCGCTTACACCGACTCCAAGATCTTTGCCGCTACCACCAACGTCAAGTGGAACCCGGTTAAGAACCTGCTCATCGAGCCGGAAGTCTCCTACACCAACTGGGACTCCATCAATCAGGACCAGTGGGCTGGTATCCTCCGCTTCGAGCGCTCGTTCTAATCTGATTTGACTTCGGTCATTTGAGATTTCTCACTACGGTGATGGAAAGCCCGGCCAATGGCCGGGCTTTCTTAATTTGTGAATATCGACAAATTAGAATGCAGTCTTGAGAGTGCTCTATACTCTTTTTCGACGCGATCGACCCGTGGTCGCGTGTATTTTTAGCGTAATCTTAAGTAACTGTGAGCTGGGACGTGTCGGCAATATGACAGTTTTGCGACGTGATTTTTGTGCAACGCACTCGTTTGAAACCGCCGTCACAATTGTTCATAGTTTATCTCTGATATTGCTCTGAAAAAAACGATCTGTAGGTTCCAAATCGGAAACGAGACTTAGTGTCTTGGTTCTCCCAGATCAGGGGTCAACTTTTAAAACCAGGTGGGGTAGGGCGCGTCGATTTTCTCGGCGTGAATTGTCATACCTGATCGATATTGGAACTGGAGTTACTATGAACATCAAGAGCCTTCTTCTCGGCTCCGCTGCTGCGCTGGCAGCAGTATCCGGTGCTCATGCTGCTGACGCGATCGTCGCTGCTGAGCCGGAGCCGCTGGAATACGTCCGCATCTGCGATGCATATGGCGCTGGCTACTTCTTCATCCCGGGCACCGAAACCTGCCTCAAGATCGGCGGCCGTGTCCGTACCGAAGGCGGCTGGTACAACGCCTACAAGGCTGGCCAGGACGCTGGTGGCCGCGGTACCTATTGGCATACCCGCGCTGAACTCTCTCTCGACACCGCGACCGACACCGAATACGGCCCGCTGAAGACCAATACCGTTGTTCGTTGGGACTGGAATGACGGCAATGCGACCACGACCAAGCTGCTTTGGGCCAACATCAGCCTGGGCGGTTTCCTCGTCGGTAAGGCCGATTCGGTCTACTCGACCTTCCTCGGCTACGCCGGCGACGTCATCAACGACGACGTGATCGAATACGGCATCAACGGCACCGACGAACTGAACCAGTTGACCTACAAGTATGACGCCGGCAACGGCTTCACGGCTGTGATCTCGCTGGAAGATTCCAATTCCGGCACGGGCGCGACCGGTGCAAACGGCGAAGATAGCACGAACCACTACCTGCCTGACGTCGTTGCCGGTGTTGGCTACAAGGCCGGTGCCTGGCAGTTCCGCGTCGTCGGCGGCTACGACTCCATCGTCGAGGAAGGCGCCGTCAAGGCTCGCGTCGATGCCGACTTCGGCGTTCTCACCGCTTTCGTTATGGGCGGCTGGAACACGGATGGCGACAAGCTCAACAAGTATGCCGGTGCCGGCGGTGCTGGTCTCGGCTGGGGTGACTGGGCTGTTTGGGGCGGTGTTGGCGTTCCGATCAACGAAAAGCTGAAGTGGAACCTGCAGCTTTCCTACGACGACCTGAAGACTTTCGCCGCGACGACGAACGTCAAGTTCAACCCCGTCAAGGACCTGCTGATCGAGCCGGAAGTGACCTACGTCAACTACGACGCCGTCAACAAGGACACTTGGGCTGGTATCCTTCGCTTCCAGCGTGTGTTCTAATTCGGTTCGCCGAACAAGTTTGACAAATCTTCTGGTCAGACCTCCGATCAGAAGAGGAAAGGCCCGGTTTCCCAACCGGGCCTTTTGCTTTGGGCAGGTGTCGAACAGTGCGTGGGTGCCTGTTGTCAAAACTTCGAGATGAAATGCCGGATCGCATCCAGGACATCGCCCAAATGTAAAATCGGGGCATGTCCTTGCCCTCTCGCGATCTTAATGGCCATCTCCGGATGGCGCCTTGCCATCTCGTCCGTTGTCATCTGTGTCAGAAGCTTCGAATTCTCGCCACGAATCACCATCAGCGGAATATCTTGAAACACTTGGAATTGCGGCCACAGGTCTGGAATCGGCGCTTCCAGGTCGAGTGCCTGCATCTGCGCTGCGATGGCAGGATCGTAATCGGCAACCGGCTTGCCGTCGCGAAAGGCATAGATTGCCCGTGCCATGTCCTGCCAATCCTCTTCGTCAAGCGCGCCAAAGGCGCCGCCATGATTCTCCCGTAGGATCTCGATCGCCTCGTCCCAATTGGCGGGTTTCTTGTCCCGATTGAGATAATCGCGGATATCCGCCAATCCGATCTTCTCAAGGACTGGACCGATATCGTTGAGAATCACCGCCCTGAGGATATCCCGCCCGCTGGCTGCGAGCATATGCAGAACCAATCCGCCGCGCGACGTGCCGATGAAGATCGCCTGATGAATCCCGAGCGCAGCGCAGACCGTGAGGACATCTTGCCCTTCCACGATGAGATTGTAGCGGGATTTGTCCTTATCCCATTCGGATGCCCCGCGTCCGCGAGCGTCGAGCGTAATCACCCTGCGCGGGGCTGCCGGGTCCTGGGACAGAAGCAGCGCCAGTTGATGAAAGTCCCGCGAGTTGCGCGTCAGGCCGGGCAGGCAGAAGACGGGTGTTCTGGCCTTCGTGATCGTCTCATCGCCGGCATAGTCCCGCACATGGAGCTTCAGGCCATCTTCCGCTGCGATCGTTCTGGCAAGAAAACCGCTTTCGTCGTCGCTGCGCATGCGCCATCCCTCGTACCTCGGCTGTCGCGAGGGATGTAACGTCATTTCCGTAGCCTACACAACTACGGTTGTTGGCTGAAGCATATCGCGCAAGGCAGGGCGGCACCTTCGCGATAGTGATGGGCCTTAGCCGCGGCCGTCGACCAGATCGTGTACGATGTCGGTCTTCTGTCCCAGCCGCGCCTTGTAGACCTGATAGTTTTCCATCACGCGCTGCACGTAGTTGCGGGTCTCGGGGAAGGGGATGCGCTCGATCCAGTCGATCACATCGTCGAGCGACTTGCCGCGCGGATCGCCATAGCGGCTGATCCATTCCGGCACCTTGTTCGGCCCTGCATTGTAAGCGATGAAGGTCAGGATGTAGGAGCCGCCGAAGGTGTCGATCTGCTCGCCGAGATAATGGGCGCCGAGCGTGGCGTTATAGCCGGCATCCTGCGTCAGCTTGTCGGCGGAATAGGTTATGCCGTGCCGGCCGGCAACGGCCTTTGCCGTCTTCGGCAGCAATTGCAACAGGCCGCGGGCATTGGCAGAGGAGACTGCGGCCGGATTGAAGGCGCTCTCCTGCCGGGCAATGGCATAGGCAAGCGCCTTGCCGGAGCCGGAAATATTGGCATTGTCCGGAATGACGCCGATCGGGAAGGCGAGGGCTGCGACGTCGATGCCGCGCCCATACGCGATCTTGCCGATTTGCAGCGAAAGCTGGTGATTGCCGGAGCGTTCGGCGCGGGCGGTCAGCATGGCGACTTCGCCGGGACTATCCAGCTGTTTCGCGAGCGCGCGATAGAGCGCGTCGGCGCGCCATCCGTGTCCTGCGGCCTCAAGCCGCGAAATCGCCTGTACCGCCTCGCGTCCCTGGAAGCGCTGACGATCCGTAGCCGAGGGCGAGGGATAGGTGACGTTAAGGGTGCGGCGGCCAAGTTTCTCGGCAGCAAGCTGGCCGTAGAAGGTGCTCGGATAGGAAGCGGCCTTCGCGTAGAAATCGGCCGCCTTGCCCGGTCCGCCAGCTTCGGCGGCGCGGCCGAGCCAATACCAGCCGCGCGATTGCGAGATCGGTCCGTTCGAGACCTGCAGGATCTTGCGGAAATGGGCTGACGCGTTTGTGCCGTCCTGCAGCCCGCGCAGAGCGTACCAGCCGGCATGGAATTCGGCCTCGCCGACATCCTGTGGGCTTTCCGCGACGCTGGCGTCGACGACGCGATAGGCGGCCTTGAATTCACCTTGATCCACCAGGCCGCGGCTGACGATGCGCTGTTCGGCCCACCATGCGCCGGGGCTGACGAGCACATTCGGGTCACGCGGCATTTGCGCCAGAAGATTGGCGGCATCGTCATATTTGTTCTGACGACGCAGGTTTTCGATCCGCATGAAGAGATAGGCGGGGTCCTTGCGCCATTGCGCGTCGATGGCTGCGATCAGCGCATCGGCCTTCGGCGAGCGATCATTGACCGCCGCCCACGCCTTGTAGAGCGATTGCGCCCTGCCGAGGTCGCCGAAGCGTTTGGCCTGCGCGGTCCGGTCGCGGTAAAGCAGATAATCCATGCGCGCCTTGTGATCGGCAGGCGAAAGCAGGCTGGGGAATTCCGCAATGATTTTGTCTTCGAGAGCCTTGTCCAAGGGCTCATCGCGCCAGATCTTGCGGATCAGCTTTGCGGCCTGCGCCGACGCGCCGCGTGCCATAAGGGCACGCGAGAGGATGATGCTGCCCTCCACGGTCTCCGGCTGCGAGTTGCCGAAGGCGGCAAGGACTTGATCCGTTGCCGGATTTTCTGTGTAGAGCGCCCGCTCGGAATTGGCGCGCAGGCTGCCGAGGCCCGGCCAGCCCTGAAGCTCGCGGGCGGCGGCGGCAATCTCGCCGGAGGGAATGCCCGGTTGGCCCGAAGTCGCGATTGCCCAGGTCAGGATATGGCGATCGAGCGTGCCTTCGTCCATGCCGTTGCGGATGGCGAGCGCCTCCATCGGGTTCTTGTTGGAAAGGGCATCGAGACCTGCTTTCAGGTCGCCGCTGACGGGGGCGATAGAGCCGCTACGCGGGATCGCGGCCGTGCTCATGGGGTCCGGCGCCATGGCGACATAGGCATTGGCGCTCGTCGGTATCTGCTGGCCGGGAAGTTGCGAGGCAACCGCGCCCCAGGCGACCGCCAAGCCCACGGCGGTCCAGATCATGACAGGTCTCTTCATCCGGCTACTCACAAAACAAAAGGCCCCTTCCATTTGCCAAATGCAATATTAACGAAACCTTACCGGTGGCCCGAATTTCAATCAATTATGATATCGGAAACTGCCCTTAACCATTCAAAGCGTGCTTGTCGCCGTCAAGCCGGCGCTTTATGGTGCGCGGATTCATAACCATGGATTGCGGCTGAAGCATGAATGCCGCGCCGCTAGGAGACTTACATGTTCCAGGGATCCATTCCCGCTCTCGTGACGCCCTTTACTGACGCCGGCAAGGTGGACGAGGCTTCCTTCGTCTCGCATGTCGATTGGCAGATAAAAGAGGGCAGCAAGGGACTGGTGCCCGTGGGTACGACGGGTGAATCTCCCACCCTCTCGCATGATGAACACAAGCGCGTCGTCGAGCTCTGCATCGAGATCGCCAACAAGCGCGTCCCGGTGATGGCAGGCGCTGGTTCGAACAACACACGTGAGGCGATCGAGCTGGCGCAGCACGCCGAAAAGGTCGGGGCTGATGCGGTGCTGGTTGTGACGCCCTATTATAACAAGCCGACGCAGAAGGGCCTCTACGCCCATTTCGCCGCAATCGCGGAAGCCGTGAAGCTGCCGATCTACATCTACAACATTCCCGGCCGCTCGGTCGTCGACATGACGCCGGAGACCATGGGCGCGCTTGCCAAGGCCTACGCCAATATCGTCGGTGTGAAGGATGCGACCGGCAAGATCGAGCGCGTGTCCGAGCAGCGCATCACCTGCGGCCGCGATTTCCGCCAGCTTTCCGGTGAGGATGCGACGGCGCTCGGCTTCAACGCCCATGGCGGTGTCGGCTGCATCTCGGTCACGGCCAACGTCGCGCCGCGTCTATGCGCGGAATTCCAGGCGGCCACACTTGCTGGTGACTATGCCAAGGCTCTCGAATATCAGGATCGATTGATGCCGCTGCACAAGGCGATCTTTCTCGAGCCTGGCCTCTGCGGTGCCAAATACGGTCTCTCCCGCCTTGGCCGCATGAGCCGCAATGTGCGCTCGCCGCTGCTGTCGACCCTGGAGCCGGGCACGGAGGCGGCGATCGATGCGGCCTTGCGCCACGCCGGCCTCTTGAACTGAGACTTCACAAGCCTGCTGCCGAAACTCTGTAGGGCCGCTCTCTTCACAAGGAGGGCGGTCTCGCTTATTTAGGGTGCAGGAACCTGGCGCGCCCTTAGCCGCTGCCGGAATGACGCAAGAAAAGAAGAAGAATCATGGCACCCAAAGGCAGCCAGCGCGTGGTGAATAAGGTCGTGGCGGAAAACCGCAAGGCTCGCTTCAACTACGAGATCATCGATACCTATGAGGCAGGGCTCGTGCTGATGGGCACGGAGGTGAAGTCGCTGCGTGAGGGCAAGGCCAATATCGCCGAATCCTACGCTTCGGACGAAGGCGACGAGATCTGGCTGATTAACTCCTATCTGCCGGAGTACCTGCAGGCGAACCGCTTCAACCACGAGCCGCGCCGCCGCCGTAAGCTATTGCTTTCCAGCCGCGAAATCGGCCGGCTGCGTTCGGCGATCAATCGTGAGGGCATGACCCTGGTACCGTTGAAAATCTATTTCAACGACCGTGGCCGCGCCAAGCTGGAACTGGCCCTTGCCAAGGGCAAGAAGCTGCATGACAAACGCGAATCCGAGAAGGAACGCGATTGGAACAGGCAGAAGAGCCGCCTGCTCAAGGACAATGGGTGAGGGTGAGGAGCGATCGGGCAAAGCCCGAGCAATCGATCCAGTGAATCGATTGCAGCGACGAACGCCCTGAGCCTAGCGAAGGGCCGGCTGCTGCGGCAAACGCGAACGCTTCCGCCATGCACAGCTATCCCTGGGCAACTATAGCTGCACGTGAATCGATTGCAGCGACGAACGCTCCTTCCGCAGGCTCAGGATTCCCTAGCGAAGAGCCGGCTGCTGCGGCAAAGACGAAACGCTTCCGCCGCGCAACTAGTCTTCGGTAAACAACGCACCTATCTGATGCAGCTAGTCCCAATTATTCTTCGACATCCGAAGCGGCTGGTGTCGGTTCGGCGGGACGTTGTGGGCGCTCCGAAGCCTCACGGCCGATTTCCGCCTTCAGTGATACGAGATCGATGAAATGATCGGCCTGGCGGCGCAGGTCGTCGGCGATCATCGGCGGCTGGGTCGACATGGTCGAGATAACCGACACTTTGCGTCCACGGCGCTGGAGAGCTTCCACGAGGGTCGTGAAATCGCCGTCGCCGGAAAAGATCACCAGATGATCGACGGTTTCGGATTGTTCCATGGCGTCGATCGCCAGCTCGATATCCATGTTGCCCTTGATCTTCCGACGCCCCATGGAATCGGTGAATTCCTTGGCTGGCTTGGTGATGACCTTATAGCCGTTATAGTCGAGCCAATCGATCAGCGGGCGGATCGAGGAATATTCCTGATCTTCGATAAGTGCGGTGTAATAATAGGCGCGCAGGAGATATCCGCGTTTTTGAAATGCTTTCAGGAGCTTACGGTAATCAATATCGAAACCGAGGCTCTTGGATGCAGCGTAAAGATTGGCGCCGTCGATAAAGAGTGCAATTTTTTCGCGTGGGTCAAACATCGCTTACATATCCACTGTTATAAAAACGTAATCACTTCATTTAAAAGCAGCTAAAACAAGGCCTTGTAAGGCATTGCAGAATAATTCGTATTACTTTATGAATTATTCATATAATCGAGATTTAGGGCACGAAATGCGATATTCCAAGCAACCTCAGGTGGAAAACGCCGTTTGTCTAGGGGAATTTTAGCACTTTCCCAGAGGGTGCAAAGGCGCTGAAACAGGAAAAACTTGAATTTGCCATCGTTTGCTTGTATCGGCGTGCTACTCCGAGACATGATGACGACATCACGACCGCAAAGGACAGGCAATGGCCCGTGTCACAGTAGAAGATTGCATTGATAAAGTAGAGAACCGGTTCGAGCTCGTGCTGCTCGCCAGCCATCGCGCCCGCCTGATTTCGCAGGGCTCGTCGATCACCATCGATCGCGACAACGACAAGAACCCAGTCGTTGCTCTGCGCGAAATCGCCGACGAGACGCTGTCGCCGGACGATCTCAAGGAAGATCTTATCCATTCGCTGCAGAAGCATGTCGAAGTGGATGAGCCCGAGCCCGATCCTGCAAGCCTGCTCGCCGCCGGCGCTTCCGCCTCCAGCGACGAGGAAGAAGATCTGCCGGAAACCGTTACGTTCGATCAGATGTCGGAAGAAGAACTTCTGGCCGGTATCGAAGGTCTGGTTCCGCCGGAAAAAAGCGACGATTACTGATCGTCGACCTTGATGCTCCGGGCAGGAGCGATATGATGTGGAAATGCGTGCGCCGGTCATATGACTGGCGCGCTTTTGTTTTTGCTGGAGTAGCTTTGGAATGATGCGGCAATACGAGCTTGTCGAGCGCGTGCAGAAATACAAGCCCGATGCCAACGAAGCTCTCCTCAACAAAGCCTATGTTTATGCGATGCAGAAGCATGGCCAGCAGAAACGTGCCAGCGGCGACCCCTATATTTCCCATCCTCTGGAAGTTGCTGCCATCCTGACGGATATGCGACTGGATGAATCGACCATCGCGGTCGCTCTTCTCCACGACACGATCGAGGATACGACGGCGACGCGCGCCGAAATCGATGAGATGTTCGGCGAAGACATCGGTCGCCTGGTCGAGGGCCTGACGAAGATCAAGAAGCTGGATCTCGTCACCAAGAAGGCCAAGCAGGCCGAAAACCTGCGCAAGCTTCTGCTCGCCATTTCCGACGACGTGCGCGTACTTCTGGTGAAGCTTGCCGACCGCCTGCACAATATGCGCACGCTCGATCACATGTCGCCGGAAAAGCGCGCCCGCATCTCCGAGGAGACGATGGAAATCTATGCGCCACTTGCCGGCCGCATGGGTATGCAGGACATGCGCGAGGAGCTGGAGGAGCTTTCCTTCCGCCATATCAATCCAGAAGCGCATGACACCGTCACCAAGCGCCTGGAAGAGCTTTCGCGGCGCAACGAGGGCCTAGTCAAGAAGATCGAGACCGAACTGCGTGATCTGCTTGTTGCCAACGGCCTTGCCAACGCCATGGTCAAGGGCCGGCTGAAGAAGCCCTATTCGGTCTTTCGCAAGATGCAGTCGAAGTCGCTCTCCTTCGAGCAGCTTTCCGATGTCTACGGCTTCCGCCTTCTCGTCGACGATATCCCGTCCTGTTACCGTGCGCTCGGCATCGTGCATACCCGCTGGCGAGTCGTTCCCGGACGGTTCAAGGACTATATCTCAACGCCGAAGCAGAATGATTATCGCTCGCTGCATACAACGATCGTCGGGCCCTCCAGCCAACGCATCGAGCTGCAGATCCGCACGAAGCGTATGCATGAGATCGCCGAATTCGGTATTGCCGCCCACACGCTCTATAAGGATGGTACAAATAGCAACGGCAACGGTGCGGATGGTGAGCTTCTGTCGCGGGAAAGCAATGCCTATTCCTGGCTGCGCCACACGATCGAAGCGCTGGCCGAAGGCGACAGCCCGGAAGAATTCCTCGAGCACACGAAGCTCGAGCTGTTCCAGGACCAGGTCTTCTGCTTCACGCCCAAAGGCAAGCTGATCGCCCTGCCGCGCGGCGCGACGCCGATCGACTTTGCCTATGCTGTCCACACCAATATCGGCGACACCACAGTCGGCGCCAAGATCAACGGCCGCATCATGCCGCTGGTGACGCGGCTGAACAACGGCGATGAAGTCGAGATCATCCGCTCCGGCGTGCAGGTGCCGCCGGCCGCCTGGGAAGAGATTGTCGTGACAGGCAAGGCGCGTGCCGCTATCCGCCGCGCCACCCGGCTTGCCATCCGCAAGCAATATGCCGGCCTCGGCCATCGCATTCTGGAGCGCACCTTCGAGCGCGCCGGCAAAGTCTTCTCGCGCGATGCCCTGAAGCCGGCCCTACACCGCCTTGGCCAGAAGGACGTCGAGGATGCGATCGCTGCTGTCGGGCGAGGGGAGATGTCGTCGCTCGACGTTTTGCGCGCCGTCTATCCCGATCATCAGGATGAACGCGTGACCGTGAAGCCCGCCGGCGACGAGGGCTGGTTCAACGTCCGCAGCGCCTCGGGCATGATTTTCAAGATCCCGGGCAAGAACAAGGCCGAGATTTCCGACGGCGGCGATCTCGATGCGCCGCCGATCCGCGGCATCTCCTCGAATGTCGAGGTGCATTTCGCGCCGACCGGCGCCGTTCCTGGCGACCGTATCGTCGGCATCATGGAGAAGGGCAAGGGTATCACCATATATCCGATCCAGTCGCCGGTCCTGCAGCGGTTCGATGATGAGCCGGAACGCTGGATCGATGTGCGCTGGGATCTGGACGAAGCCAACAAGTCCCGCTTCGCCGCCCGCATTCTGATCAATGCCCTCAATGAGCCGGGCACCCTGGCAAAGGTGGCGCAGACCGTGGCGGATGTGGACGTCAATATTCGCGTGCTCAACACCGTTCGGGTTGCGGCCGATTTCACCGAAATGGCTCTCGACGTCGAAGTATGGGATCTGCGTCAGCTCAACCAGCTTCTGGTGCAGCTCAAGGAACTCGACTGTATTGCCACCGTCAAGCGCCTTTACGAGTGAGATCTGCCGGATTGCTGTCGGTCTGAGGCAGGCTGCATATTTTGTGATCATTTTATGACCAAATTCGAGCGTCTTTTCGGATAGATATGCAGTCTATGCATGGCTGTGTATATTTTAGAGCGGTGGTAATTAACCTTTGTCGCGCCTATCTTCTGGTCATCGAAGAAACGAAACTGAGATGAGAGAAGACAATGTTTAGCCCGATCAAGAAAATCGCCCGTGCCCTGCGTGTTCCGAGTGTTGAAGAGCGCGAAATGGCTTACCTGAATGGCTCGCATGACCGTTTTGACCTTGAGTATCGTCAGCGTCAGGTCGACCGCGGTCTGTTCCGCACGCGTTAATCGCTGCTAATACTTGAAAGACCAAGAGGGGCGCGTCGTTATTGCGCCCTTGGAGCATCCCGATCTTGCGGGATTGCTTCCGGTAAATGAAGAGAGCGCCCACTTTCTGCGCGTCGCGCAGATGACGTTCCAAAAAGAGCCGCACTTTCGGTTCTTAATCGGTGCATGATACGTTCGGTCGCTCTTGTCACGACGGCCCCCATTGCACTAGATAAGCCGCATGCTGTTTCGTCGCCGAAAACCACTGACATTCAAGGAAAAGTTGCGGGAGCACCTTTGGCCGCGCAAGGGTTTTGTCCGCTCGTTCCAATATTTCGGTAAGCGCCTCGTTCGCCTTGCCGCTTCACCGCATTCGGTTGCAGCCGGCTTTGCAGCTGGTATCGTCGTGTCTTGGACACCGTTCATCGGTGTGCATTTCGTCATGGCGATCATCATAGCCTATCTCGTCGGCGGCAATGTCATTGCCTCCGCGCTCGGCTGTCTGGCTGCCGGCAATCCGATCACCTATCCCTTCATCTGGGCTTTGACCTGGGAAATCGGTCATCTGATCCTGGCGCGTGACAGCGGCGGCCAGGGCGGCAGCATCGATTTGCCGGCGCTGTGGCACAAGGGCGATCTCACGCAAATCTGGGATCCGGTTTTGAAGCCGATGCTGATCGGCGGCATTCCGCCCGCCATCGTGACGGGTGTGATCGTCTATGCGCTGACCTATTATGGTGTGAAGACATTCAAGACGCGCCGCAAGGAGCGCCTGATGGAACGTGCCCGCGAGCGGCTGGCGCTCGCCGAAAACGCATCGAGCGTCTGACGTGCCTGACCTCGTTCGGACCGCCAGGAGGGCCTTCCCATGATCATCGGCATAGGCAGCGATCTTATCGACATCCGCCGGGTCGAGAAGACGATCGAGCGTTTCGGCGCCCGGTTCACCGAGCGCTGCTTTACCGATATCGAGCGCGCCAAGTCCGAGCGCCGCAAGAACAAGGCGGCTTCCTATGCCAAGCGCTTTGCCGCCAAGGAAGCCTGCTCCAAAGCTCTGGGTACCGGGTTGGCGCAGGGTGTCTTCTGGCGCGACATGGGGGTCGTCAATCTGCCAAGCGGCAAGCCGACGATGCAATTGACCGGCGGTGCCGCCGAAAGAGTGGCAGCTATGTTGCCGCCAAATCATCGCGCCGCCATTCATTTGACGATAACAGATGATTTTCCTCTTGCTCAGGCCTTTGTGATCATCGAAGCGCTGCCGCTGGATGCCTGAATCACGGCTGTATGTCGCTTTTGGCATCCGCGCCATTGCCGCGATGATATGAAGCGAGTAGAGAGTGCCTGAATGCAAGTGCGCCGGTGGGGTGCGAAAAAGGAATAAGACTGCGTGTCCGAGAAAGCCGTAAAACAGCAGAACGCCCTGTGGGAGAACATCAAGGTCATCGTTCAGGCGCTTGTCCTAGCCATGATCATCCGCACATTTCTCTTTCAGCCATTCACCATCCCGTCAGGCTCGATGATGCCGACGCTTCTTGTCGGCGATTACATCTTCGTCAACAAGTTCGCCTACGGCTATTCCAAGTATTCAATGCCGTTCTCGCCGGATCTGTTCAGCGGCCGCATCTTGGGCAGCGAGCCAAAGCGTGGCGACGTCGTGGTCTTCCGCTTCCCGCCAAATCCTGATGTCGACTACATCAAGCGCGTGATCGGTCTGCCGGGCGACCGCATCCAGGTCAAGAACGACATCCTCTACATCAACGGTCAGGCCGTTCCGCGCGAGCCGCACGGCACCTTCTCGTCGGACTATAGCCAGGAGCCGGGCGACAACATCGCCGTCTATAGCGAGCGTCTGCCGGATACCGGCAAGGTCTTTGACACGCTGGATCTCTCGCCGAATTCGCGTGGCGACAACACTCAGGAATATGTCGTTCCGCCGGGCCATTATTTCATGATGGGCGACAATCGCGACAATTCCGACGACAGTCGTTTCGATGTCGGCTATGTCCCTGCCGAGAACCTGATCGGCCGCGCCAGCATCATCTTCTTCTCGCTGGGTCACGATACCTCGTTCCGTGAAATCTGGAAATGGCCGACCAACATGCGTTGGGACCGTATTTTCAAGGTTGTCGAATGACGAAGGCGCAGACGCTCTCCCAGGCGGATCGTGCCAGGCTTGAGGTCGTTATCGGCCACGAATTCGCCGAAAAGGAGCGTCTCGACCGCGCGCTGACCCATGCCAGCGCGCGGACGCACAAGACGGGCAACTATGAACGGCTGGAATTTCTCGGCGACCGTGTTCTCGGCTTGTGCATCGCAGAGTTGCTTTTCAAGACCTTCGGCGCAGCGACGGAAGGCGAGCTTTCGGTACGTCTCAACCAGCTGGTGAGTGCAGAAACCTGCGCCGAAGTCGCCGATGAGATGGAGCTGCATCTCTATATCCGCACCGGCGCTGACGTGAAGAAACTGACGGGCAAGCGCATGCTCAACGTGCGCGCCGATGTCGTCGAAAGCCTGATTGCAGCACTCTATCTGGATGGCGGGCTCGAAGTCGCCCGCGCCTTCATCCTGCGTTTCTGGGAGCGCCGCGCTATTCGGCCGGAAGGCGCAAGGCGCGACGCCAAGACGGAGCTGCAGGAGTGGGCGCATGCGAAATTCGGCGTCACTCCGGTCTACAGGGTTGATGATCGTAGCGGACCGGATCATGATCCACGCTTCACTGTGACGGTAGAAGTGAAGGGAACAGCGCCTGAAACGGGAATAGAACGCTCCAAGCGTGCGGCCGAACAGATGGCGGCGACACGGATCCTGGAACGCGAAGGTATATGGCAGCCTCAGCTGACTGAGAAGTGACTGCCGGAGAATTGTGGAAAATGACCAATCAGCAGGACACGCCCGCCGAAGACGGCGCGGTTGAACATATTGGCCCAACGCATTCGGGCTTCGTCGCTCTTATCGGCCCCACTAATGCCGGTAAGTCGACGTTGGTCAATCGGCTCGTGGGCGCAAAGGTCTCGATCGTCAGCCACAAGGTGCAGACGACGCGCGCCATCGTGCGCGGCATTGCCATTCACAACAACGCGCAGATCGTCTTCATGGACACGCCCGGCATATTCAAGCCGCGCCGCCGGCTTGATCGCGCCATGGTGACGTCCGCTTGGGGCGGAGCCAAGGATGCCGACCTCATCATGCTGTTGATCGACAGCGAACGTGGTCTGCGCGGCGATGCCGAGGCCATCCTGGAAGGACTGAAGGACGTTTCCCAGCCGAAGATCCTGGTCTTGAACAAGATCGACCGCGTCCGCCGCGAGGACCTGCTGGCGCTTGCTGCCGCCGCCAATGAGAAGATCGCTTTCGAGCAGACCTTCATGATCTCGGCGGAGAACGGCTCTGGCTGCGACGACGTGATGGACTATCTGGCAAAGACCCTACCGGAAGGTCCCTGGTATTATCCTGAGGATCAGATTTCGGACCTGCCGATGCGCCAGCTCGCCGCCGAAATTACCCGGGAAAAGCTGTTTTTGCGCCTGCACCAGGAGCTTCCCTATTCCTCGCATGTCGAGACCGAGAAATGGGAAGAGCGAAAGGATGGCTCGGTTCGCATCGAACAGGTGATCTATGTCGAGCGCGATAGCCAGAAGAAGATTGCGCTCGGCAAAGGTGGCGAGACGATCAAGGCGATTTCGACCGCGTCGCGCAAGGAACTCTCCGAAATTCTGGAGCAGCCCGTGCACCTCTTCCTCTTCATCAAGGTCCGCGAAAACTGGGGCGATGACCCCGAGCGCTTCCGAGAAATGGGCCTCGACTTCCCGCATTGATCTGCGCTTGCGTTCCTCGAACGCTTTATATTACAGTGGCTTATAGGGGCATATTCTGTTTGCCGCTGTAATTTGAGGGGTTGTATCATGGCGAAGGCAGCCGGGACGGTCCATGGACGGCGCACGCCTTGCCAGCAATGTCCGCTGAGATCCCTGCCTCATTTCCGAGAGTTCGAGCGTGACGAGCTGAATTTCATCAGCGGCTTCAAGAAGGGTGAGCTTCTTGTCGATGCCGGTGCCACGATCTTCCTCGAAGGCGCGCATAGCGCTCACCTTTTCACCATCCTCTCCGGCTGGGGCTTCCGGTACAAGACACTGGAAGACGGCCGCCGCCAGATCCTGAACTACGTAATGCCCGGCGATCTCATCGGATTGCAGGGGTCGATCATGGGCGAGATGCAGCATTCGACGGAAGCACTCTCGCCAATATCGCTCTGTGTTTTCGAGCGCACGGAGCTGATGACGCTCTATAATTCTCATGCCTCGCTGGCCTATGATCTGACCTGGATCGCATCGCGCGAGGAGCGGATTCTCGATGAGCATCTGCTGAGCATCGGCCGCCGCTCCGCGATGGAGCGGGCAGCCTATCTCATTGCATATCTGCACCAGCGCGCCAGCACTCTGCGCCTTTTCAACGGCAGCAAGGTCATCCCCATCACGCAGCAGCATGTCGCCGATACGCTCGGCCTCTCGGTCGTCCATACCAATAAGACTTTGAAAAAGCTGGCGGCTCGAGGGTTGCTCCTTTGGCAGGAGAGGGGCTGCGAGGTTCTGGATGGGAAGGGGCTTGCAGAACTTGCAGGCTGGGACGGTTTTGATTCGGGCAAGCGCCCCTTCATCTGAGCTCGGTCTTTTGACAGACGGCATGTCTTTTTTAAATGCCGACAATAACTGTATCAGCATAGACTATCGTCATCGTCACTTTTCTACCAGTTTCACCTTTTACTAACCCCGGCTGAAGAAGCGATTGGAGCATGGTGACGAGCCCATAGTACCGCAGTGCAAAAAGTGCGAAGCGGGTTGGAGGCAAAGTCATGCCACAAGAGACTGAGCCAAGACGGATGGAGCAAACCATCCATTCAATACGGGCCGATGATTGGCGCCGGAGGGATAGATGCGGGACTTTTTACGGGCGGCGCCGGTGGGCGTATGCGTACAGGGATGGCGCTGATATGACGTTTCAGCGCGTGCTTATACTGGAAGACAATCTCATTATTGCAATGGAGACCGAGGAAATCCTTCGTCTTGTAGGCATTCAGCAGATTGAGATTGCTTCGAATCTGGAACAGGCGGTCAACGCGATCCATTCCGAACATTATGATTTTGCGATGCTTGACGTGAATCTCGGGGAGTCGACGAGTTTCGGCTTCGCCCGATTGCTGATGGAACGCGGCATTTCCTTCGGCTTCGTCAGCGGTTATTCCGATACGCTCGATTTTCCGGCTGATCTGCGGCATGTGCCGCTTTTGAACAAGCCTTTCGATGAGCAATCCATGCGCCTCTTCGTCGAGACGCTGGCCGGCAACTCTCCGCTCGCCATGTGACAGCGGCAGCCATTTGTCCTAAACTCGAATCGCAGAAATCTTTCGGGGCAGCCGGCCAATGCAATGGCAGGACCATGCGATCATTCTGGGTGTCAAACGTCTCGGCGAGACCAGCGTCGTCGCCGAGGTGATGACGCGTGCCCGTGGTCGCCATATGGGACTGGTGCGGTCCGGCCGCTCGCGTGCCATGCAGCCGGTACTGCAGGCCGGCAATCTCGTCGAAGTTACCTGGCGGGCAAGACTGCATGAGCATCTCGGCGAATTTCGCATGGAGCCGGTGACACTGAGGGCTGCACGGCTGATGGAGACAGCGACCGCCGTCTATGGCGTGCAGGCGATGGCCGCTTTGCTGCGGCTGCTGCCGGAGCGTGATCCGCATCCACATCTCTACGATGCGCTCGATGTCATCCTTGAAAACCTGCAGAATCCCGCAGATGCCGGCGAACTCTTCGTGCGCTTCGAGCTTGCCGTGCTGAACGATCTTGGTTTCGGCCTCGATTTGACCGAGTGCGCGGCCACGGGCGTGCGTGAGGATCTGGCTTTCGTCTCGCCGAAGTCCGGCCGCGCCGTTTGCCGGGCGGCCGGCATGCCCTGGGCGGACAAGATGTTGGCATTGCCACCGTTTTTGACGACCGGAGCTATGATAGCCGCGGATCGGGAAAGCCTTTCCGCCGCCTTCCGGCTGACCGGCTACTTTCTGCATCGCCACGTCTACGAGCCGCGTGGCATCGAGATCGCCGCGGCGCGCGACGGTTTCATGCAGGCCGCCTTGAAGGCGGTTGCGATGGTCTCGGAGGAGAGGCAGCCAAGCACGGCTGCAATGGCAATCGAGCGCTGAGGCCGCTCTGTAGTCTCAGTTTGGAAGAATACCCTGCTTTTTGGCGTAGGCGGCAAGCGCTGCCGAGATGTCGTCGTTTTCGATGGCGTCACTGAATGAATCGAGCTTGTCATCCCATGCATTCCATTCATGTTGAAAGGAAATACGGCGACGCTCTTCCGTCGAAACCGGATAGGGCTTCGGAAACATGGCGATGGCCGTCTCGATGATCGCGGCAGCATCATTCTTGCCCACGTCACGCAAGGCCTGCGGAACATATTCGGCGAAAGCCCCGCTGGAATTGTAGAAGAACTGGTGCGTTCCGCCGTTAAGCACCTCGCCCACGAGGATGATCAGGACATAAGTCGTGCGATAGCTCGCCGGCATCGTTTCGATCCGTGCCTTGATCTCGGCCGCCTCGCCGAAGCCGGATGGACCCGGCAATAATTGATCCTGCAGGTATGACAGGCGTTGCTCGTCGGTAAGGGTCTCGCGTGCATGCTTCAACGCTGCCGCAACGACCGGATCGCGTGCGGCGTAGGCCTCCACTTCGGCGCGAAACGCCGTTTTGTTGGCAAGCTTTGTCCCGAGTTCCCGCAGCTTGACATCAACGGCTGTGGGCGGCTTCGAAAGATCGGGCACGATGCCTTCCTGGATACGCAGGAAGCTCTGGGCAAGGAAATCCGAGCGGACTTTGTCTTCGACCGGGTAGTTTGGCCCGAAGGCGGCCATTGCTTCTGCAACGACTTTCGCACGATCGGAGAAGCCGGCTTCTTGCAAGGCGACAAGCAATTGCGGAGCCAATGTTCCGGCAGGAGCGCTGAAATAGCCATGTAGCCCCTCGGTGGAGGCGTCGTACGTGTATTCTCCAAGTCCGAGGAGCAGCCGCACCCGCTGAATAGGTACGGGATCCTGGCTCATTTCAGCGAGATAGCCGTCCCGCCCGTTCGCGATGATAAGCCCCAGATTGGGTGGGTAAGCAAGCGACAGGAGATCGTAATCCGGAATGTGCTGCAAGGAAGCCTCTTGAAATCGATAGCTGTCCTTCGAGATGGCATCTTGCGCGATGCTCGGGGCGACAGCTGTTACGCCTAGGATGACAAGGGAGAGGATACAGGCCGAGGCCGCTGTAAAACGATCTGGCGTTCTTACGGAAATTAAGCCAATCGAGCGGAGGAGCGATTTGATAAACAAGTTCGGCTCCCGTTATAGGCTTTGCGCGACAGAGTGCCGGCTCGGCAATAGTTCAGTATCCCGATTGCTTGTACTACTTAGGGTAATTCAAGCATCTTCAAGCCGGCTGTCCAGAATTGCGCGGCGTTTATCTGCGCTTGAGCGCCCAGCCTTCCGACCGCTCCTCAAGCACAGTCACCACATCTCCGATCTTCACCGTGCCTTGGCCGCGCGGTACGGCGTTCCAGCCGAAGAGCGGGCCGGGGACACGCCGGTCGGCGGACATGCGGATGCGGCCCATGGCGGGCATGGGGTTCGGTACGTCACGCGAGCCCGTCTGCTGATCCTGCGTCGTCATGATGCAGCGCGAGCAAGGCTTGACAAGATCGAGACGGATGCCGCCGATTTCGATGGCGGCCCAGCGATCCTCCGGCCACTCCTCGTCGATATCGATGACGATGTTGGGCCGGAAGCGTTCCATGCCGACCGCGCCTTCGCCGTGAGCGGCGAGATCGGCGTTGAGCGCCTTCAGCGAGCCGGTGGTGGTGACCAGAATCTGATAGCCATCGACAAAAGTGACGGGCGTATCCTCGCCCGCCCATTCCGGGTTGGCGATGCGGTTGGCAAGCCTGTCGAAGAAGACCATTTTGACTTCGCGGCCCATCCATGTCGATAACGCCTTGTTGGTGTCCTCATCCGCAACGGATGCGTTGACGGCCGATTTCCAGACGATGATGTTCATGCGGTTGTCGGGGTGTGGCGGCGGCACGATGATGTCGGATTTGCCCTCCATCTTCAGACGCAGATGGGAAGGCGCCGGCTGGATATCGATCCGCGCCAATGCCTGCAATTCGCGCTGGGTAATGAAGTTGCCCGAGGGATCGACCAGCATGGCGCGGCGATCACCCGCAAGACCGAAAGCATCGATGGCCGCCGACGGAATGGCGATGCCGCGGGCGCTCTTAAGAGGATAAATGAAAAGATCGCTGACGCGCATGGGTGGCCCTCAGATTTCGTCGATGAACATTGCCAGCACGGTCTTCAGCCGGTCATGCCGTGCACCGGCAAACCTGGCTCCGGTCTCGGTCTGGAATCCATCCGCCAGTTTGAACAGCTTTGTCTCGAAATGGTCAATGGCGAAGCGCTTGTCGTCAAGCGACCGCTCTGTCGCAAGCGGATCGAAGGGGTCGTAAAGGCCGGAGCCGAGACGGCCTGCAATGTAGAAGCAACGTGCCGCACCGACCATGCCGATCGCATCCAGCCGGTCGGCATCCTGCAGGGTCTTCGCTTCCAGTGTTTCCGGCGGCAGGTTGGCGGAGAAACTATGCGTGGTGATCGCATGCGCGGCGGCCGCGATATCCTCTTCCGACCAGCCGAGCTGTCGCAGGATGCCCGAAGCTTTCTCGGCCGCAAGCCGCGAGGCCTGCGCGCGATGCGGCGAATTCTTTTCGACGGCGACGCAATCATGCAGCAGCACGGCCGCGGCGAGAATGCGCGCATTGCCGCCTTCTTCGGCCTGGATGGCCATGGCATTACGGAAGACGCGCAGGATGTGGGCAATATCATGCGAACCATCATCGCCATCCGCTGCGTAGGGAATGAGATCCGCAGCCAGCGCTTCGAACGGGGCAAAGGCCCGCGCCATCTTGTCAGTATCCATTGTTGCGCTTGCTCCGGAATGATCAGTCGGTAGGTTTCCGTCCTACCGGGCGAATGGATTCGCCGCAATCACTCCGTCGCCTTCTTGCGCGTCAGGATTCTCTGGTAGAATAGGCCGATACCGATCAGCACGGCGCCGAGGCCGATGAACGACAGCGCCCGCAGGAAGCCTTCGAGATTCGCCATGTCGATCAGGAAGGCCTTGACGACGGCAATGAAGACCAGCACCGCCGAGGCGATGCGCAGGCTCCGTGCCTCGAAGCGGGCGCCGAGCCCGAGAAGCGCGATGCCGATCAGCAGCCAGACGACGGAATAGGAATAGAGTTCGCCCTGAATGAAGCCGTTCCAGAAGGGAATGTACTCACCCTGCCAGAAGCGGCGCACCGACAAGGTTGCCCATGCGAAGGCCATCACGGCCGCCGCGACCGCCAGCATGCCGACATAGGGCAGAGGACGACGATTGCGGGCGAAGAGCGCGAGGCCGCCATAAGCGATACCAGGGAGGAGATAGGCGAGCAGCAACAGGTTGAAGAGCGGGATACGACCCGTGCTCTCGCCCGTCATGAACGGGTTCAGACTTAGCAGATGCAGGGTGAGGATCATGAAGACCGAAGCGACGCCGAGGGCCATGCCGCCGTAACGGAAGACAGGGCTTGCGGCGCTGAGATCGAGCGCCATCAGCGTTGCCGAAGCACCGATTGCCAGCAGCGTGTAGATCGACTGTTCCCCGAGCGTTGGAGCCGCATCGTTCAGAACGCCGCCGTTCATGGCGTGGCGCACGAGGATGGCGATCGTCGACAACACGAGGAAGCAGGCGAGCGCTTGCAAAGCATTGCGCAGCCGCAGGCTCGGCAAATGACGCGTGATGAAGGCGGCCAGGACGGCAAGGGCGGCCGGAATGCCGTAGCCGGCAAGCAGCATGTTGAAGACCGGCGTCGTCCCAAGTTCCGACGGATCGACGATCGTCGGCTGCCAGGCGATGCGCCCCATGGCAATGACCAGCGCGGCAACCATCGCCCACGGCAGAACGAGCCAATTGCGCAAGCGCCCCGCCAAAAGATAGGCGATACCGAGAATCGGCAGCAGGATCGTCGCGGTGGCATGATGTGCAAGCGTATGCACGGCGAAGACGGCCGCGGCAAACGAGCCGGCCGCGAGGATGTTCGTCGGCAGGTTCAGCCCCTCTTCGCCGCGGCGATCCTGCCATTCGGCAAGCCCGATAAGAACTAGTGCCAGTCCGATGCCGTAGAGCCCATGCAGCCAGTCGAGCGTCCAGTTGCCGAAATTGACGAAGCTGATCGTCGCGATCGCCAGCGGCGTGGCGGCCATGACAAGGCTCCAAAGCGCGGCATAGGGTTTCTCATGCGCGGCGAAACGCCGGAGGAAGAAGGCGCCGATCAGTACAAAGAGGGCGCCGAGGCCGAGGACCTCATAGAGCACCGTGCTCTGCAGGCTGGCAGTTCCATCCGTACCCGTGGATTCGATCCCGGCAATCCAGTTGGTCAGAATGCCGGACGCGCCGACGACGGCGACAAGCGCGGACAGGATCGTTGCCCAGGCCGCGTGCAGGCGACCGGCACCGAAGGCCGCAACCGCCGCAACGATCGCTGCGAACATGAACGTGGCGTCGACAATAGGATATCCCTGTTGAAGGCTGTAGGTGATGAGGCAGAGAGATACCGTGAGCGCACCGATCGCGGCCGTCAGCGTCATGCCGAGGGGCTGTCGGGCGAGAAATGCCGCCCATTCCATGCCGGCGCTTACTCGCTGGGGCATATCTTCGGCCGGTGTCGTTGTTGCGTCTTCTTTCTCCGCTTCTGAGATCGGATAGCGCCCCGGCCAAAGGAAGATGGTGCCGCCGATCATGGCCAGCATGGTAAGCGTAACCGGCGTCAGATCAACGGCGGTGCTGAAGGTGATGTAGAGCAGGGGCCAGAGGCTCAGTAGCCCATTCGCGAGGGATGGGACAATCACCCAGCGGCGCAGGCGCGACGCCAGCAGGGTCGCAAGCCAGGTCAGAACGAGATAACTGAAGAGGATCCACGGCCTTGGCGCGTTCGAAGCGATCAGGGCGGGAGTTGCCATCGACGCAAGCAGGCCGAGGCCGGCAAGCGCCTGTCCATGCAACAGCGATAGGCCGAGCGTGGCGAGCGAGATCAGCGCGAGAAGAATGAAGGCGGTCGGGGGGCTGATGAACTCGTAGATGGCATGTGACGCATAGGTGGAGCCGAACAGAGCGACGACGCCGGCTGCCGTGAGCACACCGGGGATCATCGCATTCTGGAAGGCATTGTTCAGAACCGGCGCGGCGCGGCGACGGATCACTTCGCCGGCGGCAATCAGGACGAGACCGAAGAGCGCGGCAAGAACAAGCCGGACACCAGGGCTGAGAAGACCGCTCTCGATCGAATATTTGACCATGAAGATGCCACCGAACGCCAGCGCAATGCCGCCGACCCAGACGGCCCAGCGCGCGCCGATCGTGCTCTCTAGGCTTTCCTTGGTCTGCACGGATGTCTGGGCGGCAAGAGGGGCGGCCTCTTCCTCGACCGCATCCGCGACGATGTTTGCGGCGAGGACCGGCTGCTCGATATCAGGCGCGGAAGTGGCTTCGATCGCCGCTTTCGGCTCCTCTTCGACAGGCTGCGCGGCAGCAAGAGCCATCGAATCCGCCGCGGGAGCCGATTCGCCCGTTTCCGCCGTCAGCACCTTGCCCGTGAGAGCATTTTGCAGCTCCTGAACGCGCGCTTCCAGCTGCTTTATCCTTAGGTTGTGGCCCCGCAGTACCAGGATGCCAACGACCAGGATGATGAGCGGTAACAATTCTATCATGCCTTCTCCATGGGCGATCATCCGTAGCATATACGAAACCGCCCGCCGGGTAAGGTCGGATAGTCAGATTCCCCTATGATTCCAGTGGATTATACCGGATTATCTTATAACAGATTGCAAGGGAAACATTAGGAAATTCAGATTTGCCACTTGGGAACTATGGTTAATACTCATTAACAATTTGTCTTTACCGGCAGCGCGAAGCAGCTTAAAAGCGAGTTCATAGTCCAACTCTGAATGTATTGCGTACAAACGACGTCGCATGAGGCGGCTCCTACCCTAGGAGGTTTGTATGTCCCATGTTTCTTCCGTATCCAACAACTCTTACCCGTATCGTGGCACGCTTTCGCGTCTCGATTCGAATGGCGATGGCCTTTTGAGCCAAGAGGAACGCGCGGTGGACGAGCGCCCCGGCATTCTTGAGGCTAACAATACCGACGCTGCTGCCGATGGTTCGAGCGGTGCATTGAGCGGCCTGATTGCCAAGCTCATGCAATTGCCGAGCGCCGATACCGCCTCTACGGTCAAGTCACCGGAATCCAGTGTCAATTTCGACCTGGATCTGCTGTCGCCGATGGAGGCCTACAACAGCACATACGGCCAGTATGACGTCGACGGCATGGCGGCCTGACAAGCACGTCCATCCGATGTAGGGCGACCTGCCGGAATGCCGGCAAGTCGCCTTATCTTTTTGATTAGGGTCATTTTTTCCATTCGTCGGAACCCTCATGCCCGCCGCGCGTTGGGCAATTGCCACGCAGAACAGGGAGGGTGTTCCATGAAGCGGATGACGATCGTTGCAATTCTTGCCCTTGCTGCAGCCGCGCCCGCGGCAGCGCAAACCCAAAGTCAAAACACCGCCACTGCTGATTTCGTCGGCATCGACGGTAAACAAGCCGGCCGAGCGACGTTGACCGAGGGCAAAAAGGGCGTGTTGATCGAGATGGAAGTGTCCGGCATGCCCGCCAATCGCTGGGTCGCCTTCCACATTCATGAAAATAGCCGTTGCGACCATACGCACGGCTTCGAGTCAGCCGGTGGTCATTTCAATCCCACCAAGGCGGAACATGGCTTTCTGGCCGCCAACGGCCCGCATGCCGGCGATATGCCCAACCAATATGTCGATCAGGATGGCAAGCTGCGCGCCCAGGTCTTCAATGGCATGGTATCGCTGAACGGCAAGAACGGCATCCGCGGCCGCACGCTGATGATCCATGCCGACTCGGACGACTACCGCAGCCAGCCCGTCGGCGGCGCCGGCAAGCGCCTGGCATGTGCGGTCATTCAATAGGAAGCCGGTCGATACGAAAGCGAAGATGATTCGCGCCACTGAAGCGGCGAATGCCAAGCAGCGGTTGTTCTCGCTGCGTAGGCGCCCACCGGCGATATGATTCCATGTCTGTCAATTATGGTTAATCGTGAACTAACACCGATCTTCAACCGGCAGGGCAAACAGATCTATTCTCTCTGCAGATGACTAAGCGTGCCGGGGTCTATCAAACACGCGATGGCATTTGCCGTAGGAGATTTGGATGAGCGGGGTTTCTTCAATTGGAAGCAGCATGACGGCTGCCTCGTACAGTCCCCTGGATAAGAATCAGGATGGCGTCGTCGATGCTCAGGAGCTGCAGGAGGCGGCCCAGTCCGGGCTTCTGTCGGCGAGCATTCTCAGCGATGAGGATAGTAACGGCAGCAGCGATCCCAGCGCGACGAATGTCTTTTCCGGCAATCTGGCCTCGATGCTGTTACAGATGCAGCAGAACAGCCAGTCGAGCGGTTCTACGTCGGCCGAGGGCTCTTCCGGCGAATCGCCTATGGACCAGCTGTTTGCCAGCCTGGACACTGACAAGGACGGCAAAGTCTCGCAGGACGCGTTCGTTGCTGGCCGTCCGAAGGATATGCGCGAGAGCGATGCTGAAAACCTGTTCAAGAGCCTTGATACACAAAACGCCGGCTCCCTGACGAAAGATCAGTTCGCCGAGGGCCTCGATGCCCTGAAATCGTCGGATGCTTCAGCCGCCGATATGCTGTCGCTGGAGCCCGATACGAGCGACAGTAGTCCAGCGGATGCTGCGACGTTTACCAAGGATCAGGCGCTGAGTGTCTTGCTGAACGACATGCAGGATCCGTCGTCGCTTTATCAGAATACTTATGGTCAGTATGACCCGGATCAAACGGGTGGCGTCGCCGCGTAATCGCGGCGGTTCATTGTTGTGAAACGAGCGGAGATTGCGAAACGCGTCTCCGTTTCAAGTGCCAGTGCTCAAGTCGGCCAAGGGCAGCATGAAAGGCGCGTTGCCGTCAGTGCCTGCACCACGCCCGATCTCTTTGACTGCAGCAACCAGACGCCCGCGGCGTCCAAGCATGTCGTCGCCGATGGCGACCAGTCGGGCATTCGGCGTGGCGAATGGCGAGCTCGCGCGCAGGCGGCGTACCAGCACTAGATCGTCTTCTTCCGGGTGAACGGACAGAGCCGCGATCAGTGCTGCCGCGGGCGACCGCGAGACGCCCATCCAGCAATGGATGAGCAAGGGCGCGCTACGATCCCAGCCAGTCGCGAAATCGATGATGGCGCGAACATGCGTTTCCTGCGGGGCGACGAGATCGCCGGTTCCGGCAAAGCTGATGTCGTTCATATTGAGCAGCAGATGCCGGTCCGCCTGGATGACCGCGGGACGGTGAAAGCTGTGCTCCTTGGCCATCAGGCTGATCATCTCGCGCGCGCCATGGCGCACGGCCATTTCGGCGATGCGCGCAAGCGGCGATATGACGATCGCGGTCACGCTCCAACCCTCATGGTAGCGCGCTCTGCCTCGATCGCTTCGAAGCGCTTGAGAAACAACCGCTGCGCCTCGACTGCCGGCATAGGGTCGATCGGCAGCATCTCGCGCGTGATGTCGCGCGGCTGGCCGAAGAATTTGCGGGCTTCATCGGGCGTGAAGCCGGCGAGCAGTGTCGCCTCGAAATAGGCAGAGATCGTATCGGCCTTCTTGATCTTTTCCTTGAGTTTCGGCGCGCAATGCGGAGGCAAGGCGAAGCGCCGGTAGATGGCTGCTTCGAGCCGCTTCTCCACGAGCTTGTAATCGCCGCCGACGACGGACTTGAACGGTGAGATCATGTCGCCGATCACATATTCCGGTGCGTCATGCAGCAAGGCGGCAAGCAGTTCGTCAGGCGTTGCCGGATTGAGATGGCGAAAGATCGCTTCGACGACAAGGCTGTGTTGCGCCACCGAAAAGGCATGGTCGCCGGAGGTCTGGCCGTTCCAGCGTGCGACACGGGCAAGTCCATGCGCGATATCGCTGATCTCGACATCGAGCGGCGAGGGGTCGAGCAGGTCGAGCCTGCGTCCGGACAACATGCGCTGCCAGGCGCGCGCGGCCGTCGCCGATGTCATGCCGACGCCTCGTCGGCGCGGGTGGGGAAGGAGAGGCCGGACCAGACCGGAAGAGACGCGGTGACGTCGACCTCGCCAGCCTTTATCGGAACCTCTTCGGCGATGGCTTCGCCGGCCCGGTCTATGCGGACGATGGCAAGACCCATATTGCCGGCGGTCGAGCCGAGCGTTCCGATCGGCTTGCTGCCGACAATCAATTCCGTACCGGGAGGCGGCAACTCGGCGCTGCCGTTGACGATGACGACACGCCTGCGCGCCGTTCCGCGATGGTGCATGCGGGAAACCACTTCCTGACCGATATAGCAGCCCTTGCGGAAGCCTAGCCCGCCGTTCAGATCCATCAGCACATCATGCGGGAACGCGTCCTGCAATGCGAAATCGCGGCCGGAAACGGCGATGCCGTTGGCGATCCGCAGCGCATCATAAAGTGCCTCGGGGTCGCTGCCGTGCTCGCCGGGCGTCCGGGTCAGCACAATTTCCGCCTTGGCGAAGCGGCTGTCCTTCGGTCCATGCGTTGCGTCATCTCCCCACGCGACCGTAACGCCCTGGGTATCCTCCGCGACGAAATCGACCTTGGCGCGCAGGCGATACATGGTGAGACGCTTCAGCAGAGCCTCCCGCTGTGCCGTGTCAGTTTCGAGTAGAAATCCTGTGCCATCCCGCCAGATCATGAAGTCAAACAGGATCTTGCCCTGCGGGGTCAGCAGCGCACCCGGGCGCGCCTCGTCGGTGCCGAGCAAGGCAAGATCGGTGGTGATGAGATTGTGCAGGAACGTCTCCGCCTCCGCGCCGGCGATGCGGATGAAGGAGCGCTCTCTCAGGAATACGGCTGACATGATGGTTCCGCTGATTTGACCTAAAGCACGTTGCGATCTTTCAGATCGCTGCCTGCGCTTCAGGTCTTTGATCTTGCGCATGTCGTTGCCGCAAAACCGCTGCGCACTTTTGCGCGACATGCTTCATCACGCAGAGGTAGGGCCTTCGGCGGGGAACCGCAAGTTCCCCCTTCGGATCATTCGCCCGAGGTGAAGAATTTCCAGCGGCCGTCCGGCGTGATGCCGACGCGATAAAAATTATAACCGCCGAATTCCAGCATGTCGGCATAATCGCCGGCCGTCACGATGCGCATCAGATCGACCTTCTCCGGCGTGGAGAGCGTTTTGATGTCCTTCTCGGCGAAATAAGGCCAGACATAGACCTCATCAGGGGTTCCCTGGCCGACATGGGCAAAGCCCGTCGACATGATATCGAGGAGGATGGACAGAATCTCGATCCCGTCTGGATCGCCTGAAAGGTCATGCAGCGTCTTGATCGGATCTTCGCCGGGGTCGTCGGCGGTAACCTGCGTCTGCTTCAGGCCCGCCCCGATATTCATCAGCGGGCGCAGGCGTTCGAGATCACCGGAAGCGGCGGCCTCGACGATCGCCGCGCGCAGCTTCTTTACCGGCTCCGGCGCCTTGTCGATATCGTAGAGGAATTCGACCGATTTGCCGGTACTGGAAGCGCCACTACTGCTCTGGGCGGCCTGCTTGTTGATCAATGGATCGGGCGCCGGCAGCGCATTGTTGGCGGGTGCTTCCAGCGCCTGCTCGATCGGCTTCTCGTTCTTCTGCTGCGCGGACTGTGCTGTATCTTTCGCCTGGGGGGCTGGCGGATTGAGCTGAGAAAAGGCGCTGGCCGGTAGCGGCAGGACCGTGCTGCCCAAAAACAGGGTTACGGCAGCGAAGGAGGCAATGGAACAGGTGAGCGCATTGCCTGGAAAGATACGCATTAGCAATCTCTGGTTGTTATTGCAGGGTGCGGTTCGGAGAGAATTCGCCAGCGAGCATGCGTTCACGCAGTGATTCGAGCAAGGCTTCAGCGCCCTGTTCCCCTTGAATCCGGATCGTCTCGCGAATCGCGTGTGCGATGGCTGCGTCGGCGATGATTTCGGGCTCGATGCCATCTGCCATGCCATCGGCCCAAGCTTCATTCTGGTATTCCAGCGCTGCCTGCATCTTTTCATGAACGATCATGTCGTCGATTTCGTTCAGGCTGGTTTCCATTGTTTCTTTCCTCGAGACGTTCATGTCCTTACCACTTGCTTAATAACTCTATCAGCCTTTTCCCAAAACGACACGGCTCGCTATGAAAAGAGGTTAATAAATCGTCAATTTCCAAAGCGTGCGGTGATTTCTGTCGCCAGTGTTGCACCTTCGTTACGGTATCGCTCTTCCGCGGTGCGGGCCTGCGGCGTGCAATTCGTGTAAACCGATGCAAAGGACCGATATCCACGGTTGAAGGCCGCAGTGAGCCTTTCCTTTCGTTTCGGCTCGCTCTTGGTCTCCGTGTCGAGCAAGTGCTGCATGTCGCCGCGCCATCCGTCTTCCCGCGTCGGGCTGCATAGATTGCGCAGATAGTCGATCGAGCCGAGAATTTCGGAGAGCCGGGAGAGCTGCTCATCATAGGGCGCAGGCTGCTCGGCATTCGCATTATCGGCCGCCTGTGCCGGTGGTGCGCTTGCTGCCGGCTGTGCCGCAGCCGGGAAGGCTGCGGCAAGCGCGATGCAGATCAGAAGCGGTCGGCCAAGGCTGTTATGAATCATGTAACCATGTTGATCGGACAAGCATGACGGGAACAAGGCGCGGCAGGTGGTTTCCACGCCGATATTGCTCAGCATCGTTAATTTCGGCGCCGAGCTATGCGTTTTTTGCAGCAAGTCGTTCCACACATTCGAGCACACTGGCCGGAACGGGTAGGGTGCGCAACTCCTCCAGCGTGTACCAGCCGATGGCAGCCGCATCGTCGGCGGCTTCGGCGACCGCATCCTCATCGGCGTCCACAAGGAAGACCGAAAGCAGGAAATGGCTCGTCAGCGTTCCGTCTGCCGCATGGGAGCGCAGGTCGTAAGTCTCGAACAGGCGAGGATTGCGCGCAGATATGCCCGTCTCCTCCTTGAATTCGCGCAGCGCCGCCTCGGCCGGTGTCTCTCCTTCTTCGGCCCGCCCTCCCGGAAAGGCGTACATATCGGCGGACGGCGGGTTGCTGCGCAACACCAAGAGGAAGCGACCATTGCGTTCGAGAATGGCAGAGGACGCGGGGCGAGGATTGGAGGTCATGGATCGCTTTACATTCGGATAGGAAAATTGATGCGCGATGGCGATGAGCCATCTGCGGCCATTTCTACAGGAAACGGCACTTGCTGTCCCACGGGAAAGCCCCTTAACTCGCTCCCGGCCGAAGCGACGATTCTCAATGCGCCGAATATAAGGACGATCGGGGATGATCTACGGGCTATATGCTTTGGCGGCTCTCGCCGAAATAGCGGGCTGCTTTGCCTTCTGGGCGTGGTTGCGTCTGTCGAAGCCCGTCTGGTGGCTCGCACCCGGCCTCGTCTCGCTGGCGCTCTTTGCCTGGCTGCTTGCACTGGTGCCGAGCGAGGCGGCCGGGCGCACCTTTGCTGCCTATGGCGGCGTCTATATCGTTGCCTCCATTCTCTGGCTCTGGCTCGCCGAAGGGCGGCTGCCGGACCGGTGGGATATTTCTGGAGCCGCCATCTGCCTTGCCGGCGCGGGGATCATTCTCTTCGGTCCACGCGGCTGACCTTGGGCTTGACCCGCCGCTTCTCGGATGCAAAACAGACCCAATGTGCGGACGTTTCGCTTTGACATCGACGGCAGACCAGGTGGGCGAAGCGCTCGGCGTCCTGCTGAACGAGGCTTTTCCCGCGCGCTATAATATCGCGCCGACGCAGCCGATCCTCGTTGTTATCTCTGGCGACAGGCAGCGGCCGGGCAGCAACCTGCCGGATCGCCGCGCCTTACTCGTGCGCTGGGGCTTTATGCCCGACTGGGTGAAGGATCCCAAGGAATTCCCGCTGCTGATCAACGCGCGGGCGGAAACGGCCATCGGCAAGGCATCCTTTCGCGCGGCCATGCGCCATCGCCGCATCCTCGTTCCGGCGTCCGGCTTCTACGAATGGCATCGACCGCCGAAGGAAAGCGGTGAAAAGCCGCAAGCCTACTGGATTCGGCCCCGCAGTGGCGGCGTCATCGCCTTTGCCGGGCTGATGGAAACCTGGTCGTCCGCGGACGGTTCGGAAGTCGATACGGGTGCGATCCTGACGACGGCGGCAAACAGCGCTATTCGATCCATTCATGACCGAATGCCCGTCGTCATCAAGCCGGAGGATTTCGCCCGCTGGCTCGATTGCAAGACGCAAGAGCCTCGCGATGTCCTTGATCTGATGAAGCCGGTCCAGGAGGATTTTTTCGAGGCGATCCCCGTTTCGGATCGCGTCAACAAGGTTGCCAATATGGGGCCGGATGTGCAGAAACCCGTGACGCTCGATCCGGTCAGGAAGCCGCCGAAGAAGGTGGATCCGGATGATGGCCAGCTAAGCCTTCTCTGAGCGGCCGCCATTCGGCGGCCAGTGACCGGAAATGCTGCCTGCCGATATTGGTCGGCGGCGGCCAGAACCATAGTCTCAGGCGATCTTCTTCTTGAGCGGCTTCGTCTTCAGCATCAGATGCGCCGCAAGAACGGCCTTCAGGCCCAGCGGACGATAGTGCTTGCTGGGATCGATCTTTGCCTGCGGTTGTGCCGGCTGGTCTTTCTTCTGCGTCATGTTTCACTCCTCACCATGCTCCCCCGGAGCATTTTTCGATTCACAGTCGAGTAGTGCTTTTTGTCGTAAATCATGACAAATCGAAGGCGTTTTCCAATCAGCTTTTGTAAACAACGACCATATTTCGAGAGATTAGCGTCGAAACCTCGTGTAGAATCCGCACTGCCGCAATGTTTGAATCTGAGGAAATATCCCGCCGAGCCGGCTTCCCATTGCGCCGATCAGCGATCGTCATGTCTCTGATTGATAAGGGAGACTTACAGACTAGCGGTTGCAGCGCTGCGGTGCCGCCAGAGGACTGTTGTGCAGCGGTTTGATATGCCGGCGCTAGATATGCCGGCCGATATCGTCGTTGGAATCGTCGACATTGGGATCGGCGGGGCCATTGATGGTGTAGGTGCCGTATTTCTTCGCCCAGGAGCGTGCGCCGAAGGGCAGGGACAGCAAATAGATGACGACGGTCACGACCATGACATGCCACGTATAGCTCATCAGCAACGCGACATAGACGACAAGGCCGAGCATGATCGGCAGCACCAGATCGCGCCTTACGCCATTGCCTTCCGATTTGCCGGACCATACGGGCAGGCGGCTGACCAGCAGGAAGCCGATGAGAACGGTGTAGGCGGCACCCCATAAGGCGAAGGTGCGGTCCGGCGTCAGGCCGAGAAAGCCGAGATAAACAGGCGCCAGCACCAGCATGGCGCCGGCAGGCGCGGGTACGCCGACGAAGTATTCTGATTGCCAAGACGCCTTATGCTCGCGCTCGGCCATGACGTTGAAGCGCGCAAGCCGCAGTCCGGCGGCGATCGTATAGATCAGCGCCGCGATCCAGCCGAGCGAGCGGGCCTGATCGAGGAGGAACACGTAGACGACGAGCGCCGGGGCAACGCCGAAGTTGACGATGTCGGCGAGCGAATCCATCTGCGCGCCGAATTTCGAGGTGGCCTTCATCAGTCGCGCGACGCGCCCGTCGATGCCGTCGAGGAAGGCAGCGACCAGCACGGCCACGACGGCGAGTTCGTAGCGATTTTCGAAAGCGAGGCGAATGCCCGTCAGACCCGAGCAGATTGCCAGCACGGTGATCATGTTCGGCACGATCAGCCGCAACGGAATTTCCCGGAGACGCGGTCCGCGCGCTTCGTCGTTGGGCCCGTGCGGCTCGAAAGGCGGAAAAGGCGTCTTCATCTCGCTCGTATTCCTACACTTCAGCTACGGCGGCTAATGGTTGCGCCCTTGGGCGAGCCGAATTCGGCAATGACGGTTTCGCCGGCGATTGCCCGCTGGCCGACGGCAACGCGCGGCGAAGCACCTTCCGGCAGGAAGACATCGAGGCGCGAGCCGAAGCGGATGAGACCGATGCGCTCGCCGGCATCCAGCGGCTCGTTCGGATGGACGAAGCAAAGAATGCGGCGGGCAACGAGGCCGGCAATCTGCACGACGCCGATTTCGCCATGCTTTGTTTCGATGACAAGGCCGTTGCGTTCATTCTGTTCGCTGGCCTTGTCGAGTTCGGCATTGAGGAAGCTGCCCTGGCGATAGGCGACGTTTGTGATGCGGCCGCGCATCGGCGAACGGTTCACATGGCAATCGAAGACGTTCATGAAGATCGAGATGCGCAGCATCGGCTGGCTGCCGAGGTTGAGCTCGGCCGGCGGCGTCACCATTTGCACGCTCGAAACCTTGCCGTCTGCCGGCGATATCGTCAGATCATCGTCCTGAGGTGTCATGCGTTCGGGATCGCGGAAGAAATAGGCGCACCACAGCGTCAGGATCAGGCCGATCCAGAAGAGCGGCTTGAAGATCCAACCGAGCACCAGCGACGCGACGAAGAAGCCTGCAACGAAGGGATAGCCCTCCTTGTGTACGGGAACGATGACATTGCGTACGCTGTTCATCAAGCTCATCTATGGCCTACTCCGTTAGGGCATTCCCGTCAGGAACCGACTTTCGGTCCTCGACAAGATCATGCCAGTCAAAAGAATGAGAACAAGATAAGCGGTCTTGCTCTGAATACCAGTCGAGCGTGACTACAGGCAAACTCTGTCGTGGGCAATGGTTTCGCGCGCTCGTCCTCAACGCAATCCGCGTCGAGCAAGATGCCAACGTTCCCCTGACTTGAAAAGTGCGGCCTGTGGAAACCCGTGTGGGACGCAATGAAAAGGCCGCCGATGGCGGCGGCCTCCTGTGTACTGCGTCGGCCGATAGGAAATCAGAGGCCGAGAGCGGCGCGCAGTTCAGCCTTGGCGCCTTCGTACTCGGTCTTGTAGTCATCATGCGTCATGATGGTTTCGGCAATGACGGTGCCTGCGATGCGGCCTGCCTCGATATCGGAAGCATAATGAATGCCGCCGACGATGCGGTTATGGCCGTATTCCCAGGCGCGGGCCATGATGACGGCACGCTTTTCCGGCACCATGTTCGCAAGTACGATACCCATCAGCGTGCCGACCGTGGTGTGGCCGGACGGATAGGAGCCGGACTTGGAGAGCGGTACGATCGGCTTGACGAGATCGCTGTAGAGATGCGGGCGCGGGCGCTTCCAGACATCCTTGGCCGGATCGACGACGGCGCCTTCGGTCTCGACGACGCGATCGAAGAAGGCCGAGAACTTCGGCAGGTTTTCCTTGGTGAATTTCGGATTGTCGATGACGTCTGAGAAGCGCCAGACGTTCTCTTCGGCGTCCGCCACGGCGCGAGCCGCCATTTCTGGCGTGCGGGTCACCTGGATCGTCAGGATTTCGCCGAGTTCCGCCTTCATCTGCGCGGAATCATTGGCGGGCGGCGGCGGCAGCAGATCGAGGAGGTTGATCTCCTTGGCATCAGCGAAAGGCTTGGCATCCTCGGCGAAAACCGGCGAGGCCAGGCCGACAACGAGCAACAGGCTTAAAGCTTTGGCAAAAGTACGCATTTGGGGGCTCCGTTGAAAAAGACCCTCGTACCTAGCAAGCTGTCATCTCAGTCTCGTGACAACAATCGGTGCATAATCACTGCGTCCCCCTGCTTGCCATCGGGGCGCAGAATGCAACGTCTCTGCGGGCATTCTCACTTTGCCGGTGCCAGCCGGTCGATAACGCCCAGATCGTCGCTCTCACGCACTTGCTTCAGATGCTCCTCGGCCTGCGTCGCCTCGCGCTGGCGGTTCCACATGGAGGCGTAGAGGCCGTTTCGCGCCAGAAGATCGGCATGTGTGCCACGCTCGGCGATGACGCCGCTTTTCAGCACGATGATCTCATCCGCGCCGATGACGGTCGACAGCCGATGCGCGATGACGAGCGTCGTGCGGTTCTTGGAGACGACGTCGAGGGCGGCCTGTATTTCGCGCTCGGTCGTCGTATCGAGCGCCGAGGTCGCCTCGTCGAGGATCAGAACCGGCGGCGATTTGAGAACGGTGCGCGCGATCGCCACGCGCTGTTTCTCGCCGCCGGACAATTTAAGGCCGCGTTCGCCGACCTTGGTCTCGAAACCTTCGGGCAGCTGACGGATGAAATCGCCGATCTGGGCGATCTCCGCTGCTCCAGTCACTTCCGTTTCGCTCGCGCCCGGCCGGCCATAGCGGATGTTGTAGGCGATGGTGTCGTTGAAGAGCACGGTATCCTGCGGCACCATACCGATGACCTTGCGCAGGCTTTTCTGCGTGACGGTTCGCAAATCCTGGCCGTCAATGGTGATCGTGCCGCTCTGCACATCATAGAAACGATAGAGCAGGCGCGACAGCGTCGATTTCCCGGCGCCCGAAGGCCCGACGACGGCGACCGTCTTGCCGGCCGGCACCTCGAAGGAGATGCCCTTCAGGATGGGTCGCGCCGGATCATAGGCGAAATGCACGTCCTTGAACGCGATCGCGCCATTGCCGATGACGAGCTCCTTGGCATCAGGCGCATCGACCACTTCAGGCTGGACTTCGAGCAGGTCGAACATTTCCTCGATATCGGTCAGGCCCTGGCGTATTTCGCGATAGACGAAGCCGATGAAGTTGAGCGGCACGGAGAGCTGCAGCAGCATGGCGTTGATGAAGACGAAATCGCCAACCGTGTGTTGGCCGTTGAGGACCGACCAGCCGGACATGACCATCATCACTGTCGTGCCGAGGCCAAAGATCAAACCTTGGCCGAAGTTCAGCCAGCCAAGTGACGTCCAGACGCTGGTGGCTGCCTTTTCATATCGCTCCATCGATTGATCGAAGCGTCTGGCTTCCATCTCCTCGTTGCCGAAATATTTGACCGTCTCGAAGTTCAGCAGCGAATCGATCGCTTTGGTGTTGGCATCGGTGTCGCTGTTGTTCATCGTCCGGCGGATGGAGATGCGCCAGTCGCTCGCCTTGACGGTGAACCAGATGTAGAGCCAGACCGTGACAGCCGTGACCGCGAGATAGGAAAAGCCATAGCCGCGCCAGAAGATGATGGCGGTCAGCAGGAATTCGATGAAGGTCGGAAAGGTGTTGAGGATCGTGAAGCGGACAATCGTCTCGATGCCCTTCGTGCCGCGCTCGATGATGCGCGAGAGGCCGCCTGTCTTGCGCTCCAGATGGAAACGCAGCGAGAGCTCGTGCATGTGCACGAAGGTCCTGTAGGCGAGCTGGCGCACCGCATATTGGCCGACGCTTGCAAACAGGGCATCGCGCAGCTGGTTGAGGCCGAGCTGGATCAGGCGTGTCGCGTTCGTGGCGATGATCAAGGCGATAGCGCCGACGAGGAACGCAGGCAGTATGCCTTGCATGTCGAGCTTGCCGTTCAGCGCATCGACGGACCATTTGAAGAAGTAGGGGACCAGCAGCAGGAAGAATTTCGAGACCAGCAGGAAAACGGTCGCCCAGACCACCCGCATCTTCAGATCCATGCGCCCGCTCGGCCACATATAGGGCCAGAGATTGACGATGGTGTTCAATGGATTGCTGGAATCCGCCGATATGGTTTTCTTCTGGCCTGCCATGTCCGTCTCCGGCGAATGATTGGGCAGCCGGGCGTGACAGTCTTTGCACAGCCGACTGGCAAGCCTTCATAGCCAAGACATGGCCATTACGCGAAGGCTATGGGGGTCGGGCGACGCTTATACTATTTTCATACCGTATAAAAGCAGCGGCCAGTCGCTGATGAGCCTGGCCGCGGCCAATGTTCACGATGGACGGTCGTTGCCGCTAGAGATGCTCACCCGAAAGCCGCTTGCGATGAAGCTCCTCGGCATTCGGCAATGCGTCCTTTGGCAGGCCGAAGACCTGTCCCGGCAGGATCCGGTCCGGATTGTTGATCTGGTCCTCGTTGGCCAGATAGATGGTTGTATAGCGCACACCCGCACCGTAGATGCGGCGCGAGATCTGCCACAGCGTATCGCCGCGACGGATGATGACGGCATTGGTGTCCTGCGACAGCGGTGCCTGCTCGATCGTCTTCGGGCCGCTATCGTTGGATGAGACCTCTGTGTTCGGCTGTGCCGGTGCCGTCTGAACAGGCTCCGTGATAACAGCGATCATCTGTTCGAGCCCAGGCAGCGCCGCGCCGACCGATTTCGGATCTTTCGGCAAAGCCACCAAGGTGGCAAGCGCCCTGGAGGCCGCGCTTGAAGCGTCGGCCGCAGCCTTTTTCAGCATAGCACTGGCGCTGATGGTCGGCCGGAATTCCGACAGCGACTTGAGCGCTATTTCCGTGCCGGAGCGGGCGGCTGCGAGCTGTTCTGCATTCGGCTGCTTGCCGTCGGTAAAGAGGCCCTTGAGCAGCGCAAAAGCTTTGCCAGCGCCTTCCTTGAGCTTGGTAAGCTCGCCCTCGTCGAGCGGTACCATGTTTGCCATGGTCGCCTGCGCCTGACCATTGGCGGCGGGTGTCTGCGCCGCGACCGTCACCTGATTGCCTTCGGGGCGCGTGAAGTTGACGCTGGTCCGCACCACCACTTTGCCGGCTACATCGAGCACGTCGACGCGGATTTTGTGATCGCCGACAGCAAGAGGCATGGGTCCGTCTACGACGAAGTGACCGTCTGCACCCGCGACGTTCTCACCGATCAGCTTGTCGTCGGCATAGGCACGGACTTTTGCATTCGGCTTCGTGGTGCCGGCAACGAAGATATGGTTGTTTTCGATCTCCACCGCGTTGACCATGACGTCTTGATCCGCCTCCACCTTCGCTGCGGGCGGTGTTGCCGCGCCTGCCGCAGGATTGGCGGATGCGATCGCCGTACCATCCTGTTGCGGCTTGGCATCTGCCGTGGCTGCTGGCTTATCCGTCGCTTTGGCCTGTGCGTCGGCTGCCGACGCGTCCTGTTCGCCGGCGGTCACGCGGCCCTGCTTGGCGGAAGGCGCGGTGATGATGCGGCTTGCAGCGCCTGGCTTCGACACCATCGCAAGGACCTGGGTGGAATTGTCCTTCGGCACGGAGACGGTGGCGACTTCCTCGGAATTGACGGCCTTGCCGTCCTTGCCGGTGGCGCGCAGTACCAGTTCGTGGTCTCCAGGTGGCAGCGGATTGTCGAGTACGGCGGCAAAGTCGCCGCTCGGGCCGACATTGATCGTCGTGACGACCTTTTCGCCGTCGACGATTTCCAGCTTGGCATTTGGCTCGGCCGAACCGGCGATAACCGTCGAGCCATCCGGCTCGACGCGCAACACGTCGAATGACGGTACGCGAGGATTGGCAGCCGCGTCGGTCTCGGGCGCCTGTTTGCCTGTCAACGCTGCGAAAGCCTTGTCGATCGCCACACTGGCTTCGGCGGGGTTTTCCGGAAGAGATTGGATGATGGCGAGCGCCTTGCCTGCACCGTCCTGCGCTTTCTTAACGAGTTCCGTCGTCGTTGCGTCGATCCCTTCGGGGAGCGCGAAGCCGACGATCGATTGCAGGGCGTTGGTTGCCTTCGTCTTTGCGGCCGTGAAGGTATCCTGGGACGGTACGTTGCCATCCTTGAACAGCGCCTTGAGATCGGCAAGCGAGGTGGTCGCCGCACCCGTAAGCTCGGTCAGCTTCTTGGTGAGGTCTGCGGTGTTGACGGCGGTCGATACGGCATTCTGCGTGGCCTTGGTCGCGTTCTCGGCGGTCTCGCCGGCCTTCTGTGTGTTTTGGTCGATCGTATTCTTCACCGCGTCGCCGGCTTGATTGACCACATTGCCGATCGGGGTCTTGTCGCCGTTGATGCGTGGCATCACGAAAAAGACCATCAACAAGGTCGCCACTGCCAATACCAACAGAGCCAGCCAACCGGCACGGTTCTTCATCATCATTCATCTCCACGCGGCGAAGTCGTCGCAACTCCTGAAATTGCTAGCGATTTCGCCTGCTTTTACAAGCTTTCTCAGCCATTTTCGCATGTCCCGACACAAGTTTTCCTTTGAAAAATCTTGACTGAGCATCTGCAGCATAGTTGTTTGCATTCATGACCGACGATTCCATGCCAATTCGAACCATTTGCGTCTATTGCGGCTCGCGGCCGGGGCGCGATCCCTCCCACATGGCTGCCGGCCGCGAACTGGGCAAAAGCATTGCCGAAAACGGCCTGCGTTTGATCTATGGCGGCGGAACGAAGGGCATCATGGGCGCTGTCGCGAGCGGCGTGCTGTCACACGGCGGTCAGGTCACCGGCATCATTCCGGAATTTCTGGTCGATATGGAAGCGACGCGCCATTCGCTCGGTCAACTCGACGAACTCATCATAACGCCTGATATGCATGCGCGCAAACACGGCATGTTCGAGCGCGCCGACGCCTTCGTGGCATTGCCGGGCGGCATCGGCACCTTGGAAGAGATCGTCGAGATCATGACCTGGGGTCAGCTCGGCCGTCACGAAAAGCCGATGGTCTTCGCCAATATCAACGGTTTCTGGGACCCGATGATGGAACTCATCCGCCATATGACGGAAGAGGGCTTCGTCCATACCGCCCACCGCGTCCAGCCATTGGTTATCGACAAGATCGCCGATATTATCCCGGCCATCCGCAAACACGCCGCCGAGACGCATGGCGACCGGGGCGGCGAAGAGGCCGTGATTTCCAAGCTTTGATTGGGGATCTGCTAACCAGGCCCGCTGGTTAGCCTCCTCTGCTCTGACGCAGCATCGACCAGCTGTAGAGCACGAGACCGGCCCAGATCAGCGAAAATGCAACGAGCTGCGTCGTGCCGAAGGGTTCCTTGAACAGAAAGACGGCGATCAGGAAGACCATGGTCGGCACGATATACTGCATAATGCCGATGGTCGACATTCTCAGAAGCTTCGCGCCATTGGCGAAGATCATCAGCGGAAGCGCCGTCACGAGTCCGCAGCCGAGCAGAAGCGCAGTATCCGAAATGCCGGTCTGGTAAAAGTGGCCTTCCCCGCGCGCTTCCAGATAGAGGATGTAAAATGCTGCCGGGATGCAGAGCAGCAGCACCTCGATGAAGAAGCCCTGATTGGCTCCCACAGGCAGGGTCTTGCGGAAAAAGGCATAGAAGCCCCAGGAGAAGGTCAGTGACAACGCGACCCAGGGCAGGGTGCCGGCTTTCACCGTCAGGATGATGACGGCGGCGGCTGCAAGGCAGATCGCGACGATCTGCGTCGGCGCAAGCTTTTCCTTGAGCAGGATGGCGCCGAGCGCAATGCTGAATAGCGGATTGATGAAGTAGCCGAGGGCAGCATCGAGCGAATGGCCGGCGCCGATCGCCCAGACATAGGTTCCCCAATTGATGGTGACGAGCGCTGCCGTCAGCGATGCCATGGCGATCGTGCGCGGATTACGAAACGCCGCCTTCACGTCACCCAGGCGACCGAGCGCCAGCAGCACGATGCCTGCGACGGGGACCGACCAGACGATGCGATGGGCAATGACCTCGAAAGCCGGGATATGCGCCAGCGCCTTCATATAGAGCGGCAGGATGCCCCAGAAGAGATAGGCCGTCATCGCAAAGCCGAAGCCGCGGATAGCGTCGTTGTTCTTGATTTCAGGTTCGACCGCGTCGGTGGCCATGAATTTTCCCGTCTTTCACAATTATTTGAGACGGGATTACTCCAATGCATACGGCATGGCTAATTCATTTCCTTGACGGCATCGTCAAGCTTTTTGATGGGCGGCGGATCACTCCGCCGCTATTCTGCCTGCCATATGGCGGTTTTTCATCAGCTTGTAGATGACGGAATCCATCAGCGCCTGGAACGATGCATCGATGATGTTCTCGGACACGCCGACCGTCCACCAGCGTACGCCGTCGCTATCGGTAGATTCGATCAGGACTCGGGTTATGGCCTCCGTACCGCCGTTGAGGATACGCACCTTGAAGTCCGCCAGTTCCAGGTCGTCGATCTCATGCTGGTATTTGCCGAAATTCTTGCGCAGCGCCAGGTCGAGCGCGTTGACCGGGCCATCGCCTTCGGCCACCGACATGATCGTCTCGCCATCGATGATGATCTTGACCACCGCTTCCGAGACGATTTTCACCCGGCCGTGGGAATCGAAGCGGCGTTCGACCATGACGCGGAAACCATCGATCGCGAAGAACTCCGGGATGGTGCCGAGCGTGCGCCGCGCCAGAAGCTCGAAGCTCGCGTCCGCGCCTTCGTAAGCATAGCCTGTCGCTTCACGCTCCTTGACGATCTGGATCAGCTGGTCGAGCTTGGGGTCGTCCTTGCCGACCTCGATGCCGCGCCGTTTTAGCGCATTGATGAAATTCGACTTGCCGCCCTGGTCGGAGACCATGACCTTGCGGAAGTTGCCCACGCTCTCCGGTGGCACGTGCTCATAGGTGCGCGGGTCCTTCAGCAGCGCCGAGGCGTGGATGCCGGCCTTGGTGGCAAAGGCGGATGCGCCGACATAGGGGGCCTGATGGTCCGGCGAGCGGTTCAGTAGCTCGTCGAAGGCATGCGAAAGGCCGGTTAGGCCCACGAGCCGCTCGGCGTCGATCGTCGTTTCGAAGCGTTCGCTATAGGCCCTTTTCAGTGCCAGCGTCGGGATCAGCGTGATCAGGTTGGCATTGCCGCAGCGCTCACCGATGCCGTTCAGCGTGCCCTGGATTTGCCGAACGCCGGCCTCGACCGCGGCAAGCGAATTGGCAACGGCCTGGCCGGTGTCATTATGGGCATGGATGCCAAGACAGTGCCCGGGAACGCCGCAGGCGATGACGGCTTCGACGATGGCGCGGACTTCCGGCGGCTGCGTACCGCCATTGGTGTCGCAGAGTACGACCCAGCGCGCTCCGGCATCATAGGCCGTCTTGGCGCAGGCAAGCGCGTAGGTCGGATTGGCCTTGTAACCGTCGAAGAAATGCTCGCAATCGACGAGAGCCTCCTTGCCGGCATTGACGGCTGCCTTGACGCTTTCTGCGATGCTTTCGAGGTTCTCCTCGTTGGTACAGCCAAGCGCCACCTTGACGTGATAGTCCCAGCTCTTGGCGACGAAACAGATCGCGTCGGACTTCGCCTGCAGCAGGCTCGCAAGGCCGGGATCATTGGAAGCGGAGATGCCGGAGCGCTTCGTCATGCCGAAGGCGACGAAGGTGGCCGATGTCGTGCGCTTCTCATCGAAGAAGGCCGTGTCGGTCGGATTGGCGCCGGGATAACCGCCTTCGATGTAGTCCAGGCCGAACTCATCCAGCATGGTGGCGATGGCAATCTTGTCCTCGACCGAGAAATCGATACCGGGCGTCTGCTGGCCGTCGCGGAGCGTCGTGTCGAAGAGATAGATTTTTTCGCGTGTCATACTGTTTCCTCCGGCGAACCGGTTCTTCTTGCTCAGTCGCTCCCTCTCCCCGTTAACGGGGAGAGGGCTGGGGTGAGGGGCGTTCCGAGATCAGATCTTCCCTGCAAACTTATCCGTCGCGCGGATCAGCCGATCGAGAATGCCAGGCTCCGACGAGGCATGGCCTGCGCCCTCGATCAGATGAAATTCCGCTTTCGGCCAGGCCTTGTGCAGCGCCCAGGCATATTTGGCGGGGCAGGGCATATCGTAACGGCCATGGACGATGACGCCGGGAATGTCCTTCAGCTTATAGGCGTCGCGCAGCAGCTGGCCCTCTTCGAGCCAGCCGGCATTGACGAAGAAATGGTTCTCGATGCGAGCGAAGGCATGTGCATATTCTGCATCCTCGAACTGGGCGCTGACCGCCGGCTCCGGCAGAAGCGTGATTGTCTCGCCTTCCCATATCGACCATGCCTTCGCGGCTTCCAGGCGGGCAGCCTTGTCCGGATGCGTCAGCAGCCGATGGTAAGCGGCCATCATCTCATGACGCTCTTCCGGTGGGATCGGGGCAATGAAGCGCTCCCATTTGTCGGGGAACATCTCGGAGACGCCGAACTGATAATACCAGTCGAGTTCGGCTTTCGTCAGCGTATAGATGCCGCGCACCACCAGCTCGGAAACGCGATCCGGATGCGTTTCGGAATAGGCAAGCGCCAGCGTCGAGCCCCAGGAGCCGCCGAATACAAGCCATTTCTCCACACCGGCCATTTTGCGCAGCCGCTCGATATCGTCGACCAGATGCCAAGTCGTATTGGCCTCAAGCCCGGCATGCGGCGTCGAGCGCCCGCAGCCGCGCTGGTCGAACAGGGTCACGTCGTAAAGCGTGGGATCGAATACGCGGCGATGGCTGGGCGAGATGCCGCCGCCCGGACCGCCATGCAGGAAGACCGCGGGCTTGGCGCCGGGCGTTCCCACCCGTTCCCAATAGATCACATGACCGTCGCCGACATCGAGGTGACCGGAAGCATAGGGTTCGATTTCCGGATAGAATGTGCGCAGGAGCTCGGTCATATTTTCAGCCCCTCGGCGGGCCAGACATCCGTATCGTGGTCGGGATGCTGGAAGGAAATGATCTGCTCCTGCCGCGAATAGAAATCCGGATCCTGATAGACGGGTTTTTCGAAGATTGTCTCCACCCAGGGCAGACGATAGGCATGGTTAACCTGGATCTGCGGGGCGAGATCATCGCGCTCGTCGAAGGCGCCGATGGCAATTTCGAGGCCGCCGGGATGACGGTATGTCAGCGGTGTGCCGCAGTTCTTGCAGAAGCCGCGGTCGATATTGACGGAGGACTGGAAATAGGTCGGCTCGCCGCGCGTCCATTCCACGCCATCTTCAGGTGCCGTAACGAGGGCGGAGAAGAAGTTGCCGAACTGCTTTTGGCACATGCGGCAATGGCAGATCGACGGACGGCCGAGCTCGCCGCGAATGCGAAACCGCACCGCGCCGCATTGGCATCCTCCGCTTCTGGTAGCTTCACTCATGGCTCTTCTCCTCTGGCCAGCTTGAGGTATCGTGATCGGGATGTTGATGATTGGAGAGCTTGATCGATATCGCACGATCCGAGCTATCCTCATCGGGTTCCATCGGCAGCGCATTGAGCGCCTGGAACCAGGACATCTTTCCCGCGGGGTTCGATTGCGCGATGGGTTGGATCGCCGCTGGCTCGTCCAGCGAGCCAAGTGTCACATTGATGGAATCCGTGCCTGGAACGTCATAGAACAATGGCGTACCGCAAGTGCCGCAAAAGCCACGGCGCACGAGATCGGACGAATGAAACCATGAGGGTTCGCCGCGCGTCAGTTCGAAATCGACACGCTTGGCATTCCCCAGCGGCAGGGCGTAATTGCCGGAGGCCTTCTGGCACATGCGGCAATGGCAAAGATGCGGATAGCCGAGCGCACCGGCGGTGCGATAACGAACCGCGCCGCATTGGCATCCGCCGCTATATCCCGCTGCCATTGTCATTTGCTACTCTCCAGTGGCCATGCCGCCGTATCGTGGTCGGGATGCTGATATGACACAAGTTCAAGCACGAAAGGCGCCTGCTCAGCGTCCTCTTCCGTCCGGTGTCCAGGCAGCAGATGCAGCCGATCGACGAAGCCGATCTTGGCTTCCGTGCCATATTGCACGACAGGCGGCAGTTGCGAGGGATCGTCGAACGTGCCGGCCGCGACTGCGATGCCATCGGGCGCCTCGTAGGTCAGTGGCGTGCCGCAATCTCCGCAGAAGCCGCGCTTCACATAGTTGGACGATTGAAATGCCTTCCGCTCCCCACGTGTCCATGTAAGCTCGGTGCCGCGCACCGAAACCAGCGGCGCATAATAGGCGCCGAAGGCCTTCTGGCACATGCGGCAGTGACAGATGGAGGCGTCCTTCAGCTCACCCCGCACCCGGAAGCGAACCGCGCCGCACTGACAGCCGCCGGTGAAGGTCGAGACGGTCATGCTTTATCCTTTCCGAGAATGATGAGGATATGCATGCAGACGTTCTCTATGTCCTTCAGAACGTCGTCCATTCCAGAAACGCACAACCGCCCAGCCGTCAGCTTCGAGACGACGGGTACGAACCTTTTCATAGGTCTGATCGTCGTCATTGCCATGTTGGGAGCCATCGACTTCGACGATGAGTTTTTCAGAAGGGCAGGCGAAATCGACGATATAGCCGGCGATGGGCAGCTGACGGCGAAAGCCGAGGCCCATGAGGCGGTGGGCGCGTAGTTCATTCCAGAGACGCGCCTCGGCATCCGTCATGACCTTGCGCATACGGCGGGCATTGCTTCGGATCTTCGGCGGGACTGGAGTATGCGGCAAGTTACCCCCCTCTGTCCCTGCCGGGACATCTCCCCCACAAGGGGGGAGATTGTTAACTCGTAGCACTCGCCCAGCACAAACGAAGATCGAATCCGTGGAGACTATCCTCCTTGGTTTTGAGAAGAGGCGCGGCAAACTCCCCCCAATCTCCCCCCTTGTGGGGGAGATGTCACGAAAGTGACAGAGGGGGGTAACCAGGTTCACCGCTTGATCTCCCAAGTCGTGATGCGCTCGCCCGTCGCCGCATCCTTCCCATCCTTGAGCTGAACACCTCTTGCCGTCAGCTCCTCGCGAAGCTTGTCGGCTTCGGCGAAGTTCTTTGCCTTCAGCAACTCCAGACGCTGGCGCACCTTGGCATCGATCTCTGCGACCACAGCTTCGTCGATCTCTGCCTTCTTCGGCAGCAGGCCGAGAAGATCGGCGCTGGCCGCGAAGACGGGCAGGAGGCTGGCATCGGCATTGGCGGCCTGTGCCAGGGCATGCAGTGCCTGGATGGCGGCGACGGTGTTGAGATCGTCGCCGAGTGCGGCAAGCACTGTTTCATCCGGCGCCGCTTGACCGGCATCCGCTGCCGGCCATTTGGCGATCAGCCTTTCCGCTTCCTCAAGACGCTTGACGGAAAAGTCGATCGGCTCGCGATAATGCGTCATCAGCATGGCAAGCCTTAGCACCTCGCCCGGCCAGGTTCGGCCGCCGAGCTTGTCCGTCTGCAGCAATTCGTGGATGGTGACGAAATTGCCTTCCGATTTCGACATCTTGCGGCCTTCGACCTGCACGAAGCCGTTATGCATCCAGACATTCGCCATGGCATGCGTGCCATGCGCGCAGCGCGACTGGGCGATTTCGTTTTCATGGTGCGGGAAGATCAGGTCGAGCCCGCCGCCGTGAATGTCGAAGACGTCGCCGAGATAGCGCCCGCTCATGGCCGAGCATTCGATATGCCAGCCCGGACGGCCGCGGCCCCAGGGGCTTTCCCAGCCCGGCTCGTTTTCATCCGACAGCTTCCAGAGCACGAAATCGCCAGGGCTCTTCTTGTGTTCGTCGACGGCGACGCGGGCGCCAGCCTGCTGCTCATCGAGATTGCGCTTCGAAAGCTGGCCGTAGTCGGCCATCGACTTGGTGTCGAACAGCACTTCACCGGCCGCGCGATAGGCGTGGCCCTTCTCGATCAGCGTTTCGATGATCGCGATCATTTGCGCGATATTGTCGGTCGCCCGCGGCTGTACCGACGGCTCCAGGCAGCCGAGCGCCGTCGTATCCTCACGGTACTGCCGCTCGGTCTTTTCCGTCACCAGGCGGATCGCATCATTCAGCGGCAGGCCGGGATGGTCGCGGAGCGCGCGCGCGTTGATCTTGTCATCGACGTCGGTGATGTTGCGGACATAGGTGACCTGGCTCTCGCCGTAGACATGCCGCAGCAGCCGGAACAGCACGTCGAAAACGATCGCCGGGCGGGCATTGCCGATATGGGCGAAATCATAGACCGTCGGGCCGCAGACATACATGCGGACGTTGTCGCGGTCGATCGGCTGGAAATCGACCTTTTCGCGCGTCAGCGTGTTGTAGAACTTCAATTGCGGCTCGGCGGCCATATCACTCTCCCAAGGCATAAATCCGAAAAAATACCGTCACCGGCAGGCCGGACGTTTGTCATCTTGGATTTTGGGAGACGAAAACGGCCAGGCCAGCGAAACGCTAGTGAATAATCTTCCGGCAGATAATGCAGATAACCGTTTTCATGGGCGGCTTTATCGCGCGCCGGATGAATTTGGTCAAGTAGGGATAAGGCGCCTCAGGTAAAGGCCTGGGCTGTTTTTATTCCGGCATCCGGTAGTCGACGAGCCTGTTCTCGCGCACGACGAAAAGCTTGCCGGTTTCAGTGACGTCCGGGCCGGTGAGCGGGACGATCGCCTGGGCGACCTCTCGCGGATGCGGCAGCGTATCCGGGTCTTCGCCGGGCATCGCCTGGGCGCGCATGGCGGTACGGGTAGCGCCCGGATCGACGCTGGTAATGCGCAGCGGCGTGCTCTGTGTTTCCCCGGCCCAGGTGCGGGCCAAAGCTTCGACAGCCGCCTTGGAGGCGGAATAGGGACCCCAGAACGGTCGGCAGCGATGGGCGGCGGCCGAGGAGAGGATGACGGCGCGGCCGGCATCGGAGCGCATCAGCAGTGGCTCGACGGAACGGATCAGCCGCCATGTGGCGGTGACATTGATCGTCATCACCTTCTCGAACACCTTGGCCTCGACATGGCCGATCGGCGAAATCACGCCGAGAACACCGGCATTGGCGACGAGGATGTCGAGTTTGCCCCAGCGCTCGAAGATGGAGGCGCCGAGCGCGTCGATGGCATTCATGTCGGCAAGGTCGAAGGGCACCAGAGTTGCCGAGCCGCCGACAGCCTTGATGGCATCGTCAAGCTCTTCAAGCCCGCCGACCGTGCGGGCGCAGGCGATCACATGCGCGCCGGCCTTGGCCAGTTCCAACGCCGTGAAATAGCCGATACCGCGCGATGCGCCGGTGACGAGGGCGATCTTGTCCTTGAGGTTGACGCTCATGCTGCCTGGATCCGGATATGTAAGGGAAGGGAAAGGGGCGAAATGCCCCTCTCGGCCGTTACTTGGGCGTGTCAGCCGTTGCTGGCGAGAACGGAAAGTTTGCGCACGTTGCTGGTGCTTTCCTTGTCGAGCAGGCGGGTCGGATAATCCCCGGTGAAATAATGATCGGTGAACTGCGGCTGCGCATTGTTGCGCGGCTCGCCGCCCACGGCACGGTAAAGCCCGTCGATCGACAGGAATTCCAGCGAATCCGCACCGATGAAATCGCACATGGCCTTCAGGCTGCTGTACTGGTTGGCGAGTAGCTTGTCGGCGTCCGGCGTGTCGATGCCGTAGAAGTCCGGATGGAAGATCATCGGGCTGGCGACGCGGATATGCACTTCGCTGGCGCCGGCATCGCGGATCATCTGTACGATCTTCACGGACGTCGTGCCGCGCACAATGGAATCGTCGACCAGCACGACGCGCTTGCCTTCGATGATGGCACGGTTGGCGGAATGCTTGAGCTTCACGCCGAAGGCGCGAATCTGCTGCGTCGGCTCGATGAAGGTACGGCCGACATAATGGTTGCGGATGATGCCGAGTTCGAAGGGAATGCCGCTTTCCTGCGCATAGCCGATGGCGGCCGGCGTGCCGCCATCCGGCACCGGCACGACAACGTCGGCTGCGACGGGCGCTTCCTTGGCGAGATTGATGCCCATGTTCTTGCGCGCAACATAGACGTTGCGGCCGCCGACAACGGAATCGGGACGGGCAAAATAGACATATTCGAACAGGCAGAGACGCTCGGGCTGCGAAACGTCCGGCTTGCGTGCGTCGATGGTGATCGAACCATCAGGCTGGATCTCGCAGATGATCACTTCACCGTTTTCAACGTCCCGAATGTATTTTGCGCCAATGATGTCGAGCGCGCAGGTTTCCGAACAGAAGATCGGCTTGCCGTCGAGTTCACCCATGACAAGCGGCCGGATGCCGATCGGGTCGCGCGCTGCGATCAGCTTCGTGCGCGTCATGGCGAGCATCGAATAGCCGCCTTCCATCTGCCTGATGGCATCGATGAAGCGGTCGGAAGAGGAAGCCTGCTTGGAACGGGCAATGAGGTGAAGAACGACTTCGGTATCCGAATTCGACTGACAGATGGCGCCATCGGCGATCAGCTGCCGCCGCATGGTCAGGCCGTTGGTGAAGTTGCCGTTATGAGCGATGGCGATGCCGCCGACTTCCAGTTCGGCGAATAGCGGCTGCACGTTGCGAAGCACGGCGTCGCCCGTCGTCGAATAACGCACATGGCCCATGGAGCGGTCGCCGGGCAGGCGGGCAAGAGTTGCGGGATCGGTGTAGTGATCGCCGACGAGACCCATCCGTCGCTCGGAATGGAAGCGCTGACCGTCGAATGAAACGATGCCGGCCGCCTCCTGGCCGCGATGCTGTAGGGCGTGCAGGCCGAGGGCCGTCAAGGCAGCCGCATCCGGATGTCCCAGAATGCCGAAGACGCCGCATTCTTCATGCAGCGTGTCGCCGTCGATATCGTCCTCGAAGGAAACGGAATGATTCATGGCTGCGGGCCTTTGCTCTCAACGTGGGCGGATCGGGGCGGCGTCACGAGTGACCATTAAAATAGCTCAAAATCCGGCCGGAAAAAATATCGGGCCGGATCTTCTAACGTCACGCCGCTCAAATGGCGATTCTCGGGCGGCAGGTCAAGCCTGTAAACGCACTGTCAATTGTTTGTCTGCGGCGCAGGCGCGTCATCCGACGGTGCGGTATCGTTCGGCGTGGCGTTGTCGCCGCTTCCCTGCTGCTTCGGCGCGATCTTGTTGAGGATCTCGGCCGGCAGCCTTGCCTGAATGTCCTGCGGAAGCGCTGCCGTCAGCTTCTCGACCATCGAATCGAGGAATGGCTTCGATTTGGCGTTGTTAACCCAGTCCGGACGGGCGGCCGGTGCTACCAGCCAGTTCCAGAAGGCCACGACGACGACCATCAGGAGCAGGCCGCGCGCCGCGCCGAAGAGGAAGCCGAGCGTGCGGTCGAGCGCGCCGATGCGGCTGTCGATGATGAAATCGGCAATCCGGATGGTGATGAAGGAAATGATGATCAGCGCCAGCAGGAAGATGACGGCGGCGGACGCGATCGTCGCGATCTTGGTGTCGGCCTTGTATTGCAGGGCGTAGGGAACGAGCAGCGGATAAAGATAGTAGGCGGCGACTGCGGCGCCGCCCCAGCTCACGATCGAGAGAATTTCGCGCGAGAAGCCGCGAACCATGGCCAGAACGGCGGAGAAGAGAAGAACGCCGATAACAATACCGTCGAAAATCGTAATGGGCATCTATAATCCACTTCAAGACTTGCCGGACCTTTTGGTCGGCATCGGCCTCAATCAGGAGCCTCTTCTTCGCCAAGAACGGCTGAAGTAAGGCTCAGTCTTCGTCTTCCGCGCGCTTGAGCGCACCTTTCGATCCGGCAATGCGCGCCACCAGATCCGGCAGGCTGTCGATCTCGCTCCAGCGTCCGCCGTTGACCTTCGGTAGATCGGCGGAAGCTGCAGGCAGGACGGCCCCTGAAAATCCCAGCTTCTCGGCTTCCTTGAGGCGCTGGGCGGTGTGCGCGACCGGCCGGACGGCGCCCGACAGGCTGACTTCGCCGAAATAGACGCAATCGGCGGGCAGAGCAAGACCGGCTAGGGAGGAAACCAGTGCAGAAGCGACGGCAAGGTCCGCAGCCGGCTCGGAAATGCGGTAGCCGCCGGCAATATTGAGGTAAACATCGTGCTGGCCAAGCCTGACGCCGCAATGCGCTTCCAGAACGGCGAGAATCATCGAAAGGCGCGCCGAATCCCAGCCGACGATGGCGCGGCGCGGGGTGCCGAGCGATGTTGGCGCGACCAGCGCCTGCACCTCGACCAGCACCGGGCGTGTCCCCTCGATGCCGGCGAAGACGGCCGCACCCGGCGACTTTTCATTGCGCTCGCCGAGAAAGAGCTCGGACGGGTTGGGCACGTCGCGGAGCCCGGCGTCGGACATTTCGAACACGCCGATCTCGTCGGTGGGGCCGAAGCGGTTCTTCACCGTGCGTAGGATGCGGTAATGATGGCCGCGATCACCTTCGAAATAGAGGACGGCATCGACCATATGCTCGACGACGCGCGGCCCGGCGATCTGGCCGTCCTTGGTGACATGGCCGACCAGCACCATCGCAGTTCCCGTCTGCTTGGCGAAGCGGATCATCGCCTGCACGCCGGTACGCACTTGCGTCACCGTCCCGGGCGCGGATTCGGCGAGCTCGCTCCACAGTGTCTGGATGGAATCGATAATGACGAGATCCGGCCGCTTGCCCTCGGAAAGCGTCGCCAGGATGTCTTCGACATTGGTTTCGGCGGCGAGCAGCACTTCCGTGTCGGCCGCCTTCAACCGCTGCGCGCGCAGACGAACCTGTGCCACGGCCTCTTCGCCGGACACATAGACGATCTTGTGGCCCTGGCGGGCGAGGGCTGCTGCCGCCTGCATCAGCAGCGTCGATTTGCCGATGCCGGGATCGCCGCCGACGAGAACGGCCGATCCCCGCACGAAACCGCCGCCAGTGGCGCGATCGAGTTCGGATATGCCGGTATGGATGCGCGGCGCTTCCTCGATTTCACCCGAAAGCGTGGTCAGCGCGACGGGCTTGCCCTTCTTCGGCGTCTTGGCCGGTCCGCCGCCGATCCCGCCCATCGGATCTTCCTCGACGATGGTGTTCCACGCGCCGCAGCTGTCGCACTTGCCGGCCCAGCGATTGTGGACCGTGCCGCAGTTCTGGCAGATGAATTGTGTGCGGGCTTTGGCCATCGGATGTTCTCAAACTTCGAATGCGTTGCTTTTCGCGACGAATCGCTTGGGCAGTCAGATAATGTCTTTCCCGGCCTATCAAAACTAATGATTTCCGTATCAATGGCGATCGTGTCAGCTTTTATGCCGGGTTTTATGGATGATGACCGATGTTTGACTATTCGCTTGCGCACTGGATGGGCTTTCTGACCGCTGCAATCCTCCTCAATCTGTCGCCGGGGCCTGATATAGCCTTCATTCTCGGCCATACGATCCGAAGCGGCATGCGCTCCGGTTTTGCGGCGCTTTTCGGGATTTGGAGTGGCGCGTGCCTGCATGTTTTGATGGCGGCCGCCGGCCTTTCAGCGATTCTTGCTGCCTCTGCGCTGGCCTTTTCGACGGTCAAATGGATCGGCGCGGCCTATCTGATCTGGCTCGGCATTCAGGCGCTGCGCTCGAAAGGCGAGGGGGCATGGATCAAGGAGGCGGCCAAGACGCTCTCCTGGGGCCGCATCTATCGGCAAGGCATCATGGTCTCACTGCTCAACCCGAAGGTCGCGATTTTCTTCCTGGCTTTCCTGCCTCAATTCGTCGTCGAAGGCGCCGGCCCGGTCTGGGCGCAGCTTCTGCTGCATGGCAGCCTGATCATCGTCGTCGCCGCCTTCATCGAACCGCCGTTGATCCTGCTGGGCGGCCGATTGAGCGAAGCCCTCCGGCGCAATCGGAGCCTGGGCCTGTGGCTCGATCGCGGTCTCGGCACGCTGTTCGTCGCCCTTGGCGTCCGGCTGGCGATCAGCGCCCGCTAAATAAACTGAGAATAGCCGGGCTATTCTTCGGTCTCTTCCGAGATATACCGGCGCTCGTGCCGCAGCCCCATGCTGGTCAGCATCTCGTAGCCGATCGTTCCGGCCGATCTTGCGGCCTCGTCGACCGAGATATTGCTGCCGAAAAGCTCGACATAGTCACCGGCTCTGACCAGGTTTTCCGGCAGGTCGGTGACATCAAAAATGGTGAGGTCCATGGTGATGCGGCCGGCAACGGGCACCTTATGACCGGCAATGAAGCCATGACCACCCGCAATGCCGGTCTGGCGCAGCGGCACGCCGCCGCTCGACTGGCTGCGCATATAGCCGTCGGCATAGCCGGCAGAGACAATCGCCAACCGGCTATCGCGGGTCAATTGCAGCGCGCGGCCATATCCTACGGTTTCGCCCGATTTGACGGACCGGGTCTGGATGATCCGTGCTTCCGCCGTTGCCACCGGGCGCATCGGATTGGCGATGCCGGGAATGGCCTCTCCGCCATAGGTGGCGATACCCGGGCGCGTGAGATCGAAATGATAGTCGGCGCCGAGAAAGATGCCGGCCGAATTGGCAAGGCTTGCCTCGATGCCTTCGAAAGCGGCGCTGACTTTGCGGAAGGCCTCGAGCTGCTGCCCGTTCATCGCATTGGAAGGATCGTCGCCGCAGGCGAGGTGGCTCATGACGAGAACCGGCGCAAAGCTTGCCGGACGGGAAACGTCATCCGCAAGTGCGATCGCATCATCCATTGGCAGGCCGAGCCGGTTGAAGCCGGTGTCGACCTGCAGCGCGCAGGGATAGTCGCCATAATCCGACAGAACCGACATCCAGAAGGTCAACTGTTCTTCCGAAGCAATGACCGGTACGAGGTCGTTTTCGAAGAACCGCCGCTCCATGCCCGGCCAGATACCGCTCAAGACGAAGATGCGCGCTTCCGGAGCATAGAGCCGCAATGTCGCGCCTTCGTCGGCAGTCGCGACGAAGAAATCGCGCGCCCCGGCTCCATAAAGCGTTTCGCCGACATCCTCGATCCCCAGCCCGTAGGCATCGGCCTTGACCACGGCCGACGTGCGGGCCTTTCCCGAGCGGCGCGCGAGGTCGCGCCAGTTTTCGACGAGCGCGCCGAGATCGACCGTCAGCCGCAGGCCGGCGAAAGCGAAAGCATCATCGTCATTGAAAATATCTGTCATGGAGCGCCCTGAACAAGGAAGTGGCCGGAGGTGATTTGGCTTGAGTCAAGATACCGGTCGTCGATGAAAAGAAAAAGTGCAGCGACGCATGTGTGTGGAACTAGGCAAAAATTGCCGCCCCATTTCTGACGACAGCTTCCGGCTTAGCGCCTGAAACCAACAGGCTGCTTCGAAGCGCGAATTAGCTGAAGAACAGATCTTCATGCACGCGGCGCGCATTATCCGGAAGTAAGCTGTTGCGGTCTTTAGTTTCAGCTATGACAGCTATTTCGGAATAGCGGCAACGGACAGTACCCCCTGGCAATCGCCAGAATAGGACTCAGTCGTCACGCCATCTCACTGCCCATGAGGCGGTATCGCGATCAGGATGTTGGTTGTTGCTCGTCTTGATCGCCGCAGCCCAATCGGCGCCGTTATTTTCGGTTACACCGGTGTTTTCTATACTCGTGATCGTATCGAACCATCTAACCATGTTCTCGGTGCAGGTGTTGGCATGCGGCGGGAAGGCGTGCGGATCGTCCAGCGAACCGATCGTCAGGTTGGTGCGGCCGTTTTCGAGGTGATGGAAGAACAATGGCGTGCCGCAATTGGCGCAGAAACCGCGCTCGACAAGCTCGGAACTCTTCCAGACGCTCGGTTTGCCGCGCGTCCAGGTGAGCGCATCATCGGGCGCGGCGACGAGCGCGGCAAAGATGTTGCCCGAGGCTTTCTGACACATGCGGCAATGGCAGAGATGCGAATTATCATGCATGGCAGTTGCGTGATAGCGCACGGCACCGCACTGGCAGCCGCCGCTCACCTTCATCTCGATGCGTTTCAATTTGTCTTCTCCTTCAAAGGCCTAACGCTTTTTAGGTTTTCATCTTTGGATCGTCCAGCAGAACGACGGATCCGATCACGCCTTCTCAAGAAAGCGCGGACAGGCGGATACCAGTCTTTCCCACACGCGATCACTTTTGTTCAAGACGCGCAGGAGCAGGGACGCTAATGTGCTGATATGCAGAATGTTTCTCAGAAAGAGGCGGCTGATGCCATGCCGCTTGCCAAGGTGGAATCGACCCGCTTCTGGCGAGACGGTCGCTTTCGCGCCATGGAATGCCTAAGCGCAAGCTTCGTGACGCATGAATATGCGCCGCATGCGCACGACACGTTCAGCATCGGGGCGATCGAAAGCGGTAGCCAGATCGCTACACTGCGCGGCAGGCGCGAAGAAACCGGGCCGGGCGATCTCTATCTGATCAATCCTGGCATCGTGCATGACGGCGCTCCGGGCGGCGAGGGCTATCGCTACCGCATGATCTATCCGGACGCGAAGCTATTCGTCGACATTCTGGAAGATGTCACCGGCAGAGCCTTCAACGCGACGCCATCTTTCGCCCGTTCGTTGTTGCGCGATCCTCAGCTTGCTAACGCCTTCCACAAGGCGCACCGCACACTCGAGAGCGGCGCCGGTGCGCTGGAATCCGATGAAGGCATGTTCTCGGTGCTGGCGGCCCTCTTTGCACGCTACGGCAGCACGATCGTCCTTCCCGTCGATACCAAGGAGCGCAGCGCGGTCGCGCGTGCTCGCGATTATCTCACTGAGAATTTTGACAGCGATGTCGGATTGGAGGAGTTGGCCAAGGTCGCCGGGCTGAGCCGCGCGCACCTGATCCGCGCTTTCCGCAGGGAGTATCATATTACGCCCCACGCCTTTCTGACCGACCGGCGTGTTATCGTTGCCCGCCGATTGCTCAGGGAAGGCCGCATGCCGGCCGATGTCGCCATGGAATGCGGTTTCGCCGATCAGGCGCATTTTACGCGCCACTTCAAATCGCGCACCGGCGTCACCCCGGGCCAGTTCCGCGTCGGCTAGCGCATTTCAGGAAAGGTGCGCAGCGGTTTTCCGTCCGGAATGCGTAAAGAAACAAACACATAGCATTTCCGCTTTTCTGCGAATGTTGAAAACGCTTTGCCGATTCTGGGTGGAACTCCAATCACTTTCGTTCAATACAGCGCCGGCTGCCGTCGGCTACCTCTCTGTCATTGTTGAAGTGGAGGTTGCCAATGTTGCAGCAAAGCCGACCGGCCGGCGAATTCAAAGCCGGGATGCGTGCCATTTTTCCCCTGATCGTTGCCGTCCTGCCGATCGGCCTCGTGTTCGGCGCGGTTTCGGCGACCAAGGGCCTTTCGCCGCTGGAGACCACACTGATGAGCGCGCTCGTCTTCGCTGGCGGCTCGCAATTCGTGGCGATGGATATCTGGACACATCCCGCAAGCTGGATTGGCGCCGGCTTTGCGGCCCTGCTCGTCAACGTCAGACACTTGCTGATGAGCGCTTCGATCGGCACGAAGATGCAGTCTTTTTCCGGCATCAAACGCTATATCGCCATGCTGTTTCTCGCCGATGAGATTTGGGCCATGGCGGAATTCCGCGCGGGCACGATGCGGCTCACGCCTGCCTGGTATGCGGGCATCGTCACGCCCTTCTACTTGGCCTGGGTCGGCTCGTCGCTTGCGGGTGCTCTGCTTGGCGCCTTTCTCGGCGATCCCGCCGTCATCGGTCTCGACTTCGCCTTTCCGGCCGTCTTCATCGTGCTGGTCATGGGCTTCTGGAAAGGGCCGGAAACCGGCGCGGTGCTTGCTGCAAGCGGAATCGCAGCCGCTGCAGTCCACCAGTTCGTGCCCGGTGTCTGGCATATTGCAGCCGGCGCGCTGGCGGGGCTGGCAATGGCTTTCTGGAAAGGCAGAGCGCGGGAGCAGGCGGCATGACGCTCGATCTCAACACTTTGCTCGCCATCCTCGCCATGGCTGCCGCAACGATCTTTACCCGTGTTGGCGGTCTCGTCTTGATTCACTACGTTAGGATTGACGAGCGCCGGCGAACCGCAATCGAAGCTATCCCACCGGCCGTGCTGATGGCTGTCATTGCCCCGACAGCTTTTGCCACCGGCTGGGCGGAGACGCTGGCCAGCGCGGTCACTGCCATCGTCTCCCGCCGCTTGCCGATGCTGGCAAGCGTTATCGTCGGCGTTGCGACGATGGCTTTGCTGCGGGCTGCGGGACTCTGAAGTCCTTTCCGGGAAAAGTGCGAAGCGGTTCTCGTTCCAGCGGAACATTGACGCTGAAAGCGTCAATGTTCCTCATACTGCGTGAAAGATGGGTCGGCGAGGTCGGCAAATCGGGTGAATTCCGACTGGAAGGCCAGCTTCACCGTGCCGGTCGGTCCGTGACGCTGCTTGGCGATGATGACATCGGCCGTGCCCTTCACGCGATCGAACAGCGCTTCCCATTCCGCATATTTCGGGTCGTTCGGGTCGCGCGGCTCCTGGTTCTTCACATAATATTCCTCGCGGAACACGAAGAGCACCACGTCGGCGTCCTGCTCGATGGAGCCGGATTCGCGCAGGTCCGAAAGCTGCGGCCGCTTGTCGTCGCGGCTTTCGACCGCACGCGAGAGCTGGGAGAGCGCGATTATCGGCACGTTCAATTCTTTGCCGAGCGCCTTCAAGCCGGTGGTGATCTGGGTGATTTCCTGGACGCGGTTCTCGTTCGATTTGCCGGAGCCGGTCATCAGCTGCACGTAGTCGACCACCAGAACGTCGAGGCCGCGCTGGCGTTTCAGGCGTCGTGCACGCGCGGAAAGCTGGGCGATGGAGATGCCGCCGGTCTGGTCGATATAGAGCGGCACCTTCTGCATCATCATAGAGCAGGCAACGAGCTTTTCGAAATCGGCGTCATTGATATCGCCGCGTCGGATCTTCGAGGAGGAGACTTCCGTCTGCTCGGAGATAATACGCGTGGCGAGCTGTTCGGACGACATTTCCAGCGAGTAGAAGCCGACGACGCCGCCGTTCTTCGCCTTCATCGAGCCATCCGCTTGGACTTCGCCCTCGTAAGCAGCGGCGATATTGTAGGCGATGTTGGTGGCAAGCGAGGTCTTACCCATGCCGGGGCGGCCGGCAAGGACGATCAAGTCGGAGCGCTGCAGGCCGCCCATCTTGCTATCCAGCGAGTGGATGCCGGTGGAGATGCCGGAGAGTCCGCCGTCACGCTCCTTGGCGACGGCCGCCATGTCGATCGCAAGCGCCACGGCGTCGTTGAATGACTGGAAACCGCCGTCGTAGCGGCCATTCTCGGCAAGCTCGAACAGCCGGCGTTCGGTATCCTCGATCTGCGTTTGCGGCGGCATGTCGAGCGGCGCGTCATAGGCGATGTTGACCATGTCCTCGCCGATGGTGATCAGCGCGCGGCGGAGCGCCAGATCATAGATGGCGCGGCCATAGTCTTCCGCATTGATGATCGACACGGCTTCGACGGCAAGGCGCGCAAGATACTGCGCGACCGTCATGTCGCCGACCTTCTCATCCGCCGGCACGAAGCTCTTGATCGTCACCGGATTGGCTGTTTTGCCCATGCGGATGATGTCGCCGGCGACCTCGAAGATCTTGCGGTGCAGCGGTTCGTAAAGATGGATCGGCTTCAGGAAGTCGGAGACGCGATAATAGGCATCGTTGTTGACGAGGATGGCGCCGAGCAGAGCCTGTTCCGCCTCAATATTATTGGGCGCTTCACGATAATGCTGATCGGCGGGAGCAATGGCGGCGAGCTTGCGCGCAGCTTCGTTCATTTTCCATCTCTTCATGCTTTAGGGTATCGACTGGTTTGCGATGATCCCGTGTCATGGTCAACCGTACAAACGCATGGCCACACCGACCTATCAACGTTGTTCCACTCGTCCACAGGGACAAGTTTCCGCCACGTAAAAAATCCCTTGTGGCCACTTTGCAACGCAAAGATCGACACACGAATCACTTATGCAAACTATCCGTGGGAAATATTTTAGCCGGGTCTTTCGCTGCACGCATCAACTGTTGCGGCTATCCTTCTTGAAAAGCTGGGAAAATCCGGGTATTCCCCTTAAATTAGGGTAGGATGCTTATAGTATAAAGTTGCAATAATGCCAGGTGCGCCATCAAGACAAGAACTCTTCGACGACCTTTCCGCGTTCAATCGCAAGCTGAGGGCGTCTTTCGACGCTCTCGTTCGAGAGCACGGGATGACTCTTTCCCGCGCGAGGGTTTTTCGCAAGCTCTCACGCCGGGACGGGATAAATCAGAGAGAGCTCGCCGATGAGCTGGAGCTGGAAACGCCGACGCTCGTGCGCATCCTCGATGCGATGGAGGCGCAGAATTTCATCGAGCGCCGCGCCGCCGTATCCGATCGCCGCGCCAAGCAGATCTTCATGACGGAATCCGGAAAAGTCGTTGCCGCCGAGGTCGAAGCTCTTGCCACCGGTGTGCGTGCGGATATCTTGGAGGGGATTTCGGACGAAGATGTCGGCATGGCGCTGAAGGTTATCCGTGCCATGACTGCCAATCTTCAGAATATCGGCAAATCATGAGGTAATGCATGAGCGGGGAACCGGGCCCGGTCGCCAATGCGCAAGCCAACGCCATCCCGCCCGCTCCACCGCCTATGCCGGGCTGGAAAGTTCCGCTCTATATTGCCGCATCCGTCATGTTCTTCCTGACACAGGGCCTCGGTCTCAATCTCGCCTTCGCCAATCTGACCCAGATCCAGGGAACCATCGCGGCGACCACCACCGAATCGGCGTGGCTCTCCGCCGCTTATATGGCGCCCAATGTGAGCCTCGCCATCGCGCTGGTGAAGATCCGCCTTCAATATGGCGTGCGAAATTTCGCCGAGGTCAGCATTCTCGGCTTCGTGCTCGCCTCGCTGCTCAACCTCTTCGTCTCCGACCTGCATTCTGCGATCGTCGTCCGTTTCGTGAGCGGGATTGCTGCTGCGCCGCTCTCGACGCTAGGCTTCCTTTATATGCTGGAGGCCTTCGAACCGGCGAAGAAGATGACGATCGGCGTCAGCCTGGCGATGATGAATACGCTGCTTGCTGCGCCCATCACCCGCCTCGTGTCGCCTTCGCTGCTGGATTATGGCGAATGGCGCGGCCTCTATACGCTGGAGATGGCATTGGCGCTGCTGGTCATGCCGATCATCTATCTGCTGCCGCTGACGCCGCCGCCGCGCGTCAAGGTCATCGTGCTGGGCGATATCTTCAGCTATCTTCTCGTGGCGATCGGTTTCGGCTGTCTGGCCGTCGCCCTGTCCGTCGGGCGCCTCTATTGGTGGCTGGAGGTACCATGGCTCGGAGTTGTGCTGGCGATTGCCGTCGCGTCCCTGACCGTTGCCATCGTCGTCGAACTGAGGCGGTCGACGCCTTTGATCGACGTTCGCTGGCTGCTTCGGCCGGAAATTCTGCATCTGACGGCGATCCTGCTGGTCTTCCGCATCATTGCCGCCGAGCAGACCTCCGTCATCATGACCTTTTATCAGAATGCCGTCGGGCTGCTCTACGATCAGCTCTCCATTCTGTACTGGATCATCCTGGCCTTCTCCATCATCGGGGGCCTCATCTGCACCGTGTTCATGAGTTATGGCTTCAGCTGGCAGATCCAGTTCGTAGCGCTCATCCTGATGGGCGCGGGCTCGCTGATGGATTCGCAGGTGACGAACCTGACCCGCCCCGAGCAGATGTATCTCAGCCAGGCGCTGGTGGCAGCGGGCGCTGCTCTCTTTCTGCCGCCATCCATGTCCGTAGGCTTCAAGGAGGCTATATCGAAGGGGCCGCCCTATCTGGTGACCTTCTTCGTCGTCTTCACCTTCACGCAAAGCATCGGCGGCCTTGTCGGCTCGGCCTTCTACGGCACGCTGATCACCATTCGCGAGAAGTTCCATTCGGCCGTTCTGACGGAGCGCGTGCTGCTGATGGATCCGCATGTGGCCGCACGCGTCAGCCAGCTTTCATCCTCCTATGGCAAGGTGATCGGGGATAGCGCGCTTCTGAAGGGGGAGGGGTTGGCGCTGCTCGGCGCACAGGTCAGCCGTGAGGCCAACATGCTTGCCTATGGAGATGCGTTTTTTGTCGCCGCCGTAATCGCCTTCCTTTCGCTTACCGGCCTAACCATCCATGTTCTCTTTCGCGTCGTCAGGGCTCGCCTGGCCGGCGATCGGGTAGAGGTCGTCACATCCAACCCATGAGGATATGAAATAGCTCCATGTCGAGACTCGTTCGCTCCCCAATCGAAGTCATCGCCGTTCTCGCCGGTATCGGCGGCGTCATGCTGGTGCTCTATGCCTGGCATCTGCCGCCGTTCAAGACTGCGGTCGAGACCACGGACGACGCCTATGTCAAAGGCTATGTCACGACCATCAGCCCGCAGGTCAGCGGCTATATCACCGATGTGCCGATCAAGGACTACAAGCTCGTCAAGGAGGGCGATGTGCTCGCCCAGATCGATAACCGCATCTACAAGCAGAAGGTGGCGCAGGCCCACGCCACGCTGGACGGACAAAAGGCCGCGCTTGCCAATTCGCAGCAGCAGGAACAGGCCGCCAAGGCCGGCATCGTCTCCAGCCAGGCACAGATCGACAGCGCCAATGCAGCGCTGAAGCGTGCACAGCTTGCCTTCGACCGCGTCACAACATTGGTTTCGAGAGGCGTCTCGACCACGAGCGATTCCGAACAGGCGCAGGCGACGCTGCAGCAGGCTCAGGCCTCGCTCAACCAAGCGAAAGCCGGTCTCGATGTCTCTCAGCAGAACCTGACGACGATTATCGTCAACCGCGCCTCGCTCGAAGCCGGCGTCAGCGGTGCCGAAGCGGCCGTGCAGCTTGCCGATATCGATCTAGACAATACGACCATCAGGGCGCCGCAGGATGGCCGCCTCGGGGAGGTCGGCGTACGCCTCGGCCAATATGTGACGCCTGGCACGCAACTGATGAACCTGGTGCCGAAAGACGTTTGGGTCATTGCCAATTTCAAGGAAACGCAGCTCGACGGGATGAAGCTCGATCAGCCCGCCACGATCTCCGTCGATGCGCTGGGGCATCGCGAGATCAAGGGGCGCATCCAGCGCTTTTCCCCGGCAGCAGGTTCCGAATTCGCCGTCATCAGGCCCGACAATGCCACAGGCAATTTCACGAAGGTCGCTCAGCGTATTGGCGTCAGGATCAAGATCGAGGATGGGCAGCCTCTGGCGGATCAGTTGGCACCCGGCATGTCCGTCGTCGTTTCGATCGATAAGGATTCGGCTCCATTGCCGGAGCCGAGGGCCGGCGACTGAAAATCACGCTTTGTCCTGTGCAAGGCAGCATAGCGCGCTCCATCCTCACCCCGAAGCGCCAAGCCTCGAAGGACGAGGAAGGCTCGTGCATTCCAACCAGCAAAAAAGCCTGGGCCGCAAGACCCAGGCTTTTTCATTCACATTACTGCGAAAACTTGAGGATCAAGCTTCTTCTTCGCCGTCGCGGTCAGCTTCCGGATCGAAGAAATCTTCCGGACGCAGCGCGTCTTCGTCAATGCCGTAGATGGCGTCGGCGGAGGTGAGGGTTTCGCCCTTGGCCTGACGTTCGGCTTCTTCGGCGGAACGGGCAACGTTGAGCTGAACGTGGATTTCGACTTCGGCATGAAGTGCGATGGCAACGTCGTGCAGGCCGATGGACTTGATCGGCGTGTTCAGGTGAACCTGGCTGCGGCCGATGTTGAAGCCTTCGGCAGCGAGGATTTCAACGACGTCACGTGCAGCGACCGAACCGTAGAGCTGTCCGGTTTCGCCAGCCGAGCGAACGACGATGAAGGACTTGCCGCCGAGAACGTCGGCAACCTTCTGGGCTTCGCTCTTGCGCTCGAGGTTGCGGGCTTCGAGCGTCGCGCGCTCGGCTTCAAAACGAGCCTTGTTGGCGGCGTTGGCGCGCAGCGCCTTGCCGAGCGGCAGCAGGTAGTTACGGGCAAAGCCGTCGCGAACCTTGACGGTTTCACCCATCTGGCCGAGCTTGGAGATGCGTTCGAGGAGAATGACTTCCATTTTCGTTGTTCCTTTCGATATCAGATTTTCGTGTCTTGTTTGGGTGTGTCGGCATTCTTGTTCGGGGTGAGCGATATCGCCTTGCGGGTATCGTAAAGACCGAGAACGAGAACGATGAAGAGCGGCAGCGTCACAAAGAAGCATACCAGGTAGCAGAGGATCAGAACCGGCAGGCGCCAGTCCTTGCCCCGCGTCCGGTAGTGCAGCGAAGCAAAGCCGGAAACGATGAAGCCAGCGCCGAAGGCGCCGAGCACGGTGGCGGCGACGAGGCCGAGGACGCCACCGAAGAAGATCGCAACAATCGCCGCGAGAAAGACGAAGATTGCATTGCGGTTCATGCGCAACGCCGAGGGAATGTCCTCGCGCGGGCGCAGATTATGGCTTGAAGCCGTAACGATGCGTGTCGCCACATAATAGGCGGCCAGCAGCATCATGACCCAGATCATACCCCAGGCGATCGGGATCATGTAGAGCATCAGCGACTTCATCTTCGCGATCGCAGCCGGATTAAGCTGAAGATCGGGAGACTGCTGGTTCACGGCGGCCATGTAGGCGTCGACGACTTGTCCCACTAAGTCGGCACCGTAACCCATGACCGCACCGGCGACGATGATGACGACGGCGGCGAGACCGCACAAATGCAGCATAATGTCGGAGAGCGGATACCAGGCCATCAGATTGTCCGGGCCGCCGAGTTCGGAGGCGGGACGCGCCAGATTAGCGAGATGGCTGAGCCATGCGGGGATCAGCGTCAGGAGAACGACAAAGAGCCCGAAATAGACAGACTGCGTAACGGTTCCGACGATGCCGGCGACCACGACGGCAATGATGACGGCCATATTGCCCCAGCCGAGGCCGACGATCAGGATCGGGAGAGCGGAAAGTGCGCCGAACAGGATGAACAGCAATGGCTGTACCGTCGCGCCATACACGAGTAGGGCGGCGGTCAGACCGGCGAGCGCGCCGATACCGAGCTCTTTTGCGTTCAACTTTTTCACGTCGCTGTCCTGCTTCGTATCGAGCAGTTAGAGGATGCCTTCGCCACACGGGCCTGAAAGCTTATCCCCAACATGGGGTTTCAAGGTTCCGATCCGCGCCCATCGCGAAAGGGAGAAGGGAAGGCATCGCTACCTTCCCCTTATTCATTCTGCGTCGGTCGCTACTAGGCGACGACGTAGGGCAGCAGGCCGAGGAAACGGGCGCGCTTGATCGCCTGGGCGAGTTCGCGCTGCTTCTTCTGGGAAACGGCCGTGATGCGGGAAGGAACGATCTTGCCGCGCTCGGAAATGTAGCGCTGCAGGAGACGAACGTCCTTGTAGTCGATGCGTGGCGCATTGGCGCCCGAGAACGGGCAGGTCTTGCGGCGGCGATGGAACGGACGGCGGACCGGTGCGGAGGAAACTTCAGACATTCTCAAATCTCCTTATACGCGGTCTTCGCGCGGACGGCGCGGACGGTCTTCGCGGTCACCACGATCCGGGCGCGGACCACGATCGCCGAAGCTGCGCTCCGGACGGTCGCCATCGCGGCGCGGACGGTCGTCACGGTCGCGCTTCTGCATCATGGCCGACGGGCCATCTTCGTGCTTCTCGACAGCGATCGTCATGTAACGCAGGACGTCTTCGCTGATGCGCATCTGGCGTTCCATTTCCTGGATCGCAGCGGCCGGAGCATCGATGTCCATCAGGGCGTAGTGAGCCTTGCGGTTCTTCTTGATGCGGTAGGTGAGGGACTTGAGGCCCCAGTTCTCGATACGCCCGACTTTACCGCCGTGAGCTTCGATGACACCCTTGTACTGTTCTACGAGGGCGTCGACCTGCTGAGCGGAAATATCCTGCCGGGCAAGGAATACATGTTCGTAAAGAGCCATGGATAGCTTTGCCTTTCTTGCGTTGGTCTGAACCCGATATTCGGCGGCTAAGCCTCAACGACTGCTCCTGAGAGGGTAAACCCAAGCAAGAAAAGCGTTTCCGAGACGGTCGAGAGCGGAGACACGGGAGGCTGGAACGCTTCCGTTCCGAACGATTCCCCTTGCGGAAAACCGGCCCTCCGTTCAGCCACCAGCCAGAAGACCGGGTTGCGAACAGGGCGGCTTATACGGATTTTTCTCTGAAAGGCAAGGGTGCGAGCGAAATTATGCCGTTTTGCCCGTGAGCGGCGTTGATGCTCGGGTCAAATCGTGAGCTCCCATTCGCCGCAGCGTTGCGCCTGCCGCGCTCTCCCATATGATAACAGGAGAATTGCAGCAACAGGGATGGTTCATGCGCATCTTTCTCGTTCGGCACGGCGAATCCCTCGGCAATATAGACGACCGGTCCTATCGGCAGTTCGGCGATCATAATGTGCCCTTGACGGAATGGGGCTATCGGCAGGTGCTGGAGGCGGGTGAGGCGATATCAGCCTATCTGAAGGCATTGCCATCAGCCGAATTACGCAAGCTGAGCGTCTGGTACTCGCCCTTCCTGAGGACGCGGCAGAGCAAGGATGCCTTGCTGGAGGTTCTGCCTGCCGAACTCATCGGGGATACCAGAGAGGATTATCTGCTGCGCGAGCAGGATTTCGGCCTCTTCACCGAAATCTACGATCACGCCGAACAGAAGCGGAAATTCCCTGATGAGTTCGAGAAATGGGCCAGGCTGCGCAACAACAACGGCAAATTCTACGCGCGTCCGCCTGACGGCGAAAGCCGCGCCGATGTCGCCCAGCGCGTCCGCCTGTTCCTGCAGACCGTCATGCACGACGCCGAAAACGGCAGAAACAATGTCATCATCGTCGGCCACGGCGTCACCAACAGGGCTTTCGAGATGAACTTCCTGCACCACCCGGTCGATTGGTTCGAGCGCTCCGACAATCCGGGAAATGCCGATGTCACCTTGATCGAAGGGCGCAGTTCGGACGGCTATCGCTCGATCCTGCTTCACAAGTCCACGGACCGGGTAAAGGGGCAGGACGAGTTGCGCGGGGCCCATGGCTCCGAATTGGCGATTGCGCCGAGGACGGAGTAATAGAGTATCTGTCGTGCAGGTTCGGCCCGGTACACCTTATGATGTTGAGGCGCCCTGAAATAGGGCGCTTTTCCAGCCTCACATCGGCATCGGATACTTGCGATGTACCTGCTCGATCTCGGCAAGTGCCTCTTCCGGCAGCGTCACATAAGCGGCGGCCACATCGGTCTCGAGCTGCGCCATCGTCGTCGCGCCGATGATAACCGAGGTCATGAAGGGCTTGGTGAGGCAGTAGGCGAGCGCCAGCTTCGAAGGATCGATGCCGTATTTGGCGGCGATTTCGAGATAGGCTTTTACCGGCGGCTCCTGCAGCGGCTGCAGGCGGCCACCGATATCGAGATTGATCGAGCCGCGCGAGCCGGCCGGCCGGGCGCCGCCGACATATTTGCCGGTGAGGATACCGCCGGCGAGCGGCGAATAGGCGAGCAGGCCGACATCTTCGTGATGCGACAGTTCGGCCAGATCGAGGTCGAAATGCCGGTAGAGGAGGTTGTATTCGTTCTGCGTGGTGGCGACGCGGGGCAGACCCTTCTGTTCTGCAATCGTCAGATATTTCTGGATGCCCCAGGTCGTCTCGTTCGAGAGGCCGACAGCGCGGACCTTCCCGGCCTTCACCAACTCACCCATCGTCTCCAGGATCTCGGTGATCTCGGCGATGACTTTCTCGCGATCCTGGTTGAAGGGATTATAGCGCCAGTTCTGACGGAAATGGAAATGGCCGCGGCTCGGCCAGTGAACCTGATAGAGGTCGATATAGTCGGTCTTCAGTCGCTTCAGGCTGGCATCAATAGCCGCATTAATATTGGCGGCATCCGGACCCTGGCCGCCGCGCAGATATTCGCGACCCGGGCCGGTAACCTTGGTGGCCAGCACGACATCCTTACGCTTGCCGGTCTTCTCGAACCAGGTGCCGATATATTCCTCGGTGCGGCCTTGCGTCTCCGGCCCCACAGGCGTTGTCGGATACATTTCGGCGGTATCGAAGAAATTAATGCCCTTCTGGACAGCATAATCCATCTGTTCATGGGCTTCGCCTTCGCTATTCTGTGTGCCCCAGGTCATCGTGCCCAGGCAGATCTGCGAAACGGAAATATCGGTGCGGCCTAATCTCTTATATTTCATGGGAAAACCTTGGGGATGGGAGAAGGTCAAAATGAATGAGGTCGCGCAAATTTAGGCCCGATCTGAGCGAGCGCAAGAAAAAAATCATTGCGCTTCGCAGGCGCAAAAGCCTGTGGCCGCGGGTCTTGCACTATTGACTCCGCTGGAAACAATGTCATTGGGAAGCAAAACGACCCCCAAAAGGACGCTTTATAATGACAGTTGCTTTCACATTTCCCGGCCAGGGCAGCCAAGCCGTCGGCATGGGCAAGGACCTTGCCGACAATTTCGCCGAGGCGCGTGCCGTCTTCGAGGAAGTCGATGAAGCGCTCGGTGAAAAGCTTTCCGACGTCATCTTCAACGGCCCGGAAGACAAGCTGACGCTGACGGCCAATGCGCAGCCTGCGCTGATGGCAGTGTCGATGGCAGTTATCCGTGTACTGCAGGCGCGTGGCCTCGATCTGAAGAGCAAGGTCGCCTATGTCGCCGGTCACTCGCTCGGCGAATATTCCGCGCTCTGTGCCGCCGGCACCTTCTCGCTTGCCGACACGGCACGCCTGCTGCGTATCCGCGGCAACGCGATGCAGGCGGCCGTGCCCGTCGGCGTCGGCGCGATGGCTGCGATCATCGGCCTCGAACATGCTGATGTTGTCGCCGTCTGTGCGGAAGCATCGGCGCTTGGCGCTTGCCAGATCGCCAACGACAATGGCGGCGGCCAGATCGTCATATCCGGCGAGAAGGCTCCGGTCGAAAAGGCTGCCGAGCTTGCGACCGCCAAGGGCGCCAAGCGCGCCATCCTGCTGCCCGTTTCCGCGCCGTTCCATTCCGCATTGATGGCGCCTGCCGCCGAAGCCATGCGCGGAGCGCTTGCCGGCGTCGCCAAGACCGACCCGGTCGTGCCTGTTATCGCCAACGTGAAGGCGGCTCCGGTTACCGATGCTGATGAGATCGCGCGATTGCTTGTCGAGCAGGTTACCGGACAGGTGCGCTGGCGCGAGACGGTGGAATGGTTTGCCGCCAACAATGTGACAACGTTATATGAAATTGGCGCCGGCAAGGTGCTGACGGGTCTTGCCCGCCGCATTGACAAGTCGGTCAACGGCATCGCCGTCAACAATGCTGCAGATATAGACACGGCGCTTGCCGCATTGCTCGGCTGATATATTCAAGGAACGAGGGACGCACATGCTTGATTTGACCGGCCGTAAGGCCCTGGTAACCGGCGCATCCGGCGGCATCGGTGAAGAAATTGCCCGGCTCCTGCACAAGCAGGGCGCCATCGTCGGCCTCCACGGCACGCGCGTCGAAAAGCTGGAGGCGCTGGCTTCCGAGCTCGGCGATCGCGTCAAGATCTTCCCGGCCAACCTGTCTGACCGCGACGAAGTCAAGGCTCTCGGCGCCAAGGCGGAAGAGGAACTCGGCGGCGTCGATATTCTAGTCAACAATGCCGGCATCACCAAGGACGGCCTCTTCGTACGCATGAGCGACGAGGACTGGGACGCCGTGCTGGAAGTCAATCTGACCGCCGTCTTCCGCCTGACGCGGGAACTCACCCATCCGATGATGCGCCGCCGCTATGGCCGCATCATCAACATCACCTCCGTCGTCGGCGTGACGGGCAATCCGGGTCAGGCGAACTATTGCGCCTCCAAGGCCGGCATGATCGGCTTCACCAAGTCGCTGGCGCAGGAAATCGCGACGCGTAACGTTACCGTCAACTGCGTTGCTCCCGGTTTCATCGAAAGCGCCATGACGGGCAAGCTGAACGACAAGCAGAAGGAAGCCATCATGGGGGCGATCCCCATGAAGCGCATGGGCACGGGTCAGGAAGTCGCTTCCGCCGTCGCTTATCTCGCCTCCTCGGAGGCGAGCTATGTCACGGGCCAGACGATCCATGTCAACGGCGGCATGGCGATGATCTAAAGGAATTGCTGTTGGGGGGAACTTTCCCGCCAATAGCATGTTGAGCAACCCGGAGCCGGCTATTTTCTGGCTTTGCGACGGACTTAAACCGTGTTAAGCGGGCCATGACTGTGAACAGTCGTCCGGAAAATTCAGGCGGACTGGGCCACATTCAAGGCGCTGGACCGGATCTCAATGCCGGGTTGAACGGGTTTGCCAGCGGCGTCGGAACAGATGCTGCAGGTTTGAATTAGGGTAGGGATGTCACACGGCATTCTCATCAGGATATAAGGTCGAGGAAACCGACATGAGCGATATCGCAGAACGCGTAAAGAAAATTGTTGTTGATCATCTTGGCGTTGACGCCGACAAGGTTGTTGAAAGCGCAAGCTTTATCGACGATCTGGGTGCGGACTCGCTCGACACCGTCGAACTGGTCATGGCCTTCGAAGAAGAATTCGGCGTTGAAATCCCGGACGACGCTGCTGACTCGATCCTGACGGTCGGCGACGCGGTAAAGTTCATTGAGAAGGCCCAGGCCTAATCTTTCGCGCTTTTTGACGGGGCGGGCTGAAGAGTCCGCCCTATTTCGTCCGGCGCAGCCGGCGGAAACCTATTTATACGCATATCATCATAAAAAGACGGGGGTCTGCGGGCGATGAGACGTGTCGTTATCACGGGTACCGGCATGGTATCACCTTTGGGCTGTGGCACGGAGGTGTCCTGGACGCGTTTGCTTGCTGGGCACAACGGTGCACGCCTCGTGACTGAATTCGAAGTCGAAGACCTCGCGGCAAAGATTGCCTGCCGCATTCCTGTCGGCGACGGCACCGACGGCACGTTCAATGCTGACGATTGGATGGAGCCGAAGGAACAGCGCAAGGTCGATCCCTTCATCATCTACGGCATGGCGGCCGCCGATATGGCACTGGCCGATGCCCACTGGCACCCGGAAACGGACGAGGATCAGATTGCCACGGGCGTCATGATCGGCTCGGGCATTGGCGGCCTCGAAGGCATCGTCGAAGCCGGCTATACGCTGCGCGACAAGGGGCCGCGCCGTATCTCGCCCTTCTTTATCCCCGGACGCCTCATCAATCTCGTTTCCGGTCAGGTCTCGATCCGCCACAAGCTGCGCGGCCCGAACCATGCGGTCGTCACCGCATGCTCCACCGGTGCGCATGCGATCGGCGATGCCGCCCGCCTGATCATGCTCGGCGATGCCGATGTCATGGTAGCAGGCGGTGCCGAAGCTCCGGTCTGCCGCATTTCGCTTGCGGGCTTTGCTGCGTGCAAGGCGCTGTCGACAGACTTCAACGATACGCCGCAGAAGGCCTCGCGCCCCTATGACCGCGACCGTGACGGCTTCGTCATGGGGGAGGGCGCCGGTGTCGTCGTTCTCGAAGAACTGGAGCACGCCAAGGCGCGCGGTGCCAAGATCTACGCCGAAGTCGTCGGCTACGGCCTCTCAGGCGACGCGCATCATATCACGGCTCCGTCCGAAGACGGCGAAGGCGCTTTCCGCTGCATGACATCGGCTCTGAAGCGCGCCGGCCTGACGCCTGATGATGTCGACTACATCAATGCCCATGGCACATCGACCATGGCCGATACGATCGAACTCGGCGCTGTCGAGCGGCTGGTCGGCAATGCCGCCTCACGGATTTCCATGTCGTCCACCAAGTCGGCGACGGGCCATCTTCTTGGGGCTGCCGGCGCTATCGAAGCGATCTTTGCCACGCTCGCCATTCGCGACAATGTCGCCCCGCCGACGCTCAATCTGGACAACCCGGAGCGCGAGACCGCCATCGATCTCGTTCCGCACAAGGCCCGCAAGCGTGAAATCAACGTCGCGCTGTCGAACTCCTTCGGCTTCGGTGGCACGAATGCGTCGCTTGTCCTGCGCCGTTATGAGGCTTAATAACAACGCGTAACTGTTGGGGTGAGGGTGCCTTGTGGCAATCTCGCCCGCATCCTTGATTGTTGCTGCGCCTTCGTCTTTCTCGGGAATGTGGTGCGGGAACGCCTGATCGGTCGAAGTCGGAGCCTGGAGTTCCGCCTTATCTTCTGAACCTGCTTTTTGCCGCATTGCTTGGCCAAAGAGCAGGCAATCACAAAAAGGAAGGGATTGCCGGTGAGCGATACGAACCAGAGCAACGGAACTCCGAATGGGCAGAAAGGGCCGATTATCCCGAAATCGGCGAATGAAGCCCTGCGTCCGGAGCGTGTTCCGGATCCGCCGAAGCGTTCGCGCAAAGCCCGCAGCCAAATGGTCATCTTCCTGAACTTTCTGATGACGCTTGCGGTTTTCGTCGCCGTTGTCGCCGTCGGCGGAGCCTATTATGCGTTTTCGATCTATCAGGGTCCCGGTCCTCTGACGACCAACACCAATTTCATCGTGCGCAATGGTGCTGGCCTTAGCGAGATCGCCAACCGTCTGGAATCCAATAACATCATCACGGATCAGCGCATCTTCCGCTGGCTGACGGCCAGCTATCTGCATGATGGTGAAACCCTTCGCGCCGGCGAATACGAGATCAAGGCCGGCGCTTCCATGAAGGACATCATGGAGTTGCTGAAGTCCGGCAAGTCGATCCTTTATTCGGTGACTTTGCCGGAAGGGCTTACGGTGCGGCAGATGTTCAACAAGCTGCAGGCCGATGTCGTGCTGGAGGGCGATCTGCCGTCGGCTCTGCCGCCGGAAGGTAGCCTGAGACCGGACACCTATAAGTTCACACGCGGTACCAAGCGCACCGAAATCATTCAGCAGATGGCGGCGGCACAGGCCAAGCTGGTCGATCAGATCTGGGAAAAGCGTGATTCGAGCGTTCAGCTGGCGAACAAGCAGGATTTCATCACGCTGGCTTCCATCGTGGAGAAGGAAACCGGCCTGGCGGACGAGCGCGCCCATGTCGCTTCCGTCTTCCTGAACCGGTTGGGCAAGGGCATGCGCCTGCAGTCCGACCCAACGGTCATCTACGGCCTCTTCGGTGGTGAAGGAAAACCGTCCGATCGCCCCATCTATCAGTCCGACCTGAAGAAGGACACGCCTTATAATACCTATCTCATCAAGGGCTTGCCGCCGACGCCGATCGCAAATCCGGGCAAGGACGCTCTGGAGGCGGTCGCCAACCCCTGGAAGACGCAGGACCTGTATTTCGTGGCGGATGGCACCGGCGGACATGTCTTTGCCGCGACGCTGGACGAGCACAATGCCAATGTCAAACGCTGGCGCAAGCTGGTTGCCGAGAAGGGCGAAGACCCCAGCGCCATTGCCGTGGACGGTCAGCCGGACGATGCTGCCGTAGCCCCCGGTTCGGGCGCGCAGCAGAAGAAGAAGACCAACTAATCCTCACCGCGCCGAGGTCAGCATAGAGAGCCCGGCGCGGATTCACTTTACATTGATCCGTAATCCGAAGATTTTCGATGGATTGGGGATAGGAACTATCGGAGGCTTGCATGGCGTTGCAGTCCATGACCGGCTTTGCCCGGCGTGAGGGAACGAGTGGTCGTGGCCGCTGGGCATGGGAGCTGCGTTCCGTGAACGGCAAGGGATTGGACGTTCGTCTGCGCCTGCCGCCAGGCCTGGAGCGCCTAGAGACTGATGTCCGCAAGTCGATCGCGGATCGGCTCACGCGCGGCAACCTGCAGGTCAGCCTATCTCTTTCCATCGAAGAGAGTCGCGTTGAGGTCGTCGTGAATCAGGATGCGCTGGCGGCCGTCCTGGCGCTGCGCGATCAGCTAGCCGGCATCGTCGATCCCGCGCCGCTGCGGCTGGAAAGCCTGATGGCCGTGCGCGGTCTCGTGGAGTTCAAAGAGACCGAGGAAGACGAAGAGGTGGTTGCCGCGCGCGACGCCGATATCATGGCGGGCCTTGAGGCGGCGCTCGGTGATCTCCGCGATATGCGCCAGCGGGAAGGCGATGCACTCGGCAAGGTTCTGCTTGGTCATGTCGCGACGATCGAGACGCTGACATCGACGGTTGAACGCGATCCCTCCCGTTCGCCGCAAGAAATTGCCGCGAGACTGGCAACGCAGGTTTCGATGCTTCTGGACGGCTCGTCGGGCCTTGACCGCGACCGGCTGCATGCAGAAGCGGCCCTTCTCGCCACCAAGGCCGATCTGCGCGAGGAAATCGATCGTCTGAAGGCGCATGTGGCGGCGGCGCGCGATCTGATATCCAAGGGTGGCCCCGTCGGCCGCAAGCTCGATTTTCTTGCACAGGAATTTAACCGGGAATCGAATACCATCTGTTCGAAATCGAATGCAGCGGCCGTGACTGCCGCCGGCATCGAGCTGAAAGTGGTAATCGACCAGTTCCGCGAACAGGTCCAGAATTTGGAGTAGGCCATGAAGCCGGCGACATCCACATCCATTCCGATCGCCCGTCGGGGACTGATGCTTGCCATCTCATCGCCCTCAGGCGCCGGCAAGTCGACGATCGCGCGCACATTGCTCGATAAGGACAAGCAAGTCAGCCTGTCGGTGAGTGTTACCACCCGGCAGCGTCGCCCGAGCGAGATCGAAGGCGTGCACTATCATTTCGTCTCGCAGCGCGAATTCGAGCGTCTGCGCGATTCCGACTCCTTACTCGAATGGGCCGAGGTGCACGGCAATTTCTACGGTACGCCGCGCGAGCCCGTTGAGACTGCGATGGCGGAAGGTCGCGACATGCTCTTCGACATCGACTGGCAGGGCGCTCAGCAGCTGCAGGAGAAGATGCCGGCGGATGTCGTCTCCATCTTCGTGTTGCCGCCGACCATGACGGAGCTGCAGTCGCGCCTGCATCGCCGCGCAGAGGATTCCGAAGAGGTCATCGCCATGCGTCTCGCCAATTCCCGGGCCGAGATCGCTCACTGGCGCGAATATGACTATGTCATCGTCAATGACGATCTGAACGTTGCTTTCGATGCCGTTCAGTCGATCGTCAAGGCCGAGCGCCTGCGCCGTGACCGTCGGCACGGCATGTTCGATTTCGTTCGGGACTTGCTGGAAGAGACGCCGAAGCTGTAAAGCGGGTTATAAGCAATTCGCCAGCCGGCAGAATTCTTCCACCGAAAGCGTTTCGGCGCGGCGCTGCGGGTCGATATCGGCCTTCAGCAAAAGCGCTTCGCCGCCAAGCGGCTTCAAGCTCTGGCGCAGCATCTTGCGGCGCTGGCCGAAGGCGGCCTGGGTCACCTTCTCCAGCTTGTCGACGGCGCAGGGAATAGGGTTTTCCTTCGGCGTCAGATGCACCACGGTTGAGGTCACCTTCGGCGGGGGCGTGAAGGCCTGCGGAGATATGTCGAACGCCATGTGAGCCAATGTCCGCCAGCCACAGAGCACGCCAAGCCGACCGTAGTGGTCGTCATCTTCCTGCGCCACGATCCGCTGGCCGACTTCCTTCTGAAACATCAGCGTCAGGGATTGCCAGAAGGGCGGCCACTGCGGCGGCAGAAGCCAGTTCACCAGCAGCTGTGTCCCGACATTATAAGGCAGATTGGCGATGATCTTGACCGGTCCTTGCGGGGCAAGGGTGGCGAAATCCGTCTTCAGCGCATCGCCTTCGATCACCTCGAGCCGGCCCGGATAGTGATCGGCGATTTCCGCCAGCGCCGGCAGGCAGCGCGCATCGCGTTCGACAGCGATGACCTTGGCCGCCCCGAGCGCCAGGATGGCGCGCGTGAGGCCACCCGGTCCAGGCCCGACCTCGAAGACGGTGACGCCCTCGAGCGATCCGGCTGTACGCGCGACCTTCTGGGTCAGATTGAGGTCGAGAAGGAAGTTCTGCCCAAGCGCCTTGCGCGCGTCGAGGCCATGACGCTGGATTACGTCGCGAAGGGGCGGCAAGCCATCGAGAGCGGCCATCAGGGATTGTTTCCGGTCTTGCTGCTGATTTCGCTGGCCAGCTTGAGCGCAGCGACAAGGCTGTCTTCCTTGGCAATACCCTTGCCGGCGATGCCGAAAGCCGTGCCGTGATCGGGAGACGTGCGGACAAAGGGTAAGCCGAGCGTGACATTGACGGAATCGTCGAAGCCGAGCGCCTTGGCCGGGATCAAGGCCTGATCGTGATACATGCAGATGGCGACGTCGTAACGTCGACGGGCGTCGTCATGGAACATGGTGTCGGCGGGCAGGGGGCCGAATGCGTCGATGCCCTCCGAGCGGAGCTTGTCGATCGCCGGCCGGACGATCTCGTCGTCCTCCTTGCCGAGTGCGCCATTCTCTCCGGCATGCGGATTAAGACCTGCCACGGCAAGGCGCGGCTCGGAGATGCCGAAACGGACGCGAAGGTCGTGATCGGTAATCCGGCATGTCTCGGCGATCAGATCCGAGGTCAATGCTTCAGGCACTTCCTTCAGAGGAATATGGATGGTGACCGGAATGGCGCGAAGTTTCGGACCGGCAAGCAGCATGACCGGCATGACCGGCTTTCCGGTCGCACGCGTCGCGAGATCCGCCAGGAATTCCGTATGGCCGGGAAAGCCGAAACCGGCGTCATAGAGCACCGATTTGGCGATCGGATTGGTGACGACTGCGGATGTCCGGCCACTCATGCTGAGGGAAACGGCCGTTTCGATGGCGGCAATCGTTCCTTTTGCGGTCGCCACATGCGGCTCGCCGGCGATGACATCCATGCCAGATTCGATCGGCAGGATCGGCAGCGCATCGGGAAAGATATCGCAGGCATTCGCCGGATCGGCGGCCGCAAGCGGTACGGTCAGGCCGAGCTGAGAAGCCCGTGCCGCAAGCATGGCGGCATCGCCGAGAAACAGGAAGGGGGGCAGATCCAGCTCGCCGCGGCGAAGCCAGGCGGCGAGCGTGATATCGGGGCCTATGCCAGCCGGATCCCCCTGTGTGAGCGCAAGAGGGAGGGAAGCGCGCGGCGGCATCGTCAATCAGCGATAGACGATCTGCGCCTTGGAACGCAGTTCATCCATGTATTTCTTGTCATTGGCGCTCACACCCGTTGCCTTGTCCTTGCCGATATCCTCGGCACGGAATACGGCAGCGGCGGCAACGTCGTCGTTCACCTGGCGCTGCGAGCAAATGGCAACATATTCGACGCCACGATCAGTCACGATTGGAGCGGTGGTGTTGCCGGATGCTTTTTCCAGCAGCGGCTTCCACATTTCTGGTACTTCCGGTGCCAGCACGCGGCCAAGGTCCTGGACGGAGACGTCACGCATGGTCGCGGCAAAGACCTTCGCCTGGTCGCAGCCCGGAAATTTGGACCGCGATGCCTCGGCCTCGGATTTGCGCTGGTTCAGAATGGCGTTCCGCTTCGCAGCCGGTACGACGAAGACGATCTGCTTCAGGAAATACTCGGTCGTAACGGGCTTTGTCTTGTTTTCCGTCATGCGGGTCACGAGATCGTCGTTCGACATCCGGCTTTTTGCGCCGAAGCGTGCATTGACGACCCGCGGCCAACTCATGGATACGGCGATATAGGACTTGAAATGATCAACGCCAACGCCGGCCTTTTCCAGAATCTGGCTGAGCTGCGCCGGTGTCATCTTGTTGCTGGAGGCGAAACGCCCGAAAGCGGCATCGACGTCCGTCGTCGAAACGGACATGCGCAGGCGGGAGATCTCCGCACGCTTCAGCGTTTCGTCGACAAGCTGCTCCTTGGCGAGCTTGTTCAGATCGCCCTTCTGGCGCTGCAACTTGAGAAAGGCGACGCGCTTGGCAATATCGCCGGATGTGATCACCTGGCTATTGACGAGGACCTTCACTTCGCTTGCTGCGAAAGCAACATCGCTGCTCGGCACGGCGAAGCTTGCCATAACCAAGGCCGCGGCTCCGAACAACAGAGCGCGCATCGGTGTCTTTCCAGAAAACATCAATTACCCCTTCCCAAAGGTATTTCCCGCCAGCATTGCGCCGTTTTGCTATGCCTGTCGCGCAATACGGCAACTTTGCGCCACATGTCTACATCAAGCGCGATGAATTGCAAAATCCTTGCGGCGAAACAATGACACGACAGCGCCGCGCGTCACATGTGACGCGCAAAGGTCGTTGCAGTATTTTAAATCTGCCGCGTAATTCCTTAAATCGATCCAGATTTAAGGAATTACGCGGTAGGCAGCGGCCAACCGCATGCATGCAAAAGAGCCGGCGATGAAGCCGGCTCTCTGCAATTTCGATTCAGATCAGAACGTTGCGTCCTGGACGCTGCCAAGGTTGACGTCGCCAAGCGTACGGAAGGTCAGGCGAGCGCCGATCGACCAATTGCTTGCCGAGCTGGCTGTCGAATCCTTCTTGTCGAGGAAGGACACGGTAAAGATCGTGCATTCGTCCTCGTAGGAAAGACCGACGCCCTGGCGAGTGATCTCACTGCTGTTGAGATCATAGCTGACCGTGCCGAAGACGGACCAGTATTCCTTGAACTTGATCTGCGCGCGCGACTGGATTTCGTCCTGATTGCTGGTGAAACCATATTGCGGCTGGGCCGCAATATGCGTGTAGATCAAGGATGTCTGGAACACATCGTTCGAGAAGCCGACGGATGTATCGCCACGCTTGAAAGCAAAATCCTTTTGATCGAAGCGATAGGATGTCGCGAGCGAGATACCTTGGGGTGTCGTCAGACCGAACATGGTAACGTAGTCAGAACGGGTGGTTTCAAGTCCCGAATCCGAACCGACTCCGGCCAGATCGTCCGTCGCAAACGAGTTGCGTCCAGCGAGCTGATAGGACTGTCCGAAAATATGCTGCAGTTTGTAACCGCTGTCGAAGCTGGCCGTGTACCGCCACCCGACGTTCGCGCGTGTACCACCCTCGATGCGATCGAAGCCCGAGAACTTGTCACGATCGAAGAGATTGGTGGCGTCGAAAACGAAGCTCTGTGCATCTTCATTCGGCAACCGACCGGCAAGCTGCTCGTCCGGCCGCACATAGATCTGCGCGATCGGCTCGAACACGTGCGTGCTGTTGTTTGTCGTGATCAGGAACGGGTATTTGGCTTCGAGCCCAGCCGTGACCATGCCACGGGCGGCATAATCGCTGGTGTCGTAATTGCCTGGATAGCTGAACGATGCGCCGAAGGAGTTGGGCGAATTCATGTCCAGACCATAGACGTCACCGCGCGCCGCCGCCAACGGCGTCAGCACAAGGCCTTCATCGGTCGTAAAGGTACGCTGCCACTGCAGTTCGGTGCTCAAGCGCGTATAGTCGCCGGAGAGGCCGAGGAAGCGGTCGTTCAAGTTGGCGTCGCCAAGATTGCCTACGTTGTCGAGTGCGGATGTCTTCTCGCGCGACAGGTGCGTGAAGTTCATCGTTGCCGAGAGCTCGCCGCCGTAAACCGACTTCGGGTCGACATAGTGATAGTCGATGCTCGGATAGACATATGCCTGCTGCTTTTGTGCTGTGGCGTTATTGTCTGTATCCTGCACGTTATAATAGAAAGCGCGCATATCGAAGAAATTGCGCTTTCCGATACCTGTCAAATAGGCCTGGTTCGTATGAGTGCTCTGGTTGAGTCCGTCCAGTCCATAGGTGCGCGAGAAATTGTTATCGCTTTGCACCATGACGTCCCAGCCGAAAGTCCAGCGAGGATTGATCCTGAAATCGGCCTTGGAATTGACCATGCCGCGAGTTTTGTTCTCAGCATCAGTCGTCCCGGCCGTGAAGGCGTCCGGATTCATCTGATTGATGCCGGCAACGCGCAAGACATGCGTGCCATTCTCAAAACGCTGGCGGAATTCACCCTCGAGCAACAATCCCTGATTGCTAAAACCCGTGGCGGTGACTGTCGCGTCCATGCTCGGCGAGATGACGTAATAGTACGGAACCCTTACGCCAACGCCGAGACGCTGCGAAACGCTCACGGACGGAAACAGGAAGCCGGACTTGCGCTTGACCGTGTTGTCGGGAACCGTGACCCACGGAACATAGGCGATCGGCAGGCCGAACAGCTCGAAGCGGGCATGCTCCAGACGGATCGTGTGCGTCACGCCATTCTGAACGACGCGCTGGGCCTTGACCTGCCACAGCGGCGCACGGCCCTGTTCCGAGCAGGCCATGCAAGCCGTATAGACGCCCTTTGTGAGAATCAGCTGATTGCCGCCGACCCGTTCGCCCTTTTCGGCGACCATGCGGGTGTTGTCAGGCATTTCAATGCGAAGGGCGTTGACGAAGCCGTCGGAGAAGCTGTCGGTGACGTCCATTTTGTCACCGTACATGCGATTGCCGTCCGGGGTGATCAGCTCGACATTGCCGAGAGCCGTCATCCGCCCGGACTTCTGATTATATTCGACCTTCTGGGCGACCATCCTGTAGCCGCCATAGTTGATCTGGACCGCACCGCTCGCGGTGACGATCTGTGTATCCTTGTTGTAGACCAGTTCGTTGGACGAAAGGACTAGCTTTGCGCCTTCCGGCACCTTCACCTTGATAGGAGAGGTTGCAGCGCCGGCGCCGCCATTGTTGCTGTTGGCATTATTATCATTGACCTGGGCGTAAGCGACGACCGGGCTCAAAATATATGCACACGCGGCCGTGCCCGTAACGAGGGCAGCCACATACTTTCTGATACTCTTGCGGTTGCCTGCCGCCACTTAGCCGTCCTCCTGATGAAGCAGGATCGTTGCTCCGAATGCCAATGCGACGATCACGGGTATCCATGCCGCCACGTAGGGAGGAACCACTCCGCTGCTCCCGAATGCCTTTACAAGCACGGTGACAACATAAAGCACGAAGCCGGAGAGGATTCCACCCAGAATCACAGAGCGCGATTGATTGAATCTACTGAATTTTAGGGACACGGTTGCCGCAATCAGAGTCATTGCCACAAGAAGGAATGGCTGTGACAGCAGCGAATGAAACTGTGTCTCAAGTGCGTTGGTCGAGATGCCGAAGGAGCGTGCGACCTTTATTCGATTAGAAAGATCATAAAAAGCAATGGTTTCCGGTTGCGCCAAACGTTGTGAGACGAAATCCTGTTTCAGATTCGTACGGACCTGTATCGAATTTTTGTGATCCGGAATTTCGCCCGGCCGCCGTTCGACGACATTGTTAAGAAGCCAGTAACCATCTTCCAACTTTGCCGACTCCGCATCCTGTCGCAGGACGATATTTCCCTGTGAATCGAAGTGGATAAACACGACGCCCGTCAGTGTCGTACCGTTGTTCAGAATGGCCTTTGCACCAATGATCGTGTCGTCTTTTCCGTTGGACTGGCGCAGCCACGGGGTCGAAAGTGTATTGCGATAGGACGGGTCGCCGCGCAGATCGGCTTCGATCGCTTCGGCATGTCGCTGGCCCCATGCCGCTATCGGATTGAGGGCAAGCATGGTCAGAAGCCCGACGCTGAAAGCGCCCATCAGGAAGGGCGTCATGAACTGCCAGACGGAGATACCGGCCGCGCGCGCGATAACCAGCTCGCGTCGGCGATTGAGCGCGATCAGTACGGTCATGCCCACGAAGAGCGCGATGAACGGTACCGTCTGCTGCAGGATGAATGGCAGTCTGACCGCCGTCATCAGCAAGCCGACGGAGACGGTATATCCGGGCAGACCGGCAAGCCGTCCAGCGGTCTCGCTGAAATCGACGAGATAAACGATCGAGAGGACGCCAAGGAAGAACCAGAACGTCGTCACGATGTAACGCGTGAAGAAGTAGCGCCCGAGCGTGCCGAAAATCATGCACCGCCCCCGTTCGAGCTGCCTGGTGCAGTCGGCATACGGTCCTGAACTCTTTGCCGCCAGTTACTGAGGCGGTTACGGATCGAGACGGGCATCGTCATCTTCCGGTTCCGCAGCAAGAGGATGATCGCGATAAGCGCCGCGATGATATTGATCCCGTAGAGAACGCCGATGAATTTGGCTGAATGGTCGATCTGGTTGGCAGCGTAGAAATCTGCCCAGCGCAACGCGAAGGATAGGGTCAGCGCCGACACCATCGGATGCAGCCGTGCCTCACGATGTGATCGCGCGTCACCGGCGATCACCAACGATATCAGCGCAAAGATTGCCGGCAGCGCCCAGTCGTTGAGGCGGCGATGCAATTCGGCGCGGTAATCGCCAGCTCTTTGTTTGTAGTCCGGATCGTTCGTATCCGGATTGAACAGGAAACCAAGGCTGCGGTCGCTGGCACGGGCATTTGCCTGGCCGCGGCTTTGCGTCATATCCGACAGGTCGAAGGAATAGGAATCGAACTTGATGACCGAAACGCTGCCATCGGGCGTTTTGCGGTGAACCTCGCCGTCCTTCATCAGCAGCGACGTGCCGCTCGGATCGACAGCACCTTCCTTCGCATAATAGATGAGGTCAAAGGCCGGGTCGCGGGAATCGACCACGAACAGCCCCTTGAGAATGCGCCCAGACAAGCGCTGGGAAATCTGGACGTAGAGACCGTCTTCGATGCGCCGGAAATTCTTCTCTTCGATCACCGTGGACAGAAGGTCGGCATAGGCTTCAGCCACCATCTGGCGGGCGGCGACACGGGCCCTGGGCTCGACCACGTTATCGACGAAAAAGGAGAATACGCTGATCGCAATGGCGAGAATCATGATCGGGCGGATGATGATGCTGCGCTTCGCGCCGGCGGCCTCCATGACAGTCAGCTCGGAATCGCTGTTCATCGCGGTCAAGGTCTGCGTGATGCCGATGACGAGTGCGAAGGGCAGAACGATCGGAATGATCGTCGGCAGGATGAGCGTCGCGAGCTTTGCGAACGAGCCCATCGACTGGCCGCTATCTGTCACGAGATTGATGCGCTGCAGGACCTGTGTGGTCCAAATAATGGCGAGCACTGGCAGCAGCGCTACCAGGAACATCATACCGACACGCCGTACGATATATGTCTCGAATAACTTCATGCCGGCCCTTAAACGCAACAGCTGCCGAACGAGCCGACAGAGATTCACCCTCCTCTACGCTGTTTACGTTTTTTTGGCGACAACCAACTCGAAAAAAATTCGTTAATTTCCGGAGATTCTTCTGTCGTGTGTCGTTTGGGATAAAGCGAGCAGCGCGGCGAATATGACAAGCGACGAAAGCCAGCCGAGGACGGCATCGGAGAGATAGTGTGCGCCAAAGGCTACTCTAAGTGCCGGAATCAGCAGCGAAACTGCCGCGATCGGCAGGGCAGCCGCCGATCGGAACGGCTGCGGAATGATGAGGATCAGACAGAATAGCCAACCAGCCGCTGCCGCTTCGCCCGAGATGAAGGAACAGTTGCTGACACATTTGCCGGCGAAGGATCCGGCATGCACGAAATCAAGCGTGCCGCCGAAGAGATCGGTCTGCCGGGGGCGTGGGCGTCCGGAGAAGGCTTTCAGCCACAGATTGACGATGAGCACGGGACCTAGGAGCAGGGAGCCGAGCGCAACCTTGAGATTGCGGGCTCTGAGCGCGTTGAAGGTCGCGCCGTGATCCTGCCAGCATCTGAGCAGCATCCAGAGCAGCACGAAGGCGACGACATAGGGGAGTTGAAAGAATAGTTCCCTCAACAGGCGCATGTGCTGATCGCCGCTATAAGGGAAAATGCCGCAGATCTGGTCGGGCTTGGTGCTTCCGAGGCATTGCTGCGGTTGGAAGAACATATTTGCGACGCCGAGATCGATCTGTGGAAAAAGTGAAAACAAACTCAACAAAGCCCACCAGAGACAGAAGAGAGCGATGAAGGCATCACCCGCCGTGCGCGGCCGTAGAATCTCTGGAAAGCGATCTTCGCGATTGAGGCTGTTGAAATCTATGATCAAGGCGGCTTTCCGACAAGAATTGTGCCGCCGAGGCGGCTAAAACACCATCGCGTACAGCCTACTCGCACTAAATGACAGGGATTTGAAGCCGCTGACCGCCATATGACGCCATATATAAGGAATGCTGCGCCAAACGCTTGTATTCCTTAGTCAGACCTTGAATGATGGTTGTGCAAAGTTCTCTCACTACGACGCATATTATCGGAGCAGAAATGTCTGTGAAATTCGAGATTTCCTTCGCCAAGTCGGCTCGTCTCAGCGGCGGTCTGGCCATTCTCCTGAAAAGCACGGACAGTGAGCTGCCGGCTGGTGCCCAGAGCGCCGATCCGGTGAATGTTTTCGCCAAGGCGGCGCTGGTATCCGGCTTCAAGAGCAAAGCGTTGGGCAGTCTGGATATCATCGCCCCCGAGGCCTCGCCCGTCGACCGGATCATCGTCATCGGTGCCGGTAAGGCCAAGGGCCTGGCCGCGCACGACTGGCTGAGGCTCGGCGGCGCCGCAGCTGCAAAAATCCGCAATACTGAGAAGGTGGCGATTTTCATAGATGCGCCTGCCGTCGAGGTGGGCGCCAAGGAAGCAGCCGATTTTGCCCTGGGCATGCTGTTGCGCGCCTATAGTTTCGATACCTATAAGACGAAGAAGGGCGATGAGGACGAGAAGGGTGCCTCCCGCAAGGCTGTGAAGGTCACGATCATCACCCAGGAGGCTGCAGCCGCCAAGAAGCTTTACGCGACCTCTGAAGCGGTGGCCGGCGGCGTGATTCTCGCGCGCGATCTCGTCAACGAACCGCCGAATGTTCTCGGTCCCGTCGAATTTGCGGCGAAGGCGAAGGAATTGGAGAAGCTCGGTGTCGAGATCGAGATCCTGACGGAGCGTGAAATGCGCCGGCTCGGCATGGCGGCCCTGCTGGGCGTCGCGCAGGGTTCGGCCCGGCCGCCGCGGCTCGTAGTCATGCAATGGAAGGGCGGCAAGGCGAAAGACAAGCCGGTCGCCTTCATCGGCAAGGGCGTCGTCTTCGACACCGGCGGTATTTCCATCAAGCCGGCTGCCGGCATGGAGGAGATGAAAGGGGACATGGGCGGTGCGGCAGCCGTCACCGGCCTCATGCATACGCTTGCCGCACGCGAAGCCAAGGTAAACGCCATTGGCGTCATTGGTCTTGTGGAAAACATGCCCGACGGCAATGCGCAGCGCCCGGGCGATATCGTCACCTCCATGTCCGGCCAGACGATCGAGATCATCAACACCGACGCCGAGGGCCGGCTCGTTCTCTGCGATGCGCTCTGGTACACCAACGACCGCTTCAAGCCCCAGTTCATGATCAACCTGGCGACGCTGACCGGAGCAATCCTTGTCGCGCTCGGCAACCTGCAGGCTGGCCTGTTCTGCAATGACGACAAGTTGGCAGGCGAACTGACGGCGGCAGGTCTTGCGACCGATGAGCGACTGTGGCGCATGCCGCTTGGCAAAGACTACGACAAGATGATCGACAGCAAGTTCGCCGATATGAAGAATACCGGCGGCCGCCATGCCGGCTCGATCACCGCTGCCCAGTTCCTGAAGCGCTTCGTCGGCGACACGCCCTGGGCCCATCTCGATATCGCCGGCACGGCGATGGGTTCGGTTCAGGACGAGATCAACCAGTCCTGGGGTTCCGGGTACGGCGTGCGCCTGCTCGATGAACTGGTCCGAGCCAATTACGAATCGTGACCGGCCGGATTTGCAAGATAGAGCCTTTCCGCTTTTCTTCGAATCGCGAAAACGCTCTATCCTTTTGGTGACGCAATTCCGAACGGAAAACCGCTTCGCACTTTTCCTGGAATTGCTTTAGAAGAGGCGCCATGACCGACGTTCTCTTCTATCATCTGACGGAATCGAAACTTGAAGACGCCCTGCCGCCGCTGATCGACAAGAGTGTCGAACGTGGCTGGCTGGTCGCCGTGCAGATGCGTGAGCCGGCACGGCGCGATCTCCTCGATAGCCATCTATGGACCTATCGCGAGGACAGCTTTTTGCCGCATGGCACCGATGAAGGCGAAATGGCTGACCAACAGCCGGTGCTGCTGACCATTTCCTCTGACAATATAAATAACGCGACGGTGCGTTTCTTCATCGACGGCGCCGAGGCAACGGATGTCGGAGCTTATCAACGCGTCGTGCTGATGTTCGACGGCTATGATCAGGGACAGTTGGAAAGCGCGCGCGCCCAATGGAAGCGCCTGAAAGGCGAGGGACATAACCTCACCTACTGGCAGCAGACGCAAGACGGCCGCTGGGAGAAGAAGGCCTGATCTTCTTCCTCTTTGCGGAAAGGTGCTTTAGGCGCCTTCCGACAGGATCTTCTGGATGAAATCCTTTTTCGCCGCCGTATAGGACGCGCGATCATTGGCATATTTTGCCGCAAGCTCGATCTTCAGTGCCTCATAGGCATGCGCCAAATCCGGCTCCCTGCGCAACCGGTCGCGAAAGATCAGGAAGTTGCGCCAGGTAGGGCCGCCATATTCGACCACATGCACGAGGTGCGTGCGGGTATCCCCTTGAATGTCACGACCGAAAATATGGTCGTCCGGCACGATATTGCTGCCGGCATAGACGTAGCCGATAGACGCCATCGGCTCGACACAGGCAAGCCCATCCTCGAAACGCCGCACGCCGACGGCGATATCGATGATCGGCTTGGCCTTTATCGTTGGGATCGAGGTGCTGCCGAAATGCTGGACATCGACGGCAAGGTCTCCGAGAGCCTTGCGAATGGCAGCTTCCTCCAGCAAATAGGCTTCGTGCCAGCTCTGGTTCGGGTCGGCGAGCTTGACGGATTTGTTGCCGACGCCGAGGCCAAAAGATTGTTCATGCTCCGATGCCATAGGCATCTCTCCAGTGAAGACGATGCGTCACGCTAGCACGCCGCGGGCGGCATTGTCTTCACCGGGAAAGCCTCATCAATCGTAAAATGCTTCAACGAATTTGCGCTTGCCCAGCATGAAGGCATCGGCGACGTGGCGCAGCGGCGAAAGATCGACATCGGATGTCCCTGCTTTGACGATCTCTGCAAAACGGCGATAGAGCGAGGGATATTCGGCCTCGGGCGCCGAGAATGTGAGCTTGCCATTGACGGAAAGCTTGGAGCCACCTTCGGCCAGAACCATCTGGCCGGCATCCGTCTCGGCGACAATATCCCAGCTTTGCTTGCCAGTCTGGCGCCAGTCGAATTCGGCGTGGACGGGAAGGCCGGTTCCGCTCTTGAAGTGCAAGTCGGCGGCGATCGGCGAATCGCGGTTTTCAGGGAATTCGAGTGTCGCGCCGGTCAGGAAGAGCGGTGGCAGGATGTGGGTGACGATCGACAGCGCATTGATGCCCGGATCGAAGACGCCGAGCCCGCCGGCCTGCCATATCCATTCCTGGTTCGGATGCCAGTGACGGACATCTTCCTTCCAGATCACGTGAGCACTGCGGATATTGGTGCTGGCGAGGAAGCTCTTTGCCGCCTCCACTGCCGGGGCATAGCGCGAGTGCCAGCTGGCAAAGAGAGATACGCCCTTGGCCTTAGCGAGGTTTTCGAGGTCAGCGACTTCGCTCAGCGTCGCACCCGGCGGCTTTTCCATGAAAACGTGCTTGCCGGCTAAGAGTGCCTTGTAGGCGGCTTCATAACGATATTGCGGCGGCATGCAGAGAGAAACGGCATCGATGTCAGGCACGGCATCCAGCATGGCTTCGATCGTGGTGAAGGCCGGAATTCCGTCAACGGTGCCGTGACGGCTTGCGGTGGCGATCAGTTTGAAATCCGCGTTGTTCGCGATGGACGGAAGATGCTGGTCGCGGACGATCTTGCCGACACCGACGATAGCGAGGTTGATGGGGGACATGGATGTCTCTCGATTAGTATGATTATTGAAGCGATCTTTATCAGAATGCCTGATGTGGGCAAGGGCGGCAAATCGCAAATGCAGGCATCGGGTCTAATCTTAGACCATTGTACCCATGCGTCATCATGCTTGGAAAACGGGTACCGGCTCTTGATTCACAGCCTGAAATCGGCACTCTTCCGCTGTGCAGCCAAAAGATCCGGGAAGAATCGCTGCGGGGGGAAATCATGAAAACATTGCTCGGCTTCAGCCGAATCGTTGACTATGTAACTGAGATCATTGGAAAATCAGTCTCATGGCTTATCCTGGTTGCCGTCTTGGTCAGCGCCGGAAACGCGATTGTCCGTAAGATTTTCAACACTTCATCCAACGCCTGGCTTGAAGCGCAATGGTATCTGTTCGGTGCCGCCTTCATGCTCGCCGCCGCCTATACGCTGCGCCAAAACGAGCATATCCGCATCGACATCGTCTATGGCTCGCTGCCGCGCCGCGTGCAGCACTGGATTGATCTCCTCGGCCACTGCCTGTTCCTGATGCCCTTCGTGCTGTTGATGGTCTACGATCTCGTGCCCTATGTCCGCACCTCCTTCCTGTCGGGAGAGGTTTCCTCGAGCGCCGGCGGCCTGATCATCTGGCCGGGCAAGGCGCTGCTGCTGGCGGGCTTCTTTCTGCTGGCGCTGCAGGGGATCTCGGAGATCATCAAGAAGATCGCAGTCATGCGCGGCGATATGGATGATCCGACACCCTATGTGCCGACGCATGCGCCGCTCGATGTCGAAACCCCGGCCGGGGAGGCGCGCTGATGATCGAATTCATTGCCGTGAACATGGCGCCGATCATGTTCGCCTCGCTCATTATTTTCCTGCTTCTGGGTTATCCGGTCGCCTTTGCGCTTGCTGCGAATGGGCTGCTGTTCTTCTGGATCGGCGTCGAGCTCGCCCCCTATTCGGGAGGCACCATCAATCTCTCATGGCCGCTCCTCAATGCTCTTCCCGATCGGTTTTGGGGGGTGATGTCGAACGATACGTTGCTGGCGATCCCGTTCTTCACCTTCATGGGTATCGTGCTGGAGCGATCCGGCATGGCCGAAGATCTGCTCGACACGATCGGCCAGCTGTTCGGGCCAATCCGTGGCGGTCTTGCCTATGCGGTGATTTTCGTCGGTGCGTTGCTGGCGGCTACCACTGGTGTCGTTGCGGCCTCGGTTATCGCCATGGGTCTGATCTCCCTGCCGATCATGCTGCGCTATGGCTATGACAGGCGGGTCGCCTCCGGCGTCATCGCCGCCTCGGGCACCCTGGCGCAGATCATCCCGCCGTCGCTCGTCCTGATCGTGCTTGCCGACCAGCTCGGCCGTTCCGTCGGCGACATGTATGCCGGCGCTCTTATTCCCGGCCTGGTGCTGACCGGTCTCTACATGCTCTACGTGCTGATCATGTCGATCGTGAAGCCGAACTCCATGCCGGCCTTGCCGAAGGAGGCTCGCTCGCTCGGCTCCGGCGTTACCTCTTTGCTCGTCGCCCTGCTGATCTGCGCCGGCGTGGCCTATGCCGCCCACATCTATCTGACCCCGACCTATGGCGGGGATGCGGATATTCTCGGTGCCACCGTCGGCGTTGCCTTCATCTATACCATTGCAGTCCTGGACAAGGGGCTGAAGTTCAACGTGATGTCCCGGCTGGCGCAGCAAGTCATCATCGTCCTCATCCCGCCATTGGCGCTGATCTTCCTCGTTCTAGGCACGATCTTTCTCGGCATCGCGACGCCGACGGAGGGTGGCGCCATGGGGGCAGTGGGTGCGCTGGCGATGGCCGCTGCCAAAGGCCGGCTGAACATGGAGGTCATCCGCTCGGCTCTGACCTCCACGACAAGGCTTTCGGCTTTCGTACTGTTCATCCTGATCGGCTCGCGCGTCTTTTCGCTGACCTTCTATGGCGTCAACGGCCATGTCTGGGTCGAGCATCTGCTGGTGTCGCTGCCCGGCGGCGAGGTCGGCTTCCTGATCGCTGTCAACCTCCTCGTCTTTGTGCTGGCCTTCTTCCTCGACTTCTTCGAGCTTGCCTTCATCATCGTGCCGCTGCTGGCGCCTGCGGCCGACAAGCTCGGCATCGACCTCATCTGGTTCGGTGTCCTGCTCGGCGTCAACATGCAGACGAGCTTCATGCACCCGCCCTTCGGTTTCGCGCTGTTCTATCTCCGCTCGGTCGCTGCCCGCGTGCCCTATCTCGACAGGGTGACGGGCAAGCAGATCGCGCCCGTCACGACGGGCCAGATCTATTGGGGATCCGTGCCCTTCGTCGGCATCCAGATCCTGATGGTGGCATTGACGATCATGTTCCCGCAGATGGTCATGCACTACAAGGGAGCGGGAACGGGTATCGATCCCAACACGATCAAGATCGACGTCCCCGGCTTCGGCGTACCCGGCCAGGACAATGGCGGCGGCCTCGGTCTGCCGGGTCTGCAGCTTCCAGGCGGCAATCCCCTTGACGGCAAGCCGGCGGATCAGGGCGGCGGCAATCAGCCGAAGCCGCCAGCCAACGATCTCAGCCAACCTCCGTCTTTTAATTGATGCACACGGCGCGCATCGGCCTGCTTGTCGACCCAACACAACGAAAAACCCCGGAGCGTGAACTGACCCCGCTCCGAGGTTTCCTCTTTTGGGATCGGCTATTCGATCAAATCTTCCCAGAGCGCTGCAGCGTCATCATGTAGACGTCGTAGCTGTATTCGGCGACCTGGGTATAGAGATAGTGCTGGCCGCGGAAGCCCTTGATCGATTCCCAAATCTTCTTGAAGGTCGGGTTGTTGGCTTCCATCTCGGCATAGACCTCGTTGGCTTTGTCGAAGCAGGCATTCATGATCTCGGTGCTGAAGGGCCTAAGCTTCGCCCCTTCGGCAACGACCCGCTTGATGGCGGCCGGGTTCAGGTAATCGTATTTCTGCAGCATGTTCGCGTCCGTCGCCTGCGCGGCCGTGCGCAGCAGCGATTGATAGGCCTTCGGCAAGCCTTCATAGGCGGCCTTGTTGAACATGACATGCACCGTCGGGCCGCCTTCCCACCAGCCGGGATAATAGTAATAGGGTGCAACCTTGTAGAAGCCGAGCTTCTCGTCGTCATAGGGGCCGACCCATTCGGCCGCATCAATCGTACCTTTTTCAAGCGCCGGATAGATATCGCCGCCGGCGATCTGCTGCGGCACGACGCCGAGGCGTTCGACCACCTTGCCGGCAAAGCCGCCGATGCGCATCTTCAGGCCCTTGAGATCGGCAACCGTGTTGATTTCCTTGCGGAACCAGCCGCCCATCTGCACGCCGGTATTACCGGCCGGGAAGCCGATCAGCCCCTGCGTCGCCAGGAATTCGTTGAACATGTCGATGCCGCCGCCGTGATATTGCCAGGCATTCATGCCGCGGGCGTTGAGCGCGAAAGGAACTGCAGCTCCCAAGGCCCAGACTGGGTCCTTGCCCCAATAATAATAGGCGACCGAATGGCAGGCCTCGACGGTTCCGGCCGAAGTTGCGTCTGCCGCCTGCAGACCAGGCACGATTTCGCCGGCCGCAAACACTTGGATGTTGAAATTGCCGTCTGTGGCCTCAGACACATATTTCGATAGCACTTCGCCGCCGCCATAGATCGTATCGAGCGATTTCGGAAACGACGATGTCAGGCGCCAGTTGATCTTCGGATTGCTCTGGGCAATGGCCGGAGCGGCAAGTGTTGCAGCTGCTGCAACAGAGCCGGCGCCGGCGACGCCGGCTTTCCGCAGAAATGAACGACGATCCATCTAATACTCCCCCCGGATACGAGCGGGCGGGCTCGCCCGCTCTTCGTGATCACGGCTGCAGCTAATCACGCCCCTCGACGCGTTTCAAGCGTATCGGAAGCTGGTGCAACCATTGATTTTTGCTCGAACCCGGAAGAGGGGCCTAGAGGTTTTTGCCTTTGACGATTGTTTCCCGCAGGAAGCTGTAGCCCAGCGCCGTACGTGTCGCGCGCTCCGTCGAAGCGCCGTCACCGCCATGGCCACCTGAGCCGAATTCGTGGAACAGCGGGTGATGACCGAGCGCTTCCAACTGGGCTGCAAACCGCCGGGCATGCGAGGGATGAACCCGGTCGTCATTGCTCGAGCTTTCGATGTAGATCGACGGATAAGTGATCTCGGAGGCAGGCTTGACATTGTGCAGGGGCGAATAGGTCAGCAGGTAATCGCGGTCCGCCGGATTGTCGGGATCGCCATATTCGTCGATCCAGGCTTTTCCGGCCGGGAAGACGTGGAAGCGGGTCATGTCCAAGACAGGCACCTGGCACCAGATCGCACCGAAATCCTGCGGATAGCGTGTCGTCATGACGCCAGTCAGCAAACCTCCATTGCTGCCGCCATTGCCGGCAATGCGCGATGGCTTGGTGTAGCCGCGGGCGACGAGATCGCGGGCAATAGCCGCAAAGTCCGCGAACGCTTTGTGGCGCCCGTGCCCTTTGGCGGCACGGTGCCAGTTTGGCCCGAATTCGCCGCCGCCGCGAATATAGGCCATGACATAGGCGTTGCCTTGTTCCAGCCAGAGGCCAATGACGCCGGAATAATAGGGGCCAAGCGAAACGTCGAAGCCGCCATAGCCATACATCAGCACCGGCAGCTCGCCCTTTGTCCAGTTCTTCGGCAAGACGATATGATAGGGTACTTTCGTACCGTCTTCGGAAATGGCTTCCAGCAGGAGGGAGGTCATGCCTTCGCTGTCGAAATAGGTTGGTGAGCTGGCAATAGGCTTGAGTTCAAGCGGAGTCTGGCGATCGCCAAGATCCAGCCGGTAGGAGGAGGGCGGCTGCAGAAAGCCGGCGCCATAGACCTGCAGCGTATCGTCGCCGAGATGCAGATCGGAATAGAGCGGCGCGACCGACACCGTCTGAACATCGTCACGCAGCGCGATTTCGCGGATTTCGGCATCGGTCCTGGTCAGATCGAGAACGAAGAGATGCGGTTGCATATTGTCCGAGACGATGAAGACGCACCATTCGCGCAGCAGCAGGAATTGCGAAACCGATTGCCGCTCATTGGGCGAAAACAGGATGCGTATTTCATCAGCATTGCTCTTGCTGGGCTCCCGCGGCAGGGGCTGCAGGGCCAGGCTGCCGGTAGGAATCCGTTCATCGGTCTTGGCAAGCCAGATCAGATGGGAGTGGTTGAACCCGAACTCGGCATCCTTCGGCAGGTCGATCCGCCGCAGCGAACCGTCCCCATCCTCGATGAAATGGCTGGCGCTGCCGATTTCGTGACCCGCGCTGAAGATCCGGATCGGCCGGGCCTCACTTTCCGCTGCAAGACCGGCAAGCTTTGGGTCGAAGATCGAACAGGAGCCATAGATGTCGTTGTCTTCGGCGGCATAGAATACGGGCGCATCCGCCGGCGACTGGCCACGCCTCAGGCGGCGGCCGACACGCGGCCAGCCGGAACGCGTCGAGGATTCGCGGTCGATGGAGCCGAAATAGGCGATTTCGTCGCGGCCGAGCCAGGTCGCGTGACTGCGCACGGCCGGCGTGTCGAAGCCGCCTTCGACGATGCTCTTCGTCTCGCAATCGAATTCGAGCATGCGAATGGGATCGGAGCCGCCATCGGAAAGGCAAAGCAGCACGCGCGTCGGCTCCCACGGGCAGGTGATGGCGCCGCGCCAGAGCCATTTCCTGTCTTCCTGTGCACAGAAAGCATCGAGATCGAAGATCGGTTCCCACGGCGCATCGGGCAGAGGCGCGAGATCGGCCGGCAGCCGATACCAGCGACCAAGCGGATGATCGGCGCTGCGATGAAAATCGAACAGCCAGTTGCTGCGCCGGGTGGTAGTGATCAGCCGATCCTCGCGTTCGATCATCTCCTTGATCGCGTTGCGATCCGCCTCGAATTCCGGCGTCTTCAGCAGCCGCTCGGAGTCCGCATCCATTTTGGCGACGAATTGCAAGGTTTGCGGATCGTCGTCGCGTTCAAGGTGGAGGTGCATGGCGGCTCCAGATTCTATTGCTGATAGTGATGAGGCATCAGCAAATCAAAATAAGGGCGCAGAAGCAACCGTGCATCCGCGCCCTTATTGTCCATGGATTTTTCGGTATTGACCCGCCTTAGCGGACCATCTTGGTATCAGCCTGTGCGACCAGATTGGTCGCCGGACCCGGTTCGCGCTTGTATTTCAGCGTGACGACCTTGTAGCCCTCATTTTCCAGCCGGCGCAGGAGAACAGGGAGCATCCTGACAGTGCGCTGGTGGATGTCGTGCATCAGAACGATGCCGCGGCCGCGCTGATGGAGCTGCTTCATGGTGCGATCGACGACCGAGGCGGGCGTCGAGGTGAAGTAATCCTTGCTATCGATATCCACGTCCATGACGATCATGTCGCGGGCTGCAATTGCGGAGCGCAGGCGCTTGGAGTCGGCAAGATAGGGGAAGCGGAAGAAGGGAACATCCGTGCCGATCGCCTTGGTGACAGCATCCTTGCCGCGGGCGATCTCGGTCATCGCCGCATCGAAGGTCATCTTGTCGAGATCGGGATGGCGGAAAGTGTGGCTGCCGATCGCATCGCCATGCGCAAGCACCTCGCGTGCCGTCGCCGGATGAGCCTGCGCCATTTCGCCGACCATCATGAAGGCGGCCTTGACGCCGAATTTATCGAGCGTGGCGAGAATGCGTTCCGTCTTGCCCGGAGCCGGGCCATCGTCGAAGGTCAGAATGACTTCCTTGTCGGCGAGCCTGATATCCTTGAGCGAAGAGACCTCCAGCGTGCGGCCGGCAAGATTGTGCGGGCCGCTCACCCCCGCCAGATCATGCCGGGTTTCGAGATCGGCGACGAGCCATTTCTTCGGCTCCATCTCGATGGGATCATTGGCCTTCAGCGGCTTGTGGGGCGGCTCTTCGGCGGCATAGCTGCTCTTGAGCGACGCTTCATTGCCTGGTTTCGTGGCGCATCCTCCGAGAGCCAGGGACACGGCGAGACCAGCCAGCAACACACGGTAGTTCATCAGAATCGCTCAACAATATGTCTATGAAAGTTGAGCGCATTTTCTGCAGTTATGGTTAATGATCGGTTAGGATCGGCTGCGAATTCCTTAACGAGCCGTCAGGTTTCAGCCGGCCATGCCGCTTTCATATTCCGATGACAGTTCGAGCCATTGCTCCTCGGCGGCCGCAAGCTTCTCGGCGGCATCCGCACGCTGCTTTGCCTTTTCCGCAGCCTTTGCCGGCGCCTTCTCGTAGAGGGCGGGATCCGCAAGTTCTACATCAAGGGCCTGAATCAGTTTCTCAAGCTTGCCGGTCAAGGATTCGATTTCGTTGATCTTCTTCTTGAGCGGCGCCAGCGAAGCACGGCGGTCTGCATTCAGCTTGCGCTGATCCGCCTTGGAAACGGAATCGTCACCGGCACTCGCTTTCGCTTTGTCATCTTTGGCTTTCGGGCTGGCCACGACGAGGCTGCGGTATTCTTCGAGATCGCCGTCGAAGATGGAGACGGTGCCATCGCGCACCAGCCAGAGACGGTCGACGGTGGCTTCGATCAGATGGCGGTCGTGCGAGATCAGGATGACGGCGCCGGAATAATCGTTCAGCGCCTGGATCAGTGCGTTGCGGCTGTCGATATCGAGATGGTTCGTCGGTTCGTCGAGGATTAGCAGGTTTGGCGCGTCGAAGGCGGCGAGACCCATGAGAAGGCGTGCCTTCTCGCCGCCGGAGAGATCCTTGACCTGCGTGTCCATCTTCTCCGTCGCCAGCCCCATCTGCGCAACGCGGGCACGCACTTTCGCTTCCGGCGTTTCTGGCATGCGGCGACGTACATGTTCGACGGCCGTCTGGTTCGGAATGAGATCGTCGAGCTGATGCTGGGCGAAGAAGCCGATCTTCAGGTTCGGTGCGAGCCTGACTTCGCCGCTCTCCGCGCTCAGCCGGCCCGAAATGAACTTCGCGAAGGTAGATTTGCCGTTGCCATTGGAGCCGAGCAGGGCGATGCGGTCATCCGCATCGATGCGCAGGTTCAGGCGCTTCAAGATCGGCTTGCCCGGCTCGTAGCCGACGGCCCCGCCGCTAATCGCGATGATAGGCGAAGCGGGCTGCTTCTCCGGCTCCGGAAAGCTGAAGCCCATCACATGATCTTCGATAACGGCAGCGACAGTACCCATGCGTTCCAGCGCCTTGATGCGGGACTGCGCCTGCCGGGCTTTCGAGGCCTTTGCCTTGAAGCGGTCGATGAAGCTCTGCAGGTGCTTGCGCGCCGCGTCGTTCTTAGCCTTCGCCTTCATCTGCAACTCGTCGGCTTCAGCCTTCTGCCGCTCGAACTGGTCGTAGGAGCCGCGATAGAAGGTGAGCTTCTTCTGGTCGAGATGCACGATGGAATTGACAGCCGTGTTCAAAAGATCGCGGTCGTGCGAGATGATGATGACCGTGTGGGGATAGCGGCGGATATAGTCCTCAAGCCAGAGTGTGCCTTCAAGGTCGAGATAGTTCGTCGGCTCGTCGAGCAGCAGCAGGTCCGGCTCGGAAAACAGCACGGCCGCAAGCGCAACGCGCATGCGCCAGCCGCCGGAGAAGGAGGAAGCTGGGCGTTTCTGCGCTTCGTGGTCGAAGCCGAGGCCGGCGAGGATGCTGGCGGCGCGTGCTTCGGCCGAATGCGCATCGATATCGGCCAACCGCGTTTGGATATCGGCGATGCGGTGCGGATCGGTCGCGGTCTCGGCCTCCGCGAGCAATGCGGAGCGCTCCTTGTCCGCTGCAAGCACGATATCGATCAGAGGTTCTTCAGTGCCAGGCGCTTCCTGCGCCACCTGTCCGATGCGGGCATTGCGCGGGATCGAGACCGAACCGCTTTCGGCGGCGAGATCGCCGGTGATGATCCTGAACAGCGTGGATTTGCCAGCACCGTTCTTGCCGACGAGGCCAGCCTTCGTGCCCGCCGGAAGCGTCACGCTGGCATGGTCGATGAGAAGGCGGCCGGCAATGCGGGCGGAAAGGTCTGAAATTGAAATCATGGCGCGGTTTTGGCCGAACTCAGCGCCGAAGGCAAGAGTGTGAAGTTGCTTAAGCGCCGGTGTCTTGCGAGGATTTCGAGAGGTTGGCGCAGTTGCGCAGCCGCTCGGTTAGCTCCGTTTCATAGAGCATGAGGTTGCTGAGCGAGGCATTGAGACTGTCGAGGGCGGCATGGGCATGCGGAGCCGTATCGATCTCGCGGGCAAAATGCTGCTTCTTCATTAGCCCCTTGGCGAGCTGATCGGCGATTTCGCGCAGCATTTCGGCAGCATCGCTTTCCGATTTGCGGGCCACCAGCCCGCAATGGCTGACGAGGCGATACTTCAAGCCGATCTCATCGAGCCCGCTTTGCGAGGGACGAGGGCCAAGCGCCTCTATTTCTTCGGCAAGATGGCGATCTTGCCCGTAAAGCGCCTCATGAAAAAGCTGATAGTTGCGCGGCAGGTTCTTGACCTTCAGTCGCGTCATGAAGCGGCCGATGATCTCAAGCTCGGTTTCCGTTTCATCATCATCGATGGAATATGCCGAAACGCTTGTCTGCGAGTTCTTCATGCCTGCCTTTGACCGTGAGCTGATATATCTTATCAACTTGCAGGTTCGCAGGTTAAGGGAACATGAACAAAATGCCTTATTCACGCTGTGTCGCAACAAAATGAGGCAGGTGCTCAACGCTTTGGCGAAAGCGGAAAATAGCGGTTCGCTTCTCGCTTACATCCAGCGTGTCCCTTCACCGCGCAGGAAGTTCAGCAGGTCCAGCACCAGCGACGGTTTGCCCATGGATGTGAGGATGGTATGGCACTGGCCGCGGTGGTGGGTGTGGTGATTGAACATATGGGACACCGCCGCATGGAGAGGAACGGTAATGGCGCCCGGCCGCAGGATCGAGGTATAGGTGATGTCGACCGCAAGCGCGTCGGCATCGAGCGTTTCCAGCCAGGTGACGATATTTCGATCTTCCGCTTCCCGTAAGCTGCGGAGTCCCTCCAGGGTGTCATGCAGGATTGTCTCGAGCGACGCCGGCACCCCGCCGGTGCCGTTAAAACGGTGCATCCACAGCCGGTCCGCTATCAGCAGATGGTTCAGCGTTCCGTGGAGCGAGCCGAAGAAGGCGCCGCGATCCTCGTGGAATTCAGCGTCGCTGAGGTCTGCCGCGGCGTTGTAGACTTGAACATTGGCCCAACGATTATAGTCGGCAAGCATCCTGAAATGTCTGAGCATAGGCGTCTCCTCTTATAGTGGCAGTGATGTTATCGCGAAGTTCGGTGGCGGGCAGCCGCTTCGCCACCCAGCGGATCGCGAATCGACCGCTCCGACTGTGACAGCGGCGTGAAATTGGCCGATCCCCCTTGTTTTCGGGCCTTGGGGCAGGTAAAGACCGCCCACTTTTCTCTGATTACAAGGAATGGACCCATGGCGATTGAACGTACTTTCTCGATGATCAAGCCGGATGCGACGAAGCGCAACCTGACCGGCGCCATCACCAAGGTTTTTGAAGATAACGGCCTGCGCGTCATCGCCTCCAAGCGCGTTTGGATGAGCAAGCGGGAAGCTGAAGGCTTCTACGCCGTTCATAAGGAACGTCCGTTCTTCGGCGAACTCGTCGAAGGCATGACCTCCGGCCCGACCATCGTTCAGGTTCTGGAAGGCGAAAACGCCATCCTGAAGAACCGCGAGATCATGGGTGCAACCAACCCGGCCAACGCTGCCGAAGGCACGATCCGCAAGACCTTCGCCCTGTCGATCGGCGAAAACTCCGTTCACGGCTCGGACGCTCCGGAAACGGCTGCTGTCGAAATCGCTTACTGGTTCTCCGAAACCGAAATTGTCGGCTGAATCGACCTTTCAGCGAAAGCGCTGAACGATTTGAAATGACTCATGAAAGCCGGGACTTCGCATCCCGGCTTTTTTCATGCTGGGCACGATAGACTCCCTCTCCCCGCCCGCGGGGAGAGGGCTGGGGTGAGGGGCAGCAGACTATCGGCTGGATGGAAGATCGTGATCTGTTCCGCGCGGGAAGAGCAGCTGTTCACGCACCTTTATCGCCTCCAGCGAACGGCCCCTCACCCTAACCCTCTCCCCGCGGGCGGGGAGAGGGGACTATTCCGCACCCTTCATGCCGGGCAGGCGGCATCACGCCCGTAATCGGCGCTGCCATCGCCCTTGAAGACATCTGGATTGGCGGTATAGACCGGGCCGACGACCAGCGGTTTCGTCGGCAGCACCGTCTGGTCGAGATCGGATTTGACCTCGGTCTTGATCGTCTGGATCGTCTTGTCGCCCGCATCCACCAGCCTGATCGAAACGGCATAGGGGCGGTCCTTGCGGACGCAATGGAGATCCGGGCTTTCCAGCGTGATCTTATCCCAGAATGTATAGATCTTCTGGTTGACGACAAGCGGATCGCCGCCGGCCGGATTTTCGAATTCCGCGATCGCCTTTGTTCCCTCAGGGATCGGGGCGATCTTCTTGAGTGTGATCATGTAGCTAGCGCTCGCCACCCGGTAGTTGAAGACGAAGAGGCGACCGGTAAGCTGGGTCGGTCCCTCATCGTCTTTCCGCTGGCAGCCGGCCAGTCCTAGGCCGGCGATGATCGCGACACTTATCGTTGTCAGCACAATCCTTCTTATTGTCATGGCGCAGTCTCCTCCTTCTTGCGCCGGTAGTGCCGGCTGGCTTTGGCCCGGTTGCCGCAAACCGCCATGTCGCACCAGGCGCGGCTCTTGTTCTTGCTGCGGTCGATAAAAAGCCAGCCGCAGTTGCGGCATATTTTCATCCGTTCCGGATCGGGCATGGCGATGAGGCGCAAGGTCGAATGGACTGTCGCGGCATCGAGCCCATCGGATGAGGCGCGCTTCAGGACCCCAGCCAATGCCGCAAGCAGATCGGCGAGCAGCAGATCCGCAGCCTCTCCGAGAACACGCGCCCGGAAATAGCGGTCGATCGCTTCGCGCAATCCGATGAAATAGGCCCGGTTTTCCCGCTTCACCGGCAGGATATCGCCGAAAAGCGTCCGCTCCGCGCAAAAATTGGCAGCCGCCTTCGGAAAGCTATCCATCTGCCCTGCCGCCTCGAAACGGTCGATCCGGCGCTCGTCGTCATGGCGCAGGATCACGCTGTTGGCAACGTCGAGCGCAAGCGCACCACCGGAGAAGCGATGTGGGGTCCAGGTAAAGCTCATGACGAAAATTATAACTGGTAAAATTCATTTTGCCAGTTACTATTTATCTGTTCTTCGGAGGGGTGAATGGCCTATCTTCTGCAGCAATTGGCGAATGCCGTTCCGCTCGCTGCACTTTATGCGACGTTGGCCTTTGGCTATTCCCTTGCATTCGGGGTCATGAAGCGGGCCGATATCACCTATGGCGCGCTCTTCGCCTTTGCTGGCCAGATGCTCGTGCTCTTCACCGATGTCGGTTATACCAAGATGTATCTTATCCTGCCGGCCGCCTTTGCTTTCGGCGCCGTCATCGCCGTCGGTTACACGATCGGCACCAGCTTTCTCGTCGGCCGCGCGATCATGCTGCCGCTGTCGCGCAAATCGCCAAATACCGTGATCGTCGCAGCACTCGGCATGATGATCATCCTGATGGAAACGGCGCGGCTTGCGTCGAATACGCGCGGCATCTGGTTGCCGCCCTTCCTGAACGGCGCAATCGTCTTCTGGGATAGCGGCGGTTTCCGTGTGACGCTGACGGAAATTCAGCTGCTCAACACGGCGTTGATGATCCTTGTCATCCTCTCAGGCGCCTATGTGCTGAAATTCACCGGATGGGGCCGCATCTGGCGGGCAGTGACGGACGATTCCCTTGCCGCCGAGCTTTGCGGGGCGAGCGCCAACCGTGTCTTTCTGCTGGCCTATGTCGCGTCAGCCCTGGTGGCAACCATCTGCGGTCTGCTCGCCACCTCCTATTACGGAACGATGGATTTCGGGGCAGGGCTGATGTTCGGGCTGAAGGTCCTGATGATCGCGGCGGTCGGCGGCTATTCCGATCCGCTGAAGTCGGCCGGCGGGGCCGCGCTCCTCGGCCTGACGGAGACGATGTGGGGCGCTTACGGCCCGTTCCTGTGGCGCGATTTCGTCATCTTCTCGCTCCTCGTCCTGCTGCTGGTCATGAGCCGGCGCGAAAGAGTGGTGCCTTGAAGCTTACGTGTTGCCGGCCCACTTGGCCCGCGCGGCATCGTCGGCATCCCTAGCCGAAACCCAGCCACCTTCTTCGCCATCCTTGCCATGCTCCTTTTTCCAGAAGGGCGCAGAGGTCTTCAGAAAATCCATGACGAAATTGGCACCGTCGAAGGCGGCCTGCCGATGCGGTGCCGCGGCAATGACGAGCACGATGTTCTCGCCCGGCGGAATCTTGCCGTAGCGATGGATGGCGGTCAGGCCGAGAAGTTCGAAACGCTCGATGGCCAGCTTGGCGATGCGGGTGATCTCCGCCTCCGCCATGCCGGGGTAGTGCTCGAGTTCGAGGGCGCCCAATGTGCCGCCTTCGTCACGGCAAAGCCCCGAGAAGGTGACGACTGCGCCGATATCGTGCCGCCCGGAGGTTAGTTGGCCGATCTCCGCCTGGAGATCGAAATCCTCCCGCTGGACTTTGACGAATGGTGAAATCATCGCAATTTCCTTGATCGGCTTCGCAAACATGCTGAGGTGCCTCTCGACCCTTCGCCAAGGCATCCTGAGCCTGCCGAAGGGGCGTTCGTCGCTGCAATCGATTCACTGGATCGATTGCTCGGGCGTTGCCCGACCGCTCCTCACCCCCCTGTCATCGGCGGGAAGAGGCCGATTTCACGCGCTCCGGCGATCGGCTCATCGTGCTCGGCGTGCTCCATATTGATCGCGACACGGATCGCCTGCGGGAATTGAAGTGCGGCCTCGTATTCCTCGCCCAAGCCCTTCAAATGACTCAGGAGATCGCCGACGGTGACGACATCGGCGGGAAGGGAAATCTCTTCCTCGGCCTTGCCGATCCGCTCACGCACCCAGGCGAAATAGACGAGTTTCGTCATCATTCCTCATCCACGACATGCTTCAGCCCGGCCCGGAAATAATCATAGCCGGTATAGATGGTCAAAAGCGCTGCGACCCAGAGCAGGATGATGCCCATCTCCGTCGTATAGGGTAGCACCTTGTCGCCTGCCGGCCCAGCCAGAAGGAAGGCGATGGCGACGAGCTGGGCTGTCGTCTTCCATTTTGCGATGCGGGTTACGGGAACGCTGACTTTCAGCGCTGCCAGATATTCGCGCAGGCCCGAAACCAGGATTTCGCGGCAAAGGATGATGATGGCCGCCCAGAGCGACCAGCCGGCAATGGTACCGTCGGCGGCAACCAGAAGCAGGATCGCGGAGACCAGCAGCTTGTCGGCGATCGGATCGAGCATCCGGCCGATATTGGAGGTCTGGTTCCAGATGCGTGCGAGATAGCCATCGAGGAAATCGGTGATCGAGGCGATGACGAAGATCCAGAGCGCGACCCAGCGCGCGAAATCCGAACCCTCCAGCTTGCCCTCGACGAAGAAGCATAGAACGATCAGGGGTACGCAGATAATGCGGCCGTAGGTGAGCAGATTGGGGATGCTGTAAGCGCGCGAAGCCATGGAAATCGTTTCGTTTCTGTTGTCTCGACCGAACCGGCCTGGGCACTGTTGATCCCATCCCGCTGAAGTCGTTTGATGGAGTGTGACCACCAAAAACCGCTCCGCACTTTTTGGTGGTCACGCCCTAGATGATGGTTTGGTCAGTTTATCGTCAATATTGTTTCTGTTTTTTCACCGCTATTGCGTGGAATTTGCGACGAGCTTTCCCTATTTCGCGGCGTCCTCGTGGAAATGGTTATAGACCTGACGCGCCACCGCTTCGGAAATGCCCTCGACTGCCATCAGGTCGGAAAGGGCGGCTCGCGACACGGCCTTCGCGGTGCCGAAATGCTGGAGAAGCGCGCGCTTGCGAGAAGGGCCGATGCCGCCGATCTCGTCCAGCGGATTCCTAACCATTTCCTTCTTGCGGCGGGCGCGGTGAGAACCGATGGCGAAGCGGTGGGCTTCATCGCGTAGGCGCTGGATGAAATAGAGCACGGGATCGCGCGGCGGCAGCGAGAAGCTTTCGCGCGATGGCGCAAAGAAACGCTCGCGCCCGGCCTCGCGGTCGACACCCTTGGCGACGCCGATGGCGATGACGCTGTCGGTGATTCCGAGCTCCTCGAGAATGGCGCGCACGGCCGTCATCTGCCCCTGGCCACCGTCGATGAGGATGACGTCGGGCCAGGCAGGGAACGCGCGATCGGCGGCCTCGACGCTGGTGTCGGTCTCACCGTTGCGGTCGGGCTTGCCTTCCTCCTTCAGTAGACGAGAGAAGCGGCGGGTCATGACCTCGCGCATCATGCCGAAGTCGTCGCCTGGCGTGATGTCGGTCGATTTGATGTTGAACTTGCGGTACTGGCCTTTGACGAAGCCTTCCGGCCCGGCCACCACCATGCCGCCGACCGCATTCGTGCCCATGATATGGGAGTTGTCGTAGATCTCGATGCGCTGCGGCACGTAGGGAAGTTTGAAGGTTTCCTTGAAGCCCTCGAGCAGCCGCGATTGCGAGGCGGTTTCCGCCAGCTTGCGGCCATGCGCCTCGCGGGCGTTGGCGATGACATGGTCGACCAGATCGCGCTTTTCGCCGCGCTGCGGCACGAGGATCGTAACCTTGTGACCGGCCTTCTCGCCGAGGGCCGCCGCCAGCAGCTCGATTTCCTCGACCGTCTCCGATAGCAGGATCTGCCGCGGCACGGGCTTGTCGTCATAGAATTGCGCGAGGAAGGCGTTCAGCACTTCAGCGCCGGAGAGCGATGGATCGGCCTTCGGGAAATAGGCGCGGTTGCCCCAGTTCTGGCCGGTGCGGAAGAAGAAGACCTGGATGCAGGAAATGCCGCCCTCATGGTGGATGGCGAAGACATCAGCTTCCTCGACGCCGGCCGGGTTGATGCCCTGATGGCTCTGCACATGCGAGAGCGCAGCCAAACGGTCGCGGAAAATGGCGGCGCGCTCGAAATCCAGATCCTCGGCGGCGGCGTTCATCGCCTCGGCCATATGCGCCTTGACGTTCTGGCTCTTGCCGGAAAGGAAGTCCTTCGCTTCCTGCACCAGTTCCGCATAGCCTGCATCGCTGATCTCATGCGTGCAGGGGCCGGAACAGCGCTTGATCTGATAGAGCAGACAGGGCCGCGTGCGCGTCTCGAAGACGCTGTCGGTGCAGGTGCGGATGAGGAAGGCGCGCTGCAGTGAATTGATGGTGCGTCCAACGGCGCCCGCCGAAGCGAAGGGGCCAAAATAGTCGCCCTTGCGGGCGCGGGCGCCGCGATGCTTGAAGATCGCCGGCGCGCGATGATCGCCCGTGATCAGAATATAGGGAAAGGATTTGTCGTCCCGCAGCAACACGTTAAAGCGCGGGCGCAAGCGCTTGATGAGATTCGCTTCCAGCAGAAGCGCTTCCGTTTCCGTGCGCGTGGTGACGAATTCCATATTGGCGGTTTCGCGCACCATGCGGGCGATGCGGTTTGAATGCACCTTGCCAAGCGCATAGTTGGAAACGCGCTTCTTCAGATTTCGCGCCTTACCGACATAGAGTACGTCGCCGGCTTCGTTGAACATGCGATAGACGCCGGGATTGTTCGGCAGCCGCTTGACGAATTCGGCGATCAGTTCAGCGCCGCGAAACCCGGTCTCGTTCTTTCCGCCTTCGTTCCAATCGACGGGCGCAACAGGGGAGGCGGCGGCATCGCCTTCCACCTCGATGTCGTCTTCGATATCCTCTGATTCGTCGTAGAGAACGCCGCCATCGGGCAGCTTTCTTCCATTCATTCCGCACTCTCCGACACATCTGGCGTTTCCCAGGCAAGGTGCTGGCCGCCATCGAGCGCTATCATTTGGCCCGTGATCGAGGGCGTGTCAAAAAGAAAGCGGATGGTCCGACCGAATTCTTCGAGCCCCGGTGCCGCCTTTAATATGAGGCCGTCGATCTGCGCTTGAAAGTCCTCTTCGGTCTGTCGCACGCTGCGCACAGTCGGGCCCGGGCCGATTGCGTTGACGCGGATGCGCGGCGCAAAGCTCTGCGCCATCGTCTGAGTCGCCGTCCAGAGGGCAGCCTTCGACAGTGTATAGGAATAGAAGCGCGGATTGAGCGCCCAGACCCGTTGATCGACCATGTTGACGATCAGGCCCGGATGCGGTTCGGTAAGCTGCCGGACGAAATCGGCAGCCAGAATCGACGGCGCCCGCACATGGATTGCGAAATGCGCCTCGAAGGCTTCTGCGTCAAAATGATCGGCGGAATCACCGAGGAAGGCAGAGGCATTATTGATCAAAAGATCGAGTGGGCCGAGGGCGTCCGCCGCCCTTTCGACAAGGGTTGAAGTCTCGCCCAAATCCTGCAGATCCGCCTTGATCGCAATAGCTCTCCGGCCCATTTGCCGCAGTTTCGCCGCAATTTTCTCAGCCTCGATGAGGGACTGATTGGCATGCAACGCCACGGCGAAGCCATTAGCCGACAAATCCTCGGCAATTGCCAGGCCTATTCTTTTGGAGGCGCCGGTTATCAACGCCGTGCGTAGTTTTTCCTGGCTCAAGAGATCGCCTTTTGCTCATTGTTACCCAATCGATGCTCATATAGGGCTTCGATACACCATATGAAAAGATGCATGAGCGAATGGAGCGCCTTGGGGTTTCTTATGTAAAACTTGCGATATATTTAGTTTAAAATAAGTATACACGGTTTAATCAATGGTTATGGTTAACAATTCCTCTGTTGCGATGAAGCAACATCGAAATTCAGCCACGTCTGTGCCACAATGATATCATATTTTGGCTCTTCCATTTCCTCATTTGCATTCCAATTTCAACCTCGATCCGGGAGGGATATGTTTTAATTGCTCGTGGCGCTTCGAAGTCAAGGACAGTAAGCGGGGCACACGGGACTGAAAGGAGAAAAGTATGCGTACTCTTATCACGACCCTCATGGTCTCCGCTTTCGCTCTCGGCGGCTACACCGCAGCTCAGGCTGCCGACGCTGTTGAGCAGATTCCGCAGCCGCCCGTCGCTCAGGAAGCAGCTCCGGCCGTCAACAACTGGTCCGGCTTCTACATCGGTGGTGCAGGCGACTGGAACAAGGGTCACTTCACCCGCAATGGCAACGGCTACGGCTTCGGCGGCCAGGCCTTCACCGGCTACAACTGGCAGCAGGGCCAGATCGTATACGGCATTGAAGCAGACCTCGGCTACGCAGGCATTGACAGCACCCGCAACGGTCTGACCGCCAAGAACGGCGTCAACGGCTCGGTTCGTGGCCGCCTCGGTTACGACTTCAATCCGTTCATGCTGTACGGCACGGCCGGTCTGGCACTCGGCCAAAACAAGCTCGAAGATGCTACCTCGTCCGACAGCAAGACGGCTGTTGGCTACACGGTCGGTGCAGGTGCTGAAACCTTCATCACCAACAACATCACCGCTCGCCTCGAGTACCGTTACACGGATTACGGCAAGAAGAACTTCGACCTTGACTCCGGTCGCTTCTCTCGCGGCTACGACGAGCAGAGCGTCAAGGTCGGTATCGGCGTCAAGTTCTAATCACTTGACGGCATGGAATAAAGAAAAAGCCGGGGCTCACGCCTCGGCTTTTTTGTTGACCCGATATCAGTTGCCGATGTGACGCGAGACGTCGCAGAACCGCTTCAGACTTGCGGCTTCATCGTCGGAAAATCGGGGAAATGCTTCTCGAACTTGCGTGCCCAGTCCGTCAATCCCGCATAGTCCGCTTCCCACTGCCCTTCGAAACGGAGCTGCAGATAGCCGACGAGAGAGGCAAGCGCGAAGTGACCCGCATGCAGCTTCTTACCGATTTTCGGCGGCTCGGCATCGAGATGGGTGAGGGCGCGGCTGACCTTCGCCCACTGCCGGTCGATCCAGGGCTGATGCTGCTTCTCGGGTTCGCGAAGGCGGCGTTCGTAGACGATCGACAGCAGGCACTCGTTGGTGCCGTCGATCAGCGCTTCCAGAACTTCGATCTCCGTGCGCTTGCCTTTCTTCGATGGGTAGAGCCCGCCCTCGCGCCGGTCGAAATAATGCATGATGGCGCGGCTGTCGAAAATCGCTTCGCCGTCGCCGGTCAGCAATGTCGGGATCTTGCCGAGCGGATTGTTGTCGATCAGCAGTGTCGGACCGGCATTCGTGTCGACGTGGATTTCCTCGAGCTTGATGCCGAGATGGCGTGCCGCCATGCGCACCTTGCTGGAGAAGGGGGAGGTGGACGAGCAAAGAAGTCTCATGAAATCACCTGTAGGTATGTGGGAAAGTTCAACGCTCGCCACGCAGCCAGAAGGCGCGCTGCGAGGCGAAGCGGTCCTGCGCCAGGATATCCTTCAAGACCGGCAGCAGCGCATGCAACTCGTCCTTCAGCGTGAAGGGAGGATTGACGATAATGAGGCCGGAGCCGGTAAGCCCGGTGAAGCCGCGATCGCTTTTGACGCTCAGCTCGGCGCAGAGCATTTTTGGAATTTCCAGCGCCTGTAGCGCCTCGTGGAAAGGCTTGATAGGCGCATCCTTCTTGATCGGATACCAGAGGCAATAGGTGCCGCCAGGGAAGCGGCGCCTGGCCTTTGCGAGGCCGTCGATCAGCCGCTCATATTCCCCTTCCTCTTCGAAAGGCGGGTCGACAAGTACGATGCCGCGCTTCTCCTTCGGCGGCAGATGCGCGCCGAGCGCCAGCCAGCCGTCCAGCTCGGTAACACGGGCATGATGATCGCCCTCGAAGAGCCGGTGCAGCCGCTGAAAATCGTCCGGATGCAGCTCCATCGCAGAAAGCCGGTCCTGCGGGCGAAACAGCATGCGGGCGAGCTTCGGCGAGCCGGGATAGAGCCTGAGGCCGCCTTCGGAGTTCAATTCCCGGATGGCGGCAAGATAGGGCTCTAGCAGGTCGGCGACCTGCGGCACGAGTTCCGCCTCCAGCACCCTGCCGATGCCGTCACGCCACTCGCCGGTCTTCTGCGCTTCCTCGGAGGAAAGATCGTAGAGTCCGATGCCGGCATGGGTGTCGAGGACACGGAACGCCTTGTCCTTGTTCTGCATGTAGCGGACGAGGCGCGCGAGGATTGCGTGTTTCAAGACATCGGCAAAATTGCCCGCGTGGTAGATGTGCCGATAGTTCATTGTCGGTGAAGTCCGCATGAATTGTTGAGATGGGCCGGATTGTCTCTAGTGGCCGGACATCGCTTGAAATATACAAACATCATGAACATTGCGACCCCTATCCAAGCCAAATCGCGCATCGGCCACACGGCCTGTCCGCATGACTGTCCCTCCACCTGCGCGCTGGAGGTCGATCTGACTGAGGACGGCAAGATCGGTCGGGTTCGCGGTGCCAACGACCATTCCTACACGTCAGGCGTCATCTGCGCCAAGGTCGCCCGCTATGCTGAGCGGCTCTATCACCCCGATCGTCGGATGAAACCGCTGCGCCGCGCGGGCGCCAAGGGCGAGGGGCGCTGGCAGGAGCTTTCCTGGGACGACGCGCTCGATGAAATCGCAGACGCCTTCGTTAAGGCGGAAGCGAAGGACGGCAGCGAGGCGATCTGGCCCTATTTCTATGCGGGAACGATGGGCTGGGTGCAGCGCGACTCCATCGAGCGGCTGCGCCATGCCAAGCGCTATTCCGGCTTCTTCTCGTCGATCTGCACCAATCCGGCCTGGACCGGCTTCACCATGGCGACCGGCGTGCTGCGCGGCCCCGATCCGCGCGAGATGGGCCGCACCGACTGCGTCGTCATCTGGGGCACGAATGCCGTGGCGACCCAAGTCAACGTCATGACCCATGCGGTGAAATCCCGCAAGGAGCGCGGCGCCAAGATCGTTGTCGTCGATATCTACGACAATCCGACCATGAAGCAGGCCGACATGGCCTTGATCGTCAAGCCGGGTACGGATGCCGCCCTTGCCTGCGCCGTCATGCACATCGCCTTCCGCGACGGCTATGCCGACCGCGACTACATGGCCAAATATGCCGACGATCCCGCCGGGCTTGAAGAGCATTTGAAATCGAAGACCCCGGCATGGGCAGCCGCCATCACCGGCCTTTCGGTAGACGAGATCGAAGCCTTCGCCAAGCTCGTTGGAACGACGAAGAAGACCTATTTCCGTCTCGGCTACGGCTTTACCCGTCAGCGCAACGGCGCGATCGCCATGCATGCCGCGGCGTCGATCGCCACCGTTCTTGGTTCCTGGCAATATGAGGGCGGCGGTGCCTTTCATTCGAACAGCGATATCTTCCGCATGGATGCGAGCGAACTGACCGGCCGCGTCATGAAGGATATGGATATCCGCATGATCGACCAGTCGCAGATCGGCCGTGCCTTGACCGGCGATGCCGTCGCGCTGCGCCATCGCGGCCCGGTCACTGCCATGCTGATCCAGAACACCAATCCGGTGAACATCGCGCCCGAACAGCGGCTGGTGAAGCGCGGCTTTGCCCGCTCCGATCTCTTCGTCGCCGTGCACGAGCAGTTCATGACCGATACGGCCGACATGGCCGATATCGTCATCCCGGCCACCATGTTCGTCGAGCATGACGACATCTATCGCGCCGGCGGCCAGAACCACATTCTTCTCGGCCCGAAGCTCGTGGAGCCGCCGCCGACGGTACGCAGCAATCTCTTCGTGATCGAGGAGCTTGCCAAGCGCCTCGGCGTTGCGGATCGCCCCGGTTTTGGCTTCTCCGCTCGGGAGATGATCGACCGGGTTCTGTCGAGGAGCGGCCTGCCGGACTACGATTATTTCGTCGAGCACAAATGGTTCGACCGTCAGCCGGATTTCGAGGAGGCCCATTTCATCAAAGGCTTCGCTCATCCCGACGGTAAGTTCCGGTTCCGTCCCGATTGGACGAACCAGCCGGCGCCGAACCGCCCGCCAGCATCCGTCGGTCTGCTCGGCCCTCATATCGAGCTCCCGGAGTTTCCGGATCAGGTCGATGTTATCGAGGTGGCCGACCCCGAGCATCCGTTCCGGCTCGCTACTTCGCCATCGCGCAACTTCCTGAATTCGAGTTTCGCGGAAACGAAGACATCGCGGCAGAAGGAAGGGCGCCCCGAGGTGATGATCAATCCGGCCGATGCCGAGCGGCTTGATATTGCTCATGGCGAACTCGTTCGCATCGGCAATACACGCGGTGATATCCGCCTCCACGCGCGCGTAACGACGGAGGTGAAGCCGGGCGTGCTGATCGCCGAGGGACTGTGGCCGAACAAGGCTCACGTCGATGGTGAGGGCATCAATGTGCTCACCGGCGCTGATCCGGTCGCACCCTATGGAGGCGCGGCTGTCCACGATAACAAGGTATGGCTTCGCAAGGACGTGGCATGAGTAAATTCGAAAACGCGAAAGCCGAAATCGTCAGCGAAAAGACGCTGGCGGATCAATGGACTCGGCTGAGCACATTCGAGGTCGACTACACGGATTCGCGGGGTGAAAAGCATCGCCTGAAGCGCGAGGTCTATCATCGCACGCCGGCCGCCTGCATCCTGCTTTATGATCCCAGCCATGAAACGGTGGTGCTTGTTCGGCAACACCGTCTGCCGTCGCAGCTTGTCGGCCTGCCGGAGAGAATGATCGAGGTGCCCGCCGGCCTGCTCGACGGCGATGATCCGGAAGCGGCAATCCGCCGCGAAGCCATGGAAGAGACCGGTTTTCGCGTACGCGACGTCCGTTTCCTCTTCAAGTCGATGACGTCGCCCGGTTCCTCGACCGAGGTCATCCATTTCTTCGCCGCCGTGATCGATACCTCCGACCGTGTCACCGATGGCGGCGGCCTTGCGGAGGAGCATGAGGATATCGAGGTGCTGGAAGTTCGCCTGTCCGATGCGATTGTCATGATCGAGAAGGGCGACATCTACGATGCCAAGACGATCATGCTGCTGCAATGGGCAGCTTTGAATGTCGCCAGCTTGAGATAGACCACCGGGTGAGCGGGAGCTTTGTGAAAACTCTGCTCGCCATTCATCACAATGTCACGAATCGAGCTTACCGGGGCGTGCTGGCCGGAAACATTCGAATGTTTCCGAGCCTCCTTCGATCATGGACGCTGTTTCAGGAGAAAGCCGATGTGGCTCAGCAATTTCACGCTCGTTCTTCCCAATGAAGTCGTAGAAAAGGGCGCGGTGCGCATCGAGGACGGCGTGATTGCCGAAATCCACTCGGAGCCTGTGGAACAGCCGACGTTCGATGGCGGCGGCCGTTTGCTGATGCCGGGCTTCGTTGACCTGCACTGCGACATGGTGGAGCGCGAGATCGCGCCGCGTCCAAATGCGATGATGCCGATCGATTTCGGCATTCATGAGCTAGACAAGAAGCTAGCGGCGGCCGGTGTCACCACGGCCTTTGCGGCACTCTCCTTTGCGACCGAAAGCGTCTACGGCCACGTCCGCTCGCTCGAAACCACCTCGGCTGTCATTCGCGGCATCGGCAGCCTGCGCGACGAGCTCCTGATCGACCACCGTGTCCATGCACGCTACGAAATCACCAATCTCGGCGCGGCGCCGACCCTGGAGCGGCTACTGGAGGAGGGCTCCGTCGACATGGTTTCCCTGACCGACCATACACCGGGGCAGGGGCAGTATAACGACATCGAAAGCTATATCCGCAGCATGTCGGAGCGCCGCTCCATGTCGCGGGAGGCCGCCGAGGAAGTCGTGGCACAGCGCATCGCGCAGCGCGAGGACCCTAAGATCGAGCGTAAGCTGCATGACGTGGTCGAACTTGCGCTGAAGCACAGGCTGTCGCTCGCCTCGCATGACGACGACAGTGCCGAAAAGGTCGCAGCGATGCACGATCTCGGCGTGACGATCAGTGAATTTCCGGTGACGGGGCCAGCTGCGGAAGAAGCCTGCCGCCGCGGTCTCTGGACCTTGATGGGTGCGCCGAACGCGCTGCGCGGCCAGTCCATGTCCGGCAATCTCAGCGCCCTGGATGCAGCTCGGTCCGGTCTGCTTGGCATCATCGCCGCCGATTATCACCCCGCAGCCTTCGTTCCGGCGATTTTCAAGATCGCCGATGTTGTCGCCGGCGGTCTGCCGGCGGCCGTTGCGACGGCAACCGCCAACGCTGCCCGTTCGGCCGGTCTCATGGATCGCGGTGAGATTGCGGTCGGCCAGCTTGCCGATCTGGTGGCAGTCGAGCCCGGTTCGGTTCACCGTATTCGCGCGACTTTCCGAAGCGGCCGCATCGTCTATAGCGACGGCACACTGCACCCGCTGATGGCAATTGCGGCTTGAGAAAGATTGTGAGGGTGAGACACTGGCTCCCCCTCATCCGCCCTTCGGGCACCTTCTCCCGAGGGGAGAAGGAGGGTCGCTATAAACGCCGATCCCGGCAAAAAGCACTTTGCCGGGAAGACTAGACTTCCGCTTCAAAGGAAGTTGCATAACCCCAAACGCGATGGCTTTGCTGAAAGGGGAGCACCTGAAGCGCTTCTCCCTTCTCCCCTTGGGGAGAAGGTGCCCGAAGGGCGGATGAGGGGGCGTTTAGCCACAGAATTAGCCACAGAATTCCTTATTTAACCTGCATCCCCAAGCAGTGACAAAATCTGCCGTCCATCGACAGCGGGTGTTTTACCGAGGCTCACGGCCTTGCCGCCTTCCATCCTGACCTTGCCTTCCGCCACCAGCCGCAGCGATTGCGGATAAATCTGATGTTCGACCGTAAGCACGCGGGCGGCAAGGCTGTCGGCGGTATCGTCGGTCAAGACAGGCACGGCAGCCTGGCCGACGACCGGGCCTTCATCCATGCCTTCCGTGACGAAATGCACGGTGCAACCGGCAATGCGCATGCCGGCGTCGATCGCGCGCTGATGCGTGTGCAGGCCGGGGAAAAGCGGCAGTAGCGACGGATGGATGTTGATGATCCGGCCCTCGTAAGCCTGGATGAAGCGGCCCGAGAGTAGCCGCATATAGCCGGCGAGGCAGATGATATCGGGCGAGAGGGCTTCCAGTTGTGCAAGGATCGCCTCTTCATGGGCTTCCTTGCTGGCAAATTCCTTCCGCACGAAAGCGAAGGTCGCAATGCCCTCAGCCGCGGCCTTTGCCAGTCCGCCGGCATCCGCCTTGTCGGAGACGACGCCGACGATCTCGGCCGGGTAGTCCGCTGCTTTCGTGGCCTTTAGAAGAGCCAGCATGTTGGAGCCGCCGCCCGAGATGAAGACGACGACGCGTTTGCGCGGCGTGGTCATAGAGCGAGTGTGCCCTTATAGACAGTGCCGGGAGCGCCTTCTTCGCGAGCGACCATGCGGCCGAGCGTAACGACTGCTTCGCCTTCAGCCTCAAGCACGGCTTTCACGGCTTCGACATTCTCTTGAGCAACGACGACGATCATGCCGATGCCGCAGTTGAAGGTGCGCAGCATTTCCTTGGCCTCGACGCCGCCTGTCTTGGCAAGCCACGAGAAGACCGGCGGCACCTTGACCGCACCGAGATCGATTTCGGCAGCGAGATGCTTCGGCAGTACGCGCGGAATATTCTCCGGGAACCCGCCGCCGGTGATGTGGGCGAGAGCCTTCAGGGCATGCGTTTCGCGGATGGCTTTCAGCAGCGGCTTCACATAGATGCGCGTCGGCGTCAGCAATGCTTCGCCGAGCGCCTTGCCTTCGGCGAAGGGAGCCGGTGCATCCCAGCCGAGCCCGGAAAGCTCGACGATCTTGCGCACCAGCGAAAAGCCGTTGGAATGAACGCCTGACGAGGCGAGCCCGAGAATGATGTCGCCTTCGGCGATATCGCCCGACGGCAGCAGCTGGCCACGCTCGGCCGCACCGACGGCAAAGCCCGCCAGATCGTAATCGCCATGGGAGTACATGCCCGGCATCTCAGCCGTTTCGCCGCCGATCAGCGCACAGCCTGCATCGCGGCAGCCGGCAGCAATGCCGCCGACGATCGCGGCTCCCTGGTCCGGGTCGAGCTTGCCGGTGGCGAAGTAATCGAGGAAGAACAGCGGCTCGGCGCCCTGGACGACCAGATCGTTGACGCACATGGCAACGAGGTCGATGCCGACGGTTTCATGATAGTTGGCGTCGATCGCGATCTTGAGCTTGGTGCCGACGCCGTCATTGGCGGCAACCAGCACCGGATCGGTGAAGCCGGCAGCCTTGAGGTCGAACAGGCCGCCGAAGCCGCCGATCTCGCCGTCCGCACCCGGCCGACGCGTCGAACGGACCGCGGGCTTGATTTTTTCGACCAGCAGGTTGCCGGCGTCGATATCGACACCCGCGTCGCTATAGGTCAGACCGTTTTTTCCAGACTGGCTCATGCTTCCGCCTCCGATGGCCGCCCATCCATTATGACAGGGCTTTGATCGGGTCGCCATTGCATGATAGGGGCCTTTATGCAAGGCGCAAGCGCCGCAAACCCTTCGATTTCCCCGCTTCCCATTGCCCGAGACGGATTTCCGGTCTCAGGCTTGACCATAATTGCGGCATCATCCTATGTCCTAAGCACACGGTAAACGGGCGCGGAGTAACGGGGAAGACGATGGAGCAAAAGGTCAGCGGGGCGAGCCTCAAGCGTCAGGTCACCTTCTGGGTGATCGTGCTCGTCACTTTCATCGCCTTTATCTATATCTTCAGTACGATCCTGCTGCCGTTCATCGCCGGCATGGCGGTCGCCTATTTCCTCGATCCGGTCGCCGACCGGCTGGAGCGGATCGGCCTCAGCCGCCTGATGGCGACGGTGGTGATCCTCGTCTCTTTCGTGCTGATCTTCGCGCTGGCGCTGACGATCTTCATTCCGATCATCGTTAATCAGTTCAACGATTTCATCCAGCACATTCCGACCTATGTGCAGCAGATTCAGCAGCTGATCGCCAAGGCGCAGACGATGGTGCTGCCGGATTGGATCCGCAATCAGCTCGGCGCGATCAAGGACAATTTCTCCAGCATCATGTCCGAGGGTCTGAGTTTTGTCGGCGGCCTGTTCGCGCAGCTCTGGAGCTCCGGCAAGGCGCTGGTCAACATCCTCTCGCTGATGGTCGTCACGCCCGTCGTCGCCTTCTATATGCTGCTCGACTGGGATCGGATGGTCGCCAAGGTGGATGACTGGATCCCGCGCGATCATGTCGCCACCGTTCGCCAGATCGCCCGCGAGATCGACCAGGCAATCGCCGGTTTCATCCGGGGGCAGGGTTCTCTCTGCATTATTCTCGGAGTTTATTACGGCGTCGGTCTGTCGTTGGTCGGCCTGAACTTCGGCCTGCTGATCGGCCTTTTTGCCGGCATGATCAGCTTCATTCCCTATGTCGGCTCGATGGTCGGTCTCGTTCTGGCCGTCGGCGTCGCGCTCGTTCAGTTCTGGCCAGACTATCTCTGGGTCGGCCTGACGCTCGTCGTCTTCTTCACTGGTCAGTTCCTGGAAGGCAATGTACTGCAGCCGAAGCTCGTCGGCGAAAGCGTCGGCCTGCATCCGGTCTGGCTGATGTTCGCCCTTTTTGCCTTCGGCGCGCTTTTCGGCTTCGTCGGGCTGCTGATCGCCGTTCCTGCCGCTGCCGCCTGCGGCGTTCTTGTCCGCTTCGCCCTTTCGCGCTACCTTCAGAGTGATCTCTATTACGGACGCTCGGAAGCTGGCAAGGCGCGCAGAGCCAAGGCCGGCAAGACCGAGAATAGCTAGACATGACCGACGCAAAGAACGCTGATCTAAGGCGCAAGGCCGCCGAGCAGCTGCCCTTGGCCTTTACGCATGATCCCGCAAACGGGCGCGACGATCTGCTCGTCGCCGATCCCTTGAGCGCGGCGGTGAGGATCGTCGATTCCTGGCCGCACTGGCCGTCGCCGGTCGTCATCCTGGCGGGACCCGTCGGTTCGGGCAAATCGCATCTCGCCAGCATCTGGGCCGAGCGGTGCGGCGCCGTCCACATTCATCCTGTGGCCGGCTCCGATGCCGCAGTTGCCGCGGCGAATGGCCCCGTCATCTTCGAAGACGTGGATCGCCTCGGCTTTGACGATACCGAACTCTTTCATGTCATCAACAGCGTTCGCGAAAACGGCACCAGTCTCTTAATGACGAGCAGGCTCTGGCCGATGTCCTGGCCGGTGACGCTGCCCGATCTGCGCTCCCGCCTGAAGGCGGCGACGGTGGTCGAAATCGGCGAGCCGGACGAGGAATTGCTGTCGCAGGTGATCGTCAAGCTCTTCGCCGACCGCCAGCTTTATATCGATGACAAACTCGTCCTTTATATCGTCAATCGCATGGAGCGTTCCCTGAACGCGGCGCAGCTGATCGTCGACAGGCTGGACCGGCTGGCTTTGGCTCGAGGAACAAGGATAACGCGCCTGTTGGCCGCCGAGGTCTTGAACGAGCTGGGTGGTTCCGGCCAGACGGATTGAGCTGGCTGCGACTGTCACAGTTCCGTCGTCAAACTGATATAGGTGGCACAAGATTGGAAAGAGGGTAGGTGGAACATGGACTCGGCACTCACGGAACATCAGGACGCCAACCAGGAAAATCCAGAGGCCGCACCTCCGGTCAGCGAATTGATGACCAGCCCCGAGCGCTTCATCAACCGCGAATTCTCCTGGCTGCAGTTCAACCGCCGCGTCCTTGAAGAGACGCTGAACACCGCTCATCCGCTGCTGGAACGCGTCCGCTTCCTCTCGATTTCCGCCGCCAACCTCGATGAGTTCTTCATGGTGCGCGTCGCCGGCCTGGAAGGCCAGGTCCGCCAGAAGATCCTCGTGCGCACGCCAGACGGCAAGACGCCGGCCGAGCAGCTCGACGATATCCTCCGCGAGATTGACAATCTGCAGATGGAGCAGCAAGCCTCCCTTGCCGTCCTGCAGCAATATCTCGCCAAGGAAGATATTCTGATCGTCCGCCCGGCTGCCCTTTCCGATGCCGACCGTCAGTGGCTTCATACCGAGTTCGAGCAGGCGATCTTCCCGGTCCTGACGCCGCTTTCCATCGACCCGGCCCATCCGTTCCCGTTCATTCCGAACCTCGGTTTCTCGATCGCGCTGCAGCTGAAGAGCATGAACGGTCGCGAGCCGATGACGGCGCTGCTGCGACTGCCGCCGGCGCTGGACCGTTTCGTCCGCCTGCCGGATGCCAGCAACGTCATCCGCTACATTACGCTCGAAGACGTGGTGAACATCTTCATTCACCGGCTGTACCCCGGCTACGAGGTGCAGGGTTCTGGTACGTTCCGCATCATCCGAGACAGCGATATCGAAGTCGAGGAAGAGGCCGAAGATCTGGTGCGCTTCTTCGAAACCGCACTGAAGCGTCGCCGCCGCGGGTCCGTGATCCGCATCGAAACCGATTCCGAAATGCCGCTGGAGCTTCGCCAGTTCGTGGTGGAGTCGCTGAACGTCCCGGGAAACCGCATCGCGGTTCTGCCGGGCCTGCTCGCGCTCAACACGCTGTCGGAAATCTGCAAGGCGCCGCGCGACGATTTGCGCTTCGAGCCCTACAATGCGCGATTTCCTGAGCGCGTCCGCGAACATGCCGGCGATTGCTTCGCCGCGATCCGCGAAAAGGACATGGTCGTCCACCATCCCTATGAATCCTTCGACGTGGTGGTCCAGTTCCTTCTCCAGGCTGCTCGGGATCCTGACGTTCTGGCGATAAAGCAGACGCTTTACCGCACGTCGAACGATAGCCCGATCGTCCGCGCGCTGATCGATGCAGCCGATCTCGGCAAATCGGTTACGGCGCTGGTGGAGCTGAAGGCTCGATTCGACGAAGAAGCCAACATCCGCTGGGCGCGCGATCTGGAGCGCGCCGGCGTGCAGGTCGTCTTCGGCTTCATCGAGCTCAAGACCCATTCGAAGATGTCCATGGTTGTGCGTCGCGAAGACGGCAAGCTCCGCACCTATTGCCATCTCGGTACCGGCAACTACCATCCGGTCACCGCCAAGATTTACACGGACCTTTCCTACTTCACCTGCGATCCGACGATCGCCCATGACATGGCGAACATCTTTAACTTCATTACCGGTTACGGTGAGCCGGAACAGGGCATGAAGATCGCGGTTTCGCCCTATACGCTGCGTCCTCGCATCCTTCAGCATATCGAAGGCGAGATCGAACATGCCAAGAACGGCCGTCCGGGCGCGATCTGGATGAAGATGAATTCGCTCGTCGATCCCGATATCATCGACGCGCTGTATCGTGCCAGCAATGCCGGCGTCGATATCGAGCTTGTCGTGCGCGGCATTTGCTGCCTGCGTCCCCAGATCCCCGGGCTTTCGGAAAGGATCCGCGTCAAGTCCATCGTCGGTCGCTTCCTCGAGCACAGCCGCATTTTCTGCTTCGGCGACGGTCACGGCCTGCCGTCGGACAAGGCGCTGGTCTATATCGGCTCTGCCGATATGATGCCGCGCAATCTCGATCGCCGCGTCGAAACGCTCGTGCCGCTCACCAACAAGACCGTGCATGAACAGGTGCTTTCACAGATCATGCTGGGCAATATCATTGACAATCAGCAAAGCTACGAGATATTGCCGGACGGGACTTCACGGCGCATGGAAGTGCGTCAGGGAAAAGAGCCATTCAATGCACAGCAGTATTTCATGACCAATCCCAGCCTGTCCGGCCGTGGTGAAGCCTTGAAATCCAGCGCACCGAAACTCATCGCTGGGCTGCTGTCGGGCCGCAACAAATAAATTGGACCTGCATGGTTGAATCAGAAGCCCAGGGGCGTCTTCCGGGCATCGCCCCTGTCTCCGTTGTCGATATCGGGTCGAATTCGGTCCGTCTCGTCGTCTATGAAGGCCATTCGCGGTCGCCGACCATCCTCTTCAACGAAAAAGTGCTATGCGGCCTGGGCAAGGGCATAGCACTGACGGGAAAGATGGACGAAGAAAGCGTGGCGCGGGCGCTTGCCGCGCTGCATCGCTTCAAGGCACTCTCCGATCAGGCGCGTGCCGCCACCATCTACGTTTTGGCAACGGCCGCGGCGCGTGAAGCCAGCAACGGTCCGCAGTTCATCCATCAGGCAGAAGCCATCCTCCAGCGCAAGGTGCGGGTACTTTCGGGCGAAGAAGAGGCGCGCTTTTCCGCGCTCGGCATCATCAGCGGTTTTTTCCACCCCGATGGCATCGCCGGCGACCTCGGCGGCGGCTCGCTGGAGCTGATCGACATCAAGGATCGGGAGATCGGCAAAGGCATAACGCTGCCGCTCGGCGGCCTGCGCCTGTCGGAATATGCCGGCGGCTCGATCGAGAAGGCGCGCAGCTTCGCGCGCAAGCACGTCAAGACGGCCAAGCTATTGAGCAAGGGCGAGGGCCGCACCTTCTATGCGGTCGGCGGCACATGGCGAAGCGTGGCCAAGCTGCACATGGAAATCCGCAAATATCCGCTGCACATGATGCAGGGCTATGAAGTACCGCTCGACGAAATGATCCGCTTTCTGGATCAGATCGTCGAATCGAAGGATTCGAAGGACCCGGCGCTGCAGGCGGTTTCCAAGCATCGTCGTTCGCTGCTGCCCTTCGGCGCGGTCGCGATGCGCGAAGTGCTGACCGCGATGAAGCCCTCTGTGATCTCCTTCTCCGCCCAGGGCGTGCGTGAAGGTTATCTCTATTCCCTGTTGACCGAGGCGGAGCGCAACAGCGATCCGCTGCTCACCGCCGCCGGTGAGCTTGCCATCCTGCGCGCGCGTTCGCCGGAACATGCCCGCGAGCTGGCGGAGTGGACGGGGCGGATGTTGCCGTTTTTCGGCATCACTGAGACCGACGAGGAAAGCCGCTATCGCCAGGCAGCCTGCCTTCTTGCCGATATCAGCTGGCGTGCCCATCCGGATTATCGCGGCCTGCAGGCGCTGAACATCATCGCCCACACGTCCTTCGTCGGTATCACTCATGCCGGCCGCGCCTTCATCGCGCTTGCCAATTACTATCGTTTCGAGGGCTTGAACGACGATGGAGCGACCGAGCCGCTGGCGACGATCGCAACGCCGCTCTACATCGAACGCGCCAAGCTGCTCGGCGGCCTGTTGCGCGTCGTCTACCTGTTTTCGGCCTCGATGCCCGGTATCGTGCGCAATCTGTCGTTCCGCCGCTCGACAAACCCGGATCTGGACCTCGAATTCGTCGTCCCGGCCGAATATCACGATTTTGCCGGCGAGCGGCTGGACGGACGCCTGCAGCAACTCGGCAAGCTCACCAACCGCCGGCTGGCTTTCTGCTTCGAATGAAGAACAACCTTCTCCCCAGCGGGGAGAAGGTCGCGCGCAGCGCGGGTTGAGGGGGCGCTCGCGATAGGACTTGTTTCGGCTCCTATGAGAAAGCCATTCCCCCTCATCCGCCCTTTGGGCACCTTCTCCCCGAGGGGAGAAGGGAATTTTCTTACTTCGCGTTCAGGAAATCGCCGACTTCGAGCAGGCTGAATTCGTTGTCGTCAGCCTTGTCGACGGCGCGGCCTGCCGAGAAGGGCAGGTTGTTGTCGTTGCCGATGATGATGTGTGTGGCATCGACGCGGTCGACATTCTCGATGGTGACGAAGGGCATGTCGTAGAAGCCTTCGCCGCCGCCCTGGCGACGCTTGTGGTCCGGATCTTCGATGCGCAGCAGGTCGATATAGCCGATCTTGCGGACGGCCTTGCCGACATTGGCGTCGCTCAACTCGATCTTGTAGACGCGCTTCAGCTCGGCCGGAGCCTCGAAGCAATCCGGCTTCGGCTGCTTGGGATCGGCGCAGGCTTTGTCCTTCGTGCCGGCGCCGTTGTCGCGTTCGATGACCAGGGCCGTGGTTGCGTCGAGCATGTTGAAATCGCCGATCGAGACGCCCTTGTCGGCGAAGGGATAGAGCCAGCTGCGGCCGGTCCAGCTCTTCGAGGCGATGTCGAATTCGATGACCCGGATGGCCGTCTTGCCGTCGACGCTCTCCATCTGGCCGTCATCCTTGTAGATCGGGCCTTCCAGCAGGCCGTAGAGCTTCGAGCCGTCCTTCGACATGGCGAGGCCTTCGAAGCCGCCGGAGCGCTTCAGGTTGAAGACGGGCATCTTCTGTGTGGGGTTGCCGGGCAGCTGGATCAGCGGGTTGTCGGGCGACAGGACCGGCTTGCCCTCGAGCGTCGTTGCGAAGACGTCGGTCAGTTGGCCGTTCGTGTCGAATTTCAGCAGGTAAGGACCGAACTCGTCGCCGATCCAGAAGCCATCGGCAACAGGCTGGATAGATTCGATGTCGAAATCGGCGCCCGTCAGGTAACGCTTGTCGGCGCCTTCCATGACGATCGGGAAGGGGGCTTTCTTGTTCGGGTCGGACAGGAACAGGTTCTTGACGACCTCGACCTTGCCATTGTCCCAGTCGAATTTCAGCTGATGCAGGAAAAGCATCGCGTCGGAGGAGTTCTGTTTGGAGCCGAAGCCGTTGTCGGAGAGCGTCCAGAAGGTGCCATCGGGCATGGTCTTGATGCCGGAAAAGCCCTGGATCGGCTGGCCGGCGAAGGGCAGCTTCAGGTCGGTGACGCGGGCGCCGTCCTTGCTCGGCACGGTGCCGAGTGCGTCGGTGCGCTTGCGATCCGGCGTGGTGAACTTGCCTGACGTTTTCAGGAAGTCGGGCGCATCGGCGGGGGCGGCAGTGATGGTGTTGGCCGGCAGGATCGCCTGGCCGACGAGCTTTGCCTTGAATTGCTGCTCGTCTGCTTGCGCCGATGCGGCAAGCAGAATGAAGAGTGCCGTCGAGGCGGAAAGGATTCGGGTCATCATGTCACCTTGTGGTGGAGAGTGGTAAAAACAACTCCGCTTAACAGGCGACCCATGTCTGCGAATTAACGCTTAGGTGAAGATTTGGTGACTGTGGACAACCCATGGGCTGTGAAGCTCAGGCGTGCATCAGTGCTGAATTGCAGCCAACAATTCGTCTTGTTTAAGATCTGCCGCGAACGGTCTTCAACGCCTGCCGGTCCTGCGTGTGAAGGGCGATGACGCCAAGGTGCTGATCACGGCCGCGAACGGCATGTTCGCCGAGTTCTTCCTTGATGATCCCGTCGGGTAGCTCCATCCGTCTGGCAAGGTCGCTGGAAATCAGCACCTGTCGCTCCAGCGTTTTGCAGAGTGACTCCAGCCTTGCGGTCGTATTCACCGTGTCACCGAAATAGGCGATCTTGTGGTGGTCGACGCCGATTTCGGCCGTCACGACATTGCCGCCATGCAGAGCGGCTCTAAGACGCGGCACCCTCCCGTAGGATTTCAGCCAGGTCTCGGCGTTCTTTTCGATATCGTCGAGGATATTGAAGACGCAGCGCACGCAATTGGCATTCTTGACGCCCCGCTGGAGCGGCCAGGTGATGATGGCAGCATCGCCGATATAGTCGTCGATCGCGCCCTTGTGCCGCCGCACCGGCTCTGCCATGGCGCCGAACACCGCACCGAGGAATTCTTGCGTTTTCAAGTCGCCATATTCCTCAGCAAAGGCAGTGGAGCCGACGAGATCGACGAAAAGAAAGACGCGCTCCTCCTGCACCGGATTGCGGTAACGGCCGGTCAACAGGCTGGAGAAGACGTCGCGGCCGAGCAATTCCCGCACGCGCCCGATGAAAATGACGATGGCAGTCACCACCACGGCATAGATATAGACGTCTATCTTCAGCACCGTCAGGTCTTCCCATGATGCTTTGACGAGGCCTAGCAATTTCATGGAGCTGCCTGCGGTGGCATAGCCGACGCTCATCAGCAGGAAATCGACGACGAGAGCCGAAAGGATGAAGGCCGGCGTTGGCAGCCTATGCATCCAGTCACTCAGCCGCGGCAGGATCATGCGGCGCTCGAAGGCAAGCAGCGGCATGCCGCAGAACAGGGCGAAGATTCCGCCGATATATATCGGAGATTCCGGAAAGAATAGTTTGCCGTAAATGACGCCCGTCGAAGCGACGAACAGCGATATCAGGATCCAGTTGCGTATCGAATGGAAAATGCCCATTCACTTTTCCGCCGAGAAGCGACGTCTGTCATCGACGCGGGATTGCGCCGGCAAACTGGAACGTCATCGAATAGAACGATTACATCAGACGTTCATTCCACGAAATTTGCGGCGCAATCGTGATTGCAGCCGCGATATCGCTCGGCGAATCATACGCAATTACAAGGGATCCGGGAAGGAGAATGTCGCGGCTAGAGAGCGACGGTCTCGATCCGCTTGCCGACGAAGCGCAGGGCCACCTGGCCCTGGATCAGCTGCAGGGCCGTCTCGCCGAAGAGATCGCGCCGCCAGCCGGTCAAGGCCGCCACATCGGCCTTCTCTCCTTCCGCGGCGATCTTGTCGAGATCGTCGCTGTTGGCGATCACCTTCGGAGCAACGCCATGTTTTTCCGCAATAAGCTTCAAAAGGACCTTCAACAGTTCGGAAGCCGCTGCCGTGCCCTCGGGAGCCTGCTGATGGCGCGGCGGATGCGGCATTTCTGCCTTCGGCAGAGCCAGCGCCGCGTTGATCGCCTCAAGCACCGCCGTACCGGCGGCCGAGCGCTCCCAGCCCTTGGGGATGGTGCGCAGCCGCGCAAGCGCCTCGGTGTCCTTCGGTTGCTGCTGGGCGATTTCGTAGATCCCGTCATCCTTCAGTACGCGGGCGCGTGGGACGTTGCGGGCACGTGCCTCGCGCTCGCGCCAGGCTGCAACGTATTTCAACACCGCCAGCTCTTGCGGTTTGCGCAGCCGCATCTTCAGCCGCTGCCAGGCATCGTCGGGGTGCAGGTCGTAGGTCTCGCGCGCCTCCAGGATCGCCATCTCCTCCTGCAGCCAGGAGGCGCGCCCTTCACGCTGCAATTGCTCCTTGAGCGAGAGATAAACGTCGCGCAGATGCGTCACGTCGGCGAGTGCATAGTCGAGTTGCTTTTCCGAGAGCGGCCGGCGGCTCCAGTCGGTAAAGCGCGAGGATTTGTCGATATGGACGTTCTTGATGCGGCTGACGAGCTGATCGTAGGAGACCGAATCGCCGAAGCCGCAGACCATCGCCGCAACTTGCGTATCGAAGATCGGATGCGGAATGAGATTGCCGCGATGGAAGATGATTTCGATGTCCTGGCGCGCAGCATGAAACACCTTCAGCACCGATGGGTTCGCCATCAGTTCGAAGAAGGGTGCCAGATCCAGCCCCTTGGCCAGCGGGTCTACCAGCACTTCGGTGGTGGGGCTTGCCATCTGTATCAAACACAGCTCTGGCCAGAAGGTCGTTTCTCGCAGGAATTCCGTATCGATGGTAATGAATTCCGACTTGGCCAGCTCTTGGCAGGCCGCCTCCAATTGGGCGGTAGTTTCGATCATATCAACACATTCAATGGTAAAATACTTCCTTAACTTCCTTCTCCTTTCAGCCCGATATGTCAATACTTTCGCGGACAAAGCCTTTGTCGCATTTCGCTTTTCACTGAAATTGCCGGAAACAGGGACGGCTTTGACCAAGGCAACCAGAAATCGAAGCGGCTCGCGACTGGCTAGGCCACCCGTACGTAACTTGTCATGCCCGTCTTCTGGTGTTCGATGATATGGCAATGCAGCAGCCAATCGCCGGGATTGTCGGCGACGAAGGCAAGCTGCACTTTCTCATCCGGCTGGATCAGATAGGTATCGGAGACGAAGGGTTGCACCTGCCGCGTCGAAGAGGAGATGACGGTAAAGCTCATTCCGTGCAGGTGGATGGGATGGCTATGCGGTGTCACGTTTTCCATGTCGATGACATAGCTCTTGCCGAGCTTGAGTTCGGCAAGCGGCGCGGTCGGATCGGGCGTATCACCCGGCCACGGCACCTTGTTGATCGCCCAGAAACTGTAGCCGAGCGAGCCGCATATGCTGTTGTCGGCGGTGTTCTCAGCCGTCGAACTCAGGATCAGCGGAATGTGGGTGGCAGAGCCGAGATCAGCCTTCTGCACGGGATTGCTTTCGAGCGGCGCCAGATCGCGCACGTCGCGCTTCAATGATGCGCCCACGGCGCGCAGCGTCGCCAGTACCTTCGGATTGGTGCCCTTGATGTCCTCGAGCTTGACGATCGCGCCTTCGCTGTCGGGTACGCGCACGGCAAGCTCCAGCCGCTGTCCCGGCCCGAGCTGCAGGAGATCGAGCGGAAAGCGTTGCGGCACGGGATTGCCGTCGATCGCGATCACGGTCGCCTCGGCGCCATCCATGCGGAAGGAATAGATGCGCGTGACGTCGGTAATGGCAATGCGCAGCCGCACCAGACCGCCGGAGGGCGCATCATATTGCGGCTCCTGCTGCCAGTTAGCAGTCCGCACCGTGCCATAGGTGCCGGACTTGGCTGCATCGCGCGGCTTGAATTGCGCGATGAACTGGCCGTCGCTGCCAAGCCGCCAGTCGCGCAGATTGAGCACGACTTCCGAATCGAAGGCGGGATCCTTGGGATTTTCGACGACGATGACGCCGGTCATGCCGTGGCCCATCTGTTCCAGGGTGTTGCAATGCGGATGATACCAGAAGGTGCCGGCGTCCGGCGGCGTGAAAGCGTAATCGAAATGATCGCCAGTATAGACATAGGGCTGCGTGAGGAACGGCACGCCGTCCATCGCGTTCGGAAGGCGGATGCCATGCCAATGAACGGTCGTCGGATCGTCTATGCCGTTGATAAGCCGGGCCGCGAAGGCTTCGCCCTTCCTCATGCGCACCACCGGCGGCATGCCGGCGTTGCCATAGGTGAGCACGTTCCGGGTCGTGCCGCCGTCGGTGAGGTTCGCCTCGATCTTGGCCGTCTTCAGCGTGAGTGGCTCGGCTGCCGCTGCCTTGCCCGCAAACTTCCCCGCGATTCCGAGGCCGACGCCATAGGCGCCGGCAATGGCTGAAGCTTTGAGCAGATTGCGGCGGGTAAGGATCGGCATGTCATGCTCCGGGGCGAAGATATATGGATGCCTGTTTAAAGTTGACTGAAGCGTTCAGCAATAGCGCCGAGGTAGCCAAACCGCCGCAGCGGCTACTTGCGGATGCTGTGTTGGATAGCGACTGAAAACAGCTTTAAGCTGACTTCCGGTGTTCGAGCCTTGACAAATCGGGCGTGCCATGCGCTTTTCCGCCCGATTTTCTCGTCGGCAGGCGAGGGGCTTGCATGTCCTTTCGCCGCGGCCCGCCAAGTCCAGGATATATACTATGCATCGCTATCGCAGCCACACATGCGCCGCCCTGCGCAAGTCCGACGTCGGTTCGACCGTCCGCATCTCCGGCTGGGTTCATCGCGTCCGAGATCATGGCGGCGTGCTGTTCATCGACCTGCGCGATCACTACGGCATCACCCAGGTCGTTGCCGACCCTGATTCTCCGGCCTTCAAGCTCGCCGAAACCGTTCGCGGCGAGTGGGTGATCCGCGTCGACGGCCTCGTGAAGGCCCGTACGGAAGACACCGTCAACAAGAACATGCCGACCGGCGAGATCGAGCTTTACGCGCAGGAGATCGAAGTGCTCTCCGCTGCCAAGGAGCTGCCGCTTCCTGTTTTCGGCGAACCGGACTATCCGGAAGACGTTCGCCTGAAGTATCGCTTCCTCGATCTTCGCCGCGAAACGCTGCACAAGAACATCGTCAAGCGTACGCAGGTCATTTCCTCGATGCGCCGCCACATGGGCGAAGTCGGTTTCACCGAATACACGACCCCGATCCTGACGGCATCGTCGCCGGAAGGCGCGCGCGACTTCCTCGTGCCGAGCCGTATCCACCCCGGCACCTTCTACGCGCTGCCGCAGGCGCCGCAGCAGTACAAGCAGCTGCTGATGGTCGCCGGCTTCGACCGCTATTTCCAGATCGCGCCGTGCTTCCGCGATGAAGATCCGCGCGCCGATCGTCTGCCGGGCGAATTCTACCAGCTCGACCTCGAGATGAGCTTCGTCACCCAGGAAGACGTCTGGAACACGATGGGGCCGCTGATGACCCAGGTGTTCGAGGAGTTTGCCGAAGGCAAGCCGGTCACCAAAGAGTGGCCGCGCATCCCTTACGATGTTGCCATCCGCAAATACGGCTCCGACAAGCCGGACCTGCGCAATCCGATCGTCATGGAAGCCGTCACCGAGCATTTTGCCGGCTCGGGCTTCAAGGTCTTCGCCAACATGATCGCCTCCAACCCGAAGGTCGAAGTCTGGGCCATCCCGGCCAAGACCGGCGGTTCGCGCGCATTCTGCGACCGCATGAACGCCTGGGCGCAGAGCCAGGGCCAGCCGGGCCTCGGCTACATCTTCTGGCGCAAGGAAGGCGAGAAGCTCGAAGGCGCAGGTCCGCTTGCCAAGAACATCGGCGAAGAGCGCACCGATGCGATCCGCACCCAGCTCGGCCTCGATGACGGCGACGCCTGCTTCTTCGTCGCCGGCGATCCCGCCAAATTCTACAAGTTTGCCGGCGAGGCTCGCACCCGGGCCGGCGAAGAGCTGAACCTGGTCGACCGCGACCGCTTCGAGCTGTGCTGGATCGTCGACTTCCCGTTCTTCGAATGGAGCGAGGAAGAAAAGAAGGTCGATTTCGCCCACAACCCGTTCTCGATGCCGCAGGGTGGCCTCGAGGCGCTGCAGACCCAGGATCCGCTGACAATCAAGGCGTTCCAGTACGACGCCGTCTGCAACGGCTTCGAAATCGCCTCGGGCTCGATCCGTAACCAGTCGCCGGAAACCATGGTTGCTGCCTTCGAAAAGGTCGGCCTCAGCCAGACCGACGTCGAAGAGCGCTTTGGCGGCCTTTACCGCGCCTTCCAGTATGGTGCGCCTCCGCACGGCGGCGCTGCCTTCGGTATCGACCGTATCGTCATGCTGTTGGTCGGCGCCAAGAACCTGCGCGAGATCTCGCTGTTCCCGATGAACCAGCAGGCGCAGGATCTCCTGATGGGTGCTCCCTCGGCCGCAACGCCGACGCAACTGCGCGAACTGGCGATCCGCCCGGTACCGCCGGTCAAGAAGGACTAAGTCCTTCAGGGCTTACCAAAATGCAAAAAACCGGCGACCGAAATCGCCGGTTTTTTTGCTTAATAGGCCGATGTCAGTCAGATCGCAGCGTAGATCGCCTTCGCCAGATCTATGGTGAACTGGCCCCACATACCCTCAAGGGTCGTATTGGTCAGGGCGACCACCGTCAGGCCCTTTTCGGCGTCGACGAACCAGCTGTGCCCATAGACGCCTCCCCATTTGATCGTGCCAGCCGAGAAGGGAACCTGCGCGACCAGGGGATCGAGGACAACGGACCAGCCGTAGCCGAACCCGAAACCGGCCTGCTGCGCCTGCATATGCCCGCCCGCCTGATCGGCCATCATGGTTTTCACTGTATCGGCCGATAGCAGCGGTGCACCGCCCTTCCTGATCGTGTCCAGAATGGCAAGGATGTCGCTTGCCGTTCCGGCCATGCCGGCGCCGCCGGAGTGATAGGATGCGGGATCGAATATCCTGTCGGGGGCAAAGCGGATCACGCCGTCGAAGATTGGAACGAGCGCCTCGTCGCCCATTCGCTGCGGCTCTGGAGTACCATTCACATAGGCAGCTGCCAGGCGGCTGCGGTCGCGCACGTAGAAGCCCGTGTCAGAAAGGCCGAGCGGCTTCGTGACAAGATCGGCAACCGCATCGCCGAGCGGGCCGCCGGTTTCCTTCTCGATGATGCCGCCAAGGACATCCATCGCCAGGGAATACTGCCAGTTTTCGCCGGGCGCGAAGAGAAGGGGCGCGCTGGCGAGGCGCGGGAGGTTGTCAGCCAATGATCGGCCTGGAGTGTCCAGCCCGTCGGATACGCCAGCCTTGTGATAGGGGCCGTCTTGCGCCTCGGCGAATGTGTAGCCCAGCCCGGAGGTGTGGGTGAGAAGATGCCGGATGCGGATAACGGCTTCACCGCCATCCGGCAGACGCGGCCGGAAATCCGGCAGCCACTTGGTGATCGGATCGTCGAGCCCGATACGGCCTTGTTCGACGAGCCGCATGGCGGCAATGGTGACGATCGGCTTGGTGACGGAGGCAAGGCGGAAGATGGCATCTTCCCGCATTGCGACTTTGTTTTCCCGATCCGCCAGACCGGCGGCGCGGGCGTAGACCAATTCTCCATCCTGAGCGATCAGAACGACGCTCCCGACCAGCCTCTTTTCGGCTAGGGCGGAATCGATTGCAGCATCGACGCCTTCCGCAAGGCTGCCGTCGCTGATGCGTGTGGAATTTTCCAGGGGAAGACTCATGAGGCAAAACCTTATATAATCACAATGACCATTCCTGAATAAACCAAGTCGGGAAATAATTCTAGAGTGACCATTGTGAAAAATATTGAAGAGAAGAACAATTCTTCACCGCGTAAGCGCGGGCGCCCGCCTGCCTTCGATCGCGAAACGGTTCTTGCCGCGGCGCGGAATACTTTTTGGAAGCACGGCTATGACGGTTCCTCCATTGCCGATCTGACGGCCGCCATGGGCATCACGCCGCAAAGCCTCTATGCGGCCTTCGGTTCGAAGGCCGACCTCTATCGCGAGACGCTCGATCAATATCGGCGCATGCCTCGTCCGGAACCCGGCAATCCCTTTCAGGACAAGCTGGATACCGTGACTGCCTTCGAGCGCTTTCTGACGAACTCTGCCAGGATCTTCACGGCCCCGGAGCATCCAAAGGGGTGCATGATATCTACAGCGGTACTGAATTGCGCCGAGGAGAACGAACCGATCGCCCATCATGTCGCATCGATGCGCCTGCAGACGCTGGATATCTTCACCGCCCGGATCGCGCGCGGCATCGAGGAGGGAGACATCCGGCCTGACGCCGACCCTCGCTCGCTGGCGCGTTTTCTCGGTGCGATCGTGCAGGGCATGTCCGTTCAGGCGCGCGATGCGGCGACGACGGAGGAGCTGCTTGCCCTGATGTCCCATGCGCTTAACGAGCTCAGGACGTATCAGCTTCCAAAAGCCTCCGGGCTTTGAGGCAAAGAAAAACCCGGCGACCGAGATCGCCGGGTTTTGAATGGTTCGACGAGCGGTCACTCAGTCGTTCGAGGAAACCTTGAGGCCGATAACCTGCGGGATCGTCGTCGGTGCGCCCATGGCGGCGCCGATGATCATCGGCACCGGCACCGGCTTGCCCGGAGCGGCGGTGACGGTCAGGCTCTTCGGGTTGTCGAGATAAGTGCTGACCGCCGCGGAGACGGCATTCTGCAGCTCCGGAATGTTGAGCTGCGCCATCATGATCGGCGTCATTGCCTTCAGTGTGTCGGCAAGCTGCTTGCCCGTGACGCCCTGCTGCTTGCCGGCAAAATCGAGCGCACGTGCCGTGATCGATGCGTCGTCGAAGCGGATCTGGGCGCTGTTGAAGGTGAGCTGCTGCAGCAGGCCGAGCATGGCGAGGCCGGCGGACTGCTGTGCTTCCTGCTGGTTCGGATTGGAGCGAACCGTCTTCAGCGCATCCTGCAGCGACTTGGCGAAGGCAGGCGTGTAGCCGGAAATGCTGAAGGCGAGATTCAGCTTGCCGATATCCCTGAAGTCGAAGGAATATTCGCTGATGTTGATGGTGCCAGGCCCCATGTCCCAGCTGCCCTTCATGGAGACAGTGCCGTCGATCTGCTGCAGCTTCAGCGCGTCGATCGCTTCCTTGGTCTTCGCATCGTCGACCTTGCTGAGATCGGCCTTGATGCCATTGATCTTGGCGTCGAAGTCGAGGCCCGACTTGTCGTCGCGCTTCTTCATGTTGGCGTCGGCGCCCTCGATCGAGAACACTTCGGTATCGTCCTTGGTCACGGATACGGCGCCGGCATGGGCGCTCTTGTAATAGAGCAGCGAGCTCAGGTCGCCCTTGCTCGAGTCGGCCGGAATCTCGACGCCGGTCAGCTTGAGGTCGGTGGCGGAAACGGAGGCGCCGTCCTTGTTGAAATCAACATCCGCAAAATCGATTTCCTCGATCGTGTAGCCGCCATTATTTTCCTCGACGCCATCGAGGGTGATGTCGCCGAGCGGAATGCTGTCTTCCATGCCGGCGGGCTTGAAGCTTGTGCCCTTCAGCGTCACCGTGCTTCCGTCGACATCGATGCCTGTGGCAGCAATCGAACCGCCCTGCTGGCCATAGACGTCGTTGATCTTCTTCAGCAGATCATTGCCGTCGAGCGCAAAGGCGGAGCTGGCGAAAGACAGGATGGCGGCACTGCACAGCATCAGCCGCGTGGTCCGATAGAAAGTCATGATGGCGTTCCTCGTTGAGCCGGTGGTATTGGCGGGGGCGTACAGATTGAGCGTGTACTGCGCTGACTTATATTGATCTTTCTCTGAAAATCCAACGACAATGAATGTAGAGCGCCAGTGCAGCAAAAATGTATCGATAGCCACCCCGCAATATGCTTGAAACGCCTTCATCCACAGGTGCTTTCCGCTGATTTCTTGCTGTGAATCGCCATCTCTTATAGTCAAGGGCCATGGGAAAAAATCTGACACCGCCGCCCGGTGACGGCGACGACAACATCCTTCCGGTCGATCTGAAGGCCGCGCTCGAGGAGCGCTACCTGGCCTATGCCTTGTCGACGATTACGCAACGCGCGCTTCCGGACGTCCGCGACGGGCTGAAGCCGGTACATCGCCGTATCGTTTATGCGATGAGCGAGATGGGGCTGCGCCCCAATGCCGCCTTCCGCAAATGCGCCAAGATCGTCGGCGAGGTGATGGGTAACTATCACCCGCATGGCGACCAATCGATCTATGATGCACTGGCGCGCCTGGCGCAGGATTTCTCGCAGCGCTACACGCTGGTCAACGGCCAGGGCAATTTCGGCAATATCGACGGCGATAGCCCGGCTGCGATGCGTTACACCGAATCCAAGATGACGGCGGTTTCCGAGCTGCTGCTCGAGGGCATCGACCAGGATGCCGTGGATTTCCGCGACACCTATGACGAGTCGAATTCCGAGCCGATCGTTCTGCCTGGAGCTTTCCCCAATCTGCTCGCCAACGGCTCTTCTGGCATCGCCGTCGGGATGGCGACCTCTATCCCGCCGCACAATGCTCACGAGCTTTGCGATGCCGCCCTGCATCTGATCAAGGATCGCGATGCGACGGTCGAGAAGCTGGTGGAGCTGTATATTCCAGGGCCGGACTTTCCGACCGGCGGCATCATCATCGATGATCGCCAGAGCATTATCGAAAGCTACAAGACCGGCCGTGGCGGCTTCCGTGTCCGATCGAAGTGGGAGATCGAGGATCTCGGTCGTGGCGGCTACCAGATCGTTATCACGGAAATTCCGTTTCAGGTGCAGAAGTCGCGGCTGATCGAAAAGATTGCCGAGTTGCTGCTGGCACGCAAGCTGCCGCTGCTCGAGGACATTCGTGACGAATCCGCCGAGGATATCCGGGTCGTTCTCGTGCCGAAAAGCCGCACAGTCGACGCGACGATCCTGATGGAATCGATGTTCAAGCTCACCGAGCTTGAGAGCCGGTTCCCGCTCAACATGAACGTCCTGTCCATGGGCCGCATCCCCAAGGTCATGGCCTTGAACGACGTGCTGAAAGAGTGGCTGGATCATCGCCGCGAAGTCCTGCTGCGCCGCTCGCGCTTCCGGCTGGCGGCCATCGAAAAGCGCCTCGAAATCCTCGGCGGCTTGCTGATTGCCTATCTCAACATCGATGAGGTCATCGCCATCATCCGCGAGGAGGATGAGCCGAAGCCTGTCATGATGGAGCGGTTCGGCCTCACGGACAATCAGGTCGAGGCGATCCTCAACATGCGGCTGCGCTCCTTGCGCAAGCTGGAAGAATTCGAAATCCGTAAGGAGTTTGACGGCCTGACGAAGGAGAAGGCCGACATCGAGGCACTGCTCGCTTCGGACGAGAAGCAGTGGCAGACGGTTGCCTGGGAAATCGGCGAGGTGAAGAAGAAGTTCGCCAAGGCGACCGAGATCGGTCGCCGCCGCACGCAGTTTGCCGAAGCGCCTGAAGCCGATGATGAGGCCATCCAGCAGGCGATGATCGAGAAGGAACCGATTACCGTCGTCGTCTCCGAAAAGGGTTGGATCCGCGCCCTCAAAGGCCATATTTCCGATACGTCCTCGCTGACCTTCAAGGAGGGCGACGCTCTCAAGGTTGCTTTCCCGGCGCAGACGACGGACAAGATCCTCATCATCACGACGGGCGGCAAGGCCTATACGCTCGGCGGCGACAAGCTGCCCGGCGGCCGCGGCCATGGCGAGCCGCTGCGCATTATGATCGACATGGAAAACGATCAGGATGTGCTGACCGCCTTCGTCCACGATCCGCAGCGCAAGCAGATGATCGCATCGACGGCAGGCAACGGCTTCATCGTTGCCGAGGCGGAACTGGTCGCCAATACCCGCAAGGGCAAGCAGATCATGAATGTCTCCTATCCCGACGAGACCAAGCTTCTCGTCCCGATATCAGGCGACCATGTTGCCGTGGTCGGCGAGAACCGCAAGATGATCATCTTCCCGCTCGCGCAGGTGCCGGAAATGTCGCGCGGCAAGGGCGTGCGCTTGCAGAAATACAAGGACGGCGGCATCGCGGATGTCAGGTGCTTCGCGATCGCCGATGGCCTGACATGGGAAGACAGTGCCGGCCGCACCTTCACCAAGACCAAGGACGAATTGGTGGAATGGCTGGGCGACCGCGCCGGCGCCGGTCGTGCCGTGCCGAAGGGCTTCCCCAGGAGCGGCAGGTTTTCTGGGTGAGGAGCGGTCGGGCAAAGCCCGAGCAATCGGCCCAGTGGGGTCGATTGCAGCGACGAACGCCGGAGCTCTAGCGAAGGGCCGGGTGGTGCGTCGTCTCGACTGCGAAAGCCTGGGCGGAACCTTGACGAGGGCGGATCGACGCCTGAGGCTTCAATCTGTGTAGGGAACGCAGACGTCTCGCAGGAAGCGTGTCGCTCCCTCTTCATCGATTTCTCCGGCGGCCACTGCTATGACGAAGCTGTAAAGATTGGCGTCTGTCGTTTGAATACGGTAGCCGTTTTCCATAAGAAAAACTGCTGTCGCCACGATGGCGATGCGCTTGTTGCCATCTATGAAGGCGTGGTTTTTCGCCAACCCAAATAGATAAGCGGCCGCTAGTTCGATGATATCATCACTGCCGTACTGAGCTTTGTTAATCGGGCGTGCCAAGGCGGATTCGCGGGAGCCCTCGTCTCGTAGACCATAGGAGCCGCCGAACCTTTTGATCTGCATCTTATGCAATTGCTCAATGAGCGGCCTAGTCAGGAAGATAAAGGGCATTATTCTGCCAGCTTCTTGAGTGCCACTTTATATTGATCCATGAAGCGCTGCGCATGCTCCATCTGGCGTGCAAAATCCGCGTCAGCCGGCTGCATCAGCAATCCGCCATCTTTCAAGCTGAGTTCCAACCTGTCACCGGCTCCGAGACCAAGCTGATCCAGGACTTCTTTCGGAATAATCACGCCCTCGGAATTGCCGATTTTGCGGATGGTGACGTTCATGTCTCAGCTCCAATGTGATAACCCAGTTATAACATTGGAAGAGGACTACTTCAATGCGCAAGGCTCTCTGCGGTGATTGCTGCTCTGGCTTTCACCCGCGCCTGCCAGAGCGAGTGACCTGCCAGTGCCAGGATTAGTATCGCGCCGCCGGCAAGCGTCGTGTTGGTCGGCGCCTCCGAGAAGATCATCCAGACCCAGATCGGTGCGAGGATCGTTTCCAGCAGATAGAACATTGCCACTTCCGGTGCCGAAAGAAAACGCGTGCCCGTCGCAAGGCACCAGAAGGAAAGCGGCATTAGCACGGCGCCGTCGAAAAGGATCCAGCCGGGATGGTCTATGGAAAAGCCCGAGGGCACCATATGATAGAGCCCGACTGCCGCCGGAATGACGGCCGCCAGCAAGGACGCAAAACCCATGTCCCGGCCCGAGGCGCGGCTGATCGTGATGGCACAGGCGATGGAAAGCGATGCGAGCACGGAAAGCGCGTCGCCAAGCAGATGCCCAGCCTCCATGCCGTCACCCACAATCAGGCCAACACCGAGGATCATGACAGCCATGGTAATGAAGGTGGAAAGGGCAGGGCGCTCTTTCAGGAAAATCCAGGACAGCAGCGCGGTGAACATCGGGTTGAGCGCGATGATGAAGACCACATTTGCCGCCTTGGTATAATAGACGGCGAGAAGGAAGGTGATGGTGGTCAGCCCATAGAAGAAGCCAACGGGAATTCCGAGCCAGCCCGGTAACGCAGTCTTCAGCGAGCCAGTGACCCGGCGAATGACGAAAAGGGCGGCCAGCGCCACGACGATGGTCGCAAGGCTGCGGGCAGACAGTACCGACCAGACTTCGCCGCTGGAAAGTCGTATCAGCGGAATATCCATCGACAGCGCCAGACCGCCGAGCGTCGTCAGCAGCAGGCCCTTCTTATGGTCCGAGAGATGGGAAAACATTCAGCGGAAGGTATCTTTGTCGCCGTCGGCTGTGGGGTCGAAACGTTCCCAGCCGCGCGGCGTCAGATGTTCCTGCGGCTGAAAGCGGGTCTTGTAGTCCATCTTGCGCGAGCCCTTGACCCAATAGCCGAGATAGACGTGCGGCAACCCCAGCGCCTTCGTCCGCTTGATATGATCGAGGATCATGAAGGTGCCGAGTGATCGCTCGTCGAGATCGGGATTGAAGTAGGAATAGACCATGGACAGCCCGTCGCTCATCACATCGGTCAGAGCCGCAGCCAGCAGTTCGCCCTTCGGACGCTGCTCCAGCCCCGAACCTTCCTCGCGACGGCGATATTCGATGATGCGCGTGTTCACATGCGTGTCCTCGACCATGATCGCATAGTCGAGCACGGTCATGTCGGACATGCCGCCTTGCTGATGACGATAGTCGAGATAGCGGCGGAAGAGCGAATATTGCTCGCTGGAGGGCTGCGCCGGAAATTCGGTGGCGATGATATCGCTGTTTGCTGTCAGCACCCGTTTCATCGATCGGGTGGGCTCGAACTCTTGCGCCAGGATGCGGACCGATATGCACGCCCGGCACGATTCGCAGGCGGGACGATAGGCGATGTTCTGAGAACGCCTGAAGCCGCCCTGCGTCAGAATATCGTTCATCTCGGCGGCACGGGGGCCCACAAGGTGCGTAAAGACCTTGCGTTCCATCTCGTGCGGCAAGTACGGGCAGGAAGCCGGTGCCGTCAGATAAAACTGCGGAGATGGCGTCGACTGCGTGTTCATCTGCCGTTGATTGACCTTTCTCTCGGCACCCGTTTCTACAAGCATGGCCCAAGTTTAGAAAACGTCAACTACGTCCTTCGCTAAAGATCGAAGTTTCCTAATGGACCATGCACAGAAATATCTCCCGCGCGCCCGGGGGACCGCGGGAAATTATGAGGTGCCCTATGCTTGTACGTTGTTTTATGCCGTTCGGGCGATGACCGTGCCAAGCAGCAGATCATGCACGAGCCGGCTGCGGTCGGTGAAGAGACCCACCAGCAGGATGAGCGGCGTCAGGACGGAGTTCAGGATCCAGAACAGCGCCAGATGGACGATCGCCGTTAGGAAATCCATTCGCCGGCCGTCGACACGAACCATGGTGAGGCCCATAGCGCGCATGCCGAGCGAAGCCTGGTAAGGACCGCCGAGTGTCCAGCCGAAATAGAGACCTGCAACGAGAACGAACAGCACTGGATAGAGGAAGAAGCCGAGCCCCAGTGTCAGGATCGAAACGAAAAACAGCAGCACGGCCGCAGGAATGCACAGCAGCGCGACGATGATGTAATCGACGATAAACGCAAAGATGCGCCGGCTCAGCACGCCACTATAGGCGCGCCAGTCGTCCGGTGCTGCATAGAGCGGGCTGTGGTTCAGGCTCATTGCTTTCCTCCTTGAGGAAACATTGGGGGAAACATTTGCCGAACATATGGTATCGGCTCCAGCAAATACAATAAGCTGATGGACCGAAGCTATTTCTTCGCCAGATGTCTCGCCACATCGACAGCGAAATAGGTGAGGATCCCGTCACAGCCGGCGCGCTTGAAGGCGAGCAGGGTTTCGAGCATTACCTTCTCCCCGTCGATCCAGCCATTGGCGGCGGCCGCCTTGATCATCGCGTATTCGCCGGAGACCTGATAGGCAAAGGTCGGAAGGCCGAAGGCTTCCTTCAGCCGCCAACAGATGTCGAGATAGGGGAGACCGGGCTTGACCATCAGCATGTCGGCGCCTTCCTCGACATCGAGCGTGGCGTCGCGCACGGCTTCCGTGCCGTTGGCGGGATCGATGTAATAGGTCTTCTTGTCGCCCTTCAGCAGGCCGCCGGTCGAAATCGCCTCGCGATAGGGGCCGTAGAAGGCCGAGCTGAATTTGGTCGCATAGCTCATGATGCCGACGCTCTGGTGCCCCGCGGCATCGAGCGCCTGGCGGATCGCGCCGATGCGACCGTCCATCATTTCCGAAGGCGCGATGATGTCTGCTCCGGCATCCGCTTGGTAGACCGCGGCCCGCGCCACCTGTTCGACCGTTTCATCGTTGACGATCTCGTTGCCGCGCAGGATGCCGTCATGGCCGTGGCTGGTGAAAGGGTCGAGCGCGACGTCGGTAATGACGCCGATATTCGGAACGGCCTTCTTGATGGCGGCAGTGGTGAGATTGATGAGATTGTTCTTCTCGAGGCTGTTGGAGCCGGTCTCGTCGCGCAGCTCCATTTCGATGTTAGGGAAGGTGGCAAGCGCGGGGATGCCGAGATCGGCCGCTTCCTTCGCCGCCTCCACGGCCTTGTCCACCGTCATGCGGTTGACACCAGGCATGGCAGGGATCGGCTCGACGATGCCGGTGCCCGGGATCACGAAGATCGGCCAGATCAGATCGTCGACCGTCAGCCGGTTTTCCTGCACGAGACGGCGCGTCCAATCGGCCTTGCGGTTACGCCGCATGCGGCGATGCCCCGTGATCTCGTCAACGAGATGCGTCTTGTTCTCCATGATGCCGCCATCCTTCTTCGTCTATTTATGGCATTCTATATGGGGCGCGTACCTATCACGCCGTCCCCAGGATTCAAAACAAGGCGAAAGGCCGCAGCCATTATATTCTGGCGAGGCACGTGCCTCCTACGTATTGTTCGCGCATGGAACCTGATTCTTCGACCGTACCCAAGAATACGCTGACGGACATCCTGTTCGTGCTGTTCCTGCGGCTGATTGCGATCGCCTGCTTCTGGCTCGGCCTGCAATATTGGGCCATGCTGGTCGGCTACTCGCTAGAAGGTCATGCGCGCTTCGATCTGCTGGCGCTGCCATGGAAGGTCGCGGGCGCAGGCTTGGCCGTTGTCTTCCCCGTCGCGGCACTCGGATTGTGGCTTACCGTCTCGTGGGGGCCGGTCATGTGGGTGGTGGCGGCAGGCGGGCAGGCACTGATGTATGGCGTATGGCCGGAGATATTCGGATCCAATCCGCTGATCATGATCTTGCATGCCTGCGTCGCCGTGATTTATTGCCTTTTCCGTATCCTGCTATGGCAGGAGAAACGCCGGCGCCGGCAGCAGCAGGTAATGGTTGATTTACCCTGAGACAGCAACACTTCCTGGTAAGGTGCTGTTAAGCCTGCAGTTTAAGTAGAATTTTATGTGTATTCGATAGGGTCTCACTCAAGGCGGGAAGAAAACGACACCGCCAAACAAAACAGAGTGAGGCCAAGTCATGATGAACACGAAAATCAAGCCGCAGGCAGTTGCAAACGCTCGGGATCAGCAGGTTGATGACATCCGGGCTCTCTACATGGAATCCCTTCACCTGGTCGAGCGTCTGCACCGCCGCCTGCTTGATGTTATCAAAGACGAGTTCGACCGTCAGGGTCGCGACGACGTCAACGCCGTCCAGGCACTTCTCCTCTTCAACATCGGCAATTCCGAACTGACGGCCGGCGAGCTGCGCTCCCGCGGTTTCTACCTCGGCTCCAACGTTTCCTACAACGTCAAGAAGCTGGTCGACCTTGGCTTCATCAACCATCAGCGCTCGCGCATCGACCGCCGCTCGGTCCGCATCAGCCTGACGGAAACCGGCCAGGATATCGCCGAAACCGTCGCCAAGCTCTATGAGCGCCACATCGGCTCGATCGACAAGGTAGGCGGCATCGGCACCGACGAGTTCACCCAGATGAACAAGCTCCTCCAGCGCCTCGATCGCTTCTGGAACGATCAGATCCTCTATCGCCTCTAAGTAACGGGCAGGGATTGATCCTAAGACCTTCCAGTAAAAGCAAGCTGGACACGTTCCCTGCGTGTCCGGCTTGAACGCATTGTCGGCCCGATTGTTGTGCGCTTTTTGCCACGTCCGCGCTTCACCTTCCGTCCCATGTAACGTCCGGGACGGCTAAGCCATTGACGCCGGATCAGGACACGCTATGAACCACGCGCAGCTGTGGTATTTTAGCAAAAGCAGTTTGGCTTTTCTTTCGCACTGGCGTGGCAAGGCAAGTTTCATGCCGGGAGACACGAATTGGCCATATTGCTATGACAGCGGAAATCGACTGCAGGCAGCGTTCTCGAAATACGATCCTCCGACCTGAAGGTCTTGGCTTCGCGATATTGTGATAGTTCGTGGCCAAGTTTTTGGTGGTGCATTAAGGGAACGGGTTGATACTGAGCCACGTTACTTGGCGCAAGCTGCGCTATTTACTGCTTCCTCTCTAGGCTGCGCATGATTGGATCGCAGCGTTGAACGGTTAGGATATGTCGAAGAAAAACGGAATTGGACCCTTTTCGCGCCGCGCTTTCCTGCGGTCGGCTGCAACTCTTGGCGCTGCCGCACTGGCCGCTCCGGCCCTTGCGCAAAACGCAACTCCGCTCGAGGCGTTGATCAACGATCGCTCCCGCGGCAATTGGGACGACCAGTTCGACGCCAAGGCCGCGGCGCGCACTGCCGCCGCTGTCCAGTCGAACGCGCCAATCCTCGGGCCAGATTCTGTATCGAATATTCAGCAGGCGATCGCGCAATATCAGAGCATTGCCGCCAACGGCGGATGGCCGCAGATCAATCCGACAAGCCAGCAGGCGCTGCAGCTCGGTGCGACCGATCCGGCCGTACAGTCGCTGCGCCAGCATTTGATGATAACCGGCGACCTGCCGCGTGAGGCTGGCATCTCCTCCGCCTTCGACTCCTATGTCGACGGCGCGGTCAAGCGTTTCCAGGCCCGTCACGGTCTGCCGGCAGATGGCGTCCTGGGCGATTTCACGCTGAAGGCGATGAACATCCCCGCCAATGTCCGTCTGCAGCAGCTCAACACCAATCTCGTCCGCCTCCAGACGTTCCCGTCCGACCTCGGCCGTCGTCACGTCATGGTCAATATCCCTGCGACACGTGTCGAGGCCGTCGAGGATGGTCAGGTGGCGTTGCGCCACCAGGCGATCGTCGGCCGGGAATCGCGGCCTACGCACATCATCAATTCGAAGATCTATGAGGTCATCCTCAACCCGTACTGGACGGCGCCGCGCTCCATCGTCATTAAGGACATCGTGCCCTTGATGCGCAAGGATCCGACCTACTTGACGAAGAACAACATTCGCCTTCTCGACGGTAAGGGCCAGGAAGTGGCGCCGGAGACGATCGACTGGAATTCGGACAAGGCGCCAGACCTGATGTTCCGTCAGGACCCGGGCAAGACCAACGCCATGGCGTCCACGAAGATCAACTTCCACAATCCCAACAACGAATACATGCACGACACGCCGGAACAGGGCCTGTTCAACAAGCTGATGCGTTTCGACAGCTCTGGCTGCGTCCGCGTTCAGAACGTACGCGATCTCGCAACCTGGCTGCTGGCCGAAACACCCGGCTGGCCGCGTCAGCACATCGAGCAGGTCATCTCCACCCGCGTCAACACGCCAATCACCTTGGCGTCGGAAGTGCCTGTCTATTTCGTCTATATCTCGGCCTGGAGCGCCCGCGATGGTATCGTCCAGTTCCGCGACGATATCTATAATCTCGACGGCAACTCCCAGTTGGCGCTCAATACGACCCAGGGCATGGAGCAGCCGGTTCAGTAATCGGCATTGTTCCAACCACCATCGATATAAAAGCCGCATCCCCGGGTGCGGCTTTTTCGTTCGTCGTCGGCGCTCATCGTAGTTTGCCCAGCAAATGTCGCTGATCGTATTGCTCTCCGGCGACCCTGACGCTAATACCGTCTGCATTGCCGTTCCGGCCCGTTCAGGAGCTTTCACGATGACCAATGCGTCCACCGAACCCTTTTTCAATCGCTCGCTTGCCGATACCGATCCGGAAATCTTTGGCGCGATCGGCAAGGAGCTCGGTCGCCAGCGGCACGAAATCGAACTGATCGCCTCGGAAAACATCGTCTCACGCGCCGTTCTGGAAGCGCAGGGCTCGATCATGACCAACAAATACGCCGAGGGATATCCGGGCAAGCGCTACTACGGCGGCTGCCAGTACGTCGATATCGCCGAGGAACTCGCCATCGAGCGAGCCAAGAAGCTGTTCTGTGTCAACTTCGCCAACGTTCAGCCGAACTCCGGTTCGCAGATGAACCAGGCAGTCTTTCTCGCGCTCCTTCAGCCCGGCGACACCTTCATGGGCCTCGACCTGAATTCGGGCGGTCACCTCACGCACGGGTCGCCGGTCAATATGTCCGGCAAGTGGTTCAACGTCGTGTCCTACGGCGTGCGCGAAGGCGACAACCTGCTCGATATGGATGAAGTGCAGCGCAAGGCCGAAGAAACCAAGCCGAAGCTCATCATCGCCGGCGGCACGGCCTATTCCCGCATCTGGGACTGGAAGCGCTTCCGCGAGATCGCCGACAGCGTCGGCGCCTATCTGATGGTCGACATGGCCCACATCGCCGGTCTGGTTGCCGGTGGTCAGCACCCGTCGCCATTCCCGCATTGCCACGTTGCCACGACGACCACGCACAAGTCGCTGCGCGGCCCGCGCGGCGGCATGATCCTCACCAATGACGAGGATCTGGCCAAGAAATTCAATTCGGCCGTATTCCCCGGCCTCCAGGGCGGCCCGCTGATGCACGTCATCGCCGCAAAGGCCGTCGCCCTCGGCGAAGCGCTGCAGCCGGAGTTCAAGGACTACGCCGCCCAGATCGTCAAGAACGCCAAGGCTCTTGCCGAAACGCTGATTTCCGGCGGCGTCGACGTCGTCTCCGGCGGCACCGACAACCATCTGATGCTGGTCGACCTGCGCAAGAAGAACGCCACCGGCAAGCGTGCCGAGGCCGCACTCGGCCGCGCCTACGTCACCTGCAACAAGAATGGCATTCCCTTCGACCCCGAGAAGCCCTTCGTCACGTCAGGCGTTCGCCTCGGCACCCCGGCCGGCACAACGCGCGGCTTCAAGGAAGCCGAATTCCGTGAAATCGGCAATCTGATCATCGAAGTGCTCGATGGTTTGAAGGTCGCCAATTCCGACGAAGGCAATGCCGCCGTCGAGGCTGCCGTGCGCGAGAAGGTGGTCAAGCTCACCGACCGCTTCCCGATGTACGGCTATATGGGCTAAGGAGAGCGCATGCGCTGCCCTTACTGCGGCTCAGAAGATACCCAGGTCAAGGACTCGCGCCCGGCGGAGGACAACACGTCCATCCGCCGTCGGCGCATTTGTCCGGATTGCGGCGGCCGCTTCACCACCTTCGAGCGCGTGCAACTGCGCGAACTGATGGTCATCAAGAAGACCGGCCGCAAGGTGCCGTTTGATCGCGACAAGCTGGTGCGCTCCTTCGAGATCGCGCTGCGCAAGCGCCCGGTCGATCGTGACCGGATCGAGCGGGCCGTATCGGGCATCGTCCGTCGCCTCGAAAGCTCCGGCGAGACCGAAATCAGCTCCGAGCAGATCGGTTTGCAGGTACTGGAGGCGCTGAAGAGCCTCGATGACGTCGCCTTCGTGCGCTATGCCTCCGTCTACCGCGATTTCTCGCATGCCGAGGATTTCGAGCACGTGATCGACGAGATCAACGCGAAGATCGCTCGCGATCCGCTGGATCCCTGACCATGGCGCCGCGGCCCGAGGACGAGCGTTTCATGGCCGCGGCCATCCGCCTGTCGCGCCGGCATCTTGGACTGACCTCCACCAATCCGTCCGTCGGCTGCATCGTCGCTAGGGATGGTGTCATCCTCGGCAGCGGCGTAACCGCACTCGGCGGTCGCCCGCACGCCGAGCCTCAGGCGCTGGCCGAGGCAGGCGAGGCGGCCAGAGGCGCCAGCGCCTATGTGACGCTCGAGCCCTGCTCGCATTACGGCAAGACGCCGCCCTGCGCCGAGGCGCTCATCGCTTACGGCGTGGCACGCGTCGTCATCAGCGTCACCGATCCTGACCAGCGCGTTTCCGGGCGTGGTATCACCATGCTGCGCGAGGCCGGCATTGAGGTCGATACCGGTGTTTTGGAGACGGAGGGCAGGCGCTCACTCGCTGGCTATCTCATGCGCCAGACGAGAAACCGCCCCTATGTGACTCTCAAGCTTGCCGTTTCCGCCGATGGCATGATCGGCAAGACGGGCGAGGGGCAGGTGCGCATTACCGGCGATATCGCGCGCGCGCAGGTGCAGATGCTGCGCGCCGAAAGCGACGCCATTCTCGTCGGCATCGGCACAGCGATATCAGACGATCCGGAATTGACTTGCCGGCTTCCCGGCTTGGAGGATCGTTCGCCGCTCCGTATCGTCATCGATGAGCAACTGCAGCTTCCGCTCGGCAGCAAGCTTGTGCAGACTGCACGCAAGTACCCGGTTATCGCGGTCGCCGGCCATCCGCCGTTCTTCGATGACAATACCGATGCCGCATTCCTCGGACGTCGTGCGGCACTCGATGCCGCCGGTGTCGAGGTATTGCAATCCAATTCCAGCGAGCCGGGAGAGCTGCTGGAGGCGCTTGGTACACGCGGCATCTCGTCCCTGCTGGTGGAAGGCGGCGCCAGGACGGCGCGGCGCTTCCTCGATGCCGGACTGGTCGATCGCATCCTGCTGTTCCAGGGGCCGGCCGATATCGGCGAGGGCGGTATTGAATCGCCGGTTCTCAAGTCCAATATCCCAGCTGATTTTATTCATGTCGGCGAGAGCCGCTTCGGCGACGATCTCTGCTACGAATACGAAAGAGGTTTTTGATGTTTACCGGAATTGTCACCGACGTCGGCACGGTTGAATCCATTTCTCCGTTGAAGGAAGGCATCAAGCTGCGCGTTGCCACCAATTACGATCCCGAGACGATCGATATGGGCGCGTCTATCTCGCACGCCGGCGTCTGCCTGACGGTTACGGGTCTGCCTGAACAGGGCAGCAACGGACGCTGGTTCGAGGTCGAGGCCTGGGAAGAGGCACTCCGCCTGACGACCATCGGCAGCTGGGAGGCCGGAGCCAAGATCAATCTCGAGCGCTCTCTGAAGATCGGCGACGAGCTCGGCGGCCATATCGTGTCAGGCCATATCGACGGCAGGGCGGAAATCCTCTCCGTGACATCAGAGGGCGAGGCCACCCGCTTCCGCCTGCGCGCCCCGGAGCATCTCGCAAGATTTGTCGCACCGAAGGGATCAGTCGCGCTCGATGGCACCTCGCTCACGGTCAACGCTGTCGACGGTACGGAATTCGACGTACTGCTGATCCGCCATTCCCTGGAGGTGACGACCTGGGGCGAACGCAAGGCCGGTGACTTCGTCAATTTCGAAGTCGATACCATGGCCCGCTACGCCGCTCGTCTGGCGGAATTCCCGGTCGTCCGCGAGGGCTGAATGTCGCAGGCTTGCTGCAGGAGGGCGCCGGTCGGCGCCTTGGCAGCTTACGCGAGAGTTTTTTCCATCAGGAAGTTCGACAATATCTGGCCGCGTTTCTCTACCTGCTGCGCGGTCACGACGACAAAGCCTTTGCGCTCGAAGAAGGGGCGGGCTGTCAGGCTCGCTTCGGTAAATATCCATTGAAAGCCCAGTTCGCGGGCCGCATTTTCGACGGTCGCGAGCAACAGGCTGGCGACGCCCTTTCCCTGATAATCGGGCGAGACGAACATCATATCCAGGCAACCATCCGATTTCAGATCGGTAAAGCCGATGGGCTTTGAACCATCCATCGCAAGCCAGGTCGGCCGGCTCGCTCGATATTGTGCCCATATTTCGGCATCATCGACCTTCGCCCAGGCAGCGATCTGTGCCGGATTGTAGTCCTTGGACGCCACCTCGCGAATGGCCCTCAGGAAAATGTCGATCGTGGCTTCGGCGTCATCGAGCTCGTAAGGTTTGACGGAAAACCTATCCAGCATGATAGTTCTCCCCACAGCGCTTAACGTTCGAATAGGACGTTGGACCTGTCCTTTAGTATGACTTCGCCGATACGGCGGAAGCCGATCTTTTCGGCAACCCGTATCGACGGCAGGTTTTCGAAATCCACGATGCAGGTCATGCGACGTCCTGCGAACTGCCCGTCCGCCCAGGCGATCGCTGCGTTCATGGCCTCCGTCGCATAGCCCTTGCCTTGCATCGGCGGCGTGATGCCCCAGCCGGCTTCCAGCGTGCCTTCCGTCATCGGCGTCATGTCGCGATGCAGATCCAGAAATCCCACTTCGCCGATCAGCCGGCCGCTTTGGCGTTCCTCGACGGCAAAGAAACCGAAGCCGAGATGATGCCATAGGCCGGCATAGCGTAAAAGGCGGGCCCAAACCTGTTCGCGCGTGGGCATCTCGCCGCCGATGAAGCGGACGATATCCTTGTATTTCCAGAGCTCGAGGAATTCGTCGAAATCATCAAGCGTATGGCCCCGCAGCAGAAGCCGATCGGTCGTCAGTGTCGGAATATGGGTCATCGGATTAGGTCTTTGCTGAAAATGGTTTTGGTGGTGGTCAGTCGTCGGAGGCGCCGGGCTCGCCGTCCCAGTAGTCGAGGTTGGTGGCAGCGGCGCGGCCGATCGCACGGAAAGCCGTCCTGCCGTCGCTATAGGTTTTGGCCAGGAACTTGCCGGAATCGGGATATTCCACGATCTCGGTCCGCGCCTTCGTGGAAATGGCGAGATAGGTGAGCACGCCGGGGCCGACATTGATCAGCTGATGTGCCGTTTCCGGGCCGCCGGCTGGAGCGCCCAGAACATCGCCCTTGCTGACCGCGATGCGCTGGCCGCCGAAGCGATATTCGCCTTCGCCGTCGAGAATGACGAACATCTCCTCCTCGACATGATGATTGTGAAACGGACAGCCGGATTTGCCCGGGGGCACCTCGTTGTAGCTGATGCCGAGCTGCTTCAGCCCGAGCTTCGCTCCGAAGGACGTGTCGCTGCCGGCAAAGAAGCTGCCTTGCTGCCAATGTTCCAGTTCAAGCTCGCCGACATTGATGGCGGGTGTGGATTTCTTCGTCATGAACCTCCCCCTCGCAGGCTGCAAATTATTATCGAAGCGGTTGCGTGTGCGGAAGCCACAATTTCCGCGGCGCGCCGATCATTTCCAAATAGGGTCGGAATCGGCGCGGGCCATTGAAAAACACTTGCCAAGCGAGGCCCGCCGTGGTTTGACCCGGCCTAACAAGGTGCCGCGCCCTCTCAAATTGCAGGTGATGTATGACCAGCTCTTCCAATGCTCATATCCTTATCGTCGAAGCTCGCTTCTATGACGATATGGCCGATGCCCTGCTCGACGGCGCCAAGACCGCTCTCGAGGAGGCAGGCGCGACCTATGATATCGTTACCGTGCCCGGTGCTCTGGAGATCCCCGCGGCAATTGCCATGGCGCTCGATGGCGGCGACAATGGTAATGTGGTTTATGACGGCTATGTGGCTCTCGGCATGGTTATCCGCGGCGAGACCTATCATTTCGATATCGTCGCCAATGAATCCTCGCGGGCTCTGATGGATCTGGCCGTCAGCGAATCTCTCGCGATCGGCAATGGTATCCTTACCGTCGAGAACGATGAGCAGGCATGGGCGCGTGCGCGCCGTTCGGACAAGGACAAGGGCGGTTTCGCCGCCCGTGCGGCGCTGACCATGATCGCGCTGAAAGAGAAGTTGGGTGCATAATAGATGAGCAATCAGGATAACGAGCGACCGGCCAAGCCCGCCAACCAGCGGGGTGCCGCGCGTCTTGCGGCGGTTCAGGCGCTCTATCAGATGGATATCGGCGGAACCGGCGTTCTGGAGGTGGTGGCTGAATACGAAGCCCACCGTCTCGGGCAGGAGCTGGATGGCGAGACCTATCTGAAGGCCGATGCATCCTGGTTCCGCTCCATCGTGTCGGGCGTCGTGCGTGAGCAGACGCGGCTCGATCCGCTGATCGGCTCTGCGCTTCAAGACGACTGGGCATTGTCGCGTCTCGATAGCACCGTGCGCGCTATCCTGCGCGCTGGCACCTTCGAGCTTATCGACCGCAAGGACGTGCCGGTTCCTGTCATCGTCACTGAATATGTCGAAATCGCGCATGCCTTCTTCGAGGAGGACGAGCCGAAGCTCGTGAATGCCGTGCTCGACCGAATCGCCAAGCAGGTTCGCGGCGAAGCGAAGAAATAAGCCTCGTCGGACGCTCGGATCGTAGCGGTACGCATTTTCGTTTCCTTCGTTCGCGCCTGATTTCATCTTCGAATATTCTTTTGAACCTTCTGCGGGTGTTTTACCCGCGGACGGTCTTGACGCGACGTTTTCCCGCCATCAATCTCGCAACTGCACATCGGCCGATCTCCTGGAGGAGGGGATCGACCGTTGTTGCAGGCGGCCGGGGGAGGAGTGAACCGCCGGCTTTTTTGGAGGGAAAAAGCGAAATGTCGATTCTTTTAGGAGTGATCGCATGCGGACTGCTCTCGGTGATTTACGCCGTATGGGCAACCCGGTCGGTGCTCGCTGCCGATCAGGGCAACGCCCGCATGCAGGAGATTGCCGGGTATATTCGTGAAGGAGCGCAAGCCTATCTGGCGCGCCAATATAGAACCATCGCCATCGTCGGGATCATCGTTTTCATCGCGGCCTGGCTCCTCTTGTCGGCCGAAGCCGCTTTTGGCTTCCTGATCGGCGCAATCCTCTCAGGCGCCGCAGGTTTCATCGGCATGCACGTCTCCGTGCGTGCCAATGTTCGGACCGCGCAAGCCTCGTCGCAGAGCCTGTCTGCTGGCCTCGACATTGCCTTCAAGTCGGGCGCCATTACCGGCATGCTGGTCGCGGGCCTCGCCTTGCTCGGCGTGTCCATCTACTTCTACGTCCTGACCGGTATTCTCGGCCATGAAGCCGGTTCGCGTGACGTGATCGATGCGCTCGTCGCCCTTGGTTTCGGCGCCTCGCTGATCTCGATCTTCGCCCGTCTCGGCGGTGGTATCTTCACCAAGGGGGCCGACGTCGGCGGTGACCTCGTCGGCAAGGTTGAAGCCGGCATTCCGGAGGACGATCCGCGCAATCCGGCCACCATCGCCGACAACGTCGGCGACAATGTTGGCGATTGCGCCGGCATGGCGGCCGACCTGTTCGAAACCTATGCGGTGTCCGTTGTCGCGACCATGGTTCTCGCCGCCATCTTCTTCGCCGGCTCACCGCTTCTTGGCTCGGCCATGATCTACCCGCTGGCGATTTGCGGCGCCTGCATCATCACTTCGATCATCGGCACTTTCTTCGTGAAGCTCGGTGTCAATGGTTCGATCATGGGTGCTCTTTACAAGGGCCTCATCGCGACCGGCGTATTGTCGATCATCGGTCTGGCCGCAGCCACCTCGCTCACCATCGGCTGGGGTTCGATCGGCACCGTTGGCGGCTTCGACATCACCGGCACGAAGCTCTTTACCTGCGGTATCGTCGGTCTCATCGTCACGGCGCTGATCGTCGTCATCACCGAATACTATACCGGCACCAACAAGCGGCCGGTCAATTCCATCGCCCAGGCATCGGTTACCGGTCATGGCACCAACGTCATCCAGGGCCTTGCCGTCTCGCTGGAATCGACGGCATTGCCGGCGATCGTCATCGTCGGCGGCATCATCGCCACCTACCAGCTCGGCGGCCTGTTCGGCACGGGTATTGCGGTCACCGCCATGCTCGGACTTGCCGGTATGATCGTCGCGCTCGACGCCTTCGGCCCGGTCACGGACAATGCCGGCGGCATCGCGGAGATGTCGCATCTTCCGCCGGAAGTACGCAAATCCACCGATGCGCTTGACGCTGTCGGTAACACCACCAAGGCCGTTACCAAAGGTTACGCAATCGGTTCGGCGGGTCTCGGCGCGCTGGTCTTGTTCGCGGCCTATGCGAACGATTTGCAGTATTTTGCCGCTCACGGTGACAAATACCCGTACTTCGCCAATGTAGGCACGATCTCGTTCGAACTTTCGAACCCTTACGTCGTTGCCGGTCTGCTGTTCGGCGGACTTATCCCCTATCTCTTCGGCGGTATCGCCATGACGGCCGTCGGCCGAGCCGCCGGAGCGATCGTGGAAGAGGTTCGCAAGCAGTTTCGTGAAAAGCCCGGTATCATGCAGGGCACGGAGCGTCCCGATTACGGCCGCGCCGTCGATCTGCTGACCAAGGCGGCCATCCGCGAGATGATCATTCCGTCGCTCTTGCCGGTTCTGGCGCCGGTCGTGGTCTATTTCGGTGTCCTGCTATTGTCCGGCTCCAAAGCCTCTGCCTTTGCCGCTCTCGGCGCTTCGCTGCTCGGCGTGATCATCAACGGCCTCTTCGTCGCCATCTCGATGACGTCGGGCGGCGGCGCCTGGGACAACGCCAAGAAGAGCTTCGAGGATGGCTTCGTCGACAAGGACGGCACGCGCCATATGAAAGGCTCGGAAGCTCACAAGGCATCGGTGACGGGCGACACCGTCGGCGATCCCTACAAGGATACGGCAGGTCCGGCCGTCAATCCGGCGATCAAGATCACCAATATCGTCGCCCTGCTGTTGCTTGCGATCCTTGCGGGCTAAGCGAAGCAGACAGAACGCAAAAAGAAAACCCGCGGGGCGCAGTGCCTCGCGGGTTTTTCATTGAGATATCGTCCGGTCTTATTGGCCCGGGTTGAGGTTGTTGAGGAAGTTCCTTGCGCCGTTGACGCCGCTTCCGCTGCCCTGGAGGATCTGCTGCAGGAAGGTGATGTCGCGACCGCCGGTCGGGGTCGTGCGGCTGATCATGTCGAAGACCTTGCCGTCCTTCAGCGTGTAGTTGGCTTCCTGCTTCACCACGCCGTCCTTGTCGAAATAGATCGCCAGAATGTTCTGATCGACCAGCTTCGGCTTCATGAAAGCGACGGCGCGCGTACGCTTCTGGGAGATGTAGTAGAAGACTTCGCCATCGAAGGTCGCGGTGGTGGAAGGCGTGCCGAGCGACAGCAGGACTTGTTCGCGGCTCGAACCGACCGGCGCAAGTGCCAGCGACTGCGGGTCGAAGATATAACCGTTGTTCATAACCTCGCTGGTCTTGCAACCCGAAAGGCCCATGGTCGCAATCACCAGGGCGATGGCGGCAGCGCTGCTGAAAGTAATGTCAGACTTGAAATACCGTCTGGTCAACGACATCTCATCTCCCCTAATGAATCAATCCGATGGCCGGACGGCCGATATGACCTTGCTGTGCACATCATTGTGGCCTTTCCGCGATGGCAAAAGGCACAATCATGTTGTTCGGCACTCTTCGTCACCGATCATGCACAACGTGACGACGGTAAGGGCTGGAGCCTCGAAGCGGGCACAAACGGCATTGCAATTCGCGCCTGCTTCGGTAAACCAGCTTTTGCGTGGATGCAACAAGGCCAAGCAAAATCGGCGCGCTCCGAGGGAGCCAATTCCGGGAATTTTCATGATTTTTGGGCTCTTCCGCAAAAGAAATCACAATCAGATCATCGTTGTCAGGCAGTATGAAACCTTGACCTCCATGGCGCGGCAGCCGGTTTTTTATACCGATTACAACGTGCCGGATACGGTGATGGGGCGTTTCGAGTTACTGTCTGTCATGATGATCCTGTTCTTTCGCCGCACGCGGTCGTCGGCGACAAGTGGTCAGGAACTGGCGCAGGAAATTGTGGATGCTTTCTTCGAGGATATCGATTATTCGATCCGCGAGCTTGGTATAGGCGACAATAGCGTGCCAAAGCGCATGAAGAAGCTGGCCGGCATGTTCTATGGACGCCTCGAAAGCTATGCGAGCGCCATGGATGTCGATGATCGTGCCGCGCTCGCCGTGGCGTTACAGCGCAACATCTATCCCAAGGCGAATGAGGCCGCGGCTTCAATGAGTGCATTGGCCGATTGGATGATGATCGCGGAAGCGCATCTGGCGACCGTGACGGAAGATCAGATCGCCACGGGCTCGGCGACGCTGCCGGTGCCGGATAAAGTCGGTCAACAGGCCGGTTAGGAGATAAAAATGAAAAGACATGACTCCGATGAAACGCCGTTTTCCTATCCCGTGAAGGTAGGCCATATCTCGGCCAATCCGGTGGATGTGCACATCGAGGCGGATGATCGCGAACTGGTTGGGCTTGCGACTCTCTGGAATGTTCTCTCGGTCAGCAAGCTCGAAGCCGATCTCAAGATTTCGCGCTGGAAGCGTGACGGCGTGCGCGTCAGGGGCAACGTGAAGGCAAAGATCGTTCAGGCTTGCGTTGTCACACTTGAGCCGGTCGAATCTGATATCGATGAGGACTTCGAGCACATCTTCGTGCCCGAGGATTCCAAACTGGCGCGCTCGCCCTCTGTGGATGCCGGAGAAATGATACTTGATCCCGATGGTCCGGACATTCCCGAGACCTTCACCGGCGATACGATAGACGCTGGCGCGGCCGTTGCGGAATTTGCCGTCCTCGCCATCGATCCTTATCCGCGCAAGCCTGGCGTCGAGTTCGAAGCGCATATTGAAGATACCGGTGAAGACGACAGAAAGCCTTCGCCCTTTGCCGTTCTGAAAGATTGGAAAAAGGAATAGGCCCCGGTGCCGTTCGAGCACAATTCAGTTGTCACCGGGGGAGAAAACGGTATTTTGACGCCAAATTCGCCCGTCGCGGCGGAGAAAAAGGACTAGGGACGCGTGATCAGAATTTCTCTTGACCTAATGGGTGGCGACTTCGGCCCTGAGGTTGTTGTTCCCGGCGCGGCCAAGGCGCTGGATAGGCATCCAGATATCACGTTCGTGATGTACGGACAGAAGGAACGCTGCGAGGCGGTCCTCGCCAAATATCCCAAGCTTCGCGAGAAATCGGTCTTTCACGAATGCGAAGTTGCCATCAGTATGGATGAGAAGCCGAGCCAAGCGCTTCGCCGCGGCCGCTACGTCTCCAGCATGTGGCGCTCGATCGAGGCAGTGAAGACGGGCGACGCCGATGTCGTCGTATCCGCCGGAAACACCGGCGCGCTGATGGCGATGGCGAAATTCTGCCTCCGCACCATGGCCAATATCGAACGTCCGGCAATTGCGGCGATCTGGCCGACGCTGCGCGGCGAAAGCATCGTGCTCGATGTCGGCGCCACGATCGGCGCCGATGCCCAGCAATTGCTCGATTTCGCCCTGATGGGCGGCGCCATGGCACGCGCGCTCTTTGAGATTGAACGCCCGACCGTCGGCCTGCTGAATGTCGGCGTCGAGGAAATCAAGGGGCAGGAAGAGGTCAAGGACGCCGGGCGCCTGATCCGCGAAGCCAATCTCGAATCGCTTGAATATTACGGCTTCGTCGAAGGCGACGATATCGGCAAAGGCACCGTCGATGTTGTCGTCACGGAAGGGTTTTCCGGCAATATCGCGCTGAAGGCGGCCGAAGGCACGGCAAAGCAGATCGGCGCCTATCTGCGCGCCGCGATGTCGCGTACGCTGCTTGCACGTATCGGCTATGTATTAGCCAAGGGCGCCTTCGATCTGCTGCGCGAGAAGCTCGATCCCAGCAAGGTCAATGGCGGCGTATTCCTCGGCCTCAACGGTATCGTCATCAAGAGCCATGGCGGAGCCAATGCAGAAGCCTTCGCAGCCGCTATCGATGTCGGCTATGATATGGCCAAGAATGGGCTCACGCAGAAAATCGAAAACGATTTGAAGAGATATCATGCCAAACGGCTGCCCCCCATCGGGCCGGAAGCGGCATGAGAGACGGGGTACAAGCAGAATGATCCGTTCAATTGTTCGCGGTTTTGGGGCGGCGCTCCCCAAACGCGTCATGACCAATGCCGAGATGGAGCAGGTCGTCGATACCAGCGACGACTGGATCGTCCAGCGCTCCGGCATTCGCCAACGCTATATCGCCGGGGAAGGTGAAACCACGGCTTCGCTTGGCGAGCAGGCGGCGCGTGCGGCTCTCGCCAATGCCGGGATGACGCCGGATGACCTCGACCTCATCATCGTTGCCACATCGACGCCCGACAATACCTTTCCTGCCACGGCGGTGAATATCCAGAACCGGCTCGGCATGCATCATGGCTTCGCCTTCGATGTCCAGGCCGTCTGCACCGGCTTCGTCTATGCGGTAACCACGGCTGACGCCTATATTCGCGGCGGCCTTGCCAAGCGCGTGCTCGTCATCGGCGCCGAGACATTTTCCCGTATCCTCAATTGGACCGACCGTACGACGTGCGTCCTTTTCGGTGATGGCGCTGGTGCGCTGATCCTTGAAGCTGGCGAGGGAAGCGGTGCCAATAGCGATCGCGGTGTGCTGACGGCAAGTCTGCGCTCCGATGGCTCCCACAAGGAAAAGCTTTATGTCGATGGCGGCCCGTCCACGACGGGAACGGTCGGTGTCCTGCATATGGCGGGGCGCGAAGTGTTCAAGCACGCCGTCGGCATGATTACCGACGTCATCCAGACCGCATTCGATGCGACAGGCACCACGCCCGACGATCTCGACTGGCTCGTGCCGCATCAGGCCAACCGCCGCATCATCGATGGGTCCGCCAAGAAGCTCGGAATCGCTCCCGAGAAGGTTGTGGTCACTGTAGACCTTCACGGCAACACGTCGGCTGCGTCCATCCCGCTTGCGCTCGCCGTTGCGGCCGGTGACGGGCGAATCAAGAAGGGCGACCTCGTGATGCTGGAGGCCATGGGCGGCGGCTTCACCTGGGGTGCGGTCCTGTTGCGCTGGTAGTGCCGCATCTCTAAAAGCCGTTCCGAACAAGAGCTTGACCGTTCGGCGCAACGGCAATAGTCTCGCAAAACCTGAAGAAGATTACGCAGCAATATGGGCGGGGAGCTATGACGGGCAAGACAGTGACGCGCGCAGACCTGGCGGAGTCGGTATTCCGGAAAGTTGGTCTCTCCAGAACGGAGTCGGCGGAGCTCGTCGAGACTGTGATCGATGAAATTTGCAACGCCATCGTGCGTGGAGAAACGGTAAAGCTCTCCTCGTTTGCGACATTCCAGGTACGTGACAAGAATGAGCGCATTGGCCGCAATCCGAAGACCGGCGAGGAAGTGCCGATCTCTCCGCGGCGTGTCATGACCTTCAAGGCGTCGAACGTCCTCAAGACCCGCATTCTGAAAGCACATGCGAGCCGCAAGGCGAAGGCCAAGCCGGTAAATCCCGCCTCCTGATCCATCCTTGTGATTTCTGTTTTCGTTCGGCCGCACGCTTTGCCGTGCGGTCGCTCCGGAGCATCTTTTGTGCTGATTTGTCGCCAGCCTGTGCAGCGGCTGAAGATGTGACTTGAATTTCTACCGCCAAACCGTTGAAATATGGTGAGTCGTATCGTGGAGTGATACGAATGCCGACATCCGCTTTTGCGTGATCCGGCCAAACGGCGCCGTATGCGCAGTGTGGGAGTATGATGATGGACAAGAGCCCGGATGCATTTCGCACGATCAGCGAAGTCGCGGAAGACCTTGATCTGCCGCAGCATGTCCTACGGTTCTGGGAGACCCGGTTTCCGCAGATAAAGCCGATGAAGCGGGGCGGCGGCCGGCGCTATTATCGCCCCGAGGATGTCGACCTGCTGAATGGTATCCGCCATCTGCTCTACGATCACGGCTATACGATCAAGGGTGTTCAGAAGCTCCTGAAGACCAACGGCAACAAGTTCGTCGTCGCCGTCGGGCATGGCGATCTGGCCAGTGTGGAAGCGCTCGCGGCAGCTCAAGAGCCCGCCGCCGTCGAGCCCCGCGTGGCCTCTGCCAATTCTGACGAAGACCAAATTGTCGGCCGCGCCAAGGCGCCGATCAGCCGCCGTTTCTTCAATTTCGTCAGCGGTGACGACGGCGTGCCTGATGTCTCCATCGGCAAATCGAGTGTCGGCAAGGAGGATCGCGCTTTGCTTCAGGAGACGCTTTACGATCTTCTGGAATGCAAGCGTCTCCTTGATCAGGTGCGATAAGGCTGGCCGCACGCGTTGGGGCCGCACGTGTTGGGGATTGTGGCCAAAGCATTGTGTTTCGCAAGTGTACAACTGTGGTATGCATTCGCTCCAGCGCGCGTGTGTCGTGTCCGTTTTGTCATTGCGACAAGCGCGTGACATTTTTGTCACGTCCGCTACTCTTCTGCGTTGCAGGAATTAGTTCGGCAGCCTTATTAACTTGCTGGGACAAGCTCACGGGTTCAGTTTGACGGCGAAGCTTATTGCTTCGCCCTGTTTGAGGGGAACAGTCAGGCTATGGAGGGGCACGCTGTTGTCTGCCGGGAGACTCCATCTCTGACGGATAGTCGAATGGAGACACCATGAACATCAAGAGCCTTCTTCTTGGCTCCGCCGCTGCCATTGTCGCGGCGAGCGCCGCCCATGCCGCCGACGCTATTGTCGCTGCGGAACCCGAACCGCTTGAATATGTCCGTATCTGCGATGGATACGGCACAGGCTATTTCTACATTCCCGGTACTGAAACCTGCCTGAAAGTCGGCGGAAAGGTTCGCACGGAAGGCGAGTGGTATGACGCCTATAATCCGCGCAGTAAAGTCGGCACGCTCTGGCATGAGCGTGTGGAGCTCAATGTCGATACGGCGACCGACACCGAATACGGTCCATTGAAGACCAACACCATCTTCCGCTGGGAGTGGAATGATGGAGGCGCGACCTCCTCCAAACTGCTGTTTGCCAATATCAGCCTCGGCGGCTTCACAGTCGGCAAACTCGATTCTCAGTACAATCTTTACATGGGCTATGCGGGCGATGTCATCAACGACGACGTGATCTATGACGGGCCGTATGAACTTAATCAGCTGACCTATAAATACGAGCCGGACAATGGCTTCTCGGCTGTGATCTCGCTGGAAGACTCCAATTCCACCTCCGACGGTGAAGCTTCTTACGGTGCAGGCTGGTGGACGGACGACAAATCCAACCACTATGCTCCCGACGTCGTTGCCGGGCTCGGCTACAAGGCCGGCAACTGGGGCATCAAGGTCGTCGGCGGCTATGATTCCATTGTTGAGGAAGGTGCCATCAAGGCTCGTCTCGACGCCAAGTTCGGCGGCGTGGAAGCCTTTCTGATGGGTGGCTGGAATACCGACGGCGACAAGCTGAACAAATATGCCGGCACCAACCAGGATATTTCAGCTTGCACGACCTCAAGCGGCACCAACGCGGCCAAATGTGGCTGGGGTGACTGGGCGCTTTGGGGCGGCGTTGGCGTCCCGGTCAACGACAAGCTGAAGTGGAACCTGCAGCTTGCCTATACAGAGTCTAAGATGTTCGAGGCGACCACAAACCTCAAGATCTATCCGGTCAAGGATTTCCTGGTCGAGCCGGAACTCACCTATGTGCATTATGACTACATCAAGGATGATACGGTCGCCGGCATCCTTCGTTTCGAACGGAACTTCTGATCGAAAACGCGCCCGCGGTCTCGACGGGCTGCGGGCGTGCAAATCGGATATGAAGGCCCCGTCATCTGAACTGACCCCGAAAGTTGGAAACCGACTTCGGGGTCTTTTCATTTTGCACTAAGCTGCTATCCGGCCGTTAAGCACGATACCATCCTCGCGTGCAGTTTTGCTACGGTTTGACGGATTTCGCGCGGTGCTTGATAAGGTTGGTTGCCAAAGCTTACCTTTGGCTGTATTTCGCTTTCCCGGGGTTGTATCCTAAATTGCCGGAGGGAATATGCGCATACGTGCCACGATGGCGGCGAGCCTTGTCGCTATATCAACCATTCTATCGAGCTGTCAGACACCGCAGGAATCTGCGATGAATGCGGAAATGACCTGCCAGTCGCAAGGGTTCCGTCCGGGCACGCAGCGCTACAATCGCTGCGTCGGCGCGACCTACCAGTCCAATCGCGCCCAGGCGCAACAGGCTGAAAACCAGGCTGCCGCTCTGGCTGCTGCCGGCATCATCGGTGGCGTTCTCGTCGGCGCCGCTGTCAGCGATAATCATCATCACCGCGGCTATTATGGCCGGCCCTATTATCGCCGCTGCTATCGCTGCTGGTAAGTGTGGCTTTTATCTGCATTACATCACACTCCGTCGGCTCATGCAGGCGGAGTGTTCGTTTTCAGATCCAACGAACCTCAAGAGCAAGTCCAGGAAACTGCAGCGGTTTTCCGTCCGGAGTTGCGTAAAAGGCAAAGGGATGGGCGTTTTCGCGATTCGTGGAAAAGCGCGAAGACTCTAATCTGGCGGGCTCATTTCCTGGCGGTTGACGAGCTTCACGCTTCGGTCCGGCTGGACGATATAGGTTTCGATAACATCCTGGCCCCACTGGTTCGTAAAGTGATGCTGGAATTGCGACCCGGGAGGCGATTTCGTCAGTTTCATATGCGGCTGGCCGCCATAGGTGATGCTGCCCGGGATGGGCTGCACCGATTCCGTCGTGTTGCACGCGGAGAGCAGCGATAGGCACAACAGGAGACTCATTACATGGGGCTTCATTGCTTTGACTTTCCGCCCACTTTCCGTCTTGCGAAGTCCGTCGCACATAAAGACGGAAGGGCATCTATGAGTGTGGCTCCAAATCACTATATACAGATAATGACGGCGTGCTCGGCAGCAAGGTTGTTGTGCGGATTTACTTGATGGCGCCGCCGGATTTCGAAGGAGTCGCATATGTTTACGATTGCGAGATCGATAACTGCCGCAGGCTTTGGTCTTATACTGGCGGCGGGTGCCATCATGCCGGCGAATGCCCTCACCATGCCGACCCTGACAGTGCCTGCAACCGGACGATCGGACATCATCCAGGTTCGCGATCACGGTCATGGCCACGGCCATCGGCATCATCACCATAATCGTTGGGGCAGCGGCCATCGGCTGCATGGCTCGGACAGCTATTATGACGACGATTTGGATAGCGGCGTGCTCTTCAAATCTTTTGTGACCGGCACTTTGTTCAACAGGCAAGGTTCACAGAGCTATTACGGCGCTCATGCGCGTGACTGCGCAAGCCGCTACCGCTCTTATCGCGCCTCCGATAACACCTATCAGCCGAGCCGCGGACCGAGGCAGCTGTGCCGTTGAACGGCAATTTTTTCTGAGTAGGCCGACACTTTTCGCTTGCGTCGGGAAACGCTAAACTCTAAACGAAACAAGCCGTTTCGGCAGGTCGGGGCGTAGCGCAGCCCGGTAGCGCACTTGACTGGGGGTCAAGGGGTCGCTGGTTCGAGTCCAGTCGCCCCGACCATTTATCTCCTTGAACTCCCAATCGAATTCTGAAAATCAGCTACACCAGGATGTAGCCTGGCCGGTCCACCGACGCGCGAGACCTTCCGACACCATCTGATCGCCAAGCGAGCGCCCCGCGCGCATGGCAATGCGCAGCTTGCCCCCATTCGGGTCGTCGCGGCGGCTGCTGCCGGAAAGCACGAAGTTTCCATCGTTGAGAATGGCCTGCAGGCGCAGTTTCGCGGCCACCCCCCTCTGTCTTTCGCTGGGGCAGCGCGCGGCACCGGCGTCCGGCACATCGATATCGGCCAACTGAATCCGGATGCCATCCTGCCAGAAGGTATTGCCGTCGACGACGCAGTTCGTTCCGGATCCGGCGCCGCACAGCACGAAACGACCATCCGATTGTGCACGCAAGCTAGGTATCGGCCGTTCGACCGGTATCTTATTCACCGGCATCGCCACGGGAATGGCGGCGGGTGGCACCGGCAGGGCGGATGTCGCGCGCGGCTCCGAAGTGACTGCTGCCGTCCTTATCTGCGGCTTTGCCGCCGGCACGGGCGTCTCCCGGGCCATATGCGGCATGCCGGCGGCTGCTCCGGCATGCGCGAGCATCGACGGCATATCCTTGCGATGCTGATAGGCGTAGAGGCCGGCTACCGTTGCCAGGCCGACAACGCCCCATAGCCACATCGAATTGCCCGCCTTGGACTGCGGCTTGCGCCGCGTGCGTCGTTTCGCTTTCGCCATGGTATCGTCCCTCAATTGCGAGGGGGATTATCGCCGGCATTTCTTACCGATCCGTTGGCTTCCGCGGAGATCATGAACTGCGATGGGGCAAAGCTATTTTGCGGCCGCTGTCGGCGGCTTCAGTTTCACCGACATCGTCACCTGTCCGTTAATGGAAAGTCTCGTGCCGCGATTGTCTGGATTGTTGACCGAGGTATTGCTCGACAGAGCGCTGATCTCGCAGGCATCGGCGATGGTGTCGAGCAGGGTGGTGCAGCTGCTTGCGGCAATCTTATAGAAGGATTTCAAGGCCTTCTCCTGCTGCTCCTCGCTGTCGCCGTCCGCCACGGGATAGGAGATCGATATTCCCGATTGCACGGAAATATATCCTTCGGGCGGCTGACGAGGGTTGCGCAGCGGAAGATTCGAAAAATTCTGTGCGAGGGCCGGTAGCGCCGTTGCTGCAAGCGCCAAGCTGAGAGCCGTCCGTATCAGAAATTTGGTCATCATTATGCCTCCGTTTTTTCCCGCTTATTGCATATGCGGATAAAGGCTGGGTGATGCATTAACTTAAAATTGTACCTTCGATCGAATCTCCGTAAAGTTTGCGAATCAGAAATGCATCGCCCGAAATGCTTCCTTGCCAACCCCACACGCAAGGCGCATAGTCTAATCCTGTCGTCGGGAATAAAACGGGTGCCGGCGAGGTACTGCGTGCTTCTGCCCACGGACTATGAGACGCGCAAATGCTGGACACACCTATCCATCCACGAGATCTGCCGCTGTTTTCAGACGATCTGGATCGCCTCGAGAAGGTACTGGACACGGTCTGCAAGGATCGCGGCATGGACCCCCGCAGCCTTGAGGCAGAGCGCCTCGGCGCATTGATTATTCAGCTTTATCGCCAGGGCGTGAAGGACGACGCGAAGCTTCTCGCGCTCGCACGGGCTTATTTCTGACGCAACTGCGTTTTTTTGTGGCCGAAAATCTAATCGATTTAAGCTGATTTCACATAGCAGCAATGATGCTTTGTGCCTGTTCGAAGCGGACCGGCCTCCCTATATTTGCTGCGTTGCACAAAGAGATTCGATTTCTCGATGTCACTGATTCTGGAAAGGAACAGTGCGCGCCAGCCCGCAGCGGAGGAAAAAACCTGCCGTGGCTGACGTGGATAGAAAGGTCCATGATGAATTTTAAAGTTCCGAGCCGGCTTCGCCGCTTGCTCGTCGATTCCGTCGAGCTGCCGCAGCTCAAATTTCCGATGACGCAGCCGCAATCGCAGCCGTCGCGCCGTCGCGTTCCCACGCGCCCGTTGCCGCAGCGGCTGACGGAAGTTTTGTGGTTCGGCCGCAATCCTGGCGATTTGCGCATGCTCGAATATGTGCCGCCGGGTGTGAAGGGGCCGATGCCGCTCGTCGTTGTCCTGCACGGCTGTCATCAGAATGCCGAGGATTTCGATCGCGCGAGCGGATGGACGGCACTCGCGCGCCAGCATGGATTTACCGTGCTTTATGCGGAACAGAAGGCATCGAACAACCCGAATCTCTGTTTCAACTGGTTTCGCCCGAGCATGGTCACGCGTGATCGCGGTGAACTCGGCTCAATCAGAGAAATGATCGATTTCAGCCGTCGCCTGCATGCAATCGACGATAGCAGGATTTTCGTCATGGGCCTCTCGGCCGGTGGCGCTATGGCAGCGGCATTGCTCGCGACCTATCCGGAACTCTTTGCCGCAGGCGCCATCATCGGCGGCCTGCCTTTCAGCGCTGCCCGCGATGCCATGTCGGCACTTGATGTCATGAAACGCGGCTCAATCCGCCCGGCGGAAAAATGGGGCGAGCTCGTTCGCGAAGTTTCCCCCGAAGCTGCTCGCTATCCGGCTGTCTCCATCTGGCATGGCGATGCCGATGATGTGGTGTCCTTCGCCAATGCCGAGGCATCCGTCGCGCAATGGTTGACCGCACGCGATCGTCCGCGCACAAAGGGTCGGCTGCGCCTTTTCGAAGGTGGCGAGCGGCGCGAATGGCGCGACGACTATGGCCATATGATCCTTGAGCTCGTGACGCTCAACGATTTCGGGCATGGCCTGCCGGTTGGCTCCATTATTGAAGGCTGGGAGCCGGCAAACAACACCGAACGCTACATCCTGCCTGCAGCCCTCTCTGCGCCCGAAGAACTTGTCAAAGGCTGGAAGCTGGCGGCCTGAAGCAGATCGCGCAAGGCTTTAAAGGCAGGAAGCGGCTCCTGGAGATTGCTACCCTGCATCAACCATCAATCGTCATTGGTGGCATTCAGGTTCTCAGGCCGAATGCCATCATTCTCGGACCAATGCTTGAAGCGAATGCCGGGGCCGCCGGTGCCGTCACTGCCGCCGGCGAGGAAAAGCACGCCGTGGTTCTCGAGGACGGAGCGAACTGTCGCAAGCGCCCTCATATCCGCTGAGCCGATCCCTGTTTCCAGCGCTTCGATCGCCGAAACCGGAAGTTTGCTCTCGCTGGCAAGCGTTTCCACCGTCAGTCCGAGCATGGCGCGCGCGCCGCGCAATTGTGCTGAAGTAATCATAAGTTAAGTCTATCGCATCGGCTTGAAAAGCGGAACCGATTTCCGACGAAAATCCTCTGCGAGTTTAAAGGGCCGCCGCGCTCTTCTCCCGGCCCTTACGCTTATTGTTCAAAGTGGAATTTGCTATCAACTCCAGTGGGGCAGGGGTGAGGTGGCCGAGTAGGTCGAGATAAATCTTCTCGGTCGCATCAGCCATGCCGGCCAGCGTATAGCCATCCTTGCGGCGGCGGGCTTCGGCGGTAAAATTCGCCAGCAACGTCGGATCGGCAAAACGAGCCATCGCGGCCGCCAACGCTTCCGGATTATCGCTGTTCGGCACGATGTAGCCGTTCTTGCCGTGCTCCAGCACCGTGCGTGCGCCCCCGACATCGGCGAGCAGCAGCGGCTTGCCCGCAGCTGCGGCTTCCAGCATCACATAGGACATCGCCTCGTAGCGGCTTGGCATGACGACGACATCGAAGGCGTCGATGGCCGTCACACCCGGCACGCTGCCATCGATGCGGGCGCGATCTTCAAGCCCGGCCGCCTTGATCATTTCTCTTGTGACGTCGGCCAGCTCACCGATCCCGATCATCAGCAGATGGGCTTGCGGTAATTGGGTTGCTATCCGCGCAAAAGCCGCGACTAAGCGCTCGGGCGCCTTCTGCCGCGTCATCCTGCCGACGAAGCCGAAGAGCAAAGCTTCCTGAGGAATGCCGTAGCGTCTGCGGATGGCCGCTCGCTGGCTGAGCGGAGGCGCATTGACGCCGTTGACGACGACACGCAAGCGTCTTTCCGGAATGCCGAGCGACAGGGCGTGATTATATTCATCCTGCGAAACGCAGACCAGGCGATCCGTCAGCCATGTCCCGAGAAGGCGCTCGATCCCGCCATAGATCAGGCGGCCTTTTGCACCGAGCGTCGGGTCCATGGTGCGGAAGGCATGCGGCGTGTAGAGAACGGGGACACGGCGCCCAGGTAGCCGCAGGCGGGTAAGCGCGCCGGCTTTCGAGCTATGGCCATGGATCAGATCGAACGGCCCATGAGTGGCCGCGATCTTGCGCAGTTGCCACCATGCCGTCAGATCCCACGGGCCAGGCGCGCGCCGCATGCCAAGCGGAATGACATTGTCCAGGCCGATATTTTCCAGCTCTGCGACGAAAGCGGGCTCGGCGCGCACTGGGGAATAGATAGCGGTCACGGAATGGCCGCGATGCTGCATGGCCCGGCACAGGTCGAGAAAATGTCGCCCGGAGCCACCGCCGCTCGGTTCGAGAACCTGCAGCAACGACAGCCGTTTGACGTTGGTGCGAATGTTCACGATGTAGCTTCCCTTTTGTTCAAGTCACGCTGAAACTTCTGCTCCAGGGCGCCGCAGCCCCAGACGATTCCGATCAGCATGTAGAAATGGCGCCAGTGATCGGTATCGATGACGTTGCCGATGCCGACATGGCCGAGAATGACGATCCAGGCGATCATCAGGTAGGGCTGCCAGGGACGCTCTCTCAGGAGGTTGCGGAAGCCGATATAGATGGTCCAGCAGATCATGCTGATCCACGTTACGAAGCCGATCCAGCCGTAGGTGGTTAGCGTCTTTAGCCAGGTATTATGTTCGTCTTCGCGGAAGATCTGGCCGAAGACCAGCGGCCCGATGCCGAAAGGCCGTTCCATTGACATTTGGAAGCCGATGCTGTGGCGTTCGAAGCGGCCGAGATGGCCGCCGTCGTAGCTCTGAACCAGCTGCAGGCGCGTCGAAAACAGGTCGCTGACCTGCGGAAATTGCAGCGCGACGACGAGCAGCACGACCATGAGGATGATGGCCGCCAGCGACATCACCAGAATGCGCAGCCGGAAGGTATTGCTACGGTGCTTCAACAGCATGCAGAAGATCAGCATCGCTGAGGCGAAGGCGAAGAGAGCCCAGGCTGCGCGGGAGAAGGACAGGAAAATGCCGAAGGCGAGCACGAACAGGCAGATGCCCTTGATCGGCACCTTCTTCAGGTCGCCGATCAGCAGGCCGTGCATGAGGTAGAGGCTCGGCGCCACGAGATAGGGGCCGAAGACGTTCGGGTCCTGGAACGCCCCCATGGCGCGGTCGTAGCGGGTGAAGATGTCGAAGCCCGGCACGGCATGGAAGTAGCCGAGGATGCCGAGGCTTGCGGTGATCAGCGCTGCCACGACCCAGGTACTGAAGATCAGCTTCAGCAGCTTTTCGTTGTCTTCGGTAATGGCGGCGTAGAAAACGGAGCTCAGCGCCAGGAAGGTGGAAACGGCGATATAGATCGGGCCGTCGAGGTGGTTGCCGGCAGCAAGATCGTGCATCTGCGTGATCGAGAGCATGCCACCAATATTGAACAGCAGGAACAGGGCCAGCAGTGGCGCGACGCTACGCGAGATTTTCAGCCCGAGAATGAACCAGGTACCGATCAGAAAAGCGAGCCACAGCTCATAGGGCGCCGGCTCGGCGATGACGAAGCCCGACAGGAACACACCGATGGCGACGCTGGCCGTACCGACCAGCCGCATGGCGGCAAGCTGCGGCTGCGTGACGCGGGGCGATGGCAGATCGATCGCGCTCAATAGGCATTTTCCGTATTGAGCAGACGAAACGGCGTCAGGAACAGGATCTTCAGGTCGAAGAGCAGCGACCAGTTCTCGATGTAGTAAAGATCATAGGCCGTGCGGAACTTGATCTTGTCATCGGTGTCGATCTCGCCCCGCCAGCCGTTGATCTGGGCCCAGCCGGTCACGCCCGGTTTCACGCGATGGCGCGCGAAATAGCCTTCAACGACGTCGGCATAGGTGCGGTTATGGCTGGCGGCCAGAACGGCGTGAGGGCGCGGCCCGACAAGCGAGAGGCTGCCGAGCAGTACGTTGAAAAGCTGCGGCAACTCGTCGATCGACGTTTTGCGGATGAAGCGGCCGACGGGGGTGACGCGCGGGTCGTTCTTGGTCACGGCATTGCGCGCCGACGGATCGCTCATATGGGTGTACATCGAGCGGAACTTGAAGACGTTGATGATCTCGTTGTTGAAGCCGTGGCGCTTCTGCATGAAGAAGATCGGCCCTCTCGAGGTTGTCTTCACGGCAATTGCCGCGCCGAGCATGATCGGCCATAGCAAAGCAAGTGCGACCAGGCTGAAGAAGATGTCGAAGATGCGTTTTGCAACGCCATCCCAGTCGCGGATCGGCTTGTTGAAGATGTCGAGCATCGGCACGGCGCCGACATGTGAGTAGGCGCGGGGGCGGAACCGCAGCTTGTTGGCATGGGCCGCCAAGCGAATGTCGACAGGCAGCACCCAAAGCATTTTCAGCAATTGCAGAATGCGATCCTCGGCGCTGATCGGCAACGCGATGATCAGCATGTCTATGCGCACGAGCCGGGCGAATTCGACCAGTTCCGATACCGTGCCCAGCTTCGGGTAACCGGCGACCATGACTGGCGAGCGCTTTTCGCCGCGATCGTCGAAGATGCCGCAGATACGGATATCGTTGTCGGGCTGATGCTCGAGCGCGCGGATGAGCTCCTTTGCCGGTTCGCCGCCGCCGACGATGACGGCGCGCCGCTCCATGACGCCGTTGCGAGCCCAGTGGCGGATACCGTAGGCAAACAGGAGGCGAGCCACGAGAAGGAACCCTGCGCCTGCCGCGAGCCAAAGGCTGAGGAGCGAAAGGGAGTAGATATTGTTGATGTCGAAGGGCAGAAGGGCAATGACCATGACCGCAAAGGCGGCCCCCCAGGACCCGAGAATCCGGTGCAGGAAATGATGTGGCGAGCGCAAGACCGGTATCTGATAGGCATCCGCAATCTGCAGGAAGACGATAGCAAGACCGCAGAGGGCGGTCGTCACCACGGTCTTCGACAGGAAGGGGTGACTATCCGAGGTCCCAAAGAGGAGGATCGCAAGCCCGAATGCGAGCAGCGACAGAAATTCGAACAGCCTGTATTGTCCGACGATGATTGCCGGAGACTGGTTGGTTTCGCGAAGCTGTTCGGCGATCTGCCGCGCATAGGCATTCATGCCATCCGGGCGATCGCCATGAGTCTCGCTCACACCGCGGGTGCGGATTTCCGAAACCTGCTTGCGAAGATTGTCCAAGTTGAATTGCTCGGACTTTTGGGTAGTGTTCATGGCAGCTTATCCGGTCGTTACCGGACAAGCCCTATCAGATATCAGCTAAGAAACACTTACAACACTTGGCTGTATTCTAACCGTCGCTGTTCAGGCCAAGTATATTTTGATACAGGTGCAAAGTATCCCGTGCCATGGCGGAAGCCGAAAAATTCGATCGTATCGTCCCGATATCGGGCATGTTGCGGGCGCCCCATAGCGGCTCGGTGATCGCTTCGGCCATGATGCGCGAGAGATCATCGGCATCTTCCGGTTTGGCGAGTGCGGGGCTGTTTTCGCCAAGTGCTTCCGCAACGCCGCCGACGCGCGAGGCGATGACGGTCTTTCCAGCTGCGAGCGCTTCCAGAACGATATAGGGCATCGCCTCGGCGCGCGAGGGGACGACGATGTTCTGTGATACCGTGAAGGCTTCCTGCACGCGCATCGCCGGCAGCATACCGATACGGTGACCGAGGCCCCGTTCGACCATCATCCGGTGGTATTTGTCTCTGTCCGGCCCGTCGCCGATCATCAGTGCGGAAAGCGGCCTGCCGATACGCCGCTCCGTTTTCGCAAAGGCGTCAACGAACAGATCGGGACCTTTGAGGTCCCGCAGCATGCCGATATAGACGAAATGCACGGAGTCCGATCGTGTCGGTATGGTGCGAAAATCTCTTTCGCTGATGCCATTATAGATCATCACCGAACGGGTGCGCGGCTTGCCGATCTTTCTTTCATAGGTGCGGCGTTCGAAATCGCAGATGAAGATCAGGCCATCGGTGAGAAACTCGAGCACCCGTTCCAGGCTGTGCACCAGCATGCCCTGGAACGAGCTGCGCGAGAAATGCAGGCTTCCGCCATGCGCAGTATAGAGGCGGGCTACGCGACACCTGTTGACCCGCAGTATCGAGCCGAGAACGCGCGCAAGCAGGCCGCCCTTGGCGCCATGCCCGTGCAGTACATCCGGCCGCAAGCTCTTGATTTCCTTGTAGCTGCTCCAAAGTGTCGCAGCATCCGAGAAGGTAATTTGCCGTCGGATCGGCAGGCGAACGACGCCAAGAGCCAGGAACGGCGCGATATCGTCGAACAGACGATCCTCATGCTCGCCGCCCGTCAGGCTGTCGCAAAGGATGCCGACTTCATGGCCCGCTTTGCTCTGTTCCTCCGCCAAATCCCGGACATGGCGGAAGACGCCGCCGACGGGCGATCTGAAGCAATGAAGAATACGAAGCGGTCGGGCCATGAGCGGTCGCGGTTAGAATAACCGCTCTCTGACGTAGATGGTGTCGCCTGCCAGCACCGGATCGGAGATGCCGACCCGTCCAGTCATGACATGACCGTTGATCTTGCGGGTGACATCCGCGTTGGATTGGTTGGCCCGGCTGGTGAACCCGCCTGCGACCGCGATGGCATTCTGGATGGTCATGCCCGGCACATAGGAATATTGGCCCGGCTGCCCGACTTCGCCCATAATATAGACCGAGCGATAGCGGTCGATGTCGATGGTGACGTCTGGATCGCGAATATATCCTTGGCGAAGCTTCTGCGCGATCTGGCCGGAGAGCTGCTGCAGGGTCCTGCCGCGGGCAGCGACCTGGCCGATCAGCGGGAAGGCGATATAGCCGGCCTGATCGACCGTATAGGTGTTGGTCAGCCCGGCTTGGTCGAACACGGTCACGCGCAGCCGGTCGCCGCTATCAAGCGTATAGGGCTGGATCGTGGCCTCGTTGAAGGCCTTGGGTGCCGGTTGATAGGTATTGCAGCCGGTGAGCGCGGCGCTCACGGCAGCCATGCCGAGTGCAAGGACAATCTTTGGCTTTGCGAAGGGCATTTCGCGCTCATTGGAAAGGGAAGGACACTGCTGTCGTTATCGATCCGTTAGGGTTAACGGTCGGTAAAGAGCAAATGAAAATCCAGGAAAAAATTAGCGATGCCAAAAATAATGCTGGCGAAATACTATTAACGCTTGGGTTACTATAGTCGTTTACAATTAATTCCGGCTTTCTATTACGGAGTTTTGTATATGTCCGGTGTCAACAGCACCCAGCAGGATGTGGACATCGATCTCGCTCAGCTCTTTCGCGCTGTATGGCAGCGGCGGGTGCGCGTCATTGCCATCACGCTGGCCGGCGCCTGCGCGGCACTCGCGATTGCCAAGGTCATGTCGCCGGAATATCGCAGCGAGGCCCGCATCCTCATCGAGCAGCGTGCGCCCGCCTTTGCGGCGACGACATCGGGCAACGATGCCGGTGCCGGCCCTCTGCTGGACGAGTTGAATATTGCCAGTCAGGTGCAGATCCTGCAGTCGGCGGATCTGGTCAAGCAGGTCATCACCAATCTCAAGCTTTACGATCGCCCTGAATTCGCTGCTGGCAACAACGGCTCCGCGCTCTCTGATATTCTGATCAAGCTGCATCTGAAGCAGGCGGCGGCCGATAAGGCCCCGGAAGAGCGGATGCTGGACGCCTTCAACAGCCGCCTGCAGGTCTATCAGATCAACAGCTCGCGCGTCATCGGCATCAGCTTCACGTCCCGCAATCCGGATCTCGCCGCCAGCGTGCCGAATGCCATGGCGCAAGTCTATTTATCCATGCAAAGCGGCGCCAAGCTCGATTCCAACAGCGAGGCGACGCGCTGGCTGGAGCCGGAGATCGCCAAGCTGCGCGATAAGGTCAGCGAGGCGGAAAAGAAGGTTGCGGATTATCGTTCCGCCAACGGTCTTCTCCAGACCAGTCAGAACAACAATTTCGCCACGCAGCAGCTCGCGGATATTTCGACGCAGCTGGCACAGGTGCGTGGCGACAAGGCCAATGCCGAGGCGCGGGCGCAAGCGGTGCGCAGCGCATTGTCCAGCGGCCGCTCCACCGATACTCTTGCCGACGTCGCAGGCTCGCAGACCATTCAGCGGCTGAAGGCGACCCAGTCGAATCTCGAGTCGCAGATCTCGGATCTCTCCACGACACTGATGGATGGGCATCCGCGGCTGAAGAGCCTGCGGGCGCAGCTCGTCGATATCCGTCAGCAGATCGATCGCGAGACCCAGAGGATTCTGGCAAGCATCGAGAACGAGGCAAAGGTAGCGCAGCTGCGCGAGCAACAACTCCTCGCCCAATCGAACACGCTGAAGGCCGACAGCGCCCGGGCAGGGGAGGACGAAGTCGGCCTCAACGCCCTGGAGCGTGAAGCTACGGCCGAGCGGCAATTGCTCGAGACCTATCTCGCCCGTTATCGCGAGGCGGCCTCTCGCGTCGACAAGAATTCCAGCCCTGCCGATGCGCGCATCGTTTCCACAGCGGTCGAGCCGGTCGATCCCTCTTTCCCGAAGGTCGGTCCGATCGTCGTCGTCGCTACCCTTGCCACTTTCATTCTCACCGCCATCGTTATCATGCTCGCGGAGCTGTTCAGCGGTCGCGCTTTGCGTCCGGTCGGGCTTGTTCGCAAGGAAGATGCCGCCGCGCTGGAGACGGCGCAGCGCACTCACCCCGTCACCGAACCGGCTCCGGTTCGGCCAGTTGCGCGAGCGAACAGCGTCGAGACGCCCGCAAGCATGCTCTCCGTTCCCGTCGAGGAAATCCCGGTTCGGGCTGCGGATACCGTAACTGCTCCAGAGCAGGCAATCGCCTTGGACACCGCAATCACTCCGGATCACGGGCCGAAGCAGGTTGTTCAGACTGCCGCGGAGGAAGAGGAGGATTTCTCCATCCAATCCGTCGCCGATTATCTGATCGATAGCGGCTCGCGGCTGGCGATCGCCATATCTCCGACCGGCGACAACGGCTCGACCGCCACCGTCATGCTGGCGCGGATCATTGCCGATGCAGGGAGCCGTATCGTGCTGGTCGATATGACCGGCACCGGATGTCCCTCCAGGCTCATGGCCGAGCATGACGAACTTCCCGGCGTAACCGACCTGCTGTGCGGCGAAGCGGCGTTTGGCGATACGATCCATCAGGATCGCCTGTCGGACGCCCATCTCGTGCCGCAAGGCATGAGCGACCTTGCCCGCGCCATGCGCGGCGCCGACCGTCTGTCGCTGATCCTCGACGCACTGGGTTCGGCCTATGACATCGTTCTGGTGGAGTGCGGCGCGGCCGAAGTCTCCGGCGTCGCACGGCTGACGCGCAGCAAGGAGACGGAAATCATCCTCTCCATGCCCGAACCCGATGAAAACCAGTTCATTGCTGCCATGACGGAATTCCAGAAGGCCGGCTACGAACATATCATTCTGATGTCCGGCTGGCGCGAGGAGCATGATCCGGATACGCGCCGGGATGCCGCCTGATCAATCCGCGTCACCGCCTCCGTCATCCGATGGGGCGCCGGTTCCGTGTCGCGCCCGCAACTGCTGGATGAAGGAATAGAGCTTGCGATTGGATTTGATCGCGACCTTCATACGCGTGATGACCCGGTTCGCCATTGCCGCGAGACGCCCCATGCCTGAGACCGGCAGGAAGAGATCATACTGCACCGTTTCCATCGAACACCAGGAACGCTTGTAGATCTGGTCGCCGATACCGAAATCGAAGAGCGCGACGCCTTCGCGATGCAGCCGCTCGATCATCAGCCAGAACAGCAATTCGCCGGGGCTCGCCTCTGCAACCAGAGCCTCGTCGATCGAGGCAAACTGGCAGATGACATGATCTCCCTTGCGGGACAGGGCAGCGATTGCCGGAATATGGCCTTCATGCTCGCCTTTCAGGCGCAGCGCATGTATCTGCAGTGTCGCGCCGATGCCATCGTCTTGGCGTCGGTGCAACATGGCGTGCAGCGCGGCCTTGATCCGGTCATCCTTGAACGCATCGGGCAAGCCGGCATCCTTGAAGCGGACTGCCTTCTGCTGGAAGAATCGATCGAGCAATGCGTCCTGCCGATCAGGACCGGCGATCACATATTCGTAGCCACCCTTGGCATCGAGAAGCCTGCTTTGATGCTTGAACTTCTTGCGGCGGCGCTTGGCATTCACCTGCTTCAGACTTGCTTCGAAACTGCCGAGGAAGGGCATCTGAAAGGCATGGTTCTGGTTTTCGATCGACGTCAGCGGCGCGAGCGGGCTTTTGCGACCGCGCCATTCGAGCGGGACGTTGCGCAGGATGACGACGTCCACCCTGCCGCGCAAAGCCGCCGAGATGGCGCTCGCCTGAGCGGCCGTCAATTCTCCATTCGCCAGGAACCGGGCTGAAAACAGGCCCGTGTTGATATTGTTATGGTGGCCTCCGATGAACTCGGCCCGTCTTATCCGGTGACTGCGGATGATCTCAAGTGGCAGGATGAAGGCGACGTGATCTTCGATGGAGCCCCTGACGATGGCGAGAGGGCGTTCGAGGTTCTCCACCCAAGCTGCGCACCAGTCATAGCTCTGGTGCAGCGAGTTGAGATCATCCCGTTCCAGTGCGCGCCATTCGGCTTCGAGCGGTGCCATACTGTCGAAGATGTCGATCCGCAGTTGATCGGCGGCCGCGGGCTTCATGTCGATGGACGCAATCCGCTCGTCCGCTGCTTGGGCGGCCATGTGGGCGATATCTCGCGTCTGGATCTGCATCCGGTCTTCTCCGCTCCGGCGGTATTCGGACGCAGTTTGGCGGGCAACGGCTTATTTTTGGCTTAAGATGGGACAGTCATGCGGGATGGGGCGCGGATCAGGGTTAGCCTAACGTAAATCGTGCCGGGACGAGCGTCATTGCGGGCGTGGCCCGGCCATCCATTTGATGATGCCCATCGCCGGCAGCACCCAGATGATGCCGCTGAAAAGGAAATACAGGAAATGCACCCAGCCGGGTTGATCTGCAAGCGTTCGCACTGCAACGATCATGGCAACGATCGCATAGATTGCAACCAGCAGCACGAGCAGGATCATGCCAATGAATTTGCGCAGGCGAAGGGGCACGGGTTTTTCTCCTCATTATGACAGCATGCCGCGACGGCATGCCGCAAACTCCCGGGACTTGTTTTGCACGCCCCTATCGGGCAAATCAACAGCCTGATCGAAGGGAGAAGCCATGGCTGCCACTAATTTTACGACCGAACAGGCTATTTTGAAGGAAGTGGCCCGTCAGGACCGCAATCGCCGCGCCATACGCATCTGGCTCGCTTGCGTACTTCTGGTTCTCTTCGGTCTCGTGCTGGTGGGAGGTGCCACGCGCCTCACCAATTCCGGCCTGTCGATCACGCAATGGCAGCCGATCCACGGCATCATCCCGCCGCTGAATGCACAGGAATGGCAGGACGAATTCGATCTCTACAAGCGCATCCCGCAATTCCAGATTATGAACAAGGATATGACGGTCGAGGAGTTCAAGGGCATCTTCTGGTGGGAGTGGGCGCATCGCCTGCTGGCGCGCACCATCGGCATCATCTTCGGCCTGCCGTTGCTGTTCTTCGTTCTGACTGGCCGTGTCGAGCGAAAGCTCTGGCTGCCGCTGGCCGGCATTTTCCTGCTCGGCGGCCTTCAGGGTGCGATTGGCTGGTGGATGGTCTCCTCGGGATTGGAAGCACGCACCGACGTCAGCCAGTATCGGCTTGCCACACATTTGGTGACCGCCTGTCTGATCTTTGCCGCCTGCATGTGGTTCATGCGCGCTCTGTCGCCGCATTCGAACGAGCCGCCGCCAACGCGTCATTCGGCGAAACTCGCCGGTTTGATCGTCTTCATGGCTTTGTTCCAGATCTATCTCGGTGCTCTCGTAGCCGGGCTGGACGCCGGTCTCAGCTACAATACCTGGCCGCTGATGGATGGTGCCGTCGTGCCCAGCGATCTTTTCATACAGTCGCCGGGCTGGATCAATTTCTTCGAGAACCCGAAGACGGTCCAGTTCGTTCACCGTCTCGGTGCCTATGCGCTCTTCGCAGTGGTCACGATCAATATGATCCTCTCGCTACGCGCGGCGGCGCAAACGACCCATGCGCGCCGGTCCGTCGTTCTCTTCGTGCTCGTGCTGATCCAGGCGATCCTCGGCATTTCGACGCTGCTGCTGCATGTGCCGCTGCATTTGGCCCTGGCGCATCAGGCTGGCGCCCTGATCGTCTTCGGCTTCGCGATTGCCAATTGGCGCGGCTTCTATGGTGAACTGCCGCGCCAGACCTCGATCGTCGTGAGAGATTGAGGCGCTTTGCGCCTCAAATCCCTCTAACGCGCGGAAGCGACGCTTGCAGCCGACGACATCCGCGAGACGACTTTCAACCGCTTGATTTCGCCGCGTCGGAAGGCAGCCAGGAAGCGGTTGTAATCCTTGAAGACAACGCAGCCATTCGATTCGCCGCGGCCGCCTCTGAGCATGTATGTGTGAGCCAGCAGGCCGTCGCGGCCATAGACGCGGGCGCCGCTTGCGGGTGTCAGGCGCAGGGCCTGCACGCCATGGAACAGGCTTTCCCTATATGTCAGGTTATAAGTTTCAGGCGGCGTCGGCCCGGTATTCTTGCGGTCGACATAGCGGGGATTGTCACGCATGTGGCCGAGACCGGAATGGGCCTCGAGGCGTTCGCCGCTCGGCAGGTAAACGGTCTTCGCTTCGATATCGTAGATCGCAGTGCCTGGGCCGGGGCTGATGGCGGCAAACGGGTTGATGAACGGCTTATTCTTGCGGACCGAGCTGTCATCCGGATCGGCATAGGCCATCATGCGCGATGGCGGTTGCGTGGTTGTTTCGCTGCCCGTTGCCCTGGCGATGGCGCTTGTGGCGCCGGCGCGTTGCACGGGCGTTTCTCGGGCGGGACGGGCCACGGGAATGACGTTCAGCACAGCTTCCGCCACCGCAATGTCGGCGTCTTTCGCAGGCACCGGCTTTGCTTCCGCAATGGCGGGCAGGCTGATCTCCGGGGCCGCGGAAGCGACCGCGGGCGGCTGCTCCGTGGCTTTCAGGGGGCCTGCAGCCGGCATCAGGGCAGCCGCATATTTTGCCTGGCTTAGCGATTGCACTGCGGTTGCGAAATTGATCGCGATAACCTTGCGCAGATGGTCGATCGTCTCAGGCGAAGCCGCAGCTACTTCGAGACGGCCGCTCTTGATGCTTGCGGCCGCAATCTGAGCTTGCTTCATATCGGATGTCTGCTGTGCGAGTGCATATGCCAGTTGCGCATGAACCGCATCCGTCCCGCCAGCTTTCGTTTGAACCTCCGCAGCGGCGACGCTGCCGAAGCGGCTTTGCCCATGCAGCGAAGTGGTTTGACTCGCATAACGGGCAGGGCGCGCCAGATGGCTTTGCGGAACGATGAATGCCGATGCGCGGGGTGCCAGGAAATTATCGGTCGGCGCCGCCGCGCCGGGAAGCGACAGCACCATCGATTGCGTCGTCATCAGCGTTGCAGCCACCCAGGCGAAAGCCGCGACCGCGACGCCGGTGGCCAGGGTGCCGGGACGGATGCTGAGGGATTTTTTTGATCGCGAGGCGTAGCCGGAGCGCGAATTGAAGTTACCGAACGTTTCGGTTACGAACGCCATGATACTCGTTATCCAAACTACACAGACACCAAGCCGGCTCAAGAACGCACACGCGCCCTAACGCAAGTGTCGCGTTCGGTCGCCAACTTGCCGGCTGTCTGGAAGCATGCCGAATTATGGTAACCAATTCCTTTACGATGGCTCATTCTTGGATATTCATTGAAAAAGGGATGGTTTTTAACGTCCCACCTATTCGGGCCAGCAAAGCCGTTAAAGAGCAAATCCGGCCGACAATTGGTCGCAAGCCCAACGGTTGTTCACTTTTCCGTGTAGGTTCCGCTAATTTAGGGCAACGGCAAAAATAAGGCCGAGTACGGCAGCGGAGCCTAAATTGCGCAAAACTGCTTTTGACGTGAAAAGGCCCGGCCTGAATAAACGGGCCGGGCCTATCGAATTTCAATCCGCGTTGGACTGAGTTACGCGCTCAGCATCAAGTCCATGTTCTGTACGGCTGCACCCGATGCGCCCTTGCCGAGATTGTCGAGCAGGGCAACGAGGTTGACCTGCGCTCCGCCCGGCGTGCCGAAGACGAAGAGCTTCATCGTGTCCTTGCCGGCAAGCTCGACGGCGTTGACACGGGGCAGGGCGCGGCTCTCATCGAGCGAAACGACCTGAACGATATCCTGGCCGGTGTAATGGTCGACGAGCGCGGCGTGAATGCTCTCCAGCGTCGCGCCTTCCGCGAGATCGCCGAGATGGAGCGGCACCTGCACGATCATGCCCTGGGGGAAGCGGCCGACGGAGGGCGAGAAGATCGGCGCGCGCTCCAGCAGGCCGTGCGTCGTCATCTCGGGCACATGCTTGTGGGTCAGCGGCAGGCCGTAGAGGAAATGCGGCGCGGTGATCGCATCCGGATGATCGGAATTTTCCATCTGGGCGATCATCTGCTTGCCGCCGCCGGTATAGCCGGAGACCGCGTTGACCGTCACGGGATAGTCCGTCGGAAGGATGCCGGCGGCGCGCAACGGCCGGATGACACCGATCGCGCCTGTCGGATAACAGCCGGGATTGGCGACGAAACGCGCCGCCCTGATCTTGTTACCCTGGTTGCTGTCCATCTCGGCAAAGCCATAGGCCCAGTCGGGATGGATGCGGAAGGCCGTCGAGGTGTCGATGACGCGGACATTGTTGTTGCCCGCCACCATCTTCACCGCTTCCTTCGACGCATCGTCGGGCAGGCAGAGGATGGCGATATCGGCGCTGTTCAGCATGTCCTCGCGCATGGCGGCATTGCGGCGTTCGGCTTCGGGAATGGACAGCAGTTCGACATCGCGGCGGTCGGCCATGCGCGTGCGGATCTGCAAGCCCGTGGTTCCGTGTTCGCCATCGATGAAGATTTTCGGTGCCATCTTATTCCTGCTCTTTCAATAGGTTGCGGATATTTCCGGACTCAGTTTGCCATGCAGTTGATTCAATTTCATAACGCTCGTTGCTGAAGCGGTAGGGCGGCTTTCGAAAACCTTCCTCCCTATCCCGAAATCATGTCTCAACGACCGCTCGCACGTCGTTCGGCGTGGAGACCGAGCATATACATCGCCACGGTCGCCCCCGCAATGGCGGTGATGTCGGCGTGGTCGTAGGCAGGGGAGACTTCGACGACGTCGGCGCCCCTGATGTCCAGCTGGTGCAGCCGCTGCAGCACTGACAGGATCTTGGCGCTGGAAGGGCCCCCTGCGACCGGCGTTCCCGTGCCCGGAGCAAACGCCGGATCGAGGCAATCTATATCGAAGGTCAGATAAGTTGGCGCGCCCTTGGTATGCGAGATGATCGTCGAAGCGATCTCGCCGGCGTTCATGTCCTCGACCTGATGGCCATACAGAATTTGGATACCAAAATCGTCGGGCGCATGCGTGCGGATGCCAATCTGGATGGAGCGGTCCGGGTCGATCAGCCCGTCGCGTACGGCGCGCGCAACGAAGGAGCCGTGGTCGATGCGCCTGCCATCATCGAACCAGGTATCCTGATGGGCATCGAATTGCACCAGTGCCAGCGGTCCGTGCTTGGCGGCATGGGCCTTCAACAGCGGCCATGTAACGAAATGGTCGCCGCCGAGCGTCAGCAGGAAGGCGCCACTGTCGAGGATCGTCGCCGCCTGTCTTTCGATTGCAGCGGGTGTCTCCTGATGGTTGCCGTAGTCGAGCAGGCAATCGCCATAGTCGATGACGGCCATCTCGGCGAAGAGGTCGCGATTGAACGGATATTGCGGATCATTGTCGAAGATGGCCGATGCACGGCGGATCGCCTGCGGCCCGAAACGCGTTCCCGGCCGGTTCGAGGTGGCTGCATCGAAGGGGATGCCCCAGACCACGGCATCGGCGCCTTCGAGCGACTTGGTAAATCGGCGGCGCATGAAGGAGAGCGCACCGGCAAAGGTCGGGTCGCTGGCAGCCGAGGTCAGGCTGGCGGCAGTGAAGGCGTGATCAATCGAGGTGCTCGGCAAGCGCGTCTCCCTTGCGCAGCTGGAAATCATAAGCCCGTTCTACCCGCGCTATGCGAACCTTATATTGTTCATACCAGCGCTCGCGGCCTAGTTTCTGCGCCGCCAGATGGGCGACGACGTTCTTCCAGGCAAGAATGCTTTCCTCGTCTCGCCAGAAGGAGTTGGTGATACCGAAGCCATCGGCGCCTCTCGCACTCTCAAGACCAAGGCAGCCGTCTTGCGCCAATGCCATTTCCTCCATGCGTTCGCCCATGGCGCCATAGCCATTGTCGCCGGCTGTCCGGATCGAAGCGAAGGAGACGATATAATAGGGCGGCTCGGGAGTGGCCGCAAAGCGGGATGCCTTGTTGGTGCTCATGACGTGCCTCACGGGATGGAACGGAATTCCGTTCTGTGAATCGCAGATAGGTCGTGTTCGATGCTTATTTGCCCAATCGAGCGGTGCATTGATACGTCTTTTTCACGCAGGCGATCTGCGGCGTTGAGCAATCGGCCCGCCCATCGGTCACGACACAATAGGAGCAGCTGTCGTTGAATTCGCGACAGTCCGGGTTTGCCTGAAGAAAATCCTTCATGCTCTGCATTTCTGCGGCCTTATCGGCTGGCGGAGCTGGCTGTGCATCGTCGCACAGAACAGGTGCGGCGCTGGCCATCAAAAGCAGAAGCGAAAAGATGAATCCACGCATTGAACTCTCCCGATGCTTGTATCGGAACTTTGCCACAAAACGCGCCGCTTGCCTCGGCGGATCTGCGCCTTTTCTCATGCTGCAAAAGAAAAAGGCCGGGGAAAACCCAGCCTTTCCAAAAATCCGATCTCGGATAAGCGATTAACGCTTGGAGAACTGGAAGGAACGACGTGCCTTTGCACGGCCGTACTTCTTACGTTCGACAACGCGGCTGTCGCGGGTCAGGAAGCCACCCTTCTTCAGCACGGAGCGCAGGCCCGGCTCGAAGTAGGTGATCGCCTTGGACAGGCCGTGACGAACGGCACCGGCCTGGCCGGAGAGGCCGCCGCCGGCAACGGTTGCGATGATGTCGAACTGGCCGTCACGGGCAGCAGCGACGATCGGCTGACGCAGGATCATCTGCAGAACCGGACGGGCGAAGTAAGCCGTGTAGTCCTTGCCGTTGACGATGATCTTGCCGGAGCCGGCCTTGACCCATACGCGGGCTACGGCGTCCTTGCGCTTGCCGGTCGCGTAGGAGCGGCCGAGCGAGTCAACCTTGCGGACGTGAACCGGAGCAGCAGCTGCTTCCGACGTCGTGCCGAGGTCTTTCAGGGAGGAAAGGTCAGCCATTATCAGGCGCTCCTTACGTTCTTCTTGTTCAGCTTGGCGACGTCGAGGACGACCGGCTGCTGAGCTTCGTGGGGATGGTTGGAGCCGGCGTAGACGCGCAGGTTCTTCATCTGGCGACGGCCGAGCGGGCCGCGGGGAACCATGCGCTCGACAGCCTTCTCAACGACGCGCTCCGGGAAGCGGCCTTCGATGATCTGGCGAGCCGTACGCTCCTTGATACCGCCGGCATAACCGGTGTGCCAGTAATAAACTTTGTCTTCGTACTTCTTGCCGGTGAAGACGACCTTGTCGGCATTGATAACGATGACGTTGTCGCCGTCGTCGACGTGCGGCGTGAAGGTAGCCTTATGCTTGCCGCGCAGACGCATTGCGATGATAGAAGCGAGACGGCCAACGACAAGCCCTTCGGCGTCGATGAGAACCCACTTCTTCTCCACCTCTGCAGGCTTCTGGGAGAAGGTTGCCATGTTGCATACTCTCTTTTAGGACCCTTGGCCCGAAGGCGTCTGGGCGTTTCTTGTTGCTTAGTTTGGCATGCATGGATGCGTGCCAAAAAGAAAGCAGCCCGGAAAGGCTGCAATCTGCGGCGGCTTATAGATCGATTAAGAGCCAGGGTCAATATCGCCTAACTAGTAGGCTGTAAAAATTATAAATCAAAATCAACATGTTATGCGTGTGGTAAAATAAAACCACATAATTTATCGTCAACCCAACCGCAAAACCAGCACTCCGCCAGCAATAATGGCACCGGCAATATAGCGCCAGATGCTGGACCGTTCCTTCAAAACAACGACGGATATCACCAAAGCGAAGAGGATCGAAGTCTCGCGCAAGGCGGCGACCATGGCGACCGGCGCCTTGGTCATCGCCCACAATGCCAGCCCGTAGGAAACGATCGAGCCACCACCGCCAATAAGCCCCCGCCACCAGTTATAGCGGACGTGGGCGGCGACGGCATTGATGCCACGTTGCGATATCGCCCAGGTGAAAAGGAGAATGGGAGGCAGGAGCGCCATCCATAAAGTATAGGAAACCGAATTGCCTGATATCCGCGCACCGATGCCATCGACATAGGTATAGGTCGCGATGACAACGGCATTGGCAAGGGCCAGGAGGATCGCCCGGCTGCTGCCCTTTCGGGCTTCGAAGGCAAGCGTCAATATGCCGGCGCAGATGGTCATAGTGCCGATCAATGCGCCGCCCGAAAGCGTTTCCTTCAGGATGAAGCTGCTTGTCGAGACGATGATGAGGGGGGCTACACCACGCATCAGCGGATAGACGAGCCCGATATCGCCGGCGCGATAAGCGGCCGCCACCAGCTGGAAATAGGCGAATTGAAGGATGGCCGAGGCGCCGATGAACGGCCATGCCGCAGAGGCCGGCAGTGGAAGGAACGGTAGAAGAGGCAACGCCGCGACCGCGCCGCCAGCCGAAACCAGCGCCGCATCGAGCGACTTGTCGGTTCCGGCCTTGATGATCGCATTCCACGTCGCATGCAGCAGGGCGCCGAAAAGGACGAGCGCGATAACGTCGAGAGACACGGAAAACCTCGGAAATTGGCGGGCGTAACGGCAATGCCTGGTATTTTGTGGGAGTGCGGTCCCATATGATCCGCAATACATCGAAAAGCAACGAAATATCTGTCATTTTGACGGCTTGCCCTTCGCTCCGGTCATGAGGGGCGCCGAGAATGGGGTTTTCGTTATGTTCCAGATCGCCCTTTCTAGAATTATAAATGACTAATTTATTGGAGTATGAAGCGCGAACAAATATCGCATGTCCTGTGAACGCGGGAGTAGCATTAGACACTTCTTACTTAAAAACGACAGAAATCCGCGTCGCCTGCAGCGCCGTGTGTCGCCGGGCGTGCGAAAATCGCCGCGAAAACACCGTGCGCAATCTCTCTTCTCCCCATGAATAGAGTGGATAATTCTACAAGAGATGAAAAATATTGCAGCTAACGCGCGACGCCGCTGACAAAAATCATACTAAGGGCTAAGTATAGAATCGTCGAACGAAAAATTGACGGGATATATCATTGCGCGAACTCGAAAATTATTCTGTGGGAAAATAATGAAATAGCAAATGTTTCGCGTTCGCATTCGGTTCTCGTTCGAATTGACTGTCCATGCAAAGTTTCTAATTTATATGCGAATAAAAAGCGAACAAAGATTGCATTTCCTGAGAACGCAACCCTGCAGCATCGGGAAAATTTATGAAAGCGCTTTGGAGAGCGGCTTACACGCAAGCGCATAAATGCACCCGCCAAGCCATCGTGCCGAAGATGCACCGTGCTTGGGACAATCAATGGTCGTACCGAACCCGTGAGCCGTCCGCCATATGCAGCCATAATATATTGCGATCAGCGTCGGAAAATCAAATCATCGTCATCGAGGTCGGTTGCCGGCCGGCATATGTAAACCGGACAGGAAGCGCGATCCTTCGTGGGAAGATAGTCCTGATAGGCGTAAAAGCCCATATCGCATGCGCCGCTATCTGCGACATAGCGATCATAGAGCGTCATGTTGGGTGTCCTTCTGGCCGGATAACGCATGATGACCGCGCGCTCGCGATTGATGACAGCCCTGGCCTCGGCGCAGGTCATGGACATGGAATTATATCGCGAAATCGCTAATGCCGGCGTCGCGGCCGAAGTGACGAGCAGGCCCAGCAGGATGAATTTTTTCATCTGAGTAATCCTCCCTGAAGTTGTTATAATACAATATATAGACGCGGAGACCGCCATTGCGGTTTCCATATTTGCGACAAAACGCAAGTGTGATCGAGGTGGGAGGCTTCGTGATGAACCACGATAGTTATGACGATTCCTATATAGCCGATATCCTCTTGTCCGTAAGGACCATCGCGCTCGTCGGCGCTTCGCCCAATCCTGCGCGCCCGAGCAACGGTGTGATGGCCTATCTCCTGAATAGGGGATATCGCGTCATCCCCATCAATCCCGGACAGGCCGGCAAGGAAATTCTGGGGCAATGGGTCTACGCACGCCTGGCCGACATTCCCGAGCCTGTGGACATGGTCGATGTTTTTCGGGCGCCCGAATATCTCCGATCGGTCGTAGAGGAGACGATCATGATCGAGCCGCGGCCCCCAGTCATTTGGGGTCAGCTTGGCGTGCGTGACGACGCCGCCGCGGCAAGAGCCGAAGCCGCAGGGGTAAGGGTCGTCATGGACCGCTGCCCGGCTATTGAGTATCCGCGCCTGGTCGCTTGACCGAGATCGCGCATGACGGCTGCATTCGGCCGTTTATCGCGCGATCTCACTGAAAGATGGCAAGTTTTTTCTGCGAGCCGAGAAGCACGGCAAAGTTCGCGGTTAACTTTCATGTGCCAGGCGTTATGCTTTTCCCGTTACGAACAAGATCCGGCGGGAGGAAAATTATGCCAACCAGCAACCCAGGTTTCGACACGCTTGCGATTCACGCCGGCGCGCAGCCGGACCCGGCGACAGGTGCACGCGCGACGCCGATCTACCAGACGACATCCTTCGTCTTTCAGGATGCGGATCATGCAGCCGCTCTGTTCGGATTGCAGCAGTTCGGCAATATCTATACCCGTATCATGAACCCGACGCAGGCCGTGCTGGAAGAGCGGGTGGCGGCCCTTGAAGGCGGAACTGCGGCTCTCGCCGTCGCCTCCGGTCATGCAGCGCAGCTCCTCATCTTCCATGCCATCATGCAGCCGGGTGACAATTTCGTCGCGGCCAAGCGGCTCTATGGTGGCTCGGTCAATCAGTTCGGGCAATCTTTCAAGAATTTCGACTGGCGGGTCCGTTGGGCCGATTCCGCCGATCCTGCTAACTTCGAAGCGCAGATCGACAGTCGCACCCGCGCCGTCTTTATCGAAAGCCTTGCCAATCCCGGCGGCACCTTCGTCGATATCGCTGCGATCGCGGCCGTCGCACACAAGCATGGTCTGCCACTGATCGTCGACAATACCCTGGCCAGCCCCTATCTCATCCGGCCGCTGGAGCATGGCGCCGATATCGTCGTGCACTCGCTGACGAAGTTCCTCGGCGGCCACGGCAATTCCATGGGTGGCATCATCGTCGACGGCGGCACTTTCGACTGGTCCGCCTCCGGCAATTATCCCATGCTGTCTTCACCGCGGCCGGAATATAACGGCATCGTGCTGCATGCGACCTTCGGCAATTTCGCTTTCGCCATCGCCTGCCGCGTGCTGGGCCTGCGCGATCTCGGCCCGGCCATCTCGCCGTTCAATGCCTTTCTTATCCTGACGGGCATCGAAACGCTGCCGCTGCGCATGCAGCGCCACTCCGACAATGCGGCTGCCGTTGCACGCTGGTTGAAGGCGCAGGAGAAAGTGGCATGGGTCAACTATTCTGGCCTGGAGGACGATCCGAACCACGCCCTACAGCAGCGTTACTCGCCGAAGGGCGCCGGTTCTGTCTTCACCTTCGGACTGAAGGGTGGCTATGAAGCCGGCAAGGGGTTGGTCGAAGGCCTGGAGCTCTTCTCGCATCTCGCCAATATCGGCGATACGCGTTCGCTCGTCATCCATCCTGCCTCGACGACCCACAAGCAGTTGACCGACGAGCAGAAGGTCGCGGCCGGCGCCGGTCCGGATGTGGTGCGTCTGTCCATCGGTATCGAGGACGTCAAGGATATCATCGCCGATCTGGAGCAGGCGCTGGCGAAAGTCTGATGTGGTTCCTCACATACCCTTGAGAACGCTTTTTATTAGGTTGTATTGAGTCGATCGCCGAAAAAACCTTGAACGCGGCGCTCGCAGATATGGCCTCGACAATTCTCATGGGTCTCTTCAAACTGACCCTATAGGATGCCGGTTACGAAGCGATCCAGCCGGGTTTCAGGTCGATAGAGCGTCTTGACCAGGATCGCCGCGAAAAAGGCGGTAAGCATCCCGCCCATGACGTCACTGACATAATGCGTGCCGACATAGACTCGCGAGACGGATACGAGGATCGCGCCGAGTAGGAAGAAGAGGCTCCGCCCCGGCACGCGTTGAAGCGTAAATGCGGCGGCGATTGCGAACGCGGCCGTCGCGTGATCAGAGGGAAAGGACGGGTCATTGCTGCGATCTACAAGTAGCTTGGTGACCCCGGCATCATACGGGCGAAGGCGGCTGACAAAAAGCAGGATGACCTGGTTGATACCGAGACTGACGACGAATGTCAGGCCCGCAGCAACGAGTGCGTGTCGGGTTTCCGATCGACGTTCTCCGACCCACCATTGGATAGCGACAAGAGCGATCAACAAGGGAACGCCGTATGCCGAGATTAGGATCGTCAGGCGGTCGACTGTCGGGTTTCCGGCTATACCATTGATCCACTCTGTTATAACGGCATCTAGTTCATACATGCTGGCTCCTTCTGAACCGCGATTACGATTTCGGCCCGATCGAGATGGTCGAGCCAAATTAACGAAGCGTACTAGGGCATTGTTTTCTGACGTTTCCCTGAAAGGTGGCCCTTGATATCGGGCGGCAGGTCAGGATGATGTGCGTTCCGGGTTCGCATGTCCTTGAGCTCGCGGAGAGCCACATGAGGCGATAGACAGGAGACATTCGTGACGACCTATCTGGCAGTGGAGATCGGCGGCGTTGAACCGGAAACGGGCGCGCCCGCAGCGGATCGTCTCGTTTCGGGAGCCCCGACCTTCCGAACCTGGAGCCTCGATGAGGCTGAAGGCGGCCTTTACGCGGGCTTGTGGGAGGCGACTCCAGGGAAGTGGAAGATCGCCTATGACGAGTGGGAGTATTTCAGCATTCTCTTCGGCTATTCCGTTGTGACAGCCGATGACGGCGAGACGTTTCATCTGCGCGCAGGCGACCGCATGATCTTGAAGCCGGGTTTCAAGGGGACGTGGGAAGTTATTGAAACGACTCGCAAGGACTATGTAATCCGCCTTTGAGGATGGCCTTGATTCAAAACGTGAAGATCGCCTTGCTTTATGAAAGGATGCGAGCCTTTCCCTGTGGCTCGGCAACGGCCACTATGCTTGCTGCAGGTTGTGTCACCGCTGCTTCATTAAACTGTCATCAAACTGAAACAATGCGGCATTAGAGCCATCACTGTCGCCGGGAGGTCGAGGTGGGGTTCCTAACCGATGGGATACTTCGTGCTTAGCTCCTGCTCGCCATCCTTTCGTCACTCTGGGAAGTGAGTTCAATCATGTTGAATCAAAAATTTCGTTCGCTTTGCCTGACTGCAGGCTTCATCGCGGCTATGTCCGCTTCGGCCTCCGCTGCCGATATCACGGGCGCCGGCTCGAGCTTCATCGCACCGGTTCTGTCCAAGTGGGCTGAAGGCTACAAGGCTGCGACGAACAATGTCGTCAACTATCAGTCGGTCGGTTCGGGCGCCGGCATCAAGCAGCTCCTCGACAAGACCATCGTATTCGGCGCTTCGGACAAGCCGATGAGCGACGCCGACCTCGAGAAGAACGGCATTGCCCAGTTCCCGATGATCTCCGGCGGTATCGTCGTTTCCTATAACGTTGAAGGCGTAAAGCCGGGCGAACTCGTTCTTGACGGCAAGACGCTGGCCGACATCTTCCTCGGCAAGATCGCCAAGTGGGACGATGCAGCCATCAAGGCGCTCAACCCCGATGTAAAGCTGCCGTCCACGGCAATCTCGGTCGTTTACCGCGCCGACAGCTCGGGCACGACCTTCAACTTCACCGACTACCTGTCGAAGGTTTCGCCGGAGTGGAAGGAAAAGGTTGGCTCGAACACGGCCGTTGAATGGCCTGTTGGCTTCGGCGCCAAGGGTTCGGAAGGCGTTTCCACCACCGTCAACCAGACGGCTGGTTCGATCTCCTACGTTGAATATTCCTACGTCGTCGCCAACCACATCGGTTTCGCGAAGATGAAGAACGCTGCCGGCAAGGTTATCGAGCCGAGCCTCGAGACCTTCAAGGCTGCCGCTTCCAACGCCGATTGGGCCAAGGCCAAGAACTTCAACCTGATCATCACCAATCAGCCGGGCGAAAAGAGCTGGCCGATTGCTGCCTCGACCTGGGTTCTGCTCTACAAGAAGCCGGCCGATGCTGCTAAGAACGAAGAGGCACTGAAGTTCTTCAAGTGGTCCTATGAGCATGGCCAGAAGGACGCGACCGCCCTGTCGTATCTTGCGGTACCGGACAATGTTGTCGAGATCGTCGAGAAGTCCTGGAAGACGGACTTCGGCACGAAGTAATTTGTGTTAGGCGAGAAAGTTGCGGCGGACAGGGTATTGCCCTGTCCGCCTTTCGTGACAGGACAAGGGGAAATCGATGGCTGACGCGACTCAGATGGCTGGCTTCCAGGCTGTGAATACCTCCGCCGCGACCAGAAAGTTTCGGATTCAGGACCGGATTTTCTATTTGATGACGCTTGGCTCGGCTATTCTTGTCGTGCTTCTGTTGCTGGCCATCCTCGTGGTTCTTGTCATCGATGCCTTGCCCACATTTCAGACCTTTGGCTTGTCGTTCCTTTGGGGTACCAAGTGGAGCGCGCCGGCAGATATTTATGGCGCCGTCCCTGCCGTGGTCGGCACACTCGTAAGTTCGTTCATCGCCATGTTGATTGCCGTTCCCCTGGGCATCGGCATCGCCATCTTCCTCACGGAACTTTGCCCCGGCAGCCTGCGCCGTCCAATCAGCACGGCCATCGAGCTTCTGGCAGGCGTTCCCTCCATTATCTATGGCATCGTCGGTCTGTTCATTCTCGTGCCGCTGATGCAGAACAATATCCTTCCTTTCCTGATGGCGACGGTCGGCCAGGTGCCGGTGATCGGCCTGCTGTTCCAGCCGCCGGCGCCAGGCGTCGGCCTGCTGACGGCAAGCCTCGTGCTCGCCGTCATGATCCTGCCGTTCATCACCGCGATCTCCCGCGACGTGTTCAGCACCGTTCCGCCGATGCTGCGCGAATCCGCTTACGGCATGGGCATGACGACATGGGAAGTGGCCCGTCACATCCTGATCCCCTACACGCGCCGCGGCCTCGTCGGCGGCATCATGCTCGGCCTTGGCCGCGCGCTTGGCGAAACCATGGCGGTCACCTTCGTCATCGGCTCGGTAAGCCGCCTGCAATCGTCGATCATCTCGCCGTCCACCACCATTTCCGCCCAAATCGCGAACAATTTCGGCGATGCCGACGGTCTGCAATTGTCGAGCCTGATTGCGCTCGGCCTACTCCTGTTCGTCCTGTCATTCTGCGTGCTTGCGCTGGCGAGATGGATGATCGGCCGCGGCGACTCGCACTGAGGAAAAAACCATGGACAATGCAATTCGTCAGAACCTCGTGTCGAGGCGTTATGGGAAGAACCGGGTGATGATGGTCTTGTGCTTCATCGCGGCCATCCTCGGCATCTTCTTTCTCAGCGTGATCCTTGCGACCCTGCTTTATCGCGGCATATCGGCGCTCAACCTCGACGTGTTCACCATGTCGATCCCGGCCCAAGGCTCGCGCGGTGGCCTGATCAACGCGATCTACGGCACCGTGCTGGTCACGGGCCTCGCCATCGTGATCGCCGCACCGATCGGCATTCTTGCCGCCACCTATCTTGTGGAATATGCCAACGGCAGCAAACTTGCCGAAGCTGCCAAGTTCCTCAACGACATCTTGCTGTCCGCGCCTTCGATCATCATCGGCGTGTTCGTCTACGGCGCCGTGGTCGTGCCTATGCACGGCAATTCCGCTATCGCGGGCATCCTTGCGCTGGCGCTGATCGCGCTTCCGGTCGTCAACCGCACGACACAGGACATGCTGTTGCTGGTACCAAACGCGCTTCGTGAAGCGACCGCAGCGCTCGGCGCTCCGCGCTGGAAATCCATGATGATGGTGGTTTACCGTTCCGCCTGGACCGGCATTCTCACCGGCATCCTGCTGGCCGTCGCCCGCATCAGCGGCGAAACCGCGCCATTGCTCTTTACGGCCGGTTACAGCAAATTCATGAATACAGACCTGACCGGTCCGATCGCCACGCTGCCGGTTGCCATCAACACGCTTGCCGCCGATGCTGGCGAGGATCTCAAACAGCTGGCCTGGGCCGGCGCGTTGATCATCACCGTTGCCATCCTTGCGCTTAACATCCTTGCCCGTGTCTTGAGTGGGCGCCGCCAGTGACGCAGCCGCCGAACGATAGGAATGAGACCATGAACATGAGCGACAACAAATTCCAGAGCGTCAACGCACAGCAGGGGAAGGACGCCGCTTCCCAGTCGGATCTCGGCCTGGCGAAACTTGAGGTGAAGAACCTCGATTTCACCTATCAGAACGGCCATCGCGTTCTGAAGAGCGTGAATATGAACATCCGCAAGAATGCGGTCACCGCCTTCATCGGCCCTTCGGGCTGCGGCAAATCCACGTTGCTGCGCACCTTCAACCGCATGTATGATCTCTATCCGGGCCAGACGGTTGCGGGCGAGATCCTGCTGGATGGCCGCAATATTCTCACCAAGGACGTCGATCTGAACGATCTGCGCGCCAAGGTCGGCATGGTGTTCCAGAAGCCGACGCCGTTCCCCATGTCGATCTACGAGAACGTCGCTTTCGGCATCCGTCTCTATGAGAAGGTCTCCAAGTCGGAAATGGACGCACGCGTCGAAGCGGCGCTGACGGAAACGGCGCTGTGGAGCGAAGTCAAGGACAAGCTGCACCAGAGCGGACTTGGCCTTTCCGGTGGACAGCAGCAGCGCCTCTGCATCGCTCGCGCCATCGCCATTCGTCCCGAAGTCCTGCTGCTCGACGAGCCGACCTCGGCTCTGGACCCGATCTCGACCGCCAAGGTCGAGGAACTGGTGTCGCAGTTGAAGGGCGACTTCACCATCGTTATCGTCACGCACAATATGCAGCAGGCAAGCCGTATCTCCGACAGCACCGCTTTCATGTATCTCGGCGAACTGATCGAATATGGCGCAACCGAGCAGATCTTTCAGGCGCCGAAGGTCAAGCGCACGGAAGACTACATCACCGGTCGTTACGGCTGATACGGCTGGACATTGCCGCACAATTTGCGAAGGCGCGCTGTTCAGGCGCGCCTTTTGCGTTTGAGAATGGCCGCCTTGTTGGGCTGTCGTATGATTTGATCAAGCTAAGGCCTATCGAATGGGATATGCCGGATGAACCGATTACATCCTGGCGAGCGTGCCCATGCGCCGCAAGGCGTGGATCTGGTCGTCGAGCGTCGGCACCAGCTCACCTTCATCCGCTGCGGTCGTCGCGTCTGGCTCTCTGGCGGTCTCCATTTCATTGAAGACGATGGTGCAGTTGCGGCCTGCGCGCTTGGCGGCATAAAGTGCGCGGTCTGCAAAGGAGACAAGCCGGTCCCAGCTGACGGTGTCGCGCGGCATGATCGCGACGCCGACGCTGACCGTCGCCGGCACCAGCGAGCGGCCGGCAAGCAGCGGCACCCGGCAGAAATCGGCGCGGATGGTTTCCGCCAGCGCTTCCGCCTGCGCTTGATCGTCTATCGGAACGAAGGCGACGAATTCCTCACCGCCCATTCTCCCGAATGCGCCGCTACGTGGCACGAACTGGCGGGCAATGCGGGCAAACTCGACCAGAACCGCATCGCCTGCCTGATGGCCATGACGATCGTTGATCTTCTTGAAATGGTCGAGATCGAACAATACGGCGGCAAGCTTTGGCGGCTCCTGCTGGTCTTTCCCGACGAGAATATCGTAGCTTTCCTGAAGCCCGCGCCGGTTCAGAACTCCCGTCAACGTATCGGTGATGGAAATCGCCCGCCAACGGCGCTCGGCGCGTTCCATGAGAAGCTTCCCATTGAGAACGATAGCGACGATGATGAGCAGTGCATAGCCGAGTGCCATGTAGCCACGATAGATCATGGCCTGTTCCAATGGCGGGGCCACCAACACCATCCAGAGAGCCGAGCCGAAGCAGAAGCAGGCGAGTGTCACGAAGACGATGCCCAGCTGCCCGCGCGCCGGTTCGCGCCGCCCATCGGCCGGCTGAACGGCAAAGGCGAGCAGGGTCGCGCCGACTGCGCCCGCGAGATCATAGACGATGATGCGATTGACGAAATCATCGGTGACCCAGGGCAGGCTGGCGCCAATCAGCCAGAGCACGGGGGGCAGGAATGCCGACCATTCCAGCTTGCGTTTGTCCATTATGCGGAAGCCGGCGATCCAGGCGCTTTCGCCAAGCAGCCCGACGGCATTGCCGATCTGGATCGACCAGATATCAGGGATGACGCCGCGAGCTGCCACCAAGGCGAATCCCGCCGCGCTGACCGTGAAACCCAGAGCCCAGATGAGATAGGCGGGGGACTTGCGGTCGTGCCGCCAGGCAAGAAGGAGAACGGTCGCCAGGGTGATGGCTTCCGAACACCAGATGGTGAGGCCTGTGGTCATATTCAGCACGATCGGACGTCTCCGCTGTTTTGGTCCGTCGGCGCAAGCAGCACGACGATTTCCGCGATCGGCTCATCCTTGCCCAATAAGATGGCAAGTTCCTTAAATGAGTTGGTAAATTTTGCCTGTGGTGGAGATCTCCGCCCGGCCGCGCGTACGGACCTTCACGCTTCCTTCACCTTGCGGCCGCGAATTGTAGTGGGTAGCGGACGATGCGTCGCTGCGGCACCTTGGCATTCGAGGAGCCGTGGTTAGAAATGCTGTGTGAACGCTTCGTGGGGTATGAGTGCTTTTTGACGTTATGCTTTCGGGCGTCTTGAAGTGCAGGGCAGGGACACTCTATGTAGGAGTAAAGGATTTTTACTCCGATTCCCGGCGTCTCCGTCGCCGGGGCAAGTTTGATAAAGGACGCACATGAGAAATCCAGTCGATACAGCTATGGCTCTGGTGCCGATGGTTGTCGAGCAGACCAACCGCGGGGAGCGGTCTTACGATATCTATTCCCGCCTGCTGAAGGAACGCATCATTTTCCTGACCGGACCGGTCGAAGACCATATGGCGACGCTGGTGTGCGCCCAGCTTCTCTTCCTCGAGGCCGAAAACCCGAAGAAGGAAATCGCGCTCTATATCAATTCGCCCGGCGGCGTCGTCACCGCCGGCATGGCGATCTATGATACGATGCAGTTCATCAAGCCGGCCGTTTCGACGCTCTGCATCGGCCAGGCCGCATCCATGGGTTCGCTGCTTCTGGCCGCCGGCGACAAGGACATGCGTTTCGCAACGCCGAATTCCCGCATCATGGTTCACCAGCCTTCGGGCGGTTTCCAGGGCCAGGCTTCGGACATCGAACGCCACGCGCGCGACATCATCAAGATGAAGCGCCGTCTCAATGAAGTTTACGTCAAGCATTGCGGCCGGACCTATGAAGAGGTCGAGCAGACGCTCGATCGTGACCATTTCATGTCCTCGGATGAGGCCAAGGAATGGGGTCTGATCGACAAGGTGCTGACGTCGCGTACTGAAATAGAAGGTGAAACCGCCTCGTGATTATCCACTAGGCGGTGACTTCTACGCCACAGTTCTATCCCATTTGTGATCGAATAGGGGTTTAATGTGGAGCGGAACGCGGTAATAGTACGCATTAATGCTATGTAGCGTTTTTGTGACATAGCATTCGGCATTCGAAGGGGGATTCGTTGCCACGCAGTTCCGGTTTGGTTGCCTGGCCTGCGTTCAGTACCCTGAAGGGCGCCGCGATCTGCAAACGAGGGGCAGATCCGGCGGGCGCATAGAGTGGACCGCGATTTCAAATCGGAAATTTGCGGCGTGCTGGAAGGAAAGTGATATGAGCAAAGTCAGCGGCAGCAACGGCGGCGACTCAAAGAACACGCTTTATTGTTCGTTCTGCGGTAAGAGCCAGCATGAAGTCCGGAAGTTGATTGCCGGACCGACCGTATTCATCTGCGACGAGTGCGTCGAGCTATGCATGGACATCATCCGCGAGGAAAACAAATCCTCGATGGTGAAGTCCCGTGACGGTGTTCCGACCCCGCAGGACATCATCAAGGTTCTTGACGAATACGTCATCGGCCAGCGGCAGGCGAAGAAGATCCTCTCCGTTGCCGTTCACAACCATTACAAGCGGCTCGCTCACGCATCGAAGAACGGTGACGTCGAGCTGGCGAAGTCGAACATCATGCTCGTCGGTCCGACAGGCTGCGGCAAGACCTATCTCGCCCAGACGCTCGCCCGCATCATCGATGTGCCGTTCACCATGGCCGATGCGACGACGCTGACGGAAGCCGGCTACGTCGGCGAGGACGTCGAGAACATCATCCTCAAGCTGCTGCAGGCTGCCGACTACAACGTCGAGCGCGCGCAGCGCGGTATCGTCTACATCGACGAAGTCGACAAGATTTCCCGCAAGTCGGACAATCCGTCGATCACGCGCGATGTCTCGGGCGAGGGCGTGCAGCAGGCGCTTCTGAAGATCATGGAAGGCACCGTGGCTTCGGTTCCCCCGCAGGGCGGCCGCAAGCATCCGCAGCAGGAATTCCTGCAGGTGGACACGACCAACATCCTCTTCATCTGCGGCGGCGCTTTCGCAGGCCTCGACAAGATCATCTCCGCCCGCGGCGAGAAGACCTCGATCGGCTTCGGCGCGACCGTCAAGGCACCGGATGACCGCCGCGTTGGCGAGGTGCTGCGCGAACTGGAACCGGAAGATCTGGTGAAGTTCGGCCTCATCCCGGAATTCATCGGCCGTCTGCCCGTTCTGGCGACGCTGGAAGATCTGGACGCGGACGCGCTGATCCAGATCCTGTCTGAGCCGAAGAACGCGCTCGTCAAGCAATATCAGCGCCTGTTCGAGATGGAAGATGTCGAGCTGACGTTCCACGAGGACGCGCTGCGCGAAATCGCTCGCAGGGCGATCGTCCGCAAGACGGGTGCCCGCGGTCTGCGCTCCATCATGGAGAAGATCCTCCTCGATACCATGTTCGAGCTACCGGCGCTGGAAGGCGTGCGCGAAGTTGTCATTTCCGAGGAAGTGGTTCGCGGCTCAGCCCGTCCGCTCTATATCTATGCCGACCGGCAGGAGGAAAAGGCCAACGCAACGGCCTGATCCATCATCCGTGATCACGAATCGGGGGCTCGTCATCGGCGGGCCCCTTTCTGTTTGAAAAATCGCACGGTTTGCTGATAAAGTCTTGGATAAGCTTATGGGAATGCCGTCGAAACCGGTTGTGAAGAACCCCAGCTGCAGCCATGATGGCATGATTCTGGAGCACGAGGCGGACGGGGCGCAGGCCCGGCGTTTTTCTTCGGATCTTAACGTCGCCGGCAGCGTTCGAGTTGTCGGGCTTTGGTGTTTTGTTGTTGCGTTCCTCCTTGCGGATATGCGGGATCGTTGCCTTGTGGCGGGCGTTTCCTGTGACTTGAAATAGGCAGTGTGAAGCTCCACTTGTTTACCAAGTGAGAGAGCCGGCTTAATCCCCCCGCCGGCAGAGAGCCCGGGAACGGGACGACGGAAAGGAAATGACATGAGTAAGAAAACGTCTGCGGCACACGACAGCATTGCCTATCCGGTATTGCCGTTGCGCGACATCGTGGTCTTCCCCCACATGATCGTGCCTCTGTTCGTCGGACGGGAGAAATCCATTCGCGCGCTGGAAGAGGTCATGGGTTCGGACAAGCAGATCATGCTCGTCACCCAGATCAATGCCAGCGATGACGATCCCGCGCCGGACGCCATCCACAAGGTCGGCACCGTTGCGAATGTCCTGCAGCTGCTGAAACTGCCCGACGGCACCGTCAAGGTGCTGGTGGAAGGCCGTGCGCGCGCAGAAATCGACGAATATACCGGCCGTGAAGACTTCTACGAAGCCCTTGGCCATGTCCTGCATGAGCCGGAAGAAGACCAGGTCGAGCTCGAAGCTTTGAGCCGCTCCGTCGTTTCCGAATTCGAGAGCTATGTGAAGCTCAACAAGAAGATTTCGCCGGAAGTGGTCGGTGCAGCCAGCCAGATCGATGATTATTCGAAGCTGGCGGACACCGTTGCATCGCATCTTTCGATCAAGATCACCGAAAAGCAGGAAATGCTGGAAACCACCAGCGTCAAGGCTCGCCTGGAAAAGGCGCTCGGCTTCATGGAAGGCGAGATTTCTGTTCTGCAGGTCGAAAAGCGCATCCGCTCGCGCGTCAAGCGCCAGATGGAGAAGACGCAGCGCGAATATTACCTGAACGAACAGATGAAGGCGATCCAGAAGGAGCTCGGCGACGGCGAGGAAGGCCGTGACGAGATGGCCGAACTGGAGGAGCGCATCTCCAAGACCAAGCTGTCGAAGGAAGCCAAGGAAAAGGCCGATGCCGAGCTGAAGAAGCTCAGGCAGATGAGCCCGATGTCGGCTGAGGCGACCGTGGTGCGCAACTATCTCGACTGGCTGCTGGGCATCCCCTGGCACAAGAAGTCGAAGATCAAGGCCGACCTGAACAATGCCGAGAAGATCCTCGAAGCGGATCATTTCGGCCTGGAAAAGGTCAAGGAGCGCATCGTCGAATATCTGGCCGTCCAGGCTCGCGCGACGAAGATCAAAGGCCCGATCCTGTGCCTCGTCGGCCCTCCGGGCGTCGGCAAGACCTCGCTCGCTCAGTCGATCGCCAAGGCGACCGGCCGTGAGTATGTCCGCATGGCGCTCGGCGGCGTTCGCGACGAAGCCGAGATCCGCGGTCACCGCCGCACCTACATCGGCTCGATGCCCGGCAAGGTCATCCAGTCGATGAAGAAGGCGAAGAAGTCCAACCCGCTGTTCCTGCTCGACGAGATCGACAAGCTCGGCCAGGACTATCGCGGCGATCCGTCCTCGGCTCTGCTCGAGGTGCTGGACCCCGCGCAGAACTCGACGTTCATGGATCACTACCTGGAAGTCGAATATGACCTGTCGGACGTGATGTTCATCACGACGGCGAATACGCTGAATATCCCTGCGCCCCTGATGGACCGCATGGAAGTCATTCGTATCGCCGGCTATACGGAAGATGAAAAGCGCGAGATCGCCAAGCGGCACCTGCTGCCGAAGGCCATCAAGGAACACGCGTTGCAGCCGGAGGAATTCTCGGTCACCGACGGCGCCCTGATGGCGATTAGCCAGCAGTACACCCGCGAAGCCGGTGTTCGTAACTTCGAGCGCGAATTGATGAAGCTCGCCCGCAAGGCGGTCACCGAGATCATCAAGGGCAAGGTGAAGTCGGTCGCCGTCACGGCGGAGAATATTTCCGACTATCTCGGCGTGCCGCGCTTCCGCCACGGCGAAGCCGAGCGCGACGATCAGGTCGGTGTTGTCACCGGTCTTGCCTGGACCGAAGTCGGCGGCGAACTGCTGACGATCGAAGGCGTGATGATGCCGGGCAAGGGCCGCATGACGGTCACCGGCAACCTGAAGGAAGTCATGAAGGAATCGATCTCGGCGGCGGCCTCCTACGTCCGCTCGCGGGCTGTCGATTTTGGCATCGAGCCACCTCGCTTCGACAAAAGCGACATCCACGTGCACGTGCCGGAAGGTGCGACTCCGAAGGATGGCCCGTCGGCCGGTGTCGCCATGGCAACCGCGATCGTCTCGATCATGACCGGCATCCCGGTTTCCAAGGATGTTGCCATGACGGGTGAAATCACGCTGCGCGGCCGTGTGCTGCCGATCGGCGGCCTGAAGGAAAAGCTGCTCGCAGCATTGCGCGGCGGTATCAAGAAGGTGCTGATCCCGGAAGAAAACGCCAAGGATCTGGCGGAGATTCCGGACAACGTGAAGAACAGCATGGAAATCATCCCCGTGTCGCGCATGGGGGAGGTGATCAAGCACGCGCTTGTTCGCCGTCCCGAGCCGATCGAATGGGATGGCACCGTGGAAACGCCTGTGATCGCAACGGTCGAAGGCGTCGACGAAGTGGGTTCTACCATCGCTCATTGAGCCCCTTCGCCTCAATTCTGTCGAATTGACATAAATGGACGAAAAGACCGGCATTTTTGCCGGTCTTTTTTTGTGAAAAGCGTATGGCAACGCTTGCTTTTCCTTGATTTGCAGGGCTTTTGGGGTTGCGGCGGGTAAGAGCATTGCTATTTTGCGCCCCGCTTACTGATAAGTCGTTTCATACCAGAGAAAGGGGTGGAAACATGAACAAGAATGAGCTCGTGTCCGCAGTGGCCGAGAAGGCCGGTATCACGAAGGCTGACGCTGCTTCCGCTGTCGACGCTGTTTTCGATACTGTCCAGGCCGAACTGAAGAAGGGCGGCGACATTCGCCTTGCTGGTTTCGGCAGCTTCACCGTTTCTCACCGTGCAGCCACCAAGGGCCGTAACCCGTCCACCGGCGCCGAGGTCGATATTCCTGCCCGTAACGTACCGAAGTTCACGCCCGGCAAGGGCCTGAAGGACTCGGTCAACAGCTAATTCGTTTCACCCGCTGCGAGGCTTTAGCCTTGCGGGGTGGACAAGATTGGGGCCCGCAAAAGCGGGCCCTTTTTTATGGTCCCATGCAGATTAGGCGCTGAGCAATCGATAGGAGATGCGAACATTCGCACTTTGTCAAAGCGGATGGCTCCAACCCGCGCAGATGACGAACGATATGATGGCTCTCACTTCTTCAAGACGATGTGCGTGGCTTTCGCAGTCGCCTCGTGGGCGGCGACCTGAAAGCCAAGCGAAGGCAGGTCGATGCCGGCGAACATTGCTTCGCCTCTTCCGAGCACAACCGGCGAAATGGCATAGTGTATCTCGTCGACCAGGCCCGCCTGAAGATATTGGCGCACCGTGCTGACACCGCCGCCGATCTTGATATCCTTGCCTCCGGCGGCCGCCTTGGCCTGGCTGAGCGCCTCCTCGATCCCGCCCGTGACAAAATAGAAGGTCGTGCCGCCTTCCATGATGATCGGCTTGCGGGGATAATGCGTGAGGATGAAGGTCGGTGCGTGATAGGGCGGATTGTCACCCCACCAGCCTTTCCAGTTTTCATCCGGCCATTCGTCGCGGATGGGGCCGAACATATTGCGGCCGAGGATGAAGGCACCAAAACCGGTATTCGCCAATGCCGCATATTTCGCATCGGCACCTTCGGTCTCACCCTCCTTGCCGAACATCGCCTGGAATGTCTGGGTCGGGAAAAACCACTCAAACAATTCCGGCCCGCGCTTGCCCAAGGGATCATTCAGGCTTTGCTCCAGTCCAGCCCCGAAGCCGTCGATCGAGAGCGAGAATCCTGCAACACGAACTTTCGACATGCTGTCCTCCATCCAATTGCAACTTGCAACTGGTTGTGTGTTAGCATGGCTCGTCCTACATTGCAATCGATTCACCAAAGGAAGCGAATATGGATATCGAGCGGCGGTCGGGGTGCCCGATCAACCTGACAATGGAAGTGTTGGGGGATCGCTGGAGCCTGATCGTCATTCGGGACATCATGTTCGGCAATCGCCGGCATTTTCGCGAACTGCTCAATCGCTCCGAGGAGGGGATTGCCTCCAACATACTCGCCGCGCGCCTAAAGCGTCTTGTTTCACTCGGCCTGATTACCAAGCTGGACGATCCCAGCCACAGTCAGAAGGCGATTTACAGTCTGACGGAACCGGCGATTCAGCTTGTGCCGATGATCGCCATGATCGGCGCCTGGGGTCGGCGGCATCTGCCCGTCAGCGAGGACCTGAGCATCCGCGCCGAACTTCTTGAGAAAGGCGGACCGGCGCTTTGGGACGACTTCATGAACGATCTTAGAAACATTCACATTGCGGATCCGATCGGCGGAGCAAATGGGAGTGTCACATCGCCCGTCTTGATGGGGCTTACAAACGCCTTTCTCGAGGTCCGCGCAAAAATGGAACGCAAAGAGTGAGATCGTTTTGCGCCGCTAGAGCGGTTCAGTTTTTCACGGAATCTCTGAGCCGCTTTATTTGTTTGTTTTCACGCAATTCCGGACGGAAAACCGCTGCGCACTTTTCCTGGAATTGCTCTAACGGCGGGAATGCTCCGATTCGGTGACTGTGCGCAGAAACCGCAATATCCGCCAAGGGTGTAAAATAACGGCAAGCACCGCTATCTCGGTTGGAGCCGTCTGTTATAGAATCCGTTTTTCTGCCTGGCGACGTCAGAGCAGCGTCCGGCCGCCATTGACCGCAAGCTTCTGACCGGTGATGAAATCCGCCTTGCTCGATGCGAGAAAGACGACAGCGTCGGCGATGTCTTCCGGCTTGCCGAAATGGGCCATCGGCGTGTGCGCGAGATAGCCTTCCTTTGCCTGCTGCGAGGCATCGGCATGGCGCTCGACCGGGATCCAGCCAGGCGCGATGAGATTGACAGTGATGCCTTCCGGCGCGAGCTCTCTCGCCCAGGAGCGCGTCATCGAGAGCATGGCGCCCTTGGCGGCAGCATAATTGCCGAAATTCGGATTGCCGAGCTCGGCGATCTCGGAACCGATATTGATGACGCGGCCCGACTTGCGCGCCCGCCAGTCCGGCAGCACGGCTTGCAGCAGTTCCAGCGGCGCCTTGACGAAGAATTCGAGTTGGTCGAGGTAAGTCCGCCAGGATTGCTCCATGAGCGGCATTTCCGGCTGAGAGCCTGTGGCATTGTTGACGATGAGATCGACTGGTCCGAGCGCTGCCCTGATCTTTTCCAGGCCGTCCACGAGCTGGTCCTTGTCGATCACGCTGAATTTTGCGGCATAAGCCTGCCCACCACGCTGCCGAATGGTGTCGACGATCTTCTCGGCCCCCTGAGTGTCGCTCGCATAGTTGACGGCGACGATCCAGCCGGCCTTGGCAAGCTCCAAGGCAATCACCGCACCGAGACCGCGAGAGGCGCCCGTTACCAGCGCTACTTTCATGGCATTCCTCCTTGGACCTGTCCGGCCCTTTTCCTCAATGGCGTCAAGCTTGGGCAGCAGCACATTGATGCCGTCTCTGCACCTACGGAACGATATGCCCATGGTGGCCGAAGGCACGTTCCGGCCACCCATTTCAGATATGGATATTACCAGCGATGATGAACATGCGGCGCGATCAAGCGCTCGTAGATCTCGCGCGTCGCCGCCATGACATCGGCGGAGAGCGGAGCGAGATCGGCCGCGGCCGCGTTGGCCTTGGCCTGCTCGGCATTGCGCGCACCCGGAATGACGACGGTGACGGCATCGTTCATCAGGATCCAGCGGAGTGGAAAGGCTGCCATGCTCGCACCGGCCGGAACCAGCTTGCGCACTTCCTCCACGGCCTGGAGACCAACCTCGAATGGCACGCCCGCAAAGGTCTCGCCGACATCGAAGGCCTCGCCATGACGGTTGAAGTTACGATGGTCGTCGCTGGCGAATTGCGTATCGCGGGTGATCTTGCCGGAGAGCAGGCCGGAGGCCAGCGGCACGCGGGCGATGACAGCCACGTTCTTGCGCTTGGCTTCCTTGAAGAACAGATGGTCGGGACGCTGGCGGAAGATGTTGTAGATGATCTGAATGCTGAGTACGCCCGGATATTCGATCGCCTTCAGCGCTTCCTCGACCTTCTCGACGCTGACGCCATATCCTTTGATCTTGCCGGCCTTCTGCAACTCGTCGAGACCGGCAAAAACCTCCGGCCGATAAAGAACTTCGGTCGGCGGGCAGTGAAGCTGGACGAGGTCGAGGCTCTCGACGCCGAGGTTCTTCAGGCTGCGGTCGATGAAGCTTTCGAGATTGGCCTTGTTATAGCCGTCGGCCACATGCGGGTTCAGCCGGCGGCCGGCCTTTGTCGCCACCATCGGGCGCTCGCCGCCGCGTGCCTTCAGCACATCGGCAATGATCTTTTCCGAGCGGCCGTCGCCATAGACGTCGGCGGTGTCGATGAAGGTCATGCCGGCATCGAGAGCGGCGTTCAACGCCGCGCGGCCGTCGGCCTCGCTGACATCGCCCCATGCGCCGCCGATCTGCCAGGCCCCGAAGCCGACATCCGTCACGATAAAGGGCGTCCGTCCAAAGGCATGATGTCTCATGAAAAGTCTCCTCTCTTTTATTCGTAAGATGATAGCGCAGTAGCAGCCGTCCGACAGGGCCACAAGCGCACATTGGCGATCGAGGATCGCAATCGCGTGACTGAGAAACATGGCAGGCGCTGGCCGGCTTACGAAACCGTTGGATGAAGCCCTGGGCGCGGTATTCACAGCGCCTTCGTTTCCTTAAAAGGAGAGATCGGATTTCTGACGACATCGGAGCTCATGCCCTCTTTCAGCTTCATCCACGCCGCCGATCTCCATCTTGGCAGCCCCTTCCTGGGCCTGGCTTTGAAGGACGCCGCCGTCGCTGCCGTCTTCGTCGAAGCGAGCCGCAAGGCCTTCTCGACCCTTGTGGGCTTGGCGATCGAAAAGCGTGTCGATTTCTTCGTCATTGCCGGCGATGTCTATGATGGCGACTGGAAAGACAACAAGATCGGCCTGTTCTTCAATCGCGAAATGGCGCGGCTCGAGCGTGCGGGTATCCCGGTCTATCTGCTGCGCGGCAATCATGATGCGGCGAGCGTCATTACCAAGACTATCACTCTGCCATCAAACGTGCATGAGTTTCCGACCAGCAAGCCCGGCAGTGTCAGGCTGGAAGCGCTGAAGGTGGCGCTGCATGGCCAGGGCTTTGCCGAACGCTCCGCTAACGACAATCTGGCGATTGCCTATCCGGCACCCGTTTCCGGCTGGTTCAACATCGGCATTCTGCATACCTCGCTCACCGGCCGCGAGCCGCACGCGCCGTATGCTCCATGTTCCGTGGATGATCTGCGCTCGCGCGGCTATGATTACTGGGCGCTGGGGCATGTGCATGATTTCGAAGTGGTGGCACAGGACCCGCTCGTCATTTTCCCCGGCAATCTGCAGGGCCGCAACATCCGCGAGCGCGGCGCCAAGGGCGCGGTTCTGGTAACAGTCGAAGACGGGCGGATCGATCATGAGCGTCTGATCGTCGACGAGGCGCGGTTCGCGCAGGTCGACATCGTCGTCGGTCCGGAGGACGATCAGGCGGCGATCCTGCGCCATGTGGAGCAGGCGGTGCAGCCGATTGCCGATGAGATGGCGGGGCGTATGACCGCGCTGCGCATCCGGCTTTCCGGTGTGACACCGTTATACGGCGCGATAGCCGCCAACCGCCAGCAATGGCGCGACGAAGTGGAAGCGGCCTGCCATCGGGTGCATGAGGATATCTGGCTGGAAAAGCTGGAGCTGCGGCTGGAACCGCCGCCGGAGAGAGCTGCGGACACGGACGCCGCGCTTGATCTGCGCCAGCTGCTGGCAGACCATGCCGGCGATACCGATATTGCGACGGAGGCAGCCCGGTTGATCGACGAGATCGCAATGCGCCTGCCGGGCGGCCTCGGCGCGACGGAACGGCCACTGGACGACAGCATGGATGCTCTCATCGAAGAGGCTCGGCAATTGCTGCTGACGCGCGGGCAGGGGGCAGGCTGATGCGCTTTACCCGCCTCGACATTCTCCGCTACGGTGCGCTGACCGATCGAGCGATCGACTTTCGCCCCGATGCACGGCTGCATGTGATCTATGGTCCGAACGAGGCGGGCAAATCCTCGGCTTTGAACGCGATCTCCGATCTTCTCTTCGGTTTCCCGACCGCTGCCGAACAAAGCTTCCTGCATGAGCCCGGAGCCTTGAGGATCGGCGCGGATATCAGCGCGCGTGACGGTGCACGCTTAAGCTTCCGCCGCCGCCGCGGCCGCAAGGGCACGCTTCTTGCGCCCGACGACAAGGAGACGGCGCTCGCCGAAGATGCGCTTGCGCCCTTCCTCGGTAATCTGAGCCGCGATGTCTTCGAGCGCGCCTTCGGTCTCGATTCGCAGCGATTGCGGCAGGGCGCGTCCGCCATGCTGCGCAGCGGCGGCGAGATCGGCAGCCTGCTATTTTCGGCGGCGTCCGGACTGACCGGCCTCTCACGCCTGCGCCAGTCGCTGGAAGCAGAGGCTGACGGCATCTATGCGGCCAGGCGCTCGAAGGACCGCGGCTTCTACCAGGCTCTCGACCGTTACGAGGATGCCCGCAAGGCAGAGCGAGACAACGAGCTGAAGTCCGGCGACTGGAAGAAGCTGCTTGCCGAAGCCGCTGAACTTGAGACGGAACTGGAACGCCTGCAAGCGGAGCGGCGCGGCACGCGCGAGGCGCTGGATCGGCTCAAGCGGCTGAAGACCCTACAGCCCCTGCTGTCAGAAATCGATGCGGAAACTCATGCGCTCGATGGCCTTTCCGATCTTGCCGCCATACCGGACGGCTTTGCCGACAAACTAGAACAGAGACTGCGGGATAAAGAGGCGAGCGAAGCGGAACTGCGACGCGCGCGGCAAGCCGTTCTGCGCGCGGAAGAGGATCTCTCGCGCATCCAGGTGGATGAAGCGTTACTGCAGATGTCGGGCGATATCACGCAGCTCTTTGCCGATACCGGCAACTACCGCGCCCAGCGTCATGACCTGCCGCGCGTCGATCAGGAGCTTGCCGGTTACGACACGACGCTCTCGCAGCTTGCCCGTCGTCTTGGTCTTGCCGAGGCTGAACTGGAGCGGCGGCAGCCGAGCGATATCGATCGCGCGCGCCTGTCCGAATTGGTGGAGCAGGGCAGGCAGCTTGCGCGGCAGATGCAGTCGCTTGCCGAACAATCCAACAGCGAGCGCAGGCAGTTGGCGGCGCTCGAGAAGGACAGCCTTAACGGGCGGCTGATCGATCCGAGACCTTATATTGACCAGCTTGAGGCTTTGGGCAGTGATCTCTCCGCCTTGGCCCGTCTTGATGGGCTGGAAACCCAGATACGCCGCACCGAGGCCGATCTTCACGAGACGGCCGGACGTTTGCAGCCACCGATCGGTGACATTGATATATTATTCTCGGTACCGCTGCCGGAAGCGACGGAGATTACAGGACATCGCGATGCGATCGACGCCGCGCGATCGAAGGTGCGCGATGCTACCGGCAAGCTGCAGACCTATGATGAGCAGCTGGCTGAGATAGAGCGAATCCTCGCGGATGCCGAGCGCACCGGGCCGGTTGTTACGCGCGAGCAGATCATTGCAGCGCGCGAAAGTCGTGATGCGCAATGGTCCTCTATCCAGGAAAAATGGAAGAGCGTCGCAGCGCCGGAAGCGAAGATTCTTGCGGGATTGACCGTCAGCGTGGCCGAGGCAGACCGTCTGGCCGATGCCGCCTTGAGCGATGCGGATCGTGTTGCGCGCCACGCCGACTATCGTTTGCGGCAGGCGCGTCTGCTGCGGGAGCGGGAGGAGGCTTCCGGTCGGCTCAAGGGTTGCGAGAAAGCGCTGAAGGATGCCCAGGCAGCCTTCGCAGCGCTTTTTGAACCTTGTGGCGTCGATGCCCTCGATCCATCGACGATGCTGGAATGGCGCCGCGCAGTGGAGCTGCTGCGACGCGAGCGCAAGGCTTTGCGGGATTTAGTCGATCAACGCGATGAGAATGCACTGGCGGAAGACCGCGTCTTGCCCGCTCTGCAGGATATCGTCGAGGCGACCGGCTACAAGAGCGGCCGTCTTCCGCCGGCGGCGATTGCGGAAGGCCTGCGCAAGCATCTGCGCCTTCTGTCCGAACGCTGGAGCGAAAGCCGCACGCGGGAAGGGGAGATCGGTGCGGCGCGTGAAAGGCTGGCCCGGTTCGACGATCAGCAGCAGCTCTTGGAACGTCAGCAGGCCGCTTGGCGCGCCGCCTTCTCCAAGGCCGTAGAACTTCTCGGTCTGCCATCCGACACGACGCTGGACATGGCAAATGCCGCCTTGAAGGCATGGCAAGAACTGCCTGATGTCCTGGCGGAGCGCGAAAACCGCCTGCGCCGGGTCAGCGGCATGCGACGCGACATGGCGGATTTCGAGCGGCGGTTGGCGACCCTTGCCGCCAATAGCGGCTATGAGCTGGATCATCTGCCGCCGGATGCCGCGGTCGAGGCGCTGCACACGCGCGTCAACGCCATGCGCGGCGAGCTGAAGAAGCGCGACCGTCTCGAAGAGGATCGGCAGCGTGGAGAAGCGCTTGTGGCGCGGCAGGAAGCTGCCCTTGCCACCATTGCCGCCGATCTAGACCAGTTGACTGCGGATCTCGGCGGCGTCGACGATCTGCCAGCACTGCTCTCTCGCCTGCGTGAACGCTCGCGTCTGACCGCCCGGCTCGCCGAAAGCCGTGATCGATTCCGACTGCAGGCCGACGGCAAGGCCGAAGACGAACTCCGCGCGGAGCTAGCAGGCTTCGAACGCGTTGCTGCCGATCTCGAAATCGAGCGATTGACCGAGGAAGATCAGCGGCAGTTCGCCGTCCATGGCGAACTTTCCGCACGGCTGGCGGAGAACCGCCGGCAACGACAGGCACTGGAAATGGGCGCCAGTGCCGAATACGCGGTTTTCGAAAAGCTCTCGGCCGAGCAGGAGGCAAAAGACCTCGCGCGGCAATGGGTCGTGCTGAAGATTGCAGCCCGCATGCTGGCAGGATCGATGGAAGCCTATCGCGAGAAGCAGGCCGATCCCGTCATCAGCCGTGCCGGCGAACTCTTCTCGCAGCTGACGGGCGGCCGCTTTTCCCGCCTCGTCGAAGCCCATGATGAAAGCGACGCGCTGCAGTTGCTGGCGGAACGCGCCGCCGGCGAACGCGTGCCGCTCGACGGTCTGAGCGAGGGGACGGGCGACCAGCTTTATCTCGCGTTGCGGCTGGCGTTCCTCGAAGATTACTCTGCCCGCAACGAGCCGGCACCGCTGATCGTCGACGATATCTTTCAGACCTTCGATGACGAGCGTGTCAGCGCAGGCTTGCAGGTGCTTGCCGCGACGGCCGATCGTTTCCAGACGATCCTGTTTACTCATGAGAGAAGCGTGGTCGACATCGCCAAGAGCGAGATCGGCCGTGATCTGGACCTGATCCAGCTCTGACGCGGTTCACCGACAAATTGCGCTACGGCATCGACGGGATATATAGCCGCGTCGGCACCACGATCCTGGGATCCGATTTGTCGCGGCTGTAGGCTGGATTGAGCGCGCGGTCGATGAAACCCTGCGTGGCGTGGAGCCGGCGCAAATTCTGCTTTTCCTGCTCGAAGCGCTTCTTCCGTTCACCGGATTTGTCCGAGCCGCGCGACAGCGATTCATGGTGATAAAGGCAAGCAAACGGTGTCCAGACGATGCGATAGCCGGCCTTGTGCGCCCGCAGACAATAATCCACGTCATTATAGGCGACCCCGAAATTCTCCTCGTCGAAGAGACCGATTTTCCGTAGGCAGTCCCCCGAGATCAGCATCACCGCTCCGGTCACGCAGGTCATGGTGTTGCGCACATGCAGCCGGTTCATCGGTCCGCCAAACTCCTTCGGCTTGTTCATGTACCAGTGACCGGCAAGACCGCCGAAACCGATGACTACACCGGCATGCTGCAGCTTGTCGTTGGGGAAGAGCAGTTTGGCGCCGACGATGCCGGTCCTGTCATAGGCGAGGCAGGAGACCATTTCCTTCAACCAGTCCGCTTCGATGACCTCGACGTCGTTATTCAGGATGAGATAGTGTTCTCCCGTCGCTGCGCTCAGGCCGCGATTGACCGAGCGCGAGAAGTTGAAGGCTTCCGGTGTGATAGTTGCCGAAAATCGCGGCTCGCTCCGGTAGCGCTCGTAGAGATCGAGAACCGATTGATCCGTAGACCCGTTGTCGATGACCAAAACTTCGAAATTCGGATAATCCGTCTTTTCAAAGAGATCGCCGAGGATGCGTGAAATCAGATCGAAATTATTTTTGCTCGGAATGACGATCGAGATTTTCGGCCACGCATGCGGGGCTTCGAAGATGATCCGGTGCAGCGTCGTGGTGAGAGCGTCCTCGACGGCGATCGTCTGCTTTAGCCGCTCAAATCGTTCGACCAGCGCCTTCCTGGCGTTCGTGGTGGCGGCCTCCATGAACTTGCGGGAAAAGGTCTTGCCATTGCGGCGCCACCAATATGCCGGGTAGGGCAGGTGGAGGATGCTCTCCTCCGGAACGCCATCCAGATAACGCAGCAGCAGATCGTAATCCTGCGAGCCGTCGTAGCCCATGCGGAGATAGCCGATCTCGCGAAGGCGATCATGGCGGTAGATGGAAAAATGGTTGATGTAATTGACGCCCGTCAACAGCACGGAATCATAGGCCGGCTTCAGCATGACGCCCGTCGGCTTCAAGATGTCGTCGACCACCAGTTCGTCCGTATAGAGGAAATTCGCGCCCGGATTTTGCTCCAGCGTATGCCGGATAAGCTTGAAGGCATGCGGTGCGATGACATCGTCATGATCGAGAAAGGCGATCCATTGTCCCCGTGCATGGGAGAGACCCGCATTGGTAGCGGCCGCGATGCCGCCGTTGCGCTCATTCAGCACAAAGCGGATATCGTCTTTCGATTGCCGGCTCTGATACCATTGCCGCGTTTCCGGCGACGTCGAGCCATCATCGCTCAGGATGAGCTCGGTGCCTGTTTCGCCCTGTTCTTCGAAAGATTTGACGAGGTCGTCCAGATAGCGGGGCGGCGCATTGTAGACCGGGACGACGATGCTCAGCCAGGTTCCGGCCGTTGCGGATATTGGTGCCCTCTCCAGTGCGGAGGCAAGCCCATAGCTGGCGTCGGCATATTGCACGGTCAGACTTGCGGTGCGTCGCCCAAAGCGAAGCTTGGGCAATTTCATCCAATATTGCGGGAGCTTGCCGAGATCGACACGCTTGGTCCGTCCATCCGGTTCAAGAAGGGTCGCAATATATGCCTCGGCCGATTTTTTTGACGCAAAGGTCTTGGCGGCGAACTGGAACGTCGTCGGGAAGCTTGCCGGATCGGCACGCAGGGCGCAAATGGAGCCGACCGAACCGATATCGGCGGTAATGACGAAACGATGCCCTTCCGGAAGCGAGACCGTATCCTTCTCTCGGAAGCCATAGCCGCGATTGATATAGAACTTGGGGTCTAGCGGCTCGTCGGTCGCGACCACATGGATAACGACCAGTTTCTTTCGCATGGGCAAAAATCTGATCTCGAAAGCCGGATCATCCCCCAGGGATTTCCATAGGCTGAGATCGGCATCAGTAGAGATTTCCCGTTCGAGATCGGCGTTCGGTATGATTTTGAGTGTCATCGAAATATTGATTTCTTCCACATGCGAGCAGAGGTATTGCCTGCGAAATTCCCGGCCTAGCCCGCGCCGCTGAGAGGTTCAAAACGTATGCCTGGAAATGTCGGACTGGCATATAGCCGCATTTTCTCGATCGAATGTCGTGTGGCATCGCGCGCAGAAAGCCGCAGCACACGGTCGCCGATGAGCAGGTCGATAGCGGCAAGCCACTCGTCGGCGGTATTGCCGATGTGAAGTTCCCCGGCAACGACGCATCGTTCGAAAGTCGGGCATCTGGAAAATATGGCGGCTGCCTGCAGGCGGCTGATGTCGATCCGCTTGGTATCCGAACGACTTGCATTCGTCTTTCCGGACAGAAGGGGGACCAGAGCGATATCAGCTTGATGATGCGCTGTCTTTGCGAGATAGGCCGGCCACGGAAGCGGCGGGATGATCGTCATTCTCGCTGGATCGATCCCTTGCAAAGCCCAGCGTCGGGCGAGAGCGCCGGCGGCAAAAACCTCGAAATGCAGATTGCCGTGTTTTTCCATCGCGGCTTTGACGATGGGCATGAGGAACTCGTGTTCGCGGCGATGGACGCCGGTGGCATGATAGACCATCCTCAGCCGCGCGCCTCCGTCATCCCCGGTATTGACCACGATTTCTGCTGCGTCCGCTGGAAGCGGGGGCAGGATATCGATCCGATGGTTTCTCATCGCGAGCGCGTTTGCCAGGGGTTCGGTCGAGGTCCAAACATGAGTTAGGAGCCTATTGACCCTCGGCATTGGGCGGACGGCCAATTTGATCAGCCTGAACTTATAGAGCCAACCGGCCTCGTTGCCTGTCACGACCGCGGGAATGTCGTCATCGACGAAATAGGCGACCCCGGCAAGCGAGGCTCGCCTTTCTTCCAGCCAGCGCAACTGCGGCTGCTTGATGTAGCGGCAAATGATGACGAAGAGCCCGTCGCTATCGATGGCGTCGAGGGGGTCGTCGAGGCCTTTCATGATGACCGGAATGTGGCCGAGTGTCTTGGCCCGCTCAGCAAGATAATAGCTGAAACTCGGATTGGGATGGCGCGACAAGATCAGCAGGCGCCGAGCAACACGCTCACCATCTTCCGCCAACGCACTGGATGGCCGTGGTCTTGGAAGCAATTGGTAGACGATATCGCGCAAAATTTGCATGGGGCTTCGTGCAACTACGCCAGACGACTTCGGAGATTTGCGAGGATGCCGAAAACCGCGCCCCAGGCAAGCAGTGTCACGCTAAAGATGCCGGCGATCCAGAGTGTCCGCTGCGGATACTCGGCCTCGTCGGGGAGGCTGGGCGCCAGGAACGTATCGAGGTAGAGCAGCTGCTGCTTGCTGACGAACTTGACCTGCTCGAGCGTCTTCATGCTCGTGGCAAATTGCTGCTCGGCAAGGCTCTGTTCCAGTTCGCGCTGTGACATATCCACGGAAACATCCGCGAGATTCTGTTCGGACTTGTTCTGCCCGGCGACTTGGCTGTTGAGCTGGTCGATCTGCTTCTGCCTGCTGTCGATCTCGCGTTTCAACACGCGCATCTGCGGTGCATCGGCGGAGACGGTCCCAAGCAGCGCGTCATATTTCTGTTGAAGCTCTATCCTCTCCTTCTGCACGGATGAGATCAGGTTCGTGATAACGGTCGACGATCCCTCGACGCTGAGGACGCCCGTCTGGTTGCGCGCAATCAAAAGCTGATCTCGCGCCTTCTGCAGCTGATCCCTAGCATTGTCGAGATTCGCCTGGGCGGTTGCGATGACGTCATGCCAGATGCGGGTGTTGACGTCGTTGACAACGACCTCGGACGCGGCGACAACCTCGCGCAATATTTTCTGAGCGTCGGCCGCGGTGAAAGCCCGTGCCTTGACCGTCACGATGCCGCTGTTCGCATCGATTTTGACCGAAACCATGTCTTCCCAGTAATCGAGCAGCTTTTCCGAGCTCGCATCCTTCTTCAGGCGCGCAATCCGATCGATCGAGTCGTTGCCGTAGATCTTTTGAAAGTCGACCCTTTCCTCGAGCGCGGTAACCATGTCCTTGCTCTTGATGAAGTTGGTGACGATCAGGGTGTTCTGGACGATCTGCGCCGGCGGCAGGCCGGTCACCTTGGTAATCTGATTGCTGCCGAGTGCGGGCGTGGAGGTGCGGACCGTAAAGCGCGTTTCCGATTGATACTGATCGGACGCGACACAGGTAAAATAGTAGATCGAAGCGACATTGGGGACGACAATCAGTAGAAAGGTCGATGCCAGCATGACCTTGCCGATGATCTGCTGCATCGGCCGCGGCCGCAGGCCGACGTCCTTGAACAGCTGGCTGCGCCTCGATGTCGAGAAGCGCAGTTTCCGCGCGGTCACCGACAGATTCGTGGCCACGTTCCGGCTATGCTCCGTCGCGCTGAGCTGAAGCGCTTTTGGCGCGTTTTCGGTATCATGAGCCATATTGGGCCTTGCCGTCGATCCCTGATCTTCTATCGATTCAATCTGTAATAAGCTTCGATAGCCTGCTCTACCTTATCGAAGACGATAAGTCTGCCATCGACAAGTACAATACCCCTGTCGCAATGTGTATTAATCATGCTCATGCTATGGGACACCATGATGATATCGGAATTCTTGCGTCTGTTCTCGAATGCGATGCGGCAGCGCTCCTGGAAGCGCGCATCGCCAACGGCAAGAACCTCGTCCACCAGATAGCATTCGAACTCGATCGCCATTGAAAGCCCGAATGCCAATCGCGCGCTCATGCCCGAGGAGTAGGTGCGCACCGGGGCGTCGAGGTAGTCTCCCAATTCGGCGAACTCTTCGACAAAGCGGGAGACGCGCCTGACATCCTCACCATAAGCGCGCGCAACGAAATGAACATTGGCTCGCCCCGTCATGAAGGGATTGAAGCCGCTGCCGAGGCCCAGCGGCCAGGATACCCGGACATTCTTGCTGATCTTGCCCGAATTCGGCAGCATCGTGCCTGCAATCATGCGGATCGTCGTCGATTTTCCGGCACCGTTCACGCCAAGCAGGCCGTAGGAATAGCCAGATTCGAACTCGCAATGCACCCGGTCGAGGATGATCTTCTTGCCGCTTTGTGTCTTGAAGAATTTGGAGACGTTCTTGAAGCTGATCATGGTGCTTTCCCGCTCATATCCGGTGATCCTCGACGGATGCCCAGATGAGAGAAAGCGTCGCCCAGGCGACAACAAGCGCAAGCAATATGATCAGCGGTGTGCTGACTCGACGCGGAAATATCGATTCGTCAGGCAGTACCGGCTTGACGAAAACGGCGAGGTAGAGAGTCTTGCGCAGAGCTTCGGCAAGTACGGCGTCATAGTTCTTCTGCGCGCTTTCGTAGAGTTTTTCAGCGATCATACGATCGGTTTCAAGCCTGGAATAATCCAGCAGAGCCTTTGCAAGGCTCGCATTCTCAGGGCCTGTCAACTCCGATCTCATCTTCTCGATCTGCGCATCGAGGCTGTCCTTGGCGAGATTGAGCTGCTGATAGGTCGGAGAATTCTGGGCGTTGGACTGTCGCATGACGAAGAGACGTGTTTCGAATTCCAGCTTTTGCGCAAGCAGCCCGGTCAGAAGCGTGCCGTTGTTCTGCGCCTGTGTCTGCGGGCTCAGAAGGCCGGATGCATTTTGGAACTGGTTGAGGGCGATCAATGTATCGCCATAGGTCTTGCCGCTTTTCTGAACGTCGGCCTTCATGCTCTGCACGATGTCGTTGCGCGCCCGTTCGGAAAGCTCGTTGATGAGCTTTTCGCTTTCCTCAATGATGGCGTCCGCGAGCTTGACGGAATCATCAGGCGTGAAAGCCCGGACCTTCAGTGTGATGATGCCGGAGGTGACGTCTATATAGGCGCTGACATGATCGTTCCAGTACTTCAGGAACTCTTCGTCGGATCGCGCCGAGCTGAATCGCGACAGGAAATCCGCATCCTGCCGGGTAAACATGGCCCGGTAATCGAGTTTCTTGCCGATCCGGTTCAAAATTTCCGTCGAGTGGATGAAGCTGGTGACGACATAAGCGTCCTGTGAAGCCGAGCGCATGTTCAGAGCGCTGGTGGCTCCGCCGGCATCACCCGCATCGCTGGTGTCGCCTGCTCCCGACACGGCACGAACGGCAAAACGTGCTTCCGCCACATATTGGTTCGAGGCAATGAAGGCGTAATATACTGAGCTGGCCAGGAAAGGCAGAATAACGAGCAGGGCAAAGCCGATGAGTCTCAGCGGGGGCTTGCCGCCCGACTGGGTTTCGGGCTCGTTGCCGTCATGCACTGGTATGTATTCGACGTCCTCGAGATCGGTACGCGCACGCTGCGCCGGCAGCCTGCGCCGAAACAGCGAAGGCAGGATATGCCGGCTCGTTTTTACCCGCGGAGAGTCCTGGACTATCGCGTCTTCAATGACTGTCTTCGGCATGTCAGCTTGCAATCGTTTCCGGCAGTCCGGGCGCGGTTGGTTTCATCGCCTGACGCACATAGTGGTCGAAAATCAAATCCTCTTCGAGCATAAGTTCGGCAATATGCAATGAACGCAACCTTGCTGCAACGTCTTCAAGGGTGCTGTGTCTGGGTGGCAACGGAAAATCGTCAACCGAAATACCGATGAGCTCGCTGAGCGCTTGTTGAAAATAAAGACTGTCCGTATCGAAACCGACAATGGCAAAGCGCGAGAGAAGATCGATCGCGGTAGCAACATCGCCGCGTGTCACGGTCTGTTCCGGTATGGTCGTGGCCAATTGCCGGGTGACCGGAGATACCAGAACATTTCTGACACTCTGAGGCGCTTTCTTCAGGGCTGTCTTGAGAGAGGCTTCGTTTTCGAGGCTTACCTCGGCAAAATGCTCCGCAGCAGGCGCCAGGATGATCTTGTCGCGATCGCCGAAAAAGGAAATCTGAGTTTTCGCCATTCGTTTCAGAAGGAATATCCGCAGAGCAAGTTCGTAATAGGGATCGGTAAGCAGAACGATGGCCTTGAATCCCTTGTCGAGGAATTCTTCATAATTGCGCATCAATAGCCGGCCACTAAGATAGATCGACTGGATGGCGTTCAGATGAAAGGCCTGCAGGGTGGTTTCGTGACCGAAGCGCTCGACGGATGAAAGCTCATATTGAAAGTTGCGCCCGCAATAGTAGTCGAATTTGACCATTGGCAGCAGCTGTGTCTCTAGCCTTACAATCTTTAACGGAATCGTGTTCGATACTTGCGGTCGCCGATAGATTAACAATCCGGATTTAGCGTCATGGATCATCAGCGAGGTACGTTCCATGAGGTCCGGCATGATTGTCGTATCGAGCCTGAAGCCGACATAGCCGTCTTCGTGCCGTCCTGAGTCGATGACCGCCTGTTTGAGCTGGTCGCATGGCAGGATCATCAGATCGCCATCGGCGTCCGAGATTCTGATCTGTGGTTTGTCGGAGAAGCCATCGGGGATCAGATAGCCCTCGATAACGTTGCCGCGATCATATTCGAGGTTAAAAAGCACGGAGTTTCTCCGGCGCTTTTACCAGATCGGCACAGTGCCGAAATTGGCGATGGGATGACGCTATTGCACCCTGCATAGCATCATATCTGTCAAGATGCCTATCGATATCGCGGATGTCAGGCCTTGGCATTCGAACCTCGTCAGGTCTTGCTGGGCGCTTTTCGTGCCAGCAGCGAAAAGCTGGGGCCGCCTGGATGGCTCAGATTTTCATCTCGGATGACAACGTCATTGAAGCCGAATGTACGCAGCAGCATCAAGATGTCGTCCCTGTGCATCCAAAAGTGCCGGTCCTTCATGCCACCGCAGAAAGACGCATTGGCATTGGCATGGTGATAGCTACGTTCGTAATAGCGCACCGCAATGCCGTCTATCAGTTTCGTCTCCACTTTACCGCTGAAAGGCAGCCACCGCACGTCGCCCTCTGGCATTGCCTCCTCTAGGACGAAGTGCGTCCAGATGAAAACCGCGCTGGATCGCTTTGCCAGCAAGCGAAGAAATTCACCGGGGTCGGCCATATGATAGAGAACCCCCGATGCAAGCGCTAAATCGTAGATTTCTTCGCCTTCCGCCAGCCACGCCTGAATATCGCCGAGCATGAAAGAGGCGGTATTTATGTTCAGGATCTGCTTGGTCACCAGACATCTTAAAAAACAGAGCCGGTTTGCTTCGATTGCATCGATCCGTGCCGGGCGATGGCAATTCAGCATGTGGGTATGCATCCCCTCGAGCGGACCGACTTCGAGAACGGTCCTGCCTTCTATCGATCCGAATGTGTGCAACGCCCAATCGATGCGATCGTCGGCATAAAGGGGCAGGTTGCCGGCGCTGAGACCGAATGCCGGCGGAAACGCACAGTTCCATCCTTGAAGTGCATCGATGGCGTTCTGGTGCGCTGGCCTACCTTGCTCGTACTGATCGAATATCTCCAGAGGACTTTTCGATGCTTTCTTTTGGGAGCGCTTTGAAAAACCAAGCATTAATACATAACCTTCATTTCAATCGGCATTCCGCCGATCCGGAGACGTTCTCGCATTGGCGCATCGCGGCTCCCAAACCGCTGTCGCCTCGCGGCGAGTTGGCGGAATTTGTAAGTGCCGATGGACAATCGAGCATTGCCGAGGCTGATTCGAGGAGCCATTGATGCTATCTCGCTGGAGGCAGAAATTCGGCAAGTACCGATTGTTGTGGTCTGTCATCTCTGCATGGGTTGCGGATCAGGACTCAACTCTTTTACAGGCAATAGCAATCTTATGAAAAGCGGCATAAGTGCGATTCTGCGGAACTTTATGTCGGCGATCGGGGCGATTTTTTACTATTGCCTTTGCTTAACGGCTTCCTTTTATTTTTCAGAAAATTTTAATTTTAAATTCCAAATAATACTCGTGCAAATTGCTTTAACTGCCTTTGCCCCATATAAATCCGATTTGATCGGGCGCTTCTTGAAACCCGGGTGTGTTCAGATGATCGCACCTGATATTTTTGATTGTATTCCCGGCGTTTGGGCTTGTTGACGCGTGCCCGTTATGCTTTTCAAGGCGTCGATAGATTTGATGCATTCCATGTCGATGTATGCCATCAGGTAATCACGGCAGCTAATTGGTTTGAGGTTTTCAATTGTTTCGTATTGGCGCCGTACTTTGTTGCGTGGTTCTGGCGGGGTGCAATTCCGTCTCGAGCGAAGGTCCTTTAGCTGGCGCCATTGTAAAGGACGCTGGTCAATCCAGCGTTGAACTAGGCCGCAGAAATGCTGCCGTCTTCGATATCGTTGACATCGACAGCCGCAGTGCGCGTCTGGTTTCCGATTATGTTTCCTCCACGCTCAATCGCCGTTTTGGCATGGGCGGCGGCGTCGGTCCGGTCGTTATCGGTGTCGGCGATGCATTGAAGGTCACGATTTTCGAAGCTGGCGCCGATGGCCTGTTTTCGACGGCGCAATCGAAGCAGGTATCGCTCGATATCGTCGTTCAGCCGGATGGCACGGCGGCAATCCCTTATGCCGGCTCGGTTCGCTTCGCCGGCAAGACGCTTGACCAGGCTCGCAAGGCAATCCTCGCGGCTCTGGCAACCAAGGCCGTCGAGCCTGACGTTATCGTGACAAGCATGGGCACGCCCTCGCGGAGCGTCACCGTTTCGGGTGCGGTTGGCCGTCCTTCCATGGTGCCGTTGGACCTGACCAAGGAAAAAATCACCGAAGTCATCGCCAAGGCGGGTGGGCCTGCGACGCAGCCCTACGAAACCTATATTACGCTGGTTCGGGGCAGTAGAACCGGAACGGTTCTGCTGAAGTCGATCATCGAGCATCCTTCTGAAGATATCTATGTCCAGCCGGGCGACCAGATTTTCCTCGTCCGCGATCCGCGAACCTTCACCTTGCTCGGCTCTGTTCGCGGAGACGGCCGTATCGAGTTCGGCGCGAACGATCTGAATCTGCTCGAGGCCGTTGCCCTCGGTCATGGCGCGATCGACGATGCGAGCAACGCCAAAGGCTTCTTCCTGTTCCGCTACGAAGAGCCTGAAATCGCCAAGATTCTGCTCGGTCCCGCCCGTTTCCAGGACCTGCTGCGGAAGGGAATGGTGCCGGATGCCAAGGGACGCTATCCGATCGTCTATCGGTTCGATATGTCCAATCCCGACAGCCTGATCGTGGGACAGACTTTCCCCGTCAAGAGCCGCGACGTCATCTACGTGTCGCGCCATCCTTCCGTCGACATTAGGAAGTTCTTGAATCTTATCGGTACGCCGCTAGGTATCGCGTCCCAGGGAGCAGCAACAGCGGTGAATCTGGGACAGTAATCCTGGAAAAATGAAGGGCAGCGGTTCCATCTGGTCTCCTGCGCTCCTATTCGTCGGCGGATGCCGACATCTGTATGATTGTGACGGATCGTGCCTTGTCGGCAACGGAAATTCATCGCGAACTGACTTGTCGAAAACACGACAATCGTCGCAAGCAATAGCTGCGATCTTCGACTTGGATTGAAGGGTGTAAGAGATCGCATATTGCATCGATTGTTGCGCTGCCGCATATTGGTTGCACACGCAATTTTTTTGTCGATAACAACCACAGATAATAACGTGTGCAGTTGATATTGAATTCGGCCAGTTTGGTGCCCTTCTTCGAGTATTGCTGAGAGAACATGACAGTTGAAATTATCGGACGCGCAAGCGTTGCCCCAGGGGCGAGTTCGATTGAAGAACTGCAGCTTGTCCTCAAGGAGGGGCGTTGTACCGTAAGCCGCATACCAGAGGAGCGCTGGGATCTCGCGCGCTTTTGGCATCCGGCTGTTGGTATTCAGGGGAAGACTTACAGTTTTGCAGCTGGCGTTTTCGATAATGTCTACGCCTTCGATCCCGCGGTTTTCGGCCTTTCCCATCGCGAAGCGATGCAGATGGATCCGCAGCAGCGCATCCTGCTGAATATAGTCTGGCGCGCTTTGGAAGATGCAAACCTGCCCATCGATGGTTTCGAGGGACAGCGCGTCGGCGTCTATGTCGGGGCATCCTCCCTTGAATATGGCAATCTGACGCTGGAAGACCCCGCCTCGGGCAGCCCATATTTCATGACGGGCAATACGCTTTCCATCGTTTCCAACCGTATCTCCCACATATTCGGATTGCGCGGACCGAGCATGACGATCGACACTGCCTGTTCGTCGTCGCTGGTCGCGCTCGATCAGGCAGTGAAGGCGCTGGAGAACGGCGAGATCGATACGGCGATCGTCGGCGGCATCAATATCCTACTCAACCCCATGTCCTTCGTGGGCTTCGCCCAGGCGCGCATGCTATCGCCGGAAGGGCTCTGCCGCGCCTATGACGACAACGGCCGCGGTTACGTCCGTGCAGAAGGTGGCGCGGCGATCGTATTGCGCCGGACGGACGTTGCACTGCGCGAGAAAGACCGCAGCTATGCCAGGATACATGCCGTAGGCGTCAATTCTTCGGGACGCACCAACGGCATTTCCATGCCGTCCCGCGAGGCGCAGGCCGCCTTGCTTCAGTCGATCTATGAAGGCCGCAATATCGATGTCAATCGCATCGCCTTCATCGAAGGGCATGGAACGGGAACAAAGGTCGGCGACCCCGCCGAAATATGGGCGATCGGTGAAGTCATAGGCCGCAATCGGCGGGCGCCGGTGCCGATCGGCTCGATCAAGACCAATATCGGCCATACCGAACCCGCATCCGGCCTTTTCGGGCTGTTGAAGGCGGTGATTGCGCTCGAAAATAATTTCCTGCCAGCCTCGTTGCATTTCGATCATCCGAACGAGTCCATAGACTTCGAGGGACTGAACGTTAGGGTCAACACATCGACAATCGAGCTTCTTCCGGCCAAGCAGGTGCGCTTTGCCGGGATCAATTCCTTCGGTTTCGGCGGAACGAACGCTCACGTCGTCATTAGCGATCCCGATCCGATTGCGCCGCCGGAGCCGCCAATCCGGGGCGAGGGGATTGTTTTTGCCGTCAGCGCTCACACTGCGTCCGCTCTTTCGACATTGCTCGAGGAATACAGGACCCGTCTTGAAACTGCCGAGCCCAAGGAAGCACGTCAGATCGTTGCTTCCGCCGCGGCCAATCGCGAACCCATGCGCCATCGTTTTGCTGCCCGCGCGAGGGACAGCGCGGCCGTGCTTGCCGCGATCGATGCGCATCTCGCAGGCAAAAATTCGGTCGGCGAGGCGGGTGAGGCTCCGGCGCAGGCCGCCAAGATCGCTTTCGTCTTTTCCGGCAACGGTTCACAATGGGCGGGAATGGGTGTCGGTGCCTATCAGGAAAACCGCCATTTCCGGCAATGCTTCCAGTCCTTCAGCGCGCTCTTTGAATATTATCTCGGAGAGAAGCTGACCGATGTCCTGGTCGCTTCCGATCTTACCGCGCGCTTGGCTGATACAAAGATCGCGCAGCCGCTGTTGTTCGCCATCCAGGCTTCCCTTTCGGATTGTCTGTGGTCCATGGGGGTCAAGCCCGATGCGGTCTTCGGCCATTCGGTCGGCGAAATTGCCGCCGCTTATGCCGCCAAGGCGTTGACGGCTGCCGAAGCGGTTGCCATCGTCGCCAAGCGCTCGCTGCATCAGGATCTCCTCGCTGGCGAGGGCAAGATGGCCGCCGTGGTGCTAGGCGAGGATGCCGCGCTGGCCTTTGCGAAATCCAGAGGTCTCGACAACATATGCATCGCGGCGATCAACGCGCCGAATTCGGTAACGATCTCCGGTCCTGCGGATGAGATAGAGGCCTACAGGGACGCTGCGCGCAAATCCCAGATCGTCGCGCATATTCTCGATATCAATTATCCGTTCCATCATCCGATTATCGACCGCGCCAAAGAGGCCTTTTTCGCGGACTTGCCCGATCTCGCACCGGATAGCGGCACGGGGATTTTCATTTCGACGGTAACAGGTGAATTGCGTGACGGGCGCCTGCTGGATACGCAATATTGGTGGCGCAATGTTCGCGATCCCGTGCTCTTCAAGGCCGGTTGTCAGGCCGCGATGGCGATGGGATGCAACCTTTTCATCGAGATTTCGCCGCGCCCGATCCTGTCGAACTATGTGGCGGAGATCGCCAAACAGGCATCGGTTCAGGTCATTGCGATACCGACCTTGATACGGGAGGCGCCCGTCGCTGACCATGATCCGGTTTCGCAATCATTTGCGCGGGCAGTCGCCAATGGAGCGCCTGCGCTGCGTGCTCGCGGCAGCGCCACCCGCAACGCCTTCGTCAAGCTGCCGTCTCTGCCTTTCGAGCCAGTGGAGCTTCGCACCCCTCCGACGACGGATGAGATCGATATCTTCGGTCGGGATCGCAAGAGCCCATATACGCTGCTCGGTTGGCGCGCCGATCTCAATGGTTCGAATTGGAAGAACCATCTCGACGCCCGTCTCTTCCCCGATCTTGCGGAACATGTGGTCGACGGCAAGGCAATCATGCCGGGCAGTGGCTTCGTCGAGATCGCGGTAACGGCGGCGCAACGCTATTACGGGGCGGATGAGGTTGAAATCGGCAATCTCGAAATCATCCGGCCGCTCGAATTGTCCCAGGATCGAATGGTCGAGCTATCGACGATCCTGTCGCCGGAGACCGGAGATATCGAGATCCGTTCGCGCGAACGCCTAAGCCATGACGAATGGACGGTTCACGTAGTTGGACGTTGCCGCAAGCCCCTGGCGAGCGAGGGGGACGGCAAGCCCTTCGAGCGATCGGGTACAGAGCGCAAATCCACGTTGACCTCCGATGTGACCTACGAAACGGCGGAACGTTTCGGATTGCATTATGGCCCGCATTTCCAGCTTCTCTCGAAAGCCGTGGCCTCTAGTCATCATGCGATCGAAGTGGATCTGAAGTTGGCTGCCCCGCCGTCTCATCCCTTCGCCAGCTATAATCTTAACCCGATGTCGGTCGATGCGGCGTTTCACGGCCTCGTAGCATTGTTTGATCAATTCTCCGGCGACGAAACCGGTGCTCCCTATATTCCCGTTCATTTCGGCACAGTGAGAGCTTTCGGCAAGGGAAGACCGATCGTCAAAGCCGTTATCGACATCGAGCGGTTTAGCGCGAATTCAATCAAGGCCCGTTTCACTCTGTTCGATGCAGACGGCAGGCCGGTCGTCGTTCTTGACGATTGCCGTTTCCGCCGCACGCAGCTGCGCCGCAGGGCAACGCTCGATTCCGTCGCCTTTCATTATGAGGGCGTGCCTTCGGCTCATTTCGCCGGCGGAGACAGACCTAGCGCCGGTACACGGTGGATTTCATCGCATGGCGCCTCCGATGGGAACCGTGCACTCAACAATGCAAGTCTTCTTCTTGACGCCGCGATCTATCGGGCCTGCCATGATATCGCGCTGAAGGTTGCGGACCGCAACGGTACTGTCGCATTCTCCGGCCTTCCCGGTGATCCCGAGTTCAGGTCTTTCCTCGTCAATTGCCTTTACATTTTGGAGGACGCCGGCATCGCGGAGACGGGGGACGGCAGGTGGCATGTACCCCTGGAGCCGACGCTGCCGCCGGTGGCGGAGCTGATGCAGGAAATCTATCGCGAGGACGCCGGGCGCGTAGCCGAGAGTGTGCTCGTTGGCGATGCCTATCGCGAGACGCTCGAGCATCTGGCGGTGATACGTCCGCATGTGCTGGGGCGTGAGCCTGTGAGCCAGGGTGCAAATATGCCGGGTGGGGCGACGCTGGAGCATGTGCTTGTTCATTCTCCGTTGAGCCGGAGACGGCTTTCGATGCTGGCAGAGGCATTGGCTTCCTCCATCGAGGCCATTGACAGGCCGATCGGGCACGTTCTTGAGGTCGGCTCGATATCGGTTGCGTTCAGTCGAAGGCTGGCAACAATCGCCGCGGCAGCAGGTGCATGTCTCGTGATCGCTGAGCCGCGCGAGCAAGCCCGTCGAGCATTGGAGATCGCCTTCGAGCGCGACGCGCATGTTATCGTTGTCGATCCCGTCAGGCTGACGGATCAGCACGTCGCCGACATCGTGGTCGCCTCCGGCGATCAGAGCCAGCATCTGATGCGCCACAATGACGAGATCAAGCGGATGGTCCGGTCGGTCGCCGCCAGCGGCGCGCAGCTGCTGCTCGTCGATCGCGCACCGAGCGCCTTCAATGATTTCGTCTTCGGTCTTTCCGAAGGCTGGTTTGCCGATAGCCAGTCGCCGGAATTCCCGGTCGGGCGGCTCGGCACGCCCCAGCAGATTGCCGATCTCCTCGGAACTCTGGGCTTTGCCAAGCCTCTGATCCAGGAACAAACTTTCCCCGAAGGTGCGCTGATTACGGTGTCGGCCGTCTCCGAGCGGCAGCCGGCAGAGGATATTGTCGTGGAAGCCGTCGATCCGATTCTGATCTTGTCGGAGCAGGGCCGGAAGGGTCTCGGCAAGCTGGGCAGGAATATAACGGTGATCGATCTTGGTGCATCGTCTCCGGATATTGTCGACGCTCTCGATACCATTGACCCGGCTACGCGCCGCGTCGTTTATCTTGCGGATATGAAGCGTGGCGATGCAGCGGAACTCTCGTTGTCACGTCTCGCCGCCTTCACGCAATTGGCGAACCTGCTGTCTCAGCACGCCGATGGAACACGGCCTCGATTGGTCATCGTGGCGCCCGGCGGCTCTCCGCTGTCGACTGGCTCCATCGATGGTGCCAATGCCGGCCTGTGGGCTTTCGGCCGTGTTCTTCAGAATGAATATGATGCCTTTGACGTGCACCTGCTGGATGCCGATATGTCTGGTAGTCGGGCGCTATCGGTGGTCGATGCCCTGATGGTCGCGGAAACGGACAATAGGGAATGGTTCCTGGATCGTGCGACCGGAAGGGTCCGGGAAGTCCGAGCTGTGGCTGGTCCCTTCGATGCCATCGAAGCGAGCGGCAGTGATTTCACAGCAGCAACGATCCGCCAGCATGTGAGCGGGCGTCTGGATAGCGTAGCCTGGGAGGAGACGAGCCTTCCCGCGCCCGACCAAGGCGAGGTTGTTGTCTCCGTCGAAGCCACCGGCCTCAATTTCCGGGATGTCATGTGGGCTATGGGCGTTCTGCCCGAAGAAGCATTGGAAGACGGCTTTGCCGGTGCCACCATTGGCATGGAATTCGCTGGGCGAATTCTTGCCGTTGGCGATGCCGTCGACGATCTTAAGCCGGGTGACAAGGTGATGGGGATCGGGCCTGCTGCGTTCTCGACCCATGTCCGTGTTCACCGCGATGGCGTGACAAAGCTGCCACAGCAGATGGAAACCGTTGCCGCCGCCACCGTGCCGGTGGCCTTTTTGACCGCCTATTATGCGATGGTCGAGCTTGGGCGCATTCAGCCGGGTGAAACCATACTAATTCATGGAGCTGCCGGCGGCGTCGGTCTGGCGGCGCTCCAGATTGCCAAGCTTAAGGGTGCCAAGGTGATCGCCACCGCCGGTACGGTCGAGAAGCGTGGCTTCCTCGAAATGCTCGGCGCCGATCATGTGCTTGATTCCCGCTCTCTGGATTTCGTTTCCGGCGTGCGGCGGCTTACGGGCGGCGAGGGTGTCGATCTTGTTCTCAATTCGCTCTTTTCGGAAGCGATGGAGCGAAGCATCGAGCTGGTCAAGCCATTCGGCCGCTTCCTAGAGCTTGGCAAGCGTGACTATTACGCCGATCGTAAGATCGGCCTGCGTCCATTCCGGCGCAATGTCAGCTATTTTGGTATCGACGCCGATCAGCTTCTGGTCAATGTACCCGACCTGACACGGCGCATCTTCAGGGAGATCGGCCAGCTTTTCGCCGAGGAAAAGCTGACGCCCTTACCATATCGCGCCTTCGCTTATGACGAGATCGGCAACGCTTTCCGGCTGATGCAGAATGCCGGCCATATCGGCAAGATCGTGGTGCGTCCACCTGTTGCGGGTGTCGACAATGTCCTGCGGACACCTGCGAAATCTCTGCGCTTCGATGCCAGGGGCGTTTTCCTGGTTGCCGGCGGCATTGGCGGCTTCGGCCTATCCGCCGCCGATTGGCTTGTTTCCAGGGGTGCGCGCCGCGTAGCGCTGTGCTCGCGCCGAGGCATTGCCGATGCGGAAACGAAAAAGGCGATAGCCGATTGGGCCAGGCGCGGTGTCGTGACGACGCTGCATGCCTGCGATGTCACCGATGCTGTCGCGGTCGAGACGCTGCTTGCCTCGCTTCGCGCCGAAGGCGCGCTGAAGGGTATCGTTCATGCCGCCATGGTTCTGGATGACGCGCTGCTTGCCAACCTGACGCCGGAGCGCAATCGTCCCGTTATCGAGGTCAAGATCCGCGGTGCGGAAAATCTGGATCGCCTGACACGAGATGACAAGCTGGAACTCTTCCTGCTGTTCTCCTCGGCAACGACCATGCTCGGCAATCCCGGCCAGGCGAATTATGTGATGGCAAACGGCTACCTGGAGGGCCTGGCGCGCGCTCGCCGCGCTGCCGGCAAGCCCGCGCTCGCCGTCGGTTTCGGCGCCATTGCCGACAAGGGCTTCCTTGCCCGCAATATCGAGGTCAATGATCTGCTCTCTAAGCGCATCGGTAAGGCAGCGCTGAAGGCGCGCGACGCTCTGGAGCAGGTCGAGCGTTATATGCTGGCGGACAGAGGCGCGGTCGATGCGGCGGCAGTCATGATCGCCGAGATCGATTGGAATGCCGTTCGCCTGCTGCCAATCTCCGGCCGGTCGCTGTTCGAACCGCTGATGCGGCATACAGGCAGCCATCAGGCTTTGAACGAGGGAGATGGCATCGATCTCAAGGAGCTGATCAAAGGGAAATCGGAAGAGGAGGCTCAGGCCGTCCTGCATGCGCTCGTCGCTGCGGAGATTGCCGCCATCCTGCGCGTGACGGAAGACACGGTGACGCCCGACAAGGTTTTGAAGGATATCGGCCTCGATAGCCTGATGGCCATGGAGCTCGGCATGAGCTTCCAGCAGAAGACCGGCTTCGATATTCCTTTGAGCGGCGTAGGCGAGGGCACGACCGTGGGCGATGTCGTCAGCCGCTTGCGTGATCGAGTCATGAATCGCAATGATGATGATGCTAGTGGTGACGCGGCCGGAGACGAGGTGGTCGAGCGTCTGGCGCGCAGCCATGCCTCAGACCAGGAAAAAAGGGCCGTCCAGTGACCACATATGATGCCGATGATGGCAATCCGGCGGAGCAGAAGAAAAGCAAGTTGCTCGAACAGATGCGCCGAGTTGGCGAATCCTCCGGCCGTAATCGAACCGAACGGCTGAACCGGCAGCCGCAGGCACAGCCGCGCCATGTGACGCGCTTCGAGGATCTGCCGGAGTACAAGCGTGTTGCAACGCAACGTACGGCAGGCGAGTTGCTCGGTGTCGCCAATCCCTTCTACCGGTCGCATGATGCCGCTGCCGGCGCGACGACGCGCATCGGCGGGCGCGAGTTCGTCAATTTTGCTTCTTATGACTATCTGGCGACCAATACCGATCCGCATGTCGCCACACGTGCCAAAGAGGCGATCGACCGCTTCGGAATTTCGGCTTCGGCGAGTCGCCTCGTGGCAGGAGAGCGGCCTGGTCACGTCGAGCTCGAACGCAGGCTCGCCTCAGTCTATGGCGTCGATGCTGCCGTCTGCTTCGTCAGCGGCTACCTGACCAATGTCGCCGCGATCGGCTGCCTGATGGGGCCACAAGATCTGGTGATCCATGATGAATTCATTCACAACAGCGCGCTTGCCGGCATCAAGCTTTCCGGCGCGGCACGCCGGCTGTTTCAGCATAATGATGTCGACAGCCTCGAAAATATCCTGAAGACGCTCTCATCGGATTTTCGGCGCGTCCTCGTCATCGTCGAAGGCATCTATTCGATGGATGGCGATATCGCCGATCTGCCCGCTCTGCTGGAATTGAAGACGCGCTACGGTTTTTGGCTGATGGTCGACGAAGCGCATGCACTTGGCATTCTCGGCAAGAGGGGTCGCGGCACGTTCGAGCATTTCGATCTCGATCCGCGTGACGTCGATATTTGGATGGGCACCCTGTCGAAGACGACCTCCAGCTGTGGCGGCTATATTGCCGGCAGCAGCGCGCTCGCCGATATTCTGAAAGCGGAAGCCGGCGGTTTCGTCTATAGCGTCGGTCTTTCACCGGTTCTCGCCGCCGCTGCCATCGCTGGCCTCGATATCCTCAAGTCCGAACCGGAGCGAACCGAACGCCTCAGGCGCAACGGCCACCTTTTTCTTGAAGAAGCAAAAGCGGCAGGACTCGATACCGGCCTCAGCATGGGCCATTCGGTCGTGCCCGTCATCGTCGGCGATTCGCTTCGTGCGGCGCAGCTTTCGAACGACCTGCTCGCCGAAGGCATCAATGTGTTGCCCATCATCCATCCCGCGGTACCGGAGGGCATGGCTCGGCTCCGTTTCTTCATCACCTGCGATCACACCGAGGAGCAGATCCGGCGCGCCGTCAGGCTGACAGCGGAAAAACTCAAGAGTTTGAAGGACCGCAATTTCGGTCTCGCCTCGCTGGATATGGACAAGATGATGCAGCTGCTGCCCCTGGCCCAGGCTCCAGGCGGCTCATAAGTTCGGGCGGTCGTCTCATGCACGTTATCGTCACGGGAGGTTCAAGCGGAATTGGTCTGGCGGTAGCGAAGCTTTACGCGGCGCGGGGGGCTCGAGTTTCGCTCCTTGCTCGCGATACGCGGCGCCTCGAAGACGCACGTGCCGAAATCGCAGCGCTTCCCGGTGTCGACGGCGCCTTTATCCGAACGGCTTCCGTTGATGTGGCCTTGGCCGAATCGATTACGGAGGCGGTGAAGCTTTGCGAGGCGTCCTTCGGCCCTTGCGATATCCTCATCGTTTCCGCGGGTGTCGTCGAGCCCCGCGCCTTCGATGCGATGCCGGCATCGGTTTTCGATGAGCAGATCTCCATCAATGTCCTTGGGACGGCCAACGCGGTTCGCGCTGTTTATAAGGGTATGAAGAGCCGGCGCAGCGGCCGGATCATGATGATCTCCTCGGGAGCAGCCTTGGTCGGCATATTCGGCTATACCGCCTATTGCGCATCCAAATCGGCGCTGACTGGCTTTGCTGAAGCTTTGAGCGCCGAGGCTGCCGCTTCAGGCGTAAAGATTTCCATCTGTTTCCCACCCGATACGATGACGCCGCAATATCGTCGGGAAATCTCTCTCAGACCTCGCGAAGCGGACATGTTGATGGGGACCGTCAAACCGTGGAGTGCCGAGGCGGTCGCGGAAAAAATCGTCCAAGGATTGGATCGTGGCAAGCAAAGAATCCATTTCGGATTTTCGCTGACGGCGCTTGCATTTTTCGGACCATTGATAAAACCGCCGCTGCTATGGTGGTTTTCGCGCAAGACGCGAAAAATATTTGGTGGGGAGGGGGATCGCGGTCTTGCCGATACCGCCGAGCAAGGCTTTGATAGCGATAAGTAATACGAAACAACTACCGGTGTTGCGCTGTCGGTGAAACACGTGCAAGAGAAGGTAAGTCAGGGAATTGGCGGCCCGTTCCTCGCGGATATGAGAAATATCATAGAGGCGGCGGGCATTTGGATGGCGCAATCTTGAAGCTTCATGATTTTCCAGTTCTTTTGACGCTTGCCTGCTTCGCGTTTTCCTGCGTCATCGTCCTGCTAACCGATCCTTTCGCCATGCCGGCTGCCGTCACCGCCGAGAATCGCCCGAAAAGAAGCTGGCGGCGGGTAGCTTGCGACTGGGTGGCCAGGATTCCGGTCATCATATTGATCTATGTCGCCTTCTTCGCCATTTCCTGGCGCCCGCTCTACAGCACGCAGGCTGTCATCAGCTTCTTCGTCATCTTCACGGGCATATCGAGGGCGAAGTTCGAGTTTATCCGTGAGCCTCTGGTTTTTTCGGACATCGCGCTGGTCGTGGATGTTTTCAAATACAAGGAGATCTTCTACGCGACCTCGCTGAACATCGTCTTCTGGATTATCGCCTTCGCTTATGTTTTCGGCCTCAGCGGCCTCTATATGTATCTCGAGCCATCGGTTTTGCCGGCGTCGAACCAATTGTTATGGGTTCTGTTGATGTTGGTCGTCGCATTCGCGCCATGGCTCGCGCTATTCAGCAGGGTCGTCAGCGAGCCGGTCTGCCGTTTCACACAGAAGTTTCTCGGCAAGGTTGACGTAAAGATCGACACAGTGCGGTTCGGCACTTTCGCCTCCGTCGTCTTTCATTTCGTCATCTGGGTCGGTGTCCGGCGCGAGGCGATCGTCTCGGAATTGTCCGGGCGCTTCATGTCGGCGCTTCAGGAGCTTTGGGAGCATGGTGAAGACGAACCGCTCATCGTCGTCTGGCAATCCGAATCCTTCATCGACCTCAGACATTTCGGTGTCGACAATATCAAGCTTCCCAATCTCGACCGCCTGCGTGAGCAGGCCGCACAATGGGGCCGCATGACCAGTGTCTTCGAGGGTGGCTATACGCTGCGAACCGAATTTGCCGTCTTGAGCGGACTGCTGCCCGAAAATGTGCATATCGATGCCAGCTACCCCTATCTGCGCGCCAGCCACTATAAGGATGTGGTCTGGCCGGCGCGGCTGAAGAAGGCGGGCTGGAAGACGCAGTTCATCCATCCTTACGATAAGACATTCTTCCTTCGTCACAAGGCATTGCCGCAGCTCGGCTTCGACCGGATGATGATGCTGGACGAGTTCGATCACAATCCGGAACGCGATGGCCCCTATGTCAGCGACCTCTCGCTGACGAAGAGCGTGATTCGGACGATCGACGACGATGGTACCGGCAAGAATTTCCTCTTTGTCGCATCCATGGCGAATCACGGCCCCTGGGAGCCGGGTCGCTGCGGTGACCTCGTCAATCCGGTGGATATCTATGGCGAGCTCCTGATGCGCGCCGATCATGCGCTCGGCAATCTCGCCCATCATCTCGACAGGCTGGATCGCCCGGTCTGGCTGCTCTTCTATGGTGATCATGCACCCTTGCTGAAGGCCTTTGCGGATCCGTTCCCCGACCCGCGCACCGATTACGTCATCGTTCCGCTTGGCCGCGCGCGCTCGCACTCCCAAAAGCCACAGCCGCCGCAGGAAGAGGCGCCCTGGAACTTGTTCGGTACGTTGCTGCACTATGCCGGCCTTGCCACCGAGGTTGCGGAGTGATGCTGAGCGGGGAGGGCATCGCCCCCGCGCGCATATTCCTGTTCCTGCAGGGGCCATCCTCGCCATTGTTCGTCGAGATCGCCAGGATTCTGGAGATGGCCGGCAGCCGCTGTATCCGCATCAACCTGAATGCCGGGGACTGGATTTCTTGGCGCCGGCGCGGCGTCTCCAATTATCGCGGCGATTTTGCTGGATGGCGCGCCTATGTCAGACAGCGAATCGAGGCCGAGAACCTCACCGACTTGATTCTGCATGGCGAGGAGCGCCCCTATCATCAGGTTGCCATCGAGGAGGCGCGGCGTGCCGGCGTTACCGTCAATGTCGTCGAGATGGGATATTTGCGGCCGGACTGGGTGACGCTCGAACGGGACGGCCTCTCTTCGAATTCGCACTTTCCGGCCGATCCGGCCCATATATTGAAGGCGGCGTCCAAGCTGCCGGAACCTGATTGGACGCGTCGTTACAACCAGACTTTCCTAGCGGAAGCGCTTTACGATCTCGCCTATTATCTGCCGACGGTTTTTCTGTGGTTTCTCTATCCCGGCTATCGGCGGCATGGGCTCTACCATCCCCTAATGGAATATGCCGGCTGGCTGAGGAAGCTTCCTTCCAGGGGCAGGAGGGCACGAGAGGCAGAGGGTGTGATCAAGGATCTGATTGCCGGCGGCAAACGATTCTTCGTCTATCCCCTACAGCTTCAGACCGATTTTCAGTTGCGAGCACACTCGCCTTTCCATCTGCAGCAGGATGCGATCCGGCTGATTCTCCGTTCCTTCGCGGAGAATGCCGCGCCCGACGCGCATCTCGTCCTCAAGCTTCATCCGCTCGACAACGGGCTCGTGGACTGGCGGACCTATGTCGAGCACATCGGCGCTTCTTACGGATTGCCATCTCGCCTCCATCTGATCGATGGCGGCAGTCTTGACCGGCTGATTGCCGCCAGCCAGGGCATGGTAACTGTCAACTCGACTGCGGCACTTTCAGCGCTGCAGGTGGGAAAGCCGGTCAAAGCGCTGGGAGCGGCGATCTACGATATCGATGGTTTGAGCGATCAAGGCAGCCTGGATCGATTCTGGCTGGAGCCGACGCCACCGTCGTCGGAACTGCGCGGCGCGTTCTTTCGCCTGCTGGCCGCGGCTGTACAGGTGCGCGGCAACTTTTGTTCCAGGGAGGGCGCGCGTGCCGCCGCCGCGCAGATCGCGGAGAGATTACTGTCGCGGACGGTCAATCTGCCAGATGCCTATATAGACCCACCGCCAAGGCGGCGACCGGCGAAGCGCCATGTGCCATAAGGGCGACGAAATACAATGGAAGAAGAACTGTTGTCCCTGCGAGGATCTTCAGGCTGAAATTGACAACGAGGCCACTTACATGTGGACTGATACCGAACTCAGCGCGTCGATTCGACGTTGGGAATGAATGTGGTAACGGTTTGCGGGAGCAAACGGCATGGATGACAGCAAGATGGAACGATTCATGTTGAAGGAGCTGCTTGTTATCATAGCAGCCCTCGTGCTTGTTTCCGTGGTGCTTCTGGCCGTCATTATTCTCGGCAACTACTGAGCCACACGTATTGGTCGCACAAAGTCGCTCATCGTGATTGCAGCAGCGAACAGCCGGCGATCTCAAACTGACAATTGAATACGTGAAGAATGGTGGGCGATGAGAGACTCGAACTCCCGACATCCTCGGTGTAAACGAGGCGCTCTACCAACTGAGCTAATCGCCCCTCTGCGAAGCGGGTCATTGGCCCGCCGCGTTCGGTGGCCGTGATCTATGCGGAACGACGACAAACCGCAAGAGTGTTTGTGAAGATTTTTTGATTTTTTTGAATTTTACACCTCTCCGATCGTGGTCATCCTCATGAGTGGACGGGAGGCCTGCCTAATTATTCCTACGTATATCAGGCTCGAATGAAATGCGTGAGGCGGGAACCTGCCATGTGAAATCGAGGGGGCCGAAAATTGCGGGAGTGCTTGTCCAAAACAATTCGCATTCTGTCATCGATTTGTATTCAAACCTGCTTGACACCCAAACACGAACCCCGTAGTTAGCCGCTCATCGAACGGCGAGGGCCGCTTTGATGGGTGCGGAAGCATCTGGAATGCTTGAAATGAAATGCGGGTGTAGCTCAGTCGGTTAGAGTGCCGGCCTGTCACGCCGGAGGTCGCGGGTTCGAGCCCCGTCACTCGCGCCATTTCAAGGCAAATTTCAGATCTGCATCGGCTGAAAGGCCAAACAATGCGCGGGTGTAGCTCAGTCGGTTAGAGTGCCGGCCTGTCACGCCGGAGGTCGCGGGTTCGAGCCCCGTCACTCGCGCCATTCTCTCCAAGCCCTTACAATCAAACATCAATTTATTGCGATTGCGAAGAAGCCTTTTCGCGCCAGCGCTGATTTGTCGCGTTGCCGTCGCAACACATTGATATCTACCGCTCGATACTACCCTAGAGCGTTTCCGATTTTA
>UCII01000014.1 GCA_900472485.1 Hyphomicrobiales bacterium
TGAGTCCGTCACCTAGACCGGCGAACTGGTCAATCCCCTGCAGCTTCCAGGATCAGATGGGCGATCGTATCGGGATGCGAGATCAGTGAGAGATGGCTGGCCTTCACTTCGATGGTCGTTGCTCCCATGCGCTTGGCCATGAAACGCTCCAGATCCGGATTGATCGTCCTGTCTTCGGTGGAGACTGCATACCAGCTGGGCTTGCTGCGCCAAGCTGCCTGGGTGGTCTTCCCGGATAGAAGCGCCTTCTGGAAGGGCTGCTGCACGGCATAGAGCACCTCGGCCTTCACTTTGGGCAAGTCGCCGGCGAAATCGCGCAGGAACGCTTCCTCGGTCAGCCGTCCTTCGTCGCCATCAAAGACGATGCCGGCCGATGCCGGCGGTGTCGGATATGTCTTGGCGAGCGCCGTATAGTCTTCGCCGGCATCCGGTGCGCGGGCGGCGACATAGACGAGCGCGGAAACCTTCGGATGCACGCCGGCTTCGGTGACGATCATGCCGGAAAAGGAATGGCCGACGAGGACAGTCGGGCCGTCCTGACGATCGAGAACCCGCTGCGCGGCCTCCACCGCTTCCGGAAGTGTCGTCAACGGATTTTGTACTGCCGTGCAGTTCAGCCCCTTGGCCTGCAGCCGGGCGATAACCTCGGTCCAGCAGGAGCCGTCTGCAAAAAGTCCATGTGCCAGGACGACATTGCGTGCCTTCAATGGCGCAGACTTGACCGCTACGGAGGCGGGTGTCGGAGTGCTGGCGGCCATGCCGTGCGCGGAAATGAGGGAGGCAGCGGCGCCGGCGATAACGGCGGTCGAGAAATTCCGTCTGGTCATCATCATGATCGTGATCCTTATGGTGTTGAGGATAAATGGGCACCAGAAAGCCGCCCGCGCCGAATGTCGGAACGGCAAAGCTTCTGAAATTCTGTATGTCTCGGAGCGGCATATGATCGACCGCGCGGATCATATGCCCGATCCTGTATTCCGGTTCAGCTTCGAGCTTGCTTTATGTATGCATAGCGGGAGGCTGTTGATCGCTTTTGTATTTTAAATGGCGTCTATGGTCAATAATTGGGTGCGTAACGGTTGCGTGATTGGTTATATGTATGCAGAAACGATGAGAGGAGATGCTTCTGCATACGGCCCAGGTTGATCTCGGAGAACTCTGGCGGATGGGCTGCGTGACGCGGTTGATGATCGGGAGCCGCTGTCCGGACGTATTCACAACCCAAAGCCATCATCCAGGCTATCGGGGAAGGGGATGGAAAGGATGTCACGGCGCATGCGGGCACCTATGCTGAATGGCCCGACGGCATTGCCGCGCTTTATCCAAGTCAGCTGCGGCGCAGCCAAAGTCCGGATCAGCCGCGGGCGATCCGCACGATGTGTTGATCCCAGGCGACGTCGCTGTGCTCGCCCAGAAAGTCGCCGCCATAGGAGGAAACGGCAAAGCCATGTTGAGCCGGCGCGATACCCGCCGCATCGGCGATGCTCTCCACCTTCAGCACCTCGCCGGTCCTCGCATCCAGCGTCACCGAGGTCCCTTCGACCGGTGATGTGACACCTACGAGGTTTTCGGCGCGATTGACGGCGATAGCGCCGACGTAATTGCCAAGCGCCCGGGTCGTATCGTCGGGCAGAGTGACGAAGGTCAGATCCTCGCCCCTCGCGAAATGACCGACAAGCGGCGGCAGGTCGTTGCGATGCCCTTCATATTGGCAGGCGAACCAGACCCGGCCGCTGGCGTCGATATCGACATGGCGGGTCGAGACCTGCGCGTATTGCGACGGAAGCGTGTGCTTTTCGATCAGCCCGCCGTTGGCGGCGTCGATCAGCGTCAGCGACGGTTCCATATGATCGAGGTTGAGCTTGGTGCGGCCGAAATCCGGATGCGTCTCGATGCCGCCATTGGCGACGATCAGGAATCTGCCGTCGTCTGAAATCGTCATGTCGTGTGGGCCGACGCCGTAGGTCTCGTATTCGCCGATGCGGGCAAAGTGGTTGCCGGCATCATAGAGCCCGATGATACCGCGATTGTTGTCGAAATCGTTCTCGCTGGCATAGAGCAGCCTGCCATCGGGCGAAAACGTGCCGTGGCCGTAGAAATGCCGGCCTTCTTTAGCGGAAATGACGATCGGCTCGGCCTTGTTCCAGGGATCGAAGATCATCGCGTAGGTGCCGGGCCGGCGGGCGAAGGCGACGGTCTTGCCGGTCGCCTTGGAAAAAGCCATGCCGTGGGCGCGGGCAGGCAGCGCCACCTGATCGATGATGCGGCCGTGTTCGGTCACCGTCGCCACGGCGAAGGAGCCGTCCGCAGCGCGGATGCCGGAGGCGTAGACCGCATCGGCCCGCTCCAGCGCTATCAGCGCGCTAGGCTTCAGGGCCGCAAGGAAGGTCAGCCCCGCGGCTTTGACAAAAGCTCTCCGATCGATCAGGCCGCTGCGCATCGCCCTCAGTCTCCGTCTGCGAAGGAGAAGCCGGCCGAAAGGCCGATGGCGCCGCCATACTCGTCGCTGAAGCTGGTGGCGAGATCGCGGCTGACGGAGAGCAGCTTGTCGATCTTGGCGCGTTCCGCATCGTTGCTGATCGCCGCCTCAATATCCGCATTGATCGTCGGTGCTGTGGCCGCGAGTTCGTTCAGGAGACCGTCGATCTTGGTGGCGACAGCGCGCTTGTCAGCCGGCAGCAGCTTCGCCATATGGGCTTTTTCCCAGAGCGTCTTCAGGCCCTCGATATTGCCCGTGAACGAGGTCCACGTATTGGCCGAACGCCAGTAGATCGCCATCTTCGGCCGCGCCGTTGCCGGATCGCCCTTATAGAAGGTTTCTAGCCGCTGGTCGCGGACATTGGCCGCGCCATGCACGAGAATTCCGAGCAGCGCCGTTACGGCCTCCTTGTTATCCATGAAATCGTCGCTGGTCTTGCCCGGGAATTTCCAGGATTTCTGCACGCCATCTGGCGCATCCCATTCGTCGGCGATTTCGTTGGCGGTGGTTTCGATATTGCCGGCAACAGCCGCGCCATAGCGGCAACGGAAGCTCTGCTTATCCTTGCCGAGGACATCGGAGCCGTTGCCGAAGAGCACATATTCCAGCGCCGTCATGCTCATGAGCGCCACGCTCTTGCCGGCGACGGCCGCGACAGTCGTGTCCTGCTCATCCGCCTTGGAGATCAACGCCTGCACCTGTTTGAGGCCGACGCCCTTGCGGTCGGGATAGAACAGGATGTGCTCGAAGCGGTTCTTTTCGATGATCGGGCCGGTATCGACGATCTCGATGCGCGACCAGCTCTTCACGGTGTCGCCGAAGGCCGACTTTGCGCCGGAAAGCGTTGCATTCGTCGGGTCGGCGCAGAGCGCCTTCATCGCCGTTGTCAGTTTCGATGCGGACTCATGCATCGCGCGGTAGCCGGGACGGATCACGTCATCGACGGCCTTCTGCAGCACGGCCGGCACCGCCGCCTCGTTCAGGCCGGCGCCATTGGTGCCCGCATCCTCGGCGTGGGCAGGCAAGGCCGCAGCGGTCAAGAGAAGGCTGGCGACCAGAGCAATTCCAGCAAAAGTGCGCAGCGGTTTTGCGTCCGGAATTGCGTGAAAACAATGGGACGGAGCATTTGCGTGACTCCGTTTAGAGCGGAAATGCTCCGGGCGTTTCCAGTGGCGCATCAAAGGGACTCCAGAAAGTTGATGAGGGCTTGCCGGTCGTCTTTCGGAAGACCAGCGAATGCATTGCGGGCTTTTTCCGCCTCTCCTCCATGCCAAAGGATGGCTTCGGTGAGGGTGCGGGCGCGGCCGTCATGCAGATAGGCCTGCCGGCCGCTGACGGTCTGTGTCAGGCCTATACCCCAGAGCGGCGGCGTGCGCCAATCGCGACCGGATGCCACGCCTACCTGCTGCCCGTCCGAAAGGCCTTCGCCCATGTCGTGCAGCAGGAAATCGGAATAGGGCCAGATCAGCTGGAAAGCCTGCGGCGAATCCTTGCCGTCGCTGCTTTTCAGGCCGTCCAGCGTCACGAATTTCGGTGTGTGGCAGGCCGCACAACCGGAGCGGTAAAACATCTCCTTACCGTGCAATACGGCGGGCTGGCTCGTCGCGCGTCGGGCGGGCACGGCAAGATTTTCGGAGTAGAAGGTGACAAGCGGAAGCACTGGATCCGGCGCTTCGGTGTCGCCGAGGCGCGTCTGCACGCCGTTCGGCATGGCCAGACATTGCGGTTCCTTGGCAGTGCAGTCGCCATAGGGATTGGGCCGGTCCGGCGTCGAAATGCCGATATCGGCGGAAAAGGCATCGGCCACCTGGTCGCGCACGGTTGCATTCTGGGCCTTCCAGCCGAAGCGCCCGAGCGCGAGCTGGCCGGTGCGATGATCGCGGACGATGGCGGGGCGGCCGCGTATGCCGGTGCCTTTCTTGTCGTCCGGGTCGGCATTGGCGAGGATATCGGCATCCGGGATGGCCTCGATCAGACCGAGACCGATCATCGGCGGCGCGATGCGCGCTGAAAGCGTGGTGTTGATATCCATCGGCCCGTAGGCGAGGTCACTGACGCCGTAATGTGGTTTGCGCAAGGTCACGGTTTCCCCGCCGGCAAGCGTCACCGTCTCATCGCTATAGCTGACGGTCACCTTGCCTTCGGCGGCGAGGCCGGGGACTGCAAGATCCTGCAACTGTGCCCCATAGGTCGAATCCGGAAAATTGAGCGCGTGAAAATCCTTGACGGCCTGCTCTTCCTCCGGCGTCACGGCAGGCCGCGCGAGGCGCAAGACCATCGAGGTCGCGGCAGCGCCCGCTTCCTCAGGCGGATGGCCGCGCCCATCGCGGATATGGCAGCTTTGGCAGGAGCGGGCGTTGAACAGCGGCCCCAGCCCATCGGAAGCCTGGGTGGAGGAGGGAGCGGAGACCCAAAGCTTGCGAAAGAGCGCGTTGCCGAGATGAAAGTTCTGGCCCTGTTCCTGGTCTAGCTTGGCCGAAGGCTGGGAGAAAATATCGCGCGTGACCTTATCGATCGAGATCAGACCACCGCCCTGCATCGTTTCATAGGGTTCGGCCTTGAGGAAGTTGCTGGTTGCGCGGGTCACGTCGCGCACGCGCTTCAGCTCTTCGGCCGAGAGATCGCTGCGCGTGGTCGGAAAATCGAGAATATCGGCGGCTGCCAACGTGATGGAAAAAACCAAAATACCCGCGGCGATGGCGGGCAAAAGGGCGCGATTGGCCGGGATGCGTGTCATGGCGTATCGGGGCGGCAACGCCTTGTCGCGCTGCCGCCACCCCTTATTACTTCTTGGTGAAGACGGCGTTCGGGTTGTCCAGGCTGTCCGAACCTTCGAGCTTGATCGTGCCGAGATCGAGAGCGGCGATGACGCGCTGGATGCTCTTCGTCTGGTCGAGCAGGCCGTCGATGGCCTTCTGAACCGTCGCGTTGCCTTCCTTGTTGCCCTCGCCGATCATCTGGTCGTATTTCTCGACCGTCTCGCCGCGATGCACCAGCGCCTTCATGGCCGCAAGCGTCGTGTCGAGCTTGCCTTCCATCTCCTTGTCGAGCGCCGGATCCTTGGCCTTGACCAGATCGTGCAGCGACGGACCCTTCAGCTTGGTGCCGTCGACGCGGGTATAGTTGCCGTTATAGGCGGCAGCGATGCCGATGGCGTCGCCATTATGCTCGTTATAGGTATTGTCGGAGAAGCAATCCTGCTCTTCTTCCGGATCATGCAGCAGCAGGCCGAGCTTCATGCGCTCACCGGCAAGTTCGCCGTAGGAGAGCGAGCCCATGCCGGTCAGGATGGTGGTCAGGCCGGCCTTCGGATCGGCTTCGACATGCTTGGTGGCTTCGCCGTCCGGCGCCCACTTGTCGGTCATCTCCTGCAAATCCGAAACCAGCAGCGTCGAGGCGGACTTCAGATATTCGGCGCGGCGATCGCAATTGCCGTGCGTACAATTCTTCAGATCGTAATCGGTAGCGGGACGTTCGCCGGCGCCGGCACCCGTGCCATGCAGGTCCTGTCCCCACAATAGGAACTCGATGGCGTGATAACCCGTCGCAACGTTGGCTTCGACGCCGCCAGCCTGATGCAGCGTGCCCGACAGGAATTCCGGCGTCAGATGCGAAGCGTCGACATCCTTGCCGTTGATCTTGATCGTCTTGTTGGCGATGACATTGGCGACGTAGAGCGAGTTCTCATCGCTCTCCGTGCCGTAGGAGGCGTCGACATAATCGATCAGGCCCTCGTCCAGCGGCCAGGAATTGACCTTGCCTTCCCAATCGTCGACGATCGGATTGCCGAAGCGATAGACTTCCGTCTGCGCATAGGGAACGCGAGCCTTGATCCAGGCCGCGCGTGCGGCCTTCAGCGTCTTGTCGCTGGGGTTGGCGAGCAGGGCGTCGATGGCCTTGTCGAGTGCCTTCGCCGTCGTCAGCGAGTCCTGATATTTGGCATGTGCCAGTTCCGCATAGTGCTTGAGAACGGCAGCCGGCTCGGGAGCGGCTGCGAGAGCCGGCAGGCTGAACGCGGCGGTCGTGACAACGGCCACCGCGAGCGCGGCGCCAATTCTGTTTTTCAGTTTCATGTTCCTCTCCTGTGACAGCGGGGGCACCGTCAAAACTTGGCAATTTGTGTCATGTATGAAAAACAAACTTGTGTCAAACGCTCTAGTTTAGAACGATTTTAAGGCGAGGGACCAAGGGTTTAACGTCGCAAGCGAAATGGATTCGCTCGCGAATGCGCAGATATGGGCGTTTGATATTGCGTCAGCGGGGCAGTGGAAGCAGGCTCGTTCGCCGCCAGCTCACATCTTCCGTTGAAGGCGGCTGAAGAAGAAGCCGTCGGTATCTGTGGAGGCCGGCGTCAGCGTAATGGTCTTGCCGTCGGAGGAGCGCGGCTTTGCGGCATCCTTGCCGAACAGCTTCTCCCAGGAGCTCAGGGTTTCCACGATTTCGAAGTCTGGATTCTGGGCGGCGAAACGGTTCACCTGTGCCTCATTCTCCTCCGGCAGCACCGAACAGGTGACATAGAGCAGAGCGCCGCCGGGGCGGACGAATTCGCCGGCCTGCGCCAGGGCTTCCTGTTGCTGGCTGGTGCGTTCGTCGAGATTCTTCTGTGTCAGTCGCCATTTGGTATCGGGACGGCGCCGCCATGTGCCCGTGCCGGTACAGGGAGCATCGACCAGCACCTTGTCGAACTTGCCGCGCAGCTGGAGCAGGCCATTGCGGTCGTCATGGACCTGAACGTTACGGGTGCCGGCCCGCTTCAGGCGCTCGATGATCGGCGCCAGGCGCCGTCGGTCGCTGTCATAGGCATGGACCTGGCCCTTGTTATGCATTGCGGCCGACATGGCGAGCGTCTTGCCGCCACCGCCGGCGCAATAATCGAGCACCTGGTCGCCTTCATCAGGCAGGACCAGATCGGCCACGATCTGCGAGCCTTCATCCTGCACCTCGAACCAGCCCTTCTGGAACGAAAGTTCGGCCGTGACGTTCGGCAGGCGGGATGCGCCTTCTCCGGCGGGAATACGGATGCCGAAACGGGCAATCTTCGATGACTGGCCACCGGCGCGCTCCAGCGCCTTTACGACCTTGGCGCGGTCGGCCTTCAGGGCATTGGCGCGAAGGTCGAGCGTCGGGCGCTCGGCAAGAGCTTGCGCTTCCAAGAGCCAGCCATCGCCGAAGGCTTGGCTGAAGGAGGGCTCGACCCATTCGGGAATATCGCCCTGGACATGACGAGGCGCATCTTCGAGCTTGCGGGCCGCAAACGCGGCCAATGTTTCGGCGCTCGGCGCCTCGGGCGCAAATTTATCGCCGTCCAGCTCCGCTGCCAGCGCCTCCGGCGTCAGGCCCCATTGGCGGAAGAGGACTGCATGAGCAAGCGCGGACGCACTGTCGTCTCCCATCAGCCAGGCATGCGAAAGCCGCATGCGCAAGGCGTCATAGACGATGTTGCCGATCGCGGCCCTGTCCCCGGACCCGGCGAAGCGATGGGCAAGGCCCCAATCCTTCAGGGCATCGGCCACCGGTCGCTTGCGCGCTTCGATATCGGCAAGAACTTCGATGGCCCCCTGCAATCGGCCGCCCAGACGCATTCACACTCTCCTGCTCGCGCATGACCCGGAACCCGTTCGAGCTCATCTTGGGACTCTGCGCCTACCAAAACTGCTGACGCCTCGCCGATCCGCGCAAACAATGCCCATGGCGGCGGATTTTGAGACGCCTCAACCGCGTGGTAGCCGCGATTGGCCGAGAGAGCAAGCGTCATGCCGATTTGCCGGTAGTTCCGGCTTTCGGCGATTACTTCGAGGCGACGACCTCGTAACAGACCTTGGCGGTACCCGAAGCGACCATGCCGATGTTCTGTGCGGCAGCCCGGGAGAGATCGAGAACACGTCCGCGAATGAAGGGCCCACGGTCATTGATGCGAACGACGACGCTACGGCCATTGTGCTTGTTGGTGACCCGCAGACGCGTGCCGAAGGCGAGCGAGCGGTGGGCTGCAGTAAGATTTCTGGAACTCATGCGTTCCCCGGAAGCAGTCTTGGAGCTTCCTCCGTACCATGAAGCGCCTCCGCAGCCAACGGATGCAAATGCCGGAGTCGAAACGACAGCAAAGGAGGCGGATATAGTTGCGGCGATTGCCAAAGAACGTGCGATTTTCTTCAAACCGATTTTTCCCTCAAGCTATTGAACTTGCGCCCTGGGTAGGCGGCGGGCTTAAATCAGGCCAAAAATGGCGAAAAAGTGCCACTAACGATCACGGAATGTTACATACTGTAACATTTGTGATGTTAAGAGAATACTAGGGCTATTCAGCAGATTTGCTTGATCGTGGAAAAAACTCAATAAAATCAGTTAAAACTCGAATGAATTTTCTCGTAAGCATCCGCCGATGCCAGGCATCACAAAAATCGGAAAAATAATTTTCCGCCGTTGCCATAATTGCTGCCGCATTTGTGCAATTTTAGAGGTCGTTAACCATAAATGCGGAGCAAATTGAACTAGGCCAGCCGGCTAAGTAGGAATTTTCATGCGATCCGGTGGATATATTAGGGGCGATTTCTCAGCCGCGCCACGCTTCAGAGGACCAGAGTTCGGCCAGCGACATACGATACTCTGGGTAGCGGAACTGGAAGCCGAGCGTGCGCAGTTTCGCGTTCGAAACGCGCTTGTTCTCGCCATAGAAGGAGCGTGCCATCGGCGTCAGCTCAGCTGTTTCGAAAGGCTGTTCCGGTGGCGGTTCGACGCCCATCAGGCGCGCGGCTTCGGCAATGACATCCTGCGGCGGCGCAGGCTCGTCGTCGGTGACATTATATATACCGCCGAGCTTGCGATCGGACAGGAAGCGGGCGCAGGCGCCGATATCCTCGACGCGGATGCGATTGAACACCTGGTTCGCCTTGATGAGCCGCCGGGCGGTTCCCTTTTCCAGATTGCAGAAGGCATTGCGGCCCGGGCCGTAAATGCCGGAAAGCCGCAGCACGGCAACGGGGAGGCCGAGCCGGATGCCGGCACGCAGCCAGCCGTCTTCCGCCTCTACCCGCTCGACGGAGCGATCGGCGATCGGATGTAGTGATGTCTGTTCGCTGACCCAGGCGCCCCTGTGGTCGCCATAGACCCCGACGGTCGAGAGATAGCAGATCCATTCCAGCTTCGGCATTAAGGCCTTGAGATTGAGCTGCGCCAGCCGCAGCAGCGGATCGCCCGATTTGCCAGGCGCGATCGATTGCACCAGATGCGTTGCCGTTTGCATCGCCTCGGCCAGAGCCGGATCGAGCGTCTCGCCGTCGAAGACGAAGGCTTCGATGCCTTCCTTCGTCAGCTGTTCGGCCTTGTCGGCGGAGCGGGTGGTGCCGGTGATGCGAATGCCGGAGCCGGCGAAGGCCTTGGCGATGGCGGTTCCGGAATAGCCGCAGCCGAAAATCATCACATGCATCACAATACCCCTGCCAGTTTCCATTCGGCGCGGACTTCTTCGTCCGCTTCTTCATCTCTTTCTGCCGCAAACGCGTGGAATTCGCCAGCCGTCATCAGCCGCGATAGAGCCCAGACCGCCATGCCGCGCACGGTGGGCGAGGGATCCCTCGCCAGTTCGCAACATTTCTCGATAAAGGAACGCTCGCCCGAATTGCCGGCCGCGATAAGCACATTGCGGATGAAGCGGTCCCGACCGATGCGCTTGACCGGCGAGCCACTGAAGAATGTGCGGAAGGCTGCATCGTCCAGACCAAGCAGAAAGGCGATCGATGGTTCCTTGAGATCCTCGCGCGCTACCAGCTTCATTTCTGAGGCGGTGCTCGCGAACTTGTTCCAGGGGCAGGCGGCAAGACAGTCGTCGCAGCCGTAGATGCGGTTGCCGATCAACGGTCGCAGCTCAGGATCGATCGGCCCCTTATGCTCGATGGTCAGATAGGAAATGCAGCGCCGTGCATCGAGCTGATAGGGGGCTGGGAAGGCAGCGGTCGGGCAGGCGTCGAGACAGGCCCGGCAGGAGCCGCAATGGTCGATCTCCGGCTCATCCGGTTCGAGATCGGCCGTGGTGAACATCGAGCCGAGAAAGAGCCAGGAGCCGAAGCTGCGGCTGACGAGATTGGTGTGCTTGCCCTGCCAGCCGAGACCGGCAGCCTCTGCGAGTGGCTTCTCCATGACAGGCGCCGTATCGACGAAGACCTTGACATCCTCCTTCGAGCGCGCCGCGAAGCGAGTGGCGATTTCCTTCAGCCTACCCTTGATGATGTCGTGATAGTCGCGGTTTCGGGCATAGACGGAGATCGCCGCCTTGTCCTGCTTTTCCAGAATGCCGCGCGGATCTTCCTCCGGGCCGTAATTCAGGCCGAAGACCGCGATGGAGCGGGTCTCGCTCCAGAGCACGCGCGGATCGCCCCGGCGGTCGCGGGTCTCTTCCATCCAGCCCATCGTGCCGTGATAGCTCTTGTCGAGAAACTGGCCAAGGCGCACGGCCGCCTCGGGAATGGCATCCGGCCTGGTGATGCGACAGAGATCGAAACCCTGGGCACGCGCTTCCTCTCGCAAAAAAGCGGTCAGTGTGTTTCTGCGCTTGTCAGCTTTTTCCGCTTCGCGATCACCGGGCATATCGAGCCCTCGTCAGAAATCCAGATCGGCGTAGTGCGAAACCGGAGTGACACCGCGCACGCGCTCCGCCAGGATCGGCCGGAAGGATGGGCGCGACTTCAGCCGCTGATACCATTCCTTGGCGACGGGCGATTCCGTCCAGTCGATCTCACCCAGATAGTCTAGCACGGAAACCGAGGCTGCGGCGGCGAGATCGGCGTAGCTCAGCCGTTCGCCCGCGAGCCACTGCCGCGAACCTGCAAGCCAGGAGAGATACTTCATATGCTGGCGGATATTGCCGCGCGCCATGCGCATGACCTTGGAATCGGGCGCGCCGCCACCCTGTTCGGCGGTCATCTGCAGCTTGAAGACGCGCTCGCGCGTCAGTGGCCGCGTCACATCCTGCTCCATCTTCTGCATGAACCACTCCGTCAGCCGGCGGATTTCAGCGCGCTGGAACGGATCTTCGGCAAGCAGCCGACGGTCGCGCTTCAGAACGCCATGCGTCTCGTCGAGATATTCGGAAATGACCGAGGCGCCACAGAGCGCCCGCATGCTGTCATCGACATAGACAGGCAGGGTGCCGGCGGGGTTCAGCGCCAGGAAATCGCGTCGCTTTTCCCAGGTCTGTTCCTCGATCAGCTCCGTCTGATAGCCATATTCCGTCAGGATCAGGCGAACGAACCGGGAGGAAGATGACATTGGGTGATGATACAGCGTCGGCATTGGTACTCGGGTGTTTCTGATTGATGCTACGGAAGTCTTTTGGGTCGCGATCCTGCGGCCCTAGTCATTTGTCATCGGTTGAAGCTATAGGATCTTGGCCTAGTTTGCACAAGCGAATCGGGCCGCCCTGCCGTTAGACAAAGGACACGATATGGCTGAACAAATTATTATCGCGTTGGTTTTAGGCCTTGTAGAGGGGCTTACGGAGTTCATTCCGGTCTCCTCGACAGGCCATCTCATACTGCTTGGACATTTTCTCGGCTTCAAATCGGCCGGTACTTTTGAAGTTTTGATCCAGCTCGGCGCGATTCTCGCCATTCTGCTTGTCTATTTCAATCGCCTCGTCCAGATCGCCAAGGCACTCCCCGTCAGCACCAAGGCTCGTCACTTCGTGCTCGCCGTCCTCTTCGGTTTTCTGCCCGCTGCCGTCATTGGCGCGCTGGCGCATGATTTCATCAAGACCGTGCTGTTCGATTCGCCGAAGGTCATCTGTATCTCGCTGATCCTCGGCGGCATCGTCCTGCTCGTCATCGACAAGATCGAGTTCAAGCCGAAATATACCAGCGCCTATGAATTTTCCTGGCCGATGGCGATCAAGATCGGCTTCTTCCAGTGCCTCGCCATGATCCCGGGAACGTCGCGTTCCGGTTCCACCATCGTCGGTGCCCTGCTGCTGGGTGCCGACAAGCGTTCGGCCGCTGAATTTTCCTTCTTCCTCGCCATGCCGACGATGGTCGGCGCCTTCACGCTGGATTTGTGGAAAAGTCGCCATGATCTCAGCTTCGCCGATGGTCAGCTGATCGTCATCGGCTTCGTCATGGCTTTCATCTCGGCGCTGCTCGTCGTGCGCGCGCTGCTCGACTTCGTATCCCGCCGTGGTTACGCCCCCTTCGCATGGTGGCGCATTACCGTCGGCGCAATCGGTCTCATCGGTCTCTATTTCGGCTGAGACCGATCGTCGGTGCTGATATCCTGAAAAGTGAAGGCCGGTGAAAACCGGCCTTTTTCATACCCGATCAGTTCGGGGAAGACGCATCGATGGAACCCGTCGTGCAGGGGTCGACGCCGTAGGTCGGCGCACATTCGCCCTTGATCGAGGCGATGCTGCCGCGGGCCACGAAGGAGCCTGCGAGAATCACCAGTGCCGCGCACGCAAACAGAAGCGCGATAGACTTGCCCATCGAAGAATGCCTTTCCGCAGAAGTGTGAAGCGCGCCACGGACCGGTTTGTTGTTCAAGCCTGGGACGCGCGGCTGTGTTAGTCAGTGAGATGAGCAATAGCAATAAATGTTCATATTAAATTTGACGTTAATGCTACTATTTCCACACTGCGTCTTTTGAGCAACGCCAAGCTGTGAATGACACTGCTCTTCCAGCGTCCCAAGGTACAATTCTGTCTTCGCGGGGCAATGAAAAACGCCGCTCGGTAAAGCCGGGCGGCGTGTGAATTTCGTGGAATGGCCGAATCGTCAGGCGGCTTTGCCCGAGCCCGTGAACTGGCCCTGCGGACGGTAGCGCACCAGGTAGGAAGGCAGCACGGAGACGAGCAGTGTCGGCAGCAGGCCGATGCCCTTCAAAGTGCGTCCTTCCGCTTCCGCCTGCTTGGAAACGATGTTGTCGCTCTTCAGTAGCGTTACCTGGTCCGCCGTGATCGGCGGCTTGATGAGCGGCACCAGCGAGGCGACGGAGCCGATCAGCGAAGCCAGGCCGAAGGGGATGGAGACGAATGACTTCTTGCGATTGATGACGGCAAGCGTGGTCTCGAGACATTCGCGGAAGGACAGCACTTCCGGACCGCCGAGCTCATAGGTCGTGCCGGCCTTCAGCTTGCCGTCGACGCTGCGGGCGACGGTTTCTGCAATGTCCTGAACGTAGACCGGCTGGAACTTCGTCTTGCCGCCACCGATCAGCGGCAGGAAGGGGGCGGTGCGGGACATGTCGGCGAACTTGTTGAAGAATTCGTCTTCCGGTCCGAACACGATCGAGGGGCGCAAGATGATTGCATCCGGCTTGATCGACAGGATGGCGGTTTCGGCGCGCGCCTTTGTGCGCGCATAGGCCGAAGGCGAGTTGGCATCGGCACTGAGCGCGGAAATATGCGTCAGTGAGGCGCCGGCGCCGCGGGCGGCTTCTGCGATAGCCTTGGCGCCGAATTCCTGTACGGCGTCGAAGGTGTTGCGGCCGTTTTCTGAGAGAATGCCGACGCAGTTGACGACATGCTGCGCGCCTTGGACGGCTCGGTCGATGGAATTGCGGTAACGCACATTGGCCTGGACGATCGAAATCTGGCCGAGATTGCCGAGCGGCTGCAGGAAGCCGGCAAGGTCGGGACGGCGAACAGCGACACGTATGCGATAGCCGCGCTTGGCAAGCGCACGCACGACATGCCGCCCGATGAAACCTGATCCTCCGAACACGGTGACGAGCGGCGGGAGGTTGGACAGGGTCATGGCAGGCTCCTCGAAAGGCTTTGATTGGGCTTATCTGGTTTCGTCTTAGCCGATCCGCGCGCCGAGGTGAAGTGCTATCGCGCTGCATTGCAGCGTCGGCTTTTCAAAGGGTTTAAACCCCTTCGACGACGACCATTTCGGCGTCTGCCACCTGCTGCCGGATTTTGGCGGCGATCTGGTATTCCGGCGAGTTGTAGCAATCGACGGCATGCTGCAGCGAGGGGAATTCGATGACGACGTTGCGGCCGCGCGCCTGTCCCTCAAGCGGCGTGAACACTCCGCCGCGGGCAAGGAAACTCGCGCCGTATTTCTCGAAGGCGGGCTTCGCGGCGGCGACATAATCCTTGTAGCGTTCGGGGTCGCGGACATCCACACGCGCGATCCAATATCCCTTTGGCATGTTTTCCTCCCTGCTTGTCCTGGTCGTTAGATTGCTGCGTCGATCTCATCGAGGATGGCGCGGGCGGCTCGCCTCGGATCGGCCGCTTTGACGATCGGCCTTGCGACGACGAGATGGCTGGAGCCGGCCTTGATGGCAGCGGCAGGCGTCATCACACGCTTCTGGTCGCCCTTGTCGCTGCCGGCTGGGCGGATGCCGGGGGTCACCAGCGCCATATCCGGCCCGATGATCTTGCGGACCGCGGCGGACTCTTCGGCCGAGCAGACGATGCCGCCCATGCCGGCCATATGAGCCTGTTCGGCCCGGCGCAGCACCAGCGTATGCGGATCATATTCATAACCGGCGGCGATGAGATCGCCTTCATCCATCGAGGTCAGCACGGTGACGCCGAGCAGGCAGAGATCGGAGCCTTTGGCAGCCTCGACAGCGGCCTTCATGGCTTTCGGATAGGCGTGCAGCGTCAGCATCGACATGCCCATCTTGACGATATTCTCCACGCCGGACGCCACGGTATTGTCGATGTCGAGCAGTTTCATGTCGAGGAAGATCTTCTTGCCGCTGGCGGCAAGGTCGCGGGCGAATTCCAGGCCGCCAGCAAAGGCGAGCTGATAACCGATCTTGTAATAGAGGATATCGTCGCCGAGGGCGCCGACCACTTTCTCGGCCTCCTGAAGGTTTGGAACATCCAGTCCAACGATCAAGCGGTCGCGTGCGGTCATATCAAACCCATCCCATCCAGTCTTCCATGGGTGTCCAGTCGCACGAGACGGCGCGCTTCGCAAGATCGAAACAGAAAAGATTGCCGCCACCCGGCGGTTGATCGCCCTGCCGTGCGATCGGCTTTCCCTCTAGATGGCATTTCAGCAGCGTGCCGACGCCGCCATGGCCGACGAAGGCGATCGGCACGTTCGGATCGTGGCGCGCAAGAACGGCCTCGACATTGGAGACGATTCTCGCCTGCGCATCGATGGCGCGCTCCCAGCCCTTGAAGCTTTCGTGCGGATTGGCAAAGAACCAGTCCGCCGCTTTCTCGAACTCCGGCGGCGGCAGGAAGCCGGTCGCGCTGCGGTCGTTTTCATGCATGGCTTCGATCACCTCGATCGGCGCACCGCTTGCCGCCGCCAAAGCCTCCGCCGTTTCGATCGCCTTGCGCTCGCCGCTGGAAACGATGAGGCCAAGCTTGCCGGCCCAGGGCCGGCTCGCCGCTAGTCGTGCCCGCTCGGCGCCAATGTCGGACAAGCCCCACTCCGGCACCGGCACATTCGGGTCGATCCGCACCTGTGGGTGCGTAACATAAAGAGCGTACATGGATTTCTCAGCGATTGGCTCAGCCGCGGCTATAGACCCAGAGCTGGGCCGGCGGAATGTTACGGACGATGAAGTCGTAATGGCGGATATGATATCGATCCGGTTTGGCGATGATCGGCGAGACAGGTCCGTAGGAAATCTGCACCACCGGGCGGCCTGGCGGCATGCGGTCCAAGAGGCTTTCCAGCAAGGCGACTCGCGCCTTCATGGGAAAATTAAGGAGAGGAATGCCTGAGACGACGGAATCGAAGGTCTGTCCGCGCAGCACGCCCAGCGTCGTATCGAGATCGAAGGCGTCGCCATTGATGAAATTGACGCCGGGGTAGCGGCGGACGAGATGATTGTAGAAGTCGGTGGAATATTCGATGGCGATGAGATTTTGCGGTTCGACGCCGCGAGCCAGGATCGCCTTGGTGATAGCGCCGGTTCCCGGCCCAAGCTCCAGCACCGGCAGGCCGGATTGCGTATTGATGACGCCAGCCATCTTGCGGGCCGTGATCGACGATGTCGGAACGATCGACCCCACGGTCTTCGGCCCTTGCATCATGCCCTTGAAGAAACGGATCTCCTCGTCGAACTTCTTGCCAAGCCGTTCCTTGAGACGCAGCGCCATGCTCTCCCCCCATCAGATGTTACCGTCGCGACTTACATATCGCTTCTCTAGGATCTTGCAACGGAACGACGCAATAACAAGAGAAAATGTCGCAATCGACAAAGGACCAAATAAAAGCGCCCTTGTGCTGATTAAACGCACAAAAGGGCGCTTTAGTTTCCCAGAGCCGGATGATTTCAGGTCTGTTCGACCTGAAATCATCCGGCTCTTAAAGCAAAAAAAGTGGAGCATGATCTCGTCCGAAAACCGCTCACACTTTTCGGCATCATGCTCTATACGCGCATCGGCATCAGCACATAAAGCGCGTCGTCGCCGGCCGTGTCGCGGATGAGCGTCGGCGAGCCGGCATCGGCCAGCAGGAATATGGCCGCGTCGCCGGAAAGCTGTGCGGTGATGTCGAGTAGGTACTTGGCGTTGAAGCCGATTTCCATCGGGTCCATCTCATAGCCGACGGCGACTTCTTCCGTCGCACTTCCCGAATCCGGGTTGTTGACGGTCAGCAGCAGTTGGCCGTCAGACAGTGCCAGCTTCACGGCGCGGCCACGCTCCGAAGAAATCGTCGACACGCGGTCGACGGCCTGGGCGAAGGTCTCGCAATCGACCCGCATTTCCTTGTCGTTGTTGGCCGGAATGACGCGCTGATAGTCCGGGAAAGTGCCGTCGATCAGCTTCGAGGTCATGACGATCGAGCCGATGGTCAGGCGGATCTTGGCGTCGGAGACTTCGACCGTCACGATTGTATCCGGAGAATCCACCAGCTTCTGCAGTTCTCCCACCGTCTTGCGCGGGATGATGATCCCAGGCATGCCTTCGGAGCCGGAAGGCGCGCTGACATCGGCGCGGGCCAGGCGATGGCCGTCCGTGGCGACAGCCCTGAGCTTCAGGTCGCCGCCGCTTTCGATCGTGTGGAAGAAGATGCCGTTGAGGTAATAACGGGTCTCCTCGGTGGAGATCGCAAACTGCGTGCGGTCGATCAGCATCTTCAGATCGGCAGCTTTCAGCTTGAAGGAGTGGCTGAAGCTGCCGGCAGTGAGATCCGGAAAATCGGATTCCGGCAGGCACTGCAGCGAGAATTTCGAGCGGCCGGAGGCTACTGTCATGGAGCTGCCGTCGGTATTGGTGGCAAGAAGCACTTCCGAACCGTCGGGAAGCTTGCGCACGATGTCGTAAAGCAGATGCGCGGGAACTGTGGTGGCGCCGGCCTGTTCGACATTGGCGGGCGTTGCCTCGGTGATTTCGAGATCGAGATCGGTCGCCTTCATGTCGAGGTTTGTGCCGTCGGCTTTGAGCAGCACGTTGGACAGGATCGGGATCGTGTTGCGACGCTCGACCACGCGATGCACGTGGTTCAGCGACTTCAGGAGGTTCGACCGCTCAATTGTAATACGCATGGATGCTACCGCTTTCGACCGTGACTAGCCGGGCGGCCCGAGGCGCCCGAGCGACTGGTTTTCGGACAAGGCCCGAAAGATTGGACAGGCAACTTGGCAGACTTCTCCATCCGAATGCAAGAGGCATGGATCAATTGCCAAGCGCCAATTCGACATTTCGTCGGCAATGCTCCACAGGAATTGCACCGCTCTTGCCGTTCGTGCGCGCCTCGCCCATAAAGGCTGCTTATCCCAGGTGAATTCAGGGCCGGCATGAACGAAGAGCAATCAGGCGGCGGGACGCGCAGTTTCCGCCTGCATAACAATCAGATCCCGGCCCGTCCTCTCGAACCGGCTCTCTATCTCGTCGCGACGCCGATCGGCAATCTCGGCGATATCACTTTGCGGGCGCTGGAGACGCTGGCCGGTGCCGACGTCCTGGCCTGCGAGGATACGCGTGTCACCCGTGTTCTGCTCGACCGCTATGGTGTACAGAACAAGCCCTATGCCTATCATGAATACAATGCGGATGAGGCAGGCCCGCGACTGCTGCAAGCTCTGGAAGCTGGCCGATCGGTGGCGCTGGTATCGGATGCCGGCACGCCGCTCGTCTCCGATCCCGGTTACCGTCTCGCAGTGCAGGCGATCGAAGCGGGATACAAGGTCGTTCCCATTCCCGGTGCCTCCGCGCCGCTTGCGGCCCTCGTCGGCTCCGGCCTCCCGAATGATGCTTTCTTCTTCGCCGGTTTCCTGCCTGCCAAGGACAAGGGCCGACGCGATCGTCTCGCGGAGCTCGCAGCCGTGCCCGCAACTCTCATCTTCTTTGAATCGCCGCATCGCATTGCTGCGACTCTTGCCGCCGCCGCCGATGTATTGGGCGGTGAGCGCGCGGGCGCCGTGTGCCGCGAGTTGACGAAGACCTTCGAGGAATTCCGCCGTGGTACGCTCTCCGAACTCGCCGCATTCTACGACACTGTCGATAATGTGAAGGGCGAGATCGTCTGGCTCGTCGGCCCGCCGGCGGAACGCGTCGCTGCGGAGGCCGATGTCGATGCCGTCCTGGCCGATCTCTCAGGGACCATGCCGACCGCCAAGGCGGCAACGGAGGCTGCGCGCTTGACCGGCTTGCCGCGTAAGGAGCTTTACCAGCGCCTGCTCGACATGAAGGAGCGCCATGGCTGATACGAAGCCCGGCTCCGGCGAGAAGCTGAAGCGGCAAAAGGCCTGGCGTCGCGGCCATGTGGCCGAATATCTCGCCGCCGCCTTTCTGATGCTCAAGGGCTATCGCATCCTGGCGATCCGCCATCGCACCAAGCTTGGTGAAATCGATATCGTCGCCCGCAAAGGCGACCTCGCTATCTTCGTGGAGGTCAAATCCAGACGCGGCGCGCAGGAGGCGATCGACGCCGTTTCCTTCTCTTCGCAAAACCGCATCCGTGCCGCGAGCGATCTCTGGCTCGCGCGGCAACCGGATTTCGCCCGCCTGTCGCAACGCTATGACATCGTCGCCATGCTCCCCGGCCGCTGGCCGCAGCATTTTCCGGATGCGTTTTGAGCACGTCGTTACAGGACCGTCACAAAATCAGCCTATTGCCGGACCGATAAGCGTTCGCGACTTCCGCCGCGCTCACAATGCTATTTCGACAGGCTTCAATATGATCCGCAACACCGTTTCCGCATTCACCGTTCCCTCGCAGGAAGAGCGCAAGAGCTTTATTTCACTCGAAAAGACCGCGGCCATCCATGCAAAAAAACTTGCATCGCTTGCCTGCATGAATGCTGTGCGCATCGGCGAGGCGGACGCCACGGTCGAGGCTCTGTCCTTCCCCTTTACCGTCACTGCCTGGAACCTCGAGCGCTGCCTGTTTCCTGAGGAAAGTGCGGCCAAGCTGCGGGAAACCGGCGCGCCGTTGATCCTGCTATCGGAAATGGATCTGGGCATGGCCCGCACCGAGCAGCGCGATCCGACCGCGATCATCGCCGGCAAACTCGGCATGACCCATGCCTATGGAGTCGAGTTTCTGGAGTTGAGCCTCGGTTCGGAGATCGAACGCTCCTTCTGCAAGGACGATTTCAACGAGAAGGGCTTCCACGGCAACGCCCTGATGGCCTCCGTCGCTCTGAAGGATGCTTTCATGATCCGCCTGCCCGGCGAGGCCGTCTGGTTTAACGACAGCAACGAGCAGCCGCGCATCGGCGATCGCTGCGCCGTCGGCGCTATCGTGGAGACGGAGGCGGGTCCCATGGTCACCGTTTCCGTTCACCTCGAGAGCGTCGCGACCGCGGCCTATCGCGAGCGGCAGTTGGCGGCATTGATCGATGAGGTCGAGGCCTTCGCGCCTGACCTGCCGATCTTGATCGGCGGCGATCTCAACACCGGCAACCACACCGGCGGCGATTATTCGACGGATACGCTGTTCGCCATGGCCGAAAGCCGAGGCTTCGAGTGCCATGGTGGCCCGCTCGATCAGACAAGCACGCGCCCGAGCCTGATCACCCGTTTCCCCGATCGTGCCATGAAGCTCGATTGGTTTATCACCCGCGGCTTGAAGATTGGCGAAAGCCATCTTGTTTCCTCCCTCAACGGAGAAGGCAAGCCGCTCTCCGACCACGATATGGTCGTCTGCACAATCGAAGGTTTTTCCGCCTGATCGCTGCAATCGTTAAAATGCGCGCGGTTTCGTGAACCCTGCCGTTACCCCTTCCATGCGAATGAGATCGCAGACGCACATGGAATTTTGGGGGATTGCATGGTCTTGAAACTGATGTTGGCGAGCATGGCGGCCTTTGCCACCCGTGCGGCGCCGATCGTCCTCGCGATGCCACAGTCGAAGAGCTTTGTGGCAGGCGCCAGCAACGAAATGGAAATGAAGCCGTCGCCGATCGAACCCTCCTGGGTTTTGTCCGGTAATCCGGTCGCCCGCATCGCCGAGCATTCGCGCGGGCAGGACGATGCCGCAATGACGGCGCTGTGGGATTGCACCGCGGGCGAGTTCCGCTGGTATTTCGGCTGGGATGAAACCGTAATGATCCTCGAAGGCGAGGTACATATCACCACGGAAGATGGTGTCGAGCGCACGCTCAGTGCCGGCGATGTCGCTTATTTTGCCGGCGGTACCTGGGCGACATGGCGCATCGACCGCTACCTGCGCAAGGTCGCTTTTTTGCGCAAGCCGTTCCCGAAGCCTTTGACCATGGCTTACCGCCTGCGCAACCTTGTGCGGCAGGGCAACACGCAGGGCCTTGCCGCCTGAGCGGGGCCACTTGAGGGAAGCCATTGAATAGCCGTTGCGTTTGCATGCGGGTCGACCTACATCTGTGCGCAAATCCGAGCGAGGGCTGACTATGGCTGGTATCAAGAATGTTGCGGTCCAGATGGACCACGTCCGAAGCATCAACATTGCGGGCGACTCGACCTTCGCCATGAGCCTCGAGGCGCAGAACCGCGGCTACAAGCTCTTCCACTATACGCCGGAGCGGCTGAGCATGCGCGATGGCAAGGTCTATGCCTCCGTCGAGCCGATGATCCTGCGCGATGTCAAGGGCGATCACTTCGAACTCGGTGAGCCGGAGCGCGTCGATCTCTCGACCATGGACGTGGTGCTGCTGCGCCAGGACCCGCCCTTCGACATGGCTTATATCACCTCGACGCATCTGCTCGAGCGTATCCACCCGAAGACGCTCGTCGTTAACGACCCGGCCTGGGTGCGCAATTCGCCGGAAAAGATCTTCGTCACCGAATTCGCCGATCTCATGCCGAAGACGCTGATTACGCGCGATCCGGCTGAAATCCGCCGATTCCGCGATGAGATGGGCGACATCATTCTGAAGCCGCTCTACGGCAATGGCGGCGCCGGCGTCTTCCACTCGACCCGCGACGACCGCAATCTCTCGTCGCTGCTCGAAATGTTCGGCCAGCTCTTCCGCGAACCCTTCATTGCCCAGCAATATCTCCCTGACGTCCGCAAGGGCGATAAGCGCATCATCCTGGTCGATGGCGAGGCTGTCGGCGCGATCAACCGCGTGCCGGCCGAGCATGACGCCCGCTCCAATATGCATGTCGGCGGCCGCGCCGAAGCGACCGAGCTGACCGCGCGCGAACGGGAAATCTGCGCCCGTATCGGACCGGCCCTGAAGGAGCGCGGCTTCCTGCTCGTCGGCATCGACGTCATCGGCGACTATATGACCGAGATCAACGTGACGTCGCCGACGGGTCTGCGCGAAGTGAAGCGCTTCGGCGGCGCCGATATTGCCAGCCTGCTCTGGGATGCGATCGAAGCCAAGCGGGCCTGATCGGCAGTTCCCGCCACGCTTTCAGCTGAACGATCATATTCACCCCGGCATGTCGATGATTTCGACATGCCGGGGTGAAGTTTTTGTTCGTTTATTGTTCTTGTTTCATTCCTTATCTTATGCCAGATTGCAACCCGTAGTTTGCGGATCGGGGCACGTAACGGCAAACGGGTTCGGCGACAGGGGATAAGCATGGTAGCGCGCGTCAGTACGGTTGCGTTTCAGGGCATTGAGGGCGTACCCGTTGAAGTGCAGGTGATGATCGCGCCGGGCAAGGTGCTGATGCACATCGTCGGCCTGCCGGACAAGGCCGTGGCCGAGAGTCGGGAGCGGGTTCAGGCGGCATTGCACGCCTCCGGTCTCGCCCTGCCGCCAAAGAAGGTCACGGTCAATCTCGCGCCGGCGGATCTGCCCAAGGAGGGCAGTCACTTCGATCTCGCGATCGCGCTCGGTCTGATGGCGGCGCTCGGCGCGATCCCCGCGGATGCCCTGTCGTCTTACACTGTCATCGGTGAACTCAACCTCGACGGCACGATCGCGCCGGTTGCTGGCGCGCTTCCCGCAGCGATCGCCGCCAATGCCATGGGCAAGGGGCTGATCTGCCCGGCCGAAAGCGGCCCGGAAGCCGCCTGGGCCGGCAAGGAGATCGATATTCTGGCGCCACGCAGCCTGATCGCGCTCGCCAATCATTTCCGCGGCACGCAGGTCCTGTCCCGGCCGGAACCCTCCATTCGCGCCAGCGCTGCCAATCTGCCCGATCTTGCCGATATCAAGGGGCAGGAAAGCGCCAAGCGCGCCCTGGAAGTGGCGGCCGCCGGCGGCCACAATCTACTTTTCGTTGGACCGCCAGGTTCCGGCAAGTCGATGCTCGCCTCGCGCCTGCCGTCGATCCTGCCGCCCCTGTCGACGAACGAGCTGCTGGAAGTGTCGATGATCCATTCGATCGCCGGCCAGCTTTCCGGCGGCCAGCTCTCCGATCGGCGCCCGTATCGCGCGCCGCATCACTCGGCCACCATGGCTGCGCTCGTCGGCGGCGGCATGCGCGCTCGGCCCGGCGAAGTCTCGCTCGCCCATCACGGCATTCTCTTCCTCGACGAACTGCCGGAATTTTCGCCGCAGGCGCTCGATGCGTTGCGCCAGCCGCTCGAAACCGGGGAGTGCGTCATTGCGAGAGCAAACCACCGTGTCTCCTATCCGGCCGGCATCCAGCTCGTGGCAGCAATGAACCCGTGCCGCTGCGGCATGGCCGGTGAACCGGGCCACACCTGCGCCCGCGGGCCGCGCTGTGCCAGCGACTATCAGGGCCGCATTTCCGGTCCATTGCTCGATCGTATCGATATCCGCATCGACGTGCCGGCAGTCTCCGCCGCCGACCTCATCCGGCCGACAGCCTCAGAGAGCAGTGCCGATGTCGCACTCCGCGTCGCCCGCGCCCGTGAACGGCAGCGGGAGCGTTTCGAGCGGGCCGGCATGAGGGATGTCAGCACTAATGCCCGCTGCTCGACGGCGATGATCGAAACCATCGCCGAGCCGGATGCCGCCGGCCTGCAATTGCTGCGCGACGCCGCCGAGAAGATGAAATTCTCCGCCCGCGGCTATCATCGCATTCTCAAGGTCGCGCGAACGCTTGCCGATCTCGACGACAAGCCGACCGTCGGACGCATCCATCTCGCCGAAGCCATCTCCTATCGCATCGCAGGCGAGCGGCTGGCCGCGCATGCCTGAGAATTCGAGACTCTGGCAGCGCCTGATCGTCTTCAGCCTGCCCAAATAGAAAAGTGGCGCCGCAGCCCAGCCACTTACCTAAATGTGGAGTCGTTTGAATGATCGGTAGCAATGTCCGTTACAACATTGGTTGTCGGGGGTATTGCTGATGTCGGAGATTTTTGCGGAAGACCCAAAGCGGCTTCGACTCACCCGGGCGGACTTGCACTTCGAATAGTCACCAAGCGCGAAGAGTTGGGGATGGGCCTGTCTTTGTCCGTGAAGTGCGATGACAACTACGCGTATCGCGGGTATGTCCTTGCGCACAGTAATGACCGGGTTGGGCCGCAGGCGACCTTTCATCTACGCCAGAGTCTTATCCTGGCAGCTAACAGTTTGGCGACTGGGAGTGGCAACGTCGTCGAGCGCTCGTGACGGCGGGGCTTTGCATCAGCTATCTGCAAGCGCCTAGCCGTTCTTCCGGGGGCGTCCGCCCTTGGCACCGTTAGCACGGCTTGCCTCTACCTTGGCCGTTGAACGGGACTGACCGCCTCGGCGCTGCGCATCCATGAACTTCGCAGTGCCGAATATGCCGTTCATCAACCCGGAGATGGTAAAATCCACGTCCAAGCTCTCCCAATGCAGGCCGGTGCCGCCGAGAAGTTCGACCTCCGCCAACTGCGCAACGGTTGCATTCTCCAGGCCCTGTATCGATCGGGCAGGCACCATGAACGCAGCGCCGTTGGTAAAATCCACGACGATGCGGCCGGACGCCTCATCGAAACGGGCTGATGCCGGGACGGGCGCGCGTGCGCGTTCCGCCTCCCCCTTCACGGTAGCTTCTCGGTAGTGACGATCTTCAAAGACAACTTCACCCATGGATGCTCTCCCATTTTTCGATGAAGAGGCGCTTGTTCGCCTGAACAATGGCAAGGGCGACGCTTAAATCCCGCTTCTTCATTCCCCGGTTTGATATCACGGTGAGATCAAGGATATTGATGCGGGCTTCCCCATCTCCATAGACATGGGTGTGCGCCGGTTCGTGGTCATCCGTGTAAATAACAAATCGCATTCCTGCTTCGCGGAGAACGGTGACCATGCTCGAAAATAACCTAACAACTTGGGTTTTTCAAGAGCCATAAGGCGCTCGACTACCAGCTGTCGAACGCGAAATTGCACCGACGAAAACTTTTCGGTGATGTGGAACCGCCCACAAATCGATTCCACATTTGAGTAAGTGACTGGGTGCCGCAGCACCCCTTTCCCAATCCGTTGCTGCCTTTAGTTCAGCCACCCAGCCCTTCGAACAACGCCGTCGAGAGATAGCGCTCGGCGAAGGAGGGGATGATGACGACGATGGTCTTGCCTTCGTTTTCGGGACGCTGGCCGATTTTGATGGCCGCCGTCAGAGCGGCGCCGGATGAGATGCCGACCGGCACGCCTTCGAGCTTGGCAACGAGCCGCGCCTGCTGGAACGCCTCGTCGTTGCTGACGGTCACCACCTCGTCATAGACATGCGTATCGAGAACCTTCGGTGCGAAGCCGGCGCCGATGCCCTGGATCTTATGCGGGCCGGGATTGCCGCCGGACAGAACAGGCGAATCCGCCGGCTCGACGGCGATGATCTTGATATCGGGCTTGCGGGCTTTCAATACCTGGCCGACGCCGGTGATCGTGCCGCCGGTGCCGATACCGGAAACGAAGATATCGACCTTGCCTTCGGTGTCGTTCCAGATTTCCTCGGCCGTCGTCTTGCGATGGATTTCCGGGTTGGCGGGATTTTCGAACTGCTGCGGAATAATCGCATCCGGCAGCGACGCGGCCAGCTCTTCGGCCTTCGCGATCGCGCCCTTCATGCCCTTCGGTCCCTCTGTCAGCACCAGCTCGGCGCCAAGCAGCGCCAGCATCTTACGGCGCTCGACCGACATGGTTTCCGGCATGGTGAGGATCAGGCGATAACCCTTGGCGGCGGCGGCAAAGGCGAGCGCAATGCCTGTGTTGCCCGAGGTCGGCTCGATCAGCACGGACCGGCCGGGAGCGATCTTGCCCTGGGCTTCCAGGCTTTCGATCATGGCGACGCCGATGCGGTCCTTCACGGAGGCGATCGGATTGAAGAACTCGAGCTTTGCCAAGATGTTGGCCTTGACGCCCTTCTCCTTCGCCAGCTTGTCGAGGCGGACGAGCGGCGTATCGCCGATGGTCTCGGTGATCGAGGCATAGACGCGGCCGCGGCCGGGTTTGCGGGTGTCGGACATGGGTAGCTCTCCCTATATTGGAATTATGCAACGACAATAGGATCAAACGCGCGCGGAAACCAGAGTGCGCACCCGTTCCTCGCGGGAAGCACGTGAGAAAAGAATCTCCCGAAGGCCTTCCTTGAGGATGTTTTTTTCAGGCGGCGCGCACGGCGATGAAGGCGGCGGTGGTGGCGAGGTCCGAGCCGGGAATGGCGGCAGCGATGAAGAGGGCGCCGCAATAGGCGAACAGGGCCGCGAGCGTCATGAAGCTTTCCTCCTGAGATGGTATTGGCTCTATCGCACCACCTTTGCGTTTTCAAGCGATTGCGCCGATGCAGCGAACATATTACCAAGGTGTTAACGGCCCATCGCAACTGCTTTGCCCAAGGATATCATGTCTTCCGCATTGCTCCTGATCGATCTTCAGAATTCCATCCTGACGGGCCTCGGCACGTCGGATCGCCAGCCGGCTATCGATGTCGCGCTGGAGACGGTCCTTGCGAAGCTCGCAGCGTTGAAACACAGCGCCCGCGCAGCCGGTATTCCGGCCTTCATCGTCCAGCATGACGGCGGCCCGACCCATCGTTTGGCCAAGCGCAGCGAAGGCTGGCAGCTGCGCCGGGAGATCGCGCCGGAAGCCGGCGATGTCGTGGTACACAAGACGAGCTGCGATTCCTTCTTCGAGACGGATCTGGAAGCACGGCTCAAGGGCCGCGGCGTCACTCATCTCATCGTCGGCGGCTGCATGACGCAGTTCTGCGTGGATACGACCGTGCGGCGTGCTGTTTCGCTCGGCTTCGACGTCTCGCTGATATCGGACGGTCACACGACGGCGGATATGGGCAAACTGAGCTTCGAAGACATTGTCACCCATCACAATATGCTGCTTGACGGCTTCGATGCCGGGCCGCATGAAATCAAGCTGGTTGCATCCACCGAAATCTCCTTCTGAAGCCCTTTCTCCGCCGGAGCCTCCATGCCGCATCTGACCAGCATGATCACCTTTGCCCTGATCGCTCTCGGCATGGTGCTGACACCTGGACCGAATATGATCTATCTGGTCTCGCGCTCGATCTCGCAGGGGCCAGCAGCAGGATTGATCTCCCTTGGCGGTGTCACCTGCGGCTTTCTCTTCTACATGTTCTCGGCTGCGCTCGGCATTACCGCCTTCGTCTTTGCCGTGCCCTTCGCCTATGATGCGCTGCGGCTGGCGGGTGCGGCCTATCTCGCCTGGCTCGCCTGGAATGCGTTGAAGCCCGGCGGCCGCTCGGCCTTTCAGGTGCGCGAGTTGCCGAAGGACAGCACCCGCCGGCTCTTCACCATGGGGCTGGTGACGAGCCTGCTGAACCCGAAGGTCGCGATCCTCTATTTGTCGCTGCTGCCGCAGTTCATCGACCCCGCCGCCGGCAGCGTCTTCACCCAATCCATTGTTCTCGGCTTCGCGCAGATCATCATCAGCGTAACATTCAATGCCATCTTCGCGCTGAGTGCCGGCTGGATCGCGATGTTCCTCACCCGCCGCCCGTCCTTCGCGCTAGTGCAGCGCTGGCTGATGGGCACGGTGCTGGCCGGGCTCGCCGTGCGCATGGCTTTCGAGGCGCAGCGTTGATGCGAGCCGTTATCGCCGGTCTTCTGACGCTCGCCTCGCTCGCAAGCTTGGCGCCGCTCGCTTTAGCGGCAGAAAAGGGAACGCAGACGATCGTCTTCATGCGCCATGGCGAAAAGCCCGAGGCTGGTTTCGGCCAATTGAGCTGCCAGGGTCTCAACCGGGCGCTGGCTTTGCCGCCGGTGCTGACAAAGCTCTTCGGCAAACCGGCGGCGATCTTTGCGCCTGATCCATCGAAGCGAAAGGACGATTCCGGCACTTCCTACGATTATATCCGGCCGCTCGCGACCATCGAGCCGACGGCAATCGCCCTTGGAATGCCCGTCGATACCAGCTTCGGCTATGAGGATATCGATGATCTGAAAGCCGAGCTGAAGAAGCCTGCCTATGCCGGCAAGCTGATCTTCGTCGCCTGGGAGCACAAGCAGATCGTCGATCTCGCCCGCCAGCTGATGAGCGAGAATGGTGGCGATGAAAAAGCGGTGCCGAAATGGCATGGCAAGGATTTCGACAGCCTCTATGTGCTACGCATCGGCGGGGGCAAGGCCGGATCGGCGGCAACCTTCGAGAAGATGGCCGAGGGCCTCGACGGTCGTTCCGATGTCTGTCAGAATCCGGCTAAATAATTTTAGAACACCGGCCGCATGAAGCTGCGCTCGTAGCTGATGATGCAGCGCGTTTCCTCACCATAGGCAAGGGCGGCCTGGCATTCCGCATCCTCGGGTATTTTCAGCCGATATTCCTCATAGGCGGCAAGGCTCGGGAAGCTGAAGAGCGCCAAGGCGATGTTGTTGGCGCCTTCATGCGGCATGAAATAGCCGTGATGCGTGCCGCCCATGCGGTTGACCAGAGGAATCCAGAGCTTGGCGTAATGCTCGAACTGGGCAAGCTTGTAAGGGTCGATGACGTAGCGCAAGTAGCAGGTGATCATTCGGCGGCCCCCTTGGAAAGATGGTGATTTCTATTCCAGGGCAGGGGGAGCGTCCAGCCGAGATTCATGCCGGCAGCAGCAGCAAGAATGATGATCGCGCCGAGGATCTGCGCCGGGCCAAGCACATGGCCGAAGGCGAAGCGGTCGACGATGATGGCGGCGATCGGATAGACGAAGGAAAGTGCGCCGGTCAGGTGCGTCGGCAGCTTCTGGATGGCGCCGTAGAGCAGCACATACATCACGCCGGTATGCACAATGCCCATGGTGACGAGGATCGACCATCCGCCGACATCCCGGGGTGCGGCCGAGAAGTTGGTGAAGGGCGCCAGCATCAGGATACCGGTCGAAACCTGAATCAGCGCGATCAGGTGCGGCGGCGTGCCCTTCAGCCATTTGGCGGCGATTGCTGCCAGCGCATAGAAGAAGGCCGCGCCCAGCGAAAGCAGGATGCCAATCGCATAGCTTCCGCCACCCGCTGCCTCCGCCGGCTTGCCTTGGACGATCACGACCATGCCGACGAAGGCGAGACCCAGCCAGAAGAGCTTGGTGAAGGTGATCCGTTCGTCGAGGAACAATGCGCCGAGACCCAGCAGCATGAAGGGCTGCGTATTGTAGACGGTCGTGGCGATGGAAATGGAGGCGTGGGAATAGGCCGCAAAGAGCAGCAGCCAGTTAAGCACGATGGCAATCCCGCCACCGACGGCGATGGAAAATGTCTTCAGATTGAGGATGCCGGGGCGCAGCAGGCCCATGGCGCCGCAGATAAAGAGCAGCGTCAGCGCGCCGAAGAAGCAGCGCCAGAAGACGACGCCGGTCACGGCCTGTCCAGACATGAGCACGAACCAGCCGATCGTGCCTGAAATCAGCATCGCCGCCGTCATTTCCACCGTGCCGCGTTTAATCTCGTTCATTGCCTTGGCTCCCGTCTATCTACCCCAATCATATTGCGGCATCGGCACTGGTGATATAGGTTTAGTAAGGTAAATTCGCCGAAATACCTAAATAAATGAGGTCTTATTATGGGTGTTCCTAATGCGAGCCTTGGTCTCGATGAGGTCGATCAGCGGATGCTGGAGGCGCTGGCGCGCAATGCCCGCATATCGCTGAAGGAACTGGCGGAAGCGGCCGGCCTGTCGTCGCCGAGTGCGGCGGAACGTCTGCGGCGGCTCGAGGAGCGCGGCGTCATCTCGGCCTTCACCGTGGATATCGCGCCGGAGGCGATCGGCTATCCTCTGCAGGCGATCGTCCGCATCCGGCCTCTGCCCGGCCAGCTGCATGTCGTCGAGCGGATCATTCAGGAGACGCCAGAGTTCATCGAATGCGACAAGGTCACCGGCGACGATTGCTTTATCGGTCGGCTGGTGGTGCGCTCGATGGGCGAACTCGATGGGATATTGGACAAGATCACCGAGCGGGCAGAGACGAACACGTCGATGATTAAGGCGACGCCGGTCAAGCGCCGCCTGCCGCCGTTATCACGCTAAAATTCCGCCATCGGCGAGAGCATGAGCGGCCCGGCAATATCCTCTGCCGCTTTGCCGCGCGCCATTAGCGTCGTGTAACCCTCGTAGGGCTGCAGCGATACCTGGCAATCCAGCCGATCCGGTGAAAAGCAGATCTCGATGCGATCGGGTTCGATATCAAGCGCGGAGACGATGGTCACCAGCGAGGGAATGGCCGTTGCCGCGACATCGAGAAGCCAGAGAGTCGCACCGTCGAATGTCCATGCGATGACCACTTCATCCCCAAGCGCCGTCAGGCGAATCGCGGAGTTGAAGGAGGCATTCAGCAGAAACATCTCCGTCTGTCTGACAACGGCAAATTGGGCGGAGACCGGCTGCCGGTTTTGCAGCAGCGTCTTGATCAGGCGGAGATCGTCAGGCGCTTCGAGAGAGAGTTGCCGGGCAATTGGGCCGGCTTTTTCAAGTTTCGGCATCCCTGCAACGAAGACATGCTGCGGCAGAATGCGAAAGCCGTAACGCTCATAAAGCGCAGGCTTGTCGGTGAGCAGGAGATCGAGCTCGTAGCCCTCCGCCGCGGTGTGGGCAAAGGCACGCTGCATGAGGTCGCGATAGAGGCCGCGTCCGCGCCATTCCGGCCGTACCGCGCCGGACTGATATCCCGCCGCTTTCACCGGCTTACCGTTGACGATCAGCGGCATGGAGAAGGCGGTGAAATTGGCGACGCAACGGCCATCGGCATCGAAATAGCCGAACGGCATGCTTGTGGGATCGGGGCCGCCCAATCGATCCTGGACGCCGACATCGATCGAAAACGTGTCTTCCAGCAGGCCGACAAGGCCCTTCCATGCAGAAGGATCGCCGAAATAATCCTGCCGCAGGGTCAGGCCATGCGTTTGGACAACATCCAACATCACACGCCGGTCGAGCCGAAACCGCCTGAGCCGCGCGTGGTTTCGCTGATCTCCGCAATCTCGGCGACACGAACCTGCATGACTGGCGCTATGACCATCTGCGCGATCCGCATGCCGCGGGTGATCTCGAACGGCTCCTCGCTGAGGTTGGCCAGCAGCACCTTCACTTCGCCGCGATAGTCGCTGTCAACTGTGCCGGGCGAGTTCAGGCAGGTAATCCCATGCTTGAAGGCAAGCCCGGAACGCGGGCGGATCTGCGCCTCGAAGCCTTCAGGAACTTCGAAAATAAAACCCGTTGGAACGAGAACCCGGTTCCACGGCGCGACCGTCAGCGTCGCGTCGTCGTCGACGGCGGCGCGCAGGTCCATACCGGCCGCGCCCTTGGTCTCGTAGGCGGGCAATTCCAAGCCCTCCCCATGCGGCAGGCGGATGAGGTTCAGGGTCGGAGTGATATCGGTGTGAATGGTCATACGCCAATAGTTTGCGCTCGAAAGCCGGAGGTCAATTGCATTTAGAGCTTTGAGTCGCTAGATACGGCCGCAATTCACAGGATTCACACGCATGGCTGAAAGTCTCGCCGAGGCGGTTTCCCGCCGCCGCACATTCGCTATTATCGCTCACCCGGACGCGGGCAAGACGACGCTCACCGAAAAGCTGCTGCTGTTCGGCGGCGCCATTCAGCTCGCCGGCGAAGTCAAGGCCAAGAAGGATCGCATGCAGACGCGCTCCGACTGGATGAAGATCGAGCGCGAACGCGGCATCTCGGTCGTGACTTCAGTCATGACCTTCGAATATGATGGTAACGTCTTCAACATTCTCGACACACCCGGTCACGAAGACTTCGCCGACGACACCTATCGCACGTTGACGGCCGTCGATGCCGCGGTCATGGTCATCGATGCCGCCAAGGGTATCGAACCGCGGACGCTGAAGCTGTTCGAGGTCTGCCGCATGCGCGACATCCCGATCATCACCTTCATCAACAAGATGGACCGCGAAAGCCGCGATCCCTTCGAAATCCTCGATGAAGTCGAAGAGAAGCTGGCGCTGGATACGGCTCCGATCACCTGGCCGATCGGCCGCTCCAAGACCTTCTGCGGCTCCTATCATATTGCCGCCAACACCGTGCGCGGCTCCGATACCGAGGTCGAGGCGACCAAGGTAAATGGTCCGCAAGCTGTCGCCGACCGCTTGCCGGAAAACGAGCGGCAGGCCTTCATCGATGAGACGGAACTGGCGATCGAAGCCTGCCGTCCTTTCGATCGGGAATCCTTCCTCGAAGGTCACATGACGCCGGTCTTCTTCGGCTCGGCCCTGCGCAATTTCGGTGTCCGCGATCTTATCAACGCGCTCGGCGACTTCGCGCCGCCGCCGCGCGACCAGGTCGCCGATATCAGGACGGTCCACGCCACCGACGACAAGATGACGGCCTTCGTCTTCAAGATCCAGGCCAACATGGACCCGAACCATCGCGACCGTATCGCTTTCGCCCGCATTTGCTCCGGCAAGCTGGAGCGCGGCATGAAGGCCCGGCTGTCGCGCACCGGCAAGCAGCTCGGTCTCACCGCGCCGCAATTCTTCTTCGCCTCGCAGCGCCAGCTCGCCGACACAGCCTATGCCGGCGATGTCGTCGGCATTCCGAACCATGGAACGCTGCGCATCGGCGACACGCTGACGGAAGGCGAATCTCTCGTCTTCCAGGGCGTGCCGAACTTCTCGCCGGAAATCCTCCGCCGCGTTCGTCTCGAAGACGCGATGAAGGCAAAGAAGCTCAAGGAAGCGCTGCAGCAGATGGCCGAAGAAGGCGTCGTGCAGCTCTTTTCGCCCGAAGACGGCTCTCCCGCCATTGTCGGCGTCGTTGGCGCCCTGCAGCTCGATGTGCTGAAGGAGCGGCTGATGGCCGAATACGGCCTGCCGGTTTCCTTCGAAATGTCGCGCTTCTCCGTTTGCCGCTGGATCTCGGCCGACCAGCCCGCCGACCTCGAAAAGTTCGTCACGGCACGCCGCGGCGATATCGCCCGCGACCTCGACGGCGATCCGGTCTTCCTTGCGCAGGACGGCTTCTCGCTGCGTTATGAAGCGGAACGTTATCCGGCTATCAAGATGGCCGCGATCAAGGAATATCACGCCGTCAAGGCGGCCTGATATCGGAGACGTTGCAGCCACAGGCAACCGGCCTGTGGCTCATAATGCTACTATTGCGCTGCTGTATTCATCAGCTCCGCGTAGCGCGCCTCGGTGGCGTCATCCAGCGGAAACATGCATTCGACCCGCAGCTCCTGCGTCGTAATCATCTGCGCGGTTCCAACCGTCGTCACCAGTGAGAAAAATCTCAGAACTTGCCCGTCCTTCACGAAGGACAAAGGAATCAGCGGCGCATTCGCGATTGCTGGCGATGTCTGCCATTCGGTATTGACATCCGGATAGGCGAGCAGACTGTCGATAAGCTCCTTCGTCCGTCCGTCGATGACGCGGCCGACGGACTCGCGGAAAACACGCCCCATAAGGCTTTCCGCAGTCTTCTCCCAATCCGCAATGAAAGGCCGCATGCCCGAGGGGTCGAACATGAGATGCAAGAGATTGCGCGGTTTCGGACGTGCGGCCATATCGGTGAAGTGGCCGAAGAAGCGAAGCGTTGCATCATTGGACATCAGCACATTCCAGTAGCGATCCATCACGACAGCCGGGAATGGCTCGTGCTGACGGAGCATGCGTTTCAGCGCATTGGTGACGCCCTGCATCTCTTGATCGTCAAAACTTCCCTCGGAATAGATCGGCGCATAGCCGGCGGCGAGCAGCAGCGTGTTGCGCTCGCGGAACGGCAGGTCCAGGGCATCGGCGAGACGCAACACATTCTGGCGACCAGGCGTGCTCCTGCCGCTTTCGATAAAGCTGATCTGGCGCTGCGAGATGCCGGTGTCGAGCGAAAGCTCGAGCTGGCTCTTGCCGCGCGTGTCGCGCCATGCGCGCAGCTGCGGTCCCAACTCGTTCGACAATCTCGGTTCGGCGCGAAGGGAACTCATTCTGTAAAACCTCGCTTCGTTCGTTTGGTGTGGCGGGGCCGTATTGGGCAGCCCCGCCAGCTTCAGTTGTTATGAGAAAGCGACCGGCCCGACCGAGCCGTACCAATGGCGCACTTTCGTCGGGTCTGCCTCGTCCATGTAGAAAAAGTGCGTCATGACCGGTTTGACCACCGCCTGGGTGCGATCGTTGGGGGTCATGGTCACGGTTCCGCGGAACACTTTCAGCGATCCGGCGTCCCAATATTCGGTGACATCATGCAATGCCGTGAAACCGGTATCGATGAATGCGCGCAAGTTCCGGCGAATGGTTTCGCGCCCCTTCCAGTCGGCAATGCCGAGATTGCATGTGGCATCTTCCGCAAGGCAATCAAAGCCTTCGCCGAAAGTCTTGTCGTCGATTTCGCGCCAGAAGGCGAGCAGCCATTGCGGGGCGTCTTTTTTGGTGAATGACATAGTCGTCATGGATTTCTCCTGAGCCTGCCTTTGGAAGGATGTCGTGGCCATCGACGCCATGCCGGGCAAAGGCTCTCTTTCGTTGAAGGGCTGAAAAGCTCTTCCTGCAAGAAGATGGTCTTTAAATACACCGGGACGAATGCCGCCCTCAATTACATCAGATGTAATGAAGACCGGCCGATTGTGTCTCATGCTGATCCGATCGGTTCGGATGCGTTTCGTTTTGGAATACTGCCATCGCGATGTTCCATCCAATATAGCGCTATGCCATAGTGCCGCCCCGAGGTCCCCTCGATCAGAATGAGCAGCTTTCATGATGAAATTTTTTGCGGTTCTTGCTCTGGCCTTCGTCGGCCTGATGCCGGTCGCAGCCGAGGCGCGAATCATCACCGATGCGGCCGGACGCACGGTGTCCGTGCCGGATAAGATCAACCGCATTCTGGTGGCCGGGCCGCCAGCCGCCGTCCTGGTTTATGTGCTGGCGCCGGAGAAGCTGGTGGGCTGGGTGCATGCGCCTGATGATGCCGCCAAGGCCTATCTGATGCCGTCGGTGCGGTCGCTGCCGACAATCGGGCGCCTGACGGGCAAGGACAGCACGATCAGTGCACAGGCAGTCATCGACGCCAAGCCTGATATCATCCTCGATGCCGGCACGGTCGATCCGACCTACAAGGCTCTGGCTGACAAGGTACAGTCCCAAACACATATTCCCTATGTCCTGGTCGATGGCAGCTTTGCCCGCACCGCCGATACGCTTCGCGACGTAGGCGCGCTGATCGGTGTCGAGGATCGCGCCAACAAGCTTGCCGATTATGCCGATTCCGCGATCAAGGATCTGAACGACAAGCTCGCGACATTACCGAACGACCCGCGCCCGCGCGTCTATTACGGTCGCGGCGCCGATGGGCTGGAGACAGGCCTTTCCGGCTCGATCAATCTGGAAATCCTCGATGCCGTCGGCACGATGAATGTCGCCGCCGCTGCCGGCAAGGGTGGACTTGCCAAGGTGACCGTGCAGCAGGTCGTCGGCTGGAATCCGGATATCATCATCGCCGAGAGCCCGGCTTTCGCTGCTTTGGTGAAAAGCGATCCGCAATGGGCCGGCATCAAGGCCGTCAAGGACGGCAAGATCTTCGTGCCGCCTTCGCTCCCCTTCGGCTGGTTCGATTCCCCGCCCAGCGTCAACCGGCTGCTCGGCGTGCGCTGGATGGAGAAACTGCTCTATCAAAAGCTCTTCCGCAGCGATTTTTCCGACGATGTGAAGGAATTCTACAAGCTGTTCTACCAGGTCGATCTGACCAACGATCAGCTGGCGGCATTGCTGAAGGGCATGAAATAACCACTCTGATAAGAAAGGCGTTCATGGTCCGGGAAAACGAAATTCGCGAAAACGAGGTGGCCGTCGAGCCGCCTGCAGCCTCGGACGCCGGCCTCACCTTCATCGGCCGCATTTCGACACCCTGGACCTCGCGCATGGAAACGCCGCGTCAGGGTCGGCATGATGGCCCGATCTGCCGGATCGAGATCTTCGAGCCCTGGGTGGCGGCGCTGCAGGGCGTGGAAGCCTTTGAGCGGCTGGAGATTCTCTATTGGCTGGATCGGTCTCGCAGGGATCTCGTGCTGCAAAGCCCGGCCAACAGCGGCAAGGTGCACGGCACTTTCTCGCTGCGCTCGCCGGTGCGGCCCAATCCCATCGGCACCTCTATCGTCAAATTGGAGGCCGTCGAGGGCGCCGTTCTGTTGGTGCGGGGCCTCGATTGCCTGGATGGTACGCCGCTGCTCGATCTGAAGCCCGATCGCACCCTGTTCAAACCGATCGCGCCGCCGCAGCCCGGCGATTTCCAGACCGGCGACGGCGAGACGGCGCATTACTGCCAGAAGGCGTAAAGCTTGATTCAAAAGTGCGTAGCACTTTTTGAATAAGATCATGCCGGTGCCGGACTACAAAATCCCGTTGCACTATTCGCCGCGTGGAAACCGCTGGTTTTCCTCCAGCACGTTGAGGTCCATATGGTTGCGCATATAGCGCTCCGATGCCTTCTGCAGCGGCTGGTAGTCCCAGGGATAGTAGGCGCCGTTGCGAAGCGCGGTGTAGACCACCCATCGCCGTGCCTGGCTCTCGCGCACGGCAGCATCAAAGCTCGCGAGGTTCCAGCGCGCCATGGCCTGCGCCGTCAGTCTCTCCAGCGTTTCCGCATAGGCCGGGTTGCCTGCCAGGTTGGTCAGCTCCTGCGGATCCTCGCTGAGGTCGAAGAGCATGGGCGGGTCTTTCTCGCAAAGGGTCAGCTTATAATTGCCGTCGCGTAAGCCTACGAGCGGTGCCTCGGAACCTTCCGCCGCATATTCCATCGGCACGGGGCTACGGCCTCCGGTTCCAAGAGCCAGCGGCGTCAGGTCCTCGCCATCGGTCCAACGGCGCAGCGATGCGATGTCGATCCCGGCAAGGGCGGCGAGCGTCGGCGTCACGTCGAGCGTCGACACCGGCTGGTCGATAAGCTTCGGTTGCCAGCCGGGAGCTGCGATCATCAGCGGCACGCGGGCCGAGCCCTCGAAGAAGTTCATCTTGAACCAAAGGCCGCGTTCGCCAAGCATATCGCCATGATCGGAGACAAAGAGAATGATTGTGTTGTCCGCCATGCGGCCGCGCTCGAGCGTTTCCAGTATCTCGCCGATCTTTTCATCGACATAGGAGATGTTGGCGAAATAGCCGCGCCGCGCCCGGCGGATCTGCTTCGGCGTGATGTCGAAGGCGGTGTGGTCGCAGGCCTTCATCAGGCGCTGCGAATGCGGGTCCTGCTGCTCGAAGGGGATTTCACCGACTTGCGGGTCGAGCGCCGGGCAATTCTCATAGAGATCCCAGAAGCGGCGGCGCGCGACATAGGGGTCGTGCGGGTGCGTGAAGCTGACGGTCAGGCACCAAGGCCGCTCGTCATGCCCCCGCGAGAGATCGTAGAGCTTGCGGGTCGCGTGATAGGCCACCTCGTCGTCATATTCCATCTGGTTGGTGATCTCGGCAACACCCGCGCCTGTGACCGAGCCGAGATTGTGATACCACCAGTCGATGCGCTCGCCAGGCTTGGTATAGTCAGGTGTCCAGCCGAAATCGGCAGGGTAGATGTCGGTCGTCAGCCGCTCCTCGAAGCCGTGCATCTGGTCGGGGCCGACGAAATGCATCTTGCCCGACAGCGCTGTCTGGTAACCGGCGGCGCGCAGGTGGTGAGCGAAAGTCGGTATATCCGAGCAGAATTCGGCGGCATTGTCGTAGACGCGCGTGCGGCTCGGTAGCTGCCCGGACATGAAGGAGGCGCGTGCCGGCGCGCAGAGCGGGCTTGCCGTATAGCTGTTGGCAAAACGCACGGAACGCTTCGCCAGGGCTTTCAGGACCGGCGCATGCAGGAACTCGGCCGGGCCGTCGGGAAAGAACGTCCCGTTGAACTGATCGACCATGAGGATGAGGATATTCGGGCGGGACATGCTGGTGTCTTTCATGAAACTCAGAGGCCGATGGCGGCTTTGACGGCGTCGAGGCCAGGCTTGCCGTCGATAGTGGTGACGCCGGCAAGCCAGGGCGTCAAGGCGTATAGAAGTGCGCCGGCGGTCGGTCGACCCATTGCGGACATGCGCATGACGATGGTTCCCTCTTGTCATTGGATTATTTTATTGAACATCACTAGAGTTCGCACTGTGAAGCAGGGATTTTTCGATGACTGCCCAAAGGAAATTTTATGGCTGAGCGTTTGGTCGATCTTGGCTGGCTGCGGATGTTCCTCGAAGTAGGCCGTTCCGGCAGCCTGTCAGCCGCCGCCTCGGCACTCGGCCTGACGCAGCCCGCCGTCAGCTATCAGATCCGCCGTATCGAAGAGCAGATGGGCGTGTCCTTGTTTCACCGCCAGCATCGCGGTGTCGTGCTCTCGCCCGAGGGGCAGCGCCTGCTCGCAATCGTGGAGAAGGCAGTCGGCGGTGTCGACAATCTGGTGCGCAGCTTCCGTGTCGAGGCGGAGCGTCCGTCCGTTCGTTTGCGCACCGACTATGCCTTTTCCGCCCTCTGGCTCATTCCCCGCATGCATGCCTTCCGGTTGCTTCATCCTGAAGTCGATATCCAGATCGTCGCCACGCAGCGGCCGGATCGCGGCGCCCCGGAAAGTGGCGATATCGCCGTCTTCTTCGGGACACGCAACGAGTTCGGTCCGGGTGCTACGCTGCTTCTGCCGGAGAAGGTCGTGCCGATCTGCACCAGAGGTTTTGCCGAGCGGCACGGTCCATTCACCGATCCCTCGCAGCTTGCCGGCACCACGCTTGTTCACCTCGATACGGAAATGCCGTCGCCATGGTTCGACTGGCAGAGCTATCTTGCCGCCTTCGGCATTACCCGGGATGCCTATGCTGGTCGCGGCGACCTGCGCTTCAACACCTATTCGTTGGTGGTGCAGGCAGCCCTCAGCGAACAGGGCGTTGCCATCGGCTGGATGGGCCTTGTCGATTCCCTGCTCACAGCGCGGACGCTAGTGACGGCCGGTCCGATGCTGGAGGCGCCGGAGCGAGGTTACTGGCTGCTGCCGTCGGCCGACGCAAACCCGGAGGCGGAGCAACTGGCGCAATGGCTGCTCACTGAAGCCGCCGCCGGATGATCATCATGCTCTATTCCGCCGTAAGATCGGCAAGAAACGTCTCGCACCAGCGCGATACGTCATTTTCGAGGAGATAATCCATCATGCCGCGCCAGCGCTCCTGCCGCTCCTGCAGCGGCATGTTGATGGCGCGCGCCAGTGCATTGGCGGTGCCGTCGACATCATAAGGGTTGACCAGCAAGGCACCCTTCAGCTTGCGCGCGGCACCGGCAAAGCGCGAAAGCACCAGCACACCTGGGTTTTCAGGATCTTGCGCCGCGACATATTCCTTGGCGACGAGGTTCATGCCGTCGCGCAGCGGCGTCACCAGCCCGACCTTCGCAATCCGGTAGAGACCCGCGAGGATCGGCCGGCTGATCGAGCGGTTGATGTAGCGGATCGGTACCCAGTCGACCGTGCCGATCGCACCGTTGACCCGGCCCGCCTGTTCTGCAACCGCGTTCTGCATCGCCTCATATTCGGGAACTTCCGAGCGAGATTTCGGCGTGATCTGCAGATAGGTGATGCTGCGTTGGTGAGCGGGGTTGTTGGTGATGAAGCGTTCAAAAGCGTCGATGCGCTGCGTGATGCCCTTGGAATAGTCAAGCCGGTCGACGCCGAGGATCAGATCGCGGCCTTCAATGCTTTGCCGCACCTTCTGCACCATGCTGTGCGACGCGGCCCTGCGGGCGAATTCGGCAAAGCCCGCCGTCTCGATGCCGATCGAATAGGCGCCGCCGCGAAAATCATGGCCGTGCGCACTGAAATGGCCGGGGCTTTTCTCGATGCCCATGCCCTCGCGTTTCAGGCACCCCGCAAAGTTCTCAAGATCATGGTCCGTCTGAAAACCGAGCAGGTCGTAGGAGGAGAGGCCCCGCATGATCTCCTCATGCACCGGCATGGCAAGCACGACGTCTGCAGGCGGCCAGGGAATGTGCAGGAAGAAGCCAATGCGGTTCTTCAGGCCCATCTGCCGCAGCTCTGCGGCCAGTGGGATGAGGTGATAGTCGTGCACCCAAATGATATCGTCAGGCTCGATCAGCGGTGCGAGCCGTTGGGCGAAGAAGCGATTGACGCGGAAATAGCCGGTCATTTCCTTGCGGGCATATTCGGCAAGATCGAGCCGGTAGTGGCAGATCGGCCAGAGAACACGGTTGGCAAAGCCCTGATAGTATTCCTCGACATCGGTCTGGGTCAGATCGGTGAGCGCATAGGTGATGTTGCCGTCCTGCGTCATCTGCAGCGGCTCAGGCTCCACGTCGCCGCTCGATTTGCCGGACCAGCCCATCCAGATGCCGCCGCGCTCGGCGAGCGCCGCCTGCAGCGCCACCGCAAGGCCGCCCGCCGCGGCGGCGCCTTTATGGTCGGGTACGGAAACACGATTAGAAACAATGATCAGTCGACTCACGAATTCTTCCTTTCGAGAAGGCTGGGAGACATCGCCATGATCGAAAATTACTTGACGAGCGTTCCCAGCACGTCCCTTAAACGCGCAGGTGAGCCAATGGATGCACGTGCTAGTGTTTTTCCGTTGGCATCGCCGATGCGTACGGATTGGCCGCCGAGGCGGTTGGCGGCGGCAAACATGGTCTCGTCTGTCACGTCGTCACCGATCGCGACCGGACGGCGTCCCTCGAACGGCTCTTCGGCAAGAAACGCCTCGACGGCGTGTCCCTTGCTGGCATGGGAAGGGCAGATTTCGATCACCATCTTGCCGCGCTGCAGGTTCCAGTCGGGACCGGCTTCCTCCAGATGGCGCTGCATGACTTCGCCGATCTCGGCCTCGTTTGCCGGCGAATGGCGGAAGTGGACCGCGACCGCAGCTCCCTTATCCTCGACGATGGCGCCGGGCCAGGCGAGCGCTTCGCGCCGAATGATCTGCTTCATCTCCTGGAAGGCAGGCGGAATATGTGCGCGCCGCAGCCGTCCCCCTGCATCGCGACGTTCCGCGCCATGCAGGCCTGCAACGGGAAAACGAAATGGCGCGAAAAGAGGATCGACGAATTCGATGGCGCGGCCGGTGACCAGGGCCAGCGCGCCGCCGAGCTGGCGGGAGAGCGCATGCAGCGTGCCGGGCAAATAGTCCGGAACGACGATCGCTTCCGGTCTTTCGGCGAGATCGAGCAGGGTTCCGTCGATATCGAGGAACAAGGCCCAGTCCTGCGGATACAATGAGAGTGCGGTAAGGGCCGGCTCGTTCAGCGGCCTCGGCTTGGCTTCACCCTTTTCGGGCTGTTCCTGAGAAGACATGCTGGTTTAGCTAAGGCGCTCTTCCCATTTGGCAAGGCAAAAAATAATAGCTGAAAATCAAAAGGGGCCGCCTTAAGCGACCCCCCATGAGCTTTGGCCCGTAACTGGCCTGAAGCGGCGAACGCTTCGGGAAGGTGTTGATCAGAGCGAGGGCTGCCTCGCAACGCTCACAACCATTTCCATGCCGTATACAAAGACCGAAATCTCACTAGACATTGGATCACCTTCCTTTCGTTACGTTTCAGACAAGCTAAACGTAGCTCAAATTTGACGTGATGCAAGAGGTTCGATCCACGGGAGCTTCACACTTATTGTCGCATTGAAATGCTTATGCTCGGTGCCTCCTCGCGAAAAGCGCTATGACATCGGGCTTCACGAAGAAAATGTTGCGACGCCAAACGTGATCGGACGACGCGTCAAATATCTGTCATCTTGCGCTGCAGACGATGGAAAATTAAGACTTTATTACCCATTCTGCATAAACAATTGTCCTAGAGCCGGATGATTTTAGGTCGGCTCGACCTAAAATCTGAATCCGCTCTAGAATCGAAGAAGTAGAGCGTGATGTCGTCCGAAAACCGCCTACACTTTTCGGCATCACGCTCTGGATTAGCCATTCTCCCGCGGGACAGGAAGACAGCGGTAATCGGAGTAGAAGACGCATGTGTCGTTGGGCAGCCTATCGTGGAGACCCCCTCTATCTGGAGGAGCTGGTGTCTTCGCCCGCCCACTCCCTGATCGAGCAATCCCATTGCGCCACGCGCGCCAAAACGGCGACCAACGGCGATGGTTTCGGCATCGCCTGGTATGGCGACCGGCCGGAACCGGGCCGTTACCGCGATATCCTGCCGGCCTGGTCCGATTGCAATCTGAAGAGCCTGGCCCGGCAGATTCGTTCGCCGCTCTTCCTCGCCCATGTCCGCGCGGCCACCGGCGGCGGCACACGGCGCGACAATTGCCATCCCTTCGTCTTCGAGAACTGGTCCTTCCAGCACAACGGCCAGATTTCCAATTTCGACCGCCTGCGCCGGCCGATGGAAGCCCTGCTCGACGACCGGCTGTTCCATGCCCGCAGCGGCACAACCGATTCCGAGCTCCTGTTCCTGTTGGCGATGCAGTTCGGTCTTACGACGAACCCGACGGCGGCGATCGCTCAGACCATTGGTTTCGTCGAGGGCTTGTCGCTGCATCTGACGGGCTCGGTACTGGTGCGCTTCACGGCGGCCTTCTCCGACGGAAAGTCGCTCTATGCCATCCGCTATGCGACCGACCGCAAGGCGCCGACGCTTTATGCCTCGCCTGTCGGGTCAGGCTACTGCCTCGTATCGGAACCGCTGAACGACGATGTCGATGCCTGGCGCGAGATCCCCGATGGCAGCGCCGTTCTGATCGACGACACGGGCGTCCATGTCACGCCCTTCCAGCCGGAAGAGCGAGCATCCGCCGATCGCCAGCCGATAGTCGCTATCCCTGCATAAACTGAGCTGCGATCAGCGTCGCGAGCCGCACGGCCACTTCATCCTTGTCGAGATCCGGCCATTGCTCGACACCATCATGGCTGATGATCTTCACCCTGTTTCTTGTGCCGCCCATAATGCCGGTTGCGGGCGAGACGTCGTTGGCGACGATGAAGTCGGCGCCCTTGCGATCGAGCTTCGCGCGGGCATTGCTCTCGACATCCTGCGTCTCGGCGGCAAAGCCGATCACGAGTTTCGGCCGCTGCGTATGGTGGCCGACGGTTTTCAATATGTCGGGGTTTTCGGTAAGCGCCAGCGTCGGAATCGACTCGCCCGGATGCTTCTTGATCTTCTGATCGGATGCGGAGGCCACCTTCCAATCGGCAACCGCCGCCACCATCACAGCGATATCCGCGGGAAGTGCTGCAAGAACGGCATCACGCATCTCGTCCGCCCGCTCGACATGCACGACGTTGAGGCCGACGGGATCGGGTATGGTGACGGGGCCAGAAACGAGGGTGACGTCCGCGCCGAGCGCAGCAAGTGCTGCGGCAATCGCATGACCCTGCCGTCCCGACGAGCGGTTGGCGATATAGCGCACCGGGTCGATCGGCTCGTGTGTCGGCCCGGAGGTGACGACCGCCTTCTTGCCGGCAAGCGGCTTGGCGCCGTCGTCCAGCCGACGCTCGACGGCTGCGACGATATCGATCGGCTCCGCCATCCGGCCAGCGCCGCTCTCGCCGCTCTCGGCCATTTCGCCCGTCATCGGCCCGACGAAGGCAATACCGTCGCCACGGAGCGTCTCGACATTGCGCTTGGTCGCCGGATGTGCCCACATCTTCGGGTTCATGGCGGGGGCTGCGAGTACGGGCCGGTCGGTGGCGAGCAATATGGTCGAGGCGAGATCGTCGGCCAGCCCGTTTGCCATCTTGGCGAGCAGATCGGCCGTTGCCGGGGCGATCAGCACAAGGTCGCAGTCGCGCGCCAGCCTGATATGGCCGACATCCTGCTCATCCTCTCGCGAAAACAGATCGGTAAAGACATGGTCGGCAGCAAGGGCGCCGACGGCAAGCGGCGTGATGAACTCCTGGGCGCCCGATGTCATGACGGGCCGCACGCTTGCGCCGCGCTCGCGCAGCCGGCGAATGAGATCGAGGCTCTTATAGGCCGCGATGCCGCCGGAGATGATGAGAAGGATGCGCTTTCCTGTGAGAACCATGCCTGAACCCGTCGCCTGTTCTTTTGCCGATAAGCCTAAGCCTTTGGTGTGTCATAGGCAATCGTCGCGTGCTTCCATCGAATTCGGCGTGTCGGTGATTGCGACGCAGGCGATCAAATTTTCCGCCATTTGCAGCCAATGATCACGTAGGCATCACCGACTTGTCATTTGCGGGCATCTTCGCCCTCGACAAAAGTGAGCACGTTAACGACAAAAGGAGCAACGCCTTGAAATTGATGAAAGTCGCTGTCATCGCCCTGCCGATCCTGGCCTCCGCCGTGCCGGCCTTTGCCGAACGCACCTATTCGCCGCAAGAGCTGAAGAACAAGGAGATCGTTCTGGATTTCTACCAGAAGGCGCTGAACGACAAGGATTTCGACGCGGCTTCCAAATATCTCGGCAAATACATCCAGCACAATCCTCTTGCCGCCGATGGTCCCGATGGTCTGCGCGGCTTCCTCGAGTACCTGAAAAAGAACTACCCGCAGTCGAAGAGCGAGATCAAGCGGGTGATGGTCGACGGCGACTATGTGATCCTGCGCGTCCATGCCATTCGCCAGCCGGGCGACCGCGGCAGCGCCATCGTCGATATCTTCCGCGTCGAGGATAACAAGATCCAGGAACATTGGGATTCAGTGCAGCCGATCCCTGAAACCTCGAAGAATAGCAATACGATGTTCTGAGCGGAAAGGCCGGGGCTCATTCGAAGCATTTGAGCGACATGCTCCCGCAGCCATTTATATGTTGCGGGATCATGTCCGCGTTCCGAAGCTGCCGACGCGACAATTGCGTCGGCTAAACACTCGGTCAGGTCCGCGTGATCGACAAGCCGCCGTCAACAAGCGAAGCCGTGCCGCTGACGAAGCTTGCGTCATCGGAGGCGAGATAGAGGACCGAGCGAGCGATCTCTTCCGGGCCGGCGACGCGCTTCAGCGCATGCAGATTGGTGATGAAAGCCTGCTTTTCGGCGGTGTCGTTCATGTCGCGATACATGTCGGTATCGACGGCACCCGGCAGTACGGCATTGACACGCACATTCTGCGGGCCAAATTCGGCGGCGAGAGTTTGCGTCAGACCGATCAGGCCTGATTTGCTGGCGGCATAGGCGGCAACGCCGGGGAAGCTGACGGTATGGCCGACGAAGGTCGATGTGAAGATCACCGAACCACCGCCGTGCTTTACCATTTCACCGATCTGGTGCTTGGCAGCCAGGAACGACGCAGTAAGGTTGATCGCCAGCGCATCCGCAAAGCCTGCCTCCGAAACCTCGGTGCTGGGACCGGCCTCGCCGAGCGTGCCGGCATTGTTAAAGGCGATATCGAGCTTACCGTATCGCTCGACAGCAAGGGCGACCAGCGCCTTGTGGTAGTCTTCCGAGCGTACGTCGCCGGCCAGTGCGACTGCTTCTCCGCCGGCGGCCTTGATCTCCGCGGCAAGGCTTTCCAGTTCAGCGGCGCGGCGAGCACCGACGACAACCTTTGCGCCTTCGGCCGCAAAGAGTTTTGCCGTGACGCGGCCGATGCCGGAGCTGGCGCCGGTGACGATTGCGACTTTTCCATTCAAGCGGTTCATTGTTCCATCTCCTGTGTAAGGACGTGTCTTTCGGTTTGTCCGATACGAGGAAGATGGCCTTTTCCGATCGTTCGGATTAGTCTGCAAAAAGAGGAATTCGAATTCGGAGTTTCCGAACGATGCTGAAGATCGACGGGATCGTGACGTTCGTGACTGTAGCCGAGGCCGGCTCGATCAGCGAGGCGGCCCGACGCCTGCGCCTGTCGAAATCCGTGGTCAGCGAGCGCCTGTCGGAAATGGAGAAGGCGTTGGGGGCAACCCTCCTTCACCGCACGACCCGCAAGCTGACCCTGACGGAGGACGGCACCGCCTTTCTGCAGCGCGCGACCCGCATCGCGCAGGAAGTACGTGAGGCGGCTTCCGATCTCGCCGAACGGCGCGGCACGCTGATGGGGCCTCTGCGCATCGCAGCTCCCGTCACCTTCGGCCGCCTGCATCTGGGGCCGGCCCTCTATCCGTTTCTTGCCGCGCATCCGGAAATCGAGCTGACGCTCGATCTCGACGACCGCCGGGTCGATGCCGCCTCGGACGGTTACGACGCGATCATACGCCATGGCCTGATCGCCGACTCGCGCCTCGTCGCTTGGAAGCTCGCCCGCAGCCGCCGCCTTCTTGTGGCCTCGCCGGATTATCTCAGCCGCCACGGTAACCCCGCGTCGCTATCCGATCTCGAGGATCACCGCGGGATTTTCTACACGAATCGCGGCGTCGCGGACTGGCGTTTCGAGGGACCGGAGAGCGCCATCGTCATCCGTGCGAAGCTAGCGCTAGGCGTCAACAACGGGGATGTCCTCCACGATGCCGCGATTGCTGGCCTCGGCATCGCCCTGCTGCCCGCCTTCATCGCGGGACCTTCGGTGAGGGAAGGGCGGCTTGTCGAGATCGATGTCGGCTATCGGCCCGAGCCGGAATTCATCTTCATGGCGCATCCGGAAGGCCGCAATCCCTCGGTCAAGCTGCGCGCCATCGCCGATCATCTGAAGAAGGCGTTCGGCGATCCGCCTTATTGGGAGCGGAGCAAGTAATTAGAGCATGATGCCGAAAAGTGTGAGCGGTTTTCGGACGGCATCATGCTCCACTTCTTCGATCTTAGAGCAGATTCAGGTTTTAGGCCGAACAGGCCTAAAATCATCCGGCTCTAGGCAATCAGGCTCATGAGATTGGCGATGACGGGCGATCGCTGCGCCTTGAGACTGGCAAGGCCGAGACGCGCCACGACCGGCGGCCCGTCGATTCGCCGATAGGCGACGCCATCGAGCTTGATCTGTGCAATCGAAGCCGGAACGATGGAAACGCCTAGGTTTGCGGCGACGAGATTGACGACGGATGGGATCTGCGGCGCCTCCTGCGTCACCACGAGATCGAAGCCCGCCTCGCGGCAAGCGGCGACGATATCGTCGTAGAGGCTGAGCCCCACCATGCGCGGGAAGAGAATGAAGGGTTCGCCGGCGAGCTCCGCGATCGGCAGGCGTTCCTTACTTGCGAGCGGATGATGGGCCGGAAGCGCGATCAACATCGGCTCATCGGCAAAACGTTTCAGGCGCACATCTCTGGGGTCTTCCAGGCCCGGGCGAATGAAGGCCGCGTCGATCTCGCCGCGCATCAGCCGCTCCATCAGCGCATTGGTGTTCATCTCGGTCAGCGATATCAGCACTTCCGGCCAGTGCCGGCGAAACTCGCGAATGGTTGAGGTGACGATGGTGTTGAAGGCGGAGGAGGCGGTGAAGCCGAGCGAGAGGCGGCCGATCTCGCCGCGATTGGCGCGCTGGGCGGCAAGCTTTGCCTTTTCCGCCGCATCGACCGCCATTTTCGCTTCCGCGAGAAAGGCCTCGCCCGCCGCCGTCAGTTCGGCCCCATGTGGCACGCGGTGGAACAGTTGTGCTCCCACCTCGTTTTCCAGGTCTCGGATCTGCTGGCTGAGCGGCGGCTGGCCGATGCCGAGCTTGGCCGCCGCGCGGGTGAAGTTCCCTGTTTCGGCCAGCGCCAGAAAATAGCGGATATGACGCAGCTCCATCGCTATCTCCAAAAGCTATTGAGATCGCCTGTTCCATATATTGGACTAATGGAGCTGGTCTGGCTAGATTCCAGGGCAAGAAAGGTCAGGTGCCACCAATGTTTCGCGCCGCAAGTAAGCAGCAAACCACCGCGTCCGAAGTTCCCTCACGCCCCGAATTGTCGCTCGTCAGGAACGAGCCCCCGACCGAGGCCCGCCAATTTCTGACGCGCGGCACGCCTGTCTTCCGCCGCGCGACCATTGGTCTGTTTCTCTCGGGTTTCGCCACTTTCTCGCTGCTCTATTGCGTCCAGCCGTTGATGCCGATCTTCTCCGAAGATTTCGGTGTCACACCGGCTGCAAGCTCGCTGTCGCTGTCACTTTCGACCGGCTTCCTGGCCTTCGCGATCTTCGGCGCCGCCGCCGTTTCCGAAAGCCTCGGCCGCCGCAGCCTGATGTTCATCTCGCTGCTCGGCGCCGCCATCTGTACGCTCGTCTGCGCGGTATCGCCAAGCTGGCATATGCTGCTTGCCGTTCGCGCGCTCGAAGGCTTTCTGCTGGGTGGCGTCCCGGCCGTCGCCATGACCTATCTGGCCGAAGAGATCGAACCGCGCGGCCTCGGCGGCGCCATGGGCCTCTATATCGCCGGCAACGCCTTCGGCGGCATGGCCGGTCGCGTGGTGACGGGCACGATCGCCGAATATCTGAGCTGGCGGCCGGCTTTGGCAACGGTTGGCATTCTCGGCCTGATCGCGGCCATCGGCTTCCTCTATCTCCTGCCGCCGTCGCGCAATTTCACCCCGCGCAAGGGTTTTGATGTTGCCTTCCACCTGAAGGCCTGGAGCGGCCACTTCGGCAATGCGGCGCTGCCGCTGCTCTTTGCCATCGGTTTCCTGATCATGGGGGCCTTCGTTACGGTCTATAACTATGCCGGCTTCCGTCTTGTCGCCGATCCCTATGATCTCAACCAAACCGAGCTTGGACTGATCTTCACTGCCTATCTCTTCGGCATCGTCGCCTCGTGGGCGGCAGGTCTTCTCGGCGATCGCATCGGCCATTTCATCGTGCTGCCGATTGGCGTTCTGATCGCCGCGCTCGGTGCGGCGGTGACGCTTTCCAGCTCCTTGCCGCTGATCATTCTCGGCATCGTCCTGGTGACGATCGGTTTCTTCATGGCCCATTCCGTCGCCAGCGCGCTGGTGGGACGGCTGGCTCACGGCTTCAAGGGGCACGCCTCCTCGCTCTACCTGCTCGCCTATTATCTCGGCTCCAGCATAGCCGGCTCGGTCGGCGGCTATTTCTGGCTTGCCGATGGCTGGAATGCCGTGGTTGCTTTCATCCTCGTCATGCTGGCACTATGTCTCGCCAGCGCCCTTGCCGTTGCCGGGCTGGCGCGTCGTTGAGTCCAGGAGGCACCATGATCCGCATCGACCATCTCGATCATCTGGTTCTCACGGTCGCAAGCATCGAGGAGAGTTGCGATTTCTATACCCGCGTCCTCGGTATGAGTGTCGAAACTTTCGGGGAGGGCCGCAAGGCTCTCACCTTCGGCAATCAGAAGATCAATCTGCATCAAGCCGGCCATGAGTTCGAGCCGAAGGCCGAGCGGCCGACACCGGGTTCGGCCGACCTCTGCTTCATCAGCACCACGCCGCTGGATGACGTCATCGCTCACTTGCAGGCCGAAGGCGTCGCGATCGAGGAAGGCCCCGTGCGCCGAACCGGCGCGACCGGCCCCATTCTCTCCGTCTATTTCCGCGATCCCGATCAAAATCTGATCGAAGTGTCCAACATCATTTCCTAAGATTGCGTGGCGGCAGCCGCTTCTTGACATCGCTCGCTTGCGTCATATATTAAACCAATAAGTTAATTAACTATATGGTTTATTAAATGGACGCGTTGAGCACCACCCTTTCGGCCCTAGCCGATCCAACCCGCCGGGCAATCCTGGCGCGGCTGGCAAGCGGCGAAGCATCCGTCTCCGAGCTGGCCGAACCCTTCGACATGTCGCTGGTCGCCGTTTCCAAGCATTTGAAGGTGCTGGAGAAAGCCGGCCTGATCTCGAAGGGTCGGGAAGCGCAATGGCGACCCTGCCGGCTGGAACCGAAACCGCTGCGGCAGGTCGATGACTGGCTGGAGAATTATCGCCAGTTCTGGAACGACAATCTCGATCGCCTGGAAGCCTACGCAGCGTTACTACAAAAGGGAGGAAATAATGACCCCAGCAACTGAAGGCGCCAGCATGCGTCCGCCGCGCGAGATCGTGCTGACCCGCGAGATTGCCGCGCCGCGTGCCCTGCTGTTTCGCCTCTGGACGGAACCGCAACATCTGATGCGCTGGTGGGGACCGCAAAACATGACAGCCCCATCCGTTTCCGTCGACCTGCGGGAAGGGGGCATCTGGCGGCATTGCATTCTCACGCCGGAGGGCAAGGAATATTGGAGCCATGGCCGCTATCTGGAGATCGTCCCGCCCGAGCGCCTCGTCTTCACCTTCGCCTGGGAAAACCAGGAGGGTAGGCCCGAACATCCGATGCAGGTGACCGTGGAGTTTCATGAGCTTGGCGAGAGGACGCGCCTCGTCTTCCGCAAGGTCGAGCTGCCTGACGATACAGAGCTGAGATTGCAGACCGGCGGCTGGGAGCAGGCGCTCGACAAATATGCCGCTTATGCAGAAGCCACCTCAAGGGAAGGATGAGAGTGATGAAGAAGACCTATCATGGAAGTTGCCATTGCGGCGCGGTGAGCTACGAAGCCGATCTCGACCTACAGGGCGGTACCTTCAAATGCAATTGCTCGATCTGCAAGAAGAAACGCAATTGGCTGGCTGTCGCCACGCCCGCCGATTTCCGCCTGACCTCGGGCGAGGACAGCATCGGCGAATATCAGTTCGGCCCGCGCATCCTGCATCACCTCTTCTGCAAAAATTGCGGCATCAGCTCCTTCAACTGGGGTGAAAATCCCGCACTCGGCGGCAAGTTCTATGCGATCAGTATCAGCTGCCTGGACGATGCCACCGATGAAGAACTCGCCTCGCTTCCCGTCGGCTACTTCGACGGCCGCGACGACCGCTTCGATCGCGCGCCGGAGGAAACGCGTTATCTTTAGCCGCTCGGCGAGGACTCCCAATCTTCGAAACGTAGCTTGGGAAGGCGCTCGAATTCCCTGACATTGTGCGTTATCAGGATCAGATCGCGGGCGACGGCCTGGCCCGCGATCAAAACGTCATAGGCACCGATCGGTGTGCCAAGGGAAGCGAGACTTGCGCGAATTTCGCCGGCTACACGGGCATCTTCCTTATCGAAATCCAGCGTTTCGAATTGAAGGGCATCTACACGCGCTAGGTTGTCGGCAACGCGTTGCCCCTTATAGGCACCGTAAAACAACTCGTGTGCGACGATGGCCGGAATGGCAAAATCCTGCGGCTTGTGCCTGCGAAGCTCGCTGACGAAGCCGGAATGTCCTTTCATCAGGGCGATGACGGCATTGCTGTCGAGCAGATACTTCACTTGAAGATATCCAGCTCGGGGCCTTGCTGTTCAGCGGGCTCTTCTTCGGTCGCTTCTGCGAAGTCTTGATCAACCGGCCCCGTAACAGCTTCCAGCCAATCCCAATCTTCGGCGATCGGCTCCAGAATGATTGCCTTTCCTTGCCGGCGGATGCGTACTTCTTCGCCATCGAGGCGGAATTCCTTCGGCAAGCGTACGGCCTGCGAGCGGCCCGACCAGAAGATCTTTGCTGTGTCCATGCCATAGCTCCTTTGAGATATGACATTGATATATAGCGTCTTGGGCGCTATTTCAATTCGAGGCGTTATGATCCCGATTTTATCGCGAGCCAGATGACATGACGCGCGCCCGTTTTGCCATTGGCGCGCGTATTGACCACCTCGGCAGCAAAACCGCTGTCGCGCAGCCGCCTTGTGAAGCGCTCGTCAGGTCCTGAAGACCAGACCGCGAGCACACCTCCCGGGCGTAAGGCGTCACGCGCCGCCTTGAGGCCCTGATAGTCGTAAAGCCCGTCATTGGCCTCTGACGTGATGCCATCTGGGCCGTTGTCGACATCGAGCAGGATAGCGTCGTAAGACGCCTTGCGGGCGCGGATGAGCGGACGCACATCGCCCTCATGAATGGCGACGCGCGGGTCATCGAGACAGCCGTCGAAGACCGTTGCCATCGGCCCGCGCGCCCAAGTCACGACAGCCGGAACCAACTCGGCAACCGTTACCTTGGCATCCGCATCGAGTTCGCCGAGGGCCGCGCGCAAGGTGAAGCCCATGCCGAGGCCGCCGATCAGTATATGCGGCGCCTTCCGGCCCCTGATCTTCTCGCAGGAAAGCGTGGCAAGCGCCCGCTCGGAGCCGCTCAGGCGGCTGTTCATCAGCTCGTTGGTGCCGAGCATGATGGAAAATTCCTGGCCGCGCTGCTTCAAACGCAGCTCGCCGCCGCCAGGGATTTTCGCAGTATCAAGCAAGGTCCAGGGGATCACGGGCAATTCTCCAAAGCAATTCCAGGAAAAGTGCGAAGCGGCTTTCCGTCCGGAATTGCGTGTAAAACAGGTCGTCTCAAGTTGCCCGGACCATAGTCTTTCAATGTCGCCAAGAACAGACGCGCTTATCCCAAACGGATATAGGGCACATCCTTTTTCGCAACTTCGTCCAGCGCTTCCTCATAGCCGGCATCGGCATAGCGCATCACGCCGAGCGCGGTGTCGTTGGTCAGCGCGTGGTCGAGCCGTTCGTCGGCGGCTTGCGTGCCGTCGGCGACCACGGTGACGCCGCAGCTCGTCATATAGCCGGCATAGCCGCCGCCGCCGGAGTGGACGACGACGAGGTCGGCCATGGACGAGCAGAGCATCATGGCATCGATCAGCGGCCAGTCGGCGATGGCGTCGGAGCCATCTTTCATGCGCTCGGTCATGATGTTTGGATGTGCCATGGCGCCGGCATCCAGATGGTCGCGCGAAAACGCGATCGGACCCTTCAGCTCGCCGCTTACCACGAGCTCGTTGACGCGGCGGGCAAGCGCCGTGCGCTCGCCATGGCCGAGCCACGCGATGCGTGCCGGCAGCCCTTCGAAGGGTACGTGCTGACGGGCAAGCTTGATCCAGTTGGTGATGATCTTGTTGTCCGGGAACATTTCCAGGAGTAGATCGTCGATACGGGCGATATCGCTTTCCTCGCCGGAGAGCGCCATCCAGCGGAAGGGGCCGATGGCGCGGCAGAAGAGCGGTCGCAGATAGGCTTCGGTGAAGATCGGGATATCGAAGGCGTTGGCAACGCCACCTTCCTTCGCCTGCGTGCGGATGAGGTTGCCGTTGTCGAAAACTTCGGAGCCTTTTTTCTGGAAATCCAGCATGGCCTTCACATGCTCGACGATCGAGGCACGGCTTGCCGCCATCAGCTGGCCCTGGCCATCGTCGCGCAAGTCCCGAACCTGCTGCAGGTTCATGCCCTTCGGCACATAGCCATAGACGAGATCGTGCGCCGAGGTCTGGTCGGTGACGATATCGGGCACGATGCCGCGCCGCGCGATCTCGGGATAGATCTCCGCCGCATTGCCGACCAGCCCGACGGAAAGCGCCCGCTTCTCCTTGACGGCTGCGTCGATCATCGCCAGCGCGGAATCGAGATCGGGTGCGATTTCCTGCAGATAGCCGATTTCCTGGCGCTTCCTGGCGCGCTCGGCATCGATATCGACACAGAGGATCGCAGCTCCCGCCATGCGGCCGGCGAGCGGCTGTGCGCCGCCCATGCCGCCGAGACCGGCTGTGAGTACGAAGCGGCCAAAGAGGTCGCCGCCGAAGCGGCGTTCGGCGATGCGCATGAAGATTTCGTAGGTGCCCTGGATGACGCCCTGGCTGCCGATATACTGCCATGCGCCGGCCGTCAGACCACCCCAGCAGATCAGGCCCTTGCGCTGCAGCTCGTAGAAGACTTCCGCCTTCGCCCACTGCCCGACGATGTTGCAGTTCGCCATGATGACGAGCGGCGCCTTGTCATGCGTGCGGATGAGGCCGATCGGCTTGCCGGACTGAATGAGCAGCGTCTGGTTCTCATCCATTTCGGTGAGTGCCTTGACGATGCCCTTATGCGCAGCCCAATTGCGGGCCGCCTTGCCGAGAGCGGCGTAGACGACGAGATTGTCCGGATCTTCGCCGACCGAGAGCACGTTTTCGAGCAGGCGCAGCAGGGCCTCCTGCCGCCAGCCTTTGGCACGCAGCTCCGGGCCGCCCGGAATGGGGAATTTCGGGTGACGTGGATTGGCTTTCGGCATGGTCCTCTTACCTCTTGTTTCGTGGTGGTCTACCTTCTCCCCTCGGGGAGAGGTGGCCCGAAGGGCCGGATGAGGCGGCGGCTAGGCATGTACCGTCCTAGCTTACCGTTCGGATGTTCGCTCCTTTATCCCCCTCATCTGTCCTGTCGGACATCTTCTCCCCGCTGGGGAGAAGAGGAGTGTTCTTCAATACTCATTCATTTCGGCGGCAGGCCTTCGACAAAGTCCAGCGCGGCCAGAAGCAGCCGCTTGCGCAGCATGTCGTTGCCATAGGCTTCCGGCCCGGCGCGCACCCAGCCCTGCATTGTCCGGCCGCCCATCTGCATCCGGTTGACGTCGTGCTGCTGAACCGCCCAGCTATCGTTGCCCTTGCCGAGGCGGATCAACATGCCGTCTTCGCGCGCGCCGCATAGCAGATGGCCATTGAGCAGAAAGGCCCAGCCGCCGAACATTCCTTTTTCGCTGAGCCCGGGCCGTGGTCCGAGCTCTTCTCTCAGCAATTCTTCGAGACCAGCGTCACGCGCCATCTGCGCCTCCCGCGCCTTTCAGCCTTTCTTGCCGGCCAGAGCGTATTTCGCGATCTCGATCCCCATAGCCTTTTCGACGGAGGGATAGACCGTGGGGTCGAGCACGCTGGCGGACAGCGGAATGATATCCATCGGCACATGCAGGATGAAAACCTCCATGCCTTCGTGCAGCTGGCCGACGCTCAAGGGTTCGCCTTCCGGCGACAGCGTGGTGATGACGGAGGGGAAGGTTGCGAGGCGCTTGCCGCCGACATCCTCGACGGCCATGTATTCGTTCATTACATGCATGGTGACGGCCTTGTCGCCGCTGCCGACCGTGATGGTGCCGATGTCGAAGGCTTCCTTCGTGTAGACGACATCCTTCCTGGTGATCGTGCCTTCGGCAAGGATATGGCCGCCGGTCGTCTTGCAGATGGCGTCGATGACGGCGCTGCCGCCCTTCTTTTCCGCCTCGATGATCGCTTCGCCGAGCGAAAGCGCCATGGAGATGCCGCCGAGCGCCGCGTGCGTGCGAACGTAAGAAGCGCGCAGCGGGTTGCGGCACGAGGCGATGAAGCCGCCGGACTGGTCGGATGCTGCGCGCAGGATCGGCGAAATCTTCGCGGTAGCGCCCTTTACGACGAGCTCGATATAGCGGTTTTCGGCGCGGTTGCCGCCGACGGCGGTCTGGATCATCTGCTCGGGCGAACCGGCCATGCCGATCGAGCCCATATCGCCCGTCGGATGAGCGCGGATGTCACCCACCGCGTCCACCACCTTCGCTCCGAGGATGGCCGATGGCAGCCAGCCGTTCAGCGTCGAGGACCTGCCGTTCTGGCCGATGATTAGGCCGGAAAGCTTTTCGCCGAGCTCGTCCTGCAGCAGCTGTACGGCTTTCACATAGTCGATGCCCTGCATTTCCCAGGGGGTGGTGGAGGCCGGCGCGCCGATGGCTGCGGCCGTCGCGATCCAGTCGTTGTCGTCCAATTCGTCGATCGACACCAGCTCCGGCTTGCCGACATTGACGGCTGCATAGCCGAGCATGCGGCCATGATCGGCCCAGCCGCCACCGCCTGCGGCGTAAACGGAGCCGCCCTTGACGGCCGCTTCCACATCCTTGGCAACGAGTACGCGTCCCATCGGCTACTCCCGGTTCTGTTTGAGGTTCTTGTCCATGTCGCGCACCGCTTCGAAGAGCACGGCGGCACCCATGGCGATATCGTCATTCTCGGCCCATTCCTCGGCGCAATGGCTGCGGCCTTCCTTGCAGGGCACGAAAATCATGGCGGCTGGCGCGGCCTTGGCGATCCAGGCCGTATCGTGGCCGGCGCCGGAGGCCATGCGGCGATGCTTGGCGCCGACGGTCTCGCAGGCGCGCTCGAGCGTTTCGAGCAGCACCGGAGCACCCGGCGTCGGCATGTTGTCGGAGACGCGCACCGGCGGGTTGATCGTCACGCCATAATCGGCGGCGATGGTCTTCACCTCACCGTCGATCCAGGCCAGGAAATCTTCCATGTCGCTGCGGATTTCGGCGCGGCCGTCGATCAAGAGCACGACCTTCGAGGGCACGACATTGGCGGCATTCGGCTCGATGCGGAATTCGCCGACGGTCGCTGCGAAATGGCCCGGCGTCTTTGCCTGCTCGGCCGCGCGTCGGCGAATGTCGAGGACCAATTGCGAGGCGGCCACCAGCGCATCCGCGCGGCGGTCCATCGGCGTCGTGCCGGCATGATCGGCGCGGCCTTCCACGGTGATTTCGATGCGGGTGATGCCGGCGATCGCGGTGACGATGCCGATATCCTTGTTCTCGGCTTCCAGCACCGGACCCTGCTCGATATGCAGCTCCACAAAGCCCGCGAGATCCGGCCGCTTCTGCGCGAGTAGCACCGAAGGATCGCCACCAACCTCGGCAATGCCCTGCGAAAGCGTGCGGTCGCCGCTCACGCGGGTAAGCCACGCCTCGGGGATCTGCCCGGTCATGCCGCGGCTGCCGATGCAGGAAACGCCGAAGATGCTGACTTCTTCGGCGAGGAAATCGACGATCTCCAGATCGTGATCGAGCTCGATGCCGTGATCCTTCAAGGAGCGCGCCACTTCCAGCGCCGCAATCGTGCCGGCGATACCGTCGAAACGGCCGCCATCGGGAACGGTGTCGGAGTGCGATCCGACAAGGATCGTGCCTAGGCCCGGCTTAGCGCCAGCACGCCGGCCGATCAGATTGCCGGCGGCGTCGATGCGCGTCTCAAGTCCCGCCGCCTTCATCCGCGCGTCGATATAGGCTCGCCCTTCGAGGAAGAGCGGCGAGAAGGCACGGCGCGTCCAGGGATGGCCCGGCTCGGTAATGCCGGCCAGCGCATCGATATCTTCCGCGATACGATCGGCATTTACGGGCAGGTTGTGGCGCTTGGCTTCGGTCATCGGGCTGCATCTCCGGCAAGTATTTGGCGAGGCAAGGGACGGACGAAGCTGCCTGAGCCGGGCTCGGCCAGCACCTTCTGTCCCTCGGTAATCTGCTTGCCTCTAAGATAGGCGGCGGACACCGTCCAGGGCAGGCGGATGCCGTTATAGGGGCTCCATCCCACAACATTGTTGCCGCTGGATGCTGCGTCATAGACCATTTGGCGCGGTTCCAACACGACGATATCGGCGTCCTTGCCCGGCGTCAGTGCGCCCTTGATGTGGTCGAGGCGGAAATGCTTAGCCGGGTTTTCCGCCATCAGCTTCGCGGCCCAGCTGAGCGGCACGCCGCGTTCGAGAGCACCCTTGACGAAGAGTGGCACCATGACCTCCAGTCCCGGCACGCCGGAAGCATTCGCCAGCATGTCCGGATTGGTCTTGCGGTTTTCCGACCAGCTGACGTGGTCGGTCGAGACGAGCCAGACATTGCCTTCCGCCACCTTGCGCCACAAGGTTTCCACTTCGGCGCGCGGGCGGATGGGCGGATTAATTTTCGCCTTGCCGCCGAGACGCCGCACATCGTTTTCCTCGTCGAGCGTCAGGTAATGGATGCAGCATTCGACCGTCGCCTCGAAGCCGTCGCGGCGATAGGCGCGCGCGATGTCGTAGCCGCGGCCAAGCGAGCAATGCACGACATGCGCCGGGCAGCCGGTATCCGCACCCGTTTCGAAGATCGTGTGCATGGCAAGCAGTTCGGTGATCGGCGGGCGGGAAAGGCCGTGAGCGCGATAGTCTGTCACGCCGCTTGCCTTCACCTGCTCCATATAGACGCGCACCGCTTCGTCGTCTTCGTTGTGGACGCCGGCGGTCAGGCCCGTCGGAGCGATAGCGGCAAAGCAGGCATCGAGGAGAGCGGGCGGAATGCGGGGAAAGCGCTTGGGATCGGTGCCGAAGGTGGAGAATTTGAAGGCGGCCACACCCGCCTCGACCATCTCGCCGATGCGCGCCGGGCCTTCTTCCGGATCGACCGTGCCATAGAGGGCGAAGTCGACGCGCGATTGCGGGGCGGCATGGTCGATTTTCTTCTTCACCGCCGCTGCCGAGCAGACGAGATTGCCTTCGTCATAGGGCATGTCGACGATGGTGGTGACGCCGCCAGCGGCTGCCGAGCGAGTCGACCAGATGAAATCCTCTTGGTCCTTCTGCGAGAGGGAGTGAACCTGTGCGTCGATCGCGCCAGGCAGGATCAGCGCCTTGCCGAGCAGGTGCCGCTCGCGTGCGGTCGGCGGCACGCCGATGCCGACCTCGGCGATTTTGCCGTCGCGCACGGCGACATAGCCGGCTTCCACGATGCGTTCAGGCAGCACCACGGTGCCTTGCAGAACAAGATCGAAATCGGCCATGTGCATTCTCTCCGCCAATCAGTTGGTTCAGTCGGTGGGTTCAGATAGCAACGCTGTCGCGATAAAGCCGCTCTTCGACCCGTTCCAGCGAGCCGAGCGCGAAGAAATCATCATAGGCGAGGATCGGCTTGTGAGCGATCAACTCTGAAACGAAAGCCTCCGAGCCCAGCTCCTCCTCGATCGCCTCGACTTCGGCCGAAAGGGGACGATCGACGACATAGAAGTCGGCATGCTTGCGCACGACGTCATAGAGCATGCGCGCCACGCCTTCCGGTTTGTCGCCGAGAATGTCCATCGCCTGGGCCGACAGCAGGGCTTCAAGAGCGGCCAGACGCTTCAGTGCCCGCATCTGCCGCTCGAAACGTTCGATGACCAGCGGCAGGAAGGCGGCCTCATCTTCCATCCCGGCTGCCACCACGAGGGACTGCGCCGAGACCGGATTGGACATGGACAGAACACGCGAGAAGATCTCGCCGGCAAGCTTGATGATCGGGCCGAAGCCAGTCGCGATCCTGCCTTCCGGTACGAGATTGACGGGAAGGCCGCGCCGTTGGCCGTTGCCGAGCAGGACGCAACGATTGAAGGCATTGCGGGCCGCATGGGCCATGCAGATCACGGCCGCTTCCAGAAGTACGGTGACATCGAGCGGAAGGGAGCCGCCGGAGGTCATCACACGGCCATCGACGATGACTGGGTTGTCGTCCGAGCGGCCGGTGGCTGCCAGGATCTTGTGGCCGGCCGTCAAAAGGTTTTCGATGACGGCGCCGAAGACCTGGGCGATCATGCGCAGGCTCAGCGGGTCCTGCACATGGGTCGCGACCGGCCAGGGCCATTCATCCGAAGCGTTGCAGAGCCACGCACCGATCAGTGCCTCGCGGGCGGTGCCGACATGGCGCACGGCAATCCACGGATCGCGCGAGGCGCCGAGTGCACCGGCCGCCATCATGCCCGTCGCAAGCAGCACGCGGATAGAGGCGGCGGCATTGCGCGTCGTCTCGGCGGCGGCGGCAAAGCTCACGGCATTGACGCTGAGCGAGGCCAGGCTGTCGCGCGGCATCATCCTGACAGGAGCGATGCCGGCGGCATCGAAGGCATCGGCAGCCTGCATGCGGCGACCACGATAGACGGCCTCGCCAACGCCGGTCAGAACCGCGCCGATCTGACCCATCAGGCCGATATCCGCGCAGCCGATCGAGCCTGTACGCCTCACGACAGGAATGACATCAGCGCTCAGCAGCTGCAGATAGGCTTCGATCAGTTCCTGCGAACAACCTACCTGGCCGGTGAGCGCGGTGTTGACCCGGATCGCCATGGCGTTGCGCACGACCGACATGGAGAAGGGTGCGCCCGTACCGAAATGATGGGCGCGCACGAGGCCGAGATTGAAGGCATCGAGATCCTCGGGAGACCATTCGACATCCTTCATGGCGCCGACGCCGGTCGTGGAGCCATAGACCGGCATGCCCGACTGAATGGTGCTTTCGAGAACGCTGCGCGCCAACCGTACGCGAGCCATGCCGCTTTCCGATGCCGACGGCAGGACGGCCCCCGCCCCGATCCGCACCAGATCGCTGAACCCAAGCGGCTGCCCGGTGAGTTCGATGCCGGCTCTTTGACGCTCCATCTCTTTTGTTCTCCTTTTCCGCAAGGCTATGCGAGCCTCATCGCCAATGGGATATCCCAAATGACGAACACCTTGATCTGTGCCGGACGGGACTGATTGTGAGACGAGTGTGCACATCACGCAACTCTGTGTTTGCGCGCGCATGCAGCTTCCACCGCCGCCAGGCTATTCGGCCGAGGCGTGAAGAGCATCAGAAAGCTGCTGATCAGCTAAGGTGCCAGGCGATATAGAGAAGCGTCAGCGCAATTACCCAAAGCGCAAAGCGGCCGGAACGGCTGTGCTTGGCCTCGGCCTTGCCGATCGCTTCGGCGGTCTGCGGATCGAAACGCAGGCCGTTTTCGCTCATATGCAGCAGTTCGTGGTGGAATTTCTCGGTCTTCGCCGCAATCTCGGGTGCGGCTTCGGCAAGCTTCACAGCCGCTTTCAAACCATCCTTCAGATCGGTCATGATCCGCTTCGGGCCGAGATTGGTGCGGATCCAGTCGCCGACGACCGGTTCGGAAGCCTTCCACATGTTGAAGCGTGGATTGAGCATGCGCGATACGCCCTCGACCACGACCATGGTCTTCTGAAGCATGACCAGCTCGGGCCGAGTCTTCATGTCGAAGAGTTCGGTCACTTCGAAGAGCAGGGTCAGAAGCTTGCCCATGGAGATGGTTTCGGCCGGCTGGCCATGGATCGGCTCCCCGATGGCACGGATAGCCTGCGCAAAACTTTCTATATTGTGATGGGCAGGTACGTAGCCGGCTTCGAAATGCACTTCGGCCACCCGGATATAATCGCGGGTGATGAAACCGTAGAGGATTTCGGCAAGGAAACGGCGTTCCTTCTTCCCCAGGCGTCCGACGATGCCCATGTCGACGGCAACGATCATGCCGGTCGCATCGACGAAGAGATTGCCCGGGTGCATGTCTGCATGAAAGAAGCCGTCGCGCAGCGTATGGCGCAGGAAGGACTGGATCAGCGTATCGGCGAGCGCGTTGAGATCGTGGCCGGCCGCCTTCAGCCCCTCGACGTCGGACATCTTGACGCCGTCGATCCACTCCATGGTGATGACGTCGCGGCCGGTACGTTCCCAATCGACCTTTGGAACGCGGAAGCCCGGATCCTTCTCGGTGTTTTCGGCGATTTCGGACAGCGCGGCTGCTTCCAGCCGCAGATCCATCTCGACCTTCGTGGTCTGCTCGAGCGTCTTCGTCACTTCCACCGGCCGAAGGCGCCGGCTGGACGGCATGAAGCGCTCCTGCAGCCGTGACACGAGATACATCGCCTTGATATCGTTGGAAAAACGCTGGCGCACGCCAGGCCGGACCACCTTCACGGCAACGCGCTTGCGCCCTTCGGCCGTGTCGACCTCCGCCGGATGCACCTGCGCTATCGAAGCGGCGGCGATCGGCTCATCGAAGCTGGCATAGAGGTCATCTATCCGCCGCCCGAGCGAAGACTCGATGGCTGCCGTCGCCGTTTCATGCGGAAAGAAGGCCATCCGGTCCTGCAGCTTCGACAGGTCATTGGCCATGTCGACGCCGACGACATCGGGTCGGGTCGCCAGGAACTGGCCGATCTTCACATAGGAGGGCCCGAGCCGCTCGACGGCCTGGGCAAGCCGGTCGCTACGCGCTTGGCTCTTCGCCTTCCTGCGCGCAAAGATGCTGACGAAGGACTTGGCGAGACTGACGGAGGGCGGCAGCCCTTCCGATGGCAGTGCCATGACCACGCCTTCGCGCACGAGCACCCAGCCGACCCGAACAAGGCCGAAATATGCGCTGAAAGCACTCATAGCGTCTCAAGGTCTCGAAGAGAGGAGGCCGTCAGCCGCATGATATGGCTCGACATCATGCTTCAGAGCTTCCAGCCGGAGTGCAGCGCCGCGATGCCGCCGGTGTAATTGGTGAAGCTCACGCGCGAGAAGCCGGCCTCGCGGATCATCGTCGCGAAATCCTGCTGGTTCGGGAACTTGCAGATCGATTCCACCAGATACTGATAGGGTTCGGCATCGCCTGTTATCGCCTTGCCGAATTTCGGAATGGCGTTGAAGGACCAGGCGTCGTAGACGCGGTCGAGCAGCGGCAGGTCGACTTCGGAGAATTCGAGCACGAGCAGCCGACCGCCGCGCTTCAGGACGCGATAGGCCTCCTTCAGCGCCACATCGATGTGCGGCACGTTGCGGATACCGAAAGCGATCGTATAGGCGTCGAAGGAGTTCGGCTCGAAAGGCAGCTCCTCGGCATTCGCCTCGACGAAGGTGAGGTTGTCGGAAAGCTTCTTTTTCTCCGCACGCTCGGCGCCGACGGCCAGCATCGAGCCGTTGATGTCGAGCACCGTCGCATGCGCCAGCCGGTTGGAGGCCTCGACGATGCGAAAGGCGATATCGCCCGTGCCGCCGGCGACGTCGAGGACCTTGTAGGCAGGGTCCTTGCGCGGGTTGAGCGCTGATATCATCCCGTCCTTCCAGGCGCGATGCATGCCCATCGACATGACATCGTTCATGACGTCGTAGCGCTTGGCGACCTTGTGGAACACCTCGTTGACGAGACCCTGCTTTTCGCCATCGGCTACTTCGCGGAAGCCATAGGATGTTTCCATGCCGCCATCGGCGGAGGTGCGGCTTTCTGCCATCGGCTCAACTCCGTTACATTACAGCGCCGCGCGTCATTTATGGCGCGCAAAGGTCGCTGTAACACTTTAAACTTGCTGCATAATTCTCTCCTTAAATCGATTCCGATCTAAGGAATTATGCAGTATTCAGCGGCGGACCATAGCGAAATCGCGTTTGCCACGCTATCTCATCAGCCAGATCATCAGCCGCAATGCCTTGGGCTATAGCTCAGATCATAAGCGGTTGAAACATAAAGATGGATAGCCATGCCGGAATTACCAGAGGTCGAAACTGTCAGACGGGGCCTTGCGCCTACCATGGAAGGTGCCGTTCTGAAGGAACTGGAGCTGCGCCGCAACGATCTGCGCTTTCCTTTTCCGGCCGATTTCGTGCAAGCCGTTTCGGGCCGCGGCATCGCGTCGCTGTCGCGCCGTGCCAAATACCTGCTGATCGATCTCGACGATGGCAAGACGATCATCGCGCATCTCGGCATGTCCGGCTCGTTTCGGGTCGAGGCCGGTCGGGAGGCACAAGCGCCGGGCGAATTCCATCACCCTCGCTCCAAGGACGAGAAGCACGATCATGTCCTCTTCCATCTGGAGGGCGCAAGCGGCGAGGCGCGTGTCATCTATAATGACCCACGTCGCTTCGGCTTTATGGACATTGTTAGACGGACCGACATGGTGAGTCACCCCTTCTTCCGCGACCTCGGCCCGGAACCCACGGGCAATGAGCTCGATGCCGATTATCTGGCTAAGCGTTTTGCCGGCAAGGCCCAGCCGCTGAAGAGCGCGTTGTTGGACCAGAAGAACATCGCCGGTCTCGGCAATATATATGTTTGCGAGGCGCTGTGGCGCTCCCACCTGTCGCCATTGCGCGCCGCCGGCACGCTGGTTACGGATAGGGGAAAACCGACGGAAGCGCTGCTGGTGCTGGTCGAGGCGATCCGCGAGGTCATTGCCGATGCGATCGCCGCTGGCGGCTCGTCGCTGCGTGATCATATCCAGACGGACGGCTCGCTCGGCTATTTCCAGCATTCCTTTTCTGTCTATGATCGTGAAAGCCAGCCTTGCAGTACGCCCGGCTGCAGCGGTACGGTCAGTCGCATCGTCCAGGCGGGGCGCTCTTCTTTCTACTGCGCTTCCTGCCAAGACTGAGTGAAGGGCCAAAGCTGATTTAAAGGGCCAGAGCTGACTTAAAGGGAGAGAGAAGTGGCTTACGAAACCCTCATCGTCGAAACACATGGGGCTGTCGGCCTCATCCGGATCAATCGGCCGCAGGCGCTGAATGCGCTGAATTCAACGGTCCTGTCCGAGCTGAAGCAAGCCTATGCCGCTCTTCATCTTGACGATGCCATCGGTGCGATCGTGCTCACCGGTTCGGAAAAGGCCTTTGCTGCCGGCGCCGACATCAAGGAAATGCAATCGCTCGATTTCGTCGACGCTTATAAGAATGACTTCTTCAGCGGCTGGGCCGAGATTGCCAATGCCCGCAAGCCTGTCATCGCGGCGGTCAGCGGCTTCGCGCTCGGCGGCGGCTGCGAGGTGGCGATGATGTGCGATTTCATCATCGCCTCGGAAACCGCCAAATTCGGCCAGCCGGAAATCACGCTCGGCGTCATCCCTGGCATGGGCGGCTCGCAGCGTCTCACGCGCGCGGTCGGGAAGGCGAAGGCGATGGACCTAGTGTTAACAGGCCGGATGATGGATGCGGCAGAGGCGGAGCGTTCAGGCCTCGTGGCGCGCGTCGTGCCGGCAGACAAGCTCTTGGACGAAGCGCTGGCCGCCGCCGCCAAAATCGCCTCTCATTCTCGTCCTTCGGTACTGATGGCCAAGGAAGCGGTCAACCGCGCTTTCGAAACCACGCTCGAGGAGGGGTTGCGCTTCGAGCGCCGCCTGTTCCATAGCCTGTTTGCCACAGAGGATCAGAAGGAGGGCATGGCGGCCTTCGTCGAGAAGCGCAAGCCAGCCTTCAAGAACCGCTAACGCCGGGATTCAGGAATTACGCGGGTTTGGCGAGAATCCGCGTTGACGCCGCGGCTCATTCCGGTTATATGCCCGCCACAGTTTGGAAAGCCGCTCTGGTTTTCCGCAATTGCTCCCGCATTGCTGGATGAAGTGGCCATGGGGCCTACGCCGCAACGATGGAGTTTTGTTCGAATTCTAAGAGAGGCATACATGGCCAATACTACCTCGGCGAAAAAAGCGACCCGCAAGATCGCCCGCCGCACCGATGTCAACAAGGCTCGTCGCTCGCGCGTTCGCACGTTCGTTCGCCAGGTCGAAGAAGCCATCGCATCGGGTGATGCAGATCGCGCAAAGGCAGCTTTCGTTGCTGCTCAGCCGGAACTGGCTCGCGCAGCCACCAAGGGCGTGCTTCACGCCAACACCGCTTCCCGCAAGGTTTCGCGTCTTGCCAAGCGTGTGAAGGCTCTTTCGGCCCCGACCGCGTAATCTTTCGTTAACGATTTAATCGTTAGAGTTAAGCCCGGCCCTCGCGCCGGGCTTTTTGGATTCGGCCAAAAAAATGCCGCATTGCCAAAAATGGCCGGCCGTTCATGTCATTGACGTGACAGAAATATGCCTTTGAAAACAAAGGCTTGCGACAGGATATCCCAGCGCTGGGTGATCTGCATGACGCATTGCCGGCTCACAACTGAGTCAAGGGATTTTTTATTTTTTTTCTTTTGAAAGCTGTGGGAATCGCGTTCGATAGGAATCTCTTTGATTCAACAGCGATTCTTTTTTGAAGGGCTTGTGACAGTCAAAAATGGCCTCCGGAGTCAATGGCCGCCTCTTAATTTTGTGTAAAATTCATCGTTGATATCTGCCTTCGATCCTGCCTAAATGGATTTCAACAAGGGGCGCGGATTTCACCTTAAACGGCTTCGGCAAACACCGTTACGTATGGCGGTGGAGGTGGTTTTGTCTCTTGTGACGGAGCGGTTCAGTTCCGTTTTTTCAAACAGTTGACGAGTAAGAACCGGAAGCGGCGACGCTTGCGGAACGAGGAAGCTTGTCTGTCCTTTGCGGCCCAAATCATTGGCGCGGCTGCGGGGAGGGGAGAAAAATTGACAGCCATTGGAGCGGTCAGTCGGAGTACGAGGGCCGATTGATGCTCCGGTTACAGACGCCGGGACGAAGACTGCTTTAAAGAGCGGTTTTTGCCACAGTGTTCCTGTAAAGCCCGCTGGCCGGGCGTGGCTGATGAACCGGTATGCGGCGCAGCTTGGGACAACGAGCGTGATCGTCATGCCATGGCGAAGAACCAAGGGCGGCAGTGATCTGCTCCCGCCCTATAAAGAGACTGTGGAAGGCGGCACTATATGCAGATACATACGAGGGCGACGGGTGCGTTGGAAAATGGGGACAATGCGCAGGCGTTCGGTGCGGTTTGCTTAGAAGCGGCGGGGGAAAAGGGCGACGTGGCGCAAAGTAATTTGTTCGAGCGCGTCAGCGCGCGCTTGAAGGCTCAGGTCGGACCCGATGTCTATGCCAGCTGGTTTGCGCGGCTCAAGCTTCATTCGGTATCGAAGAGCGTCGTTCGTCTCACGGTCCCGACGACATTTCTTAAGTCCTGGATCAACAATCGCTATCTCGATCTCATCACCAGCCTGTACCAGGCTGAGGATGCCGAGATTCTCAAAGTCGAAATTCTGGTGCGCACAGCGACCCGTCAGGGCACGAAGCCAAGCGCCGATGAACAGCAGCCGGCGGTGCCGGATCAGGCGGCTGTCGCACCGATCCGTCGTGCCGTCGCCCAGCCCGCTGGGCAAGTCGTTGCCCAGGCCGTGAGTGCGGCTGCGGCTGCGCGGCCTGCAACGGCGGGTACGCCGCTCTTCGGCTCTCCGCTCGATTCCCGCTTCACCTTCGACACCTTTGTCGAAGGCAGCTCGAACCGTGTCAGCCTGGCCGCTGCGAAGACCATCGCCGAAGCTGGCTCCGGCGCCGTGCGCTTCAACCCGCTCTTCGTCCATGCGACGGTCGGCCTCGGCAAGACGCATCTGCTGCAGGCGATCGCCAATGCGGCGGTACAGAACCCGCGCGGCCTGCGTGTCGTTTATCTGACGGCGGAATACTTCATGTGGCGCTTCGCAACCGCGATCCGCGACAATGACGCACTGACGCTGAAGGACTCGCTGCGCAATATCGACCTGCTCATCATCGACGACATGCAGTTCCTGCAGGGCAAGATGATCCAGCACGAATTCTGCCACCTCTTGAACATGCTGCTCGACAGCGCCAAGCAGGTCGTTGTCGCCGCCGATCGCGCGCCTTGGGAGCTGGAATCGCTCGATCCGCGGGTGCGTTCGCGCCTGCAGGGCGGTGTGGCGATCGAAGTCGAGGCGCCGGACTATGAGATGCGTCTTGAGATCCTCAAGCGCCGTCTCGATGCTGCCCGCCAGGACGATCCTTCGCTGGAGATCCCGGCTGAGCTTCTCTCGCATGTCGCCCGCAACGTGACTGCCAGCGGCCGCGAGCTGGAAGGAGCCTTCAACCAGCTCATCTTCCGTCGCTCCTTCGAGCCGAACCTGACGGTCGAGCGCGTCGACGAGCTGCTGGCGCATCTGGTCGGCTCCGGCGAACCGCGCCGCGTCCGCATCGAGGACATCCAGCGCATCGTTGCTCGCCACTATAATGTCTCGCGTCAGGAACTGGTCTCGAACCGTCGCACGCGCGTCATCGTCAAGCCGCGCCAGATCGCCATGTACCTGTCGAAGACGCTGACGCCGCGTTCCTTCCCGGAAATCGGCCGCCGCTTCGGTGGCCGCGATCATACGACTGTGCTGCATGCGGTGCGTAAGATCGAGGAACTGATCTCCGGTGACAGCAAGCTGTCGCACGAGATCGAGCTGCTGAAGCGCCTCATCAACGAGTAAGCTGAGCGTCAGCATTCATCACATCGTCTACGGCCGGCTTGATCGCCGGCCGTTTCTTTTTGCGCTCCAAGCGCTTAGGTCGGCGGCGTCGCGCGTGATACCTCAGAAAATAGCCAGGCGCGCAGCGCCGCGATCGCCGGCCGTTCCAATGCCCCGGGCGGATAGACGAGATGGTAAGCGAGAGCGCTCGCAAATCCGATCGGAAAGAGTGCGACGAGGCTGCCATCCGCCAGTTCCTGCTCCACGAAGGAGCGGCGCATCAGCGCAATGCCAAGGCCAGCCTTCATGGCGTGGTAGGCGCCCATGCCGTCGGTGAAGACCGGCCCATGCATGGCATCCACCCGCGTTGCCCCGACCGCCTTCAGCCAGAGCTCCCAGTCACGCCGGTAGACATCATGGATCAACGTCAGGGTGGCGAGATCGTCAACCGCGGGGGAGGGGCCGAGTGCGGCCGCCATCTCCGGCGTACAGACCGGAACATATTCGTCATCGAGAAATCTCTCGCTCGCCAGCCCCTCGTAGCCGCCGAGACCGTGGCGAATGGCGATATCGATCCCATCCCGCTGGAAATCCATCATGCGGTAGGAGGCGCTGATGCGTAGATCGATATCGGGATGGACCTCTTCGAAGCGCCGCAGCCGTGGCACCAGCCAGTGCGTGGCAAAGCCCGCCGTGCAGGTAAGGGTCAGCACCGTATCCTTGGCGCGCATGGCCAGCGCCGAAGTTGCTTCGCGGATAAGGCGGAATGCCGTTCGCATCGTCGCGAAATATTCAGCGCCTTCACTCGTCAGTGCCAGGCTGCGGGCTCGCCGCTCGAAAAGGCGTACGCCCAGCGCGCTTTCGAGATCGCGGATCTGCAGGCTGATGGCGCCCGGCGTCACGTGCAGCTCGTTTGCGGCCAGCGTCATGCTGAGATGCCGGGCGGAGGCTTCGAAGGCGCGTAGCGCCGAAAGGGATGGCAGTTGATCCATGATGATTGAGTTCAGCTAAACCATGATTTGAAAAAGACTCGTTTGCCAGAGGCTCGATATAGCGAGATTATTCCAGCAATGGCGATGGTTGGCAATCATGCCGCGGTTGGCCACCAATAAGTAAAACTCAATCAGCTGATGCTGGAGATGATCAGATGGCACAGAAATCCATGGGCTCGGTCGAATGGAGCATGCTAGTAGGGCTATCCATTCTGTGGGGCGGCTCCTTCCTGTTCAACGGCATTCTGGTGCGCGAACTGCCGCCCTTCACCATCGTCACCGCGCGCGTTGCGCTCGCCGCCATTGCCCTGCATGTCATCGTGCGCGCAACCGGGCATTCCATGCCGAAAGACGGCAAGGCCTGGCTTGCCTTCTTCGCCATGGGCTTCCTCAACAATGTCATCCCGTTCCTGCTGATCGTCTGGGGCCAGACACATATTGCCAGCGGGCTTGCCTCGATCCTCAACGCCACCACGCCGCTCTTCGCCGTCATCGTCGCCCATTTCCTGACGGAAGATGAGAAGATGACCGGCAACCGCCTGATCGGCGTCATCGTCGGCTTTGTGGGCGTGGCCCTGATGATCGGCCCCTCGGTGCTGGCAAGCCTCGGTTCCAACGTGCTGGCGCAGCTTGCCGTACTGGGTGCCGCCTTCAGCTACTCGCTGGCCGGCATATTCGGCCGCCGTTTCCGCCGCATGGGGCTGGCGCCGATCATTCCCGCCGCCGGCCAGGTGACGGGCTCGGCCATCCTCCTGCTGCCAATCGCCCTTTTTCTGGATCGCCCATGGACGCTGACAATGCCTTCGACCGAGGCCTGGCTGGCGCTCGCCGGACTGGCCATCCTGTCGACCGCCATCGCCTATATGCTGTTCTTCCGCATCCTGGCGACGGCCGGCGCCACCAACCTGATGCTGGTGACTTTCCTGATCCCCGTCAGCGCAATCCTGCTCGGCGCGCTCATCCTCGGCGAAAGCCTGCAGCCGAAACATTTCATCGGCATGGCGCTGATCGCGGTCGGCCTTGCCGCAATCGATGGGCGCTTACTTACCCGCCCCTTGAGGGGGAGGGTCGGCACGTAGTGCCGGGGTGGGGTGATGTCGGCAAGAACCGGAACATCATCGCACACACGGGGATCACCCCCCGCTTTGCGGCGACCTCCCCTCAAGGGCAGGGGTATCGCCTATGGGGTGGATCGGCACCGGAAATTCCTTCTCCCCTTGGGGAGAAGGTGGCCCNNTCCCCGAGGGGAGAAGGGGGTGGCCGCGATTTCAGCTCATATGCGATAGCCTTGCCCTCAAGGAGGGGATAGTCAGCAAGCGAGATCGGCGACGACCGAGTCGAGAACCAGCATTCCCGCCGGCGTGCAGCGCAAGCGGGAATTACCGATCCGTTCTATGAAACCGTGTTCCAGTAAAAACGCCTCGCGCTGCGGATCGGGATCGCGCCCGGACAGCTGCTGCCAGCGGGCGAGATCCACGCCCTCCCGCAGCCGCAGGCCCATCAGCAGCAATTCGTCGGCCTGTTCGTCGAAACCAAGCATTTCCTGGTCAATCATGCCGTGGCCGTCGCGCTCGACCATCTCGAGCCAGCTCTCCGGCTTGCGTTCGGTGGCCGTCGCCAGCTTCTGTGGGCCACGCGTCAGGCGGCCATGGGCGCCGGGACCTATGCCGGCATAGTCGCCATAGCGCCAATAGGTGAGGTTGTGCCGGCTCTCGGCGCCGGGACGCGCGTGATTGGAAACCTCATAGGCCGGCATGCCCTCACGCTCGGTAATCTCCTGCGTCGCCTCATAGAGCAGCGCCGATTGATCGCCATCGGGCACGATCAGCTTGCCGGCCTTGTGCAGGCCATAGAAGGGCGTGCCTTCCTCGATCGTCAGCTGATAGAGCGAGAGATGATCGACCGCATAGGAGATCGCCTCTTTCAGCTCGCGTTCCCACTCCTCGACGGTCTGGTTTGGGCGGGCATAGATGAGGTCGAAGGACATGCGCGGAAAAATCTCGCGCGCCAGTCTGATTGCCTTCAGCGCATCCTCGACATTGTGCAGTCGGCCGAGGAATTTCAGGTCGCGGTCGTTGAGTGCCTGCACGCCCATCGATACGCGATTGACCCCGGCGGCGCGGTAGCCTCGAAAGCGCTCTGCCTCGACGCTAGACGGATTGGCCTCCATGGTGATCTCGATGCCGTCAGGCACATGCCAGGTCTTGGCAATGCCATCGAGGATCGCGCCCACCGTCTCGGGCTTCATCAGCGACGGCGTGCCGCCGCCGAGGAAGACGCTGGTCACGGTTTTAGGGCCGCTGATCATCCGCATCGTCGCCATTTCCTTCAAAAAGGCGGCGGCGAAACGCTCCTGATCGACAGGCTGATGGCGGACATGGCTGTTGAAATCGCAGTAGGGACATTTGGCTGCGCAGAAAGGCCAATGCACATACACGCCGAAACCGGGTTCGCCGGTATCGGGCAGCAATTGCGCCCCGCGCATCAGATCCTGTGTGTCCACGATTTCCACGGGGTTAGCTTACGCCTCCAGGCAGGTTTCGACAAAGATCTTGAAGGCGCGGGCGCGGTGCGACAGCGCCTGCTCGTCGCCGGGCTTCCAGCCATGCTTCTGCTCGGCACTCATTTCGCCGAATGTGGTCTCGTATCCCTTGGGCTGGAAGACCGGGTCGTAGCCGAAACCCTGGGTGCCGCGCGGCGGCCAGACGACGGTGCCTTCCACTTCGCCGCGGAAAAGCTCGGTATGCCCGTCCGGCCAGGCGAGGCAGAGCACGCTGACGAAGCGAGCCGTGCGGCTCTCCGGCGCGGTGGCACCGGCCTTTTCCAGGGCGGTCTCTACCTTCTGCATCGCCATGGCAAAATCGCGCGTGCCGTCAGCCGTTTCGGCCCAATTGGCGGTATAGACGCCGGGATCGCCGCCGAGCGCATCGATCACCAGGCCGGAATCGTCCGAGAGTGCCGGCAGGCCGGAGGCGTTGGCGGAGGCGAGCGCCTTGATCGCAGCATTTTCCTCGAAAGTCGTGCCCGTCTCGTCCGGCTCGATGAAGTTCAGATCGGCGGCGGACTTGGCGGTAAAGCCGAGCGGGCCGATCAGATCGCGGATTTCCTGGATCTTGCCGGCATTGTGGCTGGCGACGACAATGGTCTTGGTGTCGAGCTTGCGCATGTGCTGTCCTGTCATGGGCCCCAGATGCGGGGTTCGGCGCATTCCAGGCTGTTGCCGGCCGGATCGCGGAAATAGATCGAACGGCCGCCATTCGGCCAGTGAAAATCGGCTTCGATATCGACACCGGCCGCCTTCAGCCTTTCGGCCATGGCCTCGATATCATTGCCATCGACGCGGAAGCAGACGTGACCATGCCCCTTGGTCCCATGCGGCGGCACGGGCAGGGAACCCGGCTCGTGCGGCTTGACCGTTTCTTCACTGTTGAAGATCAGCAATACGCCCGGTCCGCAGCGATAGAAGACGTGGCGATTGCCGCCGCGCGAGATCTTCTGCAATCCGAGTATGCCGCCATAAAAGGCCTCGGCTGCATCGAGATCGTCCGCATAAAGCGCGGTTTCAAGGACGCCTGCGAGGGCCGGGTCAGCCATTCAAAATATCCTCAGGCAATAGCCTGTTTCTGCAGCTCCACCAGTTCGGCGATGCCGTTCTTGGCCAGATGCATCAGCGTGGCGAATTCCTCTTCGCTGAAGGGGGCACCCTCAGCCGTTCCCTGGATCTCGACGATGCCGCCTTTGCCCGTCATGACGAAATTGGCGTCGGTCTCGGCCGAGGAATCCTCAAGATAGTCGAGATCGATGACAGGTTGATCGGCAAAGATACCGCAGGAGATAGCGGCGATGTGATCCTTCAGCACGCGCTCGACCTTGACCATGTTGCGGCTTTCCATCCACTTCAGGCAGTCGTAAAGCGCGATCCAGCCGCCAGTGATCGACGCCGTGCGCGTGCCGCCATCCGCCTGGATGACGTCGCAGTCGACGGTGATCTGGCGCTCGCCGAGCTCCTTGAGATCGACGACAGCGCGCAGCGACCGGCCGATGAGGCGCTGGATTTCCTGTGTGCGGCCGCCCTGCTTGCCGGCAGCGGCTTCGCGCTTCATGCGCTCGCCGGTCGCGCGCGGCAGCATGCCGTATTCGGCCGTGACCCAGCCCTTGCCGCTGTTGCGCAGCCATGGCGGCGTCTTGTCTTCCAGGCTCGCCGTGCAGAGCACATGCGTATCGCCGAATTTCACCAGGCAGGAGCCTTCCGCATGCTTGGAAAAATTGCGCTCGAACGACACCTTGCGCATCTGGTCGGTTTTTCTGCCTGAAGGCCGCATTCCACTCTCCTGAATGTTCGTTGACCGCTTCTACGACCCACAGGCCGCTTTTGCAAAGGAAAAGCAGGCTGCAAAGCCCCTCGGCAGCCTTGGCGACATTTTTCCCTTTTGCCATTGCTAACTGAATGATTATATTTTGCCTAAGGCTCAACGGAATGGATCTGACAGCGAAATGGTATTCACGACATCGTCGGTCTCGGATGTCATTGCTGCACTGGACGAACGCTCCAAGGAAATCTTCCGTCGCATCGTCGAAGGCTATCTTGAAAACGGCGAGCCGCTGGGTTCGCGCAACCTCTCGCGGCTATTGCCCATGTCGCTGTCGCCGGCTTCCGTGCGCAATGTCATGAGCGATCTGGAAGAGCTGGGGCTCATCTATTCGCCGCATGTGAGCGCCGGGCGATTGCCGACCCAGGTGGGGCTGCGCTTCTTCGTCGATGCCTTCATGCAGGTCGGCGATCTCTCTGCCGAGGACCGCGCCAGTATCGACCGGCAGGTGCGCGGCAGCAATCGCGACCAGCCGGTGGAATCGATGATGTCGGAGGCAAGCCGGGTGCTGTCGGGCATCTCGCGCGGCGCCGGTCTCGTCATCACCTCCAAGAGCGATCCCGTTCTCAAGCATGTGGAATTCATCCGGCTGGAGCCGACCAAGGCGCTCGCCGTGCTCGTCGGCGAGCACGATCAGGTCGAAAACCGCATCATCGAACTACCGGCCGGGACGACCTCGTCGCAGCTCATGGAGGCTGCCAACTTCCTCAACGCCCATATGACCGGCCAGACGATGCCGGAACTGCGGCGGCAGTTGCAGAGCCTCAAGGAAAGCGTGCGCCAGGAGCTGGACAGCCTGTCGCATCAACTGGTAGAGCGCGGCATTGCCGTCTGGTCCGGCGGCGAAGACGACGGCAAGCCGACGCAGCTCATCGTGCGCGGCCATTCCAACCTGCTTGCCGAAATCGGTGGTGCGGAGGATCTGGATCGTCTGCGCCTGCTTTTTGACGATCTCGAGAAGAAGGACAGCCTGATCGAGATCCTCAATCTCGCCGAAAGCGGACCGGGTGTGCGCATCTTCATCGGCTCGGAAAACAAGCTCTTCTCGCTGTCCGGCTCTTCGTTGATCGTTGCGCCCTATCGCGATGATGATGACCGCATCGTTGGTGCTGTCGGCGTTATCGGCCCGACGCGGCTGAACTACGCCCGCATCGTGCCCATGGTCGATTATACCGCGCAGCTGATCTCCAGACTGTCGCGGCCTGGAATGTGAGAAAAGCGATCTGACGATAACCGTCAATCGGGAAGCAAGGTTCCCGATCCGCCCATTTCGGCTGGTAAATCCTTCTGCTTCGGCAGCCCGTCCTTCAGATGCAGCACCGTCGTCTCGTAGTTGACATGCACGCCCGGCTGAAAATCGAGGCCGGGAAGGACGGCCGCGTAGACATCGGTCACGCCCCACGGCGGATGTTCCGTCAGAAGATGGCCGCCGCAGACCGTGCACCACTTGCGCACGCTCTTCTCGGTCTTCTGGTAGCTGCCGATTTTGTCCGTGCCTTTGGTGACGTGCACGGCTTCCGGCGGCCAGAGCGAGAAGGCATTGACCGGCCCTGCCGACCATTCCCGGCAGGAGTCACAATGACAGTAACCCATCGCCATTGGCTCGCCATCGACTGCGATTTCCACCGCGCCACAGAAACACTTGCCTGAAAGGGATTTGCCATTAGACATTGATGTCACCCCCGCTGTGCTGAGATGCATTTCAGAATACCACCGGGGAGGAGGGCTGAACAGTCGATGTCACAAGTCGATGTTACAAGCGGCAGCCATGAGCAGGGAGAGGTATTGCCGCCGTCGCAAAGCCGCAAATTGGCTGTTCTTCTCGACAAAGCCTTGATTTTTTCCGGCCAAACCTCGATATCGGGCACATCCAAAGACCAAGCAATTCGGAGACCGTCATGACCGACGAAACAACAAAAACCGGACCTGACGCCACGGCGGCTGACACGTCAGCGGATTTCGCGCAGGATGCAGCGGAAACCATTGATGCGGCTGAGCCGTCGCAGCCAGATCCGGTTGAGCTGCTGAAGGCCGAGAACGGCGAACTGCGTGATCGCTACCTTCGCCTCGCTGCCGAGATGGACAACCTCCGTCGCCGCACCGAGCGCGATGTGAAGGACGCAAAGTCCTATTCCGTGGCAAGCTTCGCCCGCGACATGCTCTCGGTGGCAGACAATCTGCGCCGCACGCTGGATGCCATTCCGGCTGAAGCACGCGCCGGTGCCGATGTCGGCCTTAAGACGCTGATCGAAGGTGTCGAGATGACCGAGCGTTCGATGCTGTCGGCTCTCGAGCGTCACGGCGTGCGCCAGCTCGAACCGATCGGACAGAAGTTCGACCCCAATTTCCACCAGGCCATGTTCGAAGTGCCCAATCCCGAGGTGCCGAACAACACGGTCGTTCAGGTCGTGCAGGCAGGTTTCGCCATCGGCGACCGCGTTCTGCGCCCGGCCATGGTCGGCGTTGCCAAGGGCGGCCCGAAGATCGTGGAAAATGCCGAGCAAGGCGCCAACAGCCCCCTGGACGAGAAAGACGCCTGATCCTCTTTCGGGCAACGCCAATAAAAGAAGAGAGCCGGACGATCTCGGATCATCCGGCTCTTATTTTTGCCTTGGTCCGGTGCAATTCAAGCGGTTAGGCAGCGTTGGATGCCTGCTCCTCGTTGAGGAAGGCGTAGATGGCTGAGGCGGAATCGGTGGCGCGGAGCTTGGCGACGAGATCCTGGTCGCGCAGGACGCGGGCGATGCGCGAGAGCGCCTTCAGGTGGTCTGCACCGGCACCTTCGGGTGCGAGCAGCAGGAAGACGAGATCGACGGGCTGGTCGTCCAGAGCCTCGAAATCGACAGGCGCTTCAAGGCGCGCGAAAATGCCGGCGATGGACTTGATGCTGGCAAGCTTGCCGTGCGGAATGGCGATGCCGTTTCCGACGCCGGTGGAGCCCAGGCGCTCGCGCTGCAGCACGACGTCGAAGATTTCGCGCTCGGGCAGTCCGGTGAGCTTGGAGGCTTTGGCGGCCAGCTCCTGAAGCAGTTGTTTTTTGGAATTTGCCTTCAAGGCGGGGATGATCGCATCTTGCTGTAGCAAATCTGCCAATGCCATTCTCTTTATCCTTCGTGTCGCCGAGAACCGATGACGGGCAAGCGGCGGCCAGCTGCGATGATGCGCAGCCGCCGCTTATCTTCTATTCTCAGCCTTTGATATTGGCTGCGTCGATCCAGCCAATGTTGCCGTCCTGACGGCGGTAGACGATGTTCAAGTGTTCGTTGCCGGGGCTGCGGAAGAGCAGCAGCGGCTCGTCGGTCATATCGAGCGCCATCACGGCGGTCGCCACGGACATGGTCTTCAATTGTTTCGTGCTCTCTGCGACGATCGCCGGCGCGAAGTCGGCAGGAATCTCCTCGTCGTCATCGGGAACGCCGTCCATGACGGTATAGGCAACTTCCGCCTGACCGTTCACATGGTTGCCAGCCTGATGGTCCTTGAGTTTGCGTTTGTAACGGCGCAGGCGCTTTTCGATGCGCTCGGACGCAGCGTCGAAAGCAAGCTGCGGGTCCATGGCTTCGCCGGCAGCATGCAACACGACACCGCTATCGAGGTGAAGCTTGCAATCGGCCGCGAAGCGCGAGCTGGACTTGTGTACAGTTACCTGACCTGAATACCCCCCGTCGAAGTATTTGGTCACGGCCATACCGATCTGGTCCTCAATCCGCTGACGGAAGGAGTCGCCAATTTCCATATGTTTACCGGAGACACGCACACTCATGGAGTTTCCCTTCTTGTAGTGGTTATTGCGCGTATCAGTTTACGCCAAGCCTCAAGCTCATCCAAGCACTTCACGCAGTCAAAGGCAAATTGCGTATATCGACCGCCTTTTGGATGGTGGGGATAAGTTTCATGGTCGTGCTGTCCTGCAGCGATTGCGGCGGGCTTCTAGCCCTGCCTCATACGAAAGTCAACTGCATCTTAACGGACCGTTAGGAGTTTAGCATCCTGTGGTTGAAGGGCGCCGGCCGTCAGAAACCAGAAACTTTGGCTAGAGCCCGCTTCTCCCGGCGCCGTTGCACGGAAGAGGGGATGTTCATGGCTTCACGGTACTTTGCAACCGTGCGGCGAGCTAACTCTATCCCGCCCTTCTTCAGCGTATCGACGATATCGTCGTCGGAGAGGACCGCATCCGGGCTCTCGCTGTTGATCAGCAGGCGGATCTTATGGCGAACGGCCTCGGCGGAATGGCTGTCTCCGCCCTCGACGGCGCCAATCGAAACCGTGAAGAAATATTTGAGTTCGAACAGCCCGCGCGGCGTCAGCATATACTTGTTCGAGGTCACGCGGCTAACCGTCGATTCATGCATTTTGATGGCGTCCGCCACGGTTTTCAGATTGAGCGGCCGCAGATGGTCGACGCCATGCAGCAGGAATGCGTCCTGTTGCCGCACGATCTCGCTTGCCACCTTCATGATCGTCTTGGCGCGCTGGTCCAGGCTGCGGGTCAGCCAATTGGCGTTCTGCAGGCATTCCGACAGGAAGGCATGGTCCTGGCTGGTCTTGGAAACGGATGCGAAATAGGACTGGCTCACCAATACCCGCGGCAGCGCATCGGGGTTGAGTTCTACTAGCCAGCTCCCGTCCGCGGCGGGTCGCACGACGATATCGGGCATGATCGCCTCCGATATCTCTGTCTCGAAGCCGCTGCCGGGCTTGGGGTTGAGCTGGCGGATTTCCGCCATCATGTCGAGCAGGTCTTCCTCATCGACGCCGCAGAGCCGCTTCAGCGTGGCGAAATCGCGCCGGGCAAGCAGCTCGAGATTTTCGATCAGCCGCTCCATAGCAGGATCGAAGCGATCCTTCTGTCGGAGCTGGATTGCCAGGCATTCGCTGAGGGAGCGGGCAAAGACGCCCGGCGGATCGAGTTGCTGTAGGGTCTCCAGCACGCGCTCGACGTCGGCAAGCGTCGCACCGAGGCGTTCGGCCGTCTCACCGAGTTCACCGCGCAGATAACCACAGTCGTCGAGCTGGTCGACGAGATGCTGGGCGATCAGCCGGTCGCCCATGGCGGGAAGCGAGAAGGGGATTTGCTCGTTGAGGTGATCGCGCAGCGACACCTGGCCTGCGACGAAATCGTCCAGATCGTAGCCTTCACCGGCCTCGCCGCCAGGCATGGATTTCCACTGGCTGAGCAGCTCCGGCGCATCGGCGCGCTGCGGGTTGCCGTCATCGGGAAAGACGTCGCGGAAATTGGTGTCGAGCTCGTCGCTCAGCCGGTTGGCGTTGCCAGTATTATCGCTCTCGTACCAATCGCTCGCCAGATCGCCGGCATTGCGTTCGGAACCATCCTCGCCATGGGCTTCTTCCATGGTCTCGAAGCGTTCGTCCTTGGCCTCGCGATCGCCGCCGCTGCCTATATCCTCGTCATTTGACGCAAATTCCAGCAGCGGATTCTTTTCGACTTCCTGCGCGATGAATTGCGTAAGCTCGAAATGGGTCATCTGCAGCAACTGGATGGATTGCATCAGTTGCGGTGTCATCACCAGGCTCTGGCTTTGGCGCAGGAAAAGATTGGCCGATAGTGCCATAGCGGACGCGGGACTCCCCTTGAACTCCTCGGGAATCCGCGCCTTTATCACTAAAATTCTCGCGAAATTCCAACTGGCCCAAAAATTGCTTTTTTATTGGATTTGGTCAAGTGGAACTGTGGAGCGGAAGTAAATTTCCGGCGCGCGGCTGCTTTCGATAATATTAGCAGATCAAGCGGTGTAATTTCAGCCTATCACAGGCTGAAATTGTCACCCAGATACAGCTTGCGTACTTCGGGATTGCTGACGATATCGTTTGCCCTGCCGTGAGTGAGCACCTCGCCGGCATGGATGATGTAGGCGCGGTCGATCAGGCCGAGTGTCTCGCGGACATTGTGGTCCGTGATCAAGACGCCGATCCCGCGTGCCGTCAGGTGATGCACGAGGTTCTGAATGTCGGCGACCGAAATCGGGTCGACACCGGCAAAAGGTTCGTCGAGCAGCATGAAGGTCGGATCCGTCGCCAGCGCGCGGGCGATTTCCAGGCGTCGCCGCTCGCCGCCCGAAAGCGCGATCGCCGGCACGCTGCGCAGATTGCGAATGTGGAACTCCTCCAGCAATTCGTCGATCTTGCGCTCCCGCTTCGTCTTGTCCCTTTCGTGGACTTCGAGCACGGCGCGGATGTTTTCTTCCACGGTCAGGCCGCGGAAGATCGAGGCCTCCTGCGGCAGGTAGCCGACGCCGAGCCGCGCACGGCGGTACATCGGCATCGACGTGACGTTGTTGCCGTCGATCTCGATCGTGCCTTCATCGACCGGCACCAGCCCGGTGATCATGTAGAAACAGGTCGTCTTGCCGGCGCCGTTCGGCCCGAGCAGTCCGACTGCCTCGCCGCGACGCACCACCAACGAAACACCGTTGACGACACGTCGCGTCCGGTAGGTCTTGGTGAGGCCACGGGCGATCAGCGTGCCCTTATAGCGTGCCTTGTCCGCGGCCGGTGCGCTGGATGCCGCAGAAGACGGCCCGGGCACGCCGGGCAGGGTGGAAGTGGTCGATGTCGTCACGAGGGGCCGGTATCAGTTTTTCTTTTGTTGTTGTTGCTGCACTTGCTGCGACTTCGGATCGAGCTGAATCTGGACGCGACCGCCACAGGAATCCAGCTGCGCTTCACCCGTCGCCATATGCACGGTGAGCTGGCAGCCAGTAAAAACATTCGGTCCGTCGGTCAGAACCACCTTCTTGCCCTTGAGGATCGCAAGCTGGTTGGCCATGTCGAAGGAGCCGTCCTCCGCCGTCGCCGTCTGCGTCCCGGAAACGAGGTAGACCTTGTCGGTGACCAGAATGTGGTCGATGTTGGCATCGCCCGACACGAGCGACTGGTTCTGCTCCTTGGCAGCCTTGGCGACCGGATTGTCGGGCTGCTTGGCATCCCCTGCCTGCTTCTTCTTGTAGAAAACCGTCATCTTGCCGGCCTGCATGGTCGTGGTGCCCTGGACCACCTTGACGTTGCCGGTAAAGACGGCCTGGCTTTCCTGATCATGGATCTCGAGCTTGTCGCTTTCGATCTGGATCGGCTGATCCTTGGAGAGGGCCAGACCCGGCATCGAGCTGGTCGTCGACTGCGCGCCGGCGTTCCCGGCTGCAAAGAAGGCGACTGCGCCAAAAGCGCAGAGAAGGCCGGCCTTGCGCAAGCCGGAATTGAAAATTGAATTAGGCCAATACTTTATCATGAACCGCCCGGCTTCTGTTGGCTATCTGAATTATGGAGAGCGGCAGGTTCGATGTTCATCCGAACCTGCCCGTCGAATTCGATTACGCTTCCCTTATCCGTCATCTTGAGCGAACGCGCAACAACCGACATACCACCGCGGGTGATGGCAACCTCGTCCTGGCTGGAAAGGTCACCCTTCTTCACATCCAGGAAGGCGGTCTTGAATTCGGCGTGCAGCCCATTGTCCATCAGGATGGTAAAGGGTTCGGTCAGCTTCAGTGTATCGGCCTGGCGGTCGAAATCCGCGCTCGCGGCCGTAACATGGGCGATCACGTCGGTATTGACCGGCATGGATGCCTTGATGGTCTTGAGCGTGATCATGTTGGGATTCTTGATATCCTGAAGCGCTTTTTCGGCAAGCAGCGAGTAGTTGATACCGTCCTTGTTGCGGCCGGCAATGGCGGGGCGTTCCATGACGACCTTGCCATCCTCGATCTTGGCGCCCTCGATCTGGATATTTGCCGGCAGATAGGCGCGGATGACAGAGACCGCAATGAAGAGGAGCGAAATGATGACGGCGGCAAGCGGCAGCAGCACCCTGAGCCGCTTTACGCGGTTAGAGTGGAAAATCGCGTCTTTATACGCGTTCCGTTCCGGCACCGAGCGTATTGCCTCGCCGGGGGACTCGATCGTGTTGAGCATGCAACAGGTCCGTCTTCTATGATCCGGAGAACCGCATTCACGCTATGCGAGGCTGTGCCAAAAAGCCTATCGGATCGTTTCGCATTATTGCACTGGCTTGCCAATATGGATTTTTTCCTGCTGTGGGCGAATTTTAGCAGAAAAATATGCCATAGGCCGGTTTCATCAGCTCGGGCGATGTCCTATCTGATGAACGACAGAGCGACGTCCCGCCGACGACATCGAAAACGGGAAACGCTTTTCTCTAAGGATTGTGCCCGTTTCAAGGTGTCATACATCCGGTTTGTAGCGCTTTCAATTTGTTGCAGGGAGAAATAAGGCGTGATGGACAGTTCTGCAATCGCGGATCGGCGACAATTGCGCCGCAAGCTCGGTTTCTGGCGCATTGTTGCCGTTTTGCTCCTTGTGGCATTGGGCTTTGCGTTTTATCGCTTCGTCTCCGCCGATCTACCGGATGCGCGCGGTCCGCAGATCGCCCGCGTCAAGATTTCCGGGCTCATCCAGGACGATACGGAGCTGCTGGAGCGGCTGAAGAAGATCCGCGACAATGACCAGGTCAAAGCGTTGATCGTCTCGATCTCGTCGACGGGCGGAACGACCTATGGCGGCGAGCGCATCTTCAAGGCGATCCGCGCCGTGGCCGCCAAGAAGCCGGTCGTATCGGACATCCGCACCGTCGCTGCCTCGGCCGGCTACATGATCGCGACAGCCGGCGACGATATCGTTGCGGGCGATACCTCCATTACCGGGTCGATCGGCGTCATCTTCCAGTATCCGCAGGTCAAGGACCTGCTCGACAAGGTCGGCGTTTCGCTGGACGAGATCAAGTCGGCGCCACTGAAGGCCGAACCCTCGCCGTTCCATCCCGCAAGCGAAGACGCCAAGAACATGATCCGCAGCATGGTCATGGACAGCTATGGCTGGTTCGTCGATCTGGTGGCGGAGCGTCGCAAGCTTTCGCGCGACGAGGTGCTGAAGCTTGCCGACGGCAGCATCTTCACCGGCCGTCAGGCGCTGCAGAACAAGCTGATCGACACGCTCGGCGGCGAGGACGAAATCCTTGCCTATCTCGAAACACGCAAGGTCAAAAAGGACCTGCCGATCGTCGATTGGAAGCCGGAAGACAAAACTTCATCCTTCTTTTGGCCGGGTGCCGCTTCCTGGTTGCTAAATCGTCTCGGTTATGATGATTTTATTAAAGGAGAGAGTCTCCAGAAAATCATGACCGATAAGTTGTTTCTTGACGGCCTGCTTTCTGTTTGGCAGGGTGCAGCCAATTGATAAATCAATGATTTAAGGGGATAGCTGTGATCAAGTCGGAACTGGTGCAGATTGTTGCCGCCCGCAACCCGCATCTCTATCACCGCGATGTCGAAAATATCGTCAATGCTGTCTTGGATGAGATCACCGATGCACTCGCTGCGGGAAACCGGGTTGAGCTTCGCGGTTTCGGCGCTTTTTCCGTCAAGAACCGGCCTTCGCGCTCTGGTCGCAACCCGCGCACGGGGGATACGGTCTTCGTCGAAGAAAAATGGGTTCCCTTCTTCAAGACGGGCAAGGAATTGCGCGAGCGCCTGAATCCCGGCGCCGGCGACGACGAGGAAGACGACAACTGATCGGGCCATTCCGGCCGAGTTTCCCCCGATGCGCCGACGGAAATAGTCGTCGGACATGATTGTGCCGCGACGCGGTGGCACTTGAATTCAGCCGCCTCTTTTCTATTCTGCGGCTGAAGGCGGCTTGGGTGCGTGGCACTCATGGCCGCGGACAAAGGAGCTGCGCGATGGCCAAAAAGATTGTCAATCTGCTGATATTGCTGCCGCTCGGCATCATTCTCATCATATTTTGCGTCGCCAATAGGCAATCGGTGACATTGGCCCTCAATCCGTTCCGACCGGAAGATCAGGTGCTGTCGCTGAATGCGCCCCTGTTCGTTTTGCTGTTTGTGGCGCTGATCCTCGGTATGATCGTCGGGGCCGCGGTCACTTGGTTCAATCAGGGAAAGCATCGCAAACGTGCCCGCAATCAATCGCGGGAAGCGGTGCGCTGGCAGGCCGAAGCCGATAAGCATCGCACGCGCGCCGAAGAAATCGCCGGGCAGCTGCCATCAAAGTGACGTGAGGTCGGCGAGCCGCATCTCTTTATAATCGCCCTCCGGCGAGGCGCCGTCGCCGATGATCTCGAAGCCGAGTTCCCTATAGAAGGCCATGGCGCGAATGTTTTTGACCAGGCATTTCAGTCGGTAGCGGCGCCGAGGCCAATCCGGCAGGCTGGTAAGCAGCGCCTTGCCGGCGCCGCGGCCCTGGAAGGCCGGCAGCACATAAAGCATATGGATGAAGTCATCCGGCTCCCAGATCGCGGCAAAGCCGACAATCGCACCATGCTCGTCCTCGCAGACGAACAGGCGTTCGCCATTGGTATGAATGGCGAAATCCTCGAAGGTGAAATGGCCGGGATCGACCCATAGGAACGTTTCGCAACGGACGCGGAGATAGATCTCCGCAAGCTGCTGCATATCCTGTTCGCGTGCAGGCCGAATGGCCCAGGTCTCGAATTTCGATGTCATGATCGACTATATGGGGCGGAAATATTCCCCCGGCAATCAGGCGTTTGCCTGGCCGTTGATGGCAGCGGTGAAATCGGCGAAAAACTGCTGCGCCAGCTTTTGGGCGCTGGAATCGACCAGGCGGGAGCCGAGCTGTGCAATCTTGCCGCCGACCTGCGCCTTCGCCTCATATTGCAGGATCGTTTCGTTGCCGTCTTCCTTCAATATGACGTCCGCGCCGCCCTTGGCAAAGCCGGCAATGCCGCCCTTTCCTTCGCCCGAGATCGTATAGCTTTCCGGCGCATTGATGTTGGAAAGCTTGACCTCGCCATTGAAGGAGGCCGAAACCGGGCCGATCTTCAGCTTTACGGTCGCGGTCAGTTCCGTCGGTGAGACCTTTTCCAGGCTTTGGCAGCCCGGAATACATTGCTTGAGGATCTCCGGATCGTTCAGCGCCGCCCATACGGCGTCCCTGGGTGCTGCGATCCGCTCCTCGCCGGTCATGTCCATGCGCAATCCTCCCAATGTGACATTTTGTGCATGGATCATCGCAGATCGGAAAGCGCTTTGCCAAGTGGCGGCCAGATGCTATTTGCACGCACATATCAATTTTGAGACAAGCATGGTGAAACATAGGGAAAGCCGGCCCGGCCAGAAAAGTGCGGGCGGTCTCGGGGCAAAACCCCGGCGTGATATGCCCGGCAAGCCGTCGGCAAAACCCGCGCATGCTTCAAGGCCAGCCAAGCCTTTGCGTGATGCCAAGCCTCCGCGCGATCATGGCGAGCGTGTTGCCGAGCCGCGTGCTGCAGCACCTGCCGCCGCCGCACCCGAACGCCCGCTGATCGCCCGAACCGGAGAGCGTCCGCCGGAGCGCGTGCCAGTTATCCTGGAATCGCTCGGTGCCGGCGATTTCCACCTGATCGACAGCGGCAATGGCCTCAAGCTCGAGCAATACGGTCCCTACCGCATCGTCCGGCCTGAGGCACAGGCGCTGTGGCCGCCGTCGCTTGCCGCACATATCTGGGACAATGCCGATGCGATCTTCACCGGCGATACCGATGAGGACGGCATGGGCCGCTGGCGTTTTCCGCGCGAAGCGCTCGGCGAGACCTGGCCGCTGCAATTGCTCGGCGTCGATTTCCTCGGCCGCTTTACCGCCTTCCGACATGTCGGGGTCTTTCCGGAGCAGATCGTGCATTGGGCCTGGATGAAGGAGCAGGTCGAGGCGGCGAAACGACCGTTGAAGGTCCTGAACCTCTTCGGTTATACCGGCGTGGCGTCGCTGGTGGCGGCAGCAGCCGGCGCAGAAGTGACGCATGTCGACGCCTCGAAGAAGGCGATCGGCTGGGCGCGCGAAAATCAGGCTTTGGGCCGCATGGAAAAACTGCCGATCCGCTGGATCTGCGAGGATGCGATGAAGTTCATCCTCCGTGAAGAGCGGCGCGGCAACAAATACGATATCATCCTCACCGACCCGCCGAAATTCGGCCGTGGCCCGAACGGCGAGGTCTGGCACCTGTTCGAGCATCTGCCGCTGATGCTCGATATTTGCCGCGAAATCCTGTCGCCGAAAGCGCTCGGCCTCGTGCTGACGGCCTATTCGATCCGCGCCAGCTTCTATTCGATCCATGAGCTGATGCGCGAGACCATGCGCGGCGCCGGCGGCGTGGTCGAATCCGGCGAACTCGTGATCCGCGAAGCCGGCCTTGATGGCCGCACGCCGGGCAGGGCGCTTTCCACCTCTCTCTTCAGCCGCTGGGTGCCGAAATGAACCAGGATTTCCGCAATGATGGCCCACGCAAGGTCGGACAGGTCAAGGAGGTCACCTCGCTTGCCAATCCGATCGTCAAGGACATCAAGGCGCTGACGGTCAAGAAATCCCGTGAGGAAAGCGGCGCCTTCCTGGCGGAGGGCCTAAAGCTCGTCATCGACGCGCTCGAACTCGGCTGGACGATCCGTACGCTTGTTTATGCCAAGGCCGCCAAGGGCAAGCCTCTCGTCGAACAGGTGGCCGCCAAGACGGTCGCGGCCGGCGGGCTGGTCCTGGAGGTCAGCGAAAAGGTCATCGGCTCCATCACCCGCCGCGACAATCCGCAGATGGTGGTCGGCGTCTTCGAGCAGCGCTGGCGACAGCTTCGCGACGTCAAGCCGAAGACGGGCGAAACATGGGTGGCGCTCGACCGGGTGCGCGATCCCGGCAATCTCGGCACCATCATCCGCACCGCCGACGCGGCCGGCGCTTCCGGCGTCATCCTCGTCGGTGAGACGACCGATCCCTTTTCGCTGGAAACCGTACGCGCCACCATGGGCTCGGTCTTTGCCGTACCCGTCGTCAAAGCGACGCCGGAGGAGTTTCTGGCCTGGAAGAAGAAGGCTGAGGTTTCCGTTGTTGCCACCCATCTGGCTGGCGCGGTGGACTATCGCACCATCGATTACAAAAAGAAGCCCGTCGTCATCCTGATGGGCAACGAGCAGTCCGGCTTGCCGGATGCCCTGGCGAAAGAGGCCGATGCGCTCGCCCGCATCCCGCAGGCCGGCCGCGCCGACAGCCTCAATCTGGCGGTCGCGACGGCAGTCATGCTGTTCGAAGCCCGCCGCCATATCCTGACCTTGAGCGAGACCCGATGACCGAGAGCGAGACCCACGAACAGCGGACTGCAAAGCCGGCCCTGTTTTCACGGCCCCTGCCGATACTGATTTTTATCGTCGTTGCAGTCATACTCGACCAGGCCATCAAGATCATGGTCGACAACTGGCTGCCGCTGCAGGAGATGGTGCCGGTCATTCCGATGCTGGCGCTCTATCGCACCTATAATCTCGGCGTGGCCTTCTCGATGCTCTCGGGCATGGACGGCTGGTTCATCGTCGGGATGCGTCTCGTCATCGTCGCCTTCGTGCTGTGGCTCTGGCGGCGCACGCCCGATCATCGCTGGCTCGCGCATACGGGCTTTGCCCTGATCATTGCCGGCGCACTCGGCAATCTGCTCGATCGCTTTCTCTACGGTCACGTGATCGACTATATCCTGTTCCATACGCAGACTTGGTCTTTCGCCGTTTTCAATCTTGCCGACAGTTTCATCACCGTCGGTGCGGGCTGCGTCATTCTCGACGAGCTTCTCATGCCGAAAAAGGCAAAAGCTTAAAATTCTAGCGAATCCCTGAAGGCATCGGGAAGAATGCCCATGTTAGCCAGACTGCATGAGCACTCTGGCAGATTTGCAGGAAAAGCTTGCTGCGGCGGCAGTTCACGACCAAACGGGACCGATCGAAGGGCCGGTCGCCGACGAATCGTCGCTTGCAAAATCGACCGTGCCGCGTGAGGCAGGCCAGCACACGGCGCTGTCTGCGCAAGCCTGGTGGCTGCAAAGCCATTGGCTGAATGGCGGCGGTCTTGTGGCTGGGGTCGCTTTTCTTGCGATCGGCTTTGCCGGGGGTCCTCTGCTGCTTGTAGGCTTTCTTGGCCTCGCCGCCCTTGCGCTCGCAGCCGTCGGCATCGGCAAAACCCGGGGCGCTGCGCGCGAGCCAGAGATTGTCGCCGCCGATTTCAGCGAGAGCGATCACGACCGCCTATGGGAGCACAAGGAGAGTACCAGCCTCCTTGCCACCGTCCATGATGCGCTTGGCGACATCGCGGTCACGCGCAGCATCGACCGCCGGATTCTGCATGCCAACGCCACCTTCAGCAGATTGACCGGCAGGTCGCACCCCGAGGGCCTGACGCTGGAGGAGGCTGGCCTCGTATTCCGCGCCGTCACCGATGCGAAACATCAGGACGCGGAAATTGCGACACCCGAGGGCCGGCGCATCTTCGCCTGGCATGATGTCATGTTCCGCGATGCGGCGACCGGGCAATTACGCATACAGAGCATCGCGCGCGACGTGACCGAAGAGCGGCAGACGGCCCGCCTGCGCGAAGATGCGCGGCTGAAGGCCGAATACAACAGTGCCGCCAAATCGCGGCTGCTCGCCACCGTCAGCCATGAGATCCGTACGCCGCTGTCGGGCATTCTCGGCATGAACCATCTGCTCGCCCAGACGCCGTTGACTTTGGAGCAGGCAAATTACCTGACTGGCATTCGCCAGTCGGGTCATGCACTGGTGCAGCTGGTCGAAGATCTCCTCGATTTCTCCACGATCGAAGTCGGTCGCTTTCAGTTGCATCCGCGTACGGAGGCTTTACGGCCGCTGCTGGAAGGCGTCATCGAGATGCTCGCCCATCGCGCCCATGAAAAGGGCATAGAGATCGCTGCAAGCGTTGCGGCCGATGTTCCGGAGAACTTGGAGTTCGATCCCGCTCGGTTGCGCCAGATCCTGTTCAATGTCATCGGCAACGCGGTGAAATTCACCCAGACCGGAGGTGTTCTTGTCAGCGTCGACCTCAGCGGCCGGGATTTGACGATATCGGTGCGCGACAGCGGTCCCGGCATGACCGAGGAAGAACAAGCCCGCGTCTTCGGGGAGTTCGAGCAGGCCGGCACCACGGTGGAACGAAGCGCCGGCACCGGCCTTGGCCTTGCAATCTCCGCCCGCATCCTGCGCGAATTCGGCGGTGGGCTCAGCGTCGCCAGCGAGCGCGGTAAGGGCAGCGAGTTCGTCATCTCCTTCCCAGTCGGCCTGGTTGCCGGAGAGAACGGAAACGACCGGCGCAATACCATGCTCAGGGGATCCCGTATCCTGCTGCTTGCTCCCGAAGGTGCGGCAAGCACGGCCATCATGCGAACCATCCAGACCCTTGGCGGTTATTGCCGGCTGATCGGCCCGGGCGACATGGATGACTTGCTGCCTTCGTTTCCGATGGGCGAGGGCGGGGTCTGGACGGATCTCATCGTCGACCATCGCATGGCGCCCTGGTACTTCAGCGAGGGAAATGCGCTTGCGGTGCCGAGACTGCGCAAGATCTTCCTGGTCAATCCCGAGGAGCGCAACACTCATCCGCTGGACCTTTTCGACGCCTGGCTCATCCGGCCGCTGCGCGAGCAATCGCTGATCGATGTGCTCAGAGGCCGCATGCGCGGCATGGAAAGGCGCGAAGCCTTGATCGAGGCCGTCTCGGAGATCGGCATTACGACGCCCGAGACGGAGGAAGACCGCCCGCTCGATATTCTGCTGGGCGAGGATGACCCGGTTAATGCGATGCTGGTTCGGGCCATGCTCTCCAAGGCTGGTCACAGGGTTCGCCTCGTCGAGGATTTCGACGGTCTTCGAGCCCGCACCGAAGACGGCGAAGCGCGGCCGGAGGTGCTGGTGACGGATTTCAACATGCCGGGCGGTACGGGCGCGGCTGCGCTTGCCCAATTGCGGGCTCATGAGCGCAGGCATGGCCTGCCGCCGCTTCCAATCATTGTGCTGACCGCGGACAGCCGCGATTCGATCCGTCGCCAAGCACTGCTGGCCGGGGCTGATGCCGTCATCGTCAAGCCGGTCGACCCCGAAAAGCTGACGACCGCGTTACGCGGCCTGTCGAGGTCGGTCTTCGAACGCGCCTAGAAATCATCCATGATCTGCGGATGAAAATTGCAAAGCCGGCTCATCAATGCCCGATAGAGGCCGGCGATATGGCTCAACTTACGGCAATTGTCATCGCTAAATTGGGGACGGCGCGTCCATTCGAAAAATTGCAATGGGCACGCTTCTTGCTTTTAACCAAGCTGCGTGTCACTTTCCTGTCGCACGAATTTGGTTTATGGCGCTATATCGGCCCGCAGGGGGAGAATCGCCATGTCCATCGAAATCTTGAATCGCGAAGCTCAGGGCGAAATGGTTCAGTCTTCAAAGGCAACGGTTGAACCGGTTGCCAGCGATGTGCTCGGACGCATCGGAAATCTCGAAACGCGCCTTGCCCGCACAGCGCGCGAAATCGATGCCGCTCAGGCCGTACGCTACCGCGTTTTCGTCGAGGAGATGAACGCGCAATTGCCGGCCGACGCCATGCGTCGTCAACGCGACGTCGATAGCTGGGACGCCATTTGCGACCATCTTCTGGTGCTGGATCGCTCGCTCGAAGGGGATCCGGAAGACCAGATCGTCGGCACCTACCGCCTGCTGCGCCAGGAAGTGGCCATGGCCAATGGCGGCTTCTATTCGTCGTCGGAATTCGACATCGACACGCTGCTTGCCCGTCATCCCGACAAGCGTTTCATGGAACTCGGCCGCTCCTGCGTGCTGCCGGATTACCGCAATAAGCGCACGGTAGAGCTGCTGTGGCAGGGCAATTGGGCCTATGCGCTGAAGCACGGCATGGGCGCGATGATCGGTTGCGCCTCCTTTCCTGGTGTCCTGCCGGAACAGCACGCGCTCGCCTTGTCCTTTCTCTATCACAATGTTGTCGCCAAGGATGACTGGGCCGTCGGCGCGCTGCCGTCGCTCGCTCGGACCATGGACCTGATGCCGGTCGAGGCCATCAATCCGAAAAAAGCGCTGATGGCGATGCCGCCCTTGATCAAGGGCTATCTACGCCTTGGCGCCATGGTCGGCTCGACCGCCGTCGTCGATCAAGCCTTCAACACGACGGACGTTCTGATCGTGCTGCCGATTGCCAGCATCTCCAACCGCTACGTGAACTACTACGGAGCGGATGCCGGTCGCTTTGCCAGCTGAGGACTATCAAGGGATCGCAAAAATATCGATCGCATCGGTGATGCCGCGCAGCGCGACATGATGCGATTGCGGCGTGAGGCCGCGCCTCGTCATCAGTTCGGCGGCCCGAGGATGATCGAGCACCGAGCTGGTGGCGAAGATCTCCCGTGATGTCGCGAGATGCTGGACGCGGGATGCGATATTGACTGTCTGCCCGAAATAATCCTGCCGTTCGTTCAGGCTCACGGCGATGCACGGCCCCTCATGAATGCCGATTTTCAGAAGAAGATCGTCGTTGCCGCGTTCGTTGTTGAGGCTCAGCATGGCCTCGCGCATCCGCATCGCCGCAGTGAGCGCTCGGTCCGGCGTCGGGAAGGTCGCCATGACGGCATCGCCGATGGTCTTGACGACGGCACCCGCCTCCGCCGCTACGATTTCGTGCAGGATGCCGAAATGGGTCTTGACCAGATCGAAGGCCGCGAGATCGCCGACCCTTTCGTATAGTTCCGTCGAACCGCGCAGATCGGTGAACAGAAAGGTGAGGCTGGTGATCTTCAGTCGCTGATCGATGTCGATCGTGTCCGTGCGATAGATGTCGCGGAAGGTCTGATTGGAGAGCAAGTGCTTGGCGGTCAGAAATGGCCGGCGTTGTCCGAGCAGCGTATGAAGAGCTTCGTTGGCCACGCAGATCGATGGCAGCACGCGAAGATCCGTGTGGTTCTCCATCTGGATGCGCAACGGTCCGGGCCGCAATTCTATGGCTTCGCTGTGGCGGTGCATGCGGTCGAAAACGAGCGAAAGAGCTTGGCGCTCTTTCGATGGCTCACCCTTCACATCGAGGAATTGCGCTGCATGCGTGACGGGCTCGAAGATGATGGTAAATTCCGCCTGCAATTGAAGCGATATGACGGCTTTCTCGCCGGGCGGCAGTTCCAGGGATTCCAGCACGAATTGATCGACTTTCTCTTCGTACCCCTCATCGGGAAGGTCGATGCCCGAACCCCAATAGATCTGGCGGAAATATTCAAGCGGAGGCAGGTCGTGCGGATTATGCGCTTCGATGTGGCGCACGCGCGGACTGACAGTGAAGGTGACTTCGACCATCTCATCGAGCGTCGGTTCGTAGCCGGCCGCGCAAAGCGTACAGTTATAGGTGTCGCTTTGCACGGTTTTCAGCGAGGTATTGGCATCCAGTACCCCGCCGCAGCCGGGGCAAAGAACATTCCACGACATCTCGAACAGGCCCAGGCGAGATGCGTGCAGGAAGGCATTAATGGTCTGTTCTTCGTTGAAGCCGTGGGCAGCCGCGAAGGCGAGTGCATTCACACGGTTGAGCTTGCGGTCGGGTGCCTCAAGGACGAGCCGCTCGATAGCATCGACAATGTCAGGCTGCGCTGAATGGCGCAGCACTCCGAACAGGACCTGAGCTTCACTCATCCCTCTATTTTACACCGAATTGATACGGCAGCCATCACCTTTGTTCGGCCGCCGGCTCAGTCTTTAGGGGGTAGTGATTACGAACCTGCGCCATAGGCGGCGATGGCGGCCATGTTGACGATATCGGAATCCTTGGCACCCATCGACGTGATCTGCACCGGCTTGTCGAGGCCGACGAGCAGTGGCCCGATCACCGTGGAGCCACCGAGTTCCTGCAGCATCTTGGTGGAGATCGCCGCGGAGTGGAAAGCCGGCATAATGAGCACATTTGCCGGCCCCGAAAGCCGCGAGAAGGGGTAGAGGCTTTCCATAAGCTTGCGGTCAAGCGCCACATCGGCGGCCATTTCGCCGTCGAATTCAAAATTGACATAGCGCTTGTCGAGAATATCAACCGCTTCGCGCACCCGCTCGGAGCGTTCGCCCGGGGGGTGGCCAAAGGTGGAATAAGCGAGCATGGCGACGCGTGGTTCATAGCCCATGCGCCGTGCGAAGCCGGCAGCTTCCTCGGCGATATCGGCCAGTTCTTCCGAGGTCGGCATGTCATGCACGGCGGTATCGGCAACGAAGACGGTTCGGCCGCGTGCAAGCACGATCGATATGCCGATGACCCGGTGTCCCGGCTTGGCGTCGATGCAGCGGCGCACGTCTCCGAGCGCGGTCGAATAGTTGCGCGTCACGCCCGTCACCATTCCGTCCGCGTCTCCCAGCGCCACCATGCAGGCGGCAAAGTGATTGCGGTCGTTGTGGATCAGGCGTGTCACGTCACGATGCAGGTAGCCCTGGCGCTGCAGCCGGGCATAGAGATAATCGATATAGGCATCGCCCCGCTTCGAGATGCGGGCATTGACGATCTCGAGTCCGGGGCGGTTGAGATCGATGCCGGCGCGTTCGGCGGTCGCCTCGATCAGATCCTCGCGGCCGAGCAGGATGGCAGTGCCGAGCCCCTGATTGGCATAGGAGAGAGCGGCGCGCATCACCTGCTCTTCTTCCGCCTCGGCAAAGACGATGCGCTTCTGATGCCGGCGGACGCGCTCGTAGAGCTGCGCCAGCGTCGAGGCGATCGGATCGCGCCGGGCCGAGAGTTCGCGCGCATAGGCTTCCATGTCTGTTATTTCGCGGCGCGCCACGCCGCTCTCGATCGCGGCCTTTGCGACGGCCACCGGGATTGCCGAGATGAGCCGCGGGTCGAATGGCACGGGAATGATATATTGTGCGCCGAAGCGCGGCCTTGCACCCTGATAGGCGGCGACGACATCGTCGGGGACGTCTTCGCGCGCAAGGCTCGCCAGCGCGTTGACGGCGGCGATCTTCATCTCGTCATTGATGGTCGTGGCGCGCACGTCAAGCGCGCCACGAAAGATATAGGGAAAGCCGAGGACGTTGTTGACCTGGTTCGGATAATCCGAGCGTCCTGTCGCCATGATGGCATCGTCGCGGATGCGGGCGACTTCCTCCGGCGTGATTTCCGGATCGGGATTGGCCATGGCGAAGATGATCGGCCGGTCGGCCATGGAGCGGATCATCTCTTCGGAGAAGGCATCCTTCTGAGACAGGCCGAAGACGACGTCGGCGCCCTTCATCGCTTCTGCCAGCGTGCGCTTCTCGGTCTTGACCGCATGTGCCGACTTCCACTGGTTCATGCCTTCGCTGCGGCCCTGGTAGATTACGCCTTTGGTGTCGCAAAGGACGATGTTTTCTGGCGCGAAGCCCATCGACTTGATCAATTCGATACAGGCGATGGCGGCCGCGCCCGCGCCGTTGCAGACGAGCTTGGTGGTCTTCAGGTCGCGGCCCGTCAGCTCCAGCGCGTTGATCAGCCCGGCGGCGGCGATGATGGCCGTTCCGTGTTGGTCGTCATGGAAGACGGGAATGTCCATCAGCTCGCGCAGGCGCTGCTCGATGATGAAGCAGTCAGGTGCCTTGATATCTTCCAGATTGATGCCGCCGAAGGAAGGGCCGAGATAGCGCACGCAATTGATGAATTCGTCGACATTCTCGGTGTCGATCTCGAGATCGATCGAATCGACGTCGGCAAAGCGCTTGAAGAGGACCGATTTGCCTTCCATGACCGGTTTGGAGGCGAGTGCGCCGAGATTGCCGAGGCCGAGAATGGCCGTGCCGTTGGAGATGACGGCAACCATGTTGCCGCGCGAGGTATAGTCGTAGGCGGTAGCCGGATTGGCAGCGATCGCCTTGACGGGAACGGCGACGCCGGGCGAATAGGCAAGGGAAAGATCGCGTTGTGTCGCCATCGGCTTGGTGGGGTTGATCTCAAGCTTGCCGGGGCGGCCGTTCTTGTGGAAGTCCAGTGCTTCCTGATCGGTAATCCCCGTTCCCGGACGCGACTTGCTCTTGCTGTCAGCCATAGTTCCTCCAAACCTCCTGTGGGCGACCGGTCCCTCTTGCCCGATAGCTGTTGTCTTCTATAGCGGCGCGCGGATAGGGTGGCACCTCATTTTTTTGGAAAAACTGCACCTCCGTGAACGAACGTATTAACGCCAGCATCGATGCTTTCTCGGCCGCCGAGCTTGCCTCGGAGGAAAGCCGCGCCTCGGCCACTCCGATGATGGAGCAATATATCGAGATCAAGGCGAACAATCCCGGTTCGCTGCTGTTCTACCGCATGGGCGATTTCTACGAATTGTTCTTCGAAGATGCCGTCGATGCCTCGCGTGCGCTCGGCATCACGCTGACGAAGCGCGGCCAGCACATGGGGCAGGATATCCCCATGTGCGGCGTGCCTGTTCATGCAGCCGACGATTATCTGCAAAAGCTGATCGCCCTTGGCTTCCGCGTCGCCGTCTGCGAGCAGGTGGAAGATCCGGCGGAAGCCAAGAAGCGCGGCGGCAAGTCCGTGGTGCGGCGCGATGTCGTGCGTCTGGTGACACCGGGCACGATCACCGAAGAGAAGCTGCTTTCGCCCTCGGAATCCAACTATCTGATGGCTCTGACACGCATTCGCGGTGGTGCCGAGCCGCAGCTGGCGCTCGCCTGGATCGATATTTCCACAGGCGTCTTCCGCCTCGCCGAGACGGAGGCGTCAAGGCTGCTCGCCGATATCCTGCGCATCGATCCGCGAGAGCTGATCCTGCCGGATACGACGTTCCACGATCCGGAATTGAAGCCGGTTTTCGACATTCTCGGCCGCACGGCGGTCCCGCAGCCGGCCGTGCTGTTCGACAGCGCCAGCGCTGAGGGGCGAATCACCCGTTACTTCGGCGTGTCGACGCTCGATGGTTTCGGCACCTTCACGCGGGCCGAACTAGCAGCCGCCGCAGCCGCGATTGCCTATGTCGAGAAGACCCAGCTCGCCGAGCGGCCCCCGCTGGGGCTGCCGGAGCGTGAAAGCGGCGCTTCCACACTTTTCATCGATCCCGCCACGCGTGCCAATCTCGAACTGGTCCGCACGCTCTCCGGTGACCGCAACGGTTCGCTGTTGAAGGCGATCGACCGCACCGTGACCGGCGGTGGTGCCCGGCTTCTTGCCGAGCGGCTGATGTCGCCGCTGACCGACCCCGCCCGTATCAACGAGCGGCTGGATTCGATCGGTTTTCTGATCGAGGAGCCGTCGCTCTGCAGCGATCTGCGTTCGGCGTTGAAGCATGTGCCCGACATGCCGCGTGCCCTATCGCGCTTGGCACTCGATCGCGGCGGCCCGCGCGATCTCTCGGCGATCCGGCAGGGGTTGGCCGCTGCCGCCGATCTTGCCCGTCTTCTCGGTGGCGCCCTGCTGCCGGAGGAGCTTGCCGCTGCATTGGCCGGGCTGAAAGCTTTGCCAGCCGATCTTGAGGCGATGCTGGCTGCCATGCTTGCCGAAGAGCTGCCCCTGCTGAAACGGGACGGCGGTTTCCTGCGGGAAGGGGCGAATACCGAGTTGGACGAAGTGCGGGCATTGCGCGATCAATCACGCCGCGTCATCGCCGGCCTGCAGCTGCAATATGCCGAGGAAACCGGCATCAAGTCGCTGAAGATCAAGCACAATAATGTGCTCGGCTACTTCATCGAAGTCACGGCCGGCAATGCCGGCCCGATGACCGACACCAGTGAGGCCAAGGCGCGCTTCATCCATCGCCAGACCATGGCGAACGCCATGCGCTTCACCACGACCGAACTTGCCGATCTCGAAAGCCGCATCGCCAATGCCGCCGACAAGGCGCTGGCAATCGAGCTCGAGGCCTTCGACCGCATGGTCGCAGCTGTGGTGGCTGCTGCCGAGGCGATCAAGGCGGGCGCCCGCGCTCTGTCGGTGATCGATGTCGCGGCTGGGCTCGCGCTGCTTGCCGAGGAGCAGGCCTATTGCCGGCCTATCGTCGATGGCAGCCGTATGTTCGCCATCGAGGGCGGCCGCCATCCGGTGGTGGAGCAGGCGCTCCGCCGTCAGGCAGGCGGACCTTTCGTCGCCAACAATTGCGATCTTTCGCCGAAATCCGATGGCAAGGATGGCGCCATCTGGCTCCTGACCGGCCCGAACATGGGCGGTAAGTCCACCTTCCTGCGCCAGAATGCTTTGATCGCCATTCTCGCGCAAATGGGTTCCTTCGTGCCGGCCGCTTCGGCTCATATCGGCATCGTCGACCGGCTGTTCTCGCGCGTCGGCGCTTCCGACGATCTGGCCCGCGGCCGTTCGACCTTCATGGTCGAGATGGTCGAGACGGCAGCGATCCTCAATCAGGCGACGGAACGCTCCCTTGTCATCCTCGATGAGATCGGTCGCGGCACCGCGACTTTCGATGGCCTTTCCATCGCCTGGGCTGCCGTCGAGCATCTGCATGAAGCCAACCGATGCCGCGGTCTCTTCGCCACGCATTTCCATGAGCTGACCGTGCTATCGGAGAAGCTCGGCCGGCTTTCTAATGCCACCATGCGTGTCAAGGAATGGGATGGCGACGTCATCTTCCTGCATGAGGTCGGGCCGGGCGCGGCCGATCGCTCCTACGGCATTCAGGTCGCGCGTCTCGCCGGCCTTCCTGCGTCCGTGGTGGCGCGCGCCCGCGATGTCCTGACGCGGCTCGAAGATGCCGACCGCAAGAATCCGGCAAGCCAGCTCATCGATGATCTGCCTCTCTTCCAGGTGGCCGTCCGCCGAGAGGAGGCCGTTGGCCGGCGCGAGCCGTCCAAGGTCGAGGAACGGCTGAAAACGCTGGATCTGGACGATCTGACGCCACGCGCCGCTCTGGACGTGCTTTATGAACTGAAGAAAACGCTGACCAAAAGCAGCTGACCACAGGCGATATTCCAAGGGCAATATGATGTATCTCGAAGTTCTTCTCGCCGAAGTCCGCACTCTGGGTGAGCGCTTCTCTCCGATCGCCGCGCGCGGCAAGATCTGTGGCGAGGGCGAAGCCCCGGACTGTGAATCCGATCGCGGCCTGCTCGATATCACCCTATCCTGCAGCCGTATTTCCGATATTTGCTCGAAAATCGCCAAGGCCGGTTATTGGGAATGCGAGCGCGAAATGGTGACGCAGATCGGCGCCCAGTCGCGAAACATATTATATAGCTTGAACGAGCTCAGACGGGCGATCGAGCCGGCAAGGCCCTAAAACCGCCGGCTTCTGCGTCGATTGCCGTCACGCTTCGTCAACTTTGGTCCGGTAAAAATCATGGAAAGACCAGGCCCAGAATGCCTGTGTTAATCGTGGGCCAAAGAGGCTATAGCGCATGCAGACGAAAAGACAGGCGCGCCGGCAACGGGCCGCGGTCAGCGAAGAGAAAGCCGATCGGCAGAGCATGGAAACGCATCATATCGATTTTTCGACCATTCTCGATGTATCCGCGCTGAAGGCGGAGTGCGAGGCTCTCGCCAAACGCGGCCTGGACAAGAATGAAGAGCGCTCCGCGCTGCTGGCGCTGTTGAAAAAGGCGAGCCAGGATGGACGGGAAGAAGCACGGCGATTGCTGATCGCCGACGGCAGCGGGCTCAATTGCGCGCACCGGATTTCCTGGCTGCAGGACCAGATCATCACCGTCATCTACGATTTCACCGTCCGTCACGTCTATCCGAAACAGGCTGGCGCCTTCTCCGTCACCGCCGTCGGCGGTTATGGCCGCGATACGCTGGCGCCTGGCTCCGATATCGACCTTCTCTTCCTCTTCCAGCCAAAGCCGGCGAGCGAGACGCACAAGGCGGTCGAATTCATTCTCTATATGCTTTGGGACATGGGCTTCAAAGTCGGCCATGCCACGCGCACAGTCGAGGAATGCATCCGCGAGGCCAAGTCCGATATGACGGTGCGCACCGCCATTCTCGAAACCCGTTATATCTGCGGCAACGTCGCGCTGGAGCGCGAGCTGCAGGCGCGCTTCGACAAGGAAATCATCACCAATACCGGCCCGGAATTCATCGCCGCCAAGCTTGCCGAACGCGACGAACGCCATCGCAAGGCCGGCGACACCCGCTATCTGGTCGAGCCGAACGTCAAGGAAGGCAAGGGCGGCCTGCGCGATCTGCACACGCTGTTCTGGATCTCGAAATATTACTACCACGTCCGCGATCCAGCCGAACTGGTGAAGCTCGGCGTGCTCTCGAAGCAGGAATACCGCCTCTTCGAAAAAGCCGAGGATTTCCTCTGGGCCGTGCGCTGCCACATGCATTTCCTGACCGGCAAGGCGGAAGAGCGGCTTTCCTTCGATATCCAGCGCGATATCGCTGCAGCCCTCGACTATCACGCCCGCCCGGGCCTTTCGGCCGTCGAGCGCTTCATGAAGCACTATTTCCTTGTCGCCAAGGATGTCGGCGATCTCACCCGCATCCTCTGCGCGGCACTTGAGGACCAGCAGGCAAAGGCTACCCCGGGCCTCACCGGCGTCATCAGCCGCTTTGCCAACCGCTCGCGCAAGATTCCCGGCACCGTCGAATTCGTCGAGGACCGCGGCCGGATCGCGCTTGCCAATCCCGATGTCTTCAAGCGCGATCCGGTCAGTCTCATCCGGCTGTTCTTCGTTGCCGATATCAATGGGCTCGAATTCCATCCGGATGCATTGAAGCGCGTCACACGCTCGCTGAGCCTGATCGATAACGATCTGCGCGAGAACGAGGAGGCGAACCGGCTCTTCCTCTCGATCCTCACCTCGAAGCGCGATCCCGCTCTGATCCTGCGCCGCATGAACGAGGCCGGCGTACTCGGGCGTTTCATTCCGGAATTCGGCAAGATTGTCTCGATGATGCAGTTCAACATGTATCACCACTATACGGTGGACGAGCATCTCATCCGTGCCGTCGAGGTGCTGTCGGAAATCGACAAGGGCAAGGCCGAGGATATTCATCCGCTCACCAACAAGCTGATGCCCAATATCGAGGATCGCGACGCGCTCTATGTCGCCGTGCTGCTGCATGATATTGCCAAGGGCCGCGAGGAAGACCATTCGGAAGCCGGTGCCGCAGTTGCACGCAAGCTCTGCCCGCGCTTCGGCCTTTCGCCGAAACAGACGGAGCTGGTGGTCTGGCTGATCGCCGAACACCTGACCATGTCGATGGTCGCCCAGACGCGCGACTTGACCGACCGCAAGACCATTATCGATTTCGCCGACCGGGTGCAGTCGCTCGACCGGCTGAAGATGCTGCTGATCCTGACCGTCTGCGACATCCGCGCCGTCGGTCCTGGCGTCTGGAACGGCTGGAAGGGCCAGCTGCTGCGCACGCTCTATTATGAAACCGAGCTGCTGCTGTCAGGCGGGTTCTCCGAAGTCTCGCGCAAGGAACGCGCCGAAGCTGCCGCCGGAGCCCTGGAACATGCACTTGCTGATTGGAGCCAGAAGGAGCGCAAGGCCTACGTCAAGCTCCACTATCAGCCCTATCTGCTGTCCGTGCCGCTGGAAGATCAAATCCGCCATACGCAGTTCATGCGTGAATCCGACAAGGCGGGCAAGGTGCTCGCCACGATGGTACGCACCGACAGCTTCCACGCCATTACCGAGATCACCGTGCTCTCGCCCGACCATCCGCGTCTTTTGACCGTGATCGCCGGCGCCTGCGCCGCGGCCGGAGCCAATATCGCCGATGCGCAGATCTTCACGACATCGGACGGCCGCGCGCTAGACACCATCCATGTCAGCCGCGAATTCCCCGATGATGCCGATGAACTGCGCCGTGCCGCCACCATCGGCAAGATGATCGAGGATGTGCTGGCCGGCCGCAAGCGGCTGCCGGAGGTCATCGCGACACGGACGAAGAACCGCCGCAAGAACAAGGCTTTCGTCATCCCGCCGTCTGTCATCATCACCAACAGCCTCTCCAACAAGTTCACGGTCATCGAGGTCGAATGCCTTGACCGCCCCGGCCTATTGTCGGAAATCACCGCTGTTCTTTCGGACTTGTCGCTCGATATCCAGTCGGCCCGCATCACCACCTTCGGCGAGAAGGTCATCGACACCTTCTATGTCGCCGATCTCGTCGGGCAGAAGATTTCCAACGAGAACAGGCGAGCCTACATCACCGCACGCCTGAAAGCCGTCATGGCCGGCGAGGAGGATGAAATGCGCGAACGCATGCCCTCCGGCATCATCGCGCCGGCCGCCACGCGCGGCGCCGCCGTCGAAAAGTCAGACACCGAGAAGAAAGCCGGTTCAGCCGCATGAGCCTAGTCAAGAAATTCATCACCGTCGGTGGCGCGACGCTTGGCAGCCGCATCTTCGGCTTCGCCCGCGAAACGCTGATGGCTGCCGCCCTCGGCACCGGGCCGATGGCCGACGTCTTCTACGCCGCCTTCCGTTTTCCGAACCTCTTCCGCCGCTTGTTTGCCGAAGGCGCCTTCAACGCCGCCTTCGTGCCGCTCTTTGCCAAGGAAATCGAGGCCAACGGCATCGACGGCGCCAAGCGTTTTTCTGAAGAGGTGTTCGGCGTTCTCTTCTCGGTCCTGCTGCTGATCACCATCGTCATGGAACTGGCCATGCCACTCCTGGTGCGTTGGGTCATAGCGCCTGGTTTCGCCGACGATGCCGAGAAATTCGACCTGACGGTCCGGTTGGCGGCCGTGATGTTCCCCTATCTCATGTCGATGTCGCTGACGGCGATGATGAGCGGCATGCTGAATTCGCTGCATCATTTCTTCGCCGCAGCCGTGGCTCCGATCTTCCTCAACCTGGTGATGATCAGCGCGCTGTTCTACGCGATCTATTTCGGCGCCGATCCGCTGACCACCGCCTGGTATCTGTCCTGGTCGGTGCTGGTGGCGGGCGTGCTGCAGCTGGCCGTCGTCTATATCGGCGTGCGTCATGCCGGCATCAGTATCGGCCTGCGCTTTCCGCGCTTCACACCCAATGTCAAGCGGCTCCTGCTTCTTGCGATCCCAGCAGCCATCACCGGCGGCGTCACTCAGATCAATCTGGTGATCGGCCAGGCGATCGCCTCGGGCAAGGAAGGCGCGATCGCTGCCCTGCAATATGCAGACCGCATCTACCAGCTGCCGCTCGGCGTCGTCGGCGTCGCGGTCGGAATCGTGCTTTTGCCGGAATTGGCGCGTTCGCTGAAGTCGGGCCATATCAAGGAAGCCGCCAATATCCAGAACCGCTCGATCGAATTCGTGCTGTTCCTGACCCTGCCGGCCGCTGTCGCCCTGTGGCTGCTCTCCGACGATATCATCCGCGTGCTTTACGAGCGCGGCGCCTTTAACGCGAACAATACAACGCTGGTCGGCTCCATCCTTGCCATCTTCGGCCTGGGCCTGCCGGCTTTCGTGCTGATCAAGGCCTTGCAGCCCGGCTTTTATGCCCGTGAAGATACGAAATCGCCGATGCGCTACACGGCGGTCGCCGTCGCCGTCAATTCGGCGCTGTCCATCTTGCTTTTCCCGGTGCTGGCCGAACGCGGCATTGCGCTCGCCGAAGCGGTTGCCGGATGGCTGAACGCTGTACAGCTCTTCGTTACGCTCTATCGCCGCGGGCATCTCGTCTGGGAATGGTCGCTGGTGCGACGCACCGCCATGCTGCTCGTCTCCTCAGCCGTCATGGGTGGTGTCATCGTATATTTGTCTCATCGGTGGGAGCCGCTTCTGGGGTCCGGCTCGACGCTGCTCACCAAGACCGGCGTCCTGGGTTTGCTCATATTGATTGCGATGGCAGTGTATTTCATTGTCGCCTTCCTGATCGGCGGCGTGGATTTGGGCATGGTGCGCCGCAATTTGAAGCGCAAGCGGGCCGCGACTGCGTCGGATGCGAAGGCGGTGAATGGGGAGTAACAAAGCGCCTTCGCCCCGCAATGCGGGGAGAAGGTGGCTTGGCGCGATCGAACAAAGTGAGATCGCGACAAGTCGGATGAGGGGCGTTCATTGAGGCTCCCGCAGAGTTAAAGTATGTAGGCATCGCCACTTTAGCGGCTGGCCAAGATAGTCTGCCCACGCCGAACGTTTGTGCATGGCCCCTCACCCTAGCCCTCTCCCCGCAAGCGGGGCGAGGGGACGACTTTGCCAAAAGTGGAGCCCCAATGTCCCAATCCCTCTTCCTCGTCGCCCTCGTCGTCGATGACTACGACCGCGCCAAGGCCTTCTACTGCGATGCCCTCGGTTTCGATTGCTTGGCGGATGAGGTGCAGCCGGAGGGCAAGCGCTGGGTCGTCGTCAGGCCGAAAGGCACCGAGGGCGCCGCGCTATTGCTCGCTCAAGCCGCCAGCGACAGCCAGCGCGCGGCGATCGGCAACCAGACCGGCGGCCGCGTCGGCTTCTTCCTCAAGACCGATGATTTCGCCCGCGATCATGCCGCGATGAAGGCAAGGGCCGTGCGTTTTCTGGAGGAGCCGCGCCATGAAGTCTATGGCACGGTGGCGGTCTTTGCCGATCCCTACGGCAACACCTGGGATCTCATCCAGCATTCTTCCTGAGACTCTGCCACATAGCCACTTGATCCCCATCGATCCCGCGTGCATAAGCCGCTCGAAACCAAGGGTCGAGCATTGCTCACCCAGAGCCGGATGATTTTCGGTAGAACTGACCGAAAATCATCCGGCTCCGGAATCAAAAATGTGGAGCATGATGTCGTCCGAAAACCGCGTACACTTTTCGGCATCATGCTCTAGGCCCTCCACAAGCCTTTTGAGGACGACATGACCGAATTCAAGCCGCTCGTATTCTCCGGCGTCCAGCCCACCGGCAATCTCCACCTCGGTAACTATCTCGGCGCGATCCGCAAGTTCGTGGCCCTGCAGGCCAACAACGACTGCATCTATTGCGTTGTCGACATGCATGCGCTGACGGCGCAGCTCGTCCATGAGGACATGCCGAACCAGACGCGTTCGATCACTGCGGCCTTCCTTGCCGCCGGCATTGATCCGGAAAAGCACATCGTCTTCAATCAGTCGGCCGTGCCGGGACATGCCGAGCTCGCCTGGATCTTCAACTGCGTCGCCCGTATCGGCTGGATGAACCGCATGACGCAGTTCAAGGACAAGGCTGGCAAGGACCGCGAGCAGGCCTCGCTCGGTCTTTATGCCTATCCGAGCCTGATGGCCGCCGACATTCTGCTCTATCGCGCCACCCATGTTCCGGTCGGCGACGACCAGAAGCAGCATCTGGAGCTGACTCGCGACATCGCCATGAAGTTCAATCTGGACTATATGGAGCATATCCGTCGCACGGGCTACGGCATCGATATCACCGTCGGCGACGAGCCGGTGCATGCCTATTTCCCGATGGTCGAGCCATTGATCGATGGCCCGGCGCCGCGCGTCATGTCGCTGCGCGACGGCACGAAGAAGATGTCGAAATCCGACGCATCGGACCTCTCGCGCATCAACCTGCTCGACGATGAGGAAAACATCTCGAAGAAGATCCGCAAGGCCAAGACCGATCCGGATGGCTTGCCGAGCGAAATCGCCGGTCTCGCCGGCCGTCCCGAGGCCGACAATCTCGTTGGCATCTATGCGGCGCTGGCCGATAAATCGAAGGCCGATGTTCTCTCCGAATTCGGCGGCCAGCAGTTCTCGGTCTTCAAGCCTGCGCTCATCGATCTCGCCGTGCATGTGCTGTCGCCGATCACCATGGAAATGCGCCGCCTCGTGGCCGATCCCGGCCATATCGACGCCGTTCTGCGCGATGGCAGTGCTCGCGCTCGCGCCCGCGCCGACGTGACCATGAAGCAGGTTCGCGACATTATCGGCTTTCTCTATTGACGATATCGTAATGAAGAGCTCCCGTTGCCAAACGGGGCTTGCAAAACGCCGCCTTCGGGTGTCAGAGTCGCCACATGGTTTCAAAACGTCTCTCACGGCTCGAAGGTCATCGCCGCAAGTTCATGGCGGTCATCGACGGCACGCCCGAATGCCAGCGCGCCGTCCATTATGCCGGCCGGCGCGCCAAGAACTCCAATGGCGGCCTCGTTCTGCTCTATGTGATTCCCGAGGGCGACTTCCAGCAATGGCTTGGCGTCGAGGAGATCATGCGGGCGGAAGCGCGCGAGGAAGCGGAGGCAGCAACGGCAAAGGCGGCGCAGGCCGTGCGCGAGAATGTCGGCATTGACGCCGAAATTGTCATTCGTGAGGGATCGGCCGCAGAGCAGATCAATGCCTTGATTGAAGAGGATCGGGACATCGCGCTCCTCGTTCTTGCGGCAGGGTCTGCCAAGGAAGGTCCCGGTCCGCTGGTTTCGTCGATCGCCGGTCGCGCAACCGCTTTTCCGATCCCGGTGACGGTGCTCCCGGATACGCTGAGCAATGAGGAAATCGACGCGCTGAGTTGATCGCGTGTGCCATTTCTTGAGAAACACTCTCTTGAATAGAAAGGCCAAAAGGCCTATCTTCTTTTGAAATATTCTAAAGTCGGGACCGGGTTTTCGCCCGCCGCATGGAGATCAAGATGTTCATTCAGACCGAAGCGACGCCGAACCCCGCGACCCTCAAGTTCCTGCCGGGCAAAGTGGTGATGGAAAGCGGCACGGCCGAGTTCCGCAGCGCCGAAGAAGCCGAAGCGTCGCCGCTTGCTGCCCGCCTCTTCGAGATTCCGGGCGTGATCGGCGTTTATTTCGGCTACGACTTCATTTCCGTCTCCAAGGAACAGCAGGAATGGCAGCATCTGAAGCCGGCCATTCTCGGCTCGATCATGGAGCATTTCATGTCCGGCAAGCCGGTCATGGGCACCGCATCGGTTCTCTCCGAAGTACAGGATGCCGGCGGCGAATTTTTCGATGAAGGCGACGAGTCGATCGTGCTGACCATCAAGGAGCTGCTTGAAACGCGCGTTCGTCCGGCCGTTGCCCAGGATGGCGGTGACATCACCTTCCGCGGCTTCCGCGATGGCAAGGTCTATCTCAACATGAAGGGTTCCTGCGCCGGTTGCCCGTCTTCGACGGCGACGCTGAAGCATGGCGTGCAGAATCTGCTGCGCCATTTCGTGCCGGAAGTTCAGGAAGTCGAAGCCGTTTAATATCCCAGGCTTTTCGGAAAATTTGACATGATCGTACTGGCGCTCGACACGGCAGGTGTGGATTGCGCTGCCGCTGTGTATGATAGCGGCAGTGATTCTGTGATGGGGGAGGTCACGGAAACGATCGGACGGGGGCATGCCGAGCATTTGATGCACGTTGTCGACGAGGCGCTGGCGAAAGCCGGTGTGGCGCTTTCGGCGATCGAGCGTGTCGTCGTGACCGTCGGCCCCGGTTCCTTCACCGGCATCCGCATCGGCGTCGCCGCCGCTCGCGGGTTTGCACTTTCCCTCGATGTTCCAGCGGTTGGCGTCACGACCCTCGAGGTCATGGCGGCGACTGCACGAGCACAGAATCCGGGCAAGTCGGTTCTGGCTGCCATCGATGCCAAGCGCGAGGAGATCTATCTCCAGAGCTTCGGTGCCGATGGCAACCCGCTGGACGAGGCTCGGGCCGTGACGATCGACGAAGCGCGAGCAATCGCCGGCGCATTCGACGGGATCGTCACCGGAACGGCTGTCGCCCGGTTGAGCGACGCGCCGCCTGCGGAGCGGCCAGACGCATTTCCGATTGCCATCGTCGCCCGGCTGGGCGCCGGCAAGCCTGCCGGCGAAAAGCCGAAGCCGCTTTATCTTCGCGGACCCGATGCCAGACCGCAGGCCGGATACGCAGTTGCCAGGCAATAGACATGCTCGAATCCTATCTGACCTTAAAAGCCGAATACGAAATCGTTCCGATGGAGCTGAAGGATTGCGCCGAAGTGGCGCTCCTGCATGGCGAACGGTTCCCGCGGGTATGGGACGAGAGCGAATTTCAAGGCCTCCTCGGACAGGAGACTACCTTCGGCTTCGTCGCCCGTCAGACCAATGCCATCCTGAAAAAGGCGCTTCCCGGCTTCGTGCTGGCGCGGCATGTGGCGGGCGAGGGCGAAATCTTGACGATTGCCGTCAATGCCAAACTCGCACGCTCCGGTCTCGGCTGGCGCCTCATGCAGGCGGCTCTGCGGGAAGCCCGCAATCGCGGCGGCGAAACCATGTTCCTGGAGGTCGATGGCAGCAATCAGCCGGCGCTCGGCCTCTATCGCAAGCTCGGTTTCGAGACGGTCGGGGAGCGTAAGGCCTATTATGTCGGCGAAAACGGCCAGAAGTCGACGGCGCTTGTCATGCGCCGCGTTCTTCGCTAGAGCATTTTGCAGCCAAGTGGCATCACCTGGCGTCGCACAAATGCGGCAAAACAAATAGTTAGAGCAGCAATTCGACGCTCCAACTGTTGCCACAGTCCAAACAGACCGAAGACAGCGATTGATGGAAGACGCCGTAAAATCCCTGGAGGAGCTTTGCGCCGAGCGCGGAATGCGCATGACGGAGCAGCGCCGGGTCATTGCGCGCATCATCGAGAGCTCCGGCGATCACCCCGATGTCGAGGAGCTTTATCGCCGCTCGGTGGAGGTGGATGCGAAAATCTCGATCTCTACGGTCTATCGCACCGTCAAGCTGTTCGAAGATGCCGGGCTTCTCGCCCGCCACGATTTCCGTGATGGTCGCTCCCGCTACGAAACCGTGCCGGAAGAACATCATGATCATCTGATTGATCTGAAGAGCGGCCACGTGATCGAATTCCATTCGCCGGAGATCGAGGCGCTGCAGGAGCGCATCGCCCGCGAACACGGCTTCAAACTCGTCGACCACCGGCTGGAGCTTTACGGCATCCCGCTGAAGAAGGACGAAGGTTGACGTGAAGGCTTTCATCCAGGAGCGAGCGATTTGATGACTTGGCTGCGCATCGGCTGTGCCGCCGTGGTCATTGGCGTCGTCAGCGCCGTGATGCTGCCGTTGCAGATCCTCTGTTTGCGTTTCGACTGGAAGCTCCGGCGCTATCTGCCACGCTACTGGCATCGTATCGTCTGCTATTGGCTTGGCGTGCGCATCCACGTGGTCGGCAAGATGGAGACGAGCCGGCCTCTCATGCTGGCGTCCAACCACTCATCCTGGCTCGATATTCTCGTGTTGTCGGCGGTGGCCGACGTCTCCTTCATCGCCAAGTCGGAAGTGCGGGACTGGCCGATCTTCGGGCTTTTCGCACAGTGGCAGAAGAGCGTCTTCGTCGAGCGGGAGCAAAAGCGCAAGACCGGCGAGCAGGTGAACGAGATCGCCGACCGCATGGCGGATGGCGAAATCATGGTGCTGTTTCCCGAGGGCACGACTTCGGACGGCAATCGGCTGCTCGAAGTCAAATCCTCGCTGTTCGGTGCTGCTGCCGCCGCCTTGCCGAAGGCGCCGGATGCCGTCGTGCATGTTCAGCCGGTCGCGGTCGCCTATACCCGCGTCCATGGAACACCGATGGGCCGCTATTATCGCCCGCTGACGGCATGGCCTGGAGATATTGAGCTTGTGCCGCACCTGAAGGGCATCATCCAGTGCGGTGCCATCGATGTCGACATCTGTTTCGGCGAGGCGGTGGATTATCGCGCCGGCACCAATCGCAAGGAAGTCAGCGCCACTATCGCCAGGCGCATCCGCAATATGCTTGCCAGCCGCCTGCTCGGGCGCGAGATCGCCTGATTTCCGGGTGATTCCAACTTTTTCATTTTCTCCGAAAGCAAAAGCCACTACATAGCGGCCCATGACCAAGGATAGCCTGACCCTCGACGCCCCGGCGACCGACGCTTTGCAGCTCGGTTCCCGCGACGGCTCCAACAGCCGCAAGGTCTTCATCAAGACCTACGGCTGCCAGATGAACGTCTATGATTCCACGCGGATGAGCGATGCGCTGTCCCGCGACGGCTACGAGCCGACCGAGGACATGGAAGAGGCCGATCTCGTCCTTCTGAATACTTGCCATATCCGCGAGAAGGCGGCCGAAAAGGTCTATTCCGCGCTCGGCCGTCTGCGCGAGATGAAGAAGCGCAAGGCCGCTGACGGCCGCGAAATGATGATCGGCGTTACTGGCTGCGTCGCCCAGGCCGAAGGCGAGGAAATCCTGCGCCGTGCGCCCGCCGTCGATGTCGTCATCGGCCCGCAGACCTACCATCGCCTGCCGGAAGCGCTTCGCCGCGCCAAGGAAGGCCAGCGCGTCGTCGACACGGAATATGCGATCGAGGACAAGTTCGAGCATCTGCCGATCGCAGAGAAGACGAAGATCCGCGCCCGCGGCGTCACCGCCTTTTTGACGGTGCAGGAAGGCTGCGACAAGTTCTGCACCTTCTGCGTCGTGCCCTATACCCGTGGTTCCGAAGTCTCCCGTCCGGTCTCCCAGATCGTCGAAGAGGCCGAAAAACTTGTGGATGGCGGCGTGCGCGAAATCACGCTGCTCGGCCAGAACGTCAATGCCTGGCATGGCGCCGGTCCGACGGGCGAAGCCTGGAGCCTTGGCGATCTCCTCTATCGTCTGGCGGAAATCCCTGGTCTCGCGCGCCTGCGCTACACGACCAGCCACCCGCGCGACATGGACGACCGCCTGATCGGCGCGCATCGCGACCTGCGGACGCTGATGCCCTATCTGCATCTTCCGGTTCAGGCCGGCTCGGATCGCATCCTGAAGGCAATGAACCGACGGCATACGGCGGCGGAATACCTCACTCTCATCGAGAGAATCCGTGCGGCGCGCCCGGATATTGCCCTTTCGGGTGACTTCATCGTCGGCTTCCCGGGGGAGACAGACCAGGATTTTGAGGATACACTCAGACTGATCGAGGAGGTGAATTATGCACAGGCCTTCTCATTCAAATATTCCACGCGGCCAGGTACGCCTGGCGCGGAGTTGAAGGATCAGGTGCCCGAAGAGGTCAAGACCGAACGACTGGAGCGTTTGCAGGCATTGTTGCTGAAGCAGCAGCATGCGTTTGCGGAGGCCTGCGTGGGCAAAACAGTGGATATCCTTCTGGAAAAGCCGGGCCGGATGCCGGGCCAGTTGATTGGACGCTCCCCTTGGCTGCAGTCTGTGAATGTTGATGCAAAAGCATCGCAAATCGGTGACATTATTAACGTACGAATCACCGGAACCAGCACCAACAGCCTTTTCGCTGAATTGCTCTAGGTTCCGGACGGACCAAAGGAGCCGCACCGCTTGAACGGACAGGAATTGGTTTCTTCTTCATCGCGCCAGCCCCGCACCGCGAGCGACGCCAATCACTTCACCCTGACGTTCGAGAACAATCGGTTCGCCAGTGAGCTTTTCGGGCAGTTCGACCAGAATTTGAAGCTGCTTGAGGAGCGCCTCGGCATCGACGCCCGCGCTCGCGGCAACTCCGTCGTCATCACAGGCGATGTGCTGGCCACCAATCAGGCGCGCCGCACGCTCGATTACCTCTATGACAAGCTGCAAAAAGGCGGCAATGTGGAGCCTTCCGACGTGGAAGGGGCAATCCGCATGGCGGTTGCCGCCGACGACCAATTGACGCTGCCGACCATGGAGAGAAAAGCCAAGTTGACGATGGCGCAGATTTCGACGCGCAAGAAGACGATCATTGCGCGGACGCCGACTCAGGATGCCTATATGCGGGCACTGGAGCGGTCCGAGCTCGTCCTCGGCGTCGGCCCTGCCGGTACTGGCAAGACCTATCTCGCCGTGGCGCACGCCGCTCAGCTTCTGGAGCGCGGTGCGGTGGAGAAGATCATCCTGTCGCGCCCGGCCGTCGAGGCTGGCGAGCGCCTGGGCTTCCTGCCCGGCGACATGAAGGAGAAGGTCGATCCCTACCTTCGTCCGCTCTATGATGCGCTTTACGACATGATGCCCGGCGACAAGGTCGAACGTGCTATCACGGCAGGCGTCATCGAGATCGCGCCGCTCGCCTTCATGCGTGGCCGCACGCTCGCCAATGCAGCCGTCATCCTCGATGAGGCGCAGAACACGACATCTATGCAGATGAAGATGTTCCTGACGCGTCTCGGCGAAAACTCGCGGATGATCGTGACCGGCGATCCGAGCCAGATCGACTTGCCGCGCGGTGTCAAATCCGGCCTGGTGGAAGCGCTCGAGCTGCTGAACGGCGTCGAAGGTATTACCATCGTCCGCTTCAAGGATACGGATGTCGTCCGTCATCCGCTGGTAGCGCGCATCGTCCGCGCCTACGATTCCACCTATGCCGCAAAGGCAGAGGAAAGCGATCCGCAGATCTGATCTGCGGCACGAAAGCTCATGGCCGAACTCGATATACAGATCAGTGTGGAGGAGGGCGATTGGCCCTCCGAAGAGGTATTGCAGTCGCTTGCCGAGCGCGTGCTGGGCGAAGCTGCGAATTATCTCAAGAAATACGAGAAGCAGCCGTTTCCAAAAATGGCGCCCGAATTGTCGCTGGTCTTTACCGATGACGCTTCGATCCGCGAGATCAATGCGGAATGGCGGTCACAGGACAAGGCGACGAATGTACTTTCTTTTCCGGCTTTCCCGCTTGAACCCGGCGGCAAGCCCGGCCCGATGCTGGGCGATATCATCATCGCCAGGGAGACGGTGGAGCGTGAGGCGGTCGATCTCGAAAAGAGTTTTGACGACCATCTGACGCATTTGATGGTGCATGGTTTCTTGCATCTCTTCGGCTACGACCATATGAATAATAGCGAAGCCGAAAGAATGGAGGGGCTGGAGACTCGCATTTTGGCTAGTCTTGGCCTATCTGATCCCTATGCGGGACAAGACCCCATTTGATTTGAACCCTGTCTGACCAGGAACAATGAGCGACTTTACGACAAGATCGGCCCCCGAGGCCAAAGACGGAGCCGAAGCAGCCTCCTCCGACGAGGTAGGCAGTAGTAGCAACGGCAAGCGATCCCACTCTTCATTCTGGGCACGTGCTGCGCGCATTCTGCGCCCGGCACAGGATTCCGCTCGGTTGCGCGAGGATCTGGCCGATGCGTTGATGACCAACGCGGCCGGTGACGATGCCTTCTCCGCGGATGAGCGGGCGATGCTCCACAATATCCTGCGCTTCCGCGAGGTGCGCGTCGAGGATGTCATGGTACCACGCGCCGACATCGAGGCCGTGGATCAGAACATCACCATCGGGGAACTGATGATCCTCTTCGAGGAAAGCGGCCGTTCGCGTATGCCCGTCTATGCCGACACGCTGGATGATCCGCGCGGCATGGTGCATATCCGCGACCTTCTGTCCTATGTCGCTAAGCAGGCCCGCAACAAGCGCCGCAACGGCAGTGCGAAGACGGCTGCGGCACCAGCCACTCCCGCAACCGAAAAGCCCGCACGCTCGGCCAAGCCGAATTTCGACCTTTCGCGGGTCGATCTGCAGAAGACGCTGGCGGAAGCCGGCATCATCCGCAAGATCCTGTTCGTACCGCCTTCGATGCTTGCCTCCGATCTCCTGCGACGCATGCAGGTCAACCGCACGCAGATGGCGCTTGTGATCGATGAATATGGTGGCACGGATGGCCTGGCCTCGCACGAGGACATCGTGGAAATGGTCGTGGGCGACATCGACGACGAGCATGATGATGAAGAAGTCATGTTCAAGCGCGTCTCGGAGGACGTCTTCGTTGCTGACGCCCGTGTCGAGTTGGAGGAGATCGCAGCTGCGATCGGTCCGGATTTCGATATCGCCGAGCAGGTGGACGAGGTGGATACGCTCGGCGGCCTGATCTTCTCCGCCCTCGGCCGCATTCCGGTGCGTGGCGAGGTGGTGCAGGCGCTTCCAGGCTTCGAATTCCACATTCTCGATGCCGATCCGCGCCGCATCAAGCGGGTGCGCATCACGCGTAAGCGCCATGCCGCTCGCCGTCGTCCGACCGTCAAGCTGGAAGGCGAGGCGGGTGCGTCGGATCGCGATTTGCCGGCACCGGAAACGATCGCCGAGGAAACGCCGGCCGAGCGTAATGCCGCCAGCCAATAAATGGCGCGGGAGCGGGACAAATCGCTGCATTTTTGAAAGACTGCGCCCAATTGATTCGCGATTGGACGGAGCTGACGCATGGAATGGCTTTCGGGCAGGGTGATCCTCGTCTGGGGTTTCAAACGTGCGTTGCTTACCATTTTAGCGGGCGCCATCGGCGTGCTGGCGCTGCCGCCCTTCGGTTTCTTCGCGGCAATGTTCGTCTCGTTCACGCTGCTCGTCTGGCTGCTGGACGGTGTCGCTGCCGGCCCGGATAGCGGCCTGCTCGGGCGCCTCTGGCCCGCCTTCTTCACGGGCTGGCTGTTCGGCTTCGGCTATTTTGTCGCCGGCCTCTGGTGGCTTGGCCATGCGCTGCTGATCGATGCCGATGAGTTCGCCTGGGCGCTGCCGCTGGCAATCCTTGGCCTGCCGGCCTTTCTGGCCGTTTTCTACGGCGTCGCGACGGTGCTTGCACGGATTCTCTGGTCCGACGGCATGGGGCGTATCGCAGCACTTGCCTTCAGTTTCGGTATCCTGGAATGGCTGCGCAGCTTTCTTTTCACCGGCTTTCCCTGGAATGCCATCGGCTATGGCGCCATGCCCATTCCGCTGATGATGCAGTCGGCGCATGTCGTCGGCGTGCTCGGGGTGACCGTGCTTGCCGTCTTCGTTTTTGCGACACCTGCGCTGCTCGGCACGCGCCAGGGACGGGTGCCGGGGATAGGCCTTGCTGTCCTCATCGCTGCCGCTCATTTCGGTTATGGCTATTACGCACAGGGCCAGCCGGAAGCGCCGTTGGCCGATGCCAAGACGGCACCTGTGGTACGTATCGTTCAGCCGTCTATCGACCAGGAAACCAAGATGGATACCGCCGCCGACCGCGCCGCCATCTTCGACAAGCATTTGGCGCTCTCGGTCCAGCCGCCTGCCAATGGCGGCAAGCGGCCCGACATCATCGTCTGGCCGGAAACGGCCGTGCCCTTCATCCTCACCGATAATCGCGATGCGCTCGCCCGTATTGCCGATCAGCTCGAAGACGATCAGATCCTGATCACCGGGGCTGTCCGTGTCGAAGACATGGGTCCGGGCGTCGAGCCGCGCTACTACAATTCGATCTATGTCATCGACGGCCGCGGGCAGATCATCGGTGCGTCCGACAAGACCCATCTCGTCCCCTTCGGCGAATATGTGCCCTTCGAGCATATTCTGAGCTATCTCGGTATCGAGAATGTCGTGGAACTGCCGGGCGGGTTCTCCGCGGCGACCAAGCGGCAATTGCTGACCATGCCAGACGGCATCAAATTCTATCCGCTGATCTGCTACGAGATCATCTTCCCGAATGAGATGACGTCGGAGATCCGGCAGGCCGATGCCATCCTCAACGTCACGAACGACGGCTGGTTCGGCGATACGCCTGGCCCATACCAGCATTTCCAGCAGGCAAGGGTGAGGGCGGTGGAGCAGGGACTGCCGTTGATTCGAAGCGCCAATACCGGCATTTCAGCATTTGTTGATGCACACGGACGGGTGCTTTCCGGTATCGATTATAATCAGCAAGGCTTTATAGATACCACTTTAGGTGGCGCAACCGTATCGCGCATCGACGATAAAGCCAGAAAAACATACTTTTGGTTGATCATCGGAGCAGTCGGCATGATTGCCGCCATTTCGCGCATGGGTTTTATTTTCAGGGTGAATTGACCAAAAAACCCTAAAATTGCATAGTGCTAGATGTCCGCCTTTCGAACGTAGACTGGAGGCCTTGGGGGCGTCGGCTGCAACGTGGCGTTATAGGGGTGGTGAAGGGTACCGGGTGGCAGGTCCTGAATTCAACCTATGTTAGGGTAAAATGATGATTGAGAATAAAAAGAAGCCGAACCCCATCGACATTCATGTCGGTAGCCGCATACGCCTCCGCCGCACGATGCTTGGCATGAGCCAGGAGAAGCTCGGCGAAAGCCTCGGAATCACGTTTCAGCAAATCCAGAAATACGAAAAAGGCACCAACCGCGTTGGCGCCAGCCGCCTCCAGAATATCTCCAGCATCCTCAATGTCCCGGTTTCCTTCTTTTTCGAGGATGCACCGGGCGAACACGCGGCCGGCGCGGGCGGCATGGCCGAGGCATCCAGCTCCAACTACGTCGTCGACTTTCTGTCGTCTTCCGAAGGATTGCAGCTCAACCGCGCCTTCGTGAAAATTTCCGATGGCAAGGTCCGACGCAAGGTTGTCGAGCTGGTGAAGGCGCTCGCGGCCGAGGCGGATGCCGAGTAACCCTTCGAAGCGGGGTTAAACCGACAAAGTCGAGAGGCGGTCATTTTGGCCGCCTTTTCGCTATTTACGGCAAAATTTTATCACTTGGGCGGGGATATAAAGATATATTTATGTCCTTGTGCGGCTTGTTTTTCGAGGCGGAGGCGAATATCAAAAGCAGAGATTTGTTCTTTGAGGGGAATCCCGCATGCGCGCGAATTATCTGTTTACGAGTGAGTCTGTTGCCGAAGGTCACCCGGATAAAGTTTGTGACCGCATTTCCGATGAAATTGTCGATCTGGTTTACCGCGAGGCTGCAAAGACCGGCGTAAACCCATGGACCGTGCGCATTGCATGCGAGACCCTTGCCACCACCAACCGCGTCGTCATTGCCGGTGAAGTGCGTTTGCCGCCGAGCCTGATGAAGAAGGACAAGGATGGCAACGACGTCATCAATCCTTCGAAGTTCAAGGCCGCCGCCCGCCGCGCCATCAAGGACATCGGCTACGAACAGGACGGCTTCCACTGGAAGAAGGCCCGTATCGACGTGCTCCTGCACTCGCAGTCTGCCGATATCGCCCAGGGCGTCGACAATGCCGCCGACCAGCAGGGTGACGAAGGTGCCGGCGACCAGGGCATCATGTTCGGCTATGCCTGCAAGGAAACGCCGGATCTCATGCCGGCGCCGATCTACTATTCGCACAAGATCCTGCAGCTGCTCGCTTCCGCCCGCAAGAAGGGCGACGGCGAAGTCGCCAAGCTCGGCCCGGACGCCAAGAGCCAGGTGACGGTCCGTTACGTCGACGGCAAGCCGTCCGAAGCGACCTCGATCGTGCTTTCCACCCAGCATCTCGACGAGAGCTGGGATTCGAAGAAGGTTCGTGCCGTCGTCGAGCCCTATATCGTCGAGGCGCTCGGCGACCTGAAGATCGCTTCCGATTGCAAGTGGTACATCAACCCCACCGGCAAGTTCGTCATTGGCGGCCCCGACGGCGACGCCGGCCTCACCGGCCGCAAGATCATCGTCGACACTTACGGCGGTGCAGCCCCGCATGGCGGCGGTGCATTCTCCGGCAAGGACACGACCAAGGTCGACCGTTCCGCAGCCTATGCTGCCCGTTATCTGGCGAAGAACGTCGTTGCCGCCGGTCTTTCCGATCGCTGCACGATCCAGCTCTCCTACGCCATCGGCGTTGCCCAGCCGCTGTCGATCTATGTCGACCTGCACGGCACGGGCAAGGGTGTGACCGAGGATCAGGTCGAAGCGGCCATCCGCAAGAACATGGACCTCTCGCCGACCGGTATCCGCCGTCACCTCGACCTCAACAAGCCGATCTACGCCAAGACCTCGGCTTACGGTCACTTCGGCCGCAAGGCCGGCCGTGACGGCTCCTTCTCCTGGGAGCGTACGGACCTGGTGAAGGCCCTCAAGGAAGCCGTGAAGCTCCGGGAAGCCGCATGATCGATACCGAGCGCCGGTCGCGGGCGACGGAAGCATTCTTCGGCCGGCGCAAGGGTAAGGCCTTGCGCGGCCAGCAGGCTGAAAAGCTGGAAGCATTGCTGCCGCAGTTCATCATCGATCTTGCCGCCCCGGCGCCGCAGCCGCTGAACGATCTTTTCCCGGTGCCGACCGAGCGTCTGCGCCTGGAGATCGGCTTCGGCGGTGGAGAGCATCTGATCCACAGAGCGCTGGAGCAGCCGAAGACCGGCTTCATCGGTGTCGAGCCCTTCGTCAATTCGATGCAGAAGCTGCTCGCTAGCGTCGACGACGCTGGCGCCCATAATATCCGCGTCTACAATGATGATGCGACGCAGGTGCTGGATTGGCTGCCGGATGCCTGTCTGGACCAGATCGACCTGCTCTATCCCGATCCGTGGCCGAAGAAGAAGCATTGGAAGCGCCGCTTCGTTTCGCAGGTGAACCTTGCCCGCTTTCATCGCGTCCTGAAGCCCGGTGCGCTCTTCTGCTTCGCCTCCGACATCGATACCTACGTCAATTGGACGCTGCAGCACTGCCAGGCACATGGCGGCTTCGAGTGGACTGCGCAGAATGCCGCCGACTGGCTGACGCCCTATGAGGGCTGGCCGAGCACGCGCTACGAGGCCAAGGCCAGGCGCGAAGGGCGCTCGTCGGCCTATCTGACCTTCAAGAAGGTCTGATCGCTCCGGTTACGGACGAGAATTTCAGATTGAGATATTCGCACTATCCTGTCTGACGACCGCCGCTTTGGGCGGTCTGGATCATGCGCGCGCGTCGCCAGGTGGGGCCGGTTCGATGCGGTCCTTGCGGACGGTGACTTTCACCGTCGGACGACGCTCATGGTCAGTGCAGGCTGACCGTCTTCAATTCGTCTTCGGCAGCACGATAGAAGGTGCTGGAGCGATTGTCCGTCAAGAGGATCGGGGTGCCGTCGGCGCCGAAAAGCGCCCACAGATCGACATCCGGATCGATATCGGGCGCTTCCGGGAAGCAGCGGGATACTTCGGACCAATCCATTTTTCTGATGTAGGCGACCTCACCGGTGCCGATATTGGCAAGTTCGGATGGGGTCAGGCGGGCGGTGGCTTCTTTCAACAACATGCTCGTACCTCCAGTATGAGGGACCAACGGCTCCAGAGCATGATGACCAAAAGTGTGAGCGGCTTTCGGGTGACGTCGTGCTCTAGTTCTTTGATTCTAGAGCCGATTCGGATCTCAGGTCGAATCGGCCTGAAATCATCCGGCTCTAGGCCGTTGTTCTACTGTGAGACCGAAATGTTAATTTTCTTTACCATGCGGTCGGGTTCCGGCCGAATGAGATCGACGGAGAGCAACCCGTTCTTCAGCGTGGCGCCGAGCACCTGCATGCCATCGGCAAGCACGAAAACACGCTGGAACTGCCGGGCGGCGATCCCCCGGTAGAGATAGTCACGCTCGCCCTGTTCCATCTGGCGGCCGCGGATCAGCAGCTGGTTTTCTTCCGTCGTGACATCAAGTTCGTCTTCGGAAAAGCCGGCGACCGCCAGCGTGATGCGCAGACGTTCCGGCTCGCCCGACAGGCGGTCCGCACGCATCCGTTCGATATTGTAGGGAGGGTAGCCGTCGCTGACTTTGGAAATTCGCTCAAGCGTCTTTTCCATAGTGTCAAAGCCCAGAAGCAGTGGGCTGGCAAAGGGAGTCGTCCGGCTCATCGTCTCAAAGTCCTTGGGTGTCAAGCGACCGTTCCGGACCTGATCTTCAGCACCCGGTTGTCCCTAATATGGGAGTACGCGCCTGCGAGTGCAAGCCATGAGGTCTTCGCATTTGCGAGATCGAAATCCATGGTGAAAAATGGTTTTGCGACATGGCGAGCGAGCGCTTGACAAAGCCGGACCGGACCCGCGACAAAGCCTGTCGATCTGCACCGGAGGAAAGTTGAAGACATGACCGAACCTAGAAAAATCATCATCGATACCGACCCCGGTCAGGATGACGCCGCGGCGATCTTTCTCGCCTTCGGCAGCCGCGAGGAGATCGACGTGCTCGGCATCACGGCGGTTGCCGGCAACGTGCCGCTGCGGCTGACCAGCCGCAACGCCCGTATCGTCTGCGAACTCTGCAATCGCCACGACGTCAAGGTGTTCGCCGGTGCCGACGCGCCGCTTAAGCGCAAGCTGGTGACGGCGGAGCATGTGCATGGCAAGACCGGCCTCGACGGTCCGGAACTCTCCGAGCCGACAACGGAATTGCAGCCAGGCCACGCCGTCGATTTCATCATCGATACGCTGCGCAAGGAGCCTGAGGACGCCGTGACCCTCTGCACGCTTGGCCCGCTGACCAATATCGCAATGGCGTTTCAGAAGGCCCCTGACATCGTTGGTCGCGTGCGCGAACTCGTGATGATGGGCGGCGGCTTTTTCGAGGGCGGCAACATCACGCCGGCCGCCGAGTTCAACATCTATGTCGATCCGGAAGCGGCAGACGTCGTGTTCCGTTCGGGCGTTCCCATCGTCATGATGCCGCTCGACGTCACTCACAAGCTGCTGACGCGCAAGGATCGCGTCGAGCGCATCGCCGCGGTCGGGACGCCCCCGGCCAAGGCCATGGTCGAAATGCTGCAGTTCTTCGAGCGTTTCGATATCGAGAAATACGGTTCGGACGGCGGTCCGCTGCACGATCCGACTGTTATCGCCTACCTTCTGAAGCCCGAGCTCTTCAAGGGCCGAGAATGCAATGTCGAGATCGAGGTGACGTCGGAACTGACCGTCGGGATGACCGTCGTCGACTGGTGGCACGTCACCGACCGCAAGCGCAATGCCAAGGTCATGCGCGACGTCGATGCCGATGGCTTCTTCGCGCTATTGACGGAACGCTTCGCCTGCATCTGATCAGATCCATGCAAAAGGCCGCCGGATCGCTCCGGCGGCCTTTTGATTATATCCCGAGCGATTTGGCTCAGAATTCTTCCCAATCGTCCTGGGCAAGCGCCGTGGCACCCTGTATCTGTGGAATGGCTTTGCGTGCCGGTGCTGCCGCGGGCGCAGGCGCGCGACGCGGCGCCGCGGGAGCCCGCATCTGCTGGGCGGTCGCCCGCAATGCGCTGGCATTGTCCGGAACGGCGCGAGCGGTGCGGAAGCGTGCAACGAGCGCCCTGAGCGACTGGGCTTCCTCGGCGAGCGCGACGCTCGAGGCTGTGGTTTCCTCGACCATCGCGGCATTCTGCTGGGTTACCTGATCCATCTGGTTCATGGCCGAGTTGATTTCCTTGAGGCCGATAGCTTGCTCGCTTGCGGAAGCGGAGATCTGGCGAATCAAGCCGTTGATCTCCATGACCTGCTGGGCGATCTTGTGCAGGGCATCACCCGTGCGGCCGACCAGATCGACGCCTTCCTTGACCTGTCCGGCCGAAGCGTTGATCAGGGTCTTGATCTCCTTGGCGGCATTGGCCGAGCGCTGGGCCAGCTCGCGCACTTCCTGCGCGACAACGGCAAAGCCCTTGCCGGCTTCGCCTGCGCGGGCTGCTTCGACACCGGCGTTCAGCGCGAGGAGGTTGGTCTGGAAGGCGATTTCGTCGATGACGCCGATAATGCGCGACACCTCCTGCGACGATTGCTCGATGCCGTGCATGGAGGAAATGGCCTTCTGCACGATCTCGCCGGAATGCTCTGCGTCCTCTGATGCGGCATTGACGCTGGTTGCCGCCGTACGAGCGTTTTCGGCGCTGGAATTGACCTGCGCGGTCAGCTCGTTGAGGGCCGCCGCAGTCTCTTCAAGGCTCGCTGCCTGCTGTTCGGTGCGGCGGGCGAGGTCCGAGGCGCTGTTGCTGATTTCGCCGGTGCCGCTGCCGATATTGCCGACGCTGACATTGACGGTATGAACCGTCTCCTCGAGGCTCGCCAGCGCGGCATTGAAGTCCTGCTTGAGCTGGGCATATTCGCCGGGGAAGTCGTCGGTGATCCGCTGAGTGAGATTGCCCTTGGAGAGCTCAGCGAGGCTTTGGCCGAGAATGCCGACGATATGGCGCTGAAGGGTAACGCTCTCGTTGCGTTCGCTCTCCGAGCGGCGGCGTTCGCCTTCGGCAGCCAGGCGCTGGTCGTTGGCTTCACCTTCCAGGCGCTTGGTGTCGGCTAGCGCAAAGCGGAACCCTTCCAATGCCTTGGCGACTGACCCCACTTCGTCCGCACGAGCCTGACCGGCGACCGGCTCGGCATAATTGCCGGCGCTGAGGCGATTGACGCTGGCGACGAGGCCGGCGAGCGGCGTCTGCACGAAACTGCGCACAGCGGCATAAAGAGCGAGCATCACGGCAGCAAGCACCAGGATGCCAGCGACGATCATCATGTAGGTCTGATCGCGTACGGGTGCTGCGATTGCGCTGTGCGGTACGTCGATGAGAACGACCCAGGTGGCATTGAGACCCGGAACGGCGAAAGGATAGACGACGCGGTCGAATTCTTCGCTGCCTGCATCGGAAAGATTCTTGAGGATGCTTGCGGAAGAGGAGGTCAAAGCTGCCTTGATGACGTCAGCGCCGGAACCATTATAGTCCTTCATCAGCAGGTCGGCGCTCGGTGCCACCAGCCATTTGTTGTCCTGGGAAACCAGCAGCACGCGGCCGGTGCCGAAAGGCTGCATCTTCTGCAGCTTCGTCGAAAGCGAATTGAGGGAGATATCGACGCCTGCAACGCCGATCAGCTTTCCGCCCGACATGACCGGATAAGCAATCGAGCTCATGGTCGTCGGAACATCGGTGCCCTGCGCGAGGTAGGGTGGCGTGATCGCGCCTTTGCCGCTGTCGGCAGCAAGCTTCCACCATGCGGCGCTGTAATCATTGTCGAAGGTCGAGAACTGGATGCCGCCATCCTTGGTCTTCGACCAATAGGGCGTGAAGGCGCCCTTGTCGTTCACGGCCTGATCCTTGTTGTTGGCAAGCTCGGTCGTCTTGCCATCCAGCGCGCCGAGCTGCTCACAGAACCAGCTGCCGAAGGCAAAGGCATTCTGCTCGACATTCGCCTTGAGGATATTGACCATGCCCTTGCGGTCGAAGGTATGGCCCTCGTGGCCGCGGCCGATGATGGCGGCCATGGAGCGGGCGGCACTCGCCATTTCGCCGACATTGGCGGCGATCTCGTTGGAAATGGATTTGGCCTCGGTATTCGCCTGATCCATCGTCAGCGTCTCGACGCGATCGCGGGTCTGGGAAATCAGCAGAAAATTGGAAACCAGCAGAACGAGTGCGATCGCCAGCCCGGTGACCAAGATGAGCTTGGCCGCAAGCGACTTCATGCGAAAGATGAACATCATTTCCTCGAAAAAAGCGATGCGTCGGATACACATTATCCGAATGCAAGGTCGGCGCAGGATGGCCCTGTCATGGAGCCGCCGTTAAGATTCCTGCCGCGGCTCAAAGGCTATGCGCGCCAGGCCAGAGGAGAATGATATGGAAGCGCAAAAATTTAATTAATTGCGCTTCGCAAGGGTTGTGAAATTTAACCCTAAAGCTTTTCGGCGACTTCGCTGGCAACCGGGATGGACGGCTGCGCGCCCGGCTTCAGGCAAGTCAGCGAACCGGCGACGGCGGCGCGGCGCAGGCTGGCATGGAAATCCAGACCCTGATCGAGGCTCGCGGTAAAATAGCCGCAGAAGGTATCGCCGGCGCCGACGGTATCCACCGGCTCGATGACGAGGCCCTTGGCGCGCGCGAGCTCGCCGTCGCGAATGGCGATTACGCCGTCGCCGCCAAGCGTGACGATCAGCGTCTGGCCGGTTTCACCATGCAGGCGGACGAGGGCAGCCTCACGCTCGGATGCCGACATGTTGTCCTGGCCGGCCAGCCTCTCGAATTCCGTCTCGTTGGCGATGACGATATCGGCAAGCCGGCCGAGGCGGGCAGCCTCAGGGATCAGAGGGGCCAGATTGAGCACGGTGCGCACGCCCTTTGCTTTCGCCGTATTCAGCGCCATCTCAACGGCGGCAACCGGAATTTCGAGCTGAAGCATCAGCGTATCGCCGGCGTTCAGAGCGGCGACGGCGGCGGCAACGTGTTCGGCCGCATTGGTGCCATTGGCGCCCGGAACGACAGCGATCATATTCTCGCCGTCACCGCCCACCAGGATGAGAGCAGTACCGGTCGGTTCTGACACGCGCCGGACGGTAGAAAGATCGGTCCCTGCCGCATCGAGCAAGGCAAGCGCGGGCTCCGCGAAGGCATCATTGCCGACCGCCCCGCTCAGGCGGACCGTTGCGCCGGCGCGGCGCGCGGCCAGCGCCTGGTTGGCGCCCTTGCCGCCGGCGGCCGTCGAGAAGCCGTTGCCGGCGACCGTTTCGCCCGGCTTCGGCAAACGATCCGTGGTGGCGATGAGGTCCATGTTGATGGAGCCGAAAATAGTGATCATGCGGTGTCCTGCCCTGGGTGTTGATCTCGCATGATCCTGCCCGAAGGCGCCTTATGTCTTTGTGGATCATGCATCGATTGCGGGCGACACTGCCGAAGCGATCAGTCTTCGTCAACTACCCTGAGCTTGAGTTGGCTTGTGCGGTTGTCGACAGGCTTGGGCCGCTCTTCCGGCCGCGCCTTGGCAGGCTCTTTCGCCGCCTCGAATTCCAGCGCCTCTATCCGCTCGCCGCGCCGCGCCAGCTTGTCGGCCGAGGTGACGATCATGTCGACATCCTTCTGCGCCATGGCGAAATGGCCCTGCAGCTTGCGCACGCGTTCATCGAGGCGCGAGAGGTCGTCCATTAGATGCGCCACTTCGCTTTGGATGACATGGGCCTGCTCGCGCATGCGCTGGTCCTTCAGCACAGCCTGGATGACTTGGATCGACAGCATCAGCAGCGAGGGTGAGACGATGACGATGCGCGCGCGCTGGGCCTTCTGTACGATCGCCTCGAAATTCTCGTGGATCTCCGCGAAGATCGACTCGGACGGCACGAAGAGAAAGGCCGTATCCTGTGTCTCGCCGGGGATCAGATATTTTTCCGAGATATCGCGGATATGCAGTTCCAGATCCCTCCGGAACTGCTGCGCGGCGATCTTGCCATGTTCGGGGCTGCCGGCGCTGCGAATGGCGTTCCAAGCCTCCAGCGGAAATTTCGCGTCGATCACAAGCGGTGGCGAACTGTTCGGCATGCGAACGGTACAGTCAGGCCGGGAGCCGTTCGACAGCGTCGCCTGGAACGCATAGGCGCCCATCGGCAGTCCATCGGCAATGATGGTTTCCATGCGCGCTTGGCCGAAAGCGCCACGTGTTTGCTTGTTGGAAAGGATGGCCTGCAGGCCGACGACATCCTTGGCCAGGGTCTGGATGTTGGTCTGGGCGGCATCGATGACGGCAAGCCTTTCCTGCAGGCGGCGCAGGTTTTCATGGGTCGAGCGCGTCTGCTCGCCGATCGTCGCCGTCACCCGTTGCGACATGCCGTCGAGGCGCTGGCCGATGGCTTGATTGAGCTCGGCCTGTCTGGAGCCGAAGACTTCGGCCATGGTGGCAAGCCGCCCCTGCATCTCTGCCTGCGACCGCAGCAGCGCCGCCATCGTGTGCTCGGCATCAAGCTCATCGTCCTCCGCCTGTGCCTTGCTGCGGACGAAAAGGACGATCACTGCGATCGCAAGTAGGATAACGAGGCCGGTCAGAACCTGGACGGTGGAAATGGCTTGGCCGAAGATGATGAAAGACATGAAACCTGGCGCGCTGATGAAGTTCTTCACGCAAGCATAGCAAAATTGTTGTGAATATCCAGATCAAACCGTGAACAAAATTTCGAGACCATCCGCCGCCGTTCGGATTGCTGCCGTTGAAAAAACACCGCCTCACCGCCATCTTGGCGATTCCATCGCACAACAAGATGCGTTATGGGAAACGTCATGACGATCAAGCCACTCATCATTTTGCCCGACCCGCTGCTTCGCCAGGCTTCCAAGCCCATCGAGCAGATCGATACCGAAATTCAGCGCCTCGCCGACGACATGCTGGAAACCATGTATGACGCGCCGGGCATCGGCCTTGCGGCGATCCAGATCGGCGTTCCCCGCCGCATGCTGGTCATCGACGTTGCGCGCGAAGGCGAAGAGAAGAAGCCGCGGGTGTTCATCAATCCGGAGATCGTCGCGTCTTCGGATGAACGCTCGGTCTATGAGGAAGGCTGCCTTTCCATTCCGGATTACTACGCCGAGGTGGAGCGCCCCGCACGCGTCACCGTCAAGCATCTAGACCGCGACGGCAAGGAACAACTCACCGAGGCCGACGGTCTGCTTGCGACCTGCGTACAGCACGAGATCGACCACCTGAACGGCGTGCTCTTCATCGACTATATCTCGCGCCTGAAGCGGGAGATGGTGATCAAGAAGTTTACGAAGGCCGCCAAATCGAAGGCTCTCTGATCCCAGACATTGAAAGATCGAGCTGAAACGCCTATGATATCATTGATATCAAATGGAGGCGCGAATGAGTGATCTGTTGCTGCGCGGCATCGACGACAGCTTGAAGGAGCAGTTGCAGGCAAATGCCAGCAGGCATGGCCGCAGCCTCTCGGATGAGGCGATCGAACTGCTGCGTCAATCGCTTGGACGCCAGCAAGGTGGGAGCAACTCGGCGGGGCAGCGATTGAGAGCAATTCTTGGCGCAGAAAAGCTCAGCGAAGAGGAAATCGAGGCAATCAATGCTTTTCGGAATGCGCCGGATCGCGATCCGCCTCATTTCGAATAGTGCTCTGGCCTGCGCATGATCGTTCTGGACACCAATGTTGTATCGGAGTTGCAAGGGCGGCTGCATAGCGAGCGCATATTGTCCTGGCTGGATAGCTTCGCCGTCGAGGCCGTTTTTCTGACCACCATCACCATCGGCGAGATTAGATTTGGACTGGAACTCCTGGCTGACGGGAAGCGCAAAGCGGCACTTGTCGCGGAGCTGGATGCGATAGAGGCAGAGTTTTCGGGCCGTGTTCTGGGATTTTCGAGCAACGCAGCCCATCAATACGGAATAATCTCCGCTCATCGCCACAAGATTGGGCGAAGGATGGAAACGAAGGACGCCATGATCGCCGCCATCTGCCTCGCGAGCGGTGCGACATTGGCGACGCGCAATACAAAAGACTTCGAGGGGCTTGATCTCAGGCTCATAAACCCGTTTGAAGGCGGCTAGCGTTTGATCCGATGGCATGCGCCGCGGCCGCTGGGTCATTCGAAATCTGATATTCTTAGCCGGATGGATCGCATGTCGCTCAACATCATCTTTATGGGAACGCCCGAATTCTCCGTGCCGACATTGCGGTCCCTGATCGATGCGGGCCACAAGATTCGTGCCGTCTATACGCAGCCGCCGCGTCCCGGCGGGCGGCGAGGGCTCGACCTGCAGAAATCGCCGGTGCATCAGGCGGCCGAATTGTTAGGCCTGCCGGTCTTCACGCCCGTCAACTTCAAGGATCCCGACGAGCGCCAGCGCTTTCGCGATCTGGATGCCGATGTCGCCGTCGTCGTGGCCTATGGCCTGCTGCTGCCGGAGGCAATCCTGATCGGTACGCGCCTCGGCTGCTACAACGGCCATGCCTCTTTGCTGCCGCGCTGGCGCGGGGCAGCTCCCATCCAGCGAGCGATCATGGCTGGCGACAAAAAAACCGGCATGATGGTGATGAAGATGGACAAGGGGCTGGATACCGGCCCGATCGCTTTGACACGCGAAGTGGAGATCGGCGACGCCATGACCGCGGGTGAATTGCATGACAGGCTAATGCTTGTCGGCGCAAAGGCCATGGCCGAGGCGATGAACAAGCTGGAGCATGATGAACTACCGCTGACCGCCCAGCCGTCCGAAGGCGTTCTTTATGCCGCAAAGATCGACAAGGGTGAAACCCGCATCGATTTCGGCAGGCCGGCAGCCGAGGTCCATAATCATATCCGTGGCCTGTCGCCCTTTCCCGGCGCCTGGTTCGAAGCCGAAATCGCCGGTCGGCCAGAACGCATCAAGGTGCTCGGCTCGGAATTGGCAGAAGGTAAGGGAGCTTCCGGTCGGGTCCTGACGGATGATCTCGTCATTGCCTGCGCTTCCGGCGCCGTCAGGCTAACGAAGCTACAGAAGGCCGGCGGCAAGCCCTTGGCGGCAGCCGACTTCCTGCGTGGCACACCGATCGCACCAGGCACCATGCTTGCCTCGGAGCAAGCCTGATGCCGCGTTACAAAATGACCGTCGAATATGACGGCATTCCCTATGTCGGTTGGCAACGCCAGGAAAACGGCCCCTCCGTGCAGGGTGCGATCGAAGGCGCCATCCTGTCCTTGACCGGTGAAACCGTTTCGATCCGCGGGGCGGGACGCACCGATTCCGGTGTGCATGCTATGGGGCAGGTCATGCACGCCGATCTTTCCAAGGAATGGAAGGTCTATACGCTGCGCAATGCCCTGAATGCCCATTTGAAGCTCGCCGGTAACCGTATTGCCATTCTCGATATCGTCGAGGTCGACCAAAGCTTCGATGCACGCTTTTCAGCCATCCGCCGCCACTATCTCTATCGCATCATCGCCCGCCGCGCGCCGCTTGCACTGGAAGCCGGTCGTGCATGGTGGGTGCCGAAGGATATGGACCACGAGGTCATGCATGCCGCGGCGCAGACCCTTGTGGGACGGCATGATTTCACCACCTTCCGTTCGGCGCATTGCCAGGCGAACAGCCCGGTGCGCACGCTCGACCGGCTGGATGTGACGCGCAGCGGCGAGCTGATCGAGATCCGCGCCACCGCGCAAAGCTTCCTGCACAATCAGATCCGCTCCTTCGCCGGCACGCTGAAGCTCGCGGGCGAGGGCAAATGGACGCCTGACGATGTGCGCGCGGCGCTGGAAGCTCGGGACCGCAAGGCCTGCGGTCCTGTCGCTCCGCCGGATGGGCTCTATTTCATGCAGGTGGATTATCGTGACGGTGCCGGTTCGGCCGGCAACGAAGGGGAGACTATCGATGACGGTGACGATCTATCATAATCCAGCCTGCGGCACGTCGCGCAACACGCTGGCGATGATCCGCCAGTCCGGCGAAGAACCCGTCGTTATCGAATATCTGAAGACGCCGCCCAGCCGCGGACAGCTGGCGGAGCTCGTTGCCGCGATGGGCCTGACGACCCGCGATCTTCTCCGCCAAAAGGGAACGCCCTATGACGAGCTCGGCCTTGGCAATCCCGATCTCACCGAGGATCAGCTGCTTGAGCGGATGATCGAGTACCCGATCCTGATCAACCGTCCGATCGTGGTGACGGAGAAAGGCGTGCGTCTCTGCCGCCCGTCCGAACGCGTGCTCGATATCTTGCCGAACCCAGATATCGGCCCGTTTACCAAGGAAGATGGCGACGTCGTCAACCGTTAAACGCGACTACCTCAGCCCGGCGGATAGACGCCGAGGAAGCGCTGTAGGAAGTCCGTCAGCAGCATGGTCGGAATAAGCAGCACCAGCGTCAGCGTGCCGATGAAGAGCGGATGCGTGCCGCAGATCATTCGAAGCATGCGCGCCAGCGAAAAGATGATCGCCATCATCAGCGCCAGCCACAGCAACGCCGCCAACCCGCTGGAACCCGGAACGAAGGCGATCAAGGCGATGAGTAGCGCATTCAGATAGGATGTCGGCACGCCGAGCCAGTTCACGACGACGACGATCGGCGTGAACTTGTCGCCGAAGCGAAAAATCAGCAGCAACACGCCAGCAAGCACGAGCGGGATCAACCAGTTCGCAAATTCGACTAAGGCCAGGCGCAGAAAGAAGGCAAGACCCGCCGATGTCTCCGGCGGCATGGCGGTGAGATAGGCCTTCTGCCACCACAGCCATGAAATGCCGATCGACGGCAGGCACCAAAAAATCGCCCAGAAGGAACGCAGCATGCCGCGGTCCGAAATGTCCAGATACTGGAATCCGCGCGCATCCATCCGGATCAGCAGCCATAGGCCGGACAGGTAATACTGGACTTCCTTAAAGCTCGGCATTCTCGAACCAGCGCTGGATGAAGGTCTGGTAGATCTCGGTCAGCGTTTCGAGATCCGAGAGCGCCACGCGCTCGTCGACCATATGCATGGTCTGGCCGACAAGCCCGAATTCCACGACGGGGCAGTAGTCCTTGATGAAGCGTGCATCGGACGTGCCGCCGGTGGTCGACAGCGCCGGCCTTTGACCGGTGATGTTTTCGATGGCGGAGGAGAGCGAAGCGATCAGCGCATTGTTGCGCGTCAGGAAGACCTGGCTCGGACGTTCCGACCAGACGATGTCGTATTTCGCCGGCGGCCGCCCGGGCCGCAGCGTCTGGTCGGCGGCAGCAGCATCCAGGCGAGCCAGGATTTCCGTCTTCAGCGTGCCGGCCGTCCAGGTGTCGTTGAAGCGGATGTTGAAGGCAGCGGTCGCCTTGGCGGGAATGACGTTAGTGGCGGTATTGCCGACGTCGATCGTTGTCACTTCGAGGTTCGACGGCTGGAAATTGTCCGTACCCGCGTCAAAGGGGGGATCGAGCAGCGCTTCCGTCAGCTTGATGATGCTGCGCACCGGATTGTCGGCAAGGTGCGGATAGGCGGCGTGGCCCTGAACGCCATGGACTGTAATAGTGCCGGAAATCGAGCCGCGGCGGCCGATCTTGATCATGTCGCCAAGGCGTTCCGGATTGGTCGGTTCGCCGACGAGCGACGCATCCCATGTCTCGCCGCGCTCGGCCGCCCATTGCAGCAGCTTGACCGTGCCGTTGATCGCCGGCCCCTCCTCGTCGCCGGTGATCAGGAAGGAGATCGAACCGGCCGGCTTGCCATGCTTCTCGACATGGCGCGCAACCGCGGCCACGAAGCAGGCAATGCCGCCCTTCATATCGACGGCGCCACGGCCGAAAAGCTCGCCATCGGCGATTTCGGCGGCAAAAGGCGGATGGCTCCAGGAAGCGGCGTCGCCGACCGGCACGACATCCGTATGGCCGGCAAACATCAAATGCGGTCCATCCGTGCCGAGCCGCGCATAGAGGTTTTCGATATCGGGCGTTCCCGGCTCGGTCGCGGTCATGCGCTCGACCTTGAAGCCAAGCGGTGCCAGCATATTGGCAAGCGCCGCCAGCGCGCCGCCCTCGGCGGGCGTGACGGAAGCGCAGCGGATCAGGGTCTGCAGGTTCGTGATGGGATTGGTAACAGTCATCGGAGGCAACTTATCCGGCGGGAAATGGCAAAGCGATGGCAAAGGGTCGGTGACGACTCGAAAATCTTTGCCGCGATTCCAGCAATCGCACAGGCATGCTCACCCGGCAAGCATGGGGGAAGCGCGATGTGGCAACCGCGCTTCCGAAATTTTGCAGATTAGTCGCGCAGCAGCTCGTTGATGCCGGTCTTCGAGCGGGTCTTTTCGTCGACGCGCTTGACGATGACGGCGCAATAGAGGCTCGGGGCCGGCTGGCCGTTTGCCATGGTGTTGCCGCTCGGCAGCGCGCCGGCGACGACGACCGAGTATGGCGGAACTTCGCCATAGGTGATCTCGCCGGTGGCGCGATCGACGATCTTGGTGGACTTGCCGATGAACACGCCCATGCCGAGCACGGAACCTTCGCGGATGATGCAGCCTTCGACGACTTCGGAGCGGGCGCCGATGAAGCAATTGTCTTCGATGATCGTCGGGCCGGCCTGCATCGGCTCCAGCACGCCGCCGATGCCGACGCCGCCGGAAAGATGCACATGCTTGCCGATCTGGGCGCAGGAGCCGACCGTCGCCCAGGTGTCGACCATGGTGCCTTCGCCGACATAGGCGCCGAGATTGACGAAGGACGGCATCAGGATGGCGTTGGGGGCGATATAGGCGGAATGACGCACGACTGCGTTCGGCACGGCGCGGAAGCCGGCTTCACGGAAGCGGTTTTCTCCCCAGCCTTCGAACTTCGAGGGAACCTTGTCCCACCAGGTGGCGCCGCCGGAGCCGCCTTCGACGATCTTCATATCGTTCAGGCGGAAGGAGAGCAGAACCGCTTTCTTGAGCCATTGGTTGACGGTCCAATTGCCATCAGCGCCACGCTCGGCCACGCGAACCTTGCCGCTGTCGAGGAGATGGAGCGCCGTTTCGACGGCATCGCGGACTTCGCCGCGCGTCGACGTGTTCACATTGTCGCGATTGTCGAAGGCAGCCTCGATGGACTTTTCGAGGGAAGCGAGGTCGGTAGCGCTCATGGGAATTCCTTGCAACGTCAGGGCCTATCGTGATTTCCGGATAAAGGTCCGGATGCGGTCGATTGGTCCTATAGCATGCATGCCGAAAATGGAATGTCTTTTCCGCGCCGATTGAGCTTGGATTCAAGGCGTTGTAGGGGCATATGCAAGAGCTTGGGCATTCCTGTCTTTCGGCAGGAAAGGCCCGTCATGATCGATTCGAAAGGCATGAATAGATGAGCAAGGGGAAGAACGGCAGGCTGAGGCGCAAGGATGGGGTTTGGGACCCGTTGAAGACGAGCTCGGCGGACAAGCAACGGGCCGAGTCGGTGCCGCGCACGCCGCAGTCGATGTCGCCGTCCTACCGGCTTGCCTATGCCGATGAGGATTTCCTCTGCCGTGAGGAATTGCGGCCGATCCGCCTGCAGCTGGAATTGCTGAAGACCGAAATGTCGCTCACCGAGCGAGGCATCAAGTCGACAGTCGTGATGTTCGGCGGCGCACGTATTCCCGCCCCCGGCACCAATGCCTGGGCTGCCCGCAACGACGTGCAGCGCGCCAATCTTGAGGCAGCATCGGTCTATTACGAGGAGGCGCGCAAGTTCGCCCGGCTCTGCTCCCGTTATTCCGCCGGTTTCGATTACCACGAATATGTCGTCGTCACCGGCGGCGGCCCGGGTGTGATGGAAGCTGGCAATCGCGGTGCGGCGGAAGAAGGCGCGCCCTCGATCGGCCTCAACATCGTGTTGCCGCACGAGCAGGCGCCGAACGCCTATGTGACGCCGGAGCTCAGCTTCAACTTTCATTATTTCGCGATCCGCAAGATGCATTTCATGGTGCGCGCCAAGGCGATCGCGGTGTTCCCAGGCGGCTTCGGCACGCTCGACGAATTGTTCGAGTGCCTGACGCTCATCCAGACCGGCCGCATGGAGCGCCTGCCGCTCATTCTTTTTGGCGAAAAGTTCTGGCGCAGCATCATCAATTTCGACGGGCTGGCCGAGTTCGGCACCATTGCACCAGATGATGTGAACCTCATCAGCTTCGTTGATACCGCCGACGAAGCCTGGAAGATAGTCACCGATTTCTACGAGCACGATAACGGTCACCACGACAACGGGCACTGATAACGAAAAGCCCGCCGTCGCTTGGGCGAGGGCGGGCTTTCGTTCATGGGACCAGTGTCGGAGCGATCGGCTTACAGCAGCGGGCGGCCCGGCATGTCGTCCAGGTTAACGACGCCATCGTGGTTGCGGTCCAAGCGGTCGAAGAGCTTGTTCATGGCGTCTTCGGCTTCCTTCTTGCTGATCTGGCCGCTTTGATCGGTATCGGCAAAGCGGAAGACCATCGCTTCATGCATGAAGCGGCCATGCGGTCCGTGATGGCGATGCCCTTCGCCGCCCTTGTCGTTGTCATTGTCGTTTTGAGCCTGGTCGCCCTTGGACTGGTCGGCCGGAGCCTGATTGCTCTGCGCCTGATTGTCTTGCGCTTGATTACCTTGGGCTTGATTGTTTTGTGTCTGATCGCCGCCCGAAGCCTGGCCATCTTGAGCCTTATCGCCATCAGCCTTGGCATGCTCGGCCCGCCATTGCTTGAACTGCTCCTGGCGATAGGCGCGATATTCGCCGGGGGTGATTTCGCCGTCATGGTTGACGTCGATCTGGTCGAAGATCTTGTCGACGCCAGCCTTCACCTCATCCTTGGTGAGCTTTGTATCGTCGGGATTGCCGAATTCCTTCAGCATGCGCACGTAAAGGACTTCAGGCGAAAAATGTGGTCTGTGCCACCGGCCTTCATGATGATGGTGCCTGCTCTCACGGTCGCCATCATGCGAAGCGGCGAGCGCCACCTGTGCGGCACCGCCGAGAAGCAGGGTTGCGGAAAGTCCGGCCAGAAGAAGTTTTTTCCCGTTCATCGCTTTTCCTTTCGTGTCGAGGAATGGTCAAACGATACGGCTGGCGGTCAAAAACGACCAATTAAACCTCTGTAAGGCGGATGAAACTTTGGTAACCCCGCCTTGGATGTGCGTTTCCGCATTCCGAACGGAAAACCGCTGTGCACTTCTCCTGGAAGTGCTCAAATGAATGGTTAAACCAGCGCTTTGAGGAAAGCTGTGAGGTCATCGGTCACATAGTCGATGTGATCGTCCTCGCCGGTCGTGCGCTCCCACCATTCGACGACCGTCGTCTCGAGATTTTGCGGCACGAGAAGCACCGTCTTCATGCCGAGCGCCTTGGGCACTGCGAGGTTGCGCGGCAGGTCCTCGAACATGACCGCCTTCTTCGTATCCACGCGGTGCAGGCTCATGAACTTGTCATATGTGCTGCCGGCGGGTTTCGGCACATAGTCGGCCGCCACGATGTCGAAAATGTCGTCGAAGCCATCGAGGATGCCGAGTGCGCCGGCCGTCGCCTGGGCGTGTTTGACGCTGCCGTTGGTGAAGATGAACTTGCGTCCCGGCAGCGCCTTGATGGCAGCGGCGAGCTCCGGCTGCGGCGTCAGCGCCGAATAGTCGATCGCATGCGCCTTCTCCAGAAAGTCGTTCGGGTCGATGCCGTGATGGATCATCAAACCCTGCAGGGTCGTGCCGTGATCGAGGTAATATTGCTTCTGCAGCTTGCGAGCCTCCTCGCGCTCCATCTGCAGAAGGGCGGAGACGTAAGCCGTCATGTTCTTGTCGATCTGCGCGAAGAGATCGACATGATGTGGATAGAGCGTGTTGTCGAGATCGAACACCCAATCGCGGATGTGGGAGAAATCTGCTGGCTCGGATAGCGTTTTTGTCTGGCTCATGCCCGTCTTATGGCACGCCCGCTCCGGGCGGGGGAAGGGAAATATTCATGCTGCCGCGTCTCAGCCATTTGGGGGAGATTGCCGTGCGATCTAATGCCGGCTATGATTTTACCATTGATTTCCGGGGTTTTACTCTATTTGCCATGTGAGGGGGAGCTTACGCTCTTTTGGGTCGCGGAGGAGAAATCGCCCGGCCAGGCTTTTCGGAGGGGATGCGATGAGTCAGGTGGAAAAGGCGCAGGAATTCGCACGGCTGCACAAGAAGGGCGAGCCGCTGATCCTTTTCAATATTTGGGATGCGGGTTCTGCCAAGGCTGTCACTGAAGCCGGCGCGAAGGCATTGGCAACGGGGAGTTGGTCGGTTGCCGCCGCCAATGGTTTCGGGGACGGCCAGGCAATCCCGCTATCGCTGCTGGCAGTGACCGCCAGGCTGATTTCGGTGACGAGCCCGTTGCCCCTGTCCGTCGATTTCGAGGGCGGTTATGCCGTCGAGCCTGAAGAAGTCGCCGTTAATGTCGAAAAGATCATGGATCACGGCGCCATCGGCATCAATTTCGAGGATCAGGTGATCGGTGGCCAGGGCATTCATCCTATAGAGGTGCAGGCGGCACGTATCCGCGCCATCCGCGAAATGGCCGATCGCCGGGAAATACCCTTGTTCATCAACGCCCGCACCGATCTTTTCCTGCAGGAAAGCGATACGGCGCATCATCAGCTCCTGCTGGACGACGCCTTTCAGCGCGCCGATGCTTTTGCCGAGGCCGGTGCCAGCGGCTTCTTCGCGCCGGGCCTGGTCGAACCGGATCTGATCGGCGCCCTTTGCGAACGTTCGCCTCTGCCTGTTAACATCATGGTGCGCCCGACGACACCGGACAATGAGACCATGGCAAAGCTGGGCGTCAGCCGCATCAGCTATGGGCCGGCCCCTTACCGCTCGGTCATGGGAATGCTGAAAAGCGAGGCCGAAGCGATCTATCGGCCGTCCTGACGGACCGGCCAGCGCTTCGCAATCAACATTTGCGAAGCACCTTTGAGACATTGGAGATTAGGCTGACTTACGGAACGATCAGCGTGCCCGCGCCGCGCTCAGTGAAGATTTCGAGCAGCACGGAATGGGCCGTCTTGCCGTTAAGGATGACGACGCCCTGAACACCGGCCTTGATGGCGTCGATGCAGGTCTCCACCTTCGGGATCATCCCGCCGGAAATCGTGCCGTCGGCGATCAGCGCATGGGCCTGGGCAACGGACAATTCCTTGATAAGTTGACCCTGCTTGTCGAGGACGCCCGGAACGTCGGTCAGGAAAAGCAGGCGCGTGGCGCTGAGCGCGCCGGCGATCGCGCCGGCAAATGTGTCGGCGTTGATGTTATAGGTCGCGCCATCGCGGCCGGGAGCGACCGGGGCGATGACCGGGATCATCTCGGACTTGGCAAGCAGGTCGAGCAGCGTGCGGTCGACTTCGACCACTTCGCCGACGAAGCCGAGATCGAGCACACGCTCGATATTGGAATCGGGGTCCTTGATGGTCTTGCGCGCCTTTTCGGCGAAAACCATGTTGCCGTCCTTGCCGCAAAGGCCGATCGCCCATTCGCCGGTCTGGTTGATCAGGGCGACGATTTCCTTGTTGATCGAGCCGGCGAGCACCATTTCGACGATCTCGACCGTCTTCTGATCGGTAACGCGCAATCCGCCTTCGAACTTCGATTCGATGCCCATCTTCGTCAGCATGGCGCCAATCTGCGGGCCGCCGCCGTGGACGACGATCGGGTTGACGCCCGACTGTTTCAACAGGGCGATATCGGCCGCAAAGGCCTTGCCGAGTTCGACATTGCCCATGGCATGGCCACCATATTTCACGACGATGGTCTTGTTTTCATAACGCTGCATGTAGGGCAGCGCCTGTGCGAGCAGGTTGGCTTGGAGTTCGCTTTGGGCTTCGGACATGGTGCACCCTTCGGAAATGATCGCGGCCTTTTATCTCAAGTTTTTGACAGAGGGAATAATGATCTCGGGATTAAAGCATGTCGCGCAAAAGTGTTCAGCGGTTTTGCGACAGCGACTTGCGCAAAATCAAAGACATAAAGCGCGAAAAACATATCTGAAAGATCGCGCTGCTCTGTCGTTGACGCTATGTCACATTAGCGTCGCGGAAATTGATGGTGCGGACACGTTTGCCGAAGCGAAGTTTTCTTCTAAAGATGGTGCAGGCGTCGCACCCCGGGGATTTGGATGGCGAGCGAGGATACGGAAGCGCTGATCGGCCGCATTGCCATGCGCGACCAGAAAGCCTTTGCGGCACTCTACAAGCGTACCAGCCCGAAACTCCTCGGTGTTTGCCTGCGTATCGTCGGCAACAAGGCGGATGCGGAAGAGGTTTTGCAGGAGGTCTATATCAAGGTCTGGCAGCGGGCCGAGCAATTTGCTGTTGCGGAAGGGCCGGCAATGGCCTGGCTGGTGACGATCGCGCGCAATCGCGCCATCGATTTCATCCGTGCCCGTAAGCCCGTGGCTGACGAAATAGACAGCGCTTACGATCTCGCCGACCTGGAACCCGGCCCCGAAGAGCAAGCAATCGTCAAGGGAGAGGGAAGGCGGATTGACAGGTGCATGGAAGAGTTGGAAGCTGATCGCGCGCGGGCTGTTCGCAGCGCCTATGTCGAGGGCTTGAGCTACCAGGAGCTCGCCGACCAACACGCTGTGCCACTGAATACTATGCGCACCTGGCTGCGCCGAAGCCTGATAAGACTGAGAGAGTGCATGGACCGATGAGTACGCCCGATCAAAGCAAGGGAGGCCGCTCCCGCGATGAAGTCCTGGCCGGAGAATATGTGCTTGGCGTGCTTTCCCTTGAGGATCGGCAAAAGGTCGAGCGCCGCATGCGCAGCGACCGCCAATTTGCCGCCATCGTCAGCCGCTGGGAGCAGAATCTCTCGGAATTCAACGAGGAATATGAGGCAGTGACGCCTACGGCCGCCGTATTTCCGAAGATCGAAAAGCGGATTTTCGGCGAAGCGGCCTTCGGCGCTCATCTCTGGAATTCGCTGATGCTGTGGCGCTCTGTCGCCTTCGGCTCATTGTTCTTGGCAGCCGGCGTACTCGTCTTCGCCGTCACGAATGAAGGCGGCTTGCGCATGAGCCCGGGTAAGCAGCTCACCGCATCCCTTGCCGGCCAGAACAGTCCCTTCAATCTCCTTGCCAATTACGACGTCGCCAACGGGCGTCTGAAAATTACGCCGGTCGCCGCCGGCAAGCCCGAGGAGAAATCGCTGGAGCTCTGGCTGATTCGCGGTAGCGATCCCGCCGAGGCGCTGGGTATCCTGCCACCGACCGGCGATGGCGAAATCGTCTTGTCGCCGGAACTTCACGCCAAATTGACTGAAGGCGCCATCATCGCCGTCAGTGTCGAGCCCTTCGGGGGCTCGCCGACCGGCAAACCGACGGGCGATGTGGTTGCTTCCGGCACGATCCATTTGCCCTGAGGAATTTCGGCTCGCGAAAAACGATCGCGGCTGAAACTCTTTATCCGCGTGCTCCGTATCTTCTTCCGACCCCGCCTGATCGGGGCAACAGAGAGGAAGAGGAGACGTTATGATCAAGACCGTTTTTCGCATTGGTGCCGCTGCCGCAATGCTGTCGGCCGCAAGCAGCCTAGCCTATGCCAAGGACCCGATGGTGGGCGGCGCTGCGATGTATACCAGCAAGAACATCATCCAGAATGCCGTGAATTCCAAAGATCACACGACCCTGGTCGCAGCCGTCAAGGCGGCCGGCCTCGTCGATACCCTCGAAGGCAAAGGCCCGTTCACCGTCTTCGCGCCGACCAATGAAGCCTTCAAACAACTGCCAGCGGGCACCGTCGAAACGCTGCTCAAGCCGGAAAACAAGGAAAAGCTGGTCAAGATCCTGACCTGCCATGTCGTCGCCGGCGATGACATGGCTGCCGCCATCAAGAAATGGGCAATGAGCAAGGGTGGCGAATACGATCTGAAGACGGTCGGCGGCTGCACGATCAAGGCCGTGGAGAAGGGCGGCAAACTGACGCTGACCGATGAGGCCGGCGGCACCGCTCACATCACCATCGCCGACGTCAAGCAGTCGAACGGCGTGATCCATGTGGTCGACAAGGTGTTGTTGCCGAAGATGTAATCCTTAGCGGCAACACGGCCGCCGTCGCCTTACGCGGGGTCGGGGGCGGCGGCCTCATTGTATCGGAGCGGTTCTCAGACCTGGATGCCGACCGTCAGCCCGATGGCCTCGCGTAATTCCTGAAGGCCAGCGCCTTTTTCCGATGACGTGGCAAGGATGCCTGGATAAGCGGCCGGGCGCTTGCGGATTTTTTCGGCTGTGTCGGCGAGCAGCTTCGGTATGCCCGCTTCCTTGATCTTGTCGGTCTTGGTCAGCACGATCTGATAGGAAACGGCGGCCTTGTCGAGCAGGTCCAGGACCTCTGCATCGTTCTTCTTGATACCGTGGCGGCTGTCGATCAAAACATAGACACGCTTCAGCGTCGTGCGCCCACGCAGATAGTCGAATACCAGCTTCGTCCAGGCATCGACCTGATCCTTGGGGGCTTCGGCATAGCCGTAGCCGGGCATATCGACCAAAGCCATCGGCGGCAGGTCGCCACCCTCGCCGGAAAAGCCGTCGGGAACGAAATAGTTGAGTTCCTGTGTGCGTCCCGGCGTATTCGAGGTGCGCGCCAGCCCCTTATGCCCAACCAGGGCATTGATCAGCGACGACTTGCCGACATTCGAGCGGCCGGCAAAGGCAATTTCCGGCGGCCCTTCCGGCGGCAGAAATTTCATCGACGGCACGCCGCGGATGAAGATCCACGGACGCCCGAAAAGCGGCTTGTCGTCTTTTGTCGTCTGATCTGCCATTTGCTCAGTCTTTTGCTTGCTCTGATGGTCTGGCTTCGAGGTTTTGCCCATGAAAGTCAAGTTTTGATCGATGTGTGTGACAGGTTGCGGACCTGCACGTACCCTGTCATGCTGCGCTGATGGAGCAAGATGCGCTGAAAGATGACGGTGCAGTAGAAATACGTCTTGATGCGAAAGAGGCGGTGGTTCTATTCGAGCTCCTCTCCCGTTGGTCCGATCCGAAGGCAACGCACACCCCCGACAAATTGTGTTTCGAAAGCCCTGCCGAATGCGTGGTATTGGACGGTTTGCTCGGGGATCTCGAAAAGCAGCTCACTGCTCCGTTCAAACCCGAATACAAGCGGATTCTCGCCGATGCCCGCAACTTCTTGGCGCGGCGGTGGAATGACCCGGCCCTCCGCGACTGAACGCTCCTGAGCCGTCGACTTAGATCCGAATTTTGATCTGCAGCAGATGGTGATCCTGTAAAATCCGCAATTGCTGCACCACGGCACCGCACAAGTCGTGGTAAGGCTCGATCCCATGAAAGCCGCTACAGAACAAAACTATCGTCGGCGCATTGCCCGGGTCATCGAGGCGATCATGGTCGATCCAGCAGCACCCCATTCCGTCGAAAGCCTGGCGGCGGTCGCCCATTTTTCCCCGTTCCATTTTCACAGGCTCTACCGGGCGATGACAGGCGAAAGCGTAGCCGCCACGATCCGCAGGGTGCGGCTTGCGCAGGCCGCAAATCAATTGGCCACGAGTCCGGCCTCGGTCACCGAGACGGCGCTCGAGGCGGGCTACGACAGCTCGCAGAGCTTCGCCCGCGCCTTTCGCGGCATGACCGGCCTCACCCCGACCGCATTCCAGCTGCAACAGCAGGCGATCACTGCGAATCTGCCCGCCGTTACGGTCGACGACCGACCTCCCGCAACGCTCTTTGGATTGCGTCACGAGGGGCCGGCCCAGACGATACCGCACACCTATCGCCGGCTTGCGCAACGGCTGGGGGACAGCGGGCGCGCCTGGCATGAGATGACACGTATCGGCATCGGCTCCGGCGACCCCGAACAGGGGCAGGGGTTCTGGTATTTCGCCGCTGTCATGCTGCCGCCAGGCGATGTCGTTGCCGAGGGGCTCGAACGACGTGATCTGCCCGGCGGCCTCTATGCCTGCTATCGGCTCATGGGTTCATACAGTCTTATTTCACCGACCTTTCAGACGCTCTTCGGCGGCTGGCTGCCGCAGAGCGGTTATGAGCCTGACGACCGCCCGATAATCGAGCTCTACCTCAACCATCCCGCCAAGGTGATGGAGCACGAAATAGCCACCGATCTGCTGATCCCGCTGCGTCGCATCGCAGCCTGAACTGTTCGAGATCATACTTCCGAATGGAACATACCGGCCATCAGGGCCGGCGTGTCGATATCACTCGTTCTTGCCTGCCTTGATCCCGTTCCCGGAGAAGAAAATGCGTTTCTTGAAGATTGGAATTCTCTTAGCCTTTGGTCTGGCTGCCTCATCGGCTCGAGCGGCCGGTCTGACGTCCATTCAGGTTCCTGCAACGGCAGACAACCCGGCCCTGAGCGCCTTCGTATGGTCGCCCTGCGCGACGCCGCCGGAGGAGGTGAAGCTTGGACCGATGACGGTTGTTGCCGTCCGCAATTGCCCGATCGCCGCGAGGAAGCTGCCGCTCATCGTCATCTCGCACGGGCACGGCGGCGGCTCCCTCAATCATCACGATGTGGCAGAAACGCTGGCCGATGCCGGCTTCCTGGTGGTGGCGCTCAACCATCCCGGCGACAATTTTTCCGATCTTAGCCGGTCGGGGGACATCTCGATCATGTTTCAGCGGCCGCGGGACATCAAGCGTCTGATCGACTTCCTGCTTGCCGGCTGGCCGCAGGCGGAAAAAATCGATCCGGATCGCATCGGTTTCTTCGGCTTCTCGCGTGGCGGCTACACTGGCCTGGTGCTCGCGGGTGCGGTTCCGGACTTTCATGACGCCACGGTTCCCTGTCCGGAGCCTGCTCCGATCTGCGGCGAGATCCGCCGCAACGAAATACCGGCCGAGCCACTCGCTCGTGATCTGCGCATAAAGGCCTTCGTCCTTGCCGATCCGCTGAGCTTCTTTTCGACAAAGGAAAGCCTGAAGGCAGTCGACGCTCCGATCCAGCTCTGGGGGTCAGAACATGGCGGCGATGGGGTACTGCCGGAAAATGTCGCATCACTGGCGGTCAATCTGCCCGACAAGCCGGACTTCCATGTCGTGCCCGGTTCGGCCCATTTCGCCTTTCTGGCGCCATGCTCGCCGGGCTTGGCCAGGTCCCAGCCGGAGATCTGCACGGATCAGGCGGCATTTGACCGGGCTGCGTTTCACAGGGCGCTCGATGCGAATATCCTCGAATTCTTCCGCCAGAATCTCGCCCCGGAACGGAAGAGCTGAAAGAAAGCGCGAAACACCGCCACAAAAGAAAAGCCCCGCCGAATGAATTGACCCCCGAAAGTT